>NZ_JAGIYZ010000001.1 GCF_017813355.1 Roseomonas nitratireducens
CGCCGCGGCGGCGGATGCGAGCGCCGCGGCGGCCGAGGCCCGCGCCGCGCGCGTGGCGCTGGAACAGGCTCAGGCCGATACGCCGCAGCGCGCCTCGGGCCCGCCCGGCCTCGCGCCACCCGACCCGATGGGCCGGGCCTTCGCGACGGAGGAGGCGCTGCGCTCGGACCTGCCGGGCATCGCCTTCCGTGTGCCGGGCACCGACACGCAGGTCCGGCTCTATGGTTTCGCCAAGCTGACCGCCGCCTACGACCTTGGCCCGCGCAACCAGACCGATGCGCCGGCGCCGCAATCCATCCCGCTGACGGGCAGTGCCGCCGACCGCCAGGGCGGCGATTTCGGCATGACCGCACGCTTCAGCCGCTTCGGCTTCGACACGCGCACGCTGACATCCTGGGGCACGCTGGAGACGCGGCTCGAGGGCGATTTCGGCGGCGGCGCGCCGACCTCCTCCAATGCCGTGTTCCGCCTGCGCCAGGCCTGGGCGGAACTCGGCGACGAGCGCCTGCGCGTGCTGATCGGCCAGGCGAACAGCCTGTGGAACGAAGGCGTCTTCGAGACGCTGATCGACGCGACGAACCTCAACCAGTCCTTCGTGCGACAGGCGCAGATCCGCCTGACCGGGCGGCTCGCGGAAGGCCTGACCGGCCAGGTTTCGATCGAGGCGCCTGAGACGGCCTTCACCTCGACCCTCGGCGTCTTCAGCCCGGGGGCGTCCCTGCAGGGTGGCGCGAGCCCGGCGGTCAGTTCCGTCCCCGACCTGCTCGCCCGGCTGACCTGGCGGCAGGATGGCGTGGAACTCGGCCTGCGCGGCATCCTCCGCCAGATCGAGATCCGCACCGACGGCACCGCGGCGCCGGTCGCGGTGTCCGAGACCGCGCCGGGCTGGGGTGTCGCCGGCCATGTCCGCATCCCGCTGCGGCTGCTGTGGGAGGCGCTCGGCCAGGACGAGATCGCCGCCATGGCCTTCTATGGCGACGGGATCGGGCGCTACTTCGCGGGGCAGACGTCCGGGCAGGACGCGCTGACCGACCTCGGCCTGCCGGGCGTGACCACGCCAGGGCTCGACACCATCCCGTCCTATGGCGCGACGCTCGCCTATCGCCGGTTCTGGGCGACGACGCTGCGCAGCACCTTCTCCTACGCCTATGCGCGAAACGACTACCCGTCCTATGCGCTGGCCTTCACGCCGGGCTCGGCCTCCGCGCTGTCGCTGAACCGGGAGACGCAGCAGGTCTTCGCCAACCTGATCTGGAGCCCCTTCGCGGAGATCCGCAACGGGAGCTTCGGCAGCGGCTGGCTCGATGTCGGGCTGGAATACGTGTTCACGCGGCGCGATCTTTACGGGGGCGCATCGGCGGCCGGGTCGGCCGGCACCGGGCACGGCATCGCCAACCGCTTCCTGTTCGCCGCGGTGGTGCGGTTCTGACGCATCCGCGGTTCCAGGCGTCACATACCCTCGCCTAGACTGCCGCCGCGCGGCCGCACCGGCGCGCGGGACAGCAAGCCGGAAGGATGGCCCTGATGCGGCGCCACGTCGGAACATGTCGGCGGGCCTTGGTGGCCCTGCTCGTCGTCGTGCTGGGGGGCTGCGCGAACATCAGCCGGCTCGACGCGCCGCCGCCGCCGACCATCGAATCGATCCCGATCCTCGGCGTGTCGAATGCGCGCTTCTGGGTCGATGCGAATCCCGACGCGCTGGTGGCGGAGTGGCAGGAGATGCATCGGCGCCAGCTGGCCGCCGCGCCGCGCGGCCGCCTGCCGCCGGCCCATTTCCTCGCGCTGTCCGGCGGCGGCGACAACGGCGCCTTCGGCGCGGGGCTGATGACCGGATGGACGCAATCCGGCCGGCGGCCGAGCTTCGACCTGGTGACCGGCATCTCCGCCGGCGCGCTCATCGCGCCCTTCGCCTTCCTGGGTCCGGACTACGATCCGCAACTGCGGGAGGTCTTCACCGAGGTCGCGCCGTCCGACATCGTCCGGCTGGGCAGCAAGCTGCGCGCGATCCTGTTCGCGGAATCGCTGGGCGACACCTCGCCGCTCTACAAGCTGATCGAGCGCCACGTGAATGCCGAGCTGATGGCCGCGATCGCGCGCGAATACGGCCGCGGGCGCCTGCTGCTGATCGGCACAACGAATCTCGACCTCGGCCGCCCGGTCTTCTGGAACATCGGGGCGATCGCCGCGAGCGGGCATCCCGGTTCGCTCGAGCTGTTCCGGCGCATCCTGCTGGCCTCGGCCTCGATCCCCGGCGCCTTCCCGCCGGTGCTGGTCGATGTCGAGCACAACGGCACCCCGCACCAGGAGATGCATGTCGACGGCGGCGCGACGCTGCAGATGTTCCTCTATCCGCCGCTGATCAACCTGCGCGCCGAACAGCAGGGCCGCATGCCGGCGCGGGAGCGCACGGCCTGGGTGGTGCGCAACGGGCGCCTGGATGTCGAATGGGCGAACACCGAGCGGTCCATCATCTCCATCACCGGGCGTGCCGCGTCCTCCCTGCTGCATTTCAGCGCAGTGAACGACATCGTCCGGATCTACCTGACGACGGCGCGCGACGGTGTGGGCTTCCGCCTTGCCTATATCGGGCCCGACTTCCGCACGCCGCGATCCGAGCCCTTCGAGACCGCCTATATGCGCGCGCTCTTCGCGTATGGGGAGGCGCAGGGCCGCGAGGGCGATCGCTGGCGGACCGGCCTGCGCCCCATCGGATCGATCGAACCGACGACCGCGCCGCCCCGGTGACGGCGCCGGCGGGACGCACCGTCAAGCCGCGGCATGGGATGCCAAGGCGGCGCGCCCGCTTTCCGGACTAGGGTCGAGCAAGGGCCGCGCCATCCGCCATGGCCACGCGCCCGCCAGGAGGAAACGCGATGGATCCGCTCGACGCCGTGCTCGCGCAGGTGGACGCAAATGCCGAGGCCGCGCTCGAGCGTCTTCTCGCGCTGCTCCGGATCCGCTCGATCTCGACCGACCCGGCCTTCGCCGCCGAATGCCGCGCCTGCGCCGAATGGCACGCGGCGGACCTGGCCTCGATCGGCTTCACCGCCGAGTCACGGCCGACGCCGGGCCATCCCATCGTGGTCGCGCATCATCGCGCCGGCGAAGGGCCCTCGGCATTGTTCTACGGCCATTACGACGTGCAGCCGGTCGATCCCGTGGAGCTTTGGGAACACGACCCGTTCGAGCCGCGCGTCGAGACGCGCCCGGACGGCACCAGGGTGATCCGCGGCCGCGGCGCGGCGGACGACAAGGGCCAGCTGATGACCTTCGTCGAGGCCTGCCGCGCCTGGAAGCAGGTGACGGGCAGCCTGCCCATCCCCGTCACGATCCTGCTGGAGGGAGAGGAGGAATCGGGCGGCGTCAACCTGCCCGGCTTCCTTCAGGCGCATGCCGACGAGCTGCGCGCCGACATCGGCCTGATCTGCGACACCAACATGTGGGACGCGGCGACGCCCGCTATCACGACGATGCTCCGCGGGCTGGTGGGGGAGGAGTTCACCATCACCGCCGCCGACCGCGACCTGCATTCGGGCTTCTACGGATCGGCCGCGACCAATCCGAACCACGTCGTCGCGCGCATCCTGGCCGACCTGCGAGACGCCGATGGCCGCGTGACGCTGCCCGGCTTCTACGACGGCGTGCCGGAACTCGACCCGGCGCTGAAGGCGCAGTGGGATGCGCTGCCCTTCGACCCGAAGGCCTTCCTCGGCACGGTGGGGCTTTCCGTGCCCGCGGGCGAAAAGGGCCGCAGCGTGCTGGAGATGACCTGGTCGCGCCCGACCTGCGAGGTCAACGGCATGGGCGGCGGATACCAGGGCGATGGCTTCAAGACCGTCATCCCGTCGAAGGCATCGGCGAAGATCTCCTTCCGCCTGGTCTTCGACCAGGACCCGCACAAGGTGCGGGAGGCGTTCCGCACCTTCGTCCGCGCCCGCGTGCCGGCGGACTGCACGGTGGAGTTCCTCGAGCACGGCGCCGGGCGCGCCATCCGCTTCCCGATCGAGGCACCCGCCTTCCAGAAGGCGCGCCAGGCGCTGACCGACGAATGGGGGAAGGAAGCCTTCTTCATCGGCGGCGGCGGGTCCATCCCCGTCACGCACATGCTCAAGACATCGCTCGGCATGGACGTGATCCTCGCCGGCTTCGGGCTGGAGGACGACCGCATCCACAGCCCGAACGAGAAGTACGACCTGACCTGCTTCCTCAAGGGCATGCGGTCCTGGGTGCGCGTGCTGCACGCGCTGGCGCGCTGAGGCCGCGGCCATGAGCGACGCCGCCGAAGCGCCCAAGACCGCGATGCAGAAGCTGCTCGACATGGTCGAGAGGGTGGGCAACCGCGTCCCCCACCCGGTGATGATCTTCGTCTACCTGATCGGGATCATCATCGTGCTGTCGACGCTGCTGTCGGTGTTCGGCGCGAAGGTCAGCTACCAGGCCTACAACCCCGCCACCGGCAACATCGAGCCCGCCGTCACCGAGGCGCGGAGCCTTCTGACCATCGAGGGCATCCGCTTCATGTACACCGGCGTGGTGGCCAACTTCATGAGCTTCACCGCGGTGGGCGTGATCATCATCGCGATGGTCGGCGTCGGCGTGGCGGAAGAATCCGGCCTGGTGAAGGTGCTGATCCGCAAGCTGGTGATCGTGGCGCCCCGCTGGGCGCTGTGCTGGATCCTGACCTTCGTGGGCATCATCTCCTCGATCGCGGCGGATGCCGGCTACCTGGTGCTGATTCCGCTCGCGGCGGCTGCCTTCCTGTCCGTCGGGCGGCATCCGCTGGCCGGGCTCGCGGTGGGCTTCGCTTCCGTCGCGGCGGCCTTCCTGGTGAACATCCTGATCGTGCCGGTGGACGGCATCCTGACCGAGATCACCAACGACGCCATCCGCCTCGTGGACCCGACCAGGTCGATCGACCTGGCGGCGAATGTCTGGTTCTCGATCGGTTCGGTGGTGCTGCTCACCGTCCTGATCGTCGTCGTGACGGAGCGCGTGATCGAGCCGCGCCTCGGCGCCTACACGGGCGACTACCAGGTGCCTGGCGAGAACGTGCTGAGCGAGGCGGAGTATCGCGGCCTGCGCTACGCCGGCTACGGGCTGCTCGCCGCCCTCGCCTTCGTGGCGTTGCTGCTGCTGCCGCCGGGTGCGCCGCTCCGCCACCCCACGACGGGCGCGATGATCAGCAACTCGCCCTTCATGAACAGCCTGATCGTGACGATCGCGCTGGTCTTCCTGGTCGCGGGGGCGGCCTATGGGCGCGGTGCCGGCACCATGAAGAACTCCGCCGACATCATCGCGGCGATGCAGAAGGCGATCGGCGGCCTGGGCGGGCTGATCCTGCTGCTGCTGGTGATCAGCCAGTTCATCGCCTTCTTCAACTACACCAACATGGCGACGCTGGCGGCGGTCTCGGCGGCCCGCATCCTCGAGGCGCTGAACCTGCCCTCGATCGCGCTGATCATCGGCTTCGTGATCGCCGTCATGGGCATCGACCTGATCATCACCGCGGCGATCGCCAAATGGGCGATCTTCGCGCCGGTCTTCGTGCCGCTGCTGATGCAGCTCGGCGTCGAGCCGGAGGTGGTGCTTGCGGCCTATCGCGTGGGCGACAGCCCCATGAACGCGATCACGCCGCTCAACGCCTATTTCGCGATGATCGTCACCTTCGCGATCAAGTACCAGAAGGAAGCCGGCGTCGGCACGGTGATCGCGCTGATGCTGCCCTATGTGATCTGGATCTCCTTGATCTGGACCATCTTTCTGGCGGGCTGGTACCTGCTCGGCATCCCGTGGGGGCTGTGATGTGTGCCCGCGCCGGCCCGGCGCCCGGATGGCGGGAGGATGACGCCCTTGAGGATCACGCGACGGAGCGCCGTGCCCGCCCTGCTGCTGCTCGCCGCCGCGCCGGCGGCGGCGCAGAATCGCGGCCGGCCGGATCCGAACCCGGATGGCTCGATCGAGATCGAGCAGGTGCGCGTCGGCGCGCTGGCGCTCGGCGCCTCGGTCGGCGGCGGGCGGCTGCGCTTCGGGGGGGAGGAGCACCGCTTCAACCTGCGCGGCATCGAGTTCGGCAGCCTCGGCGTCTCGACCCTCTCCGCGCGGGGGGAGGTGTTCAACCTGCGCCGGCTCGAGGATTTCGCGGGCCGCTATACCGAACGCACCGCCCCGCGCGCGCCCGGCAGCCCATCGGGGCCGGAGACGCGCTTCCTGCGCAACGCCGCCGGTGTGGAACTGCGCCTGCGGACCGAGCGTGCCGGCGGCCAGTGGCGGATCGGCGAAGCGGGCGTCACCATCGAGCTGCGCTGACGCGGCGCGGGCCGGCCGTGTCATGATCGACGGCTTCCTCGTCGCCAAGCTGCTCTCCTTCTGGCTGTTCGGCTTCTCGACGCTGATCAGCATCATCAACCCCTTCGGCATCGCCTTCGTCTTCCACGACATGACGCGGTGGCTGACGGCGCGGGAAAGGGCGCGCCTGGCCCGCCGCATCGCGATCAACGCCTTCATCGTGCTGCTGGTCGCGCTGTTCCTCGGCTCCCGCGTCCTGTCCTTCTTCGGCATATCGCTCGAGGCGCTGCGGATCGGCGGCGGGCTCGCCGTCGCCGCCTCCGGCTGGACCATGCTGCGCGCCGCGCCCGAGGCTTCGAAGGGACCGGAGGCGATGGACACCGCGCCGATCGAGCGCATGGCCTTCTTTCCCCTCACGCTGCCGCTGACGACGGGGCCGGGCTCGATCGCCGCCTCGATCGCGCTGGGCGCGGAGCGCAGCACGGAAGCCCAGGGCGTGCTGCTGGTCAGTGCCATCTCCTCGGTGCTGATCGCGCTGTCCGTCGCGGTCTGCGTCTGGGCCGCCTATGCCCAGTCGGCCGCGATCGCGCGACGAATCGGGCCCCAGGGCACGCTCGTCGCGACCAAGCTGACCGCCTTCCTGCTGCTGTGCATCGGCGTGCAGATAATCCTGACCGGGGTGACGGATGCGTTGCGCCCGCTCCTGGCGGTGCGGGGATGAGGATGCGCCGCGAACCACGAGGACGCCCATGACCAACGACCTGATCCTCGTCCTGGCCCTGCTCGGCGCGGCGATCGCCATGTTCATCGCCAACCGCCCGCGCATGGACGTGGTCGGGCTGCTGATGATCGTCCTGCTGCCCTTCACCGGGGTGATCACGATCAACGAGGCGCTGGCCGGCTTCGCCGACCCCGTCGTCGTGCTGCTCGCCGCCCTGTTCATCGTCGGCGATTCGCTGGTGCGGACCGGCGCGGCGCAGCGGGTGGGGGACATGCTGAGCGCGCGCTCGGGCGGCAGCCCGACGCGGCTGATGATCCTGCTGATGGTCGCCGCGGCCGGCCTCGGCGCCTTCATGAGCTCGACCGCGGTGGTCGCGATCTTCATTCCCATCGCGCTGCGCATCTGCCGGTCGATGGACGTCGCGCCGTCGCAGCTGATGATGCCGCTGTCCGTCGCCGCGCTGATCAGCGGCATGATGACGCTGGTCGCGACGGCGCCGAACCTCGTCGTCAGCGCTGAACTGGTGCGCCAGGGGCACCAGGGCTTCGCCTTCTTCGCCTTCACCCCCTTCGGCGTGCCGATCCTTGTCCTGGCGATCGGATACATGCTGTTCGCGCGCCGCTTCCTGCCCGACCGGCGCCCGCCCCAGGCGGGTGGCCGCCAGGCGCCGAGCCTCGCGGAATGGGTCGAGCGCTACAGCCTCGAGGGCCGGATCTATCGCGTGCGTGTGCTGGCTGGCTCGAACCTCGTTGGGCGGCCGCGCGAGGAGCTCGACCTGCGCCCCGAGGGCGTCAACCTGCTCGCCATCGAACGGCGGCGCTCGCTCGGCACCGCGATCCTGCGGCCCGCGCCCGCCGTCGAGCTGCAGGTCGGGGATGTCCTGCTGATCGACGTCCGCGCGCCGGCGCCGCGGTTGGAGGAACTGCGCGCGATCCATGGCGTCGAGGTGCTGCCGCTCGAAGGCGGCGTCTTCTCCGCCATCCCGTCGCAGGAGATCGGGATGGTCGAGGTGCTGGTGCCGCCCGAATCGCCGCTGATCGGCCAGACGGTGCTGGATGTCCGGATGCGCGGCGAATTCGGTCTGACCGTCATCGGCCTGCGCCACGGCAGCCGCGTGGTCGGGCCGGAGTTGCTGGAGGAACGGCTGAAGGCCGGCGACACGCTGCTGCTGACCGGCTTCTGGTCCGACATCCGGCGCCTCGGCGCCGAGGATCACGAGCTGGTCGTGCTGAACCTGCCGGCCGAGCATGCGGAGATCCTGCCCGCCGCCGGCCGCGCGGCCTTCGCGACGGGGATCCTCGGGCTGTTCGTCGTCGTCATCGTCGCGGGTTGGCTGCCGACGGTGCATGCGGCGCTGATCGCCTGCCTGCTGCTCGGGCTGACGCGCTGCATCGACCTCAAGAGCGCCTATGGCGCGATCTCGTGGAAAAGCCTCGTGCTCATCGTGGGCATGCTGCCCTTCGCCATCGCGCTGCAGCGGACGGGCGGCGTGGAACTCGCGGCCGATGTCGTGGTGGCCTTCGCGGGGGAGGCCTCGCCGCGCGTCCTGCTCGGGCTGATCTTCGCCATCACCGCGCTGCTGAGCCTGTTCATCTCCAACACCGCGACGGCCGTGCTGATGGCGCCGGTGGCCGTCGCCGTCGCCGGCGAGATCGGCGCCTCCCCGCAGCCCTTCGCGATGATGGTGGCGCTTGCGGCTTCGGCCGCCTTCGTCACGCCAGTCTCCTCGCCGGTGAACACGCTGGTCGTCGGTCCCGGCAACTACAGCTTCTTCGATTTCGTGAAGATCGGCCTGCCATTCACGATCGTGGTGCTGCTGGTCTCCGTCGCCATCGTCCCGTTCGTCCTGCCGCCGTAAGGCGGGTCGATCCGCGGCGCGGCGCCGGCGCGCGCGGCCGGCCCTCGCACGCCGTGCATCACTCGGGCGTCACCCGCTGGACGGACACGCCGGCGCCGGCCTCCGTCTCCAGCGCGGCGAGAAGCGCGGCGAGCATATCGCCGGCCGCTTCTTCGAAGCCGAAGGGCGGGTTCACCACCAGCAACCCGCTGCCGTTCAGCCGACGCGGATCGGTGGGCTCGCGCAGCCACAGCTCGGCCGCGACCACGTCCCGCACCGCGGAGGCGCGCAGCGCGTCGTGGAAGTCGCGTACCGGGGCGCGATGCTTCACGGGATACCAGGCGGCGACGATGGCGGCGCGGAAGCGCCGGTTCACCTCGGTGATCGCCGCTGCGAGGCGCGCGAACTCGTCCTCCTTCTCGAAGGGCGGGTCCAGCAGCACCAGGCCGCGCCGCTCGGGGAAGGGGGTCAGGGCGCGGATCGCTTCCCACGCGTCGCGGCGATGCACCGCCACCTGGCGGTCGCGTGCGAACAGCGTCCGCAGTGCGGCATGGTCCTCGGGGTGCAGCTCGCAGCAGGCGAGTCGGTCATGGTCGCGCAGCACGCCGCGGATCAGCGACGGAGATCCCGGGTAGCGCGCCGGGAAGCCCTGCGCGCGCAGCGCGTCGACATAGGGCGCGAGCGGACCGTCCCGCACATCCGCCAGCCGCAGGGCGCCCTTCGCCGCTTCGCCGGTGCGCTGGGCCTCGGTCGCGCCGAGGTCGTAGATGCCCCGCCCGGCATGGGTGTCCAGCACCGCGAAGGGCGCCGGCTTGCGCGCCAGCGCGCCGAGCAGCCACACCAGAAGGACATGCTTGAGGCAGTCCGCATGGTTCCCGGCGTGGAAGGCGTGGCGGTAGTTCATCGTGGCGCGGTCATGGCGCGATGCGGGGCGTCGCGCAATGGCGCGCTGGACGGCGGGTGCAATGGCGCGCTGGACGGCGGGTGCAATGGCGCGCTGGATGCCGGGCGCAATGGCGAGCGGCGCCGCTCAGTAGTGCGCCACCTCCACCAGCAGGCAGCCGCCGGGGCTGGCCAGCGTCGCGCGCCGCGCGCCATGCGCGATCGTCAGCGCGGCCGGCGCGTGCAGCGGCGCGGGATGCCCGTCGATCGACACCTCCCCCCGCAGCAGCAGGTATTCCTGCCAGTAGTCGCCCTCCGATGGCGGTGCCTCGGGCAGGGTGCCGCCCGGCGGCAGGCGCAGCATCTGCACCCGCGCGCCGCGGCCCGTGGTGGGGTCGAGCGAATTGGCCAGGATGCGCACGGCCACGCCCTCCGGTGCGCCGGGCAGGTGGAACCAGCCCTCGCCATCCTCGAACTGATGCACTTCCCCGGCGGTGACGCGCATGCGGGTTCCTCCCTTGGACAGGAGTCATCCTGCGACGCGACCCGGCGCGCGTCCCTGCGCCGGATCAAGCCGGCACGGCGAGGTTGAGCCGCCGCGCCGCGGGCGCGACGGTGACGCGGCGGCCCCAGCCGAAGGCCAGCCGGTCCGTCTCGATGCCGTCGGCGAAGATCGTGCCGCCCTCGTCCATCTCGGACGTCACGGTCAGCGGCGCGTCCTCCACCAGGCCGGCGACCAGGTCCGCCCCGGTCGCCGGCCCCGGCCAGGCTTCCCGCACCAGGAAGCCGAGCCGCGGCGCGGTCGGCGGCAGGTCGAGCCGCCGGCCCGTCGCGCGCTGGATCGAGGCCGCCCAGCCCGTCGCCCCCGTGCCCGTCGCGACGATCAGGCCGGAGGAGGATTGCCTCTCCCGCGCACCGTTCGCCATCAGCGTGTACCGCGCCGATTGGTGGCTGCGATGGCCGATGAAGACCTCGTTCAGCGCGAGCAGGCCCTCCCCGTCGTCGAGCCGCGCCTCGGCCATGGTGCGCGGTTCGAGAGCGATGCTGCCGGCGGCGGCCTCGGCGATCGCTTCCTCCGCCTCCGCGACGCGGAAGCGCACCAGCACCCCGGCGTTGCGGCCGGGCGCGGGGTCGATGCCGATCACGGTCTGGCCATCGAGGTACTTCGCGACGTTGGCGACGAGCCCGTCCGGGCCGAGGGTGAGCACGATATCCTCCGGCCCGAAGACGAAGCGCTCGAGCTCGCCGCGCATCAGCACCGCCTGTCGCCAGTCCGGCGGGATGGCGGCGCGGACGCGGCGCAGGGCCTCGGTGAAGTCGCGATGCGCCGCCTCCACTTCGCTCAGGTCGATCCCCCGCCGCTCCAGCACGAAGCGGGCGGAGGCGAGGGTCGCATGGGTGGCGCGGACACGGTCGAGCTCCGTCTCCCGCCGCACCAGCACCACCCGGGGGGCGAGGATCGCCATGGCCGTCAGGCCCCCTTCCGGGGCGCCGCGAGCGCGGCGCCGAAGGCATCGCCCAACTGCGCGACGATATCCGGGCCGAGATTGAGCGTGCCGATCTTGGCGGACGCCATGCCATGCCGCAGCGCTTCCGCGATGACGACGATGTCCGGCATGGACCGGGCGATCTCGGCGCGGGCGCGTTCCGCCTCCAGCCTGGCGCCGTCGATGGCGCGGGTCGCGGCGGCCTCGGCATCGGCGGCGACGCCGCGGGCCTGCGCGGCGGCGGTCGCGCCGATGGCCTGGGTCTCGCTCGCCGATTCGGCGGCGATGCGCGCGGCCTCGGCCTCGGCTTCGGACCTCGCGCGGGCATTGTCGCGTTCGCGGGCGATCAGCGCGGCGCGCTCCTCCTCCAGCCGGATGCGGGCGCGGGTCTCGTTCTGCGCGATCGCGGCCTCCTTCTCCACCGCCGCGGCGCGGCGGGCGAAGGTGGCTTCGTCCGCGCCCTGCTGCAGGCGTTCGAGCGTCGGCTGGCGCAGCGCGCGCACCAGTTCGGGGGAGGGCGAGAGGTCGGACAGCCGCACGCCGGCGAGGGCCACGCCGATCTCCTCGAACTGCCGGGTCGCGGCGAGCGCGGCCTCGACCGCCTGTTGCAGCGCGCCGATGCCGTCCGCGAGCAGCGTGGCGACGTCGCGCGCGCCGACATGGCGCTCGACCGCCGCCTTCACCAGGCCATCGATGAGCGCGCCGACCTGGGCCACAGGCTCCGCATTCGGGAAGCCGGTGCGCGGGTCGACCGAGAAGTCGAGCCTTTCGCCGAGCAGCAGCGGGTCGGCGGCGCGCCAGGTGACGACGCCCTGGGCGGTGACGGCCTGGAAGTCCCGCGTGACGGCGCTGACGGCGACGACGTTGTCGCGGTCATCGGCCGGCACCTCGACGAGGGAGGTGCCGCCGGCGGTGAGGAACCAGGCGGACAGGCCACGCCCCGAGCGGACGAGGCGGCCGTTGCGGTGGATGGCGAGGAAGGCGGAGGCCTCGGCGCGGGCGTGGGTCCAGGGACCGAGGCGGCGGATGGTGGTCAT
The DNA here is from genome assembly GCF_017813355.1 of Roseomonas nitratireducens. Classification (GTDB taxonomy): domain Bacteria; phylum Pseudomonadota; class Alphaproteobacteria; order Acetobacterales; family Acetobacteraceae; genus Neoroseomonas; species Neoroseomonas nitratireducens. The sequence goes on from NZ_JAGIYZ010000001.1 coordinate 12,250, forward strand.
GGTGGCCTCCTTTCGGGCCGGTGCGGGCGAGGGGCCCGCTGGGGTGCTGCCTTCATACGCTTGCAATTCACAAAATGCAATTTGTAAATTGCATAACGCGCCTTGCAAGTCGGCGCCCGCCCGCCCCATCCTCCGTCCCATGGCCGGCCAGGAAAAACGCCCCATCGTCACCGTGGACACCGTGCTGTTCACGCTGCGCGACGGCCGCCTCGCCACGCTTCTCCAGCGCCGGGACAAGCCGCCCCATGCCGGCAGCCTGGCCCTGGTCGGGGGCTATGTCCGGCCGGAGGAAGACGCCTCCACCACCGATGCAGCCGCGCGCATCCTGGCCCAGAAGGCGGGGCTCGCGGGCCTGTTCCTCGAACAGCTCGCGACCTTCTCCGGGCCCGTCCGAGACCCCCGCGGCTGGTCGCTGTCCGTCGCCCACTATGCGCTGGTGCCGGAAGCAGCCCTCGCCGCCGCGCACGACCTCGACGCCTTCCCGGTCGACGACCCGCCGCCCCTGCCCTTCGACCACGGCGCCATCCTCGCCGCCGCACTCGCCCGCATCCGCAACAAGGGCGCGTGGTCGAGCCTGCCCGCCCTGCTGCTGCCGGAGACCTTCACCCTCCCCGACCTCAAGGCGGTCTACGAGGCGGTGATGGACGAACGCCTCAACGACAGTGCCTTCCGCCGCAAGATCACGGAACTCCGCCTGATCGAGGAAGTGCCCGACGCACGCAGCCCCGCCACCGCGGAACGCCGCCGCCCGGCGCAGCTCTACCGCCTGGCCCGCAGGGCGCTGGTGGCGTTCGACCGGGTGATCTGACGGGGACGCGCGCGAGGGGACGCCGCCCCCTCGCGCTCCCCCGCCGAGGGCCGAAAGGCCCTCGGAACCCAAGTGATTCAATCGGGGATGGCGGGGAGGGGGCTCGCAGGTGCGCCTTTCGCCAAGGCGCCCAACCGCCGCCTCCCCGCCAGCCCCGATCAGGTCCTGGCTTCCAAAGGCCTTTCGGCCTTTGGCGGGGTGAGGTGCGGAGAGGGGCAGCGCCCCTCTCTGCGGCGCCCCATCAAACCCCGGCCAACTCCGCCAGCGGCCAGCGCGGCCTGGGGTTGTGGTCGAGCGGGTCGCTCAGCCCCGCGTGCAGGCGTTCGATGCCGGCCCAGGCCACCATCGCCGCGTTGTCCGTGCAGTAGCGCAGGGGTGGCGCCAGCATCGGCACGCCCGCCATGCCGGCGACGCCGGCGAGTGCCGCGCGCACCGCCTGGTTCGCCGCGACGCCCCCGGCGACCACGACGGCGCTCGCCTCGGGCAGCATGAGGAGCGCGTTGCGCGCCCGGTCCGCCAGCACCGCGGCGACGGCGGCCTGGAAGGACGCCGCGACATCCGGATGCGCCGCGCCCTGCGCCACCGCCCGCGCCACCGCGGTCTTGAGCCCGCTGAAGGAGAAGTCGCAGCCCGGCCGCCCCAGCAGCGGCCGCGGCAGCGGCACCGCCCGCGCGTCGCCGCCGGCGGCCAGCCGCTCAAGATGCGGTCCGCCCGGCCAGGGCAGGCCCATCAGCTTCGCCGCCTTGTCGAAGGCTTCCCCCACCGCGTCGTCCAGCGTGCTGCCGAGCCTCCGGTAGCGACCGAGCCCTTCCACCGCGACGCATTGGCAATGCCCGCCCGAGACGAGCAGCAGCAGGTAGGGAAACGCGGGCGCGCCTTCGGGCAGCAGGCCCGGCAGGCGCGCGGTCAGCGCGTGCGCCTCCAGGTGGTTCACCGCGACGAAGGGCAGGCCGCGGGCGATCGCGACACCCTTGCCGAAGCAGGCGCCGACGATCAGCCCGCCGATCAGCCCGGGCCCCGACGTGGCGGCGACGGCGCCAAGATCGCCGAAGCCCAGCCCCGCGCGCGCCAGCACCCGTTCGGCAAGCCCCGGCAGGGCGGCGAGATGCGCGCGCGCGGCGATCTCCGGCACCACGCCGCCGAAGGCCGCGTGTTCCCGTTCCTGGCTCAGCACCCCCTCGGCCAGGATGCGTCCGTCGGGCGCGAGCACGGCGGCCGCCGTCTCGTCGCAGCTGCTCTCGAGCCCGAGCACCGGCCGATCCAGGGGAAAGCCACCTTCCGCGCGCATGGGCGGGGTTCTATGACGACAGCATGTCCCTTGCACACCCCGCCGCCGTGCCGAAGCATCGCCGCGCCCTGCCGCTGCGCGTCGGCACCCGCGCCTCGCCGCTCGCGCTCTGGCAGACGCGGGACTTCCTCGACCGCGTCACGCGCTTCTGCCCGGTGCTGCGCGACGCGAAGGCGTTCGAGGAACACCAGCTCATGACCTCCGGCGACCTCATCCAGGATCGCCGCCTGGCCGAGATCGGCGGCAAGGGGCTCTTCGCGAAGGAGATCCACGAGGCGCTGCTCGACCGCCGTATCGACTTCGCGGTGCATTCGCTCAAGGACCTCGAGACCGAGATGCCGCCCGGCATCGTGCTCGCCTGCACGCTGAAGAGGGAGGACGCGCGCGACGCGTTGCTGCCGGGGCCCGCCCTGCCCGCCTGCGACCCGGCGAACCCCTTCGCGGCGCTGCCGAAGGGGGCGGTCATCGGCACCTCCTCCGTCCGGCGCCAGTCGCAGCTGCTCCATGCGCGCCCGGACCTGCAGGTCACCATGTTCCGCGGCAACGTCCAGACCCGGCTGCGCAAGCTGGCGGAAGGGGAAGCCGCGGCGACGCTGCTCGCCCTGGCCGGATTGCGGCGGCTGGGGCTCGAGCCCGAGGGCAGCGTCGCCATCGACCCGGAGGCGATGGTCCCCGCCGCCGGCCAGGGCATCGTCGGCGTCACGGTGCGGGCGGACGACACCGAGCTGCACGAACTGCTCTCCGGCATCGAGGACCCCGAGGCGCGCGCCGTCTCCTCCGCCGAACGCGGGCTGCTCGCGGCGCTCGACGGGTCCTGCCGCACGCCGATCGGCGGGCATGCGCGGCTGCTGCCGGATGGCACGGTCCGGCTGACGGGCCTCGTCGCCCGCGCGGACGGGTCCTTCCTGCTGAAGCGGGTCGCGGAAGGCGCGGCGAGCGACGCGGCGCGGCTGGGGGATGAACTCGGGCGGGCGCTGCGGCGGGACAGCCCCGCCGATCTCTTTGCGTAGGAGGGCGGGGGAGGGAACTCCCCCGCGCCCCCTCCTTTGTTTGTCCGTCGGCAAGCCTGCTCGAGCGCCGCGGCCGCGACCCAGGGCGACATGATGGGCCGGGGCATCCTCGTCACGAGGCCGGAGCCGGGAGGGGCGGAGACGGCGCGCGCGGTCGCGGCGCTGGGCTGGCATCCGCTGCTCGCGCCGGCCCTGGTCCTGCGCGCGGCACCGGCCCGCGGCCTGCCGAAGGCGCAGGCGATCCTGCTGCCCAGCCGCGCGGCGGCCCGCGCGCTGCCCCCCGGCGAGACGCCGGTGCTCGCCGTCGGCGCCGGCACGGCGGCCGAGGCGCGCGCGCAGGGCTTCTCGCAAGTGACGGCCGCCGAGGGCGACGCGGCGGCGCTCGCCGCCCTGGCCGCGGAACGGCTCGACCCGGCATCCGGGCCGCTGCTGCTCGCGGTCGGGCGCGGCTACAGCATGGACCTCGCGCGGGCGCTCCGCGCGAGGGGTTTCCGCGTCATCCGCCGCATCGCCTACGAGGCCGCGCCGGCAACCGCCCTGCCCGAGGAGGCCCGTGCCGCGCTCGCCGCCGGCACCGTCGCCGCGGCGCTCTTCACATCGCCGCGGGGCGTGCGGATCACCCTCGCGCTGCTGCGCCAGGCCGGCCTGGCGGACGCCGCGCGCGGCATCCGCGCGCTCGCGATCAGCGAGCGCATCGCCGAGGCGCTGCGACCTCTGCCCTGGGCGGGCATCGCCGTGACGGAGCGGCCCGACCCCGCCCTGCTGCCGGCCCTGCTCGGCCCGCCGGGCTGACCGCCGTCGCAGGCGACCGGGCGCGGTCCCGTCGCGCCGAGCACCTCGAATCCCGCCGGCTTCCGGGGATTCGCCGGAAGTTGGCGGATACGGCGACCGTCGATGGAACCTTGGCCGACAGGAACGACCCAGCGCGGGGGGCGCCATCCGCCGCGCGGATTGCTATAGGGCGGCCCATGACCGAGACCCCGACCTCCGCGATCCGTCGCTACCTCGACCCCGCCGCGCTGCCGCTGCTGATCGGCGGAATCGTGCTGGTGCTGGCGGCGGCCTGGCTCTGGGTCACGCCGCGCCCGGTGCCGCCGCCGCATCCCTCGGTCGCCGCGCTGGCCGCGATGGACCAGCGCGTCGCGGCGCTCGCGGCGCTCGACTCGCGGGTTGCCGCCCTGGCCGCGCTCGACTCCCGGGTCTCGGCCCTGGCCGCCATGGAAGCGCGCATCGCGGCGCTGGAAGCGCGGCCCCCGGTCGACCTGGCGCCCATCGAGGGCCGCATCGCCGCCCTGCCGCCGCCGCCCGACCTGCGCCCGCTCGAAGGGCGCGTCGAGGGCGTCGCCGGCCGCGTCGCGGCGGTGGAGGCCCGCGCGGCGGAGGCGCTCGCCCGCCCCATTCCCGACCCGGCCGCCTTTGCCCCGCGCGGCGCGATGGAAAGCCTGACGACGCGCGCCGACCGCCTGTCCGAGCGGCTCGACGCCGTAGCCGCGCGCCAGCAGGCGGCGGATGCCGAGGCGATCCGCCGGACCGAGGACCTCGCGCGCAGCCTCGCCGACCGCCTTGCCGCGGCGGAGCGCGCCGAGGCCGAGCGCATCGCCGCCGCCGGCGTCGCGCTGGAACAGCGGCTGCGCGGCGCTGAAGCCGCGCTTGCCGCGCGCATCGTGGCGCTGGAACAGGCGCAGGCCCGAGTCGCCGCGCTGGAAGCCCGTGCGGCGCGGCTGGCCGCCTTCGATGCGCTGCGCGTGCGGCTCGAGGCCGGCCAGCCGCTCGGCACGGCGCTGGCCGCGATGCCGGAGGCGCCGGCGGCGCTGCTCCGCTACGCCGCCGCCGCCCCGCCGACCGAGGCCGCGCTGCGCCTGGCCTTCGAACCCGCCGCCCGCGCGGCGCTGGCGGCAAGCGAGCCGGCGCGGGAGGGGCAGTCGATGCTCGACCGCGCGGGCGCGCGGCTCTCGGGCCTCGTCACGGTCCGCCGGGGGGAGGAGGTCGTCTGGGGCGACGCCGCCGCCGGGGAGATCGAACGCGCCCGCCGCGCGCTGGAGGCAGGCGACATCGAGGGGGCGCTGGCGCGGCTCGAACGCCTGCCGCCCGCGGCGAAGGAAGCACTGGCCGCCTGGGCCGCGGAGGCCCGCGCGCTGGTCGCCGCGCGCGCGGCGCTCGCCGCCCTGGCGCCGGGCTGAGGCGCGGGCATGGGTCGCGCCCTTCTTCTGCTGGCGGCGCTCGCCGCCATCACCGCCGCCGCCTTCCAGCTCGCCAACACCGGCGGGCGGGTCGAGATCGAGGTCGGCGACACCTGGATCGGGGTGACCTTTCCGGTCGCGGTCACGCTGCTGGCGGTGGGTTTCCTGGCGCTGCACTGGCTGCTGCAGTTCCTGGGCTGGCTTGGCGGCATGCCGGGACGGCGCCGTGCCGCCCGCGCCGCGCGCCGCCGCGTCGAGGGCGACGTGGCGGTGACGCGCGCGCTGGTGGCGCTGGCCGCCGGCACGGCCGAGACCGCGCGCATCGAGGTCCGCCGCGCGCGGGAGATGCTGGGCGACACGCCGCAAACGTTGTTGCTCGCCGCCGAGGCCGAACGCCTCGCCGGGCGGGAGGATGCGGCGACCGTCGCCTTCAAGGCGCTGGCCGGGCGGTCGGATGCGCGCTTCCTCGGCCTGCGCGGCCTGTTGCGCCAGGCGATGCAGCGGGAGGATTGGGCCGCCGCCCAGCGCCTCGCGAAGGAGGCCGAGGCGGTGAACCCCGGCGCGGCCTGGCTGCGGGAGGAACGGCAGGTGCTCGCGCTGCGCACGCGGGACTGGCGGGAGGCGCTGGCGCTGTCCCCGCCCGCCGGGCCGCGCGCCGCGCTGGCGCTCGCCGCATCGGAGCAGGAGGCCGAGCCGGCGCGGGCGGCGGAGCTCGAGAAGCTGGCCTTCACGGCGGATCCCGCCTTCGCGCCGGGCGCGCTGGCGCATGCGAAGCGGCTTGGGGCGGCCGGGAGCGCGCGGCGCGCGCGGGCGGTGCTGGAGCAGGCCTGGCTCGCCGCGCCGCATCCTGACATCGCCGCGGCCTGGCTGGCCGGGACGCCGGAGAAGTTGGCCAAGGTGAAGGCGGCGGAGGACCTGGTCCACCGCAACCCGGACCATGCCGAAAGCCGCCTGCTGATGGCGCGGTTGGCGCTGGAGGCCGGGCTGACCGGCCGGGCGCGCGGCGAACTGGAGGCGCTGCTGGCGGCGGGTTCGGCCGACCGCCGCGCCTACCTGCTGCTCGCGCAGCTGGAGGAGGCCGAGCATGGCGACACCGCCGATGCCCGCGCCGCCCAGGCGAAGTGGCTGCGCGGCGCTGCCAACGCCCAGGGCGCGCCACGCTGGCGCTGCGGCGCCTGCGGCGCGGAGCATAATGGCTGGAAGGCGGAATGCGCCGGCTGCGGCACGGTCGGCCGCATCGCGTGGTCGGCGCCGGCGAAGGGGTAGGCCGGCCTCGGCATCCGCGGATGCGCAACAAGCGGATCGAGGCGCAGCGTCGATCCGAGAGCGCGAAGCGCGACCGCGCCCGGACCATCAGCCGCGCCCGGCGCACCAGGACACGGCGCGCAAGCCAAGCCCGCGCATGCGGGCGCCGGCGACGGAGGCAAACCAGGACTCCTCGCCGGCACCTGAGGCAAGCTAAACGACTCGCTCCGGCATCAGGCTCGCATACACATCGCCGCTGTTCGCTTCATGCGGCAGCGCGGCGATCCATCTCGCCATCGAATCGGCATCGAGCGGCGCGGCGTGCTCGAAGCGCATGCTCTCGCCGAGGCAGGCGTTGAAGGCGCGGTAGCCGAGCGCCGCGAGCAGCGCGAGGCATTCCGCCGCCACGTCGCGCTGGATGGTGGTGAATTCGAAGGACAGCGCGTGCGGCGGGCGCGTCAGGCCACGCAGCACCGCGGCCTCGAAGCCTTCCACGTCGATCTTCACGAAGGCCGGCAGACCGTGGCGCATGGCCAGCGCGTCGAGCGTCGTGACCGGGCGCGCAAGGGTCGCGTCCCAGCGCTGGCCTTCCCAGCCGGCCGCGCCCTCGGCCGCGGCGATGAAGGCGTCGGAGGCTGTTGCAACCGTCGGGTTGGCGGTGTTCAGCCGCAGCACCGCTTCCCCTTCCGCCGCGCCGAGCAGCGCCTGCACCAGCGCGATGCCGGGGTCGTCGCGGAACACGAGGCGCAGCGCGCGGGCCAGGCGCGGCTGCGGTTCCACCGCCACCACCCGCGCGCCGAGGCGGCGGAAGGCGAGCGCCCGGTCGCCCACATGCGCCCCGACATCGAAGGCGAGGTCGCCGGGGGCGAGGAAGCGCGCATAGAAGGCATCGAGCAGCGCCGCGCGGCCCGGCGCGTGGTAGGTCCGCAGCGAGGCGCCGACCGCCTTGGCGAAGCCCGTCATGCCGCCCGCGCCGGCTTGAGGTCGATGAGCGGCGTGCCGTCGACGCAGTCCAGGCCGCGGACCGTGACGGCGTCCTCGGCGACCGCCACCACCTCCACCACCGATGTCGCGATCGGGTTGGGGCGGTTGGGCGAGCGCAGGGCGAAGGTCCCGGCCGGCGCGCGCCCCTTCGGCGCCTGCACGAGCAGGTCCCGCCGCGCGAGGTGCATCCAGTACAGCACTTCCAGCCGGTCGCCGGGCGCGATGCCGCGCAGCGCGGGGCGCCAGGGGGCCTCGACCTCGATCCGGCACTCGGGCCCATCGGGCTGGCCGCGATGGGGGCATTCGGCCCGCGTCGCGAAGGGCGTGCGGATGCGGCCGATGAAGGCCAAGCCGGCGTCCGAGCGGTCGGGGACGCCGCCTTCGACCTCCCCGGGGCGCGTCGCGTGCCAGGCGGCCGCGCTCATGCGAAGACGATCGCCGCGCCGGCTGCGAAGGCCGGCGGCACCATGACGCCCTGGGGCGCTTCCAGCGTCGGGATGCCCGCCAGCACGCGCCGCGCGGCCGCGCCGCCATCGGCGGTGCGCACCACCATGCCCGCCATGTACGGGGAGGCAGGCGGGCTGACGCCGGGCAGCACCGTGGGCAGCGCCGCCTCGGTCAGGATCCGCACGCGGGTTTCGATCACCGGCGCGAAGGGGCCGGCGGCGCGCGCCGCGCCGGGCAAGCGCAGCAGGAAGCCGCCCGCCGGGTCCGGTTCCACGGCAAGGCCCGACAGGCGGGACAGGCGCGCGGCCGTCTCGGCGGGTTCGGCCGCGCAGAGGATCACCTCCTCCAGCGCCTCGGCCTTGTTGGCGTGGTCCATCCAGCGTTCCTGCCACACCAGTTCGGGCGTCAGGTGGCGGATCAGCTGGATGCGGCCCTCGGGCGGGTCGGGGAAGGGCAGGCGGGCGAATTTCGCGATCGGGCCGCCGGCCTCGACCGGGCGTTCCAGCCAGGCGATGCCTGGGATGTCGAGCCCCGCGGCGCGCAGCCGCGCGAGGTTCGCCTCCGGGTCCTCCATCGCCAGCGCGAGGATGTGCATCCCGGTATAGCGCGCGAGGAAGGCGTTGAGCGTGTTGTCGTACAGCGCCGGATCGAGGATCGCGATCAGCTCGATATAGCCGTGCCTGAGGAAGGCGCAGCGATTGCCCGACCCGTATTTCTCCACGGGCAGGTCGGGCCGGCGCCGGCCCGATTGCTGGGCGATGGGCGACAGGGCGAAGCCGAGCCGTTCATAGGCCGCGGCCATGGGACCGAGGTCGCGCGCGGCGACGCCCACATGGTCGATCGCGACGGCGGTGCTCATGCGGGGTTCTCGTATTTGTCGAGCTGCCAGGCGGCGGGCTCGGCCGCGGCCTCGGCGTACCAGCGTTCCATCAGCGGATGCGCGCGGACCGCCGCGACGTAGGCGCGCGAGGTCGCGGAGAGCTCCGGCCCCCAGGTCAGGAAGCGCGTCGCCACCGGCGCGTACATCGCATCCGCCAGGCCGAAGGCGGGCCCGAACAGGAAGGGGCCGCCATGGGCCGACAGCGCCTCGGCCCAGATCGCCTCGATGCGGGCGATGTCCGCCAGGGCTTCGGGCGTGCGGCGCTGGCCGGGGAAGCTGCGGCCGATGTTCATCGGCATGGCCATGCGCAGGCCGCGGAAGCCGGCATGCATCTCGGCGGCGATGGCGCGGGCATGGGCCCGGGCGGGGCGCTGCGCGGGCCAGAGCGCCGGGGCGATCTCAGCGCAGTATTCCGCGATGGCGAGGCTCTCCCACACCCGCGCGCCGTCGTGTTCCAGGTACGGCACGAGCCCGGCCGGCGTGGCCTGCTGCACCGCCGGGGTCACGCCGCCGGCGAGCGGGATCACCACCTCCTCCACCTCGAGTCCGGCGAGGCGCACCGCGAGCCAGCCGCGCAGCGACCAGGACGAATAGCGCTTGGTGCCGATGACGAGCCGTCCGTTGGCCATGCCCGCGCCCTCCTTCCGGCGCGGGCGGAGACTGCCATGCCGGGGCCGCCCGGCGAAGCCCGCTTGCCCGGGGGCGTCCAAGGGTGTTCCTTGCGGGCCTGCCGAGCCCGGAGGCCCCGATGAACGAGATCAGCGTGCCGCGTCCGAATTCCCTGGACGCCTTCTGGATGCCCTTTTCCGACAACAAGTACTTCAAGGGCGACACGTCGCGGCTGCTCGCGCGCGCCGAGGGCATGCACTACTACACGCCCGAGGGCCGGGAGATCCTGGACGGCACGGCGGGGCTGTGGTGCTGCAACGCCGGCCATGGGCGGCGTGAGATCGTCGAGGCGATCCAGAAGCAGGCCGCGATCATGGATTTCGCGCCGACCTTCCAGCTGGGCCACCCGATCGCCTTCGAGGCGGCGGCCCGCGTGGCGGAGCTGGCGCCCGAGGGCATGGACCGCGTCTTCTTCACCAATTCCGGCAGCGAAAGCGCCGACACCGCGCTGAAGATCGCGCTCGCCTACCACAAGGCCCGCGGGGAGAGCAGCCGCGTGCGGCTGATCGGGCGGGAGCGCGGCTATCACGGCGTGGGCTTCGGCGGCATGTCGGTGGGCGGCATCGGGACCAACCGCAAGCAGTTCGGCGCGCTGCTGCCCTATGTGGACCACCTGCCGCACACCCATGGGCTGAAGGAGAACGTCTTCGCGCGGGGCGAGCCGCCGGCGGGCGCGCACCTGGCCGATGCGCTCGAGAACCTGGTGGCGCTGCATGGCGCGGAGACGATCGCGGCCGTGATGGTCGAGCCCGTGGCGGGGTCCACCGGCGTGCTGGTGCCGCCCGTGGGCTACCTCAAGCGGCTGCGCGATATCTGCGACCGGCACGGCATCCTGCTGATCTTCGACGAGGTGATCACCGGCTTCGGGCGCCTGGGCACCAATTTCGGCGCCGAGCGGCTGGGCGTGACGCCGGACATCATGACCATGGCCAAGGGGCTGACCAACGCCGCCGTGCCGATGGGCGCGGTCGCCGTGAAGAACGGCATCTACGACGCGATCGTCGAGGGCACCGCGGCGGGCATCGAGTTCTTCCACGGCTACACCTATTCCGGGCATCCGCTGGCCGCCGCCGCGTCGATCGCGACGCTGGAACTGCACAAGACCGAGGACCTGCCCGGCCGCGCGCGGGCGATCGAGCCCTATTGGCAGGATGCGGTGCACAGCCTGAAGTCCGAGCCGAACGTGATCGACACGCGCGACATCGGGCTGATCGGCGGGATCGAGCTGGCGCCGCGGGCCGGCAAGCCCGGCCAGCGCGCCATGTCCGTGTTCCGCCGCTGCTTCGACGCCGGCGTGCTGGTGCGCGTGACGGGGGACATCGTGGCGCTCTCCCCGCCGCTGATCGTCGAGCGCCCGCATGTCGACCGCATGGTCGGCACGCTGGCCGAGGCGATCCGCGCCGAGGCGGCCTGACGGCCGGCATGGCTGAGCAGGAGGCAGAGGAGCAGCCGCCGCCGCTGGTGGTGCTGCTGGTCGACCCGCTGGCCGGGCCGCGCTCGGTCACCCAGCGCATGCTGGAGGCCGATGGCCACAAGGTGCATGTGGGCGGCGATTGGGCCGCGGCCGAGCGCCACCTGCTGCACCAGCAGATCGAGGCGGTGCTCATCGGCCTCACCGGCTTCGGCTTCGACGGGCTCAAGGCGGTGAAGGAGTTCCGCAAGCGCCTGCCGCCGCAATGCGACCTGCCGGTGGTCGGCATCGGCACGGGGCAGCAGCGGTCGGAAGACAGGCACGCCTTCGACGCCGGCTGCGACCAGCTCCTCGTCCGGCCCTTCGAGCCGGAGATGCTGCGGGAGGCGCTCGCCCGCGCCTGGCGCCTCCGCCGTCCGCCGCAGCAGCTGGACGACGAGAAGCGCGCCGCCCTGCGCACGGTGCACGGCCCCGCCGCGCTCGCCGCGCTGGACGATGCCGTGATCGCCGAGCAGGCCGCGATCGTCGCGCGCTTCTACGAGCATGGCGCGACCACCGAGGAGTATGTGGCGGCCGGCACCGCGATGGCGGCCGCGCTGGACGGGATCGGCCTCGTCGCGGCGCGGGACACCGCGGAGCGCCTCGTGACCCATTCCGCGGAGGGGCGGCGGCGCGTCTATCCGCTCATGTCCGCCCTGATCAAGGCGCGGGTCGCGCTGCGCGGCGACAGGATGATTGCGGCCCGCCAGGACCCCATATGGGCGGCGAGCGACACCACCCCCGGAGAGACCCAGTGAGCGAAACGAATGCGCGCGAGCCGGTGCCCGTCACCGTGCTGACCGGCTACCTCGGCGCCGGCAAGACCACGCTGCTCAACCGCATCCTGAGCGAGAACCACGGCCGGAAATTCGCCGTGGTGATCAACGAGTTCGGCGAACTCGGCGTGGACAACGACCTCGTCGTCGATGCGGACGAGGAAGTGTTCGAGATGAACAACGGCTGCATCTGCTGCACCGTGCGCGGCGACCTGATCCGCATCCTGGGCGGGCTGATGAAGCGGCGCGAACGGTTCGACGGCATCATCGTCGAGACGACGGGCCTCGCCGACCCCGCGCCCGTCGCGCAGACCTTCTTCGTGGACGAGGACGTCAAGCGCGCGACGAAGCTCGACGCCATCGTCACCGTGGTGGACGCGAAGCACCTGCCCGCGCGGCTCGCCGACAGCAGCGAGGCGCAGGAGCAGATCGCCTTCGCCGACATCATCGTCCTGAACAAGATGGACCTGGTCAGCGCCGAGGAGGCGGCCGAGGTCGAGCGACGCATCCGCGCCATCAACCCCTATGCCGAGATCCGCCGCGCGACCAAGTCCGACGTGCCGATCGACGCCGTGGTTGGGCGCGACGCCTTCAACCTCGCCCGCATCCTGGAGCGCGAGCCCGAATTCCTGTCGGGCGAGGATGAGCACGAGCACGATTCGGCGGTGAACAGCGTGTCCTTCGAGGTGGATCGCCCGATCGACCCGGAACGCTTCAACGCCTGGATCACCCAGGTGCTGGCGGCGAAGGGGCAGGACCTTCTGCGCACCAAGGGCGTGCTGCACTACGAGGGCGACAGCCGCCGCTTCGCCTTCCAGGCCGTGCACATGATCGCCGACGGCGACTTCATCGGCGAGGCGAAGGACAGCGACGCCCGCCGGTCCAAGATCGTCTTCATCGGGCGCGACCTGAACCGCCCCTGGCTGCGCCGCGGCTTCGAGGCCTGCCAGGCCGGCGAGGACGAGGCGAAGATCCAGGCGGAGATCGCGCGCTGGAGCCCGCCGCCGGCATGAGGCGCGCGACATCGTCGCCCTGGCTCCCGCCCTCGCCGTCAGTTCCCAACAGACAGAAGAAGGAGGGGGTCCGGGGGAGTTCCCTCCCCCGGCCTTTCCACCCATGAGCGCCACCGAAGCCGACTTCCTCCTCGAATCCCGTGGCAGCGCGAGCGAACTCGGCGCCTGGGTCATCGGCCTCGCCTTCTCGCGCGACAGCGCGCTGGCAGCCTTCGCGCTCGGCGACGGGACGGTGCGGCTCTCCGCAGCCTGGGCCAGCGTCGCGGCGCATGACGGCGCCTGCCTCGCCATCGCGCCCGACGCGAAGGACGGCTTCGTGACGGGCGGCGACGATGGCCGGATGGTGCGCGTCGCACCCGACGGCACGGCGACGGAACTCGCCAGGTACGGCTCCCGCTGGGTCGAGCAGGTGGCGACGCACGACTCCGGCCTGCGCGCCGCAGCGGTCGGCAAGGCGGTGCATCTTCTGGACGGGAAGGGCGCGGCGCTGAAGTCGCTCGCCCATCCGTCCTCCGTCACCGGCATCGCCTTCGACGCGAAGGGCAAGCGCATCGCGGCGTCGCACTACAACGGCGCCTCGCTCTGGTTCGTCGCGGCGAAGGAGGACAAGCCGCGGCTGCTCGAATGGAAGGGCAGCCACACCGGCGTCGTCATCAGCCCGGACGGGACGCATGTCGTGACCTCCATGCAGGAGAACACGCTGCATGGCTGGCGGCTGGCCGATGGGCAGCACATGCGCATGGCGGGGTATCCGTCCAAGACCAAGTCGCTCGGCTTCACCGCGAAGGGGCGCTGGCTCGCGACGGCGGGGGCGGATTGCATCGTGCTCTGGCCCTTCTTCGGCGGCGGGCCGATGGGCAAGGCGCCGACCGAACTCGCCGGCGGCGACGGCGTGCTCTGCACCATGGTCGCCTGCCACCCGACGCAGGAAGTGGTGGCCGCCGGCTTCGGGGACGGGCTGGTGCTGATCGCGGATATCGGCTCGGGGCGCGTCGTGCCGGTGGCCGCGCCGCGCGGTTCGGCGGTCTCGGCGCTCGGCTGGAACGATGTGGGCTCGCACTTGGCCTTCGGGACGGAGGCGGGCTTCGCCGGCATCGTGGACCTGACGCGGCGATGAAGGCCCCGATCCTCGAGACGCCGCGCCTGCGGATCCCGCGCCTCGGACTCGGCACCTGGGCGCTGCGCGGGGCGGAGGCGCAGCGCGCGGTCGAAGGCGCGCTCGGCCTCGGTTATCGCCACATCGACACGGCGGCGATGTACGGCAACGAGGAAGCGGTCGGCGCCGGCCTCGCCGCCTCGGGCCTGAAGCGCGAGGACATCTTCCTCACCACCAAGGTCTGGTGGACGGACCTCGCGCCCGACGCGCTGCGCGCTTCGGCGGAGGCGTCGCTGAAGCGGCTCGCCACGCCCTATGCCGACCTGGTGCTGATCCACTGGCCGGCGAAGGGGATGGACCTCGCCGCCTCGCTCGGCGCCTTGCAGCGGCTGAAGGCGGATGGGCTGGCGCGCGCCGTCGGCGTCTCGAACTTCCCGCCCGGGCTGCTGCGCCGCGCGCTCGGCCTCGGCATCGCGGAGATCGCGGCGCTGCAGGTCGAATGCCATGTCTATCTCTGGCAGGAACCGCTCGCCGCGCTGTGCCGGGAGCATGGTCTCGCACTGACCGCCTATTCGCCCGTGGCGAAGGCGAGCGTGAACGACGACCCGGTGATGCGGGCGATCGCCGCCAAGCACGGCGGGAGCCCGGTGCAGGTGGCGCTCGCCTGGCTGCTGGCGCAGGAGAACCTGGTCGCCATCCCGAAATCCGGCCGGATGGAGGGGCAGCGCGACAACCTCGCCGCCTGCAGCCTCACGCTCGACGCGGCGGACATGGCGGCGATCGCGGCGCTGCCGAAGGATCGGCGCCTCGTGAACCCCGAATTCGCGCCGGACTGGGCAGCCTAGCCTGCGGCCCGGGGGTGGCACGCCGCCCCCGGCCCATGCTTGATTGCCGCGCAAATCGACCGGAGCACCGATCATGCCCCCACGCAGCGACGACGAGGAATTCGACCTCGGCATCAGCCTCGAATCCATCGCCGCGATCGTCGACGCGGCCCGCGCCGTGCAGGAAGGCGAGGAAAGCGGCGCCGTGGCGCGGGAGGAGGACGAGGAGGAAGGCCTCGACGCCGAGGACGAGGAGAACATGGATGAGGACGCGCTGCGCGCCTTCATCGCCGACCTGAACGAGGACGAGCAGGCCTCCCTCATCGCGCTCGCCTGGATCGGCCGCGGCGACTATTCCGGGGAGGAGTGGGAGGAAGCGCGGACGCTCGCCAAGGAGCGCAACATCCGCGACCCCTCCGAATACCTGCTCGGCATCGAGATGCTGGGCGACATGCTGGAGGAAGGGCTCGCGGAACTCGGCCTGTCGCTCGAGGATGCGGACGGCTCGTGAGGATCCTGCTGGTCCTGCCGCTCGCGCTCGCGGTCGCATCCTGTTCCGCCCGCGATTCCGCGGTGGCGGAGGACGGGCGCGAGAGGCTCGTCGGCCTGCGCGCGGACGATCTGCGGCTGTGCGCCGGCGTGCCGAACCTGACCGCGTCGTCCGCCGGCGGGGAGTTCTGGACCTATGACCGCACGCCGCCGGCCTCGGGCGTCTCGGCGCCGGTGCCTGTGATCGGCGGCTCGCTCAGCGTGGCCGCGGGCTCGACCTGCCGCGTGACGTTCCAACTGGTGGACGGGCGCGTCACGCGCATCGGCTATTCGGCCGAATCGGCGCTGCCGCTGTCGCAGAACGCGGCCTGCGCGCCGGTCGTGCAGGGCTGCCTGGGCATGGTCGACCGGGGCACGGTCAGGCGGGAATAGGCCCGTCCCACGGCCGGCCGGCGATCTCCCGGATCAGCTTGCGCTTCACCGCGACGCCGAAGCTCTCGAAATCCTCGGCGACGATCATGAAGGCGCCGTCACCGCCGATCACGTTCTCCCGGTAGTAGTCGTCGAGCGGCACCGGCGGCAGCCGCCCGAAGGTCGGCCGGTCGTTGACGATGGGCAGGCCGTTGATGGTCATGCCCTCGGCGACCGCGGCGTCGCGTTCGCGGTCCGCCGGCGGGCCGGAATTGTTCACCCCGTCGCCGGAGACGTCGATCACGCGCCGCGTCGCCTCCCACGGGCATTCCGCCATCGTCGCGCGCGAATGGCGGATGGCGCCGGAGATCGAGGTCCAGGACAGCGAGGCGCGCGGCGCTTCCGCGAGTTCCGCGGCCCAGGCATCGGCATGCGCCTGCGTCGCGATCCGCCGCCAGGGGATGACCGTGCGCTGGTACTCGATGCCGGCCCATTCGACATAGGCGATGCCGACCGCGCCGATCATGCCGCCACGGATGGCCGCGACCACCACGGGGTCGGACACGGCCGTGCGGTAGCCTTCCCGCTGCAGCCGCGCCTCGTCCTCGTCGATCGAGCGCGAGACGTCGACGGCCAGGACGAGGGCGACATCGACCGCCTCCTCCGCCCTCGGGCCGCGGAGCGGAACGGCCGCGGCGCCTGCCGCGGCGAGAAGGGTTCTCCGGCGCATCGTCGCCTCCTCGGCTCGATGCGCCATGGTGCGCCGCGGCGCAGCCCGAATTCAACCGTTACGTGTGGCCGTTACAGGGCGGCCAGCACGGCTGCGGCGGCGCGCGCCGCATCCGCCTCGCTCATGTAGGGGTGCATCGGCAGCGACAGGACTTGGTGGCAGAGCGCCTCGCTCACCGGCAGGGCCGGCGGGCCGCCGGCGACCGATGCCGCGTGATGCGCCGCATAGGCCGGTTGGTGGTGCAGCGCCTTCGGGTAATAGATGCCGCAGCCGATCTTCGCCTCGCCCAGCGCCGCCTGCACCCGTGCCCGCGTCGCCGCCTCGGGCAGGCGGATGGTGTAGAGGCCATAGGCGTTCTCGGCGCCCGTCGGGTTGCGCTGGACGCCCACGCGCCCCGACAGCGCCGCGTCATAGGCGGCGCCGACCCGCCGCCGCTGCGCGAGTTCCCCTTCCAGCAGCCCCATCTTGGCCAGGAGGATCGTCGCCTGGATGGTATCGAGCCGGCCGTTCATGCCGGTGCGCTCCACCTCGTAGCGCGTCTTGCCTTCGCCATGGGTGCGGAGCGAGCGATACAGGTCGGCCCGCGCCGCGTCGTCGGTCAGCAGCGCGCCGCCGTCGCCATAGGCGCCGAGCGTCTTGGTCGGATAGAAGGACAGCGCCGCGGCATGGCCCCAGCGGCCGAGCCGCTTGCCGTGCAGCGCCGCGCCGAAGGCCTGCGCCGCGTCGTCCAGGGCGAACATCCCCTCCCGCGCGCAGATCGCCTCGATCGCCTGCCAGTCCGCCGGCAGGCCGAACAGGTCCACGCCCACCACCGCCCGCGGCCGCAGCCTGCCGTCCTTCTTCACCAGCGCGATGCGGCGCTCGAGGTCGGCGATGTCGATGTTGAAGGTCTCGGCCTCCACATCGACGAAGACGGGCGTCGCGCCGAGCACGAGCGGCACCTCCGCCGTCGCGGTGTAGGTGAAGGCGGGCAGGAAGACCGCGTCGCCGCGGCCCACGCCCTCGGCCATCATCGCGATCTGCAGCGCATCGGTGCCGGAGGAGACGCCGACGGCATGCGCGCAGCCGGCGAAGGCGGCGAGCCGTTCCTCGAATTCGCCCACTTCCGGCCCGTTGATGAAGCGCCCGCTGTCGAGCACCGCCGCGATGCGGCGGTCCAGCTCGGGCCTGATCAGGGCCTGCTGGGCCTTCACGTCGAACAGCGCGATGGGGGCGGTCATGTCTGGTCCTCGGGCTCCCGCAGGGTAGGGGCCCTCATAGACCCTGCCGCCGCGTCGCGCGAAATCACCCTTGGTGACCTTGTGCAACGCAACGCGCCGCTACCGTGTCGCGACCGTTCCTTCCGGCGCGTGCTCGAATTCCGGCACGAGCCGGCCGAGCTGCGCGAGCGCCGTGCGCGGGCTGCCGCCGCGCGACGCCGCCGCGATCTCGTCGATGGCGCGCCCGACCAGCGCCGTGTCGGCCGTGCGCGGCGTCGCCACCAGCAGGCCGGGATATTCGGTCGGCCGCGGCGCCTCCTTGCCGTGGAACAGCTCCTCGAACAGCTTTTCCCCGGGGCGCAGGCCGGTGAAGCGGATCTCGACATCCTCGTCCGGGCGCAGCCCGGCGAGGCGGATCATCCGCCGCGCGAGGTCGACGATCTTCACCGGCTCCCCCATGTCGAGGACGAAGATGCCGCCCTCGGCCAGTTCGGGGGGCATGTTCTCGGGATCGGTGGTGCCGACGACGCTCGCCTGCAGCACGAGGCCCACGGCTTCGCGCACCGTCATGAAGTAGCGGCGCATGTCGGGATGCGTGACGGTCAGCGGCCCGCCGCGTTCCAATTGCCGGCGGAACAGCGGCACGACGGACCCGGTCGAGCCCAGCACATTGCCGAACCGAACCGTGATGCAGCGCATCCCGGCCGTGGCGGGCCGCGCTTCCTCGCCGCGGGTGGCGCGGGCGTCCATGTCCAGCGCCTGGCAGTACATCTCGGCGAGCCGCTTCGACGCGCCCATGACCGAGGTCGGGTTCACCGCCTTGTCGGTCGAGATGAAGACCATCGCCAGCGTGCCGACCGCGCGCGCCGCATCGGCCACGATGCGCGTGCCCAGCGCGTTGGTCAGCAGCCCTTCCAGCGGGTCGTTCTCGACCATCGGCACGTGCTTCAGCGCGGCGGCGTGGAACACCAGTTCCGGGCGGATCTCCTCGAACAGGCGGCGGATGCGGGCTTCGTCGCGCACATCGGCGAGCACGGCGCGGCGCGCGACCTCCGGGTGCTTTTCCCGCAATTCGAGGTCGATCTCGTAGAGAACGTATTCGCCGTGGTCGAGCAGCGTGAGCGTGGCCGGCCCAAGCGCGGCGACCTGGCGCGCAAGCTCTCCGCCGATCGTCCCGCCCGCGCCGGTGACCAGCACGCGCCGCCCCTGCACCAGCCGCGCCATGCCTTCGCGGTCGAGCGGCACCTGCGGCCGGTCGAGCAGGTCCTCGATCGAGACCGGGCGGAGCTCGACGCGCCGTTCCCCATCCCCGCCCGCCGGATCGAGCCGCGTCGGCGCCGGCGCGCGCCGCACCGGCACGCCATGCCGGTCGGCGGCGTCGAGCAGCGCTTCCAGCGCCGGCGGTTCGAGCCCGGAGGCGAGCACGATGACCGAGGGCAGCCGCCCTTCCGCGCGCAGGGCGTCCAGCACCTGCTCGGTATCCTCGACCGTGCCGAGGATGGCGTGGCCCTGCATCCGCCGCCCCGCCTGCCGCGCGCGCAGCGACAGGATGCCCAGCACGCGATAGGGCGCCAGCCGGTCGCGCGACAAGGCGCGCAGGAACAGGTCCGTCCCTTCCGCCGCGCCGACCAGCAGCACGTTCTGGGCATCGGGCGCGGCTGCGCTGGCGTGGCGTTCGGCCTGCAGCAGGCTGGCCACCCGCGCGGCCAGCAGCAGCGCGGCGAGCGTCGCGCCGTGGATCACCGGGAAGGCGCCATTGGGTGGGCGCCACCCATCCGCGACCTGCAGGCCGGCGATGAACAGCATGGCTGCGCCGGCGGCCGCGCCGACCACGGCCAGCAGGTCCTTGAGCCCGGCGAATCGCCAGTACTGCACCGGCAGGCGCAGCGGCGCGCCGGCGGCGAGCAGCGCACCCACTGCGCCCGCGATCGCCGGCGCCCACCAGCCCGCCGGCGGCCAGGCGCCGGGGGCGGCGAGCCACAGCGCGACCGGCAGCGCGGCCGCGGCGAGCAGGCTGTCCAGCGCCAGGTTCAGCAGGATTCGATGCGACGGGCCGCGGGCCATGCGCCGGCTATAGGCCGCGCCCGCGCCGTCGGCCAGTGCCGCGTGGCGCCGCCGGTGGCCGGGCCCCTGCCTGCCGGCGCCCTTCCGGGGCCAATCCCGGCGGATCGCCGCGCGCGCCGCCCATCACGCGGTGGCGGGCGGCAGCGGCGCGAGGTCGCGGTACAGCGCCACCAGCCGCGCCGCCTCCCCCGCCCAGCCGAAGCGCCCCAGTGCCGCTTCGCGCCCGGCGGCGCCCATGGCCGCGCGCCGCCCGGGGTCCGCCAGCGCCGCCACGGCCGCCGCGATCGCCGCCGGGTCGGCGGTGTCCACCAGCAGGCCGCAGCCGGCCTCCCGCACCACCGCCGCCGTTTCTGGCGCGAAATCCGGCGCGATCACGGGCAGGCCCGCCAGCATGTAGTCGAACAGCTTGTGCGGCAGGGCGAGACGGTGGTTGCGATCCACCGGCTGGAACAGCACCAGGCCGATGTCGCAGCCGGCCAGGGCCTCGGGCAGCGCGTCCTGCGGCTGCCAGCCGCGATCCTCGATCCGGTCCGCGACGCCGAGGCCCGCGGCGCGGGCGCGGAAGGCGGGCTCTGTCTCGTCCGTGAAGCGGCCCAGCAGCCGCAGCCGCGTGCCCGCCGGCGCCGCCGCCAGCACATCCGGCAGCAGCATCGACCCGCGCGTGCGCCCCAGCACGCCCAGATGGACAAGGGTAAGCGGTCCGTCCGCCATGCGCGGCGGCGGCGCCGGCACGGGCAGGGCATGGTTGCGCACGGGAACGAGGCGCGCGGGGGGCGGAAAATCCTCCGCCAGCCCATCCCGCGCCAGCACCACCGCATCGGCCAGCCGCCCGGCGATCCGGCAGGCCGCGCGGAGCGCCGCCCGCGCCAGCGGCCGCAGCGCCGGCGGCAGCCGCGTGTCGAGGCGCGAGGGATAATGCTCATGCACGTCGATCACGACGCGCGCGCCGGACCGGCGCGCGGCGAGCAGCGCGGCGAACCAGGCGTCGGGCTCATGCGCATGCAGCACCGCCGCGCCCGATCGCGCCGCGCGGCGCACCAGTGCGGGAAAGCCGAGCAACCGCCCCAGCCAGCCGCCGCCGCGCCGGTAGGGCGCGAGCGCCACGCCATCGAGCTGCTCGCGCCCGCTGCGCGCGCCGCGCGTCGCGACATCCGGGCAGAGATGCCGCACGCGCCACCCGGCCGCGGCCAGCGAAGCGCCCTGCTTGCGCACGATGCGCACATCCTCGGGCGGATGCGCGGCGGACAGCATGACGATGAGCGGCGCGGCGCCCTGGCCGCCCTGCCGCCATGCCTGTCCCCGCCCGGTCATGGGCGGAGAATCTCCGCGAGATGCGCGCGCATCCGGTGTCCCGCCCTGCCATCCCAGAGCGGAATCGGCGCCGCGCGGCCCGGCGGGGCCATGACCGCATCGGGCAGCTCCTCCGGCGCCACCAGCCGGTTGCCGCCGGCGGCGAGCGTGACCGGCCGTTCGGTGGACGGGCGCAGCGTCAGGCACGGCAGGCCGAGCAGCGCGGCTTCCTCCTGCACCCCGCCGCTGTCCGTCACCGCGACCCGCGCGCCATCCATCAGCGCCAGGAAGTCGAGGTAGCGCAGCGGCGGCAGCCGCAGCACGCCCTCAGGCAGGTCGAAGCCGAAGGCGGCGAGCCGCGCCGCCGTGCGCGGATGCATCGGCCAGGCGAGCGGCAGGCGCCGCGCCGCCGCCGCGAGGCCGCCGAGCACGCGCCCGAGCATCCCCGGGTCGTCCACATTGGCGGGCCGATGCAGCGTGACGATGCCATAGCCGCCGCGCGCGTGCCCCCCCGGCAGCGGTCGCGTCCGCGCCGCCGGGCGATGGCGCAGCAGGCTGTCGGCCATGGCGTTGCCCACGGCGCGCACGCGCGCGGGCGGATGGCCCTCGGCCAGCAGCCGCGCCGCCGTCGCCTCGTCCGGCGCCCAGAGCGGGTCGCAGATCGCATCCAGCGCGCGGCGGTTCACCTCCTCCGGCATGTCGGCGTCGTCGCAGCGCAGCCCGGCTTCCAGATGCGCGGCGCGGATGCCGCGTTTGCGCGCGGCCAACCCGGCCCCGAGCGCCCCGTCCACATCGCCCGCCACGACAATTAGCGCGGGGCGTTCCGCCGCCCAGGCGGCCTCGCAGGCGATCATGGTGCGCGCCACGCGTTCCGCCGGCGCGCCGCCCGCGATGCCGAGCGCGATGGCCGGCGGCGGCAGCCCGAGATCCTCGACCAGGTCGCCGAACATCGTCGCGTCGTGGTGCTGGCCGGTGTGCAGCAGGCGCGGCGTGCAGATCGGCGGCGCCTCGGCCAAGGCGTGCCAGAGTGCCGCGATCTTCGGCAGGTTGGGCCGCGCCGCCACCACCAGGTGGAGGATTGGCGCCATCAGCGCGCGCGCGCGCCTTGCCCGCCGGATGGTACGGCGCTGCGGCGGGGCGCGGCGTCGGCGGCGGCGCGTTCCGCGACATCGCAGAAGCGCTCGGCCAGCAGGCGCTGGTCCCACAGGGCGACGGCCTGGCGGCGCGCGGCTTCCCCCATGCGGACGCGCAGCGCGGGGTCGGCGGCGAGGCGTTGCAGCGCATCGGCCAGCGCCGCCGCGTCGCCCGGCGGCACGGCGATGCCCGAGGGCCCGTCCTGCACGATCCGCGCGGCGCGCCCGGGCTGGTTCGTCACCACGGGCCGCCCGGCCGCGAGCCCGTCCATCAGCTTGTTCGGGCTGATCCATTCGGCGAAGGCAGGCTGGTCGGCCAGCAGGTGCAGCGCGACCTGGCCGCCGGAAAGCAGCGCGCCGAGCATCGGCCGCGGCAGCGGGTCGAGGAAGGTGACGTTGCCGAGCCCCTCGGCCGCCGCGCGCGCAAGCAGCGCCGGCTTTTGCGCCCCGTCGCCGACCAGCAGGATGCGCAGCCGCCGCTCGCCGCGCGCGCGGAGCAGCGCGGCGGCGTCGAGCAGCGTGTGCAGTCCGTTCGCCCGCCCATGCGTGCCCGCATAGATCGCTAGGCATTCCCAGGGCATCGCCGGCGGCGGCCGCCAGGGCCCGACATGCGGCCCGAAGGTGCCGAGGTCGCAGCCATTCGGCACGACATGCACCCGCGCCGGGTCGGCGCCGCGCTCGAGCGCGGTTTCCGCCATGCCGTCCGACAGCGCGACGATGCGCGCCGCGCGCCGGCACGCCGCATCTGCAAGCCGGTTCATCGCCGCGAGCACCGGCCGCGGCACGCCGCCCAGCGCGCGCGGCAGTTCGGGCCAGGGGTCCCGAATCTCGAACAGGAAGGGCGTGCCGCGCCGCATCCGCGCCGCCAGCGCCGGCAGCGCCACCGTCAGCGGCGTGGAGGAAGCGACGACAAGGTCGAACCTGCCGGACGCGGCGAGCCCCGCCGCGCGCCGCGCGAAGCGCAGGAAGGCGACGGTGCGCCGCGCCAGCGGCATGGCGTTGCCATAGGGGATGTCGAACTCCACCACCCGGTGCCGCCCGACGCGGCCTTCCCGCGCCCCGTCGCGGTAGGCCCCGCCAAGGCCGGTCGCGGCGCCCTCGTACCGGCCGCAGGCGACCGTCACGGCATGGCCGCGCGCGGCCAGCGCCTGGGCCATCGCATGGCTGCGCTGCGGCACCGCGCCGGCGGGCGCCGAGTAGTGCTGGTGCAGGTAGAGGATGGACAGGCTCATGCGCGATGGCAGCCGCGGATGGCCGCGACGATGCGCGCTTCCTCCGTCGCCGTCATGGCGGTGCCGGAGGGCAGGCAGAGCCCTCGCGCGAAGAGTCCCCGCGCCACCGCCCCGCCGGCCGACGGCGCGCCGGCGAAGACAGGCTGGTCGGGCAGCGGCTTCCACACCGGCCGCGATTCCGCGCCGGCGGCGGCGAGCGCGCGGCGCACATCCTCCCTGTCCGCGCCGAAGCGGGCCGGGTCGACCAGGATGGCGCTGAGCCAGCGCGTCGCCTGGCCCCAGGCCGGTTCGGGCATGAAGGCGAGGCCCGGCAGGTCGCCGAGCGCCGCCCGGTAGCGCGCGAACAGCGCCCGCCGCGCCGCGATGCGCGCCGCCAGCGCCGTCAGCTGCGCGATGCCCACGGCGGCGAGCAGGCTCGGCATCGCATAGGCATGGCCGGTCAGGGCGTGCTGGTAGTGCGGCGCGGGGTCCTTCGCCTGCGTCGCCAGGTGCCGCGCACGGCCGAGCAGGATCGGGTCGTCCCCCGCCAGCGCGCCGCCGCCGCCCGCGGTGACGATCTTGTTGCCGTTGAAGGAGAAGGCGGCGAGCCGCGCGCCCTGCCCCGCCCGCCGCCCGCGGATCGTCGCGCCGAGGCCTTCCGCGCTGTCGCTCAGCACCGGCACGCCATGCCGGTCGCAGGCGGCGAGGATCGCGTCGAGCTCGCTCGCCTGGCCGTAGATGTCGACCGCCACCACCACCTTCGGCAGGCGCCCGCGTCGCGCCGCGGCGGCCAGTTCCCGCCGCAGCAGGTCCGGGTCGAGGGTCCAGGAGTCCGGGGCGACGTCGAGGAAGCGCGGCACCGCGCCCATCTGCACCGCGGGCGCCACCGTCGCGATGAAGGTGAAGCCCGGCGCCCAGACCTCATCCCCCGGTTCCACGCCGAGCACCCGGTAGGCGAGGTGCAGCGCCGCCGTGCCGGAACTGGTCGCGAGCACGTGGCGGAAGCCGGTCGCGGCGCAGACCGCATCCTCGAAGGCCGCGAGCGCCGGGCCGGCCGGCGCGACCCAGCCGCTGTCCAGCACGCCGCGCAGCGCCGTTTCCTCGAGCCCCGTCAGATGCGGCGGCGAGAGCGGGATGCGGCGCGGCAGGCCCGTGACCGCATCTGGCGCGATGGCTGGCTGGGCACGGCGCGGCATCGCGATGAACGTCACGGAGGCAGAATAATCGATTTCCTCGCTATCAACCAGGGGTTATATCGGAGTCGTTGCGAAAGGCCGGCATGGTCGCGTGGCCGGGCGCCGTCGCGCCGCGCCCGCTGACCGCCAGCGCCGCGCAGCGCGCCAGCAAGGCGAGATCCCGCGTCAGGCGCGGCGGCGCGTCCGCATAGGCGGCATCCAGCGCGAGACGCGCCGGCCAGGGCACCGCGTTGCGCCCCGCGGCCTGCGCTGCCCCGGCAAGCCCCGGGCGCACCAGCAGCCGCCGTGCCTCGCGCGGCGTGTAGCGCGCGACGTAGGCCACCGGCAGCGGGCGCGGGCCGACCAGGCTCATCTCCCCGCGCAGCACATGGACCAGCTGCGGCAGCTCATCGAGCGCGCAGCGCCGCAGCAGGCGCCCCAGCCGCGTCAGCCGCGCCGCGTCCTCCCCCGGCCCCTCGCGCATCGTCCGGAACTTCACCAGCACGAAGTGCAGCCCGCCACGCCCGGCGCGCAGCTGCCGGAACAGCACCGGCCGGCCGAGCGCGAACCGCACCAGAAGCGCGATCGCCGCCATGAGCGGCGCGAGCGCGACGAGCAGCGCCGCCGCGCCGACGACATCAAGCGCGCGCTTGCCGAAGCCTGCGTACATGGCGCGGTGCTGCCTCCACTCCCAGGCCGAGCGCGAGGCCCAGCGCGAACCAGCCCATCCGGTTGCCGAGGTCGGTCGAGACCATGGTCGTGAGCGCCACCGGCAACACCAGCGCCGCGACGCGCGCCGCCCGCCCGGCCTCGGCCCGCGCGGCGAGGCGCAGCGCGACGAGCGCGCCGCCGCCGAACGCGGCCAGCCACAGCACGAAGCCCGGCAGCCCCGCTTCCACCAGCGCTTCCAGCGCGTGGTTGTGCGGATGCAGCCCGCGCCGTTCGCCATGCCCCGCGGCAATGGCGAAGCCGCCCGGCCCGAGGCCCCAGGGCAGCGCGCGGCCGGCGAGATCGAGCGCCCCGCCCCAGAGCCCCGCGCGGCCCGAGGCGGCGAGATCACCCTCAGCGATGCGCTCGACCGTGCGGAGTCCGGCGGCCAGCGTCGGGTCCGCGAGCAGCACCGCGAGCCCCGCCAGCCCCCCGCCGGCCACGAGCGCGGGCCAGGCCAGCGCCGCCCCGGGCCGCCCGCGCCGCCACAGCAGGATGGGCGGCACGGCGGCGACGGCGAGGGCGAGCGCCGCGAGCGCCGCCCGCCCGCCCGGCAACAGCGCGGCGGCGGCCAGGGCGAGGTTCAGCGCGACCCAGGGCAGGCGTCGCGCGCCGCGCGCCTCGGTCGCGCGCAGCGCGGCGAGCCCCGCGGCCGAGGCGATGGCGAGCCCCGCCACCTGGTACTGCACGCGCACCAGGTCGGGATTGGCGCCGGGCAGGCCGCCCAGCACGACGCGGTCGGTCGCGATGCCCCAGGCGATGGCACCCGCGACGAAGGCGCCGATGGCAAGCGCCGCGTCGGCACAGCGCCGCAGCAGCGCCGCATCGCCCGCGACCATCATGCCGGCGGCAAGCATGGCGGGGGCGAGCAGCACCGCCTCGGGCAGTTTCGCGGCGAGCACGGTCGAGGACGGGCTCCAGGCACCGGCCAGCGCGAGCCAAAGCCATAAGGCACCGCAGGATGCGAGCGGCAGCGCGAGCGACGGCGCGACGCGCCAGTCCCGCGCGAGCGCGTGGAGCGGCAGCAGCATCGCCAGCAGCATCGCCGCGGCGAGGGTGACGTCGAAGGGCAGGGCGGCGAGCGGCGGGGCCGATTTCAGCGCGCCGCCGAACTGCATCGCCGCGGCGGCGGCGCCGATGCTGGCGGCGGCCGCGCCCTTCATTCGGCGGGCGCCGTCTCGGCCTGCGCGCCGCGCAGCAGCAGCAGCGCGAGGGCTGCGAGCACCGCCGCGAGCGGGGCGGCGAGCGCCAGCAGCGCGACCAGCAACGGGCGGTTCGGCAGCGAGGGCCGTAGCTCGACCGAGGGGGCGGAGACGAGCCGTGCCGCCACCACCTCATCCGCCGAGACGACGAGGCCGGCGCGCTGCTGCTGGGCGAGCAGCTCGTACAGGCTCGCGCGCAGGAAGACGTCGCTCTCCTGCGCGATGCGCCGTTCCAGCACGGCGATGCGGCGTGCCGCCTGCTCGGCGAGGTCGGCGCGCACCTTGGCCTCCGCGAAGCCGTGCAGCCGCGCGAGCAGGGCGAGGGCCAGGGCGGGGTCGGCATGCGCGACCTCGATCGTCCAGGTGACGGAGGCGAGGCTCTGCGTGACGGAAAGATTCCGCTGCAGCCAGTCCAGCACGTCGTCGGCGTCCGCCGGACGGTCCAGGCCCATGGCGCGGCGCAGCATCCCGCCAGGGCCCTCCGCGCGGGCGTCGGTCAGCGCCTCGGCGATGGTGGTGCCGGCCATGGCGTGGCGGGCGGCTTCCGGCGTGCGCAGCGCGCCGAGATAGACCGCGAAATTGCCGGCCGGGCGCGTGTCGAGCAGCCCGCCCGGCGCGAAGGGCGTGGGCGCGAGCAGGGAGGAGACGGCGAAGGCCGTCGTCTCGGCGGGCGCGACGATGGCCTGTGCGACATGCGCGCGCGGCGCGGCGAGCACGAGCGCCGCGCCGGTGGCCCAGATCGCGAGCGCGGCGCCGAGGATCCTGCCGCGCCAGCGCCACAGCCCGGCGATCAGCAGCGCGGCGGGCATCAGGCCACCTCCACGCGCGTCGTCAGGCACCCGACCGGCGCCGCGGCGACGAGCTCCAGCACGGGCGCGGGCCGCACGACGCCATAGGCGGGGCTTTCCCAGCCCTCGGCGAGGCGGATGGCGCAGGGCGCGTCGGCGGAAAGACGAATGCGCGCGCGCGGTCCTTCCGCGCCGTCCGCCGTCGCCCGCCATGGGCCAGGGCCGAGGCGCCAGCGCAGCACCGCGCGCGCGAAGGGGCCGGAGATCCGGTCCCGGACGGCCAGGCGCCGCGCGCCGAGGTCGAAGCGGCGTTCGTGCCGGCAGCCGCGATGGTCGGTCATGGCCGCGCCGTCCGGCAGCGCGGTGCAGCGCGGCCAGCGTGCGAACAGGAACCGCCCGGCCCGCGGCATCTGCGGATGGTCGTCGAACTGGATGGTGTTGTGGCCGGCGACGCCAACGAGCGCATCCGTCCAACTGCCCCGCCCGGGCGGCGGCGTGTAGGCGCCGGTTCCGCCATCTGCCAGCAGCGGCACGCCATCCGCCGTCAGGTCGAGATGGAGGATGTCCTCCTGCCCCGGGCGGAAGCGCAGCGGCGCGCCGGTGCGCAGCAGCAGGCGCAGCCCGTCGCGCGCAGCGCCCATCCAGCCCTCGCTGCGCCACGCCGCATCGCCCGTGAGCACGGCGCCGGCGGGCGCGAGGCCGAGCCAGGCGCAGCCCGGATCCGCCGCGCCGCCCACATCGGCGTCGCAGAACATCCGCGCGGCGCGCGCCAGGCTGCCGCGCGCGTCGAAGGGTCCGCGCAGCGAGAGGTCGGCGAGCGCGGAATCGTCGCAGGGCCCGCAGCGCGGCAGCGCGCCCGTCGCCGGGTCCGCAGCGCGGTGGAGCCAGCGCGTGGCGGCCGCGGCGCGCGCGGCGAAGGGCGCGGCGAAGGGTGGCGCGCCATGGCGGCGGCGGAACCATTCGGCGAGCGCGAGCGTGTCGAGCAGCAGCCGGTGATAGGCGGGCGAGGCTTGCGCGAAGGCGCCGTCCGGCGCGACCAGCCGCGTGACGGCACGCGCGAGGTCGCGCGCGCCGCGGGTCGACATCATCGCATCCCGCAGCAGCAGGCCCAGGACGAACAGGCCGGCGGGCTCGCTGACCGCATGGTTGTTGTCCTGGGCCATGGCATAGGCGCGCGTCGCGGCGATGCGGCGCGCATGCAGCGCGAGCAGCGCGCGCATGGCCGGTGGCGGGTCGCGGTCGGCGTCCAGCAGCGCGAGCGCGAGCGCCAGATGCAGCGCGCGCAGCGCCGCTTCCTGGCCGCAGGCCCAGGCCGGCCCGCGGAAGGCGGGGTTGGCGGCGGCCCAGCGGGCGAGCAGCGCCTCGGACGCGGCCAGATGCCCGTCTGTCGGCGCGAGGCGTGCCGCCATGGCGAGCCAGGGCAGCGCGGCGAGCCGATGGCGTTCCCAGACGGGGCGGATGTCGCCGGCCCCATGCAGGTCGAGCGCGACGGCCTGCGCCATGGCGTCGAACGGCCCATGCCAGCCGCCGGCGGTCGCGGCGTCCGCCGCCGCGGCGAGCGCGGCCGCATCACCGGGTGCGCGCGCCGGCTGGGCCGCCCGAGGCAGGAACGGCCCCGAAAGCGGATCATCGCCGGCGCCGAGCGCCCTGGCGGCAATCCCTGTCGCGACCCGCATCCGATGCCACAGCAGCAGCCCGACGGGACGCGGTCCCAGCCGCCACGCGGCATCGGCGAGCAACAGGGCGCGCGGCCAGCCGGGTGCCACGCGGCCTGTCTCGGCCGGGGTGGCAGGCGCGGCCGAGGCCAGGTGTCTGGACATGGTCACGATATCGGAACAGTTGTATATCAGGAATGAATCCTGCCGCCAGACGATAGAAGCCCCGTGTCGCATCGCCCGAGGAGAGGACCACCGCCCTGGCCGCGGCGCCTGCTGGCGACGATGGCTGGGCTCGTGGGTCTGGCAGGTTCGGCGCTGGGGCAGACCGGGCCCTCGCCGCTGCTCGCCCCACCGAGCCTTCCCCCCGCCATGGCCGCACCCGGCGCGCTTCCCGGACTGTCGCCCGGCGCGACGGGAGAGGCGCTGCAAAGACTGCTCGATGCCGGCGCCACGCGCGGCCCGCCCGCCGGCCTGCCGCGCGGCGTCGCGCCAGCCGCGCCGCCGGCGCAACCCGCGCCCGTGACCCCCTACGCGGAGGAACCGCTCTCGGCCGCGGAATCCTTCTTCGCCGGGCGGCTCGACGGACCGCCGCTGCGCCAGTTCGGCTACGACACCTTCCGCAACGGCGCCGCCCCCGCGCCGGCCTTCGGCGCCCTGCCGGACGACTACGTCCTCGGCCCTGATGACGAGGTGGTGCTCGCCTTCCGCGGCCGCGCGCGGCAGACGCTGACCCTGCGCGTGGGCCGCGACGGGGCGCTGCTGCTGCCGGACCTGCCGCCGGTGCCGGCCGCCGGGCGCACGCTGGCGGCGCTGCGGGCGGATCTCGAGGCACGGGCGGCGCGCGACCTGTCGGGGTCGGAGGTCTTCGTCTCGATCGGCCAGGTCCGGCAGGTGAATGTGCTGGTGGCCGGCGAGGTGCTGCGGCCCGGCTTCCACGGGCTGAACGCGCTCGCCTCGGTGCTCGACGCGCTGTCGGCGGCCGGCGGCGTGCGCAAGACCGGCTCCCTGCGCGCGATCCGCGTCGAGGGGCCGCGCGGGCGGCGGACCATCGACCTCTACGCCGTCATCGCCGACGCGCCGGGCGATGCCGATCTCGCGCTGCGCGAAGGGGACCGCATCGTCGTCCCGCCCGTCGGCGGCACGGTGGCGGTGGCCGGGGACGTGGCGCGGCCGGCGATCTACGAATTGCCGCCGCGCGCCGCGGCCGCCCCGCTCGCCGAGATGCTGGCGCTCGCCGGCGGCACGCTGCGGGCCGGCGGCAACCGGCTGCTGGTGCAGCAGAACGATGCCGCCGGGCGGCGGTCCTTCGCCGAACTCGCGCCGGCTTCGACGCTGCGGCGCGGCGATGCGCTGCTGGTGCAGCCCGGCGCCGACGTGGCGGCGAACCTCGTGCGCCTGTCGGGACACGTCGCCGCGCCGCTGACGCGCGCCGCGGCGGGCGGGCCGCGCCGGCAGACCGTGCGCGGGCTGATCGGCGACCGAAGGCTGCTGCGCGACGATCCCTATGTGCGGCTCGGCGTGGTCTGGCGCGCCGATGCGCGCACGGGGCAGCGCGGCTATCTCGGCTTCGACCTTGGCCGCGCGCTGGAAGGGCGCGGGGATCTGCCGCTGCAGGATGGCGACGAGGTGGTGGTGCTGGCGCGCGCCGACGTCGCCTTCCTCGCCTCCCCCGCCGTGCAGCGTGCGCTGCGGGGGGAGGCGCCGGTGCCGCCGGCGCAGGGCCAGGCGCCCGCGCCGGATTGCCCGGCGCTGCTCGCGCTCGCCGTGGCCGCGCGTGCCTCCCCGCAGCGTTTCGCCCATGCGCGCGGCGCGGGCTTTCCCGATATCGGCGCGGCACCCTGCCCGCAGGCCTTTCTCGACCACCCCGACCTGCCCGTGTTCCTGATCGACCAAGCGGTGGTGCTGACCGGGGAAGCGCGGCGGCCGGGGCTGTTCCCGATCGTCGAGGATACCGGGCTCGACCAGGTGATCGCCGCCGCCGGCGGGCTGTCGGACGCGGCCGACCTGCGCGTGGTGGAATTCGCGCGCGAACCGCCGGAGCCTTCAGGCGCCATCCCGCTCGCGCGCACGCGGCTCGACCTGACCAGCCGCAACTTCGCGGCGATCCGCCTGTCGCCACGCGACACCGTGCGCATCCCGCGCGGCTTCGGCGACCGCGATACCGGGCCCGTGACGCTGGTGGGCGAGTTCCTCCGCCCCGGCACCTACGACATCCGGCGCGGGGAACGCCTGTCGGAAGTCATCGCGCGCGCCGGCGGGCTGACGCCGCAAGCCTATCCCTACGGCGCCGTCTTCACCCGCGACAGCGTGCGCCAGCGCCAACAGGAAGGCTTCCAGCGCACGGCGCGGGAGCTCGAGACCAGCCTGATCCAGGTCGCGGCGGGCCAGGCGGTCGCCGGCACGCGCGGATCGACCGTCGATCTCGGCTCGGCCATCACCGCCGGGCGCGAACTGGCCAATTCATTGCGCGAAGCCCGCGCCGCCGGGCGCATGGTGGTGGAGGCGAACCCCGTCATCCTCGCCGCGCGGCCCGAGCTCGACGTGCTGCTCGAGCCCGGCGACCTCGTCGCCATGCCGAAGCGGCCGAGCGAGATCACCGTCGTCGGCGCGGTGCTGAACCCGGGCTCGCTGCAATTCCGCACGGGATGGCGTGCGTCGGACTACGTGCGTGCCTCCGGCGGGGCGCAGCGCTTCGCCGACCCGCCGCGCGCCTTCATCGTGCTGCCGAACGGGCAATCCACCGCCGCGGGCCTGTCCGCGTGGCAGCAGGGCGGGCCACCCGTGCCGCCGGGCAGCCTCGTCGTCGTGCCACAGGATCCGAGCCCCTACGAAACCTGGGGCTTCGTGCGCGACCTGACGCAGGTGCTGGGCCAGGTATCGGTCTCCGCCGCCGCGCTGGCCGTGATCGCGCGCGAGGCGAACCGGTAGGGCGTGGACGGCGGTGGCGCGACGGGGAGGGCGCTGCCCTCCCCGCACCCCACCCGCCAAGGGCCGAAGGGCCCTTGGAACCCGATACATGGGCGGTTGGAGGGAGGGGCGCGAAGCGCGCCCGGGCGTCCGCGCGTCTTCAATGCCCCTCCCTCCAACCGCCCATCTCATGGTGTCCAGAGGCCTTTCGGCCTTTGGCGGGGGGTGCAGGGGGGCAGCGCCCCCCTGCTGCTGTCCGCCGCCCTCCTCGCCCTCCCGCTCCCCGCCCGTGCGCAGGACGGCACCGGATCGAACTGGGGCGGCGTCGGGTTGGTCGAGATGCGGAATGCGCGGTTTCGCCTGGATGGGATGGTGGAGGCGGGCGCGTCCTTCCGGCATCAGCGGCGCTTCTGGTTTGTCGGCTTCCAGGCGCTGCCCTGGCTCGAGACGACCTTCCGCGTCGCCGAACGGCTGAACGGCACGACGGGCGAAGGGATCGTCTCCGACCGCGCCTTCGACGTGAAGATCCGGCTGTGGGAGGAGAATGACTGGCGGCCCGCGCTCGCGGTGGGGATCCAGGACATCGCCGGTACCGGCCTGTATGGCGGCGAGTATGTCGTCGTCTCGAAGCGCTTCTGGGATGTGGACCTGACGGTCGGGCTCGGCTGGGGGCGGCTGGGCACGCGGGCGGACGGGAACAATCCCTTCCTCGACATCTCGCCCCGCTTCGGGGAGCGGACGCGCGATGTCGGCCAGGGCGGCACGCTGCGCATGGGCAGCTATTTCCGCGGCGAGGATGTCGCGCTGTTCGGCGGCATCGAGTGGAGCCTGCCGGGCTTCGAGACGCCGTTCGGCACCGTCGAGGGGCTGCGCGCGAAGATCGAGATCAGCGGCGATGCGCTGCGCGATGAACGCGGCGGCTATCCCGCGCGCACGACGAACCTGCGCGGCGAGGCGCGCTCGCGCGTGAATGCCGGGCTGCAGTGGTCGAGCGACTGGCTCGACCTTGGCGTGCACTGGGTGCACGGGACGGATCTGGTGCTGCGCGCATCGGTGCGGATGGACCCCGCCGATCCGCCGCGCGCGCCGCTGGCGCCGCCGCCCGCCATGCCGGGGCGTGGTGGGGCGGCATCGCCGGCCGAGCGTGTCTTCGCGGCGCTGGGGGAAGTCGGGCTGCGCGGGCTCTCCTTCGGTGTTGTCGGGGAGGAAGCGCGCATCGCCGTCGCTGGCGGGCCGTACCGCACCCTGGCGCATGTGGTCGGGCGCGTGGCGCGCGCGGTGCAGCCGCATCTGCCGCGCGGCGTGGATCGTCTGCTGATCGCTTGGCAGCGGGAAGGCGTGGAGATTGCGCGCGTGCTGATCCCGCGCGCGGCATTGGAAGCCGCCGCCCGTGGCCATGGCAGCGCGGAGGAGGTCTATGCCGCCGCGATCCTGATGGCGCCGGGGGAGGCGTTCGAGGACGTGGAGGCGGCGCGGGGCCCCTTCCTCGACTGGTCGCTGGAACCGCGGTTGCGGGTCGTGCTCGGCGATCCGTCGCGCACCTTGCGCTGGCAGGCGGCGCTGGTCGCCGGCGCGCGGCTCGGCTTCGGGCAGGGGCTGGCGCTGGGCGGCAGCGTGTCGCAGGTGGTGGTGCAGAACCTCGATGGCGCGGCGCCGTCCGATTCCGTGCTGCCGCGCGTGCGGTCGGACTATGCGCGCTATGCCGATGAGGGGCGCGACCTCGCCGTGCCGACGCTCTATGGCGAGCGCATCTGGACGCCTGCGCCGGATGTCTTCGCGCGCGTCACGGCCGGATATCTGGAGCCGATGTTCGCCGGCCTGTCCGGCGAGGTGCTGTGGCGGCCGCATGACCGCCCCTACGCGCTTGGCGTCGAGGTCGCGCATGTGGCGCAGCGGGATTTCGACCAGCGCTTCGGCCTGCGGGACTACCGCGTCACGACGGGGCATGTCTCGGTCTACGCCGACCTTCCCTGGTGGAACCTGACGGCGACGGTGCGTGGCGGGCGCTATCTGGCGGGCGACTGGGGCGGGACGCTGGAGGTCGCGCGGCGCTTCGACAGCGGCATCGAGGTCGGCGCCTTCGCGACGCTGACCGACGTGCCCTTCGCGCGCTTCGGCGAAGGATCCTTCGACAAGGGGCTGTTCATCCGCGTGCCGCTCGACCTGTTCGGCGCGCGCACGCGGTCCTCGGTCGGCACGGTGATCCGCCCGACGCAGCGCGATGGCGGGCAGCGACTCGCGGTGGACAATCCGCTGTGGGAGGTGACGCGCGACGGGCGGGCGGAGGCGCTGGCGCGCGGCGCCGCCTGGTTCACGCGATAGCAGTTAGACCGTCAGCAGCGGCCGGACGGCGTCTTCCTGCAACTGGTCGGCGGGGCCATCCAGCACGACCTCGCCGCGCACCATGACGGCGATGCGGTCGGCAAGTTCGCGGGCGAAGTCGTAGTACTGCTCGACCAGCACCACCGCCATGCCGCGGTCGCGCGACAGGTGCCGGATGACGCGGGCGATGTCCTTGATGACGGATGGCTGGATGCCTTCCGTCGGCTCGTCGAGGATCAGCAGCCGCGGTCGCGCGCAGAGCGCCCGGCCGATCGCCAGCTGCTGCTGCTGCCCGCCGGACAGGTCGCCGCCGCGCCGGCGCAGGAACTGTCGCAGGATGGGAAACAGGTCGAAGATCTCGCCCGGCACCTTAGACCCGCGCGGGGCGGCGGCAAGCGCGGTCTCGAGGTTCTCCTGCACCGTCAGGAAGGGGAAGATCTCCCGCCCCTGCGGCACGTAGCCGATGCCGGCGCGGGCGCGTTCGGCCGGCGGCAGGCGCGTCACGTCGCGCCCTTCCCAGGTGATGCTGCCGCCCTGCACGCGTTCAAGCCCGATGATGGCGCGCAGCAGGGACGACTTGCCCACGCCGTTGCGGCCGAGCACGGCGGTCACCTTGCCGGGTTCGGCGACCAGCGACACGCCGCGCAGGCAGCGGGAGGCGCCGTAGGAGAGGTCGATGGCGGCGACGTTCAGCATGCTTCAGCGCCCGAGATAGACCTCGACCACGCGCGGGTCGTTCTGCACATGGTCGATCGAGCCTTCCGACAGCACGCTGCCTTCGTGCAGGACGGTGACGCGGCAGCCCAGCGCGCGGACGAATTCCAGGTCGTGCTCGACGACGACCACGCTGTGCTTGCCGGCGATGCGGGCGAGCAGCGCCGCGGTGTGCTCGGTCTCGGCATCCGTCATGCCGGCGACGGGTTCGTCCACCAGCAGCAGTTCCGGGTCCTGCATCATCAGCATGCCGATCTCGAGCCACTGGCGCTGGCCGTGGGAGAGGATGCCGGCCGGGTCCTGGGCGCGGTCGGTCAGGCCGGTCTCGGTCATCACTTCCTCGACCCGCGTGCGGCCCTCGCCGGACAGGATCCAGCGCAGGCAGGCGATCGGGCCGCGCGGCGCCTTCAGGGCGAGTTCGAGGTTCTCGAACACCGTCAGCGCGTCGAACACCGTCGGCTTCTGGAACTTCCGGCCGATGCCGAGATTGGCGATCGCGGCTTCGTCCATCCGCGTCAGGTCCGAATCCCCGAAGGTGGCGATGCCTGCGGTGGGGCGCGTCTTGCCGGTGATGACGTCCATCATGGTCGTCTTGCCCGCGCCGTTGGGGCCGATGACGGCGCGCATCTCGCCCGGTTCCACGACCAGAGCGAGGTTGTTCAGCGCCCGGAACCCGTCGAAGACGACCGACACGCCGTCGAGATAGAGCCGCCGCCCCTTCACTTGCCGCGCCCCTGCAACAGGCCGATCAGCCCCTTCGGCAGGAACAGCGTGACCGCGACGAACAACCCGCCGAGCACGAACAGCCAAAGGTCGGGCGCGGCGCTGGTCAGCCAGGTCTTGAGTCCGTTGACCGAGAAGGCGCCGAGCACCGCGCCGACCAGCGTGCCGCGGCCGCCGACCGCGACCCAGACCACGGCCTCGATCGAGTTGCCCGGGCTGAACTCGCCGGGATTGATGATGCCGACCTGCGGCACGTAGAGCGCGCCGGCGAGCCCGGCCATCATGGCGGAGGCGACGAAGGCGAAAAGCTTGTGCCGCGTCACGTCGTAGCCGAGGAAGCGGACGCGGCTTTCCGCATCGCGGATCGCGGTCAGCACGCGGCCGTACTTGGTCGCGGTCATCCAGCGGCACAGCAGGTAGCAGACCACGAGCGAGACGAGGGAGGCATAGAACAGCGCCGCCCGCGCGGCGCCGGTGTTCAGCGGCATCCCCAGCAATTCCTTGAAGTCGGTGAAGCCGTTGTTGCCGCCGAAGCCCATGTCGTTGCGGAAGAAGGCGAGCATCAGCGCATAGGTCATGGCCTGCGTGATGATCGACAGATAGACGCCGGTGATGCGGCTGCGGAAGCACAGCCAGCCCAGCACCAGCGCGAGCACCCCCGGCACGAGCAGCACCATCAGCATGGCGAAGGCGACATTGTCGAAGCCGAGCCAGTACCAGGGCAGCTCGCGGTAGCCGAGGAACACCATGAAGTCCGGCAGCACCGGATGCCCATAGACGCCGCGCGGCCCGATCAGGCGCATCAGGTGCATCCCCATCGCATAGCCGCCGAGGGCGAAGAAGGCCCCGTGCCCGAGCGAGAGGATGCCGGCATAGCCCCAGGCGAGGTCGAGCGAGAGGGCGAGGATCGCGTAGCAGATCCACTTGCCCGAGACGGAGACGAGGAAGTCCGACACATGCAGCGCATGCGTCTCCGGCAACTGGTTCAGCACCGGGAAGGCGGCAAGCAGGCAGACCGCGCCGATCATGCCCGCCCGCAGGCCGAGCCGCAGGCGCGACGGCGGGGTATCGAGGGCGGTCGCGCTCATGCTTCCGCCGCCCGGCCCTTCTGCGGGAACAGCCCGCGCGGGCGCCGCTGGATGAAGACCATCACGGCCACCAGCACGAAGACCTTCGCCAGCACCGCGCCCGCCCAGGGTTCGAGCACCTTGTTGACCAGGCCGAGGCCGAAGGACGCGATCAGCGTGCCCGCCAGGCTTCCCACCCCGCCGAACACCACCACCAGGAAGCTGTCGATGATGTAGCCCGTGCCGAGATTGGGGGAGACGTTGTCGATCTGGCTCAGCGCCACGCCCGCGATGCCCGCGATGCCGGATCCGAAGGCGAAGGTCAGCGCGTCCACGCGCCCGGTGCGGATGCCCATGGCGGCCGCGATCGGGCGCCGCTGCGTCACCGCCCGCATCTCCAGCCCGAAGCGGGTGAAGCGGATGGCGGCGACGATCAGGAGGAAGAAGGCCAGGCTGAACAGCAGGATCCACAGGCGGTTGGCGGTGACGGGAATGTCGAAGGGCAGCATCAGCGTGCCCTGCATCCAGGGCGGGCTGGTGACCTCGCGGTTCTGCGCGCCGAAGGCGAGGCGCACCGCCTGCTGGATCATCATGCCGACGCCGAAGGTCAGCAGCAGCGTCTCCAGCGGCCGTCCGTAAAGGTGCCGGATCAGCCCGCGTTCCATCAGCAACCCGGCGAGCCCGGCGACGAGGAAGGCGGCCGGCACGGACAGCGGCAGCGCGAAGGGCGCGAGGCCTGGGATGTCGCGCAGCGCCTGCTGTACGAGGAAGGTGGTGTAGGCGCCGAGCATGACGAATTCGCCATGCGCCATGTTGATCACGCCCATCACGCCGAAGGTCACGGCGAGGCCCAGCGCCGCGAGCAGCAGCACGGAGCCGAGCGACAGCCCCTGGAAGAAGGTCTCCGCCGCGCGACGGACGGCGAGCCGGCGGTCGATCGCCGCGACCGCGGCCTCGATCTCGGCCAGCAGTTCGGCATTCTGGGCGCGGGCCTCGAGCAGGATCGCGCGCGCCTCGGGCGAGGAGGACGCGCCGAGCGTCGCGATCCCCGCGCGCTTCTGCGCCGGGTCGGTCGCGACGATCCGCGAGGCGGCGAGCGCGAGTTCCATCCGTTCGCGGATGCGCGGCTGCGTCTCCCGCGCCAGGGCGGCGTCGAGCAGCGGGACGTTCTCCGCCGAGCGGCTGCGGAACACGGCTTCGGCCGCCGCCAGCCGTTCCGCCGCGTCGGGCGAGACCAGTTGCAGCTTGCCGAGCGCGCCGCGGAGCGCCACGCGAACGCGGTTGTTGATGCGCACCGTCTCGGCGCCGGCGGCGTCGGCGGGCGCGCCAGTCGCGGCCTCGATCCCGCCGGAATCGGTGCGGATGACGAGCGTGCCGTCGGCGCGGCGCAGCAGGCGTCCATCGGACAGCGCGCGCATCGGCGCGATGGCGCGCGGGTCGCCGAGCGAGCCGAGCCGGTCGGCCGCTTCGGCCTGCGCGCCGAAGCCGCCGCCGAGCCCGGCCAGCGCGTCGAGGAAGGCGTCCTGTGCCCGCGCCGGCAAGGCCAGCGCGACCATCAGGACAAGGGCGAGCAGTCGTGCCATGTCAGTCGGCGGCGGGGCGGCGCGGGGCCGCCCCGGTCGCGTCACCCGCG
Organism: Roseomonas nitratireducens; assembly: GCF_017813355.1. GTDB lineage: Bacteria > Pseudomonadota > Alphaproteobacteria > Acetobacterales > Acetobacteraceae > Neoroseomonas > Neoroseomonas nitratireducens. Next base: position 50,344 of record NZ_JAGIYZ010000001.1, read on the forward strand.
ACGCCGGTTGGCGTTCTCGGGGATGAAGGGGGACCAGTTCTCGGCCACGATCGGGCCGGACGTCTTCCAGACCGTGTTGAACTGCCCGTCCGCCTGGACCTCGCCGATCATGACCGGCTTGGACAGGTGGTGGTTGCGGTGCATCTCCAGCGTGAAGCCGGACGGCGCATCCACCTTCTGGCCGTACATCGCCGTGCGCACGGCATCGACGCCCGTGGTCCCGGCCTGCGCCACCGCCTGCGCCCACATCTTGAAGCCGACATAGGTCGCTTCCATGGGGTCGTTGGTGACGCGGCGCGGGTTGTTGATGTAGGCGCGCCAGAGGTTCAGGAACTCGGTGTTCGCCGGCGACTGCACCGACATGAAGTAGTTCCAGGCGGCCAGGTGGCCGACCAGCGGGCGGGTGTCGATGCCCGCGAGCTCCTCCTCGCCGACCGAGAAGGCGACCGAGGGGATGTCCTCGGCCTTGATGCCCTGGTTGCCGAGTTCCCGGTAGAAGGGAACGTTCGCGTCGCCGTTGATGGTGGAGACGATGGCGGTCTTCTTGCCCTCGCCCGCGAAGCGCTTCACCCGCGCGACGATGCCCTGCCAGTCGCTGTGGCCGAAGGGGGTGTATTCCTCGAGGATGTCGGCATCGGGGATGCCCTTCGAGTTCAGGAAGGCGCGCAGGATGCGGTTGGTCGTGCGCGGATAGACGTAGTCGGTGCCGAGCAGCGCGATGCGCCGGGCGCCGCCGCCATCGGCCGACATCAGGTATTCCACCGCCGGGATCGCCTGCTGGTTCGGCGCGGCGCCGGTGTAGAAGATGTTCCGGCTCTCCTCCTCGCCCTCATACTGGACAGGGTAGAAGAGCATGCCGTTCAGCTCCTCGAACACCGGCAGGACCGACTTGCGGGACACCGAGGTCCAGCAGCCGAAGGTCACGTCCACGCGGTGCACCTGGAGCAGCTCGCGCGCCTTCTCGGCGAACAGCGGCCAGTTGGAGGCGGGGTCGACCACCACCGCCTCGACCCGCCGGCCGAGCAGGCCGCCGCGGCCGTTGATCCAGTTCACCATCATCAGCACGGTGTCGCGCAGCGCCGTCTCGCTGATCGCCATGGTGCCGGACAGCGAGTGCAGAACGCCGACCTTGATCGGCGCGCCCTGGCCGAAGGCCGGGCTGATCGCCGGGGCGGCGAGCGTGGCGCCGAAGCCCATCAGCGCGGCGCGGCGCGAGATCCTTGTCACGTCGGTCATGGGGCTTCGCCCTCCTCCTGCTGCGCAGGCCGCTTCCGCGCGCCACCGGAAATCGGTGCGCCGCGTCCTGCACGGTGGATGGGCAAAGCGAACCGCGTGCCATGCGCGAACCGCGGGCAAGGCGGGACAAGCTGGCCGGAATGCCTGCCGGCGCGGCAGAATTGGCGCGCCGGCGGGTCGTTCTGCGTGTCGAATGGGCACATGACGGCCGGGTCATGGCCCCGACAGGGTCACTTCACCGAGGAAAAGCCCGTCGGCTGCAGGATGGCGTTGGTCACCTGCGCGACGATGGCGCCGTCCTTCTCGGTTTCGGCCCGCGCCTTCAGCCATTCGGGGTCGGCGGCGAAGGCGTTCCACTTCGCCTCCCGCTCCGCGAGCGATTCCCAGGCCAGCAGGTAGTGCAGGTCCTGGTTCGATTCGCCAATCAGCGTCGTCCAGAAGCCTGCCTGGCGGATGCCGTGCTTCGCCCAGAGCTTCAGCGTGATGGTCTCGAACCGGTTGAGCAGCGCGGGCAGGCGGCCCGGCACGCAGCGATAGATGCGCAATTCGTGGATCATGTCTCGTCTCCTCCCGCCCGCTTGGCGGCGCGGGCAGCATGCGCGGCGCGGCGCCGCGCGCAAGGCCGCGCCCTGGACGGGCGCGCGCCATCGCCGTCTACTGCCCGGCGATGAGGAAACGACCATGACCCAAGATGTGCTCGCGGCGCTGGCGCCGCGCGGCGTGCTGCGCGCCGGGATCAACCTCGGCAACTTCCTGCTGGTGAACGGCCGTGGCCCGAATGGGGACCCCGAAGGCGTCGCCCCCGGCATGGCGCGCGCCATCGCCGACCGGCTCGGCGTGCCCGTCCGCTACGTCCCGTATCCGAGGCCGGGCGACGTGGCCGATGCCGTCGGCACGGATGCGTGGGATATCGCGCTGATCGGCGCCGAGCCGCAGCGCGCCGAGCACATCGCCTTCACCGCCGCCTATGCCGAGATCGAATCGACCTACATGGTCCCGCCCGGCTCCCCCATCGCCACGATCGACCAGGTGGACCGGCCCGGCGTGCGCATCGCCGTCACCGCGCGCGCCGCCTACGACCTCTGGCTCGAGCGCAACGTCCGCCATGCGACGCTGGTGCGGGCCGAAGGACTCGACGGCGCCGCGAGGCTGTTCGTCGAGCAGGGGCTGGAGGCGCTGGCCGGCCTGCGCCCGCGGCTGATCGCCGATGCCGCCGCCATGCCGGGCACGCGCATCCTGGACGGCCAGTTCACCGCCGTGCAGCAGGCGGTCGGCATGGCGCGCGGCCACGCCGCCGCCGCCCGCTTCCTGGCCGACTTCGTCGAGGAGGCTAAGGCCAGCGGCCTGGTGGCGGGCCTGATCGCGCGCCACGGCGTCCAGGGCCTGAGCGTCGCCGGCCCGGCGGAGCGCGCCGCATGATCGAGACCACCGAGGACATCCCGACCCGCGACGGCGCGATGGAGACCTTCGTCGTCCGCCCCGATCGCGGCCTGCATCCGGCCGTGCTGATGCTGATGGACGCGCCCGGCATCCGGGAGGAACTGCACGACATGGCGCGCCGGCTCGCCACCGCCGGCTACTGCGTGCTGCTGCCCAACCTGTATTACCGCGCGGGGCGCGACACGAAGTTCGGCCCCGGCGTGCTGACGGAAGGCGACCCGGACCGTGCCCGCATGCGCGCCATCCGCACCCGCATGACGATCCCGCCGGCGATGGAGGATGTGGGCGCCATGCTCGCCTTCCTCGATCGCGCGGGGATCGCGGCGCAAGGCCCCGTCGGCGTGCATGGCTACTGCATGAGCGGCCCCTACGCGCTCGCCGCCGCCGTGCGCTATCCGGGACGCATCGCCGCCGCGGCCTCCATCTACGGCACCTGGCTGGTCAGCGAGGCGGAGGAAAGCCCGCATGCGACGCTCGGCCGCGGCCGCGCCGAATTGTACATCTGCTGCGCCGAGCATGACGACCTGGCACCCCTGCCGATGGTGGCGGAACTGCGCGCGCTGTTCGATGCCTCGGGCGCGCAGGGCGAGCTCGAGATCCATCCCGGCGTCCATCACGGCTTCGCCTTCCCCGGACGCTGGTGCTACGACAAGCCGGCGGCGGAGCGGCATTGGGAGAGGCTGATCGCGCTCTATCGCCGGCGGCTCTGAGCGCGTGGCGCCGATGCCGCCCATGCCCTGGGCGCTGCTCGCCGCGGGCTGCTTCGCGATGTTCGCGGCTTCCTCCTCCGGCACCACGCGCGCGCCCTTCCTGCTCGACATGGCGCGCGACCTCGCCTCCTCCCTGCCCATGGTGGCGAACCTGATGGCGGCGACCTCCATCTCCTGGGGCGTGTCCTCCATCCTCGCCGGGGCGGGATCGGACCGGTGGGGGCGGCGGCCCTTCCTCGTGCTCGGGCCGCCGGGGCTCGCGCTCTGCCTCGTCGGCGTCGCCATGGCGGAGGGATACTGGGCGGTCGCGCTCTGGGTCACGCTGGGCGGCTTCTGCGCCGGCGGCTTCACCGGGGTGATCATGGCGGAAGCCTCCGCGCGCACGGTGGATCGCCAACGCGGGCGGGCGCTCGGCTGGATCATGGCGGGGCAGTCGGTGACCCTGCTGGTCGGCGTGCCGATGGCGGCCTGGATCGGCGCGCATGTCGGCTGGCGCGGCGTGCATGTGGCGACGGCGGGGCTCGCGCTGCTGGCCGGGCTGTTCCTGTTCCTCGCGACGCTGCGCCCGGCCGGCGATGGCGGCGGCGGGGGCGGCGCACGGCCGAGCCTCGCGGGTGCGATGTCCGGCCCCGTGCTGCGCCTGCTGTCGATGGGTGTGGCGGAGCGCGTCTGCTACGGGCTGACGGCGGTCTACTACGCGACCTTCCTGCAGGCGACGCACGGGCTGTCGGCCGCGGGCGTCGCGCTGCCGCTGCTGGTCTTCGCCTTCGGCCACATCCTCGGCACGGTGATCGGCGGGCAGGTGGCGGACCGGCTGCCGAACCGGCGGCGGACCTTCGGCGTCACGCTGATCCTGTCCGCCCTGGCGGCGCTGCTGCTGTTCGGCTGGACGCCGTCCCTGGCCGTGACGGTCGCGGCGGGGTTCCTCTATGCGCTGGTGATCGCGGTGGCGCGGCCCTGCCTGATGGCGGCGCTGGCCGAGGTGCCCGACGATGTCCGCGGCACCGTGCTCGGCATGAACGTCACCTCGGCGAGCGTCGGATGGCTCGCCGCGGCGGCGCTGGGCGGCGCGGTGGTGGGGTCCTTCGGCTTCGCGGGCTTCGGGCCCTTCGCGGCGGGCTTCGCGCTGCTCGGCGCAGCGCTCGCGCTGCGGCGCTGATTCAGGCGGCTTGCGTCGCTTCCCGCGCGATGACCGCGGCCAGCATGCGGCGCATCAGCACGCCGGGGCGGTCGGAAGGCATGTTGAACTCGATGCCCGATTGGTCGAGCGGCACGTCCGGGTCGGTGCTTTCCAGGATGTCGCGATCCTCGTTCGTCACGATGCGGTCGAAGGCGATCACGTCTTCCGCCTTCGCATCGGCTTCGGTGTCGTTGCGGAAGACGAACTGCACGACCTGGCTGTTGGCATCGTCGATCGGCGTCGCGCAGGTGACGATGCTGTGGGACAGGCCGTTGGGGTAGCGGATGCGCAGCTTGCGCAGGAAGGGCATGTACCAGCGCCCGCGCATCGAACGGACGGTCTCGTCATTGTCCATCCGCAGCACCTTCTTCTGGATCTCCGGGTTGCGCACCGGCACCTCGGTGATCATCAGGAACCCGTCCGGATGCTCCTCGATCTCGAGCTTCGCCGGCTCCGGATGACCCTGGTCGCCGAAGGAGGCGCGATGGACGAAGGAGAAATGCGCGTTGTCGAAGGAATTCTCCATCAGGCGCAGCCCTGCGCAGGCCCAGGGTTCGTAGAATTCGTCGATGCGGCGGAAGCCTTCCGCCTCCTCCTCGAATTCCGGGATCGGAAAGAGCGGGTCCTCCAGCGCGACCCAGATGTAGCCGTAGCGTGCCGCCGCGCGATAGGCGGGCGTGCCCATGCGGATCGCGCCCTGGCGTTCGGGCGGGCGCTGCGGGATGCGCAGCACCGTGCCGTCGCGGCCGAACTCCCAGCCATGATAGCCGCAGGCGAGCCGCCCTTCCGTGTAGAAGCCCTTCGAGAGCTTCGCCGTGCGGTGGCAGCAGCGGTCATCCATCGCCGCCGGCGCGCCGTCCCCATCGACCCACAGCACCAGGTCGCGGCCGAGCAGGCGGAAGGGCTTCGGCCCCTCGGCCAGCATCGCCATGGGCATGACGGGATACCAGAAGCGGGTCAGCAGCGGCGTGGCGGTGGCAAGCATGGGCGGGCTCCGGTCCTGTCGCGTGGCGCAGCAAATCGCGGGCCGTGCCGCAGCCGGGCATTCGGGGCCGGACTGCCTGCCGCTGCGGCAGGGCTCGATCCCTGCCCGCACAGAAAGCGGGCAGTCGCGCAGGCGCCCCGCGGGTCTGCGGCTGGTCCGCCGCTTGCACACCCGCGACGACCCGGTCCGGGAACGTCCGGACCTGTGCCGGAGACCCGCCATGGATCGTCGCCTTGCGCTGAAGACCCTTGCCGCCACGGCCGCCGGCCTCGCCGCGCCCGCCGTGCAGGCGCAGACGCTGCTGCCGGTCCGCTTCTCCCTGGACTGGGCGCTGCAGGGCCCCCAGGCGGCCTTCCTGCTGGCGCTCGAACGCGGGTACTTCCGCCGTGAAGGGCTGGCGGTGACGATGGACCGGGGCTTCGGGTCGGGCGACGTGCCGGTGAAGATCGCGGGCGGCGCCTACGATGTCGGCGTCGCCGACCTCAATCCCACCATCCGCATGAAGCTCGAGCGGCCCGAGGTCGACCTCTTCACGCCCTTCATCGTCTACGACGCGACGGCGGCCGCGGTGATGACGCTGCGGCGGGAGAACATCGCGCGCCCGGCCGACCTGATGGACAAGACCGTCGCCGCGCCTGAATCCGATGCCGGCCGCCAGCTCTTTCCAGCCTTCGCCAAGGCGACGGGCATCGACGCCTCCCGCATCCGCTGGCAGACCGTCACGCCGCAGCTGCGGGAGACGATGCTCGCCCAGGGGCGCGTCAACGCCATCACGGGCTTCATCACCTCGGGCGTCTTCTCGCTGCGCGGCCTGGGCGTGCGGGCGGAGGACATCGTGACGATGCGCTTCAGCGATGTCGGGGCGGACTTCTATTCCACCGCGCTCATCACCTCCCGCCGCTGGGCGGAGGCGAATCCCGCCGCCGTCACCGGCCTGATCCGCGGCCTGGTGCGCGCGCAATACGACAGCCTGGCCGATCCCGCCGTGGCCATCGCCGCGCTGCGCGCGCGGGAGCCGTTGACCGACGTGCCGCTCGAGACCGAGCGGCTGCGCATGGCGTTGAACGAGCTGACCTTCACGTCGCATGTCCGCGCCAACGGCTTCGGCCGGATCGACACCACGCGGCTGCAGCGCGGCATCGACATGGTGCGGGAAGCCTTCGCGATCTCCCGCGCGATGCCCTGGGGCGAGGTGTATGATCCGCGCTACCTTCCGCCCGCCACCGACATGAGGCTCGCCTGACGCATGCCGCTTCCCACGCGCTACTGGCAGGATCTGCCCTGGCCGGCCTTCCGAACGTTGCCGGCGAACACGGTCGCCGTCCTTCCGGTGGCGAGCATCGAGCAGCACGGGCCGCATCTGCCCGTATCGGTCGACACCACGATCAACCAGGGCGTGGTGGGGCGGACGCTGAAGGTCATCCCCGACGACCTGCCCGTGCTGGTGCTGCCGACGCAGAGCGTCGCGCTTTCGGTCGAGCACCTGCGCTACCCCGGCACCCTGACCACCAGCGCGGAGACGCTGCTCGCGCTGGTCTGCGACATCGGCGCCTCGGTCGCGCGCGCGGGGGTGAAGCGGCTGGTCTTCGTCAACAGCCATGGCGGCAATGTCTCCTGCCTCGACATCGCGGCGCGGCGGCTGCGGATCGAGCAGGGGCTCTTCGCCGTGAACGCCATGTGGGCGCGGATGGGCAAGCCCGAGGCGCTGCGCGACCCGGTCGAATCGCGCTTCGGCATCCACGCCGGGCGGGACGAGACATCGGTGATGCTCGCGCTGACGCCGCACCTGGTGCACATGGACAAGGCGCGCAACTTCGTCAGCCGCTGGCAGGGCGTGTCGAACGCCACACCCGCCATGGCACCGGACGCCGGCGCGCCGCTCGCCTGGCAGGCGCAGGACCTGCACCCGGCGGGTGCCGTGGGCGATGCCTCCGCCGCAACGGTCGAGATCGGGGAGATGCTGCTGGATCACGCCGCGCAGAAGATGGCCGCGCTCTGGGCGCAGGTCGCGGCGATGGATGTGGAGGCCTTCCTGTCGAACGCGCCCGACCCCGATGCCTGACATCGCCGCCTTCGCGGCCGCGCTCGACGGCGTCGAGCAATCGGCCGACCCCGCCCTGCTGCGGCAGAAGAGCCGCGACTTCTACTGGTACAGCCCGATCCTGAAGGCGCAGCTGGACGGCAAGCGCGCCGATCTGTGGCTGCGCCCGAAGACGGAGGCGGAGGTGCTGCGCATCCTCGCCGCGGCACGCGCGCAGGGTGTGCCGGTGACGGTGCGCGGGGGTGCCACGGGCAATTACGGGCAATGCGTGCCGCTGGCCGGCGGAGCGGTGCTCGACACCACGGCGATGACGGCGCCGATCGCACTCGAGGACGGGGTGCTGCAAGCCGAGGCCGGGGCGCGGATGATCGACCTCGACCTGTGGGCACGCGAGCGGGGCTGGGAATTGCGGCTCTGGCCCTCCACCAAGCGCACCGCGACGATCGCCGGCTTCGTCGCCGGCGGCGGTGCGGGGGTGGGCGGCATCGTGCATGGCACGATGCGCGAGCGCGGCAACCTCAACGGCGTGCGCGTCGCGACGATGCAGGACCCGCCCGCGCTGCTCGACCTGTCGGGCGACGAGGCCGCGCCGGTCAACCGCACCTATGGCACGACGGGCGTCATCACCCGCGTGCGCATTCCGCTGGCGCCGGCGCAGGCCTGGCGCGACATGGCGGTGACCTTCCCGGACTTCCCCGCGGCCGCGCGCTGCGCCCTCGCGCTGGCCTTCGCCGACGGCATTCCGAAGAAAATGGCGGCGGTCTTCGACGACCGGCTGCCGCCCTTCTTCCGTGGGCTGGGCGATGCGGTGCCGGCGGGGCACGCGCTGCTGCTTGCCATGATCGCGCCCGCGGGCCTCGTCGCCTTCCGCGACCTTGTGCGGGAACATGGCGGCACGATCGTCGCGGACCAGGACACGGTGGCGGCCGAGCGCGACCCGGACGCCACGCCTTTCTACGAGTATTGCTGGAACCATACGACGCTGCAGGTGCTCAAGCGCGACCGCGGCGTCACCTACCTGCAATGCCGCTTCCCCTTCGAGGACACGCTGCGCGCCGTCGAGGCGGTGCGGGAAAAATTCCGAGAGGAGGTGTGGATGCACACCGAATGCGTCCGCTTCGGCGGCCGCACCACCATGACCGCGCTGCCCGTCATCCGCTGGACGGACGAGGCGCGGCTCAACGCGATCATGGCGGGGTTCGAGGCCGAAGGCATCGGCATCGCCAACCCGCATGTCTTCACCATCGAAGGCGGCTCGGGCTATCGCCGCGTGCCGGGCGACCAACTCGGCTTCAAGCGCCGCGTCGATCCGCTCGGCCTGTTCAACCCCGGCAAGATGGCGAGTTTCGACGCCCCGGAGACCGACGCCGCATGATTCCTGAGTTGATCGCCGCCCTGCCGGGCGTCGCGTTCATCACCGACGCCGCGCTGGTGCGCCAGCGCAGCCGCGACTTCTTCTGGTACTCGCCCGTGCTGAAGCGCCAGTTGAACGGCGTGACGGCGGATGCGGTGGCGCTGCCGAAGGACGAGGCGGAGGTGATCCGCATCCTCGCGGAATGCCATGCGCGACGCATCCCGGTGACGCCCCGCGGCGCGGGCACCGGCAACTACGGCCAGGCCATGCCGCTCAAGGGTGGGATCGTCCTCGACCTGTCGGCCATGGATCGCGTGCTCTGGGCGAAGCCCGGCCTGCTGCGCGCTCAGGCGGGGGCGAAGCTGATCGCGATCGATGAGCAGGTGCGGCGCGAGGTCGGCGGCGAGCTGCGCTTCCATCCGTCCACCAAGCGCACGGCGACGATCGGCGGGTTCATCGCCGGCGGGTCGGCCGGCGCGGGCTCCTGCATGTGGGGATCGCTGCGGGAGCCGGGGAACATCCTCGGCCTGCGCGTGGTGACGATGGAGGCCGAGCCCCGCGTGCTGGAACTGCGCGGCGCGGAGATCGACAAGGCCAACCACGCCTACGGCACCAACGGCGTGATCACGGAGGTCGAGGTGCCGCTCGCCCCGGCCCATGAGTGGGTGGATGTGATGCTCGGCTTCCCGACGCTGATGGACGCGGCGCGCTTCGCCGATGCGCTGACGCGCGCGGACGGCATCGTGAAGAAGCTCGCCTGCGTCGTCGCCGCGCCCGTGCCGCAGCAATACTTCAAGGCCTTCGACGGCGTGATCCCGGCAGGGATGCATGTGGTGCTGGCGATGGTCGCCGCGCCCTTCCTCGAGGCGCTGCCGCCCTATGTCGAGCGCCACAGCGGCCGCGAGCTGTACCGCTGCCCGACCGAGCAGGCCGCCGTGCCGCTCTACGAGCATTCCTGGAACCACACGACGCTGCAGGCGCTGAAGCTCGACCGGACCATCACCTACCTGCAGACCCTGTTCCCGCCGCCGGGCCATCTCGCGTTGGTCGAGAAGATGGCGGCGATGTTCGGCGACGAGGTGCCGATGCACCTTGAATTCGTCCGCTTCGGCGGCGAGGTGACCTGCTTCGGCCTGCAACTCGTGCGCTACACCACTGAGGAGCGGCTGGCCGAGATCATCCGCCTGCATGAGGAGAATGGCTGCCCGATCTTCAACCCGCACGCCTTCACGCTGGAGGAGGGCGGGATGAAGCGCGTCGATGCGCGGCAACTGGCATTCAAGAAGGAGGCCGATCCGCTCGGCCTGCTGAATCCGGGCAAGATGCTGGCCTGGGACAATCCGTCCTGGTCGCCGGAGGCGCCGCGCAGCCACTACATGTTCGGCGACCCGGACGCGCCGGAGGTGGAGGAAGCGCTCGAATAGCGCGTCAGCCGAAGCGCGCCATGCGGTCGCGCACGTGGGCGACGAAGGCTTCGCGCCGCGCCTGCGGCGCGCGGTTCATGTCATACAGCGGGAGGTATTCCGCCTTCGCCTTCCAGCCGGTCAGCACGCGCAGGTACCGCGTGACCGCCATGCGCGGCGGGTCGCCCATCAGCAGCGCCGTCCACCAGGGGCGGCCATAGGTGACGATGCCGGCGATGCGGCGGATGTTGGTCAGCGCCGGCTTCGCCACGCCCTCCTCCAGCCGGAAGGAGACGCCGGGGAGGAACACCCGGTCGAAGAAGCCCTTGAGGATGGCCGGCGGGCCGAAGCACCAGGTCGGAAAGACGCAGACGATCGCCTCGGCCTTCTGCACGCGCTCCACCCAGGGCGCGACCAGGCGACGGTTCAGCGCCGGGTCGTGGTAGTCGCGCCGTTCCTCGGCGGAGAGCACCGGGTCGAAGCCTTCGGCATAGAGGTCGCAATCGTCGATCTCGTGCCCCGCCCGGGCCAGGCCTTCGAGTGCCGCCGCGTGCAGCGCGGCGTGGAAGGAATCGGCCAGCGGATGGGCAAAGAGCACGAGCACGCGCATCAGGCGCGGCCCGTCAGCACGGCGATGTCCTCCGGCGCGAGGTCGACCGGCGTGCCGTTGCGGATCAGCTCGGCGAAGCCCTCGTTCGGCGTCATCAGCGTCAGGCAATAGAGCTTCGTCGTGCCGGTGTTCTCGACCACATGCTCGACGCCCGGACGCAGCACGAAGCAGTCGCCGGGGCCGATCGGCATGGTCCTGCCATCTGCCATGGCGATGCCGCTGCCGGCGAGGACGAAGAAGCATTCCTCCGCCGCGATGTGGGTGTTGGGCGGCGTCTTGCCGCCGGGTTCGAAGATCTCGACGACAAGGGTGAAGGACACCCCGTCGGCCAGCGGATCGAGCAGGCAGGCGAAATAGTTCGTGTCCGCGGGCGCGATGCGGAAGCCGCGCAGGTCCGCCGCGCGCTTGCCGATGACGGGTGCGCTCATCATGGGCTCATCGCCTCCATCAGGTCGGTGGATGCCAGGGTGAAGCCGAAGATCTGGTGGATGTTGAGGATCGTCGCCTGGCGGCAGAAATCGGGATTGGTGGTGGCGGCGCAATCCTCGACCAGAAGCGTGTCGAAACCCGCGAAGTTCGCGTCCGCCATGGTGTGCAGCACGCATTGATCCAGGTTGACCCCGGCGAAGAACAGCGTGTCCACGCGCAGGTTGCGCAGGATGCTGTCGAGCGGCGTGTCCCAGAAGCCCGACATGCGGTGCTTGTCGATGCGGATGTCGCGCGGATCGGGCGCGAGTTCGTCCACGACCTGCGCGGACCAGGCGCCGGTCTGCAACACAGGACTGCCCGTGCCTGGCAGCGGATCGCCCAACCCGGCCCCCGCGCCAGACCCATTGTAGACATGCAGCAGCGCCGGCGAGAGGTTCAGCCGATCCGGCCGGCTGCCCCAGTTCACCCAGACGACGGGAACCGACGCCGCGCGCAGGAGCGGCAACAGCGCGCAGAGCGGCGCGATCGGCGCGCGGGCCGGGGCGACATCGACGCCGATCGAGGCGAGCCATCCGTCGCGGTGACAGAAGTCGTTCTGCATGTCGATGACGAGGATCGCGCTTCGCGCGAGGTCGAAGGTCACGCGCTTCGGCCGCGCCGCGACGGTGACGGGCCGCGGCGCGATTGCGGGCCGCACCAAGTCTGCCGCTTCTCCGGACACGCGCCATGTGTTGCGCGGCGATGGCCCGATCGGGATCATGCGAAGATGCTCCAGCGGAGGGGATGATGCGAATCCTGATGATCCATGCCCATCCGCGGAGCGACAGCTATTCTGCCGCCCTCCGCGACGCCGCGCGGGACGCGCTGCTGGCCGCCGGGCACGCCGTCACCGTCCGCGACCTTTATGCCGAGGGCTTCGTCGCCGCGCTGACGGCCGAGGAGCGCGAGCGCTACCACACGGAAGGCGCGAACGAGCGGGGCATCGAATCGCATGTCGCCGATTTGCGGGCGGCGGAGGCGCTGGTCCTCGTCTACCCCACCTGGTGGTACGGCCTGCCGGCGATCCTGAAGGGCTGGTTTGACCGCGTCTGGTCGCCCGGCGTCGCGTTCAGGCTCGGGGACGGCGCGATCGAGCCGCTGCTGACCAACATCACGCGCATCGCGGTGGTGACGACCTATGGCTCGCCGACCTGGCTGCTCTGGTACATCGGCTGGCCGGACAAGAAGCTGATCGGCCGCGGCATCCGCCGGCTCTGCGCGAAGGGCTGCCGGCTCGACTGGCTGTACCTGAACGGGATGGACCGCCGCGGGCGGGCCGAGCTCGACGCCTTCCTCGCGAAGGTGCGGCTGCATTTCAGCCGCTGGTGAGGACGGGGTCGAGTTCCCGCCAGTCCGGCAGCTCCGCCGACAGCACGCGGCCCGCGCGCAGCACGATCCGGTCCGCCTGGGGGCGGGAGAGCAACTCCGTCATGACGCGCGCGCGGAACAGGATCAGGTCGGCGGCGGCACCCGGGCGGATCATGCCGTGGTCCGGCAGCCCCATCGCGCCGGCCGGCGTCGCCGCGGCGGCGCGCGGCCAGTCTCCGAAGGGATGATCCAGGTGCAGGATGCGCGTCGCGGCGCGGAACACCTCGACCATGTCGAGGTCGCCATAGGCGTAGAAGGGGTCGCGCGTGTTGTCGCTGGCGACCGATACGGTAATGCCCGCCGCGCGCATCTCATGCACCAGCGTCACGCCGCGCCAGCGCGGGGTGCGGCCCGGCACGCGGTCCTGCAGGTACATGTTGCACATGGGCAGGACGATGATGGCGATGCCGGCCTCGGCGCAGAGGCGGATCGTCTCCTCGGCGAAGGCATCGGGCTGGAGCGACAGCGCGCAGCAATGGCCGCACTGGATCGGCCGCTTGAAGCCGCGGCGGAGCGCGGTCGCCGCGATCTCCCGCAGCGCGCGGGCGCCTGTCTCCCCGCTCTCGTCCACATGCAGGTCGAGGGCGAGGCCACGGTCCTCCGCCAGCGCGAAGAAGCGGTCCAGCATGGGCTGGAAGTCGGCTGGCATCTCGTCATGGATGCCGCCCGACAGGCGCGTGACCATGCCGAGCACGCCGCCCGAATCGGCGACGATGTCGGCGAGTTCGGCCCCTTCCTCCCCCGCGAAGCGGTCGAGCGGCGCAATCGAGGAGGCCTGCAGCGTAATCCGCCCGGCCCAATCGTCGCGCAGCGCGCGGAACATCGCCCAGGCGTTCGGGGCGTGCGGCATGTAGCTGTCGAGATGCGTCCGCAGCGCGACCGTCCCGTGGGCGTAGGCGGCGCGCAGCGCGAAATCGGCTCGGGCGCGCATGTCATCGACCGACCAGTTGGCGCCGCGATCGGCCATGACGGCGCCGATCGCGCCGCCGAAGGTGCCGTCCGGGTTCGGCATGCGCGGCCAGATATGGCCCTTGTCGATATGGGTGTGGCCATCGACCAGGCCCGGCCAGACCTGGCCGCCATCGAGCGAGGGCCCGTCCGGCGCGCTGCCGGCGGGGGCGATGGCCGCGATGCACCCCGCCTCGATGCGCAGGTCGATCCGCGCCAGGCCCTCCCCATCCGTCGGCAGGCCGGGTGTGCCGGCCAGCAGCGCGGCGGGCGCCCGCGCATCGCGCAGCCAGAAGGCGGACCCCGCGCCGTCCAGCGCCGCCCGCAGTCGATCCATCGCGATGCTCATCGCCGGTCCCCCCGCCCCATCGCGCTCTCATGCCATTTCCGCAGCAGCAGGTGGGAGAGCAGCGTCAACGCCAGGAAGATGGCGATCCCCGTGCCGCTGACCAGCACGAGGGCCGCGAACATGCGCGGGATCTGCAGCTGGTAGCCCGCTTCCAGGATGCGGTAGGCGAGCCCCGAGGCGCTGCCGCCCGTCCCCGCCACGAATTCCGCGACGATCGCGCCGATCAGCGCGAGCCCGCCCGAGATCCGCAGCCCCGCCAGGAAGTACGGCAGGGCGGAGGGCAGCAGCAGCCGCACCAGCACCTGCCAGCGATTCGCGCGATAGAGGCGGAACAGGTCGATCAGGTTGTGGTCGGCCGAGTTCAGCCCGACCGTGGTGTTCGACAGGATCGGGAAGAAGGCGACGATCCAGGCGCAGATCAGCAGGGACAGCGTGACGTCGTTCACCCAGATGATGATCAGCGGCGCGATGGCGACGATCGGCGTCACCTGCAGGATGACGGCGAAGGGGAACAGCGACATCTCGATGATGCGCGACTGCGCGAACAGCACCGCCAGCGCGAGCCCCAGCACCGCGGCGACGGACAGCGCCATGAAGGTGATCTTCAGCGTGATCAGCAGCGAGGTGGACAGCGTGCCCCAGTCCTTCAGCAGCGTCTGCCCGACCAGCAGGGGCCCCGGCAGGATGTAGTGCGGGATGCCGTTCACCCGCACCACTGCTTCCCAGGCGCCGAGGAACAGGAAGGCGATGACGGTCGGCGCCACCACGCGCATCCAGGCGGCCACGCCGGGCAGGGCGGGTAGGGCGCGTTCCGGCGTCGGCTCCTCGCTCATGCCGCGGGCGCCATGGCGCGCGACAGGGCGTGGGAGACGGTCCGGCATTGCGCGGCGTAGTCGGGGGAGGTGCGGAATTCCTCCCCCCGCGGGGTCGGCGCGGTCACCGCGATCTCCTCCGCGATGCGGCCCGGGCGCGGGGCCATGACGACGATGCGCTGCGCGAGGAAGACGCTCTCGAAGACGGAATGCGTCACGAACACCACGGTGAAGCGCTCGGCCTCCCACAACTGGAGGAGGTCGTTGTTGAGCCGGAAGCGGGTGATCTCGTCCAGCGCCGCGAAGGGCTCGTCCATCAGCAGCAGGCGCGGGCGGGTCACCAGCGCGCGGGCGATGGACACGCGCATGCGCATCCCGCCCGACAGTGCGCGGGGATAGGCCTTCTCGAAGCCCTTCAGCTCGACGCGGGCGAGCCATTCGGCGGCGCGGTCCTCCGCCTCGCTGCGCTTCACCCCGGCGAGTTCGAGCGGCAGGGTGACGTTGCGCATCACCGTCGCCCAGGGCATCAGCGTCGGTTCCTGGAAGACGAAGCCGATGTCGCGCTGCGGGTCGCCGGCGGCGTCATGCGCCGCGCTCGGCCAGTCGATCGTCCCGCCGGTCGGCCCCGAAAGGCCGGCCAGGATGCGCAGCAGCGTCGACTTGCCGCAGCCGGACGGGCCCAGCAGCGCCACGAAGTCGCCCGGCAGGATGTCGAGGTCGATGCCGGTGAGCGCCAGCGTCCCCGTGGCGTAGCGCTTCGCGAGTCCGCGAAGCGCTACGAGCGGCCGCGCCGAGCTCACCCCAGACCGACCCGCTTGTTCACGAAGCGGAGCGAATAGGCGCGCTTGACGTCGAGGCCCGGCGGCATCGCGCCGGCGTCGCGCATGGTGGTGTAGAAGGTCTCCCAGCGCTCATCCGTCATGGCGCCGATGCCCAGGCGTTCGGCGTCGCCCGACAGGACGATGCCGCGCTCGTTCATCACCCGCACGGCGTAGGTGATGCGTTCCAGCGTCATGTCCGGGTTGTCGCGGATGATGAGGCGGTTCGCGGCTTCCACGTCCTGGCTGCGCATGTACTGCGTCCAGCCTTCCGCCGTCGCGTCGACGAAGCGCTGCACGAGATCCGTCTTCTCCTCCGTCATGCGGCGGG
Organism: Roseomonas nitratireducens; assembly: GCF_017813355.1. Lineage (GTDB taxonomy): Bacteria > Pseudomonadota > Alphaproteobacteria > Acetobacterales > Acetobacteraceae > Neoroseomonas > Neoroseomonas nitratireducens. The sequence goes on from NZ_JAGIYZ010000001.1 coordinate 66,397, forward strand.
AGATGTCGATGGTGGTCTGGTAGTTCGGGAAGCCGGCATCGGCGATGAGGTGCACGCGCGGCCGCGCGCCGCCGGCCATGGCCGAGAAGGGCTCGGAGGACAGGAACCCCTGCTGGATCGCGCCCTTGTCGGCGAGGAAGGGCTGGATGTTGAAGGTGTAGGGGCGGATCTGGTCGTCGGTCAGGCCGAAGCGCGCGCGGAGGAAGGGCCAGTACGTCACCCGCCCGCCGGCGCCGATCAGGATCGGCCGGCCGCGCATCTGCTCGAAGCCGGCGATGTTCGCTTCCTCGTGGCTCATCAGGATCTGCGGATCCTTCTGGAAGATCGCCGCGATGGTGAGGAAGGGCACGTTCTCCCGCACGTAGTTCAGCGCCTGGAAGCCGTTCGACATGACCATGTCGACGCGGCCGGCGAGCAGCAGCTGCGCGGGATTCTGCTGCGGCCCGCCCATGCGCAGGTCGCATTCGATCCCGTAGCGCCTGTAGATGCCCGCGGCGACCGCCTGGTAGTAGCCGCCATGCTCGGCCTGGGCGCGCCAGTTCGTCTGGAAGGAGACGCGGTCGAGCGCCTGGGCGGAGGGCACGCGTGCGCCCGTGACCGCGGTCAACGCAAATCCGACGCCACCGCCGATCAGCGCGCGCCGCTCGATCCTGTACCTGGTGCGCATGGCTTCCTCCGCCCTCGTCGACGGCGCCGTGGGCAGCAAGGGACATGCCACGTGCCGCGGCGCGGTTCGCCGCCTGGACATATGGGCGCTGCACATGGCTTGTGCAGGTCCGTCGCATCTGCCTGCCCAAGGCGCAGGCGCCTTGCCGCTTGGCGGAGGGCATTCCCGCGCGCGCCCTGGCACGTTTCTTGGAGCCGAAGCCCCGGGCAACGTGTCGGGACATCGTGGCGCATCTCCTGCTGGACCAGGTCACCAAGCGGTACGGCGCGCAGGCCGTGGTCGACGGGCTGACGCTCGGGGCCGAGGCCGGCGAATGCATCGCGCTGCTCGGCCCGTCCGGCTGCGGCAAGACGACGACGCTGCGCATGGTGGCCGGCTTCGTCGCGCCCGATGGCGGGCGCATCGTGATGGAGGGACGGGCCATCGAGCGCACGCCCCCGCACCGGCGCGGCATCGGCATGGTGTTCCAGAACTACGCCCTGTTTCCGCACATGACCGTCGCGGGGAATGTTGGCTTCGGGCTCGAGATGCGCGGCCTGCCCCGGGCCGAACGCGATGCCCGCGTGGCCGAGGCGCTGGCCATGGTGGGCCTTGCCGCCTTCGCCGCGCGCTATCCCGCGCAATTGTCGGGCGGCCAGCAGCAGCGCGTCGCGCTCGCCCGCGCCCTGGTCATCCGCCCGTCGCTGCTGCTGCTGGATGAGCCGTTGTCGAACCTCGATGCCGGGCTGCGGGTCGAGATGCGGCAGGAAATCGCCGCGCTGCGCCGGCGCACCGGCATCACCACCCTGTTCGTCACGCACGACCAGGAGGAAGCGCTGGCGCTGGCCGACCGGATCGCCGTGCTGAACCACGGGCAGCTGGTGGAATGCGCCACGCCCGCGGAACTGACCGAACATCCGCGCCGCGTCTTCACCGCCGGCTTCCTCGGCGCGCGCACGGTGCTGGCGGGGCGGCTCGATGGCGGGGTGTTCATGCTGGCGCCCGGCCTCGGCCTCGCGCCGCCGGCCGGGGCACCGCGGCAGCCGACGCATCTCGTCCTGCGCGCCGCGCGGCTTCGGTTGGTGCCGCGGGATGACGCGCTGCTCGCCGCCCCCGGCCGCGTCGCGGAGGCCGCCTGGCTGGGCGACGAGGTGGCCTACGAGGTCGCGCTCGACAGCGGCCCACGCATCCGCGTGCTGCGCCCGACGACGGAACCCGCCCTGCCGCCCGGTGCGCCGGTGACGCTTTCGGCCGGCGCGGATGCGCTGACCTTCCTCGAGGACCCTACGGGAGACACCGCATGACCCGCCTGACCCGCCGCCTGATCCTCGGCGCCGGCGCCGCCGCGCCCTTCGCCTTCATGCGCAGCCCCGTCGCGCAGATCCAGCGCGGCCAGGAACTGACCGTCGGCGTCTGGGGCGGCGCGCAGGAACGCATCCTGCGGGAATTCGTCGCCACGCCGCTCGAACAGCAGCACGGGGTGAAGATCAACTTCGTGCTCGGCGGCACGCCGGAACGGCGCGCCCGCGCCTATGCCGAACGCGGCCGTCCGTCCTTCGACATCGTCTACCTGAACATCTTCGAAAGCCGCCAGGCGGTGCGCGACGGGGTGACGCAGGCCGCGACCGACCGCGTGCCGAACGCGGCGAACCTCTATCCGGCCGCGAAGCTCGGCGGCTATGGCGTCGCCTTCAATCCGGTGACGATCGTTTATGACCGGCGCAAGGTGGATGCGCCGATGACGTCGTGGAGAGATTTCTGGCGCCCCGACCTGCGCGGCAAGGTGATCTGGCCGACCTATCCCGGCGCGCAGGGCACCTCGGCGCTGCTGATGGCGGCCAAGGTCTGGGGCGGCAGCGAGAATGACATCGACCCCGCCTTCCGCCAGATCGCGGCGCTGAAGCCCTTCGCCGCCATCCAGGGCAGCCAGGACCAGCTGTTCACCATGTTCGACCAGCAGGTGGGCGCGGCAAGCGTCGAGTTCGGCTCCTTCACCCGCGCCTATGCGGAAGCCCGCAACCCGAACATCGTCATCGCCGACCCGACCGAGGGCCAGGCGCTGGCGACCAACGTCGCCTGCATCACCGTCGGCACGCAGAAGCAGGCGCTGGCCGAGGCCTGGGTGAACCTGCACCTGTCGCCCGAATGCCAACGCGCCTATGCCGAGCGCATCTACTACAGCCCGACCATCCGCAACCTCGACCTGCCGCCCGATCTCCGCGCCAAGCTGATCATGGGGGAGGAGGCGGTCGGCCGCCTTGTCGACTTCGACTGGGACTTGGTGATCCGCAACCAGCCCCGCTGGTCCAGCCGCTTCACGCGCGAGATCGCCGGGTGACCTCGCGCGCCGCGGCGCCGCTGCTCGCGACGCCGTACCTGCTCTGGATGCTCGCGGCCTTCGCCGCGCCGCTCGGCGTGGTCGCGCTGCTGTCCGTGCAGGAAAGCCCCGAGATCTTCGCGCCGCTCTCCTTCATCCCGTCCGGCGTCCAATACGCGGACCTCGCGACGGACCCCTTCAGCCGGCGGACCATCCTGCGCACCCTGGCGCTCGGGGCGGGTGTGACGCTGGCGAGCGCGATCCTCGGCTACCCGATCGCGCTGTGGCTGACGCGCCTGCCGCCACGCTGGCGGCCGCTCGGCTTCGCCTGCGTGCTCGTGCCGCTGCTGACCAATGTGGTGGTGCGCAGCCTGGGCATCATCCTGCTGCTCGCGCCGGGCGGCCTGGTCTCGAATCTTTTGGCCTTCCTGGGGCTGCCGCGGGTGAACCTGCTGTTCGGCTGGTTCGCGGTGGGGCTGGCGCTGACGCAGGTCTTCCTGCCCTACATGGTGCTGGCGCTGTACGACGTGCTGGAGGCGCAGGAAAAGCGCCTGGCGGAAGCCGCCGCGGGGCTCGGCGCCGGGCCGGTCGTGACCTTCTTCCGCGTCACGCTGCCGCTCTCGCTCCAGGGCCTGCGGGCTGGGCTGGTGCTGGTCTTCCTGCTGGCGTCGACGGCCTATGTCTCGGCGACGCTGGTCGGCGGGCGGCAGGTGATGGTCAGCGGCATGGTGGTGCTGAAGGAAGGGCTCGAGATCCTGAACTACCCCGCCGCCTCGGCGCTCGCGATGGTGATGCTGGGGGCCTCGGTGCTCGGCACGCTGCTGATCGGCCGCGCGATCCTGTTCGCCACGCCCTGGAGCGCCGGCCGCCCGCCGCGCCGCCTGCCCGGCCTGCCGCCGGCGTTGCGCCGGGCGTTGGTCGCGGCGCTGGAGGCGGTCGGGCCGCTCGTCGCGCGCCTGCTGCTCGGCATCGCCCTGCTGCTGCTGCTGTTCCCGCTGGTGCTCGTCGCCGTATCCTCCTTCAACGACAGCCCGCAGGCGACGGTGGCGCAGTGGCTCGGCTTCACCTGGCGCTGGTACGCGGCCGTGCTGGGGAATGAGCGCTACCTCGGCGATGCCTGGGTCAGCCTGCAACTCGCGCTCGCCGCGACCGGCGTGTCGCTGCTGATCTCCCTGCCGGCGGCGATCGGCCTGGCGCGCGGAACCTTCCCGGGGCGGGAGGCGCTGGCCGCCTTCTTCATGCTGCCGCTCGCCTTGCCGGGGATCGCGATCGGGCTCGGCATGTTGCGGCTGCTGCAATGGTTCACGCTGCTGCCGGCCTTCCTCGGCATCCTCGCCGTGCATGTCGTGCTGGTCGCGCCCTTCATGCTGGCGATGCTGCGCGCCTCCGTCGCCGGGCTCGACCGGGGGCTCGAGGAAGCGGCGTCGGGCCTCGGCGCGCCGCCCTGGCGCGTCTTCCAGCGCGTGGTGCTGCCGCAACTGGCGCCGGGGATCGCCGTCGCCTGCCTGATCGGCTTCCTGATCTCCTTCGGGGAGGTGACGGTGACGGCCTTCCTGACCACGGCGCGGCTGCAGACGCTGCCGGTGCGGATCTATGCGGAGGCGGCCTTCAGCCTGGAGAACACGGTGAACGCGATTTCCACCGTCTTCATCCTCGTGACGGTGCTGCTGCTGCTGGCGATGCACCGGCTTGTCCCGCTCGACCGCGTCTGGCGGCGATGAGAGGATGGCGACCATGCTGACCGAGACCGACACGCGCCTGCTGCGGCGGGCGATCGCCCTGGCTGCCGAGGCGCGAGCCCGCGGCGACCGCCCCTTCGCCTGCGTCATCGCCGATGCCGGGGGTGCCGTCATCGCGGAAGCGGGGTCGATGCAGGGTGCTTCCGGCGCCGGCACGCTGGCGCATTCGGAGATGAACGCGCTGACCGCGGCGCTGGCGGCGGGCACGCCCCGGGCCAGGATGCGCGCGGGCACCATGTATTCCTCGGGCGAGCCCTGCGCGATGTGCGCCGCGGCCGCCTTCTACGCGGGCGTCGGGCGCGTGGTGTACGGACTTTCGGCCGGCGCGATCCTGCACCTGCGCAATGCCCAGGCGCATACGGCGGGGCTGTCGCTTTCCTGTCGCGCGGTGCTGGACACGGCGGCCGAACCCGTCGCCGTCATCGGCCCCTGCCTGGAGGAGGAAGCGGCGGTCCCCCACCAGGGATACTGGACGGATGGCGCGGCATGACCGGCCGCCCCTTGTGGGTGCGCGGGAATTCCGTGCAGGCTTGCGCGGCCGCCTGTATCGTCGGGCAGGGATGACGGGCTGACCTGGACAATCTGCGGCGCATGAAGGCCGCAAAAGGGCAAAGCTCGAGGCAGGACTGGGAGACAGGGCATGAGCGAAGACCATCTGCGCGAGATGATCGGGCGCGTGAAGCGCGGCACGCTGACACGGCGCGGCTTCGTCCGGCGCATGGCGGCGCTGGGCTTCACCGCGCCCATGGCGACGCAGCTGCTGGCCATCGCCGGCGCGGCGCCGGCCGCGGCGCAATCCGTGCCGGCCTATCGCCCGACCCGGCGCGGCGGCGGCGGCGCGCTGAAGATCCTGTACTGGCAGGCGGCGACGCTGCTGAACCCGCATTTCGCGGCCGGCACGACGAACCAGGACGCGGCGCGCGTCTTCTATGAACCGCTGGCCGGCTGGGCTTCCGACGGCACGCTGCACCCGATCCTCGCGGCCGAGATCCCGTCGATCGAGAATGGCGGCCTGTCGCAGGACGGGCGGTCGGTCACCTGGAAGCTCAAGCGCGGCGTGAAGTGGCACGACGGGCAGGATTTTTCGGCCGACGACGTGGTGTTCAACTGGGAATACGCCCGCAGCGCGGCCGTGGCGGCGGTCACCTCCGGGTCCTACCGCGACGTCAACGTCGTGAAGGTGGACGACCATACGGTGCGGGTGGAATTCGCCCAGCCGACGCCCTTCTGGGCGGATGCGTTCGTGGCCGCGACCGGGCAGATGATCCCGAAGCACATGTTCCAGGGCTTCGCCGGCGCCAATTCGCGCGACGCGCCGGCCAACCTGCGCCCGGTCGGCACCGGCCCCTACCGCTTCGTCTCCTTCGCGCCGGGCGACCTGCTGCGCGGGGAGCTGAACCAGAACTACCACATGGACAACCGGCCATTCTTCGACACGCTCGAGATCAAGGGCGGCGGCGACGCCGTCTCGGCCGCGCGCGCCGTGCTGCAGACCGGCGACTTCGACTATGCCTGGAACATGCAGGTCGAGGACGAGATTCTGAAGCGCCTGGAAGCCGCCGGCCGCGGCAAGGTGAACATCGTCGAGGGCGGCGGCATCGAGTTCGTGCAGCTCAACGCCACCGACCCGAACCGTGAGATCGACGGCGAGCGTTCCCACATCAGCACCCAGCACCCCGCCTTCCGCGACCCCGCGGTGCGGGAGGCGATGGCGCTGCTGATCGACCGCAACGCGCTGGAGCAGTTCATCTACGGCCGCGGCGGCCCAGCGACGGCCAACTTCCTGAACAACCCGCCGCGCTTCCGCTCGCCCAACATGCGCTGGGAATTCAGCATCCAGAAGGCGAACGAGATCCTGGACCGCGCCGGCTGGGCGCGCGGGCGGGACGGCATCCGCGCCAAGGACGGCGTTCGGCTGCGCTTCGTCTACCAGACCTCGGTCAACGCGCCGCGCCAGCGCACCCAGGCGGTGTACAAGCAGGCTGCGCAGCGCGCGGGCATCGACCTCGAGCTGAAGTCGGTCGTCGCCTCCGTCTTCTTCTCGTCGGACGTCGCTAACCCGGACACCTACACCAAGTTCTACGCCGACGTGCAGATGTACACGACGACGATGCCGCAGGCGGACCCCGAGCGGTTCATGAACCAGTACGTGTCCTGGGAGATGTCGACCAAGGCCAACAGCTGGCAGGGTCGCAACATCGTCCGCTGGCGGAGCGAGGAGTACGACCGCATCTTCCGCGCGGCGCAGTCCGAGCTCGACCCGGTGAAGCGCGCGGCGATGTTCATCCAGCTGAACGACCTCGTCGTCGGCTCGAACCACATCATCCCGCTGGTCAGCCGCCCGACCGTCAGCGCGAGCCTGAACAACCTCCGGCACGTGCTGAGCGCCTGGGACGGGACGCTCTGGCTGCTCGGCGACTGGTGGCGCGAGACCTGATCCGTCCCGCGTGACCCAGTACCTCATCCGGCGCCTGCTGATCGCGATCCCGAGCCTGCTCGGGATCAGCGTCATCCTCTTCACGGTGCTCGCCCTCGCCCCGGGCGACCCGTTCGAGGAGCTGGCGACGAACCCCGCCGTGCCGCCCGATGTCCGCGCGCAACTGCGCGCGAGCCTCGGTCTCGATGACCCGATCCATGAGCGCTATGTCAGCTGGCTGCTGGCCATGCTGCGGGGCGACTGGGGCTATTCCTTCGTCAGCCGCATCCCGGTCGACCAGCTCATCATGCAGCGGCTGCCCACCACCGTCGCGGTGATCGGCGCATCGCAGGTGCTGGCGCTGTGCATCGCGCTGCCGGTCGGCGTCTATGCCGCGACGCGGCCCTATTCCATCTTCGACCAGATCGCGAACACGCTGGCCTTCGTCGGCTTCTCGCTGCCCACCTTCTTCACCGGGCTGCTGATGATCCTACTGTTCTCGATCACGCTGGACTGGCTGCCCTTCGTCTATTCGACGAACATCACCTCTTCCGGCTGGCGCTGGTGGTGGGACCACATCCGCCAGGCGATCATGCCGGTGCTGGTGTTGGGCCTGTTCCAGGGCGCGGCGTGGACGCGCTACGTGCGATCCGCCGTGCTGGATGTCATTCGGCTCGACCACGTGACGACGGCGCGCGCGAAGGGCCTGCCGGAGACGCGGATCACCATGCGCCATGTGGTGCGCAACGCGATGATCCCGGTGGTCACGCTGGTCGCGCTGCAGATGCCGGCGGTGTTCGGCGGCGCGATCGTGACGGAGCAGATCTTCCGCGTGCCGGGCATCGGATCGCTGCTGATCAGCGCCATCCTCGCCAACGACACGCCGGTCATCATGGCCGTCACCTTCGTCTTCGCCGGCCTCGTCATCTTCTTCAACCTGATCGCGGACATCCTGTATGGCTGGCTCGATCCCCGCATCAGCTACCGCTAGCGCCCCCGCCCGCCCGCGGATCGGGCCGTGGGGGGAGGCATGGCGCCGCTTCCGCAAGCACCGGCTTGCGGTCGTCAGCGCGGCGATCCTGCTGATGCTGATCCTCGCGGTGCTCGTGGGGCCGCTCGTCTGGCGCGTGCCGATCGACGAGATCGACTTCACCGCGCGGCTGCAAGGCCCGTCCTGGGAGCATCCGCTGGGGACCGACGACCTCGGCCAAGACCTGCTGGCGCGCATCCTCTATGGCGGGCGCATCTCGCTGGCGGTCGGCTTCACGGCGATGCTGGTCGCCGTCTTCCTCGGAACCTTCGTCGGCGCGGTCGCCGGCATGGCGGGCGGCAAGCTCGACGCGGCGCTGATGTGGCTGACCGACCTGTTCCTGTCCCTGCCGCAGCTGCCGCTGCTGCTGCTGATCATCTACCTGTTCCGCGACTCCCTGAAGGACGTCGTGGGGCCGGAGATGGGCGTCTTCATCCTCATCGTCGCGGTCATCGGCCTGTTCAACTGGATGCCGGTCGCGCGCCTGGTGCGCGCGCAGTTCTTCTCGCTGCGGGAGAAGGAGTTCGTCGAGGCCGCGCGCGCCCTCGGCGCTTCGCGCCTGCGCCTTGTGATGCGCCATATCCTGCCGAACGCCCTCGGGCCCGTCATCGTCGCGGCGACGATCGACGTGGCGGCCGCGATCATCGCCGAGAGCACGCTCTCCTTCCTCGGCCTCGGCTTCCCGCCGGACATCCCGACCTGGGGGCGGCTGCTGTTCGACGCCAAGGACAACCTCGATTTCGCGCCGCACTGGGCGCTGTTCCCGGGGCTCGCCATCTTCCTCACCGTTGTCAGCATCAATTTCGTGGGCGACGGGCTGCGCGACGCGCTCGACCCGAGGCGCGTCCTGTGACCGGCCGCCTGCTCGAGATCTCCGGCCTCAAGGTCCATTTCCGGACGGATGACGGGATGGTCCGCGCCGTGGACGGCGTGGACATCGGCGTCGACCGCGGGGAGACGGTCTGCGTCGTCGGCGAATCCGGCTGCGGCAAGACGGTCACGGCCAAGACCGTGCTCAAGCTGATCGACATGCCGCCCGGCCGCATCGTGGCGGGCAGCATCCTCTGGCAGGGGCGGGACCTGGTGCCGCTGCCGCCGGCCGCGATGCGCGCCATACGGTCGAAGGAGATCGGCTTCATCTTCCAGGAGCCGATGACCTCGCTGAACCCCGTCTACACCGTGGGCGACCAGATCGCCGAGACGGTGCGCCAGCATGAAGGGATGTCCCGCCGCGCCGCGATGGACCGGGCGGCGGAGATGCTCGCCCTGGTGAACATCCCGAACGCCTCGCGCCGCGTGCACGACTATCCGCACCAGTTCTCCGGCGGCATGCGCCAGCGCGTGATGATCGCCATGGCGCTGTCCTGCAACCCGAAGATGGTGATCGCGGACGAACCGACCACCGCGCTCGACGTGACGATCCAGGCGCAGATCCTCGACCTGCTGAACGAGATGAAGCAGCGGCTGGGCATGGCGGTGCTGCTCATCACCCACGCGATGGGCGTGGTGGCGGAAACGGCGCAGCGCGTCGTCGTCATGTACGCCGGCAAGGTGGTGGAGGAAGCGCCGGTCGGCGAGCTGTTCGCCCGCCCGCTGCATCCCTACACCCAGGGGCTGATCCGCTCGATCCCGCGCCTGGATCTCGCCGCCACCGAGCATCGGCGCCTGGAAGCGATTCCCGGCACGGTGCCGAGCCTGCTCAACCCGCCCGCGGGCTGCCGCTTCGCCGCGCGCTGCCGGCACGCGACCCCCGAATGCAGCGCCGCCGAGCCGCCGCTGCGGGAAGCCGCGCCCGGCCACAAGGTCGCCTGCATCCACGCCGAGGCCATCGCCGCATGACGCAGCCCCTGCTCCGCGTCGACAAGCTCGTGAAGCGCTTCGCCGTGAAGGGTGGCGTGCTCCGCCGCACCGTGGGGGAGGTGCATGCCGTCTCGGGCGTTTCCTTCGACCTGGCACCTGGCGAGACGCTCGGCCTGGTGGGGGAATCCGGCTGTGGGAAATCCACCACGGGGCGCCTCATCCTGCGGCTGATCGAGCCGACCGCGGGGCAGGTCTGGTTCGACGGCAAGGACATCACGGCGCTCGACGAGAAGCAGATGATCGCGCTGCGCCGCGACATGCAGATCATCTTCCAGGACCCCTACGCCTCGCTCAACCCTCGAATGACTGTCGGCGCCATCATCGGGGAGGCGCTGGTCATCCACGGCCTCGCCAGGACGGCGCGGGAGCGGGAGGAACGCGTCGTCGAGCTGCTCGAGACGGTCGGCATGAACGCCGACCAGATGCGCCGCTTCCCGCATGAATTCTCGGGTGGCCAGCGCCAGCGCATCGGCATCGCGCGCGCCCTCGCCGTCTCCCCCAAGCTGATCGTGTGCGACGAGCCGGTCTCGGCGCTCGACGTCTCGATCCAGGCGCAGGTGGTGAACCTGCTCGAGGACCTGCAGGAGAAATACGGCCTCACCTACCTGTTCATCGCGCATGACCTCTCGGTGGTGGAGCACATCAGCGACCGCGTCGCGGTGATGTATCTCGGCCGGATCGTGGAGATCGCCTCGGCCCGCGGGCTCTACACCGATCCGCTGCATCCCTATACGGAAGCGCTGCTCTCGGCCGTGCCGATCCCGGATCCGACGGTGAAGCGCCAGCGCATCCGGCTGGAAGGGGATGTGCCGAGTCCGCTCAATCCGCCGCCGGGCTGCAATTTCCACACGCGCTGCCCGATCGCCGATGCCGGCGCCTGCCGGTCCGAGGTGCCGGAACTGCGCGAAGTGCGCGCGGGTCATTTCGTCGCCTGCCACAAGCGCGGCTGACGGCCGGCCGTAACCTTCGGGAAAGGCCGGCGCGCGAGACTGCGGCGTTTTCCGCTGCAGGAGGCAGCCCATGGTCGCCCTTTCCTTTCGCGCGCTGACGCGCGGCGCCGCACCCCGAATCAAGGTCGTGGACATCGGCGCCAATCCGATCGATTCCGAACCGCCCTATGCCGGCATGCTCCGCGCCGGCGAGGCCGAGGTGGTCGGCTTCGAGCCGAACCGCGCCGCGCTTGCCACGCTCGATGCGCGCAAGGGCCCGCTGGAGAGCTACTTCCCCCACGCCGTCGGCGATGGCGCGCGCCACACGTTGCGCATCTGCCAGGCGCCGGGCATGACCTCGCTGCTCGAGCCCGACCCCGCGGTGCTTTCGCTGTTCCACGGCTTCCCCGAATGGGGGCGCGTGATCGCGACCGAGGAGGTGGACACGGTCCGGCTCGACGACGTGCCCGAGACGGCGGGCGCGGACATGCTGAAGCTCGACATCCAGGGCGCCGAGCTGATGGTGCTGCGCAACGCGGTGGCGCGGCTCGCCGACGCGCTGGTGATCCAGGCGGAGGTCGAGTTCCTGCCGCTCTACAAGGGCCAGCCCTTGTATGGGGAGATGGAGACTTTCCTCGCCGGCCACGGCTTCCGCCTGCACCGCTTCTTCCCGACGGTCAGCCGCGCGATCCAGCCCATGATGGTCAACAACGACCCCTATGCCGGCATGGGCCAGCTCGTCTGGGCCGATGCGGTCTTCATTCGCGACCTGACGCGTCTCGACGCGCTGTCCGACCGGCAATTGCTGGCGATGGCGGCGATCCTGCACGAATGCTACGGCAGCGCGGATGTCGTGTTCCGCCTGCTGGGCGAGCACGACGCGCGCCAGGGCGGCGCGCTTGCCGGGGGCTACCTCCAGGGCATGCAGCAGCGGGCGGCGTGACCGCCCGCGCCCGTCAGGGGCGCAGGCGGATCCGCTCGTAGGCGGCCTCGATGCGGCGGGCGAAGCCGGCCGCGTCGCCGACCGTCCGTGCCCAGGCATCGCCCGCCAGCGCGGTCTTCACCCGCGCATGATGCGCGGGATCGAGCGCATGGGCGCAGGCGATCTCCACATACTCGTCCACGCTCGTCGCGGAGTTGCCGGGAAGCCCGATCGCGCGCAGCAGCGCGGTCGCCATCCGGGCGGCGAACGCGCGTCCGGCGAGCGTGACGATCGGCAGGCCCATGCGCAGCGCGTCGCTCGCCACCGTGCCGGCATTGTAGGGCGTGGTGTCGAGGAACAGGTCCGCGAGGCCGAGCCGCGCGCGATACCGCGCCGGGTCGCAGCGCGTGGCGAACAGGATGCGCGCCGGATCGACCCCCGCCGCCTGCGCCGCCCGGCGCAGATTGGCGATGCCGGTCGCGTTGTCCTCGGTCAGCCACAGCACGCTGCGCGGCGCCCGCGCCATGATGCGCATCCAGGCGCCGAAGACCGTGGGCGTGATCTTGTAGAAATTGTTGAAGCAGCACAGGACGAAGGCGTCCTCCGGCAGGCCCTCGCTGGCGCGCGTCACCACGGGCAGGGCGGGCGGCTGGCCGTCATTCGCCTGGTAGAGCCCATCCAGCGGCAGCGGCCGCGGCGCGTAGCCGTCATCCTCGGCTTCCGGCACCACGTCCCGGTCGCAGATCATCCAGTCGAGTTCGGGCAGCGGCACCGGGCCGACATAGCCGAGATAGGTCGCCTGCACCGGGGCCGGCTTCCAGCGCAGCGCGCCCAGCCGCGCCCCGCGCGTCAGCCCGTTGAGGTCGACCAGGATGTCGATCTCGTCGGCGCGGATGCGGCGCGCCAGCTGCTCGTCGGTCAGCTGCCGTACGGGCACATGGTGGTCGAAGGCGGCGAGGATGCGCGCGCGCAGCTCGCTGCCATCCTCCTCCGTGGTGCAGTAGCCGAACACCTCGAAGCGGCTGCGGTCGTGCCGTTCCAGCAGCTCGACGATCAGCGTGCCCATGGCGTGGCGGCAGAAATCGGAGGAGAGGTAGCCGACGCGGATGCGGTCATGCGCATAGCCCTGCGGCGGCGCGAGCCGTTCCGGCGCCGCCGGCACCTTGCGCGCGATCCAGGCCGCGCCGATGCGCGTCTGCAGCGCGGGGTCGTCGGTCAGCGCGAGCGCGCCGAGCGGCCCGCCCATCAGCGCCAGCGTCTCCGCGTCCAGGCCAGGAAGGCCGCCGCCGTCGAGCGGCCACATGCAGCCCTTCTGCCGCAGATGCGACCAATGCTGCACCACGTCGGGCTGCTGCGGATCAAGCTGCAGGCTCTGCCGCAGCGTCGCCTCGGCTTCCGCGTAGCGCTTCTGGTTCTCGAACAGCCGGCCGCGATGGTTGAGCAGCGGCAGGCGCGCCTCGACCGGCTGCAGCGCGGCCTCCCAGGTGGCGAGCGCTTCCTCCTGCCTGCCTTCCGCTTCCAGCGCGAGGCCGAGATTCACCGCGGCCTGGTGCAGGTCCGGCTTCATCGCCAGCGCCTGGCGATAGGCGATCATCGCGCCCTGCCGGTCGCCGCCGGCGCCAAGCTGCACGCCGAGGTTGAACCAGGCGGCGAAGCGCTGCGGGGATGCCGGGTTGGCGGTGAGCCAGGCGCGGTAGAGGCCGATCGCATCCGCCGGCGGCAGGCCTTCGAGGCGCGGCATCAGCGCCTCCAGCCCCATGCCGGCAAGCGGGACCTGGGTCGCGGTGTCGAGCGGGGCCATGGCTCAGCCCTCCTGCGCAGAAGGATGGAAGCGGCGGTCGGCCGGCAGGGCCGCGAAGGCGTGGCGCCGCGCGACCGCGTCGCGCCAGCGCGCCTCGTAGTCGGGGCGGAAGCCGGTCTCGACCATCGGGTCGTCGAGCTCGGCGCCCAGTTCGAGATAGGTGTCGAGGTTCGTCATATCCGGCCGCGGCAGCCGGCCCTCGGCGAAGTCCCGCCACATGCCGCGGAACAGGCCTTCGAGCTCGCGCACCAGGCGCGGCGTGTCGAACAGCGTCGCCGTCGCGCGCCCTTCCAGCAGCCGGGCCCGCAGCGCCGTCAGCGCCGCGCGGTCCTGACCGAGGGCGACGGCGCGCGCGACGTATTCGTCCGGCGTGGCGCAGACGAGGTCCGGCAGGCCGGCCGCATGCACCAGGCTGCCGCAGACCCGCGCGGCGAAGGACCGGCCCGGCACCGTCAGCACCGGCACGCCCATCCACAGCGCGTCCGACGCCGTGGTGTGCGCGCCATAGGGCACGGTGTCGAGGAACAGGTCGGCCAGCGCATAGCGCGCGAGGTGGTCATGCGCGCCGACGACGGGGGCGAAGACCAGCCGTTCCGGCGCGACGCCGGCCTGGGATGCCGCGTTGCGCAGCCGCGCCTCGACCTCCTCGCTGCTCTTCAGCAGCCAGAGCACGCTGCCCGGCACCTGGCGCAGGATCGCCATCCAGCGGCCGAAGACGAAGGGCGTCAGCTTCTGCGTGCCGTTGAAGGAGCAAAAGACCGTGCCTTCGGCTGGCAGGCCCGCGGCCTCGCGCGTCGGTGCGCGGTCCGTCGCGGTCGGGCGCAGCCGGTCGTTGGGCTGGTAGCAGGGCAGGCGCACGACCGTCTCGGAGTAGTAGCGCTCGCTGCCGGGCGGGACGATCTGCGCGTCGGCGATGATGTAGTGGTGGAAGGGGCTGCCCATGCTGCCCGGATAGCCGAGCCAGTTGACGATGACCGGCGCCGGCCGGCGCGCGAGCAGCCGCGTGCGCGCGCTGCGCGTATGGCCGTTCACGTCGACCAGGATGTCGATGACGTCGGCCAGCATCATCGCTTCGGCCGCGTCGTCGTCCAGCGCGCCGATGTCGCGCCAATGCTCGACGGTGTCGCGTATGCGCGCCTTGGTCGCATCCTCCTTCGCGACGCCGCAGTAATAGGCGAAGACCTCCACCGTCTCACGGTCGTGCAGGCCGAACATCTCGGCCATCAGCGACCCGATCGCGTGTTCCCGCAGGTCGGAGGAGAGGTAGCCGATCCGCAGCCGCCGCCCGGGCACCTGGCCGATGCGGTCCGCGAAATCGGCGGTGGTGCGGAAGCGCGTCGGCCAGCCCGCATCCTCCTTGCAATGCGCGTAGGACACGGCGAGCTGCATCATCGGGTCGTCGGCGTGGCAGCAGATGGTCAGCGGCGCCATGCGGCGGAGCATCGCCGGACGGTCGAGCCCCGCGAGCGGCACCACCGCCGGCCATTGGCACTGACGCTGGCGCAGCGCGATCCAGTGCTGCGCCACGTCGCGCTGGCCGGGGGAGATCTCGATCGCCTGGCGCAACGCTTCCTCGGCCGGGGCGAGCTGGCGGCTGCCTTCGAGCATGGTCGCCATCTGCTTCAGCGCCGCGACCTTGTAGGTCAGGCCATCGGCGGTGACGGCCGAAAGGCTGCCGGTGACGTGCGACCACTGGGTGAAGGCCTCGACCGCCGCGCCCATGCGTTCATAGGTCGCGCCGAGGTTGATGTAGGGCGGCAGGAAGCCGGGGTTGCGCCGGATCGCGGCCACGAAGGCCTCGGCCGCGCCGCGCAGGTCGTCGAGCGAGGACAGCAGGACGCCCTGGTTGAACAGGACGACGTGCAGCAGCGGATCGTCAGGGTTGAGTGCTGCGTAGTCGCGATACAGTTCCGCCGCCAGCGCCACCTGGCCAGAGGCGGAGAGCGCCTGCGCGCTCGCCACCAGCTCGGCAATGCCCATTCTGGCCATGCCCGCTTCTCCCAGTTCTTGGGTCTCGCGCGGCCCATCCCCGGGCCGCGCGGCAGCGAAGCACGCCTCAGGTAAACAGGGCGTTTACCTGATCGTTGGTCATCACCCCGATCTGGGTGGAGGAGAAGCCCGCCACCTGGGTTTCGGTCAGGGCCGCGATATCGGCCGTTTCCAGCGCGGCGACCTGCGTCGTGCTGAAGGCGGCGATCTGCGTCGTGCTGAACCCGCCCATCTGCGACGTGGTCAGCGCCGCGATGGAGGTGGTGCTGAGCGCCACCACCTGGGTGGTGTTCAGCGCCGCGACCTGGCCCGTTTCGAGCCCGACCTGCTGGGTCGTGGACAGGCCCGCGATCGCCGTGGTGCTCAGCGCCGTCACCTGCTCCGTCGTCAGCGCCGCCAGCTGGCTCGAGGACAGCGCCCGGATCTGGGTGGAGGAGAGGACATTGACGTCCGCCGTCTCCATCCCCGGCAACTGGCCGGTGCCGAGCGCGGCCACCTGGGTGGTGGTCAGCGCCGCGACCTGGGTCGTGCTGAGCGCGGCCAGCTGGGCCGTGGTCAGCCCGCCCATCTGGGTCGAGCCGAACCCGCCGATCTGGGTCGTGGTCAGCGCACCGACCTGGGTCGTGGTCAGGCCCGGCACCTGGGTGGTGGTCAGCGCGGCGAGCTGCGTCGTGGTCAGCGCGCCGGTCTGCGTCGTGGTCAGCGCCCCAAGCTGCGCCTGGTCGAGCCCGCCGATCTGCGTGGTGCTGAGGACGGCGAGGTCCGTCGTCTCCAGCGCCCGCATCTGCGAGGTGGTCAGGGCGCCGACCAGGGTGCGCGTCAGCGCCCCGACCTGCGTCGTCGTCAGCGCGGCGAGGTCCACCGTCTCCATCCCCACGATCTGGGTGGAGGAGAGTGCCGAGATCTGCGTCGTGCTCAGGGCGCCGATCTGCGTCGTGGTCAGCGCGGCGACCTGCGCCGTGGTCAGCCCGCGCACCTGGGTGGTGCCGAGCCCGCCCACCTGCGTAGTGCTCAGCGCGCCGAGCTGGGTCGTGGTCAGCGCGGCGATCTGCGTCGTGTTCAGCCCCAGCAGCTGGGTCGTCGACAGCGCGCCCACCTGGGTGGTGGTCAGGCTCGCCATCTGCGTGCTGGTCAGGCTGCGCAGCTGCACCGTGCCGAGCGCGGCGAGGTCCGTCGTCTCCAGCGCCGCGAGCTGCGTCGTCGCGAGCGACCCGAGCTGCACCGAGGTCAGGCCGGTGGCCTGGGTGCTGCTGAGCGCCGCGATGTCGGTCGTGTCCAGCCCGCGCAGCTGCGTGGTGCTGAGCGCGCCCACCTGGGTGCTGGTCAGCGCCCCGATCTGCGTCGTGGTCAGCGCGCTGACCTGCGAGGAGGAGAAGCCGACCACCTGGGTGGTGGTCAGCGCGCCGACCTGGGTGGTGGTCAGCGCCTCGACCTGCGTCGTCGTCAGGGCACCGACCTGGTCCTGGTTGAGCGCGCGGATCTGGGTCGTGTTCAGCACCGCGAGGTCGGTCGTCTCCAGCGCCCGCAGCTGGGTCGTGTTCAGCACGTCCAGCTGCGTGGTGTTGAAGGCGCCCATCTGGGTGGTCGAGAAGGCGGCGATGTCGGCCGTCTCCAGCCCCAGGATCTGGGTCGCGGTCAGGGCGCCGACCTGGGTCGTCGTCAGCACGCCGATCTGCGTCGTGGTCAGGGCACCGACCTGCGCGCTGGTCAGGCCGCGCAGCGCCGTGGTGCCGATGGCCCCGATCTGCGTGGTCGTCAGCGCCCCCACCTGCGTCGTCGTCAGGCCCGACAGCTGGGAGGAGTTCAGCGCATTCACCTGGGTGGTGGACAGCGCGCCGAGCTGGGTCGTGCTGAAGCCGCCCATCTGACTCGAGCCGAGGCCGAGGATCTGCGTCGTGGCGAGCGCCGCGACATCCGTCGTCTCGAGCGCACCCACCTGGGTCGTTGCCAGGCTGCCGATCTGCGCCGAGGCGAGGCCGCGGATCTGCGTCGTGGAGAGCGACGCGATGTCCGTCGTGTCCAGCGCCCGCAGCTGCGTCGTGGTCAGCGCGCCGACCTGGCTGCTGGCCAGCGCGGCAAGCTGCGTGGTCGTGAGCGTGGAGACCTGGGCCGTCGTCAGGCGCGCGATCTGCGTGGTGTTGAGCGCGGCGACCTGCGTCGTGGTCAGGGCATCGACCTGCGTCGTCGTCAGCGCCGCGATCGCGGAGCCGCCGAGGGCACCGATCTGCGTCGTGGTCAGCACGGCGAGGTCGGTCGTCTCGATCGCCGAGACCTGATTCGTCGCCAGCGCGCCGACCTGCGTCGTGGTCAGGGCGCTGACCTGGGTGGTGCTGAGGGCGGCGATGTCCGCCGTCTCCAGCGCCTGGACCTGCCGGCTGGACAGCCCGCGGATCTGGGTCGTGGTCAGGGCGCCGACCTGGGTGGTGGACAGCGCCGCGACCTGCGTCGTGGTCAGCCCGCCGATCTGGGTGGTGTTGAGGACGGCGACATCCGTCGTCTCCAGCGCCGCGACCTGGGTGGTCGACAGGCCGGCGACCTGGGCCGAGCCGAGCCCGCCGATCTGCGTCGTGGTCAGCGCGGCGATGTCGGTGGTCTCAAGGCCCCGCAGCTGGGTCGTGGTCAGCGCGCCGATCTGCGTGCTGTTCAGGGCGCCGAGCTGCGTCGTCTCCAGCGCGGTGATGGCGCTGGACGTCAGGCCGAGGACCTGGGTCGTGGTCAGGGCGCCGATCTGGGTCGTGGTCAGCGCGGCGACCTGCGTCGTCGTGAGGCCACTGATCTGCGAGGAGGTCAGCCCACGCACCTGCGTCGTGGTCAGGACCGCGAGGTCCGTCGTCTCGAGCGCCCGGAGCTGCGTGGTGGACAGGCCGATGGTCTGGCCCGTGGAGAGCGCGCCGACCTGGGTGGTGCTCAGCGCCGCGATGTCGGCGGTGTCGAAGCCGCCCACCTGCGTCGAGGTGAGGGCAGCGACCTGGGTCGTGGTCAGCGCCGCGACCTGCGTCGTCGTCAGCGCGCCGACCTGGGCGGTGTCGAGCCCGCGGATCTGCGTCGTGTTCAGCGCCGCGACGTCGGTCGTCTCCAGCGCCGCCACCTGCGAGGTGGCGAGGCCGGCGATCTGCGCGCTGCGCAGCCCCGCGATCTGCGTGGTGCTGAGCGCCGCGATGTCGGTCGTGTCGAGCCCGCGCAGCTGCGCCGTGGTCAGCACGTTGACCTGGGTGCTGGTCAGGGCGCCGAGCTGGGTCGTGGTCAGCGCCGCGACCTGCGTCGTCGTCAGGGCCGCCACCTGGCCGGTGGTCAGCGCGCCGACTTGCGTCGTGGTCAGCGCATCGACCTGCGTGGTGCTGAGCGCGGTGATGGTGGAGACGCCGAGCGCGCGGATCTGCGTCGTGGTCAGCACCGCGAGGTCGGTCGTCTCCAGCGCCGCCACCTGCGTGCTGGCGAGCCCGGCGACCTGCGTCGTGGTCAGCGCATCGACCTGCGTGGTCGTCAGGGCGGCGATGTCGGCGGTCTCGAATGCCTGGATCTGGCGGCTCGACAGGCCGCGGATCTGCGTCGTGGTGAGCGCCGCGACCTGGGTCGTGGACAGCGCCGCGACCTGGTTGGTGGCAAGCCCGCCCAGCTGCGTCGTGTTCAGCGCGACGATGTCGGTCGTCTCCAGCGCCGCGACCTGGGTCGTGGACAGGCCGGCAATCTGGCTGCTGCGCAGGCCGCCGATCTGCGTCGTCGTCAGCGCGGCGATGTCGGTCGTCTCGAGGCCACGGAGCTGCGCCGTGGTCAGCACGCCCACCTGGGTGCTGGTCAGCGCGCCGAGCTGCGTCGTGTCGAGGGCACCGATAGCCGTGGAGGTCAGGCCCGGCACCTGCGCCGTGGTCAGCGCGCCGATCTGGGTCGTGGTCAGCGCCGCGACCTGCGTCGTGGTCAGGCCGGACAGCTGGGTCGAGGTGAGCCCGCGGATCTGCGTGGTGCTGAGGACGGCGAGGTCCGTCGTCTCCAGCGCCCGAAGTTGCGTGCTGCTGAGCCCCGCGACCTGCGTCGTCGTCAGCGCGCCGACCTGCGTCGTGCTCAGCGCCGCGATGTCGGCGGTATCGAAGCCGCCCACCTGGGTGCTGGTCAGCGCACCCATCTGGGTGGTCGTCAGCGCCGCGACCTGGGTCGTGGTCAGCGCGCCGACCTGTGCGGAGGTGAGGCCGCGGATCTGCGTGGTGTTGAGGACGGCGATATCCGTCGTCTCCAGCCCGCCGATCTGGGTGGTGGTCAGGGCGGCCAGGTGGCCGCTGCGCAGCCCGACGACCTGGGTCGTGGTCAGGGCCGCGATGTCGGTGGTCTCGAGCCCACGCAGCTGCGTCGTCGTCAGCGCGTTGATCTGGGTGCTTGTGAGGGCGCCGATCTGGGTGGTGGTCAGCGCCGCGACCTGCGTCGTGGTCAGCGCCGCGACCTGGCCGGTCGCGAGCGCGCCGACCTGCGTCGTCGTCAGCGCGTCGATCTGCGTCGTGGTCAGCGCCGCGATCGCGGTCGGCGCCAGGATCCGGATCTGCGTGGTGCCGAGGATCGCGAGGTCGGTCGTCTCCAGCGCCGCGACCTGCGTGCTGGTCAGGCCCGCGACCTGCGTGGTGGTCAGCGCATCGACCTGCGTGGTGGTCAGGGCGGCGATGTCGGCGGTTTCGAAGGCCTGCATCTGCCGGCTCGACAGGCCGCGCAGCTGGGTCGTGGTGAGGGCGCCGACCTGGGTGGTCGAGAGACCCACGATCTGCGCGGTGGTCAGGCCGCCGAGCTGGGTCGTGGTGAGCGCGGCGAGGTCGGTCGTCTCCAGCGCGGCAAGCTGGGTCGTGGACAGGCCAGCGATCTGGCCCGTCCGCAGGCCGGCGATCTGGGTGGTGGTCAGGGCGGCGATGTCGGTCGTCTCGAGCCCGCGGAGCTGCGCCGTGGTCAGCACGCCCACCTGGGTACTGGTCAGCGCGCCGAGCTGCGTCGTGTCGAGCGCGCCGATCGCCGTGGAGTTCAGGCCCGGCACCTGCGCCGTGGTCAGCGCGCCGATCTGCGTCGTGGTCAGCGCTGCGACCTGCGTCGTGGTCAGGCCAGCCAGCTGGGTCGAGGTCAGGCCGCGGATCTGCGTGGTGTTGAGGACGGCGATATCCGTCGTCTCAAGCGCCCGGAGCTGCGCGCTGGTCAGGCCGGCGATCTGCGTGGTGGTGAGTGCGCCGACCTGGGTCGTGTTCAGCGCGGCGATGTCGGTGGTCTCAAGGCCGAGGATCTGCGTCGCGGTCAGGGCGCCGAGCTGCGTCGTGGTCAGCGAGGCGACCTGGGTCGTGTTCAGCGCGCCGAGCTGGGCGGAGGTCAGGCCGCGGATCTGCGTGGTGTTGAGCGTCGCGAGGTCGGTCGTCTCGAGCGCCGCGACCTGCGTCGTCGTCAGGCCGGCCAGCTGGCCGCTGCGCAGCCCGGCCACCTGGGTGGTGGTGAGCGCGGCGACATCGGCGGTCTCGAGCCCGCGCAACTGCGTCGTCGTCAGCGCATTGACCTGGGTGCTGGACAGGGCGCCGACCTGCGTCGTGGTCAGCGCGGCGATACCGGCGGAGGTGATGGCGGCGGTCTGGGTGGTGGTGAGCGCGCCGATCTGGGTCGTGGTCAGCGCCTCGACCTGCGTGGTCGTCAGCGCGCCGATCGCGGTCGCGCCGAGCGCGCGGATCTGCGTGGTGTTCAGCGCCGCAAGGTCGGTCGTCTCCAGCGCGCGGACCTGGGTCGAGTTCAGCGCCGCCACCTGGGCGGAGCCGAGCGCCGCGACCTGCGTCGTGCTGAGCGCCGCGATGTCGTCGGTGCCGAGGCCCGGGATCTGGCGGGAGGACAGCCCGGTGATCTGGGTCGAGGTGAGGGCCGCGACCTGCGTGGTTGACAGCGCCGCCGTCTGGGTCGAGGTCAGGCCCTGCAACTGCGCCGTCGTCAGCGCGGCGAGGTCCGTCGTCTCCAGCGCGGCGATGGCGGTCGTCGTCAGGCCGGCGATCTGGCCGCTGCGCAGCCCGGCAATCTGGGTGGTGGTGAGCGCGGCGATGTCGGTGGTGTCGAGGCCGCGCAGCTGCGCGGTCGTCAGCACGCCGACCTGCGTGCTGGTCAGCGCGCCGAGCTGCGTGGTGTCGAGCGCCGCGATCGAGGTCGAGCTCAGCCCGCCCACCTGGTCGGTGCCGAGCGCGCCGACCTGGGTCGTCGTCAGGGCGCCGACCTGGGTGGTCGTCAGCGCCGCGATCTGCGTCGAGGTCATCCCGCGCAGCTGCGTCGTGTTCAGGGCGGCAAGGTCGGTCGTCTCGAGCGCGCGCAGCTGCGCCGTGGTCAGCGCCGCCACCTGCGTCGTGCTGAAGGCGCCGATCTGGGTCGTGGACAGCGCCGCGATGTCCGAGGTTTCCATCCCCCGCAGCTGGGTGGCCGTCAGCGCGTTAACCTGCGTGGTCGTCAGGGCGCCGACCTGGGTGGTCGAAAGCGCCGCCAGCTGGCCGGAGGTGAGCCCGCGCACCTGCGTGCTGCTCAGCACCGCGAGGTCGGTCGTCTCCAGCGCCCCGACCTGGGTCGTGCTCAGCGCGGCGATCTGGGAGGTTCGCAGCACCCCGACCTGCGTGGTCGTCAGCGCGGCGATCTGCGTTGTCGCCATGCTCCGGATGGCGGTCGTCGTGAGGCCAGCGATCGTGGTGGTGGTCAGACCCTGGATCTGCGTCGTCGTCAGGGAGGAGATCACGGTCATCGCTGGCTCCAAGCCGGTTTAGCGTCGTGCGGACACCGCCGTGCCCGCCATGCGGGCGACGACGCCAAGACGTGCCACGACCTTCTGTCGGCACGGCGTCTCTGGCGAAGGATGCAGGGGGTCTGCTTGAGCAACAGTTAAGGAGAGAGAAGATGACGTTCCGCGACAGGTCACGGTTCGCGGAGACTCTCCTGCACGCCACGCAGCACGGGGGAGAGGAAGTAGGACAGGACGCTGCGCGTGCCGACGCGCACTTCCGCCGTCACCGTCATGCCGGGCGTCGGCGCCGCGCCGTCCGGCAGGCCGATCAGCGCCGGCGCATCGAGCGTGACCTGGGCGCGATGCACCGCGCCGCCGGCCATCTGGCCGGGTTCCGGCCCCTCGGCGCCCTGGCGTGGCGGGCCGGATTCCTGCGCGATGGCGCGCAGCCGGCCGGTCAGAAGCCCATGCCGCTGGAAGGGGAAGGCGTCGATCTTCACCACCACCGGGTCGCCGGCGCGGGCATGGCCGATATCGGCAGACCGCAGCGTCACCTCGGCGATCAGGGGCGCGCCGGCGGGCACCAGGCTTACCAGCGGCTCCGCCTCCCGCATCACCGAGCCGACCGAGCGGCGCGCGACTTCCAGCACCGTGCCGTCGGCCGGGGCGGTCACAACGGTGAGCTCGGCGAGCCGCGTCGCCTTTGTCAGCGCTTCCTCGACGCGGGTGAGTTCGCCGCGCAGGCGTGCCACTTCCTCGAGGATCTGGCGGCGCCAGTCGTCGAGGAAGCCCTGCCGTTCGGACCGCTTCGATTCCAGCGCGTGCCGCAGTTCCTGCATCCGGCCGCGATCGTGGTCGCGCTGCTGCTCGGCCTGCAGGCGGCGGGCGCGCGCTTCCAGGAATTGCAGGCGGGAACCGATCTGTCCTTCAAGCAGCCGGGCGCGCAGCGCCTCCACGTCGCGGGCGATCGTCACCTGCTCGGCCAGCGCGACGTCGTTTTCCTCGAGCGTGCGGATCGCGGCTTCCTGGCCGCGGATATCCTCCTCCAGGGCGCGGAGGCGCGCGGCGAGGAAGGCCTGGCGCTGGGTGTGCAGGCTGGCCTGGATCAGCGCGTCGCGGTCCTCGCCGGCGGGCGGGGGCAGGCCGGCGAGCTCCGCCTCCATGCGGGCGAGCTGGGCGGCGAGGGCGCGCCGCTGGCCCGACAGCGCGGCGCGGTCGGCCTCGGCGAAGGAGGGGTCGAGCACCGCCAGCACCTGGCCCTGGCGCACGACCTCGCCGGGACGGACGCGGATTTCCCGGATGACGGCGCGTTCGATCGGCTGCAGCACGATCGGCGGGGCGTCGGGCGCGAGCCGCCCGGTGCCCGACACGACCATGTCCACCTCGGCCACGCCGGCGATGCCGACCAGCCCCGCGAACATGGCGGCGACGACCCAGTGCATGCTGCCGAGCATCCGCGGCGGCGGCTCGTTGATAAGGGCCTCCAGCTCGTCCTGGAACGGCACGGCCTCGGCCACGGGCGGCGCGGCCGCGGGTTCGCGCCGTGGCGGCGCGCCGCGTTCGCTCCGGCGTGTCCGGGCGGCTAGCGCAGGTGCTGGGTCTGCTGGTGCCATAGGTGCCGATAGACGTCACAGCGTTCGAGCAGCACGTCGTGCGGGGCGAAGTCGACCGCGCGGCCCTGCTCGAGCACGAGGATGGAATCCGCCCGCACGAGCGAGGACAGGCGGTGGGAGACGATGACCATGGTCCGCCCGCGGCCGATCTCGGCGAGGTTCGCCTGGATGATCGCCTCGCTGTCCGGGTCGAGCGCGCTGGTCGCCTCGTCCAGGATCAGCAGCGGCGGGCGGGTCAGCAGGGCGCGGGCGATGGCGATGCGCTGGCGCTGGCCGCCGGAGAAGTTCGACGCGCCTTCCTCGACCATGGTGTCGTAGGCCATGGGCAGGCGCTCGATGAATTCCTGCGCGCCGGCCAGCCGCGCGGCTTCCAGCACCTCCGGCAGCGGGGCGTCGGGACGGGCCGCGGCGATGTTGTCGCGCAGCGTGCCGCGGAACAGCAGGTTTTCCTGCAGCACCACGCCGACATGGCGGCGCAGGTGCTCGAGGTCGATGGTGCGGATATCCGCTTCCCCGAAGCGGATGAGGCCTTCCTGCGGCGCGTGGATGCCCTGGATCAGCCGCGTGACCGTGGTCTTGCCGGACCCCGAGCGGCCGACCACGCCGATCATCTGCCCCTGCTCCACGGTGAAGGAAACGCGGTCGAGCGCGGGGCTGGCGGCGCCGGGGTAGCGGAAGGTGACGTCCTCGAAGCGGATGGCGCCGGAGACCGGCGGGCGGGCGAGGCGTTCCCTGGCCCGGCCCTCGGGCTTTGCGTTCATCACCGTGCCGAGCATCCGCACCGACAGCGCGGCTTCCTGGTACTCGTTGATCAGCGTGACGATCTGAACGAGCGGCCCGGTCACCTTGCCCGAGAGCATGGTGAAGGCGACCAGGGCGCCGACCGTCAGGCTGCCCTCGAAGACCAGCGCCGCGCCCAGCCCGAGCACGGTGATCTGCATCAGCCGTTCCAGCACGCCGGTCGCGACCGAGCCGAAGGCCGAGATGCGGCCGACGTCGGCATGGGCGCGCACCGCGGTCGCGACCTGCCCGTCCCAGGCGCGCTGGCGCACCGGTTCCAGCACCAGCGACTTGACCGCGCGCATGTTGTGCAGCGTCTCGACCAGATGCGCCTGGCGCGCGCCTTCGGCGGCATAGAGCCCGTTCAGCCGGCCGCGGAAGGACGGCACCATGGCGCCGATCACCAGCGCGATGGCCAGGGAAAAGCCGAGCACCACGAGCGTCAGCACGCCGGAATAGATGGCGAGCAGCACGAGCAGCACCGGCAGCAGCGCCGCGTCCAGCAGCGTCTGGAACAGCCGGCCGGTGAGGAAATGCCGCAGCTTCTCCGTCTGCTGCATGTGTCGGACGACCACGCCCGCCGCATGCGTCTCGAAGAAGGACAGCGGCAGGGAGAGCAGGTGCCGGAAGGTCCGCGCGCCGAGCCGCGCATCGACCTTGTTCGACGCCAGCAGCATCAGCCTCTGTCGGGCATAGGTGAAGAAGCCGTCGAACAGGGCGAGCACGATGAAGACGGCGACGACGACATAGAGCGTCTGCCAGGCCTGGTGCGCCACCACCTTGTCGATCAGCACCTGGAACAGGAGCGGGATCGCGAAGGCGATCAGGTTCGACAGCACCGCGGCGATGGCGACGCCGGTGAAGAAGCGGCGGTGGCGGGCGATTTCCGGCAGGAACCAGGAAAAGCCGAAGGGGCGGTCGTCCTCCGCCAGCGCGGTGGCGCGGCGGCACAGGATGAGCGTGCCCGACCATTCGGCTACGAAACGGTCGCGGGGGACGAGGCGGACGCCTTCCGCCTCCTCCGCCGGGTCGAGCACCGCCGCGGCGAGTTCCCCGTCCGGGCCCGGGACGACATGGACCAGGATGACCCAGGACCCGTCGCGACGCACCGCGAGCGCGGGATAGGCGCTGCCGAGCCGCGTCGCCTTGTCCCAGGAGCAATGCGACAGCGCGCGCGCCTTCAGCCCGAGCCGGCGCATGGAGCCGAGCACGGCCGGCAGCATGTCCGGCCCCTGGGCCGTCGGCAGCTCATCCGGCGCCATCTGCAACCCGTGGTGCATGGCGATCAGGAAGAGGCTCCGCAGGGCTGTCAGTTCTGGCGCCAAGATGCGTTCCGCCGGGGATAGGACCCGCAAGGTACGGGAGCACCCTTGCGGTCGCGTTAAGCGGGGCGACCTGGCCTGACCGACCGGCGTGAATGTTCAGAATCTAGGCGGCGACGTCGAATCCGAACAAGAATTCACCAATTCTGACTCTATAGCCGAAAATTCGCGCAGATTCCGGCTCCGGGACGATTGCTGCACATGCTCACAGGGACCTAGCCTCGCGTATCCGGAACGTGGAGGCGGCGATGAAGCTCGGGGTCTTCCTTCCCATCGGGAACAACGGGTGGCTGATCTCCACCACCTCCCCCCAATACATGCCGACCTTCGAACTGAACCGTGAGGTGACGCTCAAGGCCGAGCGGTTCGGCTTCGACTTCGCGCTGTCCATGATCAAGCTGCGCGGTTTCGGCGGGCCCAGCCGCTACTGGGACTTCAACCTCGAAAGCTTCACGCTCATGGCTGGCCTCGCGGCGGTCACGACGCGCATCAAGCTCTTCGCCTCCGTCGCCATCCTTTCCATTCCGCCCGCGCTGATCGCGCGGATGGCGACGACGATCGACGCCATCGCGCCGGGGCGCTTCGGCGTGAACATCGTCACCGGCTGGCAGAAGGCCGAATACGAGCAGATGGGCATCTGGCCGGGCGAGGCGCATTTCGCCCGCCGCTACGAGTACGCCGAGGAATACGCGTCGATCCTGCAGGATCTGTGGGACGACGGCGTGTGCGACCACAAGGGCGAATTCTTCCACATGACGGATTGCCGCGTCGCGCCGACGCCGTCCGGCAAGGTCGACATCATCTCCGCCGGCCAATCCAACCGCGGCATGAAGTTCGCGGCCGAATACGCCGACTACAACTTCATCAGCGCGGGCGGCATCAACGACGTCGCCCAGGTGGCGCCGCACACCGAGCGCCTGCTCGCCGCCAACGCCGCCGCCGGCCGGTCCTGCGAGGCGATGCTGCTGATGATGATCATCGCCGACGAGACGGATGAGGCGGCGATGGCGAAGTGGAACCACTACGTCGAAGGCACGGACGTCGAGGCGCTGGCCTGGCGCGACGGCCAGGCCGCGGCCGATGTGAAGGCGGAAGCGCATTCGACCGTGGGCCGAATGGTCCGGTCCGACCGCGTGCCGACCAACATGCTGCGGCTGATCGGATCCTACGAGACGATCGCGCGGCAGATGGACGAGCTTGCCGCAATCCCCGGCCTCGCTGGCGTCATGCTCACCTTCGACGACTACCTGGTCGGCATGGAGCAATTCGGCACGCGCATCATGCCGCTGATGACGTCGCGCATGCCGGTCGCCGAGGCGGCCTGACGATGCCCGAGGGGCCGATGATCGCCCAGCTCGACCTGGAGCTGCGCGGCGTCCGCAAGCGCTACGGCAGCTTCCTCGCCGTCGACGGCGTCTCGCTCAAGGTCGAGAAGGGGCAGTTCGTCTGCCTGCTCGGTCCCTCCGGCTGCGGCAAGACGACGACGCTGCGCTGCGTCGCGGGCCTCGAGGAACCCGATGAGGGCGACATCCTCATCGGCGGCCGCCAGGTGACCGGCGATCCGCCCTGGAAGCGCGACATAGCGATGATGTTCCAGGACTTCGCGCTGTTCCCGCATATGAGCGTCGCCAAGCAGGTCGGCTTCGGGCTCGAGATGCTGAAGAAGCCGCGCGCGGAGATCGGCAAGCGTGTCGCCGAGGTGCTCGCGGCCTTCGAGATCGCGCACCTGGCCGAGCGCCGCCCGGCGCAGCTTTCGGGCGGGCAGAAGCAGCGCGTGGCGCTCGCCCGGGCCATGATCACGGAACCCCGCATCCTGCTGCTCGACGAGCCCATCGGCGCGCTCGACTACGCGCTGCGCGAAGCGGTGATGCTGGAGCTGAAGGCGCTGCAGCAGCGCACCGGCATCTCGTTCATCTGGGTGACGCACGACCAGAACGAGGCCTTCTCGCTCGGCGACCATGTCGTGGTGATGAACCATGCGCGGATCGAGCAGCAGGGCCCGCCGGAGGACCTGCTCTCGCGCCCCCGCACCGCCTTCGTCGCCGGCTTCATCCAGGGCAACAACGTGCTGCGCGGCAAGGCAGGCGCGGCCGAGGCCGGGGTGCTGCCGGTCGAGACCGCGGATGGGCGCTTCCACGTGCCGATCATCGGCGCGGCGCCCGCACCGGGCAGCGAGGTCTCCTTCTCCGTCCGCGCCGAGCGGATCGAGGAAGGAGAGAACGACCTGCCCAACCGCATTGCCGCGCGCTGCACCACGGTCGAGTATTTCGGCGCCTTCCGCCGCCACGTGCTGTCCAGCGGCAGCGGCGTCACGCTGAAATGGGACCAGTTCGGCGCCCTGCCGCCGCGCCTGCGCGCGGGGACGGAGACGACGCTGGGCTGGCGCACGGAAGATTCCGTGCTGCACGCATGAGCACGATCCGGCACCGCTCCGCCGCCGCCTTCTGGCTTGCCGTTCCGGCGGGCACCTGGATGCTGGCGGCGGTGGTGGTGCCGACGCTGCTCATCGTGTGGGTGTCCTTCTGGGGCGGGCGGGCCTTCTCGGCCTCCTCCCCGCTCACCTTCGACAACTATGCGCGCTTCTTCGCCAACGCGGCCTATCTGCGGCTGATCGGGCAGACCTTCCTGCAGGCGGCGACGCTGATGCTGATCTGCGGCACGCTCGGCTACTGCATCGCGTATTTCCTGGTCTGCAAGGTCCGCGACGCGCGCTGGCGCACCGCGTTGTTCCTCGCCTTCATCATCCCGTTCTGGACCAGCACGCTGATCCGCGCGATCGCCTGGGTTCCCTTCCTCGGCACCAATGGCGTGATCAACCAGGCGCTGATGGCGACCGGGCTGACGGAACGACCGATCGAGGTGTTTCTCTATTCCATGACCGGCGTGACCATGGCGCAGGTCTCGCTCTACACCATGCTCGCGGCGGGGCCGGTCGTGTACATGCTCGCCTCCATCCCGCCCGCGCTGCGGGAGGCGGCGATGACGCTGAAGGCGGCGCCCGTCACGGTGTTCCGCCGCATCGTCTTCCCGCTGACGCTGCCCGGCGTCGTGATCGGCCAGGTGCTGGTGTTCCTGAACGTGATGGCGGATTTCGCCACCGTCGCGACGATCGGCGGCAACAAGTTCGCGCTGCTCGGCAACCTGGTGCTGAACTTCTACGAAGGTTCCCAGCTGCGCTTCGCCGCGGTCGCCGCGGTGCTGCTGATGGGCTGCATGCTGGCCGGCGTTGTGCTCGCCCTGCGCGTCGTCGACATCCGGCGGCTGGGGGCGCGCTGATGCACTGGAAGACGCGCTCCCGCCTCACCGGCTGGATCCTCGGCACGGTCACGGTCGGCTTCCTGCTGTACCAGTGGCTGCCGATCTTCGTGCTCGGGCTGCTGTCCTTCTCGGGCCCGACGGGCGGTACAACCTTCCCGATGAACGGCGTCTCCCTGCACTGGTACCGGGAGCTTTGGGACGCCTCCATCATGAACGACTTCAAGCCGCCGGTGCTGCGGTCCTTCCTGCTGGCGCTGGCCTGCTCGGCCACCACCGTCGTGCTGTCGGTCACGGCCGCGCAGGCGGTGCGCGGGCAGTTCCGTGGGCACAACCTGTTCTTCTACCTGCTCCTGCTCGGCATCATGGCGCCGGGCATCCTGGTGGGCTTCGGCTTCGCGCTGATGATGCGGCTGCTGGGCGTCGATCCGTCCTGGGACACCACCGCCTACATCACGCATGTCTCCTGGACGCTGCCCTTCGGCTTCCTGACCATGCTCGCGGTGTTCAACCGCTTCGACCCGAAGCTCGAGGAAGCGGCGCTGACCCTCGGCGCGTCGCGCGTCACCGCCTTCCGGCGCATCACCCTGCCCATCGTGCTGCCGGGCGTGATCGGCGCGGGCCTGTTCGGGTTCTCGCTCTCCTACGACGAGTATCCGCGGAGCCTCTTCACCACGGGTGCGGACCTGACGCTGCCGCTCGCGGTGATGGCGCAGCTCGACCGGCAGCTGACGCCGGAACTCTACGCCATCGGCACCACCACGACGCTGTTCTCCTTCCTCGCCATCGGCGTCTTCACCTTCGCCTTCTGGACGCTGCGCCGCCGCGTCCAGCCCCGCTGACCCTACGCACAAGGAACCACGCATCATGACGATCGGACGTCGCCATCTGCTCGGGGCCAGCGCTGCCGGCCTCGCCATGCCCACGGTCGCGCGCGCGCAGGCGCGGGTGATCAACCTGGCTGGCGCCTCCTTCGACATGCGGGAGCCGATCCTGCGCGAATTCGCCCGGCGCACGAGCATCACGCCGCGCCCCTGGGTGAACCCGTCCACCCAGGCGCGCGTCGACCGCGTGCGCACCGCGCCGGTGGACTGCATCACAACCGACGCGCCCTTCGCCGCCTATGGCCGTGGGGAGAACCTGACCCAGCCGATCGACATCTCGCGCATCCCGAACTGGGCGAAGATGCATCCGCTGCTGAAGGATGGCCGCGCGACGCCGACCAGCCCGCTCGGCCTCGGCGCCAATCCGGGGCGCATGATGTACACCTCGGACGCCAAGACCCAGGCGATCTTCATGCCGACCTTCTTCCAGATGGACAGCATCGGCTACAACACGCGCCACGTTCAGGCCGAGAACAACGAGCTCTCCTGGGGCGAGCTGTTCAATCCGAAATACCGCGGCAAGGTCGCGCTGTTCGGCATCGACTGGCTCGGCATGCTCGACGCGGCGCTGGGGATGAAGGCGCTCGGCCTGATCAACCCGGCCGACATCTCGAACCTGACGAACAGCGAAGTCGACACCGTCGTCGCCTTCCTCAAGGAGAAGAAGCGCGAAGGCCATTTCCGCGCGCTCTGGCGGGCCTATGGCGAACTCGTGAACCTCATGGCGTCGGAGGAAGTCTGGATCGCCGATGCGTGGTGGCCGGTGATCGTGGAGGTCGCGGGCCGCGGCATCCCCGTCCGCTACGCCGTCGCCAAGGAAGGCTACCGCGCCTGGTGCCAGGGCCAGGCGATCTCGGCCACCACGCGGAATCTCGACGCCTGCTACGAATGGCTGAACTTCTGGCTGGAAGGCTTCGCCGGCGCGCGCCAGACCGAGATCGGCTACTTCGCCTCGGTCGACACCTACGGCCAGTACCTGCCGCCCGAGACCATCCGCCAGGTCTATGGCGGGGAAGGCCGCGACGGCGGATCGCTGGAGGATCGTTCCCAGCGCGTCTTCGTCTGGAACACGCGCCCGTCCAACCTTGAATACTACACGGAGAAGTGGAACGAATTCCTCGCCGCCTGAGCGGAGGGGAAAGCGTGATCGAGGAAGGCAAGACGGCGCGGCAGCTCTACGCCGAGATCAAGGCCGCGCCCACGCGCCGGCGCTTCGGCTTCGGCCGCCGCGCCGCGCTGATCAACATCGACGTGCAATGCGCCTACACGCAGCCGCAGACCTACGTCACCGCCTATGAGACCGACCCGCGGCAGATCGAGCACATCAACGCGCTCGCCCACGCCTTCCGCGCGCGCAGCTGGCCGGTGGTCTGGACCTATGTCTCCTACCTGCCCTCGGGCGAGGATTGCGGCGTCTGGGGCACGCGCTCCGACACGCCGGACAGCCTGCAGAACATCAAGGAAGGCTCGCCGCGCGCGGCACTCGATCCGCGGACGGAACGCGCGCCCCCCGACATCCTCATCAACAAGCGCATGGCGAGCGCCTTCTTCGAGACGAACCTGCGCTCGCTGCTCACCTTCCACGGCACGGACACGGTCATCGTCACCGGGGGCTCGACATCGGGCTGCGTGCGCGCAACGGTGGTGGACGGCCTGTCCTGCGGCTACCGCATGATCGTGCCGGAGGAATGCGTGGCCGACCGCCACGAGGGCCCGCATTTCGCGAACCTCTACGACATGGCGGTGAAATACGCGGATGTGCTGCCGGTGGCCGAGGTGCTTGCCGCCATCCCGCGCCTGGAGGGCTGACGCCATGCTGAAGACCCCCGGCCACTACGACTACATGCCCTGGCGGCGCCGGCCGCGCATCGCCTGGCCCGGCGGCGCGCGCATCGCCGTCTGGGTCGCGCCCAACATCGAGCACTACGAGCTCGACCCGCCGCCCAACCCGCGCCGCATGCCCTGGCCGCGACCGGTGCCGGACATCCTCGGCTATTCCTGGCGGGACTACGGCAACCGTGCCGGCTTCTGGCGCATGGCGGATGTCATGGCGCGACACGGCGTGCGCGGCTCCGTCTCCCTCAACGTCGCGGTCTGCGACCACTATCCCGAGATCATCGAGCGCTGCTGCGAGCTGGGCTGGGAGCTGTTCAGCCACGGCACCTACAACACGCGCTACTTCTACGGCATGAGCGAGGAGCAGCAGCGCGAGGTCATCCGCGAGAACCGGGAGACCATCCTGCGCGCCTCCGGCCAATCCATGGATGGCTGGCTGACGCCCGCGATTTCCAACGACGAGACGACGCAGGACATCCTGGCCGAGGAAGGCATCCTCTACACGCTCGACCTGCTGCATGACGACCAGCCGACGCCGATCCGCACGCGGTCCGGCAAGCGGCTCGTCTCCATCCCCTATTCGCTCGAGGTGAACGACGTGCCGCTGCTCGTGATGCGCAATACGCCGCCCGAGCGCTACGCCGCCATCTGCAAGGCGCAGTTCGACCAGCTGTATGAGGAAGGGGCGGAAAGCGGCACGGTGCTCTGCCTGCCGCTGCACCCCTTCCTGATCGGCCAGCCGCACCGCGTCGCGGCGCTGGACGAGGTGCTCCGCCACATCGCCTCGCACGACAAGGT
The DNA here is from genome assembly GCF_017813355.1 of Roseomonas nitratireducens. GTDB lineage: Bacteria > Pseudomonadota > Alphaproteobacteria > Acetobacterales > Acetobacteraceae > Neoroseomonas > Neoroseomonas nitratireducens. Next base: position 99,234 of record NZ_JAGIYZ010000001.1, read on the forward strand.
CTGGCTCGCCACGGGGCGGGAGATCGCGCGGCACTACATCGACCATCACCTCGCCGCGCATGAAGCCTGGATCGCGGAGGGCACGCCATGACCGGCCTCCCGCCCGACTACTTCGTCTACCCGCACCGCCGGCGCGGGATGGACCATGAACGGTATCCCTACCGCATCCTGCCGCGCACCCAGCCCTTCGCCTGGCCGGGCGGGGCGCGCGTCGCGCTCTGGATCGCCGTGCATGCCGGGCATTTCCCGATGGACATGCCGCTGAAGCCGGTCGTCGCGCCGGGCGGCATGGAGCGACCCTACCCGTCCTTCTGGGACTTCACGCAGCGGGACTACGGCAACCGCATCGGCATCTACCGCATGATGCAGGTGATGGCGGCGCGCGGCCTGAAGGGCACCGCGCTGCTCAGCGCGGCGCTCGCGCGCGAGTATCCGGTGCTGATGGACGACATCGCCGCGGCGGGGTGGGAGCCGGCCTGCGCGGGCCTCGACATGGGCCATATCCATCACGGCCAGGTGCCGGAAGCCGAGGAAGCCGCCTGGGTGGAGGAAGCGACGTCGCTGCTGCGCGCCCGCTTCGGCGACGCGCTGCGCGGCTGGCATTCGCCAGCGCATTCCGAATCCCACCGCACGCCCGACCTGGTCGCCAAGGCCGGCTATGCCTGGACCAGCGGCTGGGTGAACGACGACCTGCCCTACGCCTTCGCGACGCAGGCCGGGCCGATGATGGCCATGCCGCTGCCGCAGGACCTGTCCGACCAACGCATGCTGCACCAGCAGAACATGGCGACCGAGGACTACGTCGCCGCGACCCTCGCCGCGCATGCGGCGCTGGATGCGGAAGCGGCGGCGACGGGGTCAGGTCGCATCCTGACGCTCGCGGTCACGCCCTGGCTGATGGGCCAGGCGCACCGCATCCGCGCCTTCGCGGCGATGCTCGATGCGATCCTCGCCCGTGGCGGGGTCTGGCCCGCCACGGCATCCGAGATCCTGGCGGCCTATTCCGGCAGCCGGTAGCGGACGTAGACGCCGGTGCGGCCCTCGTTCCAGTCGGCCGAGCGGTCGTAGCGGAAGGTCGCACCGAGCGCGAGTTCCGGTGTCATCGCGTATTCCACGTCGGCGCGCACGCTGCCGATCAGCCCGGCCTCGCTCTGCGACGGGTAGAAGGCCTGGATGCGCGGATCCTGCCCGACGCGCGCGGAGAGCGCGCCCTGCAGCGCCGGGTCGTTCGGGAAGACCGGCGAACGGTCCTCCGACCACACCGCGTAGCCGACCGAGCCGCCGAGCCGCCAGGACCAGTCCCCCGACCGCGCGCGCCAATCGACCGGCACGTTCACCGCCGTGTAGTTCTGCGGGCTGAAATAGCCGCCATGGCCCAGCGAGAAGAAGCGCAGGTTCTCGTCGTAGGCGAAGTAGACCAGGTCGAGCCCGACCGTGACCTGCTCGTCCGGCCGGCGCAGCACGGCGTAGTTCATGCCGGCGCCGGCCTCGACGCGCGCGTTGTCGCGCACGTTCTCGCCCTGGAAGATCGAGTAGCCGCCGCCCGCGTAGAAGGTCGCCGGCCCCTGCGAATACTCCACCTGCGCGCGGCCGCCGGTGCGCACCACGCCGCCCCAGGTCTGGCCGGTCAGCCCGTCCCGCGCGCCGGACCAGGACAGCAGGCTGTCCGTCACCGCGCGGCGCTCGCCGGTCACCCGCATGCGCCAGCCGCCGCCGAGCCCGGGCGCGACCTCGACGCCGCCGACCACGTTCTGCGTCCGGAAGCCGAGCGGCGTGCTGCCGACATCGGCGCGGAACCAGTCCCGCTGGTAGGAGGCGCCGAGCGCCACGCCGCTCGCCGAATCATCCAGCGGCCGCCGCATGTTGCCCGGGAAGGCCACCGCATTCGCGCCGAAGGATTGCAGCGACGTCAGGTCGCCCGGCAGCGTGCCGGTGCTGATCGAGACCGGCGTGACGGTCGCGGCGAGGCGCCCGCCCACGCCGCGCGGCGATAGCGAGGCCTCGAGCGGGATCGACACTTCCTCGAGCCGGTCGAGGCCATTGGTGCCCGACCGGCCGCGCATCGTCGGCGCCACGGTGAAGCGTGTGGAGGCGGCGTCGCGCGCGCGCTCCACCTCCCGCGCGATCTCCGCCGAGAGCGGGTCGCGCGATGTCGGCGCGCCCACCGTCACCCCGGCGCTGCGGAACGGATTGGCGGTCGCCAGGCCGCCCGGCACGAAGGCCATCGGCACCACCTCGCCCACCTGGGCGCGGCGCTGTTCCTGCGCCAGCTGCGCCGCGCGCAGCGCGCCGCGCTCGTCGCCGCGCGCGCGCGCAAGCCGCGCCTGCATCAGCGATACGCGCGCCTCGTTCGGCGCCAGCGCGCGCGCCTCGTCCACCAGCGCCTCGGCGCGGCGGTAGTCGCGCGCCGCGATCGCGGCATCGACCGCGCCGGCACGCGCCTCGAGGTTGCGCGGATCGCGCGCGAGCACGCTCTCGGCGATCTGCTGCGCTTCCTCCGGCCGCCGCGCGCCGGCATAGAGCCGCGCGAGCGCCATGTTCGCCGCCGGGTCCTGCGGATTGCGCGCGAGCGCGGGGCGCAGCCGCTCGAAGCCGGTCGCCTGGTCGCCGGCCTCGTTCGCGCGGTCGGCACCGCGCACGGCGATGCCGGCGAGCAGCGCCTCCGCCTGGCGGCGGCTGTCGGCGGGCAGGGAGGGGTCGCCCTCGACGCCGCGCACCAGCGTCATCGCCATCTGTTCCTGGCCGGCTTCCAGCAGCGCGCCCGCGATGGCGAGCCGCGCCGGGCCCGATGGCGCGCGGTTGACGGCGAGCGCCACGCGGGCCGCTTCCTCCGCGCCGCGCGCATCGCCGATGCGGCCGAAGGCGCGGATCACCGCGGCCGGCGTCGCGCCGGACGGGTCCTGCCGCGCGGCGAGCGCGAGCAGCCGCTGGCGGCTCTCGAACCCGCCGATGGAGGCGCCGGCGACGGCTTCCTCGACCTCGGCCGCCACGCGGGTGCGCGCGGCGAGCCGCGCCATGTCGGGGGACCGTCGGGCCGGCGGCACGCGGCCGATCAAGGCGGCGGCATCGCCGACGCGGCCCTGCTCCTCGGCGAACAGGGCGGCGGCGAAGACCGCTTCCGATCCGGCGCGGGCTTCGGTCAGCGGCGCCTCGATGATGGCGCGCCCCTCGGCGCCCTGGCCTTGCCGTGCCAGCGCGCGGGCAAGGTCGAGCCGCACCCAGGGATCGTTCGGCGCTTCCGCCAGCGCGGCGCGCAGCAGCGCGGCCGCGGTCGCCGGATCCGGTGCGCGCGATGCCTCGGCGCGCAGGCGCCCGGCATTGCCCGCCGTCACGCCGCCGGTGCCGCCCGTCGCGGGGGCGGCGACGCGGATGCGGCGCGCGATCTCGTCCGCCTCGGCGGTGCGGCTCTGCCGGCGCAGCGACTGCTCCAGGCCCTGCAGCGCCGGCTGGAAGTTCGGGCGGCGGGCGAGCGCCGCGCGGAAGCGCATCTCGGCCGTGCTGAGGTCGCCGCGAGAAAGCGCGATGTCGCCGAGCAGCGCCTCGGCATCCGTGCGGTCGGCGGCGGCTTCCCGCGCGGCGGCGCGACGGGCTACCTGCTCGGCCGCATCGGTCTGGCCGCGGCGGAACAGGGCCTGCGCCTCGGCCAGGTCGACGGAGTAGGAGGCGCCCTCGAAGGCCTGCCGCCAATTGCTGGCGCGCGTCGGGTCGGCGGCCATGGCGCGTTCGAGAAGGCTGCGCGCTTCTGTCACGCGGCCCTGGCGCAGCCGCACCACGCCGAGCCCGCCCAGCGCGTCGGCGTCCTGCGGATTGTTCGCGAGCGCGGTCTCGAAGGCGCGCGCGGCCTCGATCAGGCGGTTCGCCTCGAGGCTCTGGAAGCCGGCGACGCGCGGCACGCCGGCGGCGCGCTCGGCGCGCAGCGACGGGTCGCGGATCTCGGCGAGGCGCCGCTGCAGCGTGCCGTCGTCGGGCCGCACCGCCAGATACTCGGCGATCGGCCCTTCCGCCGCCTCGTTGACGCCGAGCCAGATCACCGCCTGCCGCCAGGCCGGCAGGGCCTGGGATGCCGCGGCGGGCTCGCGCGACAGCGCGGCGAGCTGCGCGATGCCCTGCGCGCGCGTGGATTCCCGGTAGGTGAGCACCTGCGCGGCGGCGACGCGCGCGCGCACATCCTGCGGCCGGCGCGCGGCGAAGCTCGCGAGCTGCCGTCGCGCCTCCTCCCACCCGCCCTCGGTGCCGGCGAGGGTCAGCCAGTATTCCACCGCGAAGGTGTCGGTCGGCGGGCCGCCGGCGAAGGCGTCCCGGTAGCGCGTCAGGGCTTCCGGCACGCGTCCGTCGCGCGACAGCCGGCGCGCTTCCTCAACAAGGCCGCGATCGACCGTGACGCCGCGCGTCGCTTCCTCGACGCCGGTCGCGTTCGGCGCGACGGCGCGCAGGCGCGCGATCAGCGCCTCGGCCTCGGTCCGGTTGCCGAGCGCGGCCTGCGCCTCGGCCGCGCCGGCCAGCGCCTCCGGGTTGCGGGGCGCGGTGGCGAGCACGCGCTCATAGGCGCGCAGCGCCAGGTCCGGGCGGTTCTGTTCCTGCCAGTGGCGCGCCTGCTGGAGCAGGATGCCGAGCGCGCCGCTGGTCGGCTGCGCCGCGGCGGGGCCGGCGAGGGCGAGCGCCGCCACGGCGCCGAGGAGGCTGGCCTTCAGCGGGCGCATCAGCCGCGCCCCCGCAGCCGCCGCACGGCCCTTCGCCGCAGCGATGCCATGACCGGCAGGCCGATCAGCACGCTGGCGCCGACCAGCAGGAAGAGCACCGACCAGGGCTGCGAGCCCAGGTAGTGGTTCGGCCAGAGCCAGAAGGGCAGGTTGCCGACCGAGTAGGTCGGCGCGGTGCGGAAGGATTCCGCGCCATCCGCGCTGAGCACCATCAGGTCGCCCTGCACGCGCGGGATGGTCGCGGGGTCGCGCAGCGCCTCGGCCACGGCCTCGATCCCGGCGGGCGTCGGTGCGGCGATGGCGAGGACGGAGCGGCCTTCGCGCAGCGGCGACTGCGCCGCGGCGACGAAGCCCAGCCGTTCGGCCGGGGCGGCGAGTTGCGCCGCGGCGCGCACGCGTTCTTCCGGCGGCGGGCCGCCGCGCACCACGCGCTGGAATCCGGCCAGCGGGTCAGGCAGCGTCATCGCCAGCCGCCCGGCCTCGTCGATGCGCAGCGGCGCCTCGCGCAGCAGGGTGGTCAGCGCCGGCTGGCGGCCGAGCGTGCCGAGGACGATGAGGTCGCGGTCGGCGACCTGCTGCAGCTGGCCCGGCCGCACCACGGCAAGGCCCGTGGCCGGCACGCCGACCATGGCGGACAGGCCGCCCACCATGCCGAGGAAGGCGCTGACCTCGATCGGGCCGGCGCGGTCAGGCATCACGACCGCCGTCTCCGACAGGTCGGCCAGCCGCGTGTAGGGGAAGCCGGCGCTGGCGAAGAACGCGAGGTTCGGCAGCGTCGCGAAGCGATGCGCGCGGGTGATGTCGATCGTGCTCGACGGATCGACCGCCGCCTGCACCTGCGCTGGGATGGACACGCAGTCGCCGCGGTGCAGCGGGCGCATGTCGAACACCAGCTGCAGGTCGTTGCGGCCGGTGACGAGCCAGGGCGGCACGCTGGCCGTGCCGGTGCGCGGGCCCGGCTCGATGCCGACCTGGCGCAGCATCCAGGTCCAGGGCCAGCTCTCCTGTTCCCGCAGCGGGATGGAACGGAGGAAGGTGCCGCTGACCAGGACATCGAGGCGCGAGCGCTCGACATCCGTGATCGGGCCCGGCGGGGAGCGGAAGGCGAGGTCCACCGGGAAGCCGTGGCGGCGCCAGGTGGTCAGGTCCGGCGCGGTGCGCAGCGGCACCGTGATGGGCCCGGGCGCATAGCCCGAGACCTGCAGGTCGGCGCGGTCCACCAGCTCCCCGAGCTGGACCGGGCGGTCCGTCGGCAGCCAGCGCGGCGCGTCATAGGGCCGGCGCTGCGGCGCCTGCGGCTGCGCGACCGTCGCGAGCGTGCCCGACAGCAGTTGCGGCGCGAGGGCGAGCGCCTGCGCGGCGACGCCCGCTTCCTGCATCGTGCGCCCGGCGACCAGCAGCAGCATGCCGCGCGGGTCGCGCGGGTTCTCCATCAGCGCGACGGTCGGCCCGGAGAGCGGCGGCAGCGTCATCCCCTCCGGCGTGTCCTGCGGCGTCGCGAAGACGACCGCGTTGCCGGTGCCGGGAATGGAGACCGAGGCCGGGAAGCGCGCGCCGCGGTATTCCGCCTGCATCGCGAACCAGGAGGCGACGACGGCCGCGCCGCGCAGCGTCTCGTTGCCGGGATTGTCCGGCATCACGAAGGGCAGCACGAGCGGGTCGCGCAGCTCGCGCGGGTCGAAGAAGGGTTCCGGCAGCCGCGCGAGGTCGGCCGGCAGCGGCAGCCTTTCGAGCGTCAGCTGGACGGTCGATGTCTCGGCGACGTTCATCCACAGCAGGTCGGACAGCGGGTCGACGCATTCCGCCCGGTAGCGCCCGCTGAAGGCGAAGTTCAGCCGGTTCATCTCGGTGAAGAAGGCCGGGTTCACCGGCATCTCGATCGGGCCGAAGGAAGGCCGCGCCGGATCGGGCCGCACGGCGCCGATGAACTGGTCGTTCAGCGTGACGACGAGCTGGCTCACCTCCGGCACCAGGGCAGGGGAGGCCGCGCCGGAGATCACCACGCGCGCATCCGTCACGACCTCGTCGCTGCGGATGCCGAACTGGATGCCCTGCAGCGGCGACGCGCCGCGCAGCTGCATCGTCGACTGCAGGCCGAGCTGGCGGAGCGAGCGGACGACGCGGCGCTGCGTGAGCGTCGGCGCCGCGGAGGGCGGCGGCGGCGGTGGGGCGGCGAGCACGGCTTCCGGCGCGGGCGGCGGCACCACGGCGGGCGGGGCCTCCGGGGCCGGCTGCGTCGCGGCCGGCTGCGGCGGCGGGGGCGCGTTGCGCCGCTGCGCGAGCGCGGGGCTGGAGGCGACCAGGATCAGCGCGATGACGGCCGCGTTGCGGAAGGTGTCGCGCGGCGCCATCACCTCGGTCCGGCGCTGCGTGGCGACGGGGGCGACGGGGTTGCGCGCCTCCTCCTTGCGCCGGCGGCGCGCGCGCCACCAGGCGAGCGAGAGCTGCGAGCGGCCGGTGAAGACCGAGCCCATCGTCGCCAGCACCTCGAGCAGCGAGCGCAGGGGCCGGTCGGGCCGGTGGCGGTCCCAGGACAGCCAGGCGTCGGCGCGGCCGAAGACGGCGCGCACGATGGCGCCTTCCTCCTCGACCGTCTGCGGGCGGAACAGCAGCTGCACCTCGCCGCCGTCGGCGCGCAGGAAATAGCCGCTCAGCGTCAGCACCTCGCCGCCCATCGGGATGTCGAGCATCACCGGCGTCTCGGCTTCGAGAGCCGGCGCCTCGGCGACCACGATGCCCGCGCCGCCGAGCGAGAGGTCGCGCGTGCGCGCGTCGATCCGCCGCCCGTCGGGCAGGACGAGCTGCGCCGGCAGCGACACCTCGACGCGCGCCGTGGCGCGCACCTGCTTGCGCTCGCGGCCCGCGGCGACGGAGGCGAGCACCGGCACGATGCACAGCAGCGCCCAGATGCCGTTCAGCAGGTAGGCCTGGCTCTCGAGGCTGCCCCATTCGGTGGAGGCGAGGCCGCGGACGCCGGCGACGACGCCGAGTGCGAGGAGGATGGCGAGGATCAGGCTCGGATAGACCGCCCGCCAGTCGAAATAGCCTTCGGGGAGAAGGCCGCCCTTCTGCGTCACGTTGAACTTCCCCTTCTTGGGGTCGAGGATGGTCGCGATGGTCACCGGGACGAGCCAGAGCGCGAGCACCGTCTCGTAGATCTCGCTCCAGAACGAGTGCCGCACGCTGCCGGCGACGCGGCTGCCGGTCGCGACCGCGTGGAAGATGTGCGGCCCGGCATAGGCGATGATCGCGAGCGGCGATGCCGCGATCGGGCTGAAGCCGAGCAGCAGGAAGGCGAGCGGCGCGGTCAGGAACACCACGCGCGGCAGCGCGAACAGGAAGTGGAACATCGCGCTGAAGTAGCAGAGCCGCTGCGCGATGCTGAGGCCGGGCCCGAAGATCGGGTTGTCCACGCGCATGATCTGCAGCATGCCGCGCGCCCAGCGCATCCGCTGGCCGATGTGGATCATCAGGCGCTCGGTCGCGAGGCCGGCTGCCAGCGGCACGCGCAGATAGGCGGTGTTCCAGCCGAGCCGCTGCATGCGCAGCGAGGCGTGGCAATCCTCGGTCACCGTCTCGGTCGGCACGCCGCCGGCGTCGACGATCGCCTCACGCCGCAGCACGGCGCAGGAGCCGCAGAAGAAGGTCGCGTTCCACAGGTCGTTGCCGGGCTGCACGAGGCCGTAGAACATCAGCCCCTCGTTCGGCACGTCGCGGCCGTTCGAGAGGTTCCGCTCGAAGGGATCGAGCGAGTAGAAATGGTGCGGCGTCTGGATCATGCCGAGCTTCGGGTCGCGCAGCATCCAGCCCATTGTCATCTGCAGGAAGGCGCGCGTCGGCACGTGGTCGCAGTCGAAGATGGCGATGTACTCGCCGTCGGTCTGCGCCATGGCGTGGTTCAGGTTGCCGGCCTTCGCCCCCTTGTTGTCGGGGCGCACGATGTAGCCCGCGCCGCATTCCTCGGCGAATTCGCGGAAGGCGGGCCGGCGGCCGTCGTCCAGGATCCAGACCTTCAGCTTGTCGATCGGCCAGTCCATCGCCAGCGCCGCGAGGACGGTCGGGCGCACCACATCCAGATCCTCGTTGTATGTCGGGATGTAGACGTCGACGGTCGGCCAGGTCTCATGGTCCTCGGGCATCGGCGCGGGGCGGCGCTCGAGCGGGCGGAGCGTCTGGAAGTATCCGAGCAGCAGCGCGATGACGGCATAGGTCTCGGCCGCCGCGAGGCCGAACATGAAGAAGCCCTGGGTGAAGCTGTCGGCGGTCAGCGTGTCGGACAGCCGCCAGTGCAGGTAGCGCAGGGAGACGAGGCAGGAGAGGATGGCGAGCACCGCCGTCACGCGCCTGCTCTTGAAGCGGTTCAGCACCAGGAACAGCACGAGGCCGCCGATGGCCAGCAGCGCCTGGTCCTCGGCATCGAGCGGCGTGACGACCACCGCCCAGGCGAGCACGAGGCCCACCAGCACGACGAGCGCGAGCCAGGCGCGGGAAAGGGCGCGGCTCATGGGCGGCTCCAGGGAAACAGGGATGACGTGACGGCCGGGGCGACCGGCGCGGGCGCGGCCACGGGCATCTCGCGCAGCACGGTCGCGGCGAGGTCCTCGATGTCGCGCGCCGCGGTCGAATAGGGCGCATGGGCGCCGACCGGGCGCTGGCAGGCGAGCGCCTCGGCGACCGCTTCCTCGCGCGAGATGGCGCCGGCGAGCCGCGCGCCGAGATGTGCGGCGACGCCCTCGGCCGCCGAGACGGACAGCCGGGAATGCCGGTCCACCTGGTTCAGCACCACGCGCAGCTTCGGGCCGACGAGCGTGCCGAGCGTGCCGCGGCCGAGGAAGCGGCCGGTCTCGATCTCCGGCAGCAGGGCGGTGCTGGCCGCGTCCGCGAGCAGCACGGCGAGCACGAGTGCCGCCTGCGGCGCCAGGATCTGCAGCGCGGCCGAGGCGCCGGGCGGCGTGTCGACCACGACGATCGCCGAGGGGTCGGCCAGCATGGCGCGGACCGGGCCGGCCAGCAGCTCAGGCTCCCGTTCGATCAGGCCCGAGGTCGCGAGCGCGCCGCGCATGTCGGTCTCGCCATAGGGCAGCAGGTCGGGCCCGGCCGGCGTGCGGCGGAGGCAGGCGCGCCAGTCCGGCCGCAGGTGCAGCCGCGCGAGGTAGCCCTCGGGGTCCGTGATCGGCAGGCCGAGATGCAGGCGCAGCGCGTTCTGCGGGTCGCAATCGATGGCGAAGACGGGCCGGCCCGTCCGGTGCAGCGCGTGCGCGAGTCCGGAGGCGAGCGACGTCTTTCCCACGCCCCCCTTGGGCGAGGCGAGACAGAGCAACGGCATGCGTTCAGCCTCCCGCGCCGCCGACGGCGGCGCGCAGCGCCAGGAAGGGGAGGGTTCCGGGCGCCGCCGGTTCCGCGGCGGGGCCGCCGAAGGGCTGGCCCTGCGGCGTGGCCGCGGCGGCGAGCGCCTGGGCGATGAGGGGGAAGGAAGGCGCGGGTGCGGGCGCCGGCTGCCATGGCGCGGGCGCAGCGGGCCGCGGCGCGGCGGCCGCCGGCCATGCCGGGGCCGGGCCGGGCGGCGGGGCCATGAAGGGCGATGCCGGCGGGGCGACCATGCCGGGCGGTGCCGGCGGAACGACCATGGCGGGCGCCGGCATCGTAGCCGGCGGCACGACGTTCGGTTGCACCGGCGGCGGGCGCCGTTCACCGCGATAGGGCGGATTGCCGAAGGACCTGTAGCGGACCCCGCGCATGCCGAGCCTGGATGCCAGCGCGGAGATGTCCGGTTCCTGGGCGTCCATCAGGCCTGTCCGAAAGCGTTGGCCTCGTGCGTCATGCTCGGCTCTCCATCTTTTTGTCGACGTCGGCCCGTCGTGTTGGCGGGCCGTCGGCGGATCACGCGATACGGGTCCCCGTCGCGGCGCAGGCCAAGCGGACCAGCATCACGAGCGCGGCCGAGTAGTAGTCGGCGGAGTCGGCCACCTGCGGCAGCCGGACGGGCGCGGCAGCGCCCGCGATCCGGCTGGCCGCGAAGGCGGCGATGGCGCGCATCCCCGGGCTGGCGGCGAACTCGGCGGTCACGCCGGTCTCGAGGTCCACCCAGGCTGGCGGCTGCGACCAGCGCTGGTCCGTCCAGAAGGCGTGCGGGCCGCGGAGCGCCGGATGCATGGTCTCGCCCGCCCAGGCGAGCATCAGCGGCACGCGCACCGCGTCGAAGGAGAAGCGCCTGGGCCAGCCATCCGCCATCACGAAGGGCGCGCCGGCCGCGCGCGGCACCAGCAGCCAGTCGGGGCTCAGCCCCCAGGCGCCGAACCGGCCGCGCCGGAGCAGGTCGGACCCGTCGCGCATCAGCGTCAGCCAGCCATCGCCCGGCATGGCGCGGTGCATCGCCGCATAGGCCGGCAGCGCGACGTAGGAGGGGTTGAGGACGAGGCCTTCCTGCCGCTCGAAGCCCACCGCGCCAGGCAGCAGCACAGCCTTGCCCTGCGGCCGGCGGAGCGTCAGGCGCAGCATGTCGCGGGCGATGGCCGTGGCGCGCATGCGGTGCGGCGTGTGGCGCCAGCGCTCATAGGCCATGAGCAGGCCCCAGGCGATGTAGAGGTCGCCATCCGTCGCGTTGTTCGGGTCGTCCACGGGCTCGGTCGCGCCGGGGCGGAACCGCCAGGCGTGCAGGCTGTCGCCGGACCGCTTCAGCACGGTCGTGGTCCAGGACAGGATACGGTCGAAGGCCGCCCGGTCGTTGAAGGCGGCCGCGAACATCAGCCCCCAGCCCTGGCCTTCGCTGTGCGAGATACCGCCATTGCCGGTATCGACGATGCGTCCCTCGGGCGTCAGGAAGCGCTGGGTGAAGGCGCGCCATTCCGCCGCGATCAGGTGCTCGCCCGACTCGGTCGGCGCGGCGCCGAGCATGGAAATGCCAAGCGCGCCGAGCGCGCGGCGGCCCGTTGCCGCGGCAAGGACGGTCTTCATGCGCGCCCTGCCGCGATGGGCGGGGCGGGCCGTCGCGGTCGATACACCTCGAACCTCCGGAACCAGATGGTCGAAGGCTCGCCCAAATCGGTTACCAATCGGCCAATGTCGCTTGGCCGCCCGGCCGGGCCGCGGCGGGCAGCATGACAGACCAGCGGCGTTGGCGCGCGTGGCCCGCCGGAGCGCTCGCATTTCCTTGCCCCCCCAGGACAGGATCTGCGCCGATTCTTGCGAACTCTCATCGATTCGGCCAACCGTGCCAGACGCCTATTTTCGTGAATTCACAACAATGTGAACGAGTTTACGAGGGATTTCTCAACAATTACGCGAGAAGACCCAACTTGTGATTGAATAGCTCGACAAAACGCGACGCGTGACCTCGCCGCAGCAGCGAAGGGGCCGGTCCAGCCGCCCCGCCCGCATATCTATACCGCGCCGCGATCCCCCAGCGCATCCATGATCGCGCGCGCGGTCGGCCCCATCGTCAGCCCGGCGCCCTCGACGGGCAGGCGGCGGCGCCAGTTCGGGCGTTCCCGGTCTGTGCCGGGCAGGTTCACCCCGATCGTCTCGCCGGCCAGGTCCTCCGCCTGCACCAGCAGCAGCGCGGCGGGTGCCGCGGCCACGCGGCCATGCAGCGCGGCTGCGACCGCCGGCGTGAAGGGTCCGTCCGCCACGCCGCACAGCGCGGCGAGTGTCGCCCGTTCCCGCGCCCGCGCCGCCCGGGCCCCGGCCTCGTCCCCGATCAGCCCGAGCGACAGGCGTTCCTCGATGTCCGCCCCCGCCCACCAGCCGGCGAGCGGCGGCAGGTCGTGGGTCGAGACGCAGGCCGCCGCCGCCTCGGGCCACAGGGCCGGGTCGCGGAAGCCCTCGCCCTCCCGCTCGAACCACAGGACGCGATAGGCGAGCACCCCGGCCGCGGCGAGGCGGTCCGGGAAGCCTTCCGGCACCGTGCCGAGCGCTTCCCCCACCACGGCGCAGCCCGCCGCGCGGCTTTCGCGCGCGAGCGTCGCGAGCATCCCCGCGCCGTCGAAGCGCAGATAGGCGCCATCCGCCGCGCGCCCGCCCTCCGGCACCACGAACAGCCGCTCGAGCCCCATGGCGTGGTCGAGCCGCAGCGCCCGCGCATGGCGCATGTTCGCCCGCAGCAGCGCGGCGAAGCCGGCATGCCCCGTCGCTTCGGACCGGTGCGGATGCGGCACCGGCAGGCCCCAGACTTGGCCCTCGGCCGAGAAGGGGTCGGGGGGCGCGCCGATCGAAAATCCGCCCAGGAAGGCTTCGGGCTGGGACCAGGTCTCGGCGCCGTCCGGCGCGGCGCCGACCGCGAGGTCGCGATAAAGTCCCGACCCCGCCGCGGCGGCCGCGGCGAGCTGCCGGTCGCAGAACCATTGCAGCACGGCGTGGAAGCGGATGGCTTCGGCATGCGCCGCGCGGAAGGCCGCCATCGCGCCGTCGGCGGGGTGCGAGAAGCCGGCCGGCCATCCGCCGCGCGGGCCGAAGCGGTCGGCGATGGCGGCGAAGGCGGCGAAGTCCTGAAGCGCCTTGCCGCCCGCCGCGCGGAGGGCGGCGAAGCCCGGATGGTCCTGCGGCAGGGCGCGCGCCGCGGCCTCCAGCACGCCCCGCTTGGCGGCCCAGGCCGCAGGGTAGTCGACAAGGCTGCCGGCGCGCAGCGCGGCGAAGACCGGCTCGGCCGCCGCCAGCGCCGCGCGCACCGCGGGCGCGTCGCCGACATCGGGAAGTGCCGCGACATCGAGCAGCACGGGTTCCAGGAAGCGCCGGTCGGAGGGCTGGTACGGGCTGGCGCGGTCCCGTTCCACCGGCATCAGCGCATGCGGCGGGCTGATGCCGATCAGCGCCGCGCCGTGCGCATGCGCGGCGAGTTCCGCGATCGCGCCGTAGTCGCCGATGCCCTGGTCCGCCGCCCGACGCAGCGCGAAGGACTGCGCCATGATGGCGAAGCGGCGGCCCTGCGGCGGCGGATGGCAGCGGCCGGGATCGGGCGCCGGCACGCGCGGCGCGGCGCGGCGGCGGGCGAGGCTGTCCCGCGCCTGCCCCGCCGTTTCCGCCGGCAGGCCGAGCGCGCCGAGCAGCGCGCGCAGCGTGCCCTCCGGCACCGCGTGCCGCGTGCCCGATATGTCGTGCCAGGCCGTGTCGATGCCCGCCGCCTGCGCGAGTTCCGCCAGCAGCGCCGGATCGGCGGCGGCGCGCGGACGTGGCGCGGCGGGTTCCTCGCCGAACCATGCGACGCTGCGCGGGGCGAGGGCGTGCGTCGCCCCGGCATCGCCGGCGCGGGCGGGATCGGCGCTGTCGGCCAGCAGCCGCCAGCGATGGCCGGGCCGCGCCGGCGGCAGCGCCAGCGTCGCGGGCGCGTCGCCGCCCTGGATCGCGACCAGCCCGCGGCCGCCCGCCGCGTGCAGCAGCATCGCGAGGCCGCGCGCGGCGGGATCGGACCAGTCCTCGTGCCGCATCGGCGCGCCATCCAGCCGCAGCCAAGCGACGTCGGGCAGGCCGGTGGCGTCGGCGTCGCCGGTCAGCGGGGCCGCGGCGTGCAGCGCGGGATGCGCGCGGCGGGCCGCGACCAGCCGGGCGGTGAAATCCACCAGCGCCTCGTCCGCGCCCGCCCAGTCGAACCAGGATGTGGCGTTGTCCTGGCACCAGGCGTTGTTGTTGCCGCCCTGGCCGCGCCCGGCCTCGTCGCCCATCGACAGCATCGGCGTGCCGCGCGCGGCGAGCAGCGTCGCGAGCAGCGCGCGGACATCGGCGCGGCGGCGGGCGAGGATGGCGGGATCCTCCACAGCGCCTTCCACGCCGTGGTTCCAGGAGAGGTTGTTGTCGGTGCCGTCGCGGTTCTCCTCGCCATTCGCCGCGTTGTGCTTGCGCGCATGGGCGACGAGGTCGGCGAGGGTGAAGCCGTCATGCGCGGTGACGTAGTTCACGCTGTCCGTCGCCGGGCGCGCGGCGAAGACGTCGCGCGAGCCGGCCAGCCGCGTGGCGAATTCCCCGAGGCTGCCCGCATCGCCGCGCCAGAAGCGGCGGACGCCGTCGCGGAAGCGGTCGTTCCATTCCCCCCAGCCCGGCGGGAAGGCGCCGAGGCGATGCCCGCCAGGCCCGACATCCCAGGGCTCGGCGATGATCCAGCGGTCGCGCAGCAGCGGGTCCTGGCGCATCGCCTGTAGCAGCGGCGCGTCGGGGTCGAAGCCCTCCGCCCGCCGGCCGAGCGTGGTGGCGAGGTCGAGCCTGATGCCGGCGAGCCCCGCCTGCCCCGCCCAGTGCCGCAGCGCATCCATGGCAAGGCGCAGCGGCCAGGGCCGGTCGAGGGCGAGCGCGTTGCCGCACCCCGCGTCGTTCGCGTAGCGCCCCGGCGCGCCGGGCTGCGTGCGGTACCAGGCGGCATCGCCGAGGCCGCGCAGCGAGAGGGTCGGCCCTTCCTCCTCCCCTTCCCCCGAATGGTTCAGCACGACGTCGAGGATGGTGCCGATGCCCTCCGCCGCCAGTGCGGTTACGGCGGCGCGCACCTCCGCCATGCCGCCGGACGCAAGGCGCGGATCGGGCGCGAGCCAGCCAACCGGGTTGTAGCCCCAGTAGTTCGCCAGGCCGCGCGGGGCGAGCATGGGTTCATCCGCCCAGGCGGCGGCGGGCATGAGCTCCACATGCGTCACGCCGAGGCGCTTCAGATGCGCGATGGCGGCGGGATGCGCGAGTCCGGCGAAGGTGCCGCGGATCGCCTCCGGGATCGCCGGATGGGTCCGTGTGAAGCCGCGCACATGCAGTTCGTAGACGATGCGCGCCCCGCCGATGGCGGGCGGCGGCAGGTCCGGCAGCGGGCGCGTCAGCACCGCTTTCGGTATTCGCGCTGCGGTGTCCGCACCGAAGGCGCGGAGCGATTCATGCGGCGCGAAGGGCCGGTCGACCTGCCGCGCCCAGGGGTCGAGCAGCAGCTTCGCCGGATCGAAGCGCAGGCCGCGTTCCGGCGAGAAGGGGCCGTGCGCGCGCAGCCCGTAGCGCGCGCCCTCGGCCAGGCCCGGCACGAAGCCGTGGAACACGTCGCCGGTGCGGCCGGGCAGGCGCAGCCGCGCGGTCTCGCGGTCCTCGGCGTCGAACAGGCAGAGGTCGATCGCCTCCGCACCCGGTGCGGGTATGGCGATGTTCACCCCGCCGGGCGCGAGGTGGACGCCGAGCGGCTCGGCCGCGCCCTCATCCATGCCGGGCGGCCAGCCCCTTGAGCAGCGCCGCGTAGCGCGCGGCGGAGGGCCCCCAGGAGACGTCCGTCGCCATGCCGCGCGCCTGCATCCCGCGCCAGGTCGCTGTGTCGTGGAACAGCGCGAGGGCGCGGCGCAGCCCGGCCGCGAGCGCATCCGCGCTGCCCGGCGCGACCTGCACGCCCGTCGCGCAGTCCGCGGCGAGTGCCATGGGGCTCGCATCGATGACCGTGTCGGCGAGCCCGCCGGTGCGCGCGACGACCGGCACCGCGCCGTATCGCAGCGCGGCCAGCTGCGCGAGGCCGCAGGGTTCGAAGCGGGACGGCACGACGAGCGCGTCCGCCCCGCCATAGACAAGGCGGGCCAGCCCCTCGTCGAAGCCGATGAAGGCGCCGGCGCGTCCCGGGTTGGCGGCGGCGAAGGCGCGGCAGGCATGTTCGAGTCCGCCTTCGCCCGAGCCGATGATGGCGAGCTGCGCGCCGCCCGCCATCAGCGCATGCGCCGCTTCCAGCAGCAGGTCCGCGCCCTTCTGCCAGGCGAGCCGGCCGATGAAGGCGAACAGGGGCGCGTCCGGATCGGGCGCGAGGCCAAGCCGCTTCTGCAGGGCCGCGCGGTTTGCCGCGCGCGGCGCGACATCCTCGGCGGTGAAGCGCGCGGCGAGATGCGCGTCCGTCGCCGGATTCCAATCCTCGACATCGAGGCCGTTGAGGATGCCGTGCAGGTCGCCCGCGCGGCCGCGCAACAGCCCGTCCAGCCCCATGCCGCCGGATGGCGTCAGGATCTCCTCGGCATAGGAGGGCGAGACGGTGTTGATCGCATCGGCGTACCAGAGCCCCGCCTTAAGGAATCCGACGGCCCCGTAGTACTCCAGGCCATCCCGCCGGAACGCCTCGGGCGGAAGGCCGAGCGCCGGGAAGACGGCGGCCGGGAACTTTCCCTGGTAGGCGAGGTTGTGGATGGTGAAGAGCGAGGGGATGCGGCGCGGCGCGAAGCGCAGATAGGCCGGCGCGAGCCCCGCCTGCCAGTCATGCGCATGCACCGCCGCGAAGCCCTGGGTCTGCGCGATCGTCGCCGCCGCGCGGCCGAGGGCGGCGAAGCGCGCGGCATTGTCGCCCCATTCGGCGGAATCCGGCGCGGTGTAGGGCCCGCCCGGCCGGTCGAACAGATGCGGCGCGTCGAGCACGATCAGGTCGAGCCCCGCGGCGCGCGCCTCCAGCACCCGCGCCACGCCGCCGAACAGGCCGGGCATCTCCAGCACCTTGCGCGGCTGCTCGAGCCGCGCGAGCACCTGGCGGTAGCCGGGGAGCAGCGTGCGCACCGCGACGCCGTGCGGGGCGAGCGCCGCGGGCAGCGCGCCGGCGGCATCGGCCAGCCCGCCGGTCTTGACCAGCGGGTAGAGTTCGGACGCGACGGCGAGGACGGGCAGGGCCACGGCGTCAGTCCAGCCGGTCGATCATCGCCTGGGTGATCAGGCAGATGCCGCCCTCCGTGCGACGGAACCGCTCCGCGTCCAGGTCCGGATCCTCGCCGACCACGAGCCCGTCCGGGATGCGCACGCCGCGATCGACCACGACATTGGTCAGCCGCGCGCCGCGCCCGACATCGACATTGGGCAGCACCACGGCGCCATCCAGCGCGGCGTAGGAATGCAGGTGTGTGCCGGTCGAGAGCAATGAGCGCCGCACCCGCGCGCCGGAGACGATGCACCCGCCGGAGACGAGGGAGGAGATCGCCTCCCCCCGCCGCCCTTCCACGTCGTGCACGAACTTCGCCGGCGGCGTGACTTCCGCATGCGTCCAGATCGGCCAGGCGCGGTCATACAGGTCGAGGTCCGGCACGATGTCGGTGAGGTCGACATTGGCGTGCCAATAGGCATCGACCGTGCCGACGTCGCGCCAGTAGGGCGCGGCCTCGGCGCCCGAGCGCACGCAGGAGCGTTCGAAGCGATGCGCCACCGCGCGCCCCTTGGCGACGATGTGCGGGATCAGGTCCTTGCCGAAATCATGCGTCGAATGCGCGTCGGCCGCGTCGCGGCGCAGTTCCGCGGCCAGGACGCGCGTGTCGAAGACATAGATGCCCATCGAGGCGAGCGCCTTGTCGGGTTCCCCCGGGATGGCGGGCGGGTCGGCGGGCTTTTCCACGAAGGCGGTGATGCGGTCCGCCGCGTCCACATGCATCACGCCGAAGCCGGTCGCTTCCATCCGCGGGACGGTGATGCAGCCCACCGTCACCTCGGCGCCGCTTTCGACGTGCTGGGCGAGCATCTGCTCGTAGTCCATCTTGTAGATGTGGTCGCCGGCGAGGATGACCATGAAGCGCGGCGCGTAGTCCTCGATGATGTCGAGGTTCTGGAACACCGCATCCGCCGTGCCGAGGTACCAGGAGCGTTCGTCGACGCGCTGGCTGGCGGGCAGGATGTCGAAGGTCTCGTTGCGCTCGGGGCGGAGGAAGTTCCAGCCGCGCTGCAGGTGGCGGATCAGGCTGTGCGCCTTGTACTGCGTCGCGACCGCGATGCGCCGGATGCCCGAGTTGAGCGCATTGGACAGGGCGAAGTCGATGATGCGCGACTTGCCGCCGAAATAGACCGCGGGCTTGGCGCGTCGGTCGGTCAGTTCCATCAGCCGCGACCCGCGCCCGCCGGCCAGCACATAGGCCATGGCATGCCGCGCATAGGGCGGGCCGATGGTGGGTCTGTCATCCGCCATGTCGTTGGTCTCCCGGTCGTCGCGGCATCATGCCCGTTCCGGCGGCGGCCAGGAAACCGGCTCGAGGAACAGCGCGCCCAGCGGCGGCAGGTCGAGCGTGGCGCTGGCCGGCAGGTCGCGGTAACCGGATGGTTCGGCCGTGACCTCCCCCGCGCTGCCGGCGCCGCTGCCGCCGAAGCGCGCGGCATCCGTGTTGAGCAGCACCCGCCAGGCGCCGGCGGCGGGCAGGCCGATGACATGGCCCGGCCGCGGCAGCGGGGTGAAGTTCGTCACCACCGCGACCGGCCGCCCGCCCGCCCCGTCGTAGCGCAGCCAGGAGAAGACCGAGCGATCGGCGTCGTCGGCCTCGATCCAGCGGAAGCCTTCGGGCTCGCAATCGCGCGCATGCAGCGCGGGATGGGTGCGGTGCAGGCGGTTCAACTCGCGCACCAGGTCCTGCACGCCGCGATGGGGCGCGTGCTGCAGCAGCCACCAGTCGCATTCGCGCGTCTCGGACCATTCCCGCCAGGGGGCGAATTCCTGGCCCATGAACAGCAGCTTCTTGCCCGGATGGCCCCACATATGCGCGTAGAGGCAGCGCAGCGTCGCGAAGCGCTGCCAGTCGTCGCCCGGCAGGCGGCCGAGCAGCGTGCCCTTGCCGTGCACCACCTCGTCATGGCTGAGCGGCAGGATGAAGGCCTCGTTCCAGGCATACATCAGGCCGAAGGTGACCAGGTCGTGGTGGTGCCGCCGATGCACCGGGTCCTTCGCCACGTAGCGCAGCGTGTCGTTCATCCAGCCCATGTTCCATTTGAGCCGGAAGCCGAGGCCGGTGCCGGCCGGTGGGGCCGTGATGCCCGCCCAGGCGGAGGCTTCCTCGGCGCAGGTGACCGCGCCCGGCGCCTCCCGCGCGATCAGCGCGTTGACCTGCTGGAGGAAGGCGACCGCGTCGCGGTTGACGTTGCTGCCATCCTCGTTCGGCGCCCAGGCATCCGGCGCGCGGTCGTAGTCGAGATAGAGCATGGAGGAGACGGCATCGACGCGCAGCCCGTCGGCGTGGAAGCGCTCGAGCCAGAACAGCGCGTTGGCGGCGAGGAAGGCCGCCACCTCCCGCCGGCCGAAATCGAACACCGCCGTGCCCCAGCCGGGCAGGAAGCCGCGCCGCGGGTCCGGATGCTCGTACAGCGGCCCGCCGTCGAAGCGAGCGAGCCCCGCGGCGTCGAGCGGGAAATGCGCCGGCACCCAGTCGAGGATGACGCCGAGCCCCGCCGCATGCGCGCGGTCGATCAGCCGCGCCAGCCCGTCCGGCGGCCCGTGCCGTGCGGTGGCCGCATGCAGCCCGATCGGCTGGTAGCCCCACGAGGCATCGAGCGGATGCTCGTTGACCGGCATGAATTCCAGATGCGTGAAGCCGAGATCGACCGCGTAGGGGATCAGCGCCTCGGCGATCTCGTCCCATGTGTAAAAGCGCCCATCGGGATGGCGGCGCCAGGACCCGGCATGGACCTCGTAGATCGCCATCGGCTCCCGCCGCGTGTCGCGCGCGGTGCGTGCGGCCATCCAGGCATCGTCGGTCCAGGCGAAGCCGTCGGTGCGCGCGACGATGGAAGCCGTGGCCGGGCGCAGTTCCGCCGCGAAGC
Source organism: Roseomonas nitratireducens (assembly GCF_017813355.1). GTDB lineage: Bacteria > Pseudomonadota > Alphaproteobacteria > Acetobacterales > Acetobacteraceae > Neoroseomonas > Neoroseomonas nitratireducens. The sequence continues at coordinate 119,408 of NZ_JAGIYZ010000001.1, forward strand.
CGTAGGGGTCCGCCTTCAGCGGGCAGAGCGCGCCGTCGCGGCCGAGGATCTCGAACTTGTAGCGCGCGCCCTCCGCCACGCCGGGCAGGAAGATCTCCCACAGCCCGGAATCGACGCGCTTGCGCATCGGGTGGCGCCGCCCGTCCCAGTCGTTGAAGTCGCCGACGACCGAGACGCGCAGGGCATTCGGCGCCCAGAGGGCGAAGCGCGTGCCGGCCACGCCCTCATGCACGCAGGGATGCGCGCCGAGGCGTTCGTACAGCCGCGCATGCGTGCCTTCGACCAGCAGGTGGTCGTCGAGCGGGCCGAGCGCCGGGCCGAAGGCGTAGGGGTCGTGGACGTCCCACGACTCGGTCCCGCGCGTCGCGCGCAGGCGGTAGGGCGGCGGGCGGGGCGCGCCGGGCGCGAAGCCTTCGAAGAACCCCGCCGGGTCGCGGCATTCCAGCGCCAGAGCGCCGCCGGGCAGCAGCGCGCGGACGGCCTCCGCGCCGGGGACGAAGGCGCGGACCGCGAGCCCGCCCGCAGCCTCATGCGGCCCGAGCAGCGCGAAGGGGTCGCCATGGCGCGCGGCGAGCAGGTCTGCGATCGCCTGCTCCTCGGCGCGCCAGGATGTCATGACGCTGTCGGCACGCCCCAGATGCCGGCGGCGTACTCGGCGATGGCCCGGTCGGCGGAGAACCAGCCCATGGCGGCCGTGTTCAGCACCGCGGCGCGGCGCCAGGCCTCCGGTTCGCGGTACAGCGCCGCGGCGCGCTGCTGGGCGGCGACGTAGGCGTCGAAATCGGCCGCCACCATGAACCAGTCATTGCCGCGCAGGCTGTCCACCAGTTCGCGGTACCGGCCGTGGTCGTCGGGGGAGAAGACGCCGCTGCCGATCGCCTCCAGCACCTCGGCCAGCGTGTCGGAGGCATCGACGGCCTGCGCGCCGTGCCAGCCGGCGGCGCGCTTCTCCTCCACCTCGCTCGCCGAAAGGCCGAAGAGGAACATATGCTCGGCGCCGATGCGGTCGGCCATCTCGACCGTCGCGCCGTCCAGCGTGCCGATGGTCAGCGCGCCGTTCAGCGCCAGCTTCATGTTGCCGGTGCCGGAGGCCTCCATGCCGGCGGTCGAGATCTGCTCGGACAGGTCGGCCGCGGGCACGATCGTCTCGGCGGCCGTCACGTTGTAGTTCGGCAGGAACACCACCTTCAGCAGCCCGCGAACGGCGGGGTCGCGGTTGACGGTGCGCGCCACGTCGCAGGCCAGCTTGATGATGAGTTTCGCCCGGTGGTAGCCCGGCGCCGCCTTGCCGGAAAAAATCTTCACGACCGGCGTCCAGTCCCGCATCGGCTGGGCGCGGATCGCCTCGTACAGCGCGACCGTCTGCAGCACGTTCAGCAATTGCCGCTTGTATTCGTGGATGCGCTTGATCTGCACGTCGAACAGCGCGGCGGGGTCGATGCGCACGCCGGTCTGTTCCTGCACCAGCACCGCCAGCGCTTCCTTGTTGGCGCGCTTGGCCGCGGCGTAGCGGCCGCGGAAGGCGGCATCGTCGGCGAAGGGACGCAGCGCCTCGAGCCGCATCGAATCGTCCAGCACCGTGGGCCCGAGCGCATCGGTCAGCAGCGAGGTCAGCCCCGGGTTGCACTGCATCAGCCAGCGGCGGAAGGAGATGCCGTTGGTGCGGTTGACGATGCGGTCCGGATGCAGCGCGTGCAGGTCGCGGAACACCGTCTCCCGCATCAGCCCGGTGTGCAGGGCGGAGACGCCGTTCACCTTGTGCGAGCCGACGAAGGCGAGCTGTCCCATGCGCACGCGGCGGCCATGGTCTTCCCCGATCAGCGAGACGGAGGCGAGCAGCGCGTCGTCGCCGGGATGGGCGGCGCGCACGGCGTCCAGGTGCTCCGCGTTGATCGCGTAGATGATCTGCATGTGCCGCGGCAGCAGCCGCTCCATCAGCGGCACGGGCCAGGATTCGAGCGCTTCCGGCAGCAGGGTGTGGTTGGTGTAGGAAATGGCGCCGCGCGTGATGCGCCACGCCTCGGCCCAGGGCAGGTCGTGCTCGTCGATCAGGATGCGCATCAGCTCGGCCACCGCGATGGCCGGATGCGTGTCGTTCAGCTGGATGGAGGCGCGGTCGGCGAGCGTCGTCACCGTGCCTGCCTGGCGCAGCTGCCGCCGCACCAGGTCCTGCAGCGCGGCGGAGGTGAAGAAATACTCCTGCCGCAGCCGCAATTCCTGCCCCGCCGGGCTGTCATCGGCCGGGTAGAGCACCTTGGAGATCGCCTCGGCGCGCACCTGTTCGCCCAGCGCGCCGACATGGTCGCCGCGGTTGAAGGCATCGAGCCGCAGCGGGTCCGGCGCGCGGGCGCGCCACAGCCGCAGCAGGTTCACATGCTTGCCGCGCCAGCCCACCACCGGCGTGTCGTAGGCGACGGCATCGACCCATTCGCCGGGCTGCCAGGTGAGCTTCTCGCTGCCGTCGGGCCTCGCCTCGGCCACCACCTCCCCGCCGAAGCCGATGCGGTGGCGGATCTCGGGGCGGGCGAATTCCCAGGGGTTGCCGAAGGACAGCCAGTCCTCGGGGAATTCCTGCTGCCAGCCATCGCGCAGGATCTGCCGGAACAGCCCGTGGTCGTAGCGGATGCCGTAGCCGAAGGCGGGGATCGAAAGGCTCGACATGCTCTCGAGGAAGCAGGCGGCGAGCCGCCCGAGCCCGCCATTGCCGAGCGCCGCGTCCGGTTCCGCGAGCCGCGCCTGGTCGGGCGTGACGCCGAGATCGGCGAGCGCGGCGCGCAGGTCCTCCGCCATGCCGAGGTTGTGGACGTTCTCCCGCAGCAGCCGCCCGATCAGGAATTCGAGGGAGAGGTAGTAGACATGCTTGCCCTCCCGCCCCCGCGTCTCCTGCATCTGCTTCAGGAACCGCTCGGTGATGTGGTCCCGCACGGCCATGGCGGTGGCGACGAACCAGTCGCGGTCGCGCGCTTCCGAGGGCAGCTTGCCCAGCGTGTAGGTCAGCTTGCGCAGGATCAGGTCGCGCAGCGCGGCGGCGCCGCTCGCGGCGGGAACGGGGGCGGCGTGCGTGTCCAGGGGCTTGTCTCCGGGCCGGGCAGCGGTTGCTGCGCCGCAAACTAACAGATGTGGGCCCGCCGCTGAAAGCGATGTGGCCTGGGGCCATGCGTTAACGGTTCCTGCATGTCAGCGCATCTATTGAAGGTGTGAGAATCATGGAGCCGACATGCGCGTCGCGAAGCTCAGCTGGTCTCCCCAGGCCGGCCTCTCATCGACGGGCGACGAGCCACAGGCGGACCTCGTGCTCTATTTCGGCGCGCGCCCCGTGCTTGCCGAAGGCGGCTGCCACCAGGCGCTGCGTGAGGCCTTCCCGGGCGCGGTCGTCGTCGGCTGCAGCACCGGCGGCCAGTCCCTCGGGCTCGAGGTGGAGGAGGACGGCGCCGTCGGCGCCGCGCTGCGCTTCGCCGGCACCCGGGTGCGGCTCGCGACCGAGAACGCGATCGAGCGCGGCGCCTCCCACGCCTGCGGACGCCGGCTGGGCGCCGCGCTGGCCGCGCCCGATCTCGCCGGGGTGCTCGTGCTCTCGGACGGGCTGCATGTGAACGGCAGCGCGCTCGCCGCCGGCATCACCGAGCGGCTCGGCCCGGGCGTGCCGGTCAGCGGCGGGCTCGCCGGGGATGGCGCCGCCTTCGCCGCGACGCTGGTCGGCGCCGGTGAGGCCGCGCCGGCCGAACGCCGCGTCGCCGCGATCGGCTTCTACGGGCCGTCGGTCCGTTTCGGCCATGGCAGCGCCGGCGGCTGGCGCCGCTTCGGCCCCGAGCGACGGATCACGCAGGCGGACGGCCCGGTCCTGCACGAACTGGATGGCGCACCCGCGCTCGATCTCTATGAGCGCTACCTGGGCGACGAGGCGCAGGGGCTGCCCGGCAGCGCGCTGCTGTTCCCGCTGCGCATCTGGAACCCGGCGCGCCCGGGGCATGAGCTGGTGCGCACCGTGCTCGGCGTGGACAAGGCGGCGCGCAGCATGACCTTCGCCGGCGACATGCCGGCCGGCTGGCGCGCGCAGCTCATGCGCGGGGGCGTCGACGGCCTCGTCTCCGGCGCGGCGGAAGCGGCGCGTGCCGCGGCCCAGCGCTGCGAGGGCGCCGCCGGGGACGGGCTCGCCCTGCTCGTCAGCTGCATCGGCCGGCGCCTGCTGATGGGCCAGCGCACGGCGGAGGAGATCGAGGCGGTGGCGGCGCAGTTCCCGCCGGGCCAGCCGATCCTCGGCTTCTACTCCTATGGCGAGCTGTCGCCCCTGGCCGCCAGCGGCCATTGCGAACTGCACAACCAGACCATGACGGTCACCCTGCTGCGCGAAGCCGCGTGATGGGCGACGTCGAGGCCAAGATGGAACGGCTCTTCGCGCGCCAGCTGGCGCGCGCGACCGGTCCGGATGGCGGCGTCGACATCAGGGCGCTCGCGCGCATGGTCCGTTCCTCCTACGAGGAAGCCGAGCGGGACCGGCTGCGCACGGACCGCGCCATGGACCTCATGGCGGAGGAGCTCGAAGGCGCGAATGTCGAGCTTGAGCGCCTGCTCCAGGATATCAGCGTGCAGAACCTGCGCTTCGAGGCGGCGCTCGGCAACATGCCGCACGGGCTCGCCATGCTCGACGCCGCCGAGCGCGTGCTCGTCGTGAATGCGCGGCTCGGCGAGATGCTCGGCCTGCCGGACGGCGCCGTCGTGCCGGGCACGACGCTCGCGGAAATGGTCGCCGCCGCCTGCGCGCACGGCTTCTGCCCCGGCCAGGAGGCGGAGGAAGCGACGCGCGACATCCGCCGCAGCCTGCTGTCCGGCAGCGCGGCGGAGATCGAGCGCATGGCGGGCAGGCGCATGCTGCTGCTCTCCTCCCGCCGGATGGAGGGATCCGGCTGCGTGCTGCTGGTGCAGGACATCACCGAGCGCCGGGCGCAGGAGGCCCGCATCGCCCATCTCGCGCAGCATGACGTGCTGACAGGCCTGCCCAACCGGGCGAGCTTCCTCGCCCGCATCGACCAGGCCCTGGCGCGGGCCCAGCGCGGCGAGGGCTTCGCGCTGCTGTGCCTCGATCTCGACCGCTTCAAGCAGGTGAACGACACGCTCGGCCATCCGATCGGCGACCTGCTGCTGACGGAGGTGACGGCACGGCTGCGCGCGACGCTGCGCGAGACCGACATGGTCGCGCGCCTGGGCGGCGACGAATTCGCGATCATCCAGGACCTGAGGCGCCAGCCACCCGACACCGTGGCGCTCGCGCGGCGGATCGTCGAAGTCGTCTCCGCGCCCTACCTCATCAACGGCCACCGCATCGTCGTCGGCACCAGCATCGGCATCGCGCTGGCGCCGGCGGACGGTGCCGCGGCCGACACGCTGCTCAAGGCCGCCGACCTCGCGCTCTATCGCGCCAAGGCCGACGGGCGCGGCGCCTGGCGCTTCTTCGAGCCGGCGATGGATGCGCGCATGCAGGAACGTCGCGCGACCGAGATCGCGCTGCGCGACGCGCTGGAACATCGGAACTTCACGCTGCTCTACCAGCCGCTGCTCGATGTCGGCACGCTGCGCGTCAGCGGCTTCGAGGCGCTGCTCCGCTGGCGCCAGCCCGACGGCACGCTGAGCCTGCCGGCCACCTTCATCCCGCTCGCCGAGGAGACCGGCCTCATCGTCCAGATCGGCGACTGGGTGCTGCGGGAGGCCTGCCGCGCGGCGCTGGCATGGCCCGGCCAGATGTCGGTCGCGGTCAACGTCTCCTCCGTCCAGTTCCGCCAGCCGCGCTTCGTCGACCAGGTGCGCGACGCTCTGGCCGAATCGGGGCTCGCGCCCTCCCGGCTCGAGCTGGAGGTTACCGAGACCATCATGCTCCAGGACAGCGCGGTCGTCGTCGCGCAGCTGAACCGGCTGCGGGCGCTCGGCGTGCGGATCGCCATGGACGATTTCGGCACGGGCTATTCCTCGCTCAGCTACCTGCGCAGCTTTCCCTTCGACACGATCAAGATCGACCGGTCCTTCGTGCGCGACCTGGATGCGCGCGGCGATGCGCGGGCGATCGTCGGCGCCATCGTCGGGCTCGGCCAGAGCCTGGGCATGCGCACCACCGCCGAGGGGGTGGAGACGGAGGCGGAACTCGCGGGCCTGCGCCGCGTCGGCTGCACCGACGCGCAGGGCTTCCTGTTCAGCCACCCGATCCCGCCCGAGGACGTGCCCGACTTCCTCGCCTCCACCGCGAGCGCCTTTCCCGCCGCGGCCGAATAGGCCCCGCCCGGAGACGAACTCCGCATGCCGGCCGCGGCACGGCGAGTGCTAGGCTGGCGCACATGCCGATCCCCGACCGCGCCCTGTCCGACGCGCTGCGGCTTGCCGAGGCGCTGTTCGCGCGCCTGCGGGAAGCGAGCCTCGACCCGCCGGGCGTCACCCGCGCCTCCTACGGCGAGGGCGAGGCCGCCGCGCATGCGATCATGGCCGATGCCGCGCGCGAACTGGGGCTTGAGGTCGCCTCCGACGCCATCGGCACCCTGCGCATGGTGCTGCCGGGGACCGATCGCGACCTGCCGGCGATCGCCATCGGCTCGCATCTCGACAGCGTGCCGCATGGCGGGAACTACGACGGCGCCGCGGGGGTGGTGCTCGGCCTCGCCACGGCCGCGGCGCTGATCGCCGCCGGGCGGCGCCCCCGGCGGGACCTGCTGGTCCTCGGCATCCGGGCGGAGGAGATGTGCTGGTTCCCAGCCCATTATCTGGGCAGCCGCGCCCTGTTCGGGCTGCTGCCGAGGCAGGCGCCGGACACGCTGCGCCGCGTCGACACGGGCCGGACGCTGGCCCAGCACATGGCCGAACAGGGCCTCGACCCCGCCCCGATCCGCGAAGGCCGCCCGCTGCTGGACGCCGGGCGCCTCGCCTGCTTCCTCGAACCGCATATCGAGCAGGGTCCGGTGCTGGTCGAGGAAGCGCTGCCGATCGGCATCGTCACCGGCATCCGCGGCAGCCTGCGCTACCCGCAGGCCAGCGCGCACGGCCAGCACGCCCATGCCGGGGCCGTGCCGCGCGCCTTCCGCCGCGACGCGGCGATGGCGGGCGTGGCGCTGATCGCGGCGCTCGACGCGCGCTGGGCGATGCTGGAGGCCGGAGGCGCGGACCTCGTCTGCACCACGGGCATCCTCGCGACCGACCCGGCGCACCATACCTCCACCAAGGTGCCCGGCCTGCTGCGCTTCAGCCTCGACATCCGCAGCATCGACGCCGACCTGCTCGGCGAGATCGACCATTGGCTGAAGACCGAGGCGCTGAGGATCGGCGCCGCGCGCGGCGTGGATTTCGACTTCGGCCCCCCCACCCATGCCGCCCCTGCGCGGATGGATGCCGGGCTGCGGGCGCTGCTGATGCGCGAGGCCGTGACGGCCGGCGTGCCGGCGAAGGAGATGGCCTCCGGCGCCGGGCACGACTGCGCCACCTTCGCCGGCGCCGGCGTGCCGTCCGCGATGCTGTTCCTGCGCAACCGCAACGGCAGCCACAACCCCGACGAGGCGCTCGACATGCCGGACGTGGCGGCGGGGCTCGCCGTGCTGGCGCGCGCGGTCGCCGCCCTGCTCGATCAGGCCTGATCGCCGGTCGAGAGATACCAGGCGGCGATCTCGTCGCCTTGCAGGAAGGCGATGCGCGGATCGGCGGCGAGGTCCTGGAACAGCGCCTCGAGCGCGCCGATGCGATGGGGCACGCCGGTGATGTAGGGGTGGATCGCCACGCACATCACCTTGCAGCCGGCATCCTCCTCCGCCTCCCGCAGCAGGCGGGCGGCCTGCAGCCGGGCGCGGCGGGGCAGTTCCTGCTCGTCATGGTGCTGGATCATCACCACGGGGATGTCGTTCAGCTCCACGCTGTAGGGCATGGCGAGCATGGTGCCGTGCGCCGTCGCGATGCGTGCGGGCAGGTCGTCCACCACGAAGTCGCCGGTCCAGGCTACGCCCGCTTCGGCCAGCAGGTCGGGCGTCTCGGGCGTCTCGGTCAGGCCCGGGCCGAGCCATCCGGTGCAGGGCCGGCCGGTGAAGTCCAGGATCGCCTGCGCCGTGCGCATGATCATGCCGCGCTGGTCCTCGACGCGATGCGTCGGCACCTGGAACCAGCCATGGCCCATGAATTCCCAGGCCGCGTCGCGCGCGGCTGCGGCGACGCGCGGATAGGCGTCGATGACGCTGCCGTTCACCGACAGCGTCGGGCGGATGCCCAGGCGCGAGAACAGCGCGTGGAAGCGCCAGAAGCCCACGCGCATCCCGTATTCGTGCCAGGCCCAGTTCGGCACGTCCGGCTGCAGCGCGGCACCGGTCGGCGCTACCAGCACCTGGCGCGGCATCGGGTTCTCGATCAGCCAGTTCTCGACATTCACCACCGGCCAGACGATCAGCCGCGCCCCGCCGGGCCCTTCGTGGCGCGGGCGGTCGGACGGCGCGGTGTAGCGGAGGCGCTCGACCGGGCGCATCAGCCGGCCTTCCGCGCGATGATCGCGACCGGCCCGCCGCCATCCGGGCCCTGGTGTTCCGCCCCGCCCGAGACGAAAAGATCCGTCCGCCCCACCGCGGCCGCGGCCACGCCGCCGACCAGCGCACGGGCGTGGCGCGTCGCGTTGATGTCGCTGTCGTCGTTCATGATGTGGCGGTTCCCCCGGATGCGTCCGCTCGTCGATGGCTCGGCCTTGCAGAGAAGGGCGACGAGCCGCCCGGCCTCGCTGTCTGCCAACTGCCCCGCGCCGGCATCGAGCCCCGCGCCGCGCAGCGCCGCCTGGATGGCGGGCAGGTCGATGCCGTCGCGCATCACCGCATGCGCGATGGTCAGGTCGCCGGCCCAGGACGCGGCGCGGCCCATCACCACCACCTCGTTGCGCGTCAGCTCGACGCCGGCGGAGCAGGAGGCGCGGCCCGAGAACAGCGACAGGTCCTGCCCGATCGCGCCATCGGACAGCGCCGCGCGCGGCACCTCATCCAGCGCCAGCGCGACGCCGAGCGCGGAGGCGCCGCGCGACAGTCCCATCGAGGCGTAGGTGTCGTGCGTCGCGACCGTGGCGCCGCGCCCCTCGGCCTCGGCGATGCGTTCGCTCGTCAGCAGCGGGCACTTCACCTGCACGTAGTGGACATCCGCCATGTCGGAGATGCCGGCTTCCGCCATGGCGGCGCGCACGGCTTCGGCGGTGGCCTCCACCTGCGCCATGCGCCCGATCTCCTCCGGCGCGAAGTCCCGCGTGAAGGCCGCGCCGAGCGCCAGCGCGCCGGTCGCGGGCGCGTCCGTGTCCTCCACCGCGAAGATCAGGAAATGCGGCGACAGCCCGCCTTCCGTGCCGCCCGACATCACCATGGCGACGCGCGCGGCGACGTCTTCCTCCGTCGTGCCCAGGCGCCGCGCCAGCAGCAGCGACAAGGCCTGCACCGCATAGGCGCGGGTGAAGTCGTTGACGCAGCCATTGCCCTCGGTCTTGCCCAGGATGGCGACGATCGACGCCGCGCGCAGCGTGCCGGCGTCGAGCAGCGCCGCGATTCCGGTCACATCCCCGGGATGGCGCATCGGCACCCGATGCACCGAAGCCATGCGTGCCATGGCGCGGTCAGGCCGCCTTGCGCGCGTGGTGGCTGTGCAGCCGGGCCGAGAGGTCCCGCCGCACCACGTTGAATTCGGGGGAGGCGACGTCGCGCGGCCGCGGCAGGTCGATCATGTGCTCGCTCGCGATGCGCCCGGGGCCGGGTTCCATCACCACCACCCGGTCGGCGAGGAAGATCGCCTCCTCGATCGAATGGGTCACGAACAGCACGGTCAGCTTCGTGCGCTGCCAGATGTCCAGCAGCTCGTCCTGCAGCCTTTCGCGCGTCATGGCGTCCAGCGCGCCGAAGGGCTCGTCCATCAGCACCATCTCGGCGTCGTTGGCCAGCACGCGGGCGATGGCGACGCGCTGCTTCATCCCGCCCGACAATTGGTGCGGATAGGCGTCCGCGAAGCGCGTCAGGCCCACCATGTTCACGAAGCGCTCGACCGTCTCGCGGACCTCGGCCTTGGGCAGGCCGCGGGAGGTCGGGCCGAAGCCGATGTTCTGGCGCACCGTCAGCCAGGGAAACAGGCCGTAGTCCTGGAACACCATGCCGCGGTCCGGCGCGGGGACGGCGACCGGCTTGTCCCACATCAGTGCCTGTCCCGTAGTCGGCGGCTCGAACCCCGCGACGATGCGCAGCAGGGTGGATTTCCCGCAGCCCGAGGCGCCGATCAGGCAGACGAATTCCCCCTTGCGGACGGTCAGGTTCGCGTCGCGCAGCGCCTCGATCTTCTGGCCGTTCAGCTCGTAGATCTTGCCCACGCCGCGGACATCGAGGATCGGCAGCTCAACCATGGTGGGACGGGCTCCAGCGCAGCAGGCGGTTCATCAGCATCACGACGATCCGGTCGGAGACGAAGCCGGCGATCCCGATCACGATCATGCCGCAGATCACGAGTTCCGTCCGGCTCAGCGTGCGCCCGTCCATGATGACGGCACCGAGGCCCTGCGGCACGCCCGTCATCTCCCCAACCACGATGACGAACCAGGCGAGGCCGAGCCCCAGCCGCAGCCCGGTGAAGATGGACGGCAGCGCGCCCGGCAGCACCACGCGCGTGAACTGGGCGGACCCGGTGCAGCCGAGCATGGAGGCGGCCTCGAACAGCCGCTTCTCCACGCTGCGCACGCCGAAGACGGTGTTGAGCAGGATCGGGTAGAAGGCGCCGAGGAAGACCAGGAAGAAGGCCGATTTCGGCCCGAGCCCGAACAGGATCATCGACAGGGGCAGCCAGGCCGTGACCGGGATCGGGCGCATCAGCTGCAGGAAGGGGTCGAGCAGCGCGCGCACCGTCTCGTTCCGCCCGATCAGGATGCCGAGCGGCACGGCGACCAGCGCCGCCAGCGCGAAGCCGCCATAGACGCGGCTCATCGACGCGAGCAGGTGGATGTGCAGCGTCGCCGAGAAGGCATCGTCCCAGATGCCCCCCACCGCGAAGTCCACCATGTATTCGGCGACCTCGGCGGGGGAGGGGATGAGCCGCGTCATCCCCGCCTTGACCGCGTAGTGCCAGAAGGCGAGCAGCAGCAGCGGGACGATGAGCGCGAGCAGCAGTCCGCGCGTGCGCCGCCAGAGCCCCGGGCCGGCACGCACCGGCACGGCCTCGGGGGAAGCGGCGACGGATGTGGTCACGCTCATCGCCGGCCTGCCGTCAGGACGTCGCGACTTCGTTGGAGAAGCGCGGGTTGAGGAACTTCGAGAAGTCGGGCAGCGCGCGGATCTGGCGCATCTCCAGCATCTGCTGGGCATAGAGCCGCGCCTGGGTCAGCACCGTCTCGTCCAGCCGCCAGGCGTACTGGATGTTGTCGTTGGCGAAGGCGTGGTCCACCGCGGCGCGCTGCGCGCCGAGGATGCGCACCGTCGCCTCCGCCACTTCCGGCAGGTTCGCCATCATGTATTCGGTGGCGCGGCGATGGACGCCGAGCATGGTGCGCACCAGCGCCGGGTCCTGCGCGATCAGCGCCTCGCTGGTCGCGAAGATCATGTTCAGCCCGCCCATCGGCGTGCCGTAGGGATATTCCACCAGCGTGCCGACGCCGGAGGTGATGGACAGGCCGGGCCCCGGCTCGGCGCCGACATAGGCGTCGATGTCGCCGCGGGAGAGCATCGCGTGCATCTCGCCGAAGGGCACGCGGACGGAGGTGATGTCGCGGATCGTCATCCCCGACTGGCGCAGCCGCTCGAGGATGAAGACCTCCTGCGTCGAGCCCGGCCAGATGCCGACGCGCTTGCCGCGTAGACCGGCGATGTTGGTGATGCCCGAGCCGGCCTTCGCGACCACGCCCATGCCGCGGTTGGAGAAGGCGCCGATGACGACGACGGGTTCCCCCGCCGCGGCGCCGAGCGTCCCGGCCGCGATGCCGAAGCCGCCGAAATCGACGCTGCGCGTGACGACGGCGTTCTTGCCGTCGGTCGGGCTGTCGAAGGTGGTGATCTCGATCGTCATGCCGGGCGGGGCGAAGCGCTGGTAGAAGTGCGGCGGCATGGAATGAATCAGGCGCAGCGAGCCCATCTTCACCGTGCGCGCGGCCTGCGCGTTGGCGATGTGTGGCGCCGCGATCGGCAGCGCGGCGGCGGCGAACAGGTGGCGGCGGCGGATCATCCGTCTTTCTCCTTGCGTGAAGCGTCAGGCGGGGGTGGGTGCGGCGGTCGCGGCGAGGAAGGCGCGCCAGCCGCCGAAGCGGGTGATGTCCTCGGCCCCTGCGAGCCCTTCGGGCTCCACCAGGAAGCCCTTGGGCGTGGTGCCGTCGTTCAGCAGCACGGTGCCGATGCACAGCGGGGCGGGGATGCCCGCGACGAAATGGCCGAAGCCCTCGGCCGGCAGCGTCCAGACCTCGGCGGCGATGGACGCGCCGTCGCGCGCCGCGACGCGCAGCAGGCCGGGCCGGCGCGGCGGCCCGCCGGCCAGCGCGAACAGCCGGTAGCAGGGGCGCGTGCCGACCGCGCGGGCGAAGACGCCGCCGCGGCCGAGCAGTTCATGGTTCAGCGCGAGCCCTGTAAGGTGCGCGCCGACGACGGCGATCTCGATCATGCGGCGTCCGCCTTTCCTGCCGCCGCGACACGCGCGGCAAACACCTTCCCGAGCGCGGCGAGCGCGGCATCGCTGCCGCGCGGGCCGATCAGCGTGATCCCCGCCGGCAGGCCGTCCGGCCGCGGCGGGCCCGGCACCGCCAGCGCGGCGAGGTCGAGCAGGTTGACGAAGTTCGTATAGGTGCCGAGCCGGGCATTCGGCCCAAAGGGATCCGCCGCCAGCGCCGCGAGCGTCGGGAAGCAGGGCACCGAGGGCACGGCGAGGACATCGAAGCGCGCGAAGAAATCCTCCGCGGCGCGGCGATGCTCGGCTAGGCGGTACATGCCGCGGAAGGCGTCGACGGCGGAAAACCGCGCCGCGCCGGCGACGATCGCCTGCGTCACCGGATGCAGCGCGCCCGGATGCGCGGCGGCGAAGTCGCCGAAGGCGGCGGCGCGTTCCGCGACCCAGGGGCCGTCATAGAGAAGCGCCGCGGTGTCCAGCAGCGCCGTGATGGACGCTTCCTCGGCACCCGGCAGCAGCCCGCGCGCGGCAACCCAGGCGGCGCGCGCCGGGGCTTCGTCCAGGTGCAGGTCGGGCGCGGCGGGGATGGCGATGCGCGCCGGCGCCGTGCCGGGTTCCGCCCAGGCGATCGGGCGGCTGAACGGGTCGGCCCGGTCCTCGCCCGCCAGGACGCGCAAGGCGGTCCAGGCATCCTCGACATCCGCGGCGAAGACCGACACGCAGTCGAGGCTACGGCAGGCCGGCACGACGCCGCGCGTCGAGACCGCGCCCAGCGACGGCTTCAGCCCGACGATCCCGTTCAGCGCCGCGGGCACGCGCCCCGACCCGGCGGTATCCGTGCCGAGCGCGATGGCGACGATCCCCCGCGCCACGGCGACGGCGGAACCGGAGGAGGACCCGCCCGGCACGCGGTCCGGCGCGAGGGCGTTGCGCGGCGCCGGGTATGGCGTGCGCACGCCGACGAGGCCGGTGGCGAACTGGTCCAGATTGGCCTTGCCGAGAACGAGGGCGCCGGCGGCGCGCAGCCTGGCGACGGCGGTGGCGTCCTCCGTCGGCACATGGGCGAAGGCGGGGCAGGCGGCGGTCATGGGCCGGCCGGCGACCGCGATGTTGTCCTTCACCGCGACGGGGATGCCCCAGAGCGGGAAGCGGGCCGGATCGAAGGACGGCAGGGCGGCGATGGCGGCGGCGAGATCGGCCTCGGGCGTCAGGTCGAGGAAGATCCCCGGATCCTCGGCGGCGGTGAGGCGCCGGCGCGCTTCCGCCAGCACGGCGGCGGGCGTCGCGCCGGCGGCATAGGCCGCGTGCAGCGCGGCGATCCGGAAAGGATGGTCGACGAGGTTCATCGCAGTGCGGGATCAGCAAGCGGCGTGCCGACCGGCGGGCCCCGCGCCGAGGCCGTGTGTATGCGCAACTGCATGCAATTTCGGCTGCGATGGGCGCCGGCTGCCGATGAAACGGGCGGCGGCGCAGGATCGCTCGCGCGTCGGGCGCGCGGGCCAGCGGTCGTCAGGCCGGCGCGTGGGTGTCGCCGTTGACCGCCCGGCGCCTCAGCCCATCCGGGCTGGAGGCTGCCCCGCCATCAGCCCCCAGGCGCCCTCGGTCGCCGCCAGGTGCGCCCGCACCGCGGCCGCCGCGGCCGTCGCGTCGCCGGCCAGGATCGCCGTCACGATCGCGCCGTGTTCCGCATGGGACGCCGCGAGCCGGTCCGGCCCGCCCAGCTGCGCCGCCCGGAAGGGGGCGAGCCGCCGCCGCGTCGTCTCGGCCAGTTCGGCGAGATAGCGGTTGCCCGCGCCGGCATAGAGCAATTCATGGAAGCCGACATTGGCGTCGCGATAGGCGTCCACCGCGCCATCCCGCGCCAGCCGGCCCATCGCGGCGTGGCGGGCATAGAGCGCCGCCTTCTCGGCCCGCCCCATGGCCGAGGCGCAAAGGCCGGCGCAGACCGCCTCCAGCTCCGCCATGGCCTGGAACATCTCGGCCAGCCGCGCCGGTTCCGGGCGCGCGACGACGGCGCCGCGCCGCGGGCGCTGCTCGATCAGCCCGGTCGCCGCCAGCAGCCGCAAGGCTTCGCGCACCGGGGTGCGGGAGACGCCGTGCAGCGCGGCGAGCCGTTCTTCCTCAAGCGCCATGCCGGGTGCGAGGCGGCCCTCGGTGATCGCGGAGGCGATCGCCTCGGCCAGCGTCTCGGCGCGGGTCGGGCGTCGCGCCGGCGCGTCGGGGGCCGGCCCGGTCGCGCCCGGGCTGTCGGGCCGTTCGTCCATGCTCCGCGTCCGCCTCCTGCCGGTCGCGCGACCCCGCAGAAGGGGCCGCCGCGCCTTCTCCTTCGAAGCACGCAACGTGCCGGGCGCGAAGTCCCTCCCCCTGGGGCTTGAAACGGGGCGGCGACAGCGCACTTGCGCTGGATCAAGAATGCCTGCCGGGGCTATAATCAACCTATGGATGTGATCGTCGACAACCGCGACGCCGCCCTGCGCGGCGCGCCGGACGCATCGGCCATGGAGGCGCATGCCACCGAGGCCGCGGCCATGCTGCGCCTGCTCGCCAGCGAGCGGCGCCTGATGGTGCTCTGCACGCTGATCGTGGAAGGGGAGGCGCCGGTCGGGCGCCTGGCCCGCCGCGCCGGCCTCTCCCAACCCGCCATGTCGCAGCACCTGGCGAAGCTGCGGGAGGACGGGCTGGTCGCCACGCGGCGCGAGGGCACGACGATCTACTACCGCATCTCCGACCCGCGCGTGGCGAAGATCCTGGGCACGCTGCACGAGATCTTCTGCCCGGCGGAGAATTGATGCCCGCGGCGCCCGCCGCTCCTGGCGCCAAGGGCATTGCGATAGGATAACGACCCGGATCATCCGGGGACGACCGCCATGGAGGCTGGGCAAGGCCTCGCCGCGCGACTCGCGGTGCTCGAGGCCGCCGCCGACTGGCCCGGCATCGTCGCCATCTTCGAAGCCGAGGCCGGGGCCGCGCCCGATGCGGGCGCCGTCCTCGCCTTCGTGAACGCCGCCCTCGCGCTGGGCGACCCGCAGCGGATCGCGGCGGCCACGCTCGCCGCCATCCGCGCCGAATTGCCGCGGCAGCGCCGCGTGCTCGCCGCCCGGCGCCTCGCCGGTGCCGGCCATGGGGCGGAAGCGCTGGCGACGCTCTTCGCCGATCCCGACATCCTGCGCGACGACGGCGTGCTGACCCCGATGGGCCCGACGCTGACGGTGGTCGCGCGCGCGCTCGACCATCCCGCGCTGAAGCTCGCCACCGAGACCGCCTGGCGCCGTTTCGCCAACCTCGCCGAGCCCGAGCCCCGCCCATCCCCCTTCGGCTTCGCCGCGGCGCCGCACCTGGCCGCGGGCGGCGCGCCCGGCGCCTCCTTCGCCGTGTTCCACGCCGGCGGGCGCATGGCGGCGGAGGCGGCGGAATTCGCGCGGCTCGATGCCCAGTTCCGCGCCACCCTGGCGCAGGACCGCGCGCCCTGGGTCCGCGTGTGGGAGGATGTCTTCGTCAACGACATGGGCCAGATCTGGCGGCCGGACCGGCGCCTGCTGCGCACCCATCGCTGGCCGCTGCTGCGCCGGTCCCGCGCCGCCATGGCGACCGCGCCGCGGCTGGCCGAGGCGGTCTTCGCCTTCAACGAGGCCTTCAACTTCTTCCACTGGTACGCCGAATGGCTGCCGGCGCTCGCCTGGCTGCCGGAGCAGCGCGATCCGCCGATCGCCCTGCTGGAACCGCCCCGCGCGCCGGGCTTCGTGCAGGAGAGCCTGGACCTCGCCTTCGCCCGCCCGCCGCCGCGCGTGACCGTGGGCGACGCGGTCTTCGTCGAGCGGCTCTACATGGTGCCTGCCGGCGCGCCCTGGCTTACGCGCCTGGGCGCCTATCGCCCGCTGCTCGACCGCATCGCGGCGGCGGCGGATGCGGACGCCGCGCGCGCGCCTGGGCCGCGGCGCATCTACCTGTCGCGCCGGGGCAGCGCCGCGCGGCCCATGGCGAACGAGGCGGAGGTGGAGGCGGCGCTCGCCGCGCGCGGCTACGCGACGGTGCGGCTGGAGGAGATGCCGCTGCTGCGCCAGGTCGCGCTGCTGCGCGGGGCGGAGGCGGTGGTGGCGCCGCATGGCGCGGGCCTCGCCCATCTGCTCACGGCGCGGCCGGGGCTCGCGGTGTTCGAGTTGATGCCCGTGACCCCCGCCTGGCACGCGCCGCGCTTCTGCATGGCGCGGCTGTCGCGCATCGTCGGGCATCGCCATGCGCTGTGGCTGGAGCCCGCCTTCGGGGCGGAGGAACGCTGGCGGGTGGAGATCCCGCCGATGCTCGAGGCGCTGGCGCGGTTCGAGGCCGGGGCGCGGGGCTGAGGGCACACCCGCCGCAGGTCACGCGTGGCAGCGCGGGCGGCCTCGCGGCGGCAGGGTGGCTTGACTGCGATGTCGCGCCGGCCGCACCGGGCGACGCCTATGTCGCCCGCGCCGTGCCCGAGGCCGCAACGCCCACCGTCGCGAGCGGCCGGTCGAGCCATTCGGCGACGAAGGCGGCTTCGGTCGCGTTGGCGGCCGCGAGCGCCGCGCGCGCCTCGGCGATGTCGGGCTGGCCGGCGGCGGGCTCGGCCGGGGGCTGGTCCTCCCCCGTGTTCAGCCGGGGCACGAAGGGCGGCCGGGGCAGGCCGGAATAGGCCGCGACGGCGTCGAGGAAATCCTCCAGCGCATCGACCCGGCCCAGCACGTAGCTGCGCGCCCGCAGCGCGTCGCGCACCTCGGCCATCGTCGTGCCGCCGAAGACGAAGCGCAGCTGAGCATTGGTCGTCACGTGGCGGAAGGGGACGCAGTCGCGCAGCGCCGTGGCGAGCGTCATGGACGACAGCGTCCTGTGAAGCGGGTGGTTCGGCGTCGCGCGCGCATAGTCGTAGAGCGACACGGCGCGCGATACGGGGTCGCGGAACACGGCGAGGAAGACGGTCGGGCGCGGGGAGGCGAGCGCGGCCGGGTTGCCGACCAGGATATGCCCGGTGACGAGCAGCCAGCGGTGGAAGAAGCCCGGATCCTCGCCCACCAGCCGCTCCAGCTCGCGCGGGTTGGTGTAGAGCACGAGGCTGCGGAACATCCGGTCGAAGGCACGGTTCAGGCTGGTGCCGCCGGTCTTGGGGATGTGCAGGAAGAAGTACAGCGGCAGCAGCCGCGGCTCCATCGCGAAGGGGTGGCGGATGGGCGGATGGCCGGCCGGCTCGGTCGCTTCCGGCGAAGGGCCGGGCGGCGCCACGGAAAAGCGCGGCCCCGCGGTGCGCTGGAATTCCGGGCTGCGCATGACGAACAGCATCAGGTCGACGGCCGTCATCTCCGCCGCGCGGAAGCGGGCGCCGAGCAGCGGGTCTTCCGGCGCGCGGCCGAGCAGCGCGCCGTAGACCGCGGCCACCTCCTCATCCGTCACGAGGTTCGCGCGCGGCGGGCGGGCGGGCGCCTGGGCCATGCGCCGGCGCTGGTACTCGGCCGAGGCCATGACCTCCGCCCGCAGCGCCGCGACCGTGTCGTGGCCGAGCCGCGCGGCCACGACGTCCTCGCTCTCGGGGTCCCGCCCGAGCAGGGTGCGGTAGGCGGCCAGGACATCGTCGCGGGTGATCGGCATCTGCGCCATTCTCATGTCGAAACGGTGCGCGGGGGGCAAGGGCGCCCCCCTCTGCACGGGCGGCGCCCGCGCCCTATGCTGGCCCCGGGACGAAGGGGGAAGGAAACGGATGCTGCCGCTTCAGGGTGTGCGCGTGATCGAGGTCGGCCAGGCGCTGGCCGGGCCGCTGGCCGGGGCCATCATGGCCGACATGGGCGCCGACGTGATCAAGGTGGAGAAGCCCGATGGCGGCGACGACGCGCGCGGCTGGGGCCCGCCCTTCGGGCCGGATGGCGTCACCTCGCTCTATTTCCACGGGCAGAACCGCAACAAGCGCGGCATCACGCTGGACCTGAAGAAGGCGGAGGATGTCGAGGCGCTGCACCGCCTGTGCGAGACCGCCGACATCCTGGTGCAGAACCTCCGCCCGGGCGTGGTGGAGGAGATCGGCATCGGCCCCGCCGCGATGCTCGCGCGGCATCCGCGCCTGATCTACTGCTCCATCTGGGCCTTCGGCGATCGCGGGCCGATGCGGATGAAGCCGGGGTTCGACCCGCTGCTGCAGGCCTATGGCGGCATGATGAGCGTGACCGGCCGGCCGGAGGATCCGCCGACCTTCTGCGGTGCGTCCATCAACGACAAGGCGACGGGGATGTTCACCGTCATCGGCGCGCTGGGGATGCTGCGGCGGCGCGACATCACGGGCCGCGGCGGGCTGGTCGACACGTCGCTGTTCGAGACCGCGGTGCATTGGGTGGAAGGCCAGGTGAACAACCACCTGCACACGGGTGACGTGCCGAAGCGCCACGGCACGGGCGGCGCCGTCATCGTGCCCTACCAGGTGTTCGACACGGCGGACCGGCCGCTGTGCCTGGCCGCCGGCAACGACCGGCTCTGGGCGCGCTGCGCGGCGGTGCTGGGCCATGCCGAATGGGCGGGCGACGAGCGCTTCGCCAAGGGCGCGGCGCGCGTGCGCAACAAGGCGGTGCTGCTGCCCTTGATCGCGGAAGTCCTGCGCACGCGCCCGCGCGACGAGTGGATCGCGGCACTCGAGGGCGCGGGCGTGCCCTGCGCGCCGGTGAACGACATCGGGGAGGTCGTGGCGAGCCCGCAATTCGACGCTGTGGGCATCGTGCAGCAACTGCCCGGCGGCGGGCCGCGGGTGGTGGGGCTGCCGATCAGCTTCGACGGGGAACGGCCGCGATCGCTGCGCGACGCGCCGCGGTTGGGCGAGCATGATGCGGAGGTGCTGGGGCGGGCTAGAGGATGAACCAGCCCGCCACCGGCGCCGTCGCGCTGTCCACCAGCAGCACGAGATCCGCCGCGCGGTCCCCGTTCACATCCGGCTCGATCCGCCAGCGCACCCCCGGCGTCACCGCTTCCGCGCGCAACTGCCCCTGAACCCCCGTGAAGGCGTTCGTGCCGATGAAGGTGAAGGCCTCGTCGCCCGCCGTCCCCGCGCGGGCATCGATGCGGGAGAGGCTGATGCGGTCGACCTCCCCCGCGCGAAAGGCGAAGTCGGCGATCAGGTCCGGCGCGGCGGGACCGGAATCCGCCGCCGCGTCGAAGCGGAACACGTCGCCCGCGGCACCGCCACGCAGCGTGTCAGCACCCTCGCCGCCGATCAGCACGTCGGCGCCGCCCTCCCCCGCGATCGAATCCGCCCCGCCCGCGCCGTTCAGGACGTTGCCGTTCGCATTGCCGACCATCGTGTTCGCGCCGGTGTTGCCGAGGCCGAAGACGATCGTGCCCGCCGTCATGCGCAGCGCCTCCACCTCCGCCGCCAGCGCATAGGAGGTGCCGGCGCCGATCGTCACCGTGTCGCGCCCGCCGCCCGCGCCTTCCGCGACGATGTCGCCCGGCGTCAGCACGTACCAGTCGTCGTCGCCGCCGCCGGACAGCCGGTCGATGCCGCCCCCGCCATCCAGCGTGTCGGCGCCCGCGCCGCCGGACAGCGTGTCCGCGCCGCCGCCGCCCGTCAGCCGGTTCGCAGCCGCATTGCCGTTGAAGCGATGCGGCGTGCCGTCGCCGGCCACCAGGTGTTCGAGTGTCGCGCCGAGCGTGTAGAGCGCGAGCGTGGTGCGCACCGTGTCCGTCCCGGCGCCCGCCGCCTCGACCACCCTGTCGCCGGCCTGGTCGACCACATAGAGGTCGTCGCCAGGCCCGCCCGCCAGCGTGTCCGCCCCCGCCAGCCCGTCGAGCGTGTCGTGGCCGCCAAGGCCGAAGATCGCGTTCGGGTTCGCCGTGCCGTCGAGCCGGTTCGCCGCGGCGGTGCCGTAGCGCTCGTAGTCGTTGACGACCGTCCAGGTCACGCTCTCCTGCAGCGCGGAGCGGTCGCCGCGCACCCAGTCGGTCGGGTCCTGCGCCAGCGCGGTCACGGTGAAGGTGCCGAAGCCGAAGCGGCGGTCGCGCAGGTCGAAGGTCTCGCCCGCGCCGGCGAAGGTGGTGCCGTTCACCGTCCAGTCCACGCGGATCACGGCGGGGTCGATGACGTCGACCGTCAGGCTCGTGCGGTTGGTCTGCGTGCCGGCATTCGGCGTGTGGCTGTCGATCGGGTCCACCAGCGCGTAGAAGCCGCGGATGAATTCCTCCCGCGCCACCACGTCGAAGGGGCGGTCGAGGCTGCGCATCTTGGAATCGAGCGAGGGCCGCCAGATGCCTGTCGCATTGTAGTAGCCGCCCTCATAGGCGCCGATGACGCCGAGGCCGGGCTGGTTGTAGCCGATCCACTCCGCCCATTTCGCCCCCGTCGGGTCGGTGGTGACGTTGCGCGCGAAGGGCTCCCCGCCCGTATAGGTGCCGGAAAACCAGTACTCGTCCGCAAGCTGCGCGAAGGAATGGCCGACCTCGTGCAGCGCCACCTCGCGGGCGAAGGAATTCCCGCCGGCATAGACCGCCCAATTGCCGCCGCCGCCGCCATAGGTCGCGCTGTTGACGGTGGCGAAGCGCATCTCCGCCGTGATGCCTGTGCCGGCGAAGGTCGCGGCCACGGCCGCGTTGGCCGCGGCGTCGCTGATGTAGAGCAGCCGGTCCGTCACCCCGTCCCAGCGATACGACGCGCCGAGCGCGGTGTTGCGATAGACGCCCGCGCCCGGGTCGTCCGCGCCGGATTCGGCCGAGACGACTTCCACCCGGTGGATGTTGAAGAAGTTGCGGTAGCGGCCGAAGGGCTCCGTGAGCAACGTCCCGTCGAAGATGTAGGTCAGCAGCGCCTGCACATGGGCGGCGTAGGTCGTGGCGATCTCGCCCGACGTGTAGCCGTCGCCCACGAAGACCATGTCGATGCGGTTGGCGGACGGTCCGCTGTCCTGGACCGTGGTGAAGCCGGCCATGGCATGCCGTCCCGGATGTTCGCGCCGATATCGTAACGAAATGGCGCGTCCCGGTTCAACGCCTGGGGCTCAATCCTCCTCGAGCCGGGCGATATCCTCGTCCGACAGGCCGAAATGGTGGCCGATCTCATGGATCAGCACGTTGCGGACCAGGCGGAACAAATCCTCCCCGGTCTCGATCCATTCCAGCAGGATGGGTTCCCGGTAGAGCAGGATGCGGTCGGGTTCCCGCGGCACGTCGCCGGTCGACTTCGCGATCAGCGGCACGCCCTGGTACAGGCCGGTCAGTTCCCAGGGGCTCTCGATCCCCATCTCGCGCAGGACGTCCTCATCGGGCATGTCCTCGACGAGGATGGCGGTGCCGCGCACCATGTCGCGCAGCGGTTCGGGGATTGCGGCGAGCGCGTGCTCGGCCATCTCAACCAGGTCATCGAGGCCGGGCGGGGTCGAGAAGCGCATGGCGTCTCATGCGTGGCCCGCCGGCCCGCCGTCAAGAACAGGGAGAGGCCGATGGTCGAGAAACTGGATGCGGCGGGCCGCGCCGCCCTGGCGCGGGACCTGCCGGACTGGCGGATGGTGGAGGGGCGGGACGCGATCGCGCGCGGCTTCCGCTTCGCCGACTTCAACGCCGCCTGGGGCTTCATGAGCCGCGTCGCCCTGCTGGCCGAGAAGCAGGACCACCACCCCGAATGGTCCAATGTCTGGAACCGGGTGGAGATCACGCTGTCCACCCACGATGCCGGCGGGCTGTCGGCGCGGGACGTCGCGCTGGCCAGGGCGATCGACGCGCTGGTCTGAAGCCTTGCAGGGCGTGTGACCCGGCGCGGTTGCGGCGGGCGCGCCCGGCGTGCTTCTGTCGCGTCAGGCCAGCCGCGCCGCAGGACCATCATGCCGTTCCCCGCCGCCCGAGTGCTCGACATGCATGTCTGCCCCATGTTCACGGGGCCAGTGCCGCATGTCGGCGGGCCGGTGCTGCCGCCCTGCTGCATCACGGTGCTGATCAACTACTTCCCGGCGGCGCGGCAGACCGACATGTGCCTCTGCGTCGGCCCGCCCGACACCATCATGATGGGCTACCCGACCGTCCTCGTCGGCAAGATGCCGCCGGCCTTCCTGGGATCGCTGACCTCGCATGGCGGGAGCATCGTCATGGGGTCCCCCAACGTCATTTATGGCGGGGCGGCGGGCGGCGGCGGCGGCGGGGGCGGCGGCGCGCAATCGGCGGCGGCGATCGCCGCCGCGGTGAACCCCCCCAACAGCGTCATCAACTGCGGCAACA
Source organism: Roseomonas nitratireducens (assembly GCF_017813355.1). Classification (GTDB taxonomy): domain Bacteria; phylum Pseudomonadota; class Alphaproteobacteria; order Acetobacterales; family Acetobacteraceae; genus Neoroseomonas; species Neoroseomonas nitratireducens. Next base: position 142,205 of record NZ_JAGIYZ010000001.1, read on the forward strand.
TCGTCGATGCGGTGATCGACCGCCTGGATGGCAGCAACCCCAACGCCACCGCCCCCGCCGGGCAGGACGGCACCTTCGACGAGATCGCCGCGCGCCACAACACGACCATGAGTTGGGGCCACAACCTGAACGATGCGTACAACCTGGCGCAGCAAGGCGGGGACGGCACGACGCTGATCGTCGGCATCACCTATCCGAACAATGGCGGTTCCCATGTGGTGGTCATGACCAACCAGGGCGGCACCGTCTCGATCGTCGAAGGCCAGAACTGGGGCCCCGGCCAGGGCGCCGGCGCCATCACCGACCCCGCCGTCGCGCAGGCGCGCTACGGTCCCGCCGATGTCGGCATCGCCATCGTGCCCGGCAATCACTGAAGGCCACATGCGCCGCGCCCTTCTGGCGGCGGCGCTGGCGGCCTGCGCCCCCCTGCGGGCGGAGGAGGAGAGGATGTCAGGTCAGTCGCCCCGCGCGCCCGGCCCCGTGCGCGACCGCGCCACGGCGATCGCCGTGGCGATGGAGGCTGTCGCCGCCGCCGACCCGACCACCGACTGGGTGCCGGTCGAGGAAGCGACGCGCGAACGCCCCTTCGGCTGGGTGGTCTTCTACACCACGCGCGCGCACCGGGAGACGGGGGAGCCGCGCTTCATGAAGCCCGGCAACGGCCCCGTCGCCGTGGAACGCGCGATGGGCCAGGTGACGATGCTGCCCTCCGCCGGGAACCCCGACTTCGTCATCGGCGTCTTCGAGGCCGCCTGGACCGAGCGCCAGCGCCGCTGAACGACCCCTACAGCGCCCGCCAGCCGATATCCCGACGGCAGAAGCCGCCCGGCCAGTCGATCGCATCGACCGCCGCATAGGCGGCCGCGCGCGCTTCCGCGAGCGTCGGCGCCGCGGCCGCGATGCCGAGCACGCGGCCGCCGCTCGCGACCAGCGCGCCATCCTCCCGCCGCGTCGTCCCGGCGTGGAACACCTGCACGCCCGGCACCTGCGCCGCGCGCTCCAGCCCGCGGATCTCGCTGCCCTTGGCATAGGCGCCGGGATAGCCCTGCGCGGCCATGACGACGACGAGGGAATGCAGCGCCTCCCACCGCAGGTCGAAGGCCGCGAGCTCCCCGTCGCAGGCGGCGAGCAGCGCGGGCAGCAGGTCCGACCGCAGCCGCACCATCAGCGCCTGGCATTCCGGGTCGCCGAAGCGGACGTTGAACTCGATCAGCCGCGGCCCGTCGGCGGTGATCATCAGCCCGGCGAACAGCACGCCGCGGAAGGGCGCGCCGCGCCGCGCCATCTCGGCCAGCACGGGCCGCACGATGCGCTCCATCGTCTGCCGCTGCTGCGCCTCGGTGAAGACGGGCGGGGGGGAATAGGCGCCCATGCCGCCGGTGTTCGGCCCGGTATCGCCATCCCCCACGCGCTTGTGGTCCTGCGCGGTGCCGAGCGGCAACGCCGTGGCGCCGTCGCACAGCGCGAAGAAGGACACTTCCTCCCCCACCAGGCATTCCTCGACCAGCACGGTCGCACCCGCCGCGCCGTGCACGCGGCTTTCCATGATGTCCGCGACGGCGGCCTCGGCTTCCGCGACCGTCGCGGCGACCACCACGCCCTTGCCCGCGGCGAGCCCATCCGCCTTCACCACGATCGGCGCGCCCTGTTCGCGGATATAGGCCTTGGCGGCGGCCGGCTCCTCGAACCGCTTCCAGCGCGCGCCGGGCGCGCCGGCGGCCTCGGCCACCTCCCGCGTGAAGGCCTTGCTGCCTTCCAGCCGCGCGGCGGCCTGGCTCGGCCCAAAGCAGCGCAGGCCGGCGGCGGCGCAGGCATCGGCGAGGCCCAGCGTCAGCGGCGCCTCCGGCCCGCAGACCACCAGGTCCACCGCCTGCTCCCGCGCGAAGGCCACCAGCGCCGCGATGTCCTCGGCGCCGATCGGCACGCATTCCGCAACCTCCGCGATGCCGGCATTGCCCGGCGCGCACCACAGCCGCGTCAGCAGCGGCGAGGCCGCGATCGCCCAGCACAGCGCATGTTCCCGCCCGCCGCCGCCGACCACCAGCACCTTCATGGAGCACCCCCGTTCCGCATCGGGGGCGCCTTAGCATAGGGTGGCGCCATGGACACCCCGACGGCCACCAACATCCCCGACTACAGCGTCTCGGACCTTGCCGGCGCGATCCGCCGCACGCTGGAAGGCGCCTTCGGCCGCGTGCGCGTGCGCGGCGAGATCACGGAGATGAAGCGCTACCCCTCCGGGCACACCTACCTCTCGCTCAAGGACGCCGACGCGAAGATCGAGGCGGTGATCTGGAAGACCGCGCTGCGCAACATCGGCACCATGCCCGAGAACGGCGTGGAGATGATCGCGACTGGCCGCATCTCCACCTACGCCGACCGGTCCAAGTACCAGCTGGTGATCGAGCGGCTGGAATATGCCGGCGAAGGCGCGCTGCTCGCGAAGATCGAGGCGCTCCGCAAGCGCCTGCTCGACGAGGGATTGTTCGACGAGGCGCGCAAGAAGCCCATCCCGCGCCTGCCCGCCGTGATCGGCGTCGTCACCTCCGAGAAGGGCGCCGTCATCCAGGACATCCGCACCACCATCGCGCGGCGCTTCCCGCGCCGCATCCTGCTCTGGCCCGTCATGGTGCAGGGGCAGGGCGCGGCCGAGCAGATCGCCGCGGCCATCCGCGGCTTCGATGCCATCCAGCCGGGCGGCCGCGTGCCGCGGCCGGACCTGGTGATCGTCGCGCGCGGCGGCGGATCGCTCGAGGACCTGATGGCCTTCAACGAGGAGATCGTGGTGCGCGCCGCCGCGGCCTGCTCCATCCCGCTGATCAGCGCGGTGGGGCACGAGACGGACACGACGCTGATCGACTTCGCCTCCGACCGCCGCGCGCCGACCCCCACGGCCGCCGCCGAACTCGCCGTGCCCGCGCGCGCGGAACTCGCCGCGTCCATCGCCCAGACCGGCGCGCGCCTGGCGCAGGCGGCGGCCAGCCTGCTCAACGGCGCGCGGCTGCGCCTGCTGCGCGCGGAGCGCGGCCTGCCGGACGTGCCCGCACGGCTCGCGCAGTCGCGCCAGCGCCTCGACGATGTGGGCGAGCGCCTGCCGCGCGCGCTTGCGGCGGCCCTCACGGCGCGGCGCCAGGCGCTGGCGGCGCTGCGCGTGCCGCATCCGCGCGAGGGGATCCTGGCGCGCCGCGCCTCCGTCCAGGCGCTGTCGCTGCGCCTGGCCGCCGCCTGGGGGCGCGGACGCGACGCGCGCGCGGCGGCGCCGGCCTTCGCGCGGCTGTCGCCGGCGCCGGTGCTCGCGCTGTTGCGGCAGAAGCGCGCGGTCCTGGAAGGGCTGTCCGCACGGCTCGACAGCGCATCCTACCAGTCGGTGCTGGCGCGCGGCTTCGCGCTGGTGCGCGACGCGGACGGGCACGCGGTGACGGCCGCCGCGCGCGTCGCACCCGGCGCGGCACTGCGGTTGACCTTCGCGGATGGGGATGTGCGCGCGACGGCGGAAGGCGCGCCGGCGCGACGGAAAGGGCCGGCGCCGGAACAGGGGTCGTTGCTGTGAGCGCTGGACGCGACCGGAGAGGGGCTTTGACCCTCCCAGGACCCCACCCCACCAAAGGCCGAAAGGCCTCTGGACACCGGGACTTGATTGGGGAAGGCGGTGAGGGGCATCGACGGTGCTTCCTGTCCGACGGTCACGCCATGCCCCTCCCCGCCATCCCCGATGAATCAAATGGTTTCCAAAGGCCCTTAGGCCTTTGGCGGGGTGGTCCGGAGGGGCAGAGCCCCTCCGCCACGCGCCGCGCGCTCCTGGCGACCCCCTTCCTCCTCCTCACCCGCCCCGCCGCCGCCGTCACCCTCCCCGACCGCGGCCTGGCCCAGGGCGGCTTCGTGCTTGGCCGTGCCGCGCCCGGCACGCGGCTCGCGCTCGATGGCCGCACCGTGCGCGTCGCGGCCGATGGCGCCTTTGCCTTCGGCTTCGGGCGCGATCATGCCGCGACGTCGTCGCTGGCCGTGGTGCATCCCGATGCGCGGCGGGAGGAGAAGCGCCTGTCCATCGCGCGTCGCCAGTGGCAGGAACAGCGCATCAACGGCCTGCCGCCCGCCCAGGTGACGCCGGACGAGGAGACGCTGCAGCGCATCCTGCGCGAACGCGAGAAGCTCGCCGCGGCGCGCGCGGCGGACAGCGCGCTGACCGGCTTCGCGGAAGGCTTCGTCGCGCCGGCAACGGGGCGGATTTCCGGCATCTTCGGCAGCCGTCGCATCCTGAACGGCCAGCCGCGCCAGCCGCATTACGGGCTCGACTTCGCGGTGCCGACGGGCACGCCGATGCTGGCCGCGGCGGCGGGGCGCGTGACGCTCGCGGACTCCTTCCATTTCTTCGGCGACCTCGTGGTGATCGACCACGGGCACGGCGTGAACACGCTCTATGCGCATCTGTCGCGCATCGACGTCCGGGAGGGTCAGATGGTGGCGAAGGGCGAACGAATCGCGGCCTCCGGCGCGACGGGGCGCGTCACCGGGCCGCACCTCCATTTCTCGCTGTCCTGGTACCAGGTCTGGCTCGACCCTCAGCCGGTGGTGCTGCCGGCATGAGCACCTCGCTGGCCTGGAACGAACGCTACGCCGGCGGCGACTTCCAGTTCGGGGAGGCGCCGAACCTGTTCCTGCTCTCCCAGGCGCATCGCCTGCGGCCGCACATGCGCGCGCTGGCGGTGGGCGACGGGGAAGGGCGCAACGGGACGTGGATGGCGGAGCGCGGCCTCGACACGACTTCGGTGGATTGGTCCGAGGTCGGGCTCGCCAAGGCGCGCGCGCTGGCGGACCGGCGCGGCGTCGCGCTGCCGACGGTCACCGCCGACCTGACGCGCTGGGACTGGCCGGCGGCCGCCTTCGACGTCATCGCCTGGGTCTTCGTGCACCTGCCGCCGGAGGACCGCGCCATCGCCTGCGCCGGGGCGATGCGCGCGCTGGCCCCCGGCGGGCTGCTGCTGCTCGAATGCTTTTCCCCCGCGCAGGAAGGCCGGCGCAGCGGCGGGCCGAAGGACCCCGCGCTGCTCTGGACGCGCGCGCTGGTGGAGCGCCACTTCGCGGGGCTCGAGGTGCTGGAACTGCTCGATGGCACCGTCGCGCTGGATGAAGGCCCGCGCCACCAGGGGCTGGCGGAAGTGGTGCGCGCCGTCCTCCGCCGCGCCTGATCAGCCCTTCTCCCCCGCCACGCGCTGGATCGCCCAGGAGACGATCGAGACGACGATCGCGCCGAACAGCGCCGAGCCGAACCCCGCCACGCTGAACCCCGGCAGCAGCCAGGCGACCAGACCGAGCATCGCCGCGTTCACCACCAGCAGGAACAGCCCGAAGGTCAGGATCGTCAGCGGCAGGGAGAGGATCACCGCCACCGGCCGCAGCAGCCCGTTCACCAGGCCGAGCAAGAGTGCCGCGAGGATCAGCGTTCCCGCATCCCGCGCCGCCAGCCCCGGCACGAGCGCAACCGCGACCCACAAGCCGGCGGCGGTGACGAGGGTGCGGATGACGAAACCGGCCATGACATGCCCTGAGATTGCTGCGGTTGGCGTGCGCTGATACTGGGCACGCCGCATGTCATCCGCCACCCTCGCCGGCTGCGGCGCGCTGATTCTCTGGGCGTTTCTCGCCCCGCTCGCGCGGCTCGCCGGCGCGCTGCCGCCCTTGCAGATCACGGCGCTGGCCTTCGCCGCCGGTGGGCTGATCGCGCTCGTCGTCGTCGCGGCGCAAGGCCGGCTGTCGCTGATGCGCCAGGGCGGGCTCGCCTGGGCGCATGGCGTAGGCGGGCTGTTCGGCTACCACGCGCTGTACTTCGCCGCGCTGGCGCTGGCGCCGGCGGTGGAGGCGAACCTGCTCAACTACCTCTGGCCGCTGCTGATCGTGCTGCTGTCGGGGCCGATCCTCGGCCTGCCGCTCGGCCCGCGGCGGCTGGCGGGCGTGGCACTCGGCTTCGCAGGCTGCGCGCTGCTGGTGGGCGCGGGCGCGTCCTTCCCGCCCTCCGCGATGCTCGGCTTCGCCTGCGCCGTCGGCTGCGCGGTGGTCTGGGCGGTCTATTCGGTGACGTCGAAGCGCATGTCGTCGGTGCCGACCGAGGCGCTGGCTGGCTTCTGCCTTGCCAGCGCGCTGCTCGCCGGCCTTGCGCACCTGCTGTTCGAGGTATCCGTCGCGCCGGATGCGACGCAATGGCTGGCGGTGCTGCTGCTCGGCGCCGGGCCGCTCGGCGCAGCGTTCTTCCTGTGGGATGCGGGCATGAAGCGGGGCGACCCGCGGTTGCTCGGCACGCTGGCCTATGCGGTGCCGGTGGCGTCCACGCTGCTGCTCGTGGCCACGGGCGAAGGCGCGCTGACCTGGCGCGTCGCGCTTGCGGCGCTGCTCGTCGCGGGTGGCGGGTTGCTGGCGGCGACGGTGCGGGACGACAGCGCGATCAGATCGCACTGAATCCATGTGATCCCTAGGACCGCTCGTCGCTGACGATCCGCCCATCGACCAGGTGCACGCGCCGCGTCGCGCGGTGCGCGAGGTCCGCGTCATGCGTCACCACGAGGATCGCCCGCCCTTCCTCCGCCGCCAGCCGGCCGAAGATGTCGAAGACGGCGGCGGCGTTCTTCGTGTCGAGGTTGCCCGTGGGCTCGTCCGCCAGCACCAGCACCGGGTCGTTCGCCAGGGCGCGGGCGATCGCGACGCGCTGGCGCATGCCGCCCGAAAGCTGCTCCGGCAGCTTCGCCGCGGCGTCCGCGAGGCCGAGTGCCGCAAGCAGGCCGCGCGCCCGCGCCTCCGCCGCATCGGGCTTCAGCGCGCCGCGCCGGCGGATCGGGATCAGCACGTTGTCGAGCGCGGTGAACTCCGGCAGCAGAAAATGGAACTGGAACACGAAGCCGAGGCGTGCGAGCCGCAGCGCAGCGAGGTCCGGCGGCGCGAGCAGCGCGGTGTCGCGCCCTTCCAGCAGCACGCGCCCGCTGGTCGGGCGGTCGAGCAGGCCGAGCAGGTAGAGCAGGGACGACTTCCCCGAGCCCGAAGGGCCGGTGATGGCGACGAACTCGCCGGGCTCGACGGAGAGGTTGATGTCGCTGACGAGGGTGACGCCTTCCGGCAGGCGCTTCGTCACGGACTCCGCGGCGAGCAAGGTCATCGAAGCGTGCGGGGGAGGGGAACCTCCCCCGCCCCCCCTCCCTTCTTTGTCTTCTGGCGCCGGCCGCGGCCGTCAGTCCCCAACAGACAAAAAAAGGAGGGGGCTCGGGGGAGTTCACTCCCCCGACCTTCCCTCACGCCGCCCCCCTGACGATCTGCACCGGATCGAGCCGCGCCGCGCGTCGCGCCGGAATGACCGCCGCGATCGCCGCCGAAGCCACCGCGAAGAAGGACGCCACCGCGAAGATCCGCCAGTCCTGCGCCAGCAGGAAGCGGTCGTTGCCCGCCGGCGTCTCGGTGCGGAATCGTACCTGGCCTAACCCCTCGATCATCAGCTGCCCGATCAGGCAGCCGAGCGCCGCGCCGAGCAACCCGGCGATGACGCCCTGCACCAGGAACAGCACCTGCACGTCGCGTTCGGTGAAGCCGAGCGACTTGAGGATGGCGATGTCGCGCGTCTTCTCGAACACCACGGTCGAGATGATGTTGTAGATGCCGAAGGCCGCGACCAGCAGGATCGCGCCCGTCACGCTGTACATGATGGCGTTCTGGATGACGAAGACGGTGAGGATGTTGCGGTTCTGCTCCTCCCAGCTCTCCGTGCGGTCGCCGAAGCGGTCCTCGATCTCGCGCGCCAGCGGTTCGGCACGCGTGACATCGGCCAGCCGCAGCAGGATCTGGTTCACGACGTTCGGCCGGTCCTGCAGGGTCTGGTTGACCTTGAGCAGCGTGTAGCCCGCCGATTGGTCGAGGCTGACCAGGCCGGTGTGGAAGATGCCGACGATCTTCATCTGCAGCGCGACGCCGCGCGGGGAGACGGCGATGACCGAATCCCCCATCTGCACGCCGAGCCTGACCGCGAGCGCATCGCCGATGATCAGCCCGTTGGCTGCCGAGCGAAGATCTTCGAGCCGGCCCTGCAGCATGTCCTTCTCGAGATTGGCGACGCGGCGGTAGCGCGCGGGCTCGATCCCCGTGACGTTGATCGACACGTCGCGCGAGCCGTAGCGCAGCAGCACGGGCCCGGTGAGGATGGGTGCGACCGCCGCGCCGGGTATGGCTTCCAGCACCGCGATCTTGTCGCCCGCGGCGCGGATGCCGCGCGGGCGGTCGCGCGGCTTGACGCCGTTGATCTGCACCGCGCCGTCGGCCAGCGCGAGCTCGGCCGCCTGGGGCAGTGGGCGGCGCGTCTCGTCCTTGATGACGATGTGCGGCTGAACGTCGATGACCTGCTGGATGAAGTAGGTCTGGAAGCCGCGCATCAGCGACGCGATGGCGATGAAGAAGGCGACGCCGAGTGCGACGCCGAGCACGCTGACCAGCGTCTGGCGCCTGCGGCGGGAGAGCATGCCGCGCGCGAGGTCGAGGATGAGCCTCATGGCCTGAGGCGCACCTGCTGCCCGTCGGCCAGGCCCGCCGGCGGGTTCAGCACCACGACCTCACCGCGCGCGAGGCCGCGCAGCACCTCGACGGCGCGGGGGCCCTGCACGCCGATGTCGATCGCCCGGCGTTCCACCGTTTCCTGCCGCACGACGAAGACGCCGCCGTCGCGCAGCGCGGCGGGCGGGACGAGCACGGCGGCGTCGGTTTCCCGCAGCACGATGTTCGCCTCGACCGTCATGCCGATCAGCAGCGGCGTGTCGTCGGGCAGGGCGAGGCGCACGCGGTAGGATTTGCGTGTCGAATCGCCCTTGGGCGTGATCTGCGCGACGGTCGCGGCGAGCACCTGGCCGGGGAAGGCGTCGGCGCGCAGCAGCACGCGCTGGCCCTCGCGGACCTGGGCGATGTCCTCCTCGTCCACTTCCGAGGTGACGCGCAGCGGCCGCGGCTCGCCGATCCAGAACAGGGCCGCGGGGGTGTCCACCACCTCCCCCACCTCGGCGTCGCGGCGGAGCACGATGCCGTCCGAGGGCGCGCGGACGATGTAGTCGTCGAGGCGGCGCTGCGCGGCCTCGGCCACCGCGCGCACGGCGCGGGCCTCGGATTCCGCCCGGTCGAGCGCGGCGCGGGAAGCGATGTCGCGGGAGACGAGGGTGCGGACGCGGGCGAGTTCTTCCTGCGCGTAGCGGGCGCGGGCCTCGGCTTCCTCGGCGCGGTGCTGGGCTTCCCGGCTGTCGAGGCGGGCCATGGGCTGGCCTTCGGTGACGCGCTGGCCTTCCGCGACCAGGACTTCGGTGATGCGGGCGCGGACGGCGGGACCGACCTTGGCCCAGTGCACCGGCTCGACGCTGCCGGTGGCGTAGACGGCGCGGATGGCCGGGCCGGTGGTGGCCATGGCGATGGCCACGGCGGGCGGCATGGTCCACCAGACCCAGCCGCCGGTGGCGGCGATGGCGAGGAGGGCGAGCAGGATCAGGCGACGGCGCATATCACGGCATGGAGTAGCACGGTGGCCGGGGCCGCGCGCGTTGACGAAACACATGGTTGCATGGCGGGCGCGCGGGGGGTAGAGAGCGCCGCCCGTGCCGCGCGACCGCGCGGCGTGTCGGGGCCGGCATAGCTCAGTGGTAGAGCAACTGATTCGTAATCAGTAGGTCCGCGGTTCAAATCCGCGTGCCGGCACCATTCCCCGGCCCCTGGCCAAGCCGCCCGCATCCCCCTATCCATCGCGGGCAAACGCATCCCAACGACGGCAACGCCCCCATGACCACCACCGGACCCGTCACCCTGCGCTGGCGCGGCAACGGCAGCGCGCCCGAGACCGAGACCTTCCCCGACCTCGACGCCGCGCTCGACGCGGTCGAGGCGCGGTGGGAGACGCTGCAGCACCAGGCGCCGCAGATCCTCGACGCGCGGAAGATCCTGCTCATCAGCACCGAGCAGTTGAAGGACGCGATGGTCGAGGACGACGAGACGCCCGACGGCACCTGAGCCGCCGCGCCTCATCGCAGTGGCATCCGCGCCACCCACGCCGCGAGCCCCGCCGTCAGCAGCGCCGCCCCGGCGAAGACCGCGCCGTAGCCCACCGCGTGCAGCACCGCGCCGAAGGCCAGCGCCCCCACGCTCTGCCCGAGGAACAGCGCCATCGCGAAGGCGGACACCGCGGTCGCCCGCGCCTCGGGCAGCGCCTCGGTCGCGCGGGCCTGCAGCACGCCGTGGAACATGTAGAAGGCCATGCCGCAGGGCAGCTGCATCAGCGCGACCACCCACCAGCTCGGCGCCACCGCCATGCCGAGCAGCGCGAGCACCAGCATCGCCCCACCCGCCGCGACCAGGCCGCGTTCGCCCAGCCGCGCGACCAGCCTCTTCGCCGATCGCGTATAGGCGAAGGCGCCGAGCCCGAAGCCCGCCACCACCAGCCCCGCCTGCGCGGGGGACAGCGCGAAGCGCTCGATCAGGTAGGCGCCGATGAAGGGGAAGGCGCCGCCGAACAGCGCCGCGCCATCCAGCGCCGCGGCCCCCATCAGCCGCCGCCCCGCCGGGGCGCGCAGCAGCACCCCGTATTGCGAAAGCCCCAGCCCCCGCACCTTCCCTGACGGCGCCTCCGCCGGCGCGCGCCGCACCAGCAGCAGCCCGACGCCGAGCGCGAGCGCGGCCAGCAGCAGGAAGGACGCCCGCCACCCCGCGAGCTCCGCGACGATCCCCGACAGCGGCCCGACCAGCAGCTGCGCCATGACCATGCCGGTCAGGAACCGCCCGATCGTCGCCTGACGTTCCGCATAGGGCACCGCGTCGCCGATCCAGGCGATGGCGAGCGGAATGACCGCGCCCGCGACCAGCCCCGTCGCCGTGCGCAGCAGCGCCATCGACCCCGCATCCCAGGCCAGCGCCGACACCGCGAGCCCCAACCCGTAGAGCACCAGCGCCAGCGAGGCGACGCGCACCTTGCCGAACCGGTCGCCGAGCGGCCCGGTCACAAGCTGCCCCGCCCCATAGGCCAGGCTGAACCCCGCCACCACCGGCGCGAGCGCCGCGACCCCCACGCCGAAATCCGCCGCCAGCAGCGGCAGCAGCGGGTCCATCAGCCGCATCCCTCCGCCGGCGGCGAAGCCGGCCGCGGCGAGCAGGGGAAGAAGGGCAAGGTCCGGGCGCAAGCGCCCCATACGTCGCCGCCCCCGCCGCCGCGTCAAGACGCCGCCCCCGCTTTCGGCATAGGCTGGCGATGGAGGTGCCGAGATGCCCGACACACAGGATGGCGCGGACGACCCGCTCGCCGCGATCCTCGCCGCGACCGAGGACACGCAGCGCGCCGCCGCACCTTTGGCCGCCGGCGCCGAGGCCGCGGCGCTCGCCAAGGTCGAGACCGCCATCGCGCTGCTGCAATCGGCGATCCGCAACCATCCGCGCTTCGTGGCGCTGGAGGCCGCCTGGCGGTCGCTGCACCGCCTCGCCACCGCGCCGCACGACGGGCCGCTGGTGGTGAAGCTGATGCCGCTGACGAAGCGGGAGGCCGTGCGCGACCAGCGCGCGGTCCAGGACCCTGAGGACAGCGACCTCTGCACCCTTCTCTGGCATGAGGGCCTGGGCGGCGGTGAACCCTTCGGCCTGCTGCTCGCCGATCTCGAATTCGGGGCGGAGCCCGACGACATCCTCGCGCTGCGCGGCCTGGCCGCCGCCGGCGCCGGCGCCTTCGTGCCCGTGGTCGCGCATGCCGCGCCCGCGCTGCTCGACCTGCCCGACTGGGGCGCGCTGCCGGCGGCCGGCGGCCTCGCCCGCATCCACGAAGGCCCGCGCCACATTCCCTGGCGGTCGCTGCGGGAGAGCGAGGAGGCACGCTTCCTCGCCCTGGTTGCCCCGCGCGTGCTCGCCCGCGGCGGGGAAGGCGCGCCGCGCTTCACCGGCGGCGGCTGGGTGGTCGCCGCGCGCATCGCCGCATCCTTCGCCCGCGAAGGCTGGGGCGCGGCGATCGAGGGGCGGGAGGACGGCACCGAGCCCGGCCTGCCGCCGATCGGCCGCGTGCCCACCGAATGCGACCCGGCGGATGGGCAGGAGGTGGCGCTCGCCACGCTCGGCCTCACGCTGCTGGTCCCGCGCGGGGCGGACAGCGCGGTGCTGCGCATGGCGCCCACGCTCCATCGCCCGCCGCGCTTCCAGGCGGCGGCGGCGAACCAGGATGCCGCACTCGCCGCGCGGCTGCCCTGGGTGCTGGCGGTCGGGCGAATCCTGCACGGCGCCGCGCTCCGCGCGCGGGACGAACTGCGCGCCGGGCGCGGCGTGCGCGCGGCGGAGGCGGCGCTGAACGCCTGGCTCGCGACGCTGGTCGGCCCCGAGGCGCCGCTCGCCGAGGCCCGCGCCGAACTTCCCGCGGCGCAGGGCCAGCCGGGGGTGCATCACCTGGCGATCCGGCTGCGGCCGCATCTGCCGCAGGGGACGCCATCCGTCGCGCACAAGCTGGTGATGGCGCTGCCCTGACCCCCGGGGCCGGGCCAGCCGGCGCGCAGCCCTACCGCGCCACCCGCGCGGCCAGCTCCATCCCCACCGCCGCCACCGTTTCCGCCAGCAGGCGCTGCGCATCGGCCAGCGCCGGCGGATCCATCCCGCCCAGCCCGTCCCGCAGCCGCGACAGCGTCGCGACCAGGTCCCCCGCGCCATCGGAAGGCGCCGCCGGTTCCTCCCCCCGGAAGGTCAGCACCACGCCGAGGTTCCGCGCCTCGGGGCTGCCGGCCACGTCCTCGATCACGCGGCGGCGCATTTCCGGCTTGTTCTCGATCCGGCCGAGGTGATGCCGGTAGCCATCCTCGTCCGGCCAGCGGTTCAGGATGACCGTGTAGAGGTTCACCACGAACTCATGGTCGCTGCCGCCCATCAGGTCGGCACCGTCGATCTCCCGCATGCGCCCCGCGCCTCCGCCCGTCGCGGACGGATCAATCACGATAACGGAACGAAAATCAACGCCGGGCACTGAAGAAATCCTTCAGCAGCGCGGCGCATTCGGCTTCCCGCACCCCGCCCACCACCTCCGGCACATGGTGGCAGGACGGGGCGGCGAAGATCCGCGCGCCATGGTCCACGCCCCCGCCCTTCGGGTCGTAGGCGCCGAAGACGACCCGCGCGACCCGGAAGAAGGACGCCGCCTGCGCGCACATCGGGCAGGGTTCCAGCGTGACGGTCAGGGTGCAGCCGACCAGCCGCGGCGAGCCCAGCCGCGCGGCGGCGTCGCGCAGCACCAGCATCTCCGCATGCGCGGCGGCGTCGCGGCGCGCCTCCACCTCGTTGCCCGCGCGGGCCAGCACGGTGCCGTCCGGGGCGGTGAGGACGGCACCCACCGGAACCTCCCCCCGCAAGGCGGCGGCGCGGGCTTCCTCGAGCGCGATCTCGATCGGGGTCATGGGCGTGGACGCATGGCAGGGGCGGGCACACGCGGCAAGGGTTCCGGGGGCGCCGCTCGCCGGGGAGGCGCGGCCTCGCGCGCGCTGCGTCCGGGGGCGCCGCCCCCGGGCCCCCGCCGGGGAGGCGCGGCCTCGCGCACGTTGCGTCCGGGGGCGCTGCCCCCGGCCCCCCGCCGGGGAGGCGCGGCCTCCCCGGACCCCTGCGATTCATCCGCCCACGCCATCAGCCGACCGGGACCAGGCAACGAGGGATGGGGCGGCGGCGGGTCGTGTTGCGCAACAGGCGGACCGCCAGGCCGGCGATCTCCTCCCACCGCGCGTCGCCGGGATGCCTCGACGCGTCCCGCAGCACCGCCACCAGCGTTTCGGACAAATCCGGATCGGGGAAGTACCAGGACGGGCCGGGCAGCGCCCGATGGATGCGCAGGCGCCGCGCGAGGATGACCGCGGCGAGGCCCAGCAACCGATGGCAGCGGCGGAACACTGCGGCGATCCAGGACTGCATGCGGCGGATGGCCCGCGCCGCCCGCCGGCGGGCGGATTCCCGAAGCAACCGCGACCAGACCCCCGCATGGGCCCAGCGGCGGAACAGGCGATGGATGGTGGAGGTAGGACCATGGTCCGTGGAAACCCGCGACCAGGGGATGTCCGTCGTGGCGATCCGGAAGATGGCATCGAGCTTCCCGCGCAGGTCCACCACCGGCCGGCCGGCACCCGTGTTCCGCACGAAAGGGAGGAGGGCGGCGTATTCCTCCTCGGTCAGGTTGGACCAGGGGCGGGGGCGGGGACGGTGGCGACGCATGAGAGGGGGGCTCCGGCGGCGGGGGAAAGGGGCGGAGCGTAGAGGATTATTTTCCTTTTTGTCAAGATGAGAAGGTTGCCCCGGGGGCGCCGCCCCCGGACCCCCGCCGGGGAAGCGCGGCCTCCCCGGGCCCCTGCGGTCGGTCAGGCACTCGCGAGAAGGCGGGCGACGAGGTCGTCGAGGCGGGTGGCGACGCCGCTCCCGGCAAGGGCGGCGCGGATCGCCTTGCGGTGGACGGTGAAGTGGGCGCCGGGTTCCAGCGGCACGGCGGCTGCGACACGCTCCGCCTCGGCCGCCAGCGCGGCGAGATCCTGATGCAGCGAATTCTTGGAGTCGTAGAGCGGGATGGGGAGTTCCCACATCAGGTTGTCGAAGTCCCGCGCCCCACCCTGGCCACGCGACTGCATCGGCGCGATGGCGGCGCGGAGATGCTCGCTGTTGAGGATGGCGGTGAGATAGCGCGCTTCCGCGAGCGAACGAGCGGGGGCCCAATAGGCTTTGTGCTCGACAATCGCAGAAGTGTCCGTGACGACGACTGCCGCCATCAGTGTGCCGGACGCAGCGTAGAGAACGCGCGTACGCGAAGCTGGAAACTGCGCCGTGAGCTTTCGCATGTGGTCGAGTGAAGCAGTGAGCGTCATGCGCGGCCGGCCATCGACCGCCTTGGCCGCATGCGTTGCCCACTTGTACTCGACGTCGCTTAGCCAAGCCGACAGATTGCGATAGCCAGCCGATCGTGCCGCCGCCGAGTCGAGAAGATGGCCCCCTTCAAGCGGAATGACCGTGAGTTGCGGCTGTAGCAGGCGGAACGGCGCAAGGCTCTCTCCGAGCAGCATGGGGCGAAGGAACTCCTTCTCCACAGGCCCGCGCGGCGGCTCGATGTCCTTCCACGGTTTCTTGTCCTGCGGCCCGACCTTGCCTTCCACAGTCGGCGCCGCCGCCGAGGCGAGACGTCCCGCCGCGACACGATGCACGGCGAAGAAGCGGCGCGGAACGATGGTCGCGCCCTGCTTGAACCGCGCGCGATAGGGGCTTGCCGCGAGCAGCGTCGGCCCTGGCGGCCATTGCTCCTCCCCGATTGCCAGCGCCTTCGCCGCTTCCGCCGCCGTCGCATCCCGCCTTGGCAGGCTGCCGCTGAAGCGCAGCACCGTCGCGGGCGGCGGCACCTGCGGCGCGCGTTCGCCGAACAGCACACTCGCCGGTACCGGGAACAGCGGCTGGACCGTCTCGTCCAGGCTCCAGGCGGCGGTGATGCGCCCCTGCGCGTCCCGCCAATCCCCCGCGCGCAGCCCGGCATAGGCGGGACGGTTCAGGGCGGCATAGGGCATCACCACCGCGAAGCGCCCACCCTGGCGAAGGTAAAGCCGCACGGCGCGCGCGAGGAACAGGGCGCACAGATCCTGCTGCGTGCTCAGCACCCCGCCGACCCAGAGCCGCATGCGCTGGCTCGCGGATTTCAGCCGCGCCTGCATCTCGGCCGACAGGTGCCGATAGGCGACCCAGGGCGGGTTGCCGAGCAGCACATCGGCCCGCTGCTCGGGGCGGGAGAGCCAGAGCGGACGGACGAGGTTGCGGAACACATAGGGCCAGATGCCGTCGCGTCCCGCGCGATAGAGCGTCTGCAACTGGGCGAAGGTTTCCGCCATCGCCCGCGCATCCTGGTCGCGGACTCCAGGCAGGCGGGACAGGTCGCGCTCGATGCGCGCCGGCGTCGCCTCCTGCGCCAGCCCTTCCTGGATGGCGAGCAGCGCGGGTTCGAACAGCGACTGGTCCTCGGCGAGGCCGGCCGGAACGTGCAGCGGCGGCGAGTCCGGCACCGGCACCACCACGTCCCGCGTGTCGGCGACCTCGCGCAGGTTCCATTGCATGGCGTCGCCGAGGAAGACCGGCACGTGCAGCGTCGCCGGCCGCTGCGTGATGGACTTGCCCAGCGCCAGCAGCCAGGTGACGCGCGCGATGATGACCGCGACCGGGTGGACATCGACGCCGCGCACCTTCTCGGCGCAGAGCGCGACAGCGTCCGCCGGTGCCATGCGCTTCTTCCGGGCCTCGGCCAGCAGCCGGCGGATGGCGTGGAACAGGAAGGTGCCGGACCCGCAGGCGGGGTCGAGCACGCGCTGGCGCAGCGGGTCCGTCACCGCTTCCCGCACCACCTTCGCCGCGAGCCAGTCGGGGGTGTAGTATTCGCCCAGGTCGTGGCGCTGGTCTGGGTCGATCAGGCTTTCGTACAGCGCCTTGAGCAGGTCCACCTGCGCGTCGCGCAGCCGGAAGCGCCCGGCCTGCCGCGCGATGCGGGTGACGAGGTCCGCACCGCGGGAATCCTGCAGCACCCAGTCGAAGAAGTCGCTTTCGACGGCGCCGATGATGCCGTTCTGGACGAGCGCGGCGCCGCTGAGCAGCGCGTGCGGCGATTCCTCCTCCACATGCAGCACGCGCGCCGCGAGCGTCTTGGCGAGGATGGTCAGGTAGGTGTGCTGGAGGAACAGCGCGTCGTCCCCGACCGCCGCGCCATAGACTTCCCGCAGCAGGCCGTTCCAGAGGTCGCGCTTCAGCTTCACCTCGGGATGGTCGGCGAGCGCCGACCACAGGGTTTCCAGCGTGCCGAGTGCGCGGCGGTAGGTCAGGCTGTCCCGGCCGAGTTCGCGCGCGACGGTGACCGGCTCCGGCGGAAGGTCGTCGCGGTCCGCCACGGCGGGCGCGAGCCAGGCGAGCAGGGCGTCGGGTGCCGCCGGGTTGGTCCGGTGTTCCAGCAGCATCTTCATGCCGTCGTCGCGGAGCTCGTGCGCCTGGAAGGTCGCGCCGTCCGTCGCGATGCCGAGGAAGCGTCGCCCCGTGCGGCTTTCCCGTTCGCGCAGGTAGTCTGGCAGGCGGCGGATCACGTCCTGTTGTTCGCGCCGCAGGTCCGACTTGAATTCGAAGACGGTCGAGCCGAACAGCGCGTCGGCGCGGCCCGCAACTTCCGGAAGCCGCGTTTCATGCGTGACCGCGGCATAGGAGCAGCCGAGGCCCTGGGTGAGGATTTCGGTAAGCGCCACGCGGATCGGCTCGTGACCCGGCCTTTGGGCAAGGTGGGCGACGAGTTCCGGCAGGCGTTCCCGGCGCCAAAGTTCCGACATCGCAACAACATGTCGGGAGGCGTGTCGCTCGCGCAACGGCGTCTGGCGGCGACTCGGATCACAAGTCTAGGAATGCGGCATGGACGCGCGTGCCCAGGATCGCCAGCCAGACCTCTTCGCCGTCGCTGACGCGGCGGAGGTCGCGACGTTGCCCGCTGACCCGGACGACCGCGACCTGCTGGACCTTGCCCGGCGCGACCTCGATGCGATGCTTGCCTTGGCGCGTGGCGCCGCGCGCCTGCCCTGGGCGGACTACACCCAGGCCGCCGTCGCGGAACTGCGTTTCGACGGCCTGGCCGGCCACTTGCCCGAGGCCGAGGGCGCCGCGCTGCGCGCCGCCTTCGCCGCCGAGCTGGACCGCCTCTACGCCCTGGAGACCGAGCCCGAGTGATGGGTTCCGAGGGCCTTTCGGCCCTCGGCGGGCGGTCCGGAGGGCAGAGCCCTCCGGTTGCGCGGCCCTAACGGCCCCCGCCCTGGACGCGGCGCGCGCCGCAAGGCTAGGTCAACCCATGCGTGCGCGACCCATCATCGGCGTGACCCTGGATTCGGAGCCTGCCGGCGGCTGGTCGAAGCTGCCCTGGTACGCGCTGCGCCAGAACTACTTCTCCGCCGTCGTGGCGGCCGGCGGGCTGCCGGTGGCGCTGCCGCACGAACCGGCGCTGGCCGCGGCCTACATGGCGGAACTCGACGGGCTGCTGGTGACCGGCGGCGCCTTCGATGTCGATCCCGCGCTGTGGGGCGGCGGCGCGCCGCATCCCAAGGTCACGCTCAAGCCCGGCCGGACGGATTTCGAGATGGCGGCGGTGCGCGCGGCGCTGGCCGCCGACAAGCCCGTGCTCGGCATCTGCGGCGGGCAGCAGCTGCTCGCGGTCGCCTTCGGCGGCACGCTGATCCAGCACATCCCGGACGCTGTCGCGGGCGCCCTGGCGCACGAGCAGCCCAACCCGCGGACCGAGCCGGGGCATGAGGTGGCGATCGCGCCGGGCACGCTGCTGGCGCGCATCGTCGGGACGGCGCCGATGCGCGTGAATTCCGCGCATCACCAGGCGGTGGCGACGGCGGGCGATGGCGCGCTGGTGAATGCCGTCGCACCCGATGGCGTGGTGGAAGGCGTGGAGCATCCGGGCCATCGCTTCGCGCTCGGCGTGCAGTGGCATCCGGAATACGCGGTCGATCCGCGCGACCCGGCGATCTTTTCCGCCTTCGTGGAGGCCTGCCGGTGACCGAGGATTCGGACGACACCAGGCGCGGCGAGCGCATCGCGAAGTGGCTGGCGCGCGCCGGCGTCGCATCCCGCCGCGATGCCGAGAAGATGATCGCCGAGGGCCGCGTGAAGCTCGGCGGCAAGGTGGTGGAGACGCCGGCCACCTTCATCACGCCCGGCGACCATGTGACGGTGGACGACAAGCCCGTCGCGGCGGCGGAGCGCACGCGGCTGTTCCGCTACCACAAGCCCGCGGGGCTGGTGACGACGCATCGCGACCCGGAAGGCCGGCCGACGGTGTTCGAGAAGCTGCCGCCCGGCCTGCCGCGGCTGGTCAGCGTCGGGCGGCTCGACCTGACGAGCGAGGGGTTGCTGCTGCTGACGAATGACGGCGCGCTCGCGCGCAAGCTGGAACTGCCGTCCAACGGCTGGCTGCGCCGCTACCGCGTGCGCGTGCATGGGCGGGTGGAGGAGGCGGCGCTGGCGCGGCTCGCGCAGGGTGTCGCGATCGAGGGCGTGCAGTACGGCCCGATCGAGGCCGGGCTCGATGCGCGGCAGGGGACGAATGCCTGGCTGACCGTCTCGATCCGGGAGGGCAAGAACCGCGAGATCCGCCGCGTCATGGCGCATCTGGGGCTTGAGGTGACGCGGCTGATCCGCACCGCCTATGGCCCGTTCCAGCTGGGCGTGCTGCCGCGCGGCGCGGTGGAGGAAGTGAACGCGAAGGTGCTGCGGGACCAGCTGGGCCTCGATGCGCCGAAGCGGCTGCGGGAGGTGGCGCAGGCGCCGATGGTCGAGCCGCCGCCCGAAGGCCCGCGCCGCCCGCCGCGCGCGCGCAACGCCGGCAGCGGCCCGCGCCGCGCGGTGCGCGGCCGCGAGCGCCGCGGCCGCGACGAGTGATGCGCGGCGCCCGGCACAAGGAGCACCGGCCCACGGATCGAGGCGATGCCTCGATCCGCGAGCGCGAAGCGCGACCGCGCCCAGCCCGCCATCGTGCGTCGGCGCAACAGCGCACGGCGCGAAGCCAAGCCGCGCGGATGCGCGGCGCCCGGCGTCTGAGGGCATAGGCCATGCGCATCATCGCCGGGCGACATCGCGGCCGGAAGCTGATCGCACCGGCCGGCGACGCCACGCGCCCGACCGCCGACCGCGTGCGCCAGGCGCTGTTCGACATGCTGTGGCACGCGCCCTGGGGCGGGCGGATGGCGATCCAGGACCAGCTGGTGCTGGACGGCTTCGCCGGCACCGGCGCGCTGGGGCTGGAGGCGCTGTCGCGCGGCGCCGACCACGTGACCTTCGTGGAGAAGGACGCCGCCGCGCTCGCCGCGCTGCGCGCCAACATCGCCGCGTGCCGGGAGGATTCGCACAGCGCGGTGCTGGCGATGGACATCGCGCGCGTGCCGCGGGCGATGGTGCCGTGCGGGCTGGTGTTCCTCGACCCGCCCTACGGGCAGGGGCTGGTGCCGCGCGCCGTCGCGGCGCTGGAGGCCGCGGGCTGGATCGCGCCCGCCGCGCTCATCGTCGCCGAGACGGGGGCGGGGGAGGCGCTGGCGATGCCGGGCTACGAGGAACTCGCCGAACGCAGCCATGGCGCCGCGACCCTGCGCGTGCTGCGCGCGCCGGGGGTGGTGTGCTGAGGCACGCCTGCGGAGCCGCGCGTTCAGGCCAAGCGAAACGGATCGAGGCGGCGCCTCGATCCGCGAGGGCGAAGCCCGACCGCGCCCAACCTGCCCGCGGCGCCCCGCGCACCAGCGCACGGCGCACAAGCCAAGCGGCCGGACGGCCGCGCCGGCGCCTGAGGTCGACGAAGACTCCCCTCACGCACGACACGATCGGATCGAGGCGCAGCGTCGATCCGCGAGGGCGAAGCCCGACCGCGCCCAGCCTGCCCGCGTCGCCCCGCGCACCAGCGCACGGCGCGCAAGCCAAGCGGCCGGACGGCCGCGCCGGCGCATGAGGCAAGGAAATCTCCGCGCCGGCGCCTGAGGCAAACGAAGCCTTCCCCCTCACCTCCGCCCGAACATCCGCTCCAGCGCCGCCGCGTCCAGGCGCAGCACCGTCGGCCGGCCATGGCTGCAGGTCGCCGCGCGCGGCGTCGCTTCCATCTGGCGCAGCAGCGCGTCCATCTCCTCCGGCCGCAGCCGCCGTCCGGCGCGGATGCTGCCGTGGCAGGCGATCCGCGCGACGGCGGCATCCAGCCGGTCGCGCAGCGCCGCGGCGTCGTCGGTCTCGGCGAGCTGTTCCGCCAGATCCTTCAGCAGCGGCGCGGGGTCGGGCGCGCCCAGCAACGCGGGCAGCGCGCGCACCAGCACCGCGCCGGCGCCGAAGCCCTCGATCTCGAGCCCGAGCCGCGCGAGCAGGTCCGCCGCGCCGACCAGCCGTTCCGCATCGCCGGCCGGAAGGTCGACGACGGCGGGCAGCAGCAATGGCTGGGCGCGCACGCCGCCTTCGACCAGCTGCGCGGACAGGGCCTCATGCGTCAGGCGTTCATGCGCGGCGTGCTGGTCCACCAGCAGCAGCGCGCCGTCGGCGGCTTCGGCGACGATATAGGTGTCGAGGATCTGCGCCACGGCGCGGCCGAGCGGATGGGCCTCCGGCGCGCGCTCCGCCACCACTTCCCGCGCCGCTGGCTGCCCCGGGGTCGCGCGTTCCTCGAACATCGCGCGCGGCGCGGGCGGCGGCGCCGCGAGGCCGAGCGCGCGCTGCACCATCGGCGCGCCCGGCGGCGGGGCAAGCGACAGCGACGCCTCGGCGAAGCCCGTCGCGCGCATCGCCGGCGGCAGGGAGGGCACCGCCACGGCCGCGCCGGCGCCGACCGACAGCGCGCGGCGCAGCGCGGAGATCAGCGCGGACTTCACCTGCTCCCCGTCGCGGAAGCGCAGCTCGGTCTTCATCGGGTGGACGTTCACGTCCACGCTCTCGGGCGGGATGTCGAGGAACAGCGCGGCGGCGGGATGGCGCCCGGCCTCGATCACGTCGCGATACGCGACGCGCAGCGCCACGCGCAGCAGCGGGTCGCGCACGGGGCGGCTGTTCACCACCAGGTGCTGCGCCGCGCCGGTCGCGCGCGTGTGGGACGGCAGGGCGGCGAGGCCACGCAGGTCGAGCACCGTCGTCACCGCCTCGACCGGCACCGCGGCGGCGGCGAAGTCGGGGCCGAGGATCTGGCGGATCCGCGTCTCCCAATCCGCGGCGGGCAGGTTCAGCGCCTCGCGGCCATCCGTCTCGACGCGGAAGGCGACGCCGGGCCAGGCGAGGGCGAGGCGGCGCACCGCGTCGATCGCGTGCTCGGCCTCGGCGCGCGGATGGCGCAGGAATTTCCGCCGCGCGGGGGTGGCGAAGAACAGGTCGCGGACCTCGACGCGCGTGCCCGGCGCGCCGGAGGCGGGTGCCACGTCGGAGACGCGGCCGCCTTCCACCGCGATGCGGTGCGCGTCGCCGCCGGCGGGGCGGGAGGTGATGGAAAGGCGCGCGACGGCGCCGATCGAGGGCAGCGCCTCCCCCCGGAAGCCGAGGGTGGCGATGCGGAACAGCGTCGCTTCCTCGGGCAGCTTGGATGTCGCGTGGCGCTCGACGGCCAGGGCGAGATCCTCGGGGCCCATGCCGCTTCCGTCGTCCTCGACCAGGATGCGGTCCATGCCGCCGCCTTCGAGCGTGACGGCGATGCGGCGCGCGCCGGCATCGAGCGCGTTCTCCACCATCTCCTTCACCGCGGCGGCCGGCCGCTCCACCACCTCGCCGGCGGCGATGCGGTTGGCGGTGGTCTCGGGCAGGCGGCGGATGCGCGGGGGCGGCCCGGCCGGGGGCAGCGAATCCATGGGGCGAGATTAGCATGACGGGGGGCGAAGGGCTTCCTTCCGGCGGGGCGCGGGACGCGGCATGCTGCGCCGATGACGGACGACACCCATCGCCGCCCGATCGCGGCGCGCAACCTCGGCGTGACGCAGCGCATCGCGGCGGTGCTGATCGCGCGCGGGCCCTCGCCGAACGGGATTTCCCTGATCGGCATGGGGGCGGGGCTGGCGGCCGGGCTCGCCTTCGCGGCGACGGCCTGGTTGCCCGGCGCGGCCTGGCTGTTCTGGCTGATTGGCGCGGCGGGGGTGCAGGCGCGGCTGCTGGCGAACCTGTTCGACGGCATGGTCGCGGTGGGGCGCGGCGTCGCATCGCCGGTCGGGGAATTGTTCAACGAGGTGCCGGACCGGGTTTCCGACACCGCGGTGCTGGTCGGGCTCGGCGTCGCGGCGGGCGACGTGGCGCTCGGGCTGGTCGCCGCGCTGGCGGCGATGCTGACGGCTTATGTGCGCACCACGGCCCGGTCGGCCGGTGCGCCTTCGGATTTTTCCGGGCCCATGGCGAAGCAGCAGCGCATGGCGCTGGCGACGGCGGTGGCGGTGTGGTGCGCGGTGCTGCCGGCGGGCTGGTCCGGCGGCGCCTGGGCGCCCTGGGCGGTGCTGCTGGTGATCGCGCTGGGATCGGTCTTCACCGCCTGGCGGCGCCTCGCGCGCGCCGCGGCGGCGCTGGAGGCGGCGCGATGATCCGCCAGGGCGTCTTCGACCACCCGGTCACCATCGGCATCGTCGCCGCGACGGTGGCCGTGCTGCTGGTCGCCGCGGGCGTGATCGGCGCGATGACGGCGATGGGCAGGGGCACGCCGGAGCTGCGGCGGGAATTGTGGCTGCGGCTGGGATCCTGGTGCCTGCTGCTGCCGCTGATGATGGGGCCGGTGCTGCTGGGCCGCGAATGGGTGATCGGCGCGGTGACGCTGCTCGGCCTCGCCTGCCTGCGCGAATTCGACCGGGCGACGGGGCTTTTCCGCGAACCGCTGGTCGCCGCGCTGGTGGTGCTCGGCATCGTCGCGGTGAACTTCGCGGCACTCGATCATTGGTACGGGTTCTTCGTGGCACTTTGGCCGCTGACCGTCGGCGTGATCTGCATCGGGACGATCCCGCGCGACCGGCCTTCGGGATACGTGCAGCGCACCGCGCTCGGCATCCTCGCCTACATGCTGTTCGGCGCGGGGCTCGCGCACCTGTCCTTCATGGCGAACGATCCCGCCTATCGGCCGGTGCTGCTGATGCTGCTGACGACCGTCGCGCTGTCCGACGTCGCGGCCTTCACCTTCGGCAAGCTGATCGGCGGGCCGAAGCTGCTGCCGGCGACGAGCCCGAACAAGTCGATCTCCGGCGCGCTCGGCGCGCTTTGCGTGACCACGCTGCTGGTGGCGGGCCTTGCCTGGGCGATCTTTGCCGGCACGCCGATGGCGCAGCCGCATTGGCTGCTGCTGTTCGGGCTGATCGTGGGCATCGGCGCGCAGGCGGGGGACCTGATGCTGTCGTCCATCAAGCGCGACATCGGCATCAAGGACATGGGGACGATCCTGCCCGGGCATGGCGGGGTGCTGGACCGCTTCAACTCGCTGCTGCTGGTCGCCCCCGCCGCCTTCCACTTCATCCGCTTCTTCGTCGGCGTGGCGGAACAGCAGCCGGCGCGTCTGATCACGGGGGGCTGATGGATTTCCGCCTGCGCCCGGCCCGCGACCATGGGATGGAAGCCGCCGACCGGCTGCGCAGCCTGTCGCGGGAGAGGGGGCTGGGCAGCATCCTGCTGGGCGGGGCGTGGCGGCGCGTGCTGCGAGGTTATCTCGCCCTGTTCCATCGGCTGCGCGTGGAGGGGCGGGAGAACCTGCCGCCGCCGCCCTTCGTGCTGGTCGCCAACCATGCGAGCCACCTGGATGCGCTGGTGCTGTCCGCCGTGCTGCGGGGGGAGGCGGCGCGGCGCGGCCATGCCCTGGCGGCGGGCGACACCTTCTTCGGCTCGACGCTGTCCTCGGCCTTCGCCGCCTACGCCGTGAACGCGCTGCCGGTCTGGCGCAAGCGCACGCGGGCGAGCGAGATCGCGACGCTGCGGGAGCGGCTGGTGGAGGATGGGCTGGTCTACATCCTGTTCCCCGAGGGCACGCGCGCGCGGGATGGCGTGATGGCGGCCTTCCAGCCCGGCATCGGCGCGCTGGTGGCGGGAACGGAGGTGCCTGTGGTGCCGTGCTTCCTGGATGGCGCCTTCGCCGCCTGGCCGCCGCAGGCGCGCTTCCCCAAGCCCGGGCGCCTGCGGCTTTGGATCGGCGCGCCGCTGCGTTTCGCGGATGTCCCGGCGGGGCGCGCGGGGTGGGAGGCGGTGGCGGTGCGCTGCGAGGCGGCGGTGCGGGCGCTGGCGCGTTGACGTGGCCATTCACGTAGCACGCGGATCGCAGATTTTTGTTTTGATAAAGAATCAATAAAATAACGAAACTCCAAGAGGATCGTGGAGAGATTTGATGCTTTCCGAAGCAGAAGCCTTCGCGGAGCGGCTTCGCCGGATCTGCGACACCCATGATCGCGCGGAACTTCGCTCGTACGGACGGCAAGCTCTCATTGCGCGTGAGTTAGATGTTAGCGAGGAGACAAGTAGAAAATGGTTCAGTGGAGTTATGCGTCCGCGACCTGGCAAAATGAAAAGACTAGCGGAATTTCTTGGGGTTGATGAGGTTTGGCTTACGTTAGGCCGTGATCCAGACGTGAGTGCGCGAGAGCAGAGAATTTTAGCAAAAAATGCGAGTGGAGCTGCGTATTTTATTCGTGGATTTCTTGAAATGAGCGGAGCCTCAACATCTGTTCGAAGTCAAAGAGACAACAGAGAATATATTGATTTTTTTGCAACAATCAATGGAGATCAGGTAGGTATCTTTGCGGCTTTCGGCCGAGAATTAAATAATAAGTATATTGTTCAATTTCCTGCAGAGCATCACGAACTAAGAATTCTTGCTGTGCTTGCGGATAGATCAGAGTTTTGTATATTAGATATGTCATCGGAATTTTTGGATCGATTTTCATCACGAAAAGCGGGGGACAGGGCTGTCGATATTGAACGTTCTACCCAAGGAGAATTTGTCACAGGCGGCTATATATGGCCGAGATTGAGGCCGGGAAAGCTTCCAAAGCCATAGTCTGCTGCCTGAAGTTGACGGCGGTGTTGACGAGACAACTACAGTAGCGGTGTCCGAGAGTCTGGGTTCCGAGGGCCTTTCGGCCCTCGGCGGGGGAGTGCGAGGGGGCGGCGCCCCCTCGTGGCGCTACACGGGCGCGAGTGCGCGGTGTTCCCCCGCGGGGATGTCGACGCCGATCGCATCCCCGACCCGCAGCGTCCCGCCGCGCAGCACCACGCCCATCACCCCCGCCTTGCGCACCAGCGTGCCGTCCGGCGCGCGGTCCAGCACCGCCTGCATCAGCCCGGGTTGGAAGCGGTCGAGCTGCGCGCAGGGGTTGCGCAGCCCTGTCACTTCCACGATGGCGCTGCCGCCGAGCCGCAGCCGCGTCCCCGTCGGCAGGGCGAGCAGGTCGAGCCCTTCGGTCAGCACGTTCTCGCCGATGTCGCCGGGCCGCACGGTGAAGCCGCGCGCGGCGAGTTCGCCCAGTAGTTCGGCGTGCAGCAGGTGCACCTGGCGCAGGTTCGGCTGCGTCGGGTCGCGCGCGACGCGGGACCGGTGCTTCACCGTGACGCCGGCATGGGCATCCCCTTCGACGCCGAGGCCCTCGAGGAGCGTGATCTCCTCGACAGGTTGCTTGGAAAAACGATGCGCGCCGTCCCGCGCGACGGCGAGGATGCGCGCGGTCATGCGCGAAGAGCCGCGAGGGTCGCCGCCGTCGCCGGGTCGGCCACGCTGCCTTGGCCTTCCAGCGCCGGCAGGATGCCGCCGGCGAGTTGCTTGCCGAGTTCCACGCCCCATTGGTCGAAGGGGTTGATGCCCCAGAGCGCGCCGAGGCAGGCGACCTTGTGCTCGTAGAGCGCCACCAGCGCGCCGAGGGCGAAGGCATCGAGCCGCGGCAGGAGGATGAGCGTCGAGGGACGATCGCCGGTGAAGACGCGATGGGGCGCGAGTGCGGCGATCTCGGCCTCGCTCCGCCCGGCCGCGCGCATCTCGGCCGCGACGGCCTGCGCGTCCTTGCCGCGCAGCAGCGCCTCGGCCTGGGCGAGGCCGTTGGCCAGCAGCTTGCGGTGGCTGTCGGCGTGCGGATGGTCGGGCGTGGCGACGAGGATGATGTCGGCGGGCACCGGCACGGGCGCCTGGTGCAGCAGCTGCATGAAGGAATGCTGGGCGTTGGTGCCGGGTTCCCCGAACACCACCGCGCCGGTCGCGCGCGGCACGGGCGTGCCATCCGCGCGCACGCCCTTGCCGAGGCTTTCCATTTCCAGCTGCTGCAGATGCGCGGCGAAGCGCGACAGGCGTTCGTCATAGGCGAGCACGGCGCGCGCGGGGTAGCCGAGCGCGTTGACGTGCCACGCCTCGGTCAGCGCGAGCAGCAGCGGCAGGTTGTCGGTGGGCGGCGCGGCCAGCGCATGCGAATCCATCGCGCGCGCGCCTTCGAGCAGCCGGTCGAAGGCGGGCACACCCAGCGCAAGGGCGAGGGAGAGGCCGATCGCGCTCCACAGGCTGAAGCGCCCGCCGATCCATTCGTGGAAGCCGAAGACGCGGTCGGGCGCGACGCCGAAGGCGGCGGTGGCCGGCAGGTTGGTGGACAGTGCCGCGAGATGCGCCCCCGCGCCGGCTTCGCCGAGCGCATCGACGAGCCAGGCGCGGGCGAGGGCCGCGTTCGCCATCGTCTCCTGCGTCGTGAAGGTCTTCGACGCCACCAGGACGAGGGTGCGGGCGGGATCGAGGCGCGCGCGCATCTCCTCCCACGCATGGGCGTCGACATTGCCGAGGAAATGCGCGCGCAGCGGCGCGGCCGGCGTCCAGAGAGCGCGCGCGGCCATGGCGGGGCCGAGATCCGATCCGCCGATGCCGATGTTGAGCACGTCGGTGAAGCGCTGCCCGGTCGCGCCGCGCGCGGTGCCGTCGTGGACGGATGCCGCGAAGCCGCGCATGCGGGCGAGCGTGCCCTGCGCGTCGCGCCAGAGTGCGACGAGTTCGGGCGTGCCTTCGGGCTGCGTCGCCGCGCGCAGCGCCATGTGCGCGGCGCCGCGCTCCTCGGTCACGTTCACCAACTCGCCGCGCGCCATGCGGGCGAGGAAGCCCGGCGCGTCGGCGGCGCGCGCGAGGGCGAGCAGCGCATCCAGCGCGGCGGGCGCGATGGCGGTGCGGGAGACGTCGAGGGTGAGGCCCGCGCCGCGCCGCGTCATGCGCGCGGGACGGTCCGGATCGGCGGCGAACAACGGCCGGATGGCGGCCGCGCCCGGCCGCCGCCCGAGGGTTTCGACCGCGGCCCAGGCCGCCTGGATGTCAGCGTCGTTCATGGGCTCATCCTGGCACGGGGCTGGAAGATCGGCACGGGGGCAGCACATCAGGGGCATGTGGCCGCGCCGTGGCATCGTCGCCCTGCTGCTCGCCCCCGCCGCGGCGCGGGCGGAGCGCTTCTCGCCCGTGACGGACGCGCAGCCGGAAGGCGCGGCGCTGGTCGCGCGGCTGCAGGCGGGCGGGATGGTGCTGTTCTTCCGCCACGCCGACACGCGGGGCGAGCCGTGCGACCGCAGCTTCCGGGTGGGCGACCGGGCGGGGCAGCGCAACATCTCGCCCGCCGGGCGCGCGCAGTCGCGGCGGATCGGGGAGCGGCTGGCCGCGCTGCGCATCCCCGTCGCCTTCCCGGTGCTGGCGGGCCCGGTCTATCGCGCGCGCGACACGGCCGAGGAAGCCTTCGGCGCGGCACGGGTGCGCGTGACTGACAGCCTGCTCGCGGATGATTTTTCCGGCCCGCGGCTGGACTGGGTGCTGGCGGAACATCGGCGCCTGTTCTCGGCGCCGGTGCCGCGGGGGGAGGTGCGCGTGCTGGTCGGGCACCGCACGCCGACGATCATGGTGGCGGGCGATGCGGTCGGCGGGAGGGCGTTTCCGGAAGGCGGCGCGCTGGTGATCGAGCCGGGCGGGGCGGAAGGGTTCCGCGTGCTGGGGGTGCTGGAGCTGGCGGGGCTGGCGGGGGGTGGGTTTCACGGGTGTTGAGGGCGAGACTCTCTCGCCGCGTGCGACACGAAATCGTGTCTGGCATTTGCCCGGGTAGGCGCCGCACTCGTTACGGGAGCGGAGCTAGAGGCCATGGTCCCGACCAGCGCAACCATCCTGCATCAGGGCGTCGCCTACCAGGTCCAGGTCGGCGTCGCTCCGGACGCCTTCAGGCCGACCGCGAACGGCGCGACGGTGACGAACGAGCGCGTTCTCGCCGAGCTCTACGCGGCGACGAAGAGCCTCGTCTATGCGAACAACGTGGTCGGGGCCCAATCCGATGCGCAACTGATCGCATCCTACGTCCAGCCGACGAGGGACCTGCTCGCATCGCTGGAACGCATCGCCGGGCTGAGCCGGCTCAGGGACTTCCTCGGGGAAGCGGCCGGCGCGGCGGTTGCCATCTATATGCGGCCGGACACGCTGGTCCTCGGCGCGGGGCAGGTCGCGGACAGCTTCTCCTTCACGGTGGAGCGCGCCTTCCCGGGCTACTTCGACGCCGCGAACCTGACGCTCGAACTGCTCGGCTTCCTGAAGGCCGCGACGCAGATCGCGGCCGGCGAAGCGCTGCTCGTGCAGGGGCTTCAGTTCGCGCGCGGCGTCCAGTCGCAGCTTGCACGCGGGCAGGCGATCGACATCCAGGACATCTACGATGCCGGCAACGGGCTGCACAACGGCGCCAGCGTCCTGCAGCACATCGGCTCCGCATTGGCGTCCGACCCATCCCTCCAGGCGACGGTGCTCGACGACATCAAGGACATGCTCTGGTCCTTCGTGAACGGCGCCGTTGGAACCTTCGCGAAGATCAAGTCCTTCACCGGCGTCGTGAAGGCGGTCGACGTCGCATCGTCCCAGATCCGCGGCTGGTTGTCGGTCAGCGAGGCGCTGGTCGAGTACAGGGATGGCGTCCGGGAACTGATGGCCGCATCCGCAACCGGCCTTCCCTGGCTGACGCAGGAGCAGATCGCCGCCTTCGAGGCGACCTTCGACGGCCGCACGCCGCCATCGGTCACGCCCGTGACGGACATGATCGACGTGACGGTGGGACCGAGCGCCACCGATACGACCGACGCGCGGATCCTCGTGTCCGACACGCCCTTCGTCGAGGGATATTCCGGACAGCAATTCTTTCTCGTTCGCCTGAGCGAGGCGCTGCAGACCGACGTCAGCGTGCGATATTCCATCTACGGCTATTCCGGCACGCCCGGGTATGCGTCCCCCGGGAGCGACTTCGCGGCGGAGACCGCGCGGACGCTGACGATCGCGGCCGGCCAGACCTTTGGCCTGATCCCCGTCACGGTCCTGGACGACGGCGTGGCGGAGGACGCCGCCGAGGCGATCAAGCTTGCGATCTACGACCCGCGGGGCGCGCGGCTGAGCAACGGCGCCTACAACGACGTCATTACCGGCTGGATCGTCGATGACGATCGCAGCGCCGGTCCCGATGCGGGACGGACCATCGGCGCGATCGTCGCCGGGAATACGGCGAACTCAGGCGGCGGAAGCACCGGCGGTGGCGGCGGCGGAACGACCGGCGGCGGCACGGGCAGCATCAACACGCCGGTCTTCACCACGGGCGGATCGAACCTGGCGGCGATCGCCTTCGCGGCGGATGGCGGCGGCGGCTCCTCGGGCGGCAAGGCGACCGTCACATACCGGGTCACGAATGTCGGCGACACGCGCAGTGCCAGGGGTGAGGCGGACATCGTGCTGGCGAACGACGCCGCGCTGTCGCTGGGCCGCCGTGTCGGCGAAGGGTTCGGAATCCCGGAACTCGAACCCGGCGAAAGCCGCGTCTGGACGCGGGAGGTGACACTCCCGGTCTCCGGCAATGGCGACTACTTCCTCGGCATCGACGTGCGGTCGCTGTCGCTCGGGCACAATCGGATCGAGACCGACGACACGGCGTCCATTCCCTTCCGGATCGGGCCTGGGTTGTCGGGTGATCCGGACTTGCGGATCTCCTTCGCCTCCAGCCCCGCCGGCATCGTCGCGCCGGGCGGTCCGATCGACTTCGGGGTGACCGTGCGGACCAATTCGAATGGCTCGCCGGCATATGATTACCGGCTGTTGCTCTCGCGCGACTCGTCCCTCTCCTTTGACGACCTGGTGGTGCTGGACCGCAGGAGCGACGCGGGCCTGGGAGCCGCCGTCGTCGGCGGGCGAACCCACACGCACTCGGTCCCGCTGCCATCGGGCGTCGAGGACGGCATCTACAGCCTGATCGCCGTGGCCGACCCATTCGGCCAGATCCGCGAGACGGATGAGAGCAACAATATCCGCGTTGGCCCGCAGGTGGTCGTCTCGTCGCGCATGCCGGACGCGGATGTGCTTCCCAACATCGTTGGGTCGCACCTTGTCGTGGCGAATGACGTGATGGATGTCGCGCTGAGCTATAGCATCAAGGCCTTCGGTTACCTCGACAGCCCGGATGATCCGTTCTTCGACATCGCTGCTGCGTCATCGCGTGCCGTCGGACTGAGATTCATCTTCTCGGGAGACGCGGTGCTCGACGAAGCGGACATCGTCTGGAGGGTGGCAGTTGCAACCGCTTCCGATCCGGCTCGCGTCATCGGCTACAGCACGACGCAAGCGTTGCCACGCTGGCTACCAGGCGGGGACGTCTTTCTTTTTGCGGTCTTCGACCACCGCAACGGAATCGCCGAAGACCGCGAGTGGGACAACGTCACCGCGCCCGTGAAGATCACCGTCGTCAACAACGCACCGCGCACCGTGGCGACGGGCGATGATGCGATCTCGGTCGCGGAAGGCGCCGTCACCATGCGCGGCATCCTCGCGAACGATGCATCGACCATCGCCCAGGCGCTGTCCGTGGCGCGCCTCGACGGCGAATTCGTCGGAGCGGCCGGGGTGCGCCTTGTCGCCGCAAGCGGCCTCGTCCTCCGGATCGACGCGGCGGGCCTGCTGTCGGCCGACGCGACGAACCTCCTCCGACCGCTCGCGGCGGGGGAGACCCTGACCGAACGCTTCACCTACGTGGTGGCGGGCGGCATGGACGGATCGGAGGATCTCGGCCACGTCACCGTCACCGTGCGTGATCCCGCCGCGGTCACCGCGCGCCGTGGCGATGCGCGGGCCGACCGCCTCATCGGCGATGACGGAATCGACGCGATGGAAGGCGGCGGTGGCGACGATTCACTCGCGGGCGCCGGCGGAAACGACACGCTGGATTCGGGCCAGGGCCACGATACCATCGACGGCGGCCTCGGCGCCGACACCATGACGGGCGGTGCCGGCAACGACCTCTACATCCTCAATACGCCGCTCGACCGCATCGTCGAAGCCGGCGCCGGGGGGCGCGACCACGTCCGCGCCACCACCAGCCTCACCCTGGCGAACGAGGTCGAGGAGCTGACCCTCCTCACCGCCCTCGCGCTGAACGGCAACGGCAATGCCGCCGACAACCTCCTGCGTGGCAACACCGCGGGCAACAGGCTGAACGGCCTGGCGGGCAACGACATCCTCAACGGCTTCGGCGGTAACGACACGCTCGATGGCGGCGCGGATGCCGACACGATGAATGGCGGCCTCGACGACGATCTCTACATCCTCGACAGCGCCGCCGACCGCGTCGTCGAAGGCGCGGATGGCGGGCGGGACACCGTCCAGGCGCGCGTCACCCATGTCGTCCCCTTCGGCGTCGAGGTCTCGATCCTCGCCGGCAGCTTCGCCATCGGCGCGCGCGGCAACGAGCTCGACAACGGCATCACCGGCAACGGGCAGGGCAACCGCATCGACGGCTGGACGGGCAGCGACACGCTCGACGGGCGGGGCGGCGCGGATTCGCTGCTCGGCAACCTCGGCAATGACAGCCTGGTGGGCGGGGACGGCAACGACACGCTCGAAGGCGGCATCGGCTTCGACACCCTGTCGGGTGGCGCGGGCGCGGACTGGTTCGTCTATGCGGGCCTCAACCGCGGCGCCGAGCGCATCCTCGACTTCGCGCCGGGGGCGGACAAGATCGCGCTGCCGCGCGGCATGATCGGCAACCTGCTGCCGGCCGGCGCGCTGGATCCCGCGCGCTTCACGGACACCGGAGCCGCGACGGCCGCCGGACCGCAACTGATCTACACCCAGGCATCGGGACTGCTGCGCTGGGACGCGGACGGGACCGGCGCGGGCGCGGCCGACAACGTCGCGATCCTCGTCACGCGTCCCGCCTTGTCGGCCGCGGACGTCGTCGTCTTCGGATAGCGCGCCACCGACCCTGCCCAGCCAACCCGATACCCCAGGCCCACCCATGTCCACGCCCGAGATCAACGCCCTCCTCCTCGCACCCGAACCCGGCTGGAACCGCGCGAATGGCGAACCGGGCACGGTCGCCTACAGCTTCGCCGACGATCCCGGCCGCATGTTCGGCGTCACCATGCCCGCCGGCGAATGGGCGCCCTTCTCCGAGGCGCAGAAGGCCGGCATCCGCGCCGCGCTCGCGGCCTGGGCGGATGCGAGCGGCCTCGCCTTCGTCGAGGTGCCGGACACGCTGTCCCCCGGCGACATCAACATGCGCTTCCACCTGGAACGGCTCGGCACGGGGGGTGAGGAAGGCTTCGCCGGCTATCCCCCCGGCGCGCATGTCTATCTCAACCTGCCCACGCTCGGCGCCAGCAGCTTCGCCGCCGGCACGCACGGCTTCCGCGTCGCGATCCACGAGATCGGCCACGCGATCGGGCTGAAGCACCCCTTCGAGGGCGCGGCGCAGCTGCCCGCGGCGCTGCTCACCGCCGGCAACACGGTGATGTCCTACGACAACACGCCCGTGGCCGGGCTCGGCGTGTTCGACATCGCCGTCGCGCGGCATCTGTATGGCGCCAACACGGTGGCGAACGGCGCCGCCGTGACGCGGTCCTGGGATGCGGCGGCGCAGGCGGTGCGCCACACCGGCAGCGCGGCGGGCGAACGCATCTTCGGCACGAGCCTCGACGACATCATCGACGGCGGCAACGGCAACGACCTGCTGCGCGGCGGCATCGGGATCGAGGAGACGGCGCGCAACACCTCGGACTACGGCGCGGATTCGATGGCCGGCGGCGCCGGCGACGACACGATCGAAAGCGCCTTCGACATCTTCGGCACGGACACGATCAACGGCGGCACGGGCTACGACTGGCTCGTCATCCGCAGCGTCAACGACGTGTTCGACGGGCTGCTCGGCGCGGTGCTGGATCTCCGCGACGGCAGCCTGCGCCGCAACACCGGATCCGCCCCGCGCACCGACATCGTCTTCGGCATCGAGGGCGTGCGCGGCACCGACGGCGGCGACATCCTGACCGGCCTCTCCTTCTCGACCTCCGGCGTCGTCTTCCGCTTCGCCGGCGGGCGGGGCAACGACCGCATCACCGGCTTCAACGCCGACTTCAACCAGGCCGACTACCGCGCCTCGACGAACGGCATCGTCGCGAGCCTCGCCACCGGCACTGTCCTCGACGGCGTGGGGGGCATCGACACGCTCTCCCGCATCCGCAACATCGCGGGTTCCGCGACCGGCGGCGACAGCATCGAGGGCGGAACCTTCGGCGACCTGGTCTACGGCCTCGGCGGCGCGGACACGCTGCTGGGCGGCGCCGGCGGGGACAGGCTCGATGGCGGCGCGGGCGCGGACAGCCTCGTGGGCGGCGCCAATGACGACCTCTACTGGGTGGACAGCGCGCTCGACCGCATCCTGGAAGTGGCCGGCGGCGGGCGGGACAAGGTGATCGCGACGGTGTCGCTGAACCTGGCGACGGAGGTCGAGGACCTGCTCCTCGCCGGCACGGCCGGGCTCGCCGCCAATGGCAACGCGCTCGCCAACGGCATCACCGGCAACGGCGCGGCGAACCGCCTGTACGGCGATGGCGGCGACGACACGCTGGCGGGTGCCGCGGGCAACGACACGCTCGACGGGGGCCTCGGCGGCGACCGCCTGGTGGGCGGGCCGGGCGACGACATGTTCATGGTGAACGATCCGCTCGACCGCGTCGTCGAACTCGCCGGCGGCGGGCGCGACCGCGTGGTCGCCGGCATCGCCTTCACGCTGCCGGGCGAGGTCGAGGACCTGACCCTCGGCGGCGCGCTCGCCATCAACGGCGCGGGCAACGTGCTCGCCAACCTGATGACGGGCAACGCGGCGGCGAACCGGCTCGATGGCGGCGGCGGCGACGACACGCTGGCCGGCGGGCCCGGCTTCGACACGCTGGTGGGTGGCGCGGGCGCGGACCGCTTCGTCTTCGCGGGGCCGGGGCAGGGGGCCGACCGCATCCTCGACTTCGCGGCGGTGGACGACACGGTCGCGCTGTCCCGCGCCGGCTTCGGCGGCCTGCTGCCGCTCGGCGCGCTGGATGCCGGGCGCTTCAGCGGCACCGGTGCCGCGACCGCCACCGGCCCGAAGCTGGTCTACACGCCGGCGACGGGCCTGGTGCGCTGGGATGCGGACGGCACCGGCGCGGGGGCGGCGCAGAACATCGCATCCTCGCGCCGCTCGCCGCGCTGACCGCCGCCGACATCGTCATCGTCGCGTAGAGAAATATCCGATCGGCCGGAAACGGCTGATCGGATGTCGTGCGGCGGCGGCTACATGCCCTGCGGCTGGCCCGCCACCGTCACCGCCAGCGCGTCCGGCGCCAGCAGCGTCGCCGCGACGCGCGCCGCATCGTCCCGCGTGATGGCGCGCAGCCGCGCGTCGCGCCCGTCCAGCCAGTCGAGCGGCCGGTCGTTGCGCCGCATCGCCATCAGCGTGCCGGCGATGCGCCGGCTGTCGGTGAACTGCAGCGGCAGCGACCCGGTCAGGTAGGCGACCGCTTCCTCGAGCTCCGCCTGCGTCGGCCCGCGCGCGGCCATCTCCGCCCAGACATCCTTGGTCACCGCCAGCGCTTCCGCCACGCGGCCATTCTCGGTGGCGAAGGCGCAGGTCACGACGCCGCCGCGGAACAGGCTGTCGAGCCCCGCGCCGATGCCGTAGGTCAGCCCGCGCTGCACCCGCACCGCTTCCATCAGGCGGGAGGAGAAGCCGCCCCCGCCCAGCACGCGCAGCACCACCTGCGCCGCTTCCCAGGCCGGGTCGGTCGGCGCCAGGCCCGGCTGGCCGAGGATGACCTGCGATTGCGGCCCGGGCACCGGCACCACCTGGCGCCCGAAGGCGGTGAAGGCGGGCAGCGTCGGCGGCGCGGCCGGCGCGCCGGCGGGCAGCGCGCCGAACAGGTCGCGCATCAGCGCGCCGAGCTCGGCCGGGCGGATCGCGCCGGACGCCGCGATGACCAGCCCGTCGCGCCGCAGCTGGCGCGCCAGCGCGTCGCGCAGCATCGCGGCCGAGATCGGCCCCAGGCTTTCCGCCGTGCCGCTTGCCGGGCGCCCGGCCGGATGCGCGGGGAAGGCCGCGGCCCAGAAGGCGCGCCCGGCCTGGCCGCGCGGCGTCTCGAGCGTGGTGCGCGCATTGGCGATCGCGCGCGCGCGGACGCGTTCCAGCGCATCGGCATCGAGCCGCGGTGCGGTCATCGCCAGCCGCGCGAGGCGCACCGCCTCGGGCAGCGCGTCGGTCAGCGCGCGGAAGGACCCGTCGAAGGAATCGCGCCCGGCCGAGAAGGACAGCCCGATCGCCGAATCGCGCAGCGCGTCGGCGAAGGGGAGCGCGCGCATCTCCCCCGCGCCCTCGCTGAGCATCGCCGCGGCCATGGCGGCCGTGCCCTCCTGCCCCGCGGGGTCGAAGGCGGCGCCGCCCTGCCAGGACCAGGACAGGGAGACGACCGGCACGGAATGGTCCTCGACCAGCCAGGCGGTGAAGCCGCCGGCCTCGACGACCTGGATGGGCAGGCTGAAGCGCGTCGTCATGTCACGCGGCCTCCGGCAGCAGCCAGCCGGTGCTGTGCGGCGCGGTGCCGAGCACGGCGCGCGCGGCCGCTTCCACCTGCGGCCGCGTCACGGCGCGCAGGCGCGACGGCCAGAATTCCACCACATCGGCCGGCAGCCCGATGGACAGCACGCCGCCCAGCATGCGCGGCGCGGCGCCGAAGCCATCCAGCGCCAGCAGCGCGCCCGCCGACAATTGCCGCGTCGCGCGCGCGACCTCGGCCTCGCTCGGCCCCTGGTCGAGCAGCCTGGCGACCACCGCGCCCGCTTCCTCCTCCAGCCGTTCGGGCGCGACGCCGCGGCGCGGCACGGCCCAGAGCGTGAACTCCGTCACCCCCGCCGCCTCGCCGTCGTAGGACGCGCCGGCCGACACGGCGAGGCCGGTCTCCACCAGCGCCGCATGCAGGCGCGACCCCTGCCCGCCGCCGAGCAGATGCGCGAGCACCTCCAGCGGCAGCGCATGCGCCGCGCCGTCGGTCGTCAGCGACGGCGCCATGAAGGCGCGCATCATCAGCGCTTCCCGCGCCTGGGGTTCGCGCCGGACCAGCCGCGCCTCATGCACCGCGGTGGGTGCCGGCGCGCGGTCCCGCCGCGCGGCGGGGCGGGCGGGGACGCGGCCGTAGTGTTCCTCGGACAGGGCGCGCGCCTCGGATTCCGACACCGCGCCCGCGATCAGCAGCGTGGCGTTGGACGGCGCGTAGAAGCGTTCGTAGAAGGCGAGCAGATCCTCGCGCGTGGTCGCGCGGATCTCCTCCTCCCAGCCGATGATCGGGCGGCCGGGCCAGGTCTGCGGGCCCCACAGCGCGGCGCGGAAGGCTTCCTGGAAGCGGCCGCGCGGCGTGCTGTCGGTGCGCTGGCGGCGTTCCTCCAGCACCACGTTCCGCTCGCTTTCCACCTGGTCGGCGGGGATCAGCGCGGCGGCGAAGCGGTCGGCCTCCATCGCCATGATCAGCGGCAGGCGGGACGCTTCCACCTGCTGGAAATAGGCGGTGACGTCGCGGGAGGTGAAGGCGTTGTCGTTGCCCCCTTCGCGCGCCACGCGGCGCGACAGGTCGCCCGAGGGCACGTTGGGGCTGCCCTTGAACATCATGTGCTCGAGGAAATGGGCGACGCCCGACCGCCCGGCCGGGTCCTCGGCCCCGCCGGCGGCGTAGTAGACATACTGGGCGACGACCGGCGCGCGGCGGCTTTCGGCGTGCACCACCTTCAGCCCGTTCGCCAGCTGCCACTGCTTCGCGCCGAACAGCGGGCGGTCGGGCATGGCGGGCGGGGCGGCCTGCGCGGCGGCGCGGGCGACGGGGGTGGCGGCGAGCGCGGCGGCGGCGGCGCAGATGGTGTGGCGGCGGGTCACGCGGGTCATGCCGCTACACATGGGGCCTGCGGGGCCCCGCGTGAAGCGGGCCGCCGCCCGCCGGTGCTCAGAGCCCGAGCCGTTCCCAGAAGCTGCGGCGGCTGGGCTGGACCACCGGCGTCAGGCCTTCGCCGGAGTCGCGGCCGAGCGCGGCGTTCTCCCGCAGGCGCTGGGCTTCCCGCGTCGGGTCCACCGGCGTGCCGGGCGGCGGCGGGTCGCGCCAGAAGATCAGCCGGTCGGTCAGCGCGCGGCTCGGCGCGTCGAGCCGGAGGCTCTCCTCGTCCACCCGGCGGCGGATGTCGTCCGGCGCGTCCTGCCCGGCGCGCTGCACCAGCGCGGCCTCGCCCACCGACGGGCGGGCACCGGCGGCGCGGCGCGGGTCCTCGAGCGACAGGCCGGGCACGAGCAGCGCTTCCGCCTGCTGGCGGGCGCCGCGTTCCTGCGGGCGGGGCGACCCCGGGCGCGGGGTCGGCAGCGTCGTCATGTCCGGCGGCATGGACAGCGGCGCGCGGGTCATGACCTGGAACTCGTCCGGCGCATCGCGCGTCAGGCCGAGCGTGCGGGCGGTGCTGTCGCCGCAGGCCGGCAGCAGCGCGGCCAGGGCGAGCGCGGGCAGGATGGAGGGGGTGCGACGGTTCCTCATGGCCCTTCCTTAGGCTCCGCTTTCGGCCGGAACAAGGCATCCGCGATCAGGGCCGCCACGCCGCAGACGATCGCGGCGTCCGCCACGTTGAACACGTACCAGTGCCATCCCCAGGCATGGGTATCGACGAAATCCACCACGGCGCCGAAACGAATACGATCGATGACGTTGCCGATCGCCCCGCCGACCACGGCGCCGAGGGCGACCGCGGTCAGCCGGTTTTCCGCCCGCGACATCCAGCGCAGCAGGAACAGCGCGATGCCGGCGGCCAGCAGGGCCAGCACCAGGTGGTGCCAGGGCCCGTCGCCGGACAGCAGGCCGAAGGTGACGCCGCGGTTCCAGACCATGGTGAGGTCGAGCCCGAAGGGCCCGGCCTCGAGCAGCGGGATGTGGCCGACCTCCGGCAGGCGGGCGACCTCCAGGATCCACCACTTGCTGACCTGGTCGGCGACCAGCAGGCCGCCGGCGACGGGCAGGCCGAGGCGGAGGCTCATGGGCGGGGCGCGCCGGCCCCGGCGCCCCGGGACGCCGCCGTCATGCCGGCGACTCCACGGCATCCTCGCAGCGCAGGCACAGGGTCGGGTGCTTCGCGGAGGCGCCGACCTCGGGCAGGACGCGCCAGCAGCGGGCGCATTTCGCGCCGGGGGCGGGGGCGAAGGCGGCCGCGGGCGCTTCCGCCGTCTCCAGCGCGAAGCCGGAGGTGATGGCGATCTCCGCCCAGCCCTCGGCGCCCAGCAGCGCGGCCTCGGCCGCGGGCAGGGCGAGCGTCGGCGCGGCCTGCAGGCTCGACCCGATCGTCCCCGCCGCGCGCGCCTTCTCCAGTTCCGCCGTCACCAGGCCGCGCAATTCGCGGATGCGCGCCCACTTCGCCGCCAGCGCGTCGTCCTTCCAGCCTTCCGGGACGAACATGAAGTCGAGGAGATGCACGCTCCCCTCCTCGCTGTCCGCCGCGGCGGCGCCGAAGCGGGCGAGCCAGG
The DNA here is from genome assembly GCF_017813355.1 of Roseomonas nitratireducens. Taxonomy (GTDB): domain Bacteria; phylum Pseudomonadota; class Alphaproteobacteria; order Acetobacterales; family Acetobacteraceae; genus Neoroseomonas; species Neoroseomonas nitratireducens. The sequence goes on from NZ_JAGIYZ010000001.1 coordinate 181,513, forward strand.
CTTCCTCCGCCGTGAACACCAGCACCGGGGCGAGCCACTTGCACAGGCAGCGATGCAGCACGTCCAGCACCGTGCGCGCGGCGCGCCGGCGCGGGCTGTCGGCGCGGTCGCAGTACAGCGCGTCCTTGCGGATGTCGAAGTAGAAGGCGGACAGGTCGGCGGCGCAGAAATTGTGGATCTCGGGATAGACGCCCGACCAGTCATGCGACGCGACGGCGCCGCGGACCTTGGCGTCGATCTCCGTCAGCCGGTGCAGCACCCAGCGCTCGAGTTCCGGCAGTTCGGCGTAGGGGACCGTCTCCTCCTCCGCGAAGCCGTCCAGGCTGCCGAGCAGCCAGCGCAGCGTGTTGCGGATGCGGCGATACAGTTCCGCCTGCTGCTTCAGGATCTCCGGCCCGATGCGCAGGTCGAGCGCGGTGTCGGAATTCATCACCCACAGGCGCAGGATGTCCGCGCCGTACTGCTTCATCACGTCCTGGGGCGCGGTGACGTTGCCCAGCGACTTCGACATCTTCCGCCCCTGCTCATCCAGGACGAAGCCGTGGGTGAGCACCGCCTTGAAGGGCGCGACGCCATTGGTGCCGACCGATTCCAGCAGCGAGGAATGGAACCAGCCGCGATGCTGGTCCGAGCCTTCGAGATAGAGGTCCGCCGGGAAGGGCAGGCCGCGCGGCGGCAGGACGAAGGCGTGCGTGCTGCCGCTCTCGAACCACACGTCGACGATGTCCATCACCTGCTCGTACAGCGCCGGGTCGCGGTCGGGGCCGAGGAAGCGCGCCGCGGCACCGGGCTTGTACCAGGCGTCCGCGCCTTCGGCGCGGAAGGCTTCCACCACGCGGGCGATGATCGCCGGGTCGCGCAGCGGCTCGCCGGATTGCTTGCTGACGAAGACCGGGATCGGCACGCCCCAGGCGCGCTGGCGGCTGATGCACCAGTCCGGCCGCGCGGCGATCATGGATCCCAGCCGGTTGCGCCCGGCCTCGGGGACGAAATGCGTCTTCGCGATCGCGTCCAGCGACTTGGCGCGGATCGCGTTGGCGTCGTCCATCGCGATGAACCATTGCGGCGTCGCGCGGAAGATCACCGGCTTCTTGGACCGCCAGGAATGCGGGTAGGAGTGGTTGAGCTTGCCGATGGCCGCGAGCGTGCCGGCCTCCCGCATCGCGTCGTAGACGGCGGTGTGCGCCTTGAACACGTGCAGGCCCGTGAAGCCCGGCGCGTGCTGGGTGAAGGTGCCGTCGTCGTTCACCGTCTCGGGGATCGGCAGGCCGAATTGCCGGCCGAGGTTGAAGTCGTCCTCGCCATGGCCCGGCGCGATGTGGACGAAGCCGGTGCCGGCCTCGGTCGTCACGAAGTCGCCGGGCAGCAGCGGCACGTCGAAATCATAGCCGCGGCCGCGCAGCGGATGCGCGGCGATCGCACCTTCCAGCTCCGCGCCCTTCAGCACGCGGCGGATGCTGTGCGCGCCGATGCCGGCATCCTTCGCGAAGCCCGGCAGCAGGGGAAGTGCCACCAGCAGCCGGTCGCCGACCTTCAGCAGCGACGCCTCGGCCACGCCTTCCACATGCAGCAGCGCGTAGTCGATCTCCGGCCCATAGGCGACGGCGCGGTTGCCCGGCATGGTCCAGGGCGTCGTGGTCCAGATCACCACATCGGCGCCGACCAGGTCCTCCGCGCCCGCCTTCAGCACGCGGAACTTCGCGTGCAGCGTGGGCGAGACATGGTCGTGGTACTCGATCTCGGCTTCCGCCAGCGCGGTCTTTTCCACCGGCGACCACATCACCGGCCGCAGCCCGCGATAGAGCGAGCCGTTCAGCAGGAATTTCCCGATCTCGCCCGCGATCTTGGCCTCGGATTCGAAATCCATGGTCGCGTAGCGGTCGGCCCAGTCGCCGAAGACGCCCAGGCGCTGGAATTCCTCCGACTGGACCTTCAGCCAGTGCTGGGCATAGGCGCGGCACTCGGCGCGGAAATCCAGCACCGGCACGGCGTCCTTGTCCTTGCCCTTCGCGCGGTATTCCTCCTCGACCTTCCATTCGATCGGCAGGCCGTGGCAGTCCCATCCCGGGACGTAGTTGGCGTCGTGCCCGGCCATCTGCGCCGCGCGGTTGATCACGTCCTTCAGGATCTTGTTGAGCGCGTGGCCGATATGGAGGTTGCCGTTGGCGTAGGGCGGGCCGTCATGCAGCACGAAGGCGTCGCGCCCCTTCGACTGCGTGCGCAGCCTTTGCCACATGCCGATGCGCGCCCAGCGCTCCAGCATGGCGGGCTCGCGCTTCGGCAGGTCGCCCTTCATCGGAAAGCCCGTCTTCGGCAGGAAGACGGTGCCGCGATAGTCGCGGGCCTCGGGAACGCTGTCGGTCATCTGTGCCTGTCTCGATGCGCCGGCCGCGCCGTGGCGGGCCGGAAGGGGAGTTGCGCGCGGAAGGACCCGGCCCTCAGGCGAGGACCGGGAGGATAATTCGCGCGGGCGCGTCCCAGGACATGACAGGCTTATGGGGAGGCGGCGGGCGGGGCGTCAAGCGCCGCGCCGGCGGGTCAGGGGCGCGGGCGGAGCGAGGCCTGCGCCTCCGCCGCCGGGGGTGCCAGCGCCGCGAGGCAGGCGGCCTGCGCCGCCGCGCCCTGCCGCGCGGCGATGGTGGCGCAGAGCAGCGGCGCGCGGTCCGCCCAGCGATCCTCCGCCGCCGGCGCCCGGCCCATGCGGAAGGCGGCCGGGCCTTCGCCCATCAGCGCCGCGGCGGCGGCGAAGCGCGGGCCGTCGGGGCCGAGGAAGCGCGCCGCCACCTCCTCCCGCGCCGCGTCCAGCACCGCCTGGCCGGAGGCGCCGAGGCCCACGGCGATGACGAGGCCGGCGCCCGCTTCCTTCAGCGCCAGCAGCCCGCCCAGCGCTTCCCCCACCGGGTCCGGCGCGACCGAGGAGACATCCCCGCAGCCGCCGAAGCCGGAGGAATAGTCGAGCACCGCCGCCTCCTGGTCGACCAGCGCCTGGACGACCGGCCGGGCGGCGTTGGCCATGGTCTCCGGCGCCAGCACCAGCACCGCCGCGTCGCCATCCGCCCAGTCGCGCGGCGCGGTCAGCACCAGCATCCGCGTGCAGGGGCGCGGCGCGTCGGGGGCCGCGACGGGCTGCACCCAGACCAGGTCGATGGCGGCGAACTGCGCCCGCGCCGGGCCCGCCGCGAGCATCGCGGCCAATGCGGCGGCGGCGGTCGTCAGGGAGGGGATGGTGCGCATGGCGGTTGCTCCTGTTCGTCGGGGCGGAGCCTCGCGCCGGCGGGCGGGGCGCGCGGTGCGAAACGGCACGCTTCGTTCGCGCCCCCCGCCGCGGGCGGGTTTCAGCGTGGCCGCAGCGCGACCGGCTGGACGTCGGGCGTGGCCGCCTTCGCCAGCGCGTCCCGGCACGCGCCGGGGCTGGGCAGCGCGGCCCCGGCGCCGGCCTGCGCCAGCGCGTCGCACAGCAGCGACAGGCGCAGCGGCGCGCGCAGCGCGGGCGGCTGCTCGGGGCCGGCCAGCATCGCCGGCGGGCCGTCGCCGATCACCAGCGTGGCGGCGAAGCGCGGCCCGCCCGGGCCGAGCCGCGCGGCCGCTTCCGCCTCATCCGCCGCGGCGGCCGCCGCGCGCCCGCCCGGCCCGTAGCCGATGGCGACGACCAGGCCCGCGCCCTCGGTGATGTGCAGTTCGCGCAGCGCGCCGAGCGCCGCGCCCGCCGCGTCGGACGCGCCGCCGGGGCAGCGCGACGCGACCACTTCCAGCACGGCGGCGTGGTCCTCGAGCAGCGCGGCGACGAGGCTGTCGCGCGCCGCATCGACCTGCGGCGCCAGGGTCAGCAGCACCACGGCGGCGTCGCCCGAGTTCCAGCCCGCGGGCAGGTTGAGCAGCGCCGGCGCGGGGCAGCCGGCGGCCTGCGGCAGGTCGACCATGCGGTAGGTCGTGTACTCGCCGGCAATGGCGGGGGCTGCGGCCAGCGCGAGGCCGGCGAGGATGCTGCGTCGGATCATGGTCGGTCTCTCCCTCCTCCGCCCGGCGCTGCGCCGCGCCGGCTGCGGAGGAGATCGAGGCTAGGAGCCGCGTCGCGGCCGGCGCGTCCTTCGAACGAAGGAGGCCGCGGCGTGGCGTGCGCGTTCGCACAGTATTGCCGGCCGCCTTCATGCGGTTCTGGACATGTAGTCGCGATCCAGGTGTTATCACGGAAACGTGAGCGCACCGTCCTGCCCACGCGTTTCCCGGAGGTCGCCATGTCGTCCATCCGCGGCGAGGCCCTGGTGCCCCTGTTCGACGCCATCCATGCCGGGGCGGCCTGCCCCGATGGCTGGACCACCGCATTCGAGGCCATCGCCCGCGCGATCGGCGCCGCCGCGGCGGGCATCCTGGTGGTGGACCTGCCCGAGGGCCGTGCCCGGGTGCTGCACGGCCCGCCCGGCCTGCCGGACCCGCCGGCCGCCCTGCTGCGCCCGGAACCGGCCGCGCCGCCGCCGGCCGGCACGGCGCTGCACCTCGTCCTGCGGCGCGACGCGCATCGCCTCGTCCTCCTCGCCGCGCGGCGGCCAGCCGGCGCCGGGCCCTTCCCGGACGCGGCGGGCGCGCTGCTGGCCCGCCTCGTCCCCGCCCTCGCGCAGACCCTGGCGCTGGCCGAGGCGCAGGCCGGGGAGGCGCGGCTGCGCGCCGCGCTCGACGCCGTCGCCGGCGCCATCCTGTTCGCCGGGCCGGAGGCGGAGGTGATGCACGCGAACCGCGCCGGCCAGGCCATGCTCGCCGCGGGGGTGCCGCTGCATCTCGCGGGCGGGCGGCTTGCCGCGACGGGGCAGGCGGCGACGGCCGCGCTGCGCGCCGCGATCCGCGACGCCGCCGCCGGCCGGGCCAATGGCGGGCCGCTGCCGCTGCCGTCGCCGGGCGCGGCGCCGATCGCGGTGCACCTGCTGCCGCTCGGCGGCGCGGCGGGGGGGGCGGCGGCGGCGCTGTTCCTGCCCGACCCGGCGGCCGACCCGGCTTCCGGCCTGCGCGGCCTGGTCGCGGCCTATCGCCTCACGGGCGCGGAGGGCGCGCTGCTCGCGCTGCTGCTGCGGGGGGAGACGATGGCCGGGGCGGCGCTGGCGCTCGGCGTCGCGCCCTGCACGGCGCGCACGCACCTGTCGCATCTGTTCGCCAAGACCGGCACGGCGCGGCAGGCGGAACTGGTCGCGCTCGCCGCGCGGCTGACGGCGCCCGTGCGGGGCTGAGACGCTTCAGCCCAGCGCTTCGCGCGCCTGGCGCGCATCCTCGGCGATCGCGGCCTTCAGTTCCTCGAGCCCGGCGAACTTCGCGTCGGGGCGCAGGAAGCGCACCAGCCGCACGCCGATCTCCTGGCCGTAGATGTCGCCCGACCAGTCGAAGATGTAGGTCTCGAGCCGCGTCTCGGGGTCCCCGCCCAGCGTCGGGCGGCGGCCGACATTGGCCACGCCCTTCGCCTCCGTCCCGTCCGGCAGCGCGACCGTGACGGCATAGACGCCGCGCGCGGGCTCCAGGTGCCGGCCGAGCCACATGTTCGCCGTAGGCCAGCCGAGCACGCGGCCGAGCTTGTCGCCATGCACCACCGTGCCGCGGATCTCCCACGGCCGGCCGAGCTTTTCCGCCGCGCGGTCCGGATAGCCGTCCTGCAGCAGGCGGCGGATGCGGGTGGAGGAGACCGCCTCCCCGCCATGCTGCACGGGCGGGACGATGGAAAGGCCCATGCCGCGTGCCTCGGCCTCCCGCTGCAGGAAGGCGACGTCGCCGCCGCGGCGGTGGCCGAAGGCGAAGTCCGGCCCGCAGGAGAGGTGCTTCGCGCCGATGCCCTTGTGCAGCACCTGCTCGACGAACTGCTCCGCCGTCAGCGCGGCGAAGGCGGCGTCGAAGGGCAGGGCGAAGACGAAGCGCGCCCCAGCCGCCCGCAGCGCGGCCGCCTTGGCGGTCAGCAGCGTCAGGCGGAAGGGCGGGTCGTCGGGGCGGAAATGCTCGCGCGGATGGGGCTCGAAGGTCAGGGCGGCGAGCGGCAAATCGGGGCGCGCGGCATGGGCGGCGCGCAGCACGGCGGCGTGGCCGATATGGACGCCGTCGAAGTTCCCCAGGGCGAGGGTCGCGCCACGGGCTTCGCGGGGGATGTGGTGCCAGGTGTCGATGAGCATCTTGGTGAAGTGCGGGGGAGGGGAACCTCCCCCGCGCCCCCTCCCTTTTCTATCCGCTTGGTTCCAAAAGAGTTGAGGGGGGCCGGGTCCCATGGACGTTGCGACGCGACGCCGGTGGGCGCCCGGTCCGGGGCGAGAGGTTCCCTTCTCCCCCTGGCCTCAGGCTTCCCCAGGCACCAGCCAGCGCGGAACGTCGGGCGCGGCGAAGCCGGCCAGCGCATCGAGCGCGCCCTCGGCATCCGGCGCGATCATCGCCATCCGCCGCATCTCGGGCTTCAGGAAGCCTTCCGCCACCATGTGGTCCAGCATCGCCATCTGCCGCGACCAGAAGCCGAGCGTGTCGACGAAGGCGACGCCCTTGCGATGGATGCCGAGCTGCAGCCAGGTCAGCGCCTCGACCACTTCCTCGAGCGTGCCGTAGCCGCCGGGCAGGACGAGGAAGCCGTCCGACATCTCCGCCATCATCGCCTTGCGTTCATGCATCGATGCGACGACGCGCAGGTCGGGCAGGTCGCGGTTGCCCGCTTCGCGCATCACCAGCCCATGCGGGATGATGCCGGTCACCGGCGCGCCGGCGGCGAGCGCGGCGCGGGAGACGATGCCCATCAGCCCGACGGCGCCGCCGCCGAACACGAGGCCCAGCCCGCGCGCGGCGATGGCGCGGCCGAGCGCTTCGGCCGCCGCGGCGTATTCGGGCCGCGCGCCGGCGGCCGAACCGCAGAAGACACAGACGCGGCGCATGCTATTCCGCGGCCTTCACGGCCTGGCTGGCGCGGGAAGGGACGGAGACATAGGCCTCGCCCTCCAGCACCGGCTCGCCCTTCACGGTGCAGACGGTGCGCAGGGTCGCGCGGTGCTTGTCGGGGTGCAGCGCCATCACCTCCACCGTCGCGGTCACCGTCTCCCCGATCTTGACCGGCGCGCGGAACTTCAGCGACTGCGACATGTAGATCGTGCCCGGGCCCGGCAACTGCGTGCCGAGCACCTTGGTGATCAGCCCCGCCGCCAGCATCCCGTGCGCGATGCGCTCCTTGAAGATGGTGGTCGCGGCGTATTCGGCATCCAGATGCATCGGGTTGGTGTCGCCGGTCACGGCGGCGAACAGCACGATGTCGGCCTCGGTGATGGTCTTGGAGAACTTCGCCGTCAGGCCGACCGACAGGTCCTCGAAGAAGTAAAGCTCGGGCATGGGCGATCCGGGTCCCGTTTGCTGCGCTGCGGGATCGGTCGTTACCGGCGCCGCGCGGGATGGACAAGCGAAAAGGCCGCGGCGAGAAGAAGCGCCTTCCAGCAGAAAGGCAGCATCCCATGCCGCAGGCCCAGATCGGAACGTCGGAACGGATTCTCGAGGAGCTCCGGAGCTGGGTGGAGCATGAGACGCCGACGACGGACGCCGCCGCGGTGAACGGGCTGATCGGCCGCGCCGAGGCCGAGCTGCGCGCGGTGGGCGCGGCGATCGAGCGCATTCCCGGCACTGACGGCTATGGCGATACGCTGGTCGCCCGCACGCCGGGCGAAGGCGCGCCGGTGGTGGTGGCCGGGCACCTCGATACGGTGTGGGACCACGGCACGCTCGCCGGGCCGATGCCCTTCCGCATCGATGGCGCGAAGGCGCACGGGCCGGGCATCTACGACATGAAGGCCGGATCCTTCTTCGCCTTCCATTCGGTGCGGGAGATCCTGCGCGGCAAGGTCGCGACGAAGCGCCCCATCGTCCTGCTGCTGACGCCGGACGAGGAAGTTGGCAGCCCTACATCCCGCGCGCCGATCGAGCGCGCCGCGGCGGGTGCCCGCGCCGTGCTGATCCCCGAACCCGCCGGCATCGGCGGGTCCTGCGTCACGGCGCGCAAGGGCGTGGGCCGCTTCGTGATGAAGGTGCATGGCGTGTCCGCCCATGCCGGCGGCAACTGGCAGGACGGGCGCAGCGCGGTGGTGGCGCTGGCGCGGAAGATCCTGGAGATCCATGCCCTGACCGACCTGGCCGGCGGGACGACGACGAATGTCGCGCCGATCTGGGGCGGCACGCGGCCGAACGTGGTGCCGCCCGAAGCCGGCTGCGAGATCGATTGCCGCGTCACCTCCATCCCCGAGGGCGAACGGATCGAGCGCATCATCCTCGGCATGGCCGGGGAGGCGGACGGCATCCGCATCGAGGTGGAGGGCGGGATGAACCGCCCGCCCATGGTCGAGACGCCTCAGATCGCCGCGCTGCACGAGATGGCGCGCGGCATCGCGGCGCGGCACGGCTACGACCTGCCCAAGCAGCATCGCGGCGGCGGGTCGGACGGCAACTTCACCGCGGCGATGGGCATCCCCACGCTCGATGGCCTGGGCTGCACGGGCGCGGGGGCGCATGCGCCCTTCGAGCACATCCTGTGGCAGGACCTCGCGCCGCGCTGCGCGACGCTGTGCGAATTGCTCGAGACGATCGACTGACATGCTGCGCGCGGGCGGCCTGTACGCGCTGGCCGCCGCGGCCGAGATCGGCGGCTGCTTCGCGGTCTGGGCGGTGCTGCGGCTCGGGCGCAGCGCGCTGTGGCTCATCCCCGGCATCGCGCTGCTGGCGCTGTTCGCCTGGCTGCTGACGCGGGTGGAAACGGACGCGGCGGGGCGCGCCTTCGCCGCCTATGGCGGCGTCTACATCGCCGCCTCGCTGCTGTGGATGTGGGGTGTTGAAGGCGCGCGGCCGGACCGGTGGGACCTGGCCGGCGCCGCGCTGTGCCTCGGCGGCGCGGCGCTGATCCTGTTCGCGCCGCGCGGGAGCTGAACCATGGACCCTGTCCCGGCCGCGCTGCGCGGCATCGTCGCGGCGATGTGGGAGAGGGAGCTGGCCGACGGCCTCGCCACCCTCGCCCGGACGCCCTGCGAGATGGCCAGGACCGTCGCGGTGGAACTCGCCGCCGAGCCGGGGCGCCGGGACCTCGGTTTCCTCACGCGGCTCGCGATGGGGGAAGTCCCGGCCGAGGAGCGCGCGGCGTTCCTCGCCGCCTGCGCCCGCCATCGGGAGGGCGGGCCGCTGGCGGGGATCGCGCACCTGCCGACCACCGCGGCGCTGCGGAAGGTGCTGTTCCCCATGCTGGCGGAGCGCTTCGGGGAAAAGCCGGTCGCCGCCGGCCGCATGGAATTCCTGATGATCGCGGCGCGGGCGCCGGTGCCGATGCGGCTGTGGATGGACACCGCCAGCCGCGGGCAGGGGCTGCGCTGGGCGGTCCAGGTGGTGCGGCTGCCCGACCAGCGCACCCGCCATTCGACATCCTTCGAGGCGCTGCTCGGCATCGCGCCGGGCATGAGCGGCTGGGACCGGATCCGCGCCGACCGGCTGGAGGAGCATGCCGCGCTGCTGGTGGAACGGGTCGCCGGCACGGTCGCCGCGCTGTCCGCCGTGGACTGGGACGCGGCCGGGCGCTGACGGCGCGGCCGCGCATCTGCCATGATGCGCGGTGGAGGACCGCCATGCCCGCCGCCATCCGTGCCTTCTTCGACGAGCCGACCAACACCGTCTCATACCTGGTTTGGGACCCCGCGACGAAGCGCGGGGCGGTGATCGACCCGGTGCTCGACTGGGACAACCGCGCGGGCACCGCCGACGTCGCCTTCGCCGACCGCGTCCTGGCCGCGGCGGCGGAGGAAGGTGTCGCGATCGACTGGGTGCTGGAGACCCACGCCCATGCCGACCACCTGACCGCTGCGCCCTACATCAAGGCGCGCACCGGCGCGCCGATCGGCATCGGGGAGCATATCCGCGATGTGCAGGCGATCTTCCGCCCGATGTTCCAGGCGGAGGACGTGAAGCCCGGCGGCGGCGACTTCGACCGGCTGTTCGCCGATGGGGAGCGCTTCGCGCTGGGGTCGCTGGAAGTCGAGGTGATCCACACGCCCGGCCACACCCCGGCCTGCATCGCCTACCGCATCGGCGACGACGTCTTCGTCGGCGACACGCTGTTCATGCACGACTACGGCACGGCGCGGGCCGACTTCCCGGGCGGGGACGCGCGCACGCTGTTCCGGTCGATGAAGCGGCTGCTCGCCCTGCCGCCGGAAACGCGGCTGTGGATGTGCCACGACTACAAGGCGCCGGGGCGGGACGCCTATGCCTGGCAGTCCACGGTGGCCGAGCAGCGGGCGCACAACCCGCATGTGAAGGACGGCGTGACGGAGGACGAGTTCGTCGCCTTCCGCACCGCGCGGGACGCGACCCTGGCCGCGCCGCTGCTGCTGCTGCCGGCCATCCAGGTGAACATCCGCGCCGGGCGCTTCCCACCGGCCGAGAGCAACGGGGTGCGCTACCTGCTGGTGCCGGTGACGACCCGCAGGGCGGGCGCGCTGGCCTAGACGCGGCGGGGCGGATCTGTTTCGACGTCTCCGGCTATTGCGACATGGCGATCGGGCTCGCGCTGATGTTCGGGCTGCGCATGCCGGTGAACGTCGACGCGCCCTGCCGCGCCACCTTGATCCGTGACTTCTGGCGGCGCTGGCACATGACGCTGTCGCGCGTCCTGCGCGACAACCTCTGCATCCCGGTGGGCGGCAACCGCGGCGGGGCCCTGCTGCAGGCGCGCAAGGTAGTGGCGACGATGCTGCTCGCGGGCCTCTGGCGCGGCGCGAACTGGACCTTCGCGGTGTAGGGCGGGCTGCACGGCGCCGCGGTGACGGAAGCCTGCAAGCGGCGCGTGGCGGAGATCGCGCGCGCGCGGCCGGGGACGGTGGTGATGGACTTCCTGCGCGCCAGCCCGATCACGCGCGAGCCGACGCATTACTGGGACCCGATGCACGACCGCGACGCGATCGCCGAGCGGATCATGGCGCATCTCGCGCGCGCCGCGGACGGCGCGCCCGATGCGAGCGAGGATTTCGCCTCGCTCCTCCCCTGAAGGCGGGCGGTGGCCGCTACTGTAGCGGCACCGTGATGTTGGTGATCTCGCAGAGGTTCACGTTGCGCCGTTCCTGCGGCTGGCCGCTGTCGTAGACGAAGCGGATGTCGTACATGCACGGCCCTTCCGGCAGGCGCACCGGATAGACGGCGCCGGGTGCGACCGTATCCGCGCCGAGGCGGTCGGGCCCCCAGTTGTTGTCGGTGGTGAGCGAGGCGAAGACCTGCATCACCGTCGTGCGCCCCTGGTTCACCAGGTTGAAGGACGGGTTGCCCGAAGGCCCGCCCTGCGGCGGCCGCGCCTGCTGCTGCGGCGCCTGGCCGCCCTGCTGCCCGGGGCCGCCCTGCTGCGCCTGCCGCCCGTCGAAGGCGAGCTCGGTCACGTTGCACAGGTTGATGTTGCGCCGTTCCTCCGAGGGGCCGCCCTGGCGGTCGTAGACGACGCGCACGTCGTACATGCAGGGGCCCTGCGGCAGGCGGACGACGAAGGAGCGCCCCGCCGGCACCACGTTGGTGCCGAGCCGGTCCTGGCCCCAGTTCTGGTCGGTGGTGAGGGAGGCGTAGGCCTCGTAGATCGTCCGCGCGCTGCGGTTCACGAGGTTGAAGGACGGGTCGCCGGTCTGCGCCTGCGCCCCCGCGGGCAGGGCGCCGAGCGCCAGGAAGGCTGCCGCGGCAGCGGTGACCAGGCGTCGCATCAGCATGCGGGCTCTCCTCAAAGCGGCGCGGGCACCGGCCCGTCCTTTCCGGGCGCGAAGGCTAGCCGAGCCCGGCGCCCGGCGCCAACCGGCCTGCGCGCGGGCTGCGAAACGCTTCAGTCCGGCCCGCCGGCCTCCTCCTCCGCCAGCCCCGCCGCGCGGGCGGCGAGCAGGGCGAGGGCGGAGTCCAGCGCGGCGCGCGCCGCCGGCGCCAGCGCGGCGGTCAGCTCGGCCTCGAGCGCGCGGGCGCGGGGGACGATGGCGTCGAAGACGCGCCGGCCGGCGGCGGACAGCACCAGCGGTTCCAGCCGCCGGTCGCCGCGATGCGGCGCGTGGCGCAGCAGCCGGCGTTCGAGCAGCGCCGCGACCGCGCGGCTGACCTTCGCCTTGTCCATGCCCGTCCGGTCGCGCACCGCGCGCGCCGTCGCCGTGCCGTCCGCACCCACCACCGCGAGCACGCGCCATTCGGGGATGGTCAGGCCGAATTCCTCCGCATAGCGGCGGGCGAACAGGCGGGAGACGCGGTTGGAGGCGACCGAGAGCCGGTAGGGCAGGAAGGCGTCGAGGTCGAAACCCGGTTCGCTTGACATCGGTTTCATGTGAAACCAATTTCGCCGGGCGGGCAAGCGCCCGAGGAGGACCCGTCGCCATGACGCGCCAGTACATCCCCTTCCCGCGGTCGGAGGGGCTTTCCTCCCGCCAGGCGCATGCCGACCTGCCGGAGGGCACCTTCGAGCGGGAGCTGGGCAAGGAAGGCTTCTTCGGCCCGGCGACGCACATGCATCACCGGCATCCGCCTACCGGCTGGACGTCCTGGGAAGGGCCGCTGCGGCCGCGCGCCTTCGACCTGGCGAAGATCAACGCGGAGCACGCATCCCCCTGGGACGCGGCCGAGATCCTGTTCAACGCGCATGTGCGGCTGCGGCTGTGGCGCGCGCCGGCGCGGATGGATCATCTCGCGCGCAACGGCGACGGCGACGAGCTGCTGTTCATCCACCAGGGCGCGGGCGACATCTTCTGCGACTACGGGCGGCTGTCCTTCCGCGCCGGCGACTACGTGGTGCTGCCGCGATCGACGATGTGGCGCATGGAATGCAGCGCCCCCGTGGTCGCGCTGCTGATCGAGGCGACGGGATCGACCTTCCAGCTGCCCGACCGCGGCATGGTCGGCAAGCATGCCGTCTTCGACCCCGCGGTGCTCGAGACGCCGCGGCTGGACGAGGCCTTCCGCGCCCAGGCGGATGAGAGCGAATGGGCGGTGCGCATCAAGCGGCGCAACGCGATCTCGACCGTGACCTATCCGTTCAACCCGCTCGACGCCGTGGGCTGGCACGGGGATCTTTCACCCGTGCGGCTGAACGTCGAGGACATCCGCCCGCTGATGTCCCACCGCTACCACCTGCCGCCTTCGGCGCACACGACCTTCGTCGCGAACCGCTTCGTCATCTGCACCTTCTGCCCGCGGCCGTTCGAGACCGATCCCGGCGCGCTGAAGGTGCCCTTCTTCCACAACAACGACGACTACGACGAGGTGCTGTTCTACCACGCGGGGGATTTCTTCTCCCGCGACAACATCCATGCGGGGATGATGACGCTGCATCCCTGCGGCTTCACCCATGGCCCGCATCCCAAGGCGCTGGGAAACGCCTTCACGCCGAAGAAGCCGGCCACGGACGAATACGCGGTGATGCTGGACACGCGCGACGCGCTGGAGATCGGCGCCGCGGCGAGCGCGGTGGAATGGGGGGATTACGCGCAGTCCTGGCGGGTGAAGCCGGCGTAGCAGGAGGGAGAAGATAACGTCCCGCCCTCAACCTTCCCTGGAACCAATCGACAAAGAAGGGAGGGGGTTCGGGGGAGGTTCCCCTCCCCCGACCGTCACGAAAACCGCGCCAGCGCCTGCTCCAGCGACGCGAGCGCGTTCCCCAGCGCCGCGCCCATCGCCTGCGCCGCCTGTTCGGGCGAGGGTTCCGCCGTGCCGCCGGGCAGCGGCGCCGACCCGCTGCTCACCATCTGCCCGACCAGGCGGCTGCCCTGCCGTTCGTCGACCAGCAGCATGGTCAGTTCCGCCCGCGCCGCGCCTTCGCCCTGGACCGCCGCGAGGCGTGTGAATTCCCCTTCCAGCACGAAGTCCGGCGTCACGCGCGACCCCGGCGCGAGGATGGCGGAAAACAGCCGCGCATCGAGCAGCCAGCGCCGCAGCGCCTGTTCCGCCGCCTCGGCCGGCGGCGCCGCCCATTCGGCGTAGAAGTCCAGGAACTCGGTGCCGTCGGGGCGGACGGTGCGCAGGTTGCGCGTGTCCATCCCCGCCCCCGCGCGCAGCGTGCGCACCAGCAGCGACCGCCGCCCGCGCCCGGCGCGCGGCGCGCCCTCCCGCCGGGGTTCGAGCGGGAAGCGCCGCGTCTCCACATAGGGCCTGTCGGGCAGCACCGAGCAGGCGGCGAGCAGCGGCGCGATCAGCAGCGTGCGGCGGGCGGTCATGTCAGCGGCGATCCCGGGGCGGTGGCGGCGGTGCGCCGAACAGCGATTGCGACGGGCTGCGGCGCAGCGCCTCGGCCGTGTCGCGCAGGCTGGCGGCGGTCGATCGCAGGTCGCGCAGCAGCGGGCCGAGGTCGGCCTGCGCGTCGCCGGTGGTGCCGCGCACGCTGCGCAGCGTCGCCTCCAGCGCGGCGATCACCGCGGGCAGGCGCGCGATCGTGGTGCGCAGGTCCGCCGCCGCCTGGCCGATATTGGCCGCGGCGGTGGTGATCTCCGGCCCGGCGAGGAGGTTCTCCGCCGCTTCCCCCGCCGCGCCCAGGCGCGTCGCGGCGGTGCGGATGTCGCGCACCGCGCCGGCGAGTTCCGCGCCCTGGATCGCCTCGCGCAGCGCGGCCATGGTGACGGCGGCCTCGCGCAGCGTCGTCGCCATGTCGCCCTGGCCGCTGACCTGGGTGCGGATGTCGTTGAGCACGCCCGTCGCGGCGTCGAGCAGCCCCTCGATGTCGAGCGCGTCGAGGCGGGTGAGCAGCCGCTCCGCCGCGCTCGTCACCTGGGTGATGGTGGACGGGACGGAGGGAATGCGCGGGAAGGTCGGCGTCCAGGGCACGTCGGGGACGGGGAAGCGCGCCGGATCGACGAAATCCACCTCGAGGTAGGACAGGCCGGTGACGCCCTGGGAGGCGATGCGCACGCGCAGCCCCGCGCGCACCGCGTCCTCGACCGGGGAGCGGCCGTAGCGGGTGGGATCGACGGCGAAGCGGACGAGCACGAGGCGGCTCGTCGTGTCGTCCACGCCGCGCGTGAAGCCGGCATAGACGACGGAGACGAGGCCGAGTTCCGTCACGCGCCCCACCGGCACGCCCCGGAAGCGCACCGGCGCGCCCACGTCGAGACCGGCGACGGATTCCCGCACATAGGTCTCGAACACCAGCTGCTTGCCGCTGAAGGTGCCGGAGGTGAGGAACAGCACGAAGCCCACCGCCAGGCCGAGCCCGGCCAGGACGAGCATGCCGACGCGCAGGTAAAGCGGGCGGGGCGCGGCGGCCATCTCAGGCGGCCTCGCGCCGGAAGAAGGCGCGCACGGTGGGGTGGTCGCTCTCGTCCCGCAGGCGCTTCGGGTCGCCCTCCGCGATCATGCCCTGGGCCTGCTTGTCGAGCATGATGCAGCGGTCGCCGATGGCGAGGATCGATTGCAGCTCGTGCGTGACGACGACGAAGGTCGTGCCGGTCTCCCGCGCGATCTCGCGGATCAGCTTGTCGAGCCCGGCGGAGGTGATGGGGTCGAGCCCGGCCGAGGGCTCGTCGAGGAACAGCAGCGGCGGGTCGAGCGCCATGGCGCGCGCGATGCCCGCGCGCTTGGCCATGCCGCCGGAGATTTCCGCCGGCAGCCGCGCCGAAGCGTCGCCCAGCCCGACCAGGCCGAGCTTGGCGCGCGCCAGCGCCTCCCGCGCCGGGCGCGGCAGGGCGGTGTGCTCCTCGAGCGGCAGTTCGACGTTCTCGGCCAGGGTCATGCTCCCGAACAGGGCACCGGACTGCCACATCACGCCGATGCGCCGCAACAGCGCGCGGCGGGCGGTGTCGTCGAGCGCGCCGAGATCCTCCCCCAGCAGGAAGGCATGGCCGGCCGACAGCGGCACCAGGCCGATCAGCGCCTTGAGCAGGGTGGACTTGCCGCAGCCCGACCCGCCGAGGATGACGAAGATCTCCCCGCGCCGCACCTCGAAGGTCACGTCCTTGAAGATCGTCCTTCCGTCGAAGGCGACGGCGAGGTTCTCGGCGCGGATGACGGGCTCGCTCATATGCCGAGCCGGAAGAACAGCACGGCGAAGACGCCGTCCATGACGACGATGGCGACGATGCCGCCGACGACCGCGGCCGTCGCGGCATCGCCCACCGCGCGCGGGCCGCGCCCGGCGGAAAGCCCCGCGCGGCAGCCGATGGCGGCGATGACCAGGCCGAAGCAGGCCGCCTTGAACAGCCCGCCCATCAGGTCGCCCAGCGAGAGCCATTGCTGCAGCTGCGCCTGCACCGCCGCCCAGGGATAGCCGAGCGTGCCCATGATCAGCGTCATGCCGGCGAGGCCCGAGAGGTTCATCAGCAGCGCGAGCACGGGCATCGCCAGCGTCGCGGCGATCAGGCGCGGCAGCACCAGCATCGCGGTCGGATCGACGCCCATGATCTTCAGCGCGTCCACTTCCTCGTTCACCGTCATGGTGCCGAGTTCGGCGGCGAAGGCGGACCCGGTGCGCCCGGCCAGCACCACGCCGGCGAGCAGCGGCCCGAGTTCGCGCAGCAACGAGATGCCGACGAGGTTCGGCACGAAGACCTCCGCGCCGAAGCGGCGCAGCGGGATCGATGACTGGTAGGCGAGGATCACGCCGATCAGGAAGCCGAGCAGCAGCGTCAGCGGGAAGGCGCGCGTGCCGACCTCGTCCAGGTGGCGCAGCAGGTCGGACACGCGCAGCAGGCGCGGGCGCGCCAGCACGCGGCCGGCGGTGACCAGCGCCTCCCCCACGAAGGCGATGCCGCGCACGGCGGCGCGCGCGCGGCCGACCGTGGCGCGGCCGAGATCGGTGATCGGCCGCCAGTCCGGCGGCGCCCCGGCGGGCGGGGCGGTGGCGAGGGCGCGTTCCGTGCGGTCCAGCATCGCCGCGACGGCGGGCGCGGCGCCGCGCCGTTCCGCGCCGGGTGCCGCGGTCAGCAGCAGCACGGCGCCGGCGGTGTCGATCGTCTCGATGCCGGAGAGGTCGAGCGCCGCGACGCCGCCTTCCGCCGCGCGCATCGCCGCGGGCCAGAGCCGCGCCGCCGCCGCCGCGTCCAGCCTGCCATGCGCGGCCAGCACGCGGCCGCCCGAGCCCTCCGTCGCTTCCAGCCGCGCCGTCGCGTCGCCCATGCCGCCGTCCATGCGGTCGATTGGACCCATCCGGCGCCGCGCCGCAAGCCTTTCCTGCGCGGATCGTGCCTCGTGCGGAAAGGTCCGGCCGTGGCGCGCGGGGCGGCTGCGCGAAGGATGCGCCGTCGTGCGGTCGGGATCAGCCCGTCAGCGCGTGGATCAGCACCGCCGCCGCGACCGAAACATTCAGGCTTTCCACAGGCCCGGCGGCGGGCAGGGTGACGCGCCCGGCGCAGGCGGCGACCGTGGCGGGGGACAGCCCGTCCTCCTCATTGCCCAGCACCAGCGCGATCGGCCGGTCGCGCGGCACGGCGGAAGGCGGCACGCCGCCGCGCGGCACGGCGGCCAGCGTCAGCATGGCGGGCGACAGGGCGCGCAGCGCGGCGGGCAGGTCCTGGGCGGCGAAGATCTCCAGCGCCTCCAGCCCGCCTTCGGAGGTGCGGAAGGCGGCATCGGACAGCCCCGCTTGGCGCGGATCGCCCGACAGCACCAGCGCGCGGCAGCCGAGGAAGGCGGCCGAGCGCGCGATGGCGCCGAGGTTGTGCGGATTGCCGATGCCGTCCAGCACGGGGGTCACGCGCGCGGGCGGCAGCGCGCGCGGATCGAGCGCCGGCACCGCGCGCGGCCAGGCGAGGGCGACGATGCCGCCATGGTGCGGCGTGCCGGCGATGCGCGCGAGATCCTCCGGCAGCACTTCCCGATACGGCTTGCGCGCGCGCGCCAGCACGGCGCAATGGGGCCCGGCCTCCCGCCGCCGCGCGGCCACGTGGAACAGGCGCGCGACGTCCTGCGGGCGGCGGGCGAACAGCGCGGCCACGGCGGCGGGGCCGCAATGGCGGTCGAGGTCGGGCGCGCGCGTCACGCGGCGAGGGCGACCAGTCGCTGGTGCAGCGCGTCGGGGATCTCGACGCCATCGGCCGCGGCGCGGGCGGCGAGCGCATCCCGCCGCGCGCCGGGCAGGCGCACGCCTTCATCCGCCTGCATCGCGGCGAGGAAGGTCTCGATGCGCGTGGCGAAGAGGTCGGCGCCGGCGAGCGCACCGGGGTCGATCGCGAGCAGCGCCTGGCCCAGGCGCGGGCGGTTGCCTTCGTCGACGAAGAAGCTGTCGGCCTCGAAGCCGAAGGCCGCGCCCGTCAGCGCGCAGCACAGCAATTCGACGACGAGGGCGAGCAGCGCGCCCTTCGCGCCGCCCATCGCCAGCATGGCGCCGGACAGCGCGGCCTGCGGATTGGTCGTCGGCCGGCCTTCGGCATCGAGCGCCCAGCCTTCGGGGATGGCGCGCCCTTCCTTCGCCGCGACCATGATTTTTCCGCGCGCGACTTCCGACAGCGCCATGTCGATGACCAGCGGCGGCGCGTCGCGGCGCGGGAAGGCGGCGGCGATCGGGTTGGTGCCCATCAGCGGCCGTCGTCCGCCCGGGACCGGCATGGCGGCGGGCGAATTGGTGAAGGCGAGCGCGACCAGGCCCTGCTGCGCGAGCCGTGCCACGGGCAGGCCCATCGCGCCGGAATGGTGGGAATTCGTCACGCCGGCGACGGCGACGCCATGGGCGCGCGCGCGCCAGGCGGCTTCGGATTCCGCCACGGCCAGCGCGGGATAGGCGAGGCCGTGCCGCGCATCGACCAGCACCGCGCCGCCGCGCTCGTTGACGATGCGCGGGAGGGCGCCGCCATCGGCGCGCCCGTTCTTCAGGAAGGCCGCGTATTGCGGCACGCGCGACAGGCCATGGCCCGCCTGCCCGGCCGCTTCCGCCGCGGCAAGCGCGCGGGCGGTCGCCGCCGCCATGCCGGGATTGGCCCCCGCGGCGATGAGCGCGCGGCGGGCGAGGTGTTCGGCGTCGGAGAGGGAAAGTCGCATCAGTCCGCGCGCAGCCCCGCTTCCTGGACGAGGCGCGCCCAGCGGGCCGTCTCCTCCGTGACGAAGGCGAGCGACCGCGCGCGGTCCCAGCCTTCCACGGTGAAGCCGCCGTCGCGCGCGCGGCGGCCGACATCGGCGTCGCGGATGGCGGCGCGGGTGTCGGCCTCGAGCCGCGCGAGGAGGGGCGCGGGCACGGCCGCGGGCGCCATCATCGCGGTCCAGTTCGTCATCTCGAGCATCGGCTGGCCTGCTTCGCGCACGGTCGGCACCTCCGGCAGCAGCGGATGCCGCGCGGCGGAGGTGATGGCAAGGGGGCGCAGCCTGCCGGCCTGGATCTGCGCGATGCATTCGGGAAGGTTGGAGACCATGAGGTCGAGGCTGCCGCCGGCGAGGTCGGTGACGGAGGGCGCGCCGCCGCGATAGGGCACATGGGTGATGTTGTCCCCCGCCTGCGCGGCGCGGCGGAACAGTTCGAGCCCGAGATGCGGCGGCGACCCGTTGCCGGAGGAACCGCCGTTCAGCCGCCGCTGCTTCGCCTGCTGCACCAGGTCGCCCAGCGTGCGCGCCGGGTTGCGTTCCGCGTTCACCACGACGACCAGCGGCAGCGATCCGAGCACCGAGATCGTCGTCAGGTCGCGACGGAAGTCGAAGGGCGCGTTCGGGAACAGCGTCGCGTTGACCGCGTGAGTCATGGTGATGGCGAGCAGCGTGTGGCCGTCCGGCGCGCTTTTCGCGACCGCGTCGGCGCCGATCAGCGCGTTGCCGCCGGCGCGGTTCTCGACGACGACCGGCCGGCCCCAGATCTCGGCCAGCTTCTGCCCGACCAGCCGCGCCATGATGTCGGTCAGGCCACCGGGCGGGAAGGGCACGATGTAGCGCACGGGCCGGTCGGGGAAGGGCGCCTGCGCGCGGGCGGCGGCCGGCAGCGCGAGCGCCGGCGCGGCAAGCAAATGGCGACGCTGGAGCATGCTGGAGCCTCCCGTTGGTGTCGTTGGCGGGAAGGCTAACGCGGTTCGCGCGGGGGGCGGAAGCAGTGCCTTCGCCCCCCGGCGCGGGTCAGGCGCTCTCGTACAGGCGCGTGAGCGAGAATTCCCGGTGGCCGAGGATCTCGGCCGCGGTGTGCTGCCCGTCGGCGGTGCGGATGATGCTGTCGATCAGCGCCTCGCCCGCCTCGTCCATGTTCATCCGCTTCTGCAGCAGGCCGGTCACGTCCACGTCGACATGTTCCGACATGGTCCGCATGGTGCGCGGATTGGCGGTGAGCTTGATGACCGGGACGATCGGGTTGCCGATCACGTTGCCCTGGCCGGTGGGGAAGGTGTGCACCGCGAAGCCGGAGGCCGCGCAGAGCGTCACCATCTCCGCCGCCGCCGACGACGAATCCATGAACCACAGTCCCGGATGCGTGGGCTCCTCGGCCTTGTCCAGCACGCCGTCGACCGTGCAGTGCTTGCCGATCTTCTGGATGTTGCCGAGCGCCTTCTCCTCGATGGTGGTCAGCCCACCCTCGATGTTGCCCTTGGTGGGCTGGCTTTCCGACAGGTCGGAGGTCTTGTTCGCCTCGACCACCGCCTGGTAGCGGTCGAACATCTTCATGAACTGCGCGCGGATCTCGGGCGTCCGGCACCGCGCGGCGACCAGGTGCTCGCCGCCGGTCAGCTCCGTGGTCTCGCCGAACACCAGCGTGTTCCCGTTCGCCCACAGCTTGTCGAAGGAATTGCCCACGGTGGGGCAGGACCCCAGGCCCGAGGTGGTGTCGCTCTCGCCGCACTTGGTCGAGACCCACAGGTCCACCAGCGGCGCGCGCGTCTTCTTCAGCGCCGTCGCGTGCTTGACCATGCGGTAGGCGGCGCGCGACGCGGCGGCGATCGTGTTGATGTCGCCGTTCTGCTCGATGGCGAAGAATTCCACCGGCTTGCCGGTCTTGGCGATGCCCTCGGCCACCTTGCCGGCCCAGCCGAGCTCGATGCCGATGACCACGACCGCGGCGACGTTCGGGTTGCAGCCCGTGCCGATGATGGTGCGGAAATGCAGGTCGAGGTCGGCGCCGAACTGCAGCCGCCCATAGGCGTGCGGGATTGCCAGCGTGCCCTGGATGTTGCGGGCCACGCCCTCGGCCGCGGCGTTGGAGATGTCGTCCACGGGCAGGATCAGGACGTGGTTGCGCACGCCCATGCGGCCGTTCTCGCGGCGCCAGCCTTCGAAGGTCGCGCTCTTCAGGTCGATGCCCATCTCACCACCGCTTCGTCTTGACGTTGTGCACGTGCAGGTGTTCCCCCGCGCCGATGTCGGCGACGGCACGCCCGATGTCGACGCCGTACTTGATGATCGTGTCGCCCTTGGCGATCTGGCGGATCGCCACCTTGTGGCCGATCGGGATGTCGTTCCTGGCCGGGAACTCGATCATCTTGTCCTGGTCCATGATCCAGCCATTCAAGGTCTGGCCGGCCTTCACACCCTCGACGACCACGACGCCGACGCTGTCGCCTTCGTCATGGACGCAGAAATGCACGGTCATCGCGTGCTCTCCTCCCCTGCGGAATTCACTGCCCGGACGCTAGGCGGGCGGCCCCTTGCGGTCAAATCGCCGGCGCGTCAGCCCACGGGACGCTCGTCCGCTATGACCTTGCCGTCATTCGGCAGCGTGCCGGGCGGAACGATCTCCACGGCGCCGCGCAGGCGGGTGACCGAAGCGAGCGTCGCGGCGATCGCATCGGCGAGCCCTTCCGCCGCGGCGCCTTCCGCGCGCAGCGTCATCGCATCCTGCTCGCCCGCGCGGGTGACGACCAGGCGCAGGCGCCCCAGCCCCGGATGGCGGCGCGCGATCTCCGCCACCTGTTCGGGCCGCACGAACATGCCCTTCACCTTCGCCGTCTGGTCGGCGCGGCCGCGCCAGCCCAGGATGCGCGCATTGGTACGCCCGCAGGGCGAACCGCCCGGCATGATCGCGGACAGGTCGCCGAGCGCGAGGCGCAGCACCGGATGGCGTTCATCCAGCAGCGTCACCACCACCTCCCCGACCTCGCCATCGGGCAGCGGGTCGCCGGTGCCGGGGCGGACGATCTCGACGATCGCTTCCTCAGCCACCACCAGGCCTTCGCGCGCCTCGGTCTCGTAGGCGACGCAGCCGAGATCGGCGGTGCCGTACATCTGGTAGGCATCGACGCCGCGCGCGGCGATCTCTGCCTGGAGCGAAGGCGGGAAGGCGGCGCCGGAGACCAGCGCGCGGCGGATCGAGGACGCGTCGCGCCCGGCCGCCTGCGCCGCGTCGAGCAAAATCTTGAGGAAATCCGGCGTGCCGACATAGGCGACGGGGCGATAGGCCTCGATCAGGTCGAGCTGCGCTTCCGTGTTGCCGGGCCCGGCGGGGATCACCGCGCAGCCCAGCGCCTGCAGCCCGCCTTCCATGATCCAGCCGCCCGGCGTCAGGTGGTAGGAGAAGGTGTTGAGCGCGACGTCCCCCGCGCGGAAGCCCGCGGCGAAGAAGGCGCGCGCCATGTGCCAGGGATCGGCGCCGCGCGCTTCCCCTTCCAGGATCGGGCCCGGGGATGTGAAGAGCCGCGCGAAGCCGCCCGGGGCCGTGGCCGACAATCCGCCGAAGGGCGGTGCCGCCTTCTGCAGCGCGGGCAGGTCCGCCTTGCGCAGCACGGGCAGGCGCGCGAGCGCGGCGCGGTCGGTGACCGTGGCGGGATCGATGCCGGCGAGCCGCGCGGCCTGCGCCGGGGCGCGCATCGCGGCGGCGACCACGGCGGGCAGCAGCGTGGCGATCTCGGCCGCCCGCGCCGCGGGCTCGCGCGTCTCCCGCCCGTCCATGTGCTGCCGCATGGCCTGATCCTCCCGCGCCGGGGGTTCTCGCTCCCGCGGCTCCATGGCACACCATCGCGCGACGGTTGCGGAGGGAAAAGATGGCCGGCGTCTACCATTACGATGGCACCTGGACCACCGAGGAACCGAAGGTGGTGGGCCCGATGGACCATGCCTTCTGGCTCGGCTCGGTGATCTTCGACGGGGCGCGCGCGGTCCGCGGCTTCGCGCCGGACCTCGACCGCCACGCGGCGCGCGCCGTCGCATCCGCCCGCGCGATGCTGATGAAGCCCACCAAGACGCCGGAGGAGATCGCGTCGCTGTGCCGCGAGGGCATCCGCCGCATGGGTCCCGACGCGGAACTGTATGTCCGGCCGATGTTCTTCATCCGCAAGGGCCTGGGCGCGGCGCGGCCGGATCCGGACAGCACCGACTTCATCCTGGCGATCTACGACAGCCCGCTGCCGAAATGGGCCGGCTTCTCCGCCGTGATGGCGCCCTTCCGCCGCCCGACGCCGGAAATGGCGCCGACCGACGCCAAGGCCGCCTGCCTCTATCCGAACGGCGCGCGGGCTTCCGCCTTCGCCGCGACGCAGGGTGCCGACAATGCGGTGATGTGCGACGCGATGGGGCATGTGGCCGAATTCGCCTCGGCCAATCTGTGGTTTGCCAAGGATGGCAGGCTGGTGACGCCGGCGATCAACCACACCTTCCTCAACGGCATCACGCGCCAGCGCGTGCTGTCGCTGTTCCGCGAGAACGGCGTGGTGGTGGAGGAGCGCACGGTGAAGCCCGCCGAGCTCGAGACGGCGGACGAGATCTTCTCCACCGGCAACTACGCCAAGGTGCAGCCCTGCACGCGCTACAACGGGCGCGACATGCAGATCGGCCGCTTCGCGACCCAGGCGCGGGAGCTGTACTGGCGCTGGATGGAAGCGGGCGAGAAGGTGGTCTGAGCGCGCCTGAGGGCGCGCCTCAGGGCGCGTGCAGCCGCGCCCTGTCCCGCGTCACCGTCCGCCGCCCGCGCTTGAAGGCCACCAGCACCGGCGCGACGGTGCGCAGCGCCATCTCCGGCGTCTCCGCATCCAGCACCACCAGGTCGGCCGGGTTGCCGACCGCCACGCCGTAGTCGGGGAGGCGCATCAGCCGCGCCGCGTCCTGCGTCGTCATGTCGAAGATCGCGCGCACCTCCGCATCCGATCCGCGATGCGTGACGATCGCCTGCATGTTCGCCTGGCGCAGCAGCTGCCCGTCGCCGAAGGGGGTGAAGGGGTTGAGGATGTTGTTGGAGGCGACGGAACACAGCACCCCTCGCTCGGCCAGCGCATTCGCGTCCACCACGTTGCGCGGCACGTCGCGGTCCATGTGCCGCCCGCCCAGATACAGGTCGGTCGCGGTCAGCACCGTCAGCGCCACGCCCGCATCGGCCATGCGCTTCGCGGCGTGCTGCAGCCGCGCCGGATCCGCTGCGGCGAGCTTCGTGACATGCCCGACCGCGACGCGCCCGCCCCAGCCGTACTGCTCGGTCAGCTCGCAGACCAGCAGCGTGTCGAGGTCGTCGGCCGTGATGCCGCTGTCCAGGTGCATGTCGATGTCGACGTCGAATTCGCGCGCCATCTCGAACACCCGGCGGATCTGCGCGGCGCGGTCGCTGTCGTAGTTCGGCGCTGCGCCGACCACCGTCGCGCCGTTCTTCAGCGCCGCGACCATCAGCTCATCCGTGCCCGGATTGTTGGTCAGCCCTTCCTGCGGCATGACGCAGATCTCGAGGTCGATCGCCCAGCTGTAGCGTTCGATGAGCGCCTTCACGCCCTCGAGCCCGCGCAGCCCGACCTTTGGGTCGACCTCGACATGGGTGCGCATGCGCGTGGCACCGTGCCTGATGCAGTTCTCCAGCGTGCCGGCGGCGCGCGCGGTCACGTCCTCCACGGTGAAGGTGTGCTTCACGTCGGAGACGCGCTCCATCGCCCGGTGCGGATGGCGCTGCGCCTCGCAGGCGCAGCGGGCGAGGATGCAGGATTTGTCGAGATGGATATGCGTCTCGACGAAGCCGGCGCAGACGAGCCGCCCTTCGCCGCGCGCTTCCTCCCGCGCCGCGCCCGGCAGCGCGGGGGCGATGGCGGCGATGCGCCCGCCCGTCACGCCGATGTCGACGGCGGGCGCGCCCGGCTTCGCATCCGGCAGGCGCACCTCGCGCAGGATCAGGTCGAAATCCATCCGTCTCGCTCCCGTCATCTCATCTTCGATGGCGCAGGCTTTGCATCCTTCGTGCCATCATCCAAGCCCTGCAAGGGAGAACGCCATGACCGGCCCCTTCGCGCGCCGCGCGCTGCTCGCCACCGCCGCGCTTCTCGCCACGCCGCGCCTGTCGCTTGCGCAATCCTGGCCGGCGCGGCCGATCCGCTGGATCGTCAACTTCCCGCCCGCGGGCGCGGCCGACATCCTCTCCCGCACGCTCGCGGAATGGTTCGGCACCAGGCTCGGCCAGCCCATCGTGGTGGAGAACCGGCCCGGCGCGGGCGGGATGCTCGGCGCGGACATCGTCGCCAAGGCGCGCGGCGATGCGCACATGGTGATGATCTCCTCCGCCGCCTCGCACGGCATCGGGCCGGTGCTCTACGCCAACGTGCCCTACGATCCGCTCGCTGACTTCACGCATCTGCACCTGGTCGGCACCTTCCCGTCCGTGCTTGTCGTGAACCCTGCCGTCCCGGCGCAGACCGTCGCGGAGCTCGTGGCACTCGCGCGCGCGCGGCCGGGGGAGATCACCTACGGATCGGGCGGCAACGGCACGATGAACCACCTGGTCGGGCAGCTGCTCGCGCGCTCGGCCGGCGTCGAGATCACGCATGTGCCCTATCGCGGCTCGGCACCCGCCATGACCGACGTGATGGGCGGGCAGATCCCCGCGCTGATGGAAAGCCTGCCGACGGCGATGGGCAACATCCGCGCCGGCCGCATGCGCCCCCTCGCGGTCAGCGAGCGCGAGCGCGCCCCCGCCCTGCCGGACGTGCCGACCTTCGCGGAAGCGGGCTTCCCGGCCGCGATCTCGACCAACTGGTTCGGCATCTCGGCGCCCGCCGGCATCCCGCCCGAGATCGCGGAGCGCTGGCAGCGGGAGATCGCGGCCGCGCTCGCCTCCGACGTGGTGAAGGAGCGTTTCGCGACCATCGGCGTGCGTCCCGGCACGCTCGGCGCCGACGGCTACACTGCGCTGATCCGGGAGGAACTGGCGCGCTGGCGGGAGGTGATCCGGGTGGGCAACATCCGCGCGGACTGAAGCGCTTTCAGGCCGAGCGGAATCGCTCGGCGACCCGGAAAACGCCTTTGACCAAATGACAGGGGTCTAGCCGCCTTCGGTGAGTGCCGCGCCCAGCATCGCGAAGGCTTCCGACGGGTCGCTCGCCTCGCCCTTGGGCTGCATCAGCACCTGCTCCACCGCGGGGGCGAGGCGCACCGCCTCGTCCGCCACGGGATCATGCCCGGTACGATAGGCGCCGAGGCGCACCAGGTCCCGCACCTCACCCCAGGTGGACAGGATGCGCCGCGCGGCGCCCACCAGCGGCCGCTCCGCCGGGTCCAGCACCCCCGGCGCGGTGCGCGAGAGCGAGCGCAGCACATCGACCGGCGGGTAGCGCCCGGCTTCGGCGATGCGGCGGTCCAGCACCACATGCCCGTCCAGGATGCCGCGCACCGCGTCGGCCACCGGCTCGTCATGGTCGTCGCCTTCCACCAGCACGGTGAACAGCGCGGTGATCGCGCCGCCGCAGCCTTCCTCCCCGGGGCCGGCGCGTTCCAGCAGGCGGGGCAGTTCGGTGAAGACCGAGGGCGGATAGCCGCGCGTCGCCGGCGGCTCCCGCACCGCGAGGCCGATTTCCCGCAGCGCGAGGGCGAAGCGCGTCACGCTGTCCATCAGCAGCAGCACCTGCTTGCCCTGGTCGCGGAAATGCTCGGCGACGGTCATGGCGGCATAGGCGGCTTCGCGCCGCACCGGCGCGGCGGTGTCGGAGGTCGCGCAGATGACGACGGATTTCGCCAGGCGTTCCGGGCCGAGATCGTCCTCGAGGAATTCTCGCAATTCGCGCCCGCGCTCGCCGACCAGGGCGAAGACGATCACGTCGGCCTCGACGCCGCCGGCGAGCATCGCCATCAGCGTGGACTTGCCGACGCCCGAGGCGGCAAACAGGCCCAGCCGCTGCCCCTGGCGCACCGGGGTGAAAAGATCGAGCGCCCGCACGCCGAGCGCCATGCGCGGGCCGAGCCGCGCACGCTGCCCTGCCGGCGGGGCGGGGGAATGGGTGGCGCGCGGCTGGGCGCCGGGGGCGGGCGGGGGCAGGCCGTCCATCGGCGCCCCCATCGGGTCCAGCACCCGGCCGAGCCAGGCCTCGGAGACGGCGAGCGCCGGCCGCGGCGCCAGTACCGCGCGCGCCCCGTCGGTCAGCCCGGCGAGCGGGCCCATGGCGATGGCTTCCGCCCGCCCGTCGCGGAAGGCGGCGATCTCGGCCAGCACCGGCGTCCGGCCGGGCGGTTCCAGCCGCACCCGGTCGCCGATGGCGGCGAGCGGGCCGAAGCCTTCCAGCGTCACGGCCAGGCCGCCGAGGCCGGTCACGGTGCCGGTCACGACCTCCCGCGGCAGCAGGTCGAGCGCGGCGGCGGTGGCGGCGAGGTCGGGGCGGGGCATTGGCGATAGACTGCCCCGGGCCCGGTTGGCGCCCGGTAAACGCGCCTCAGGCGGGGTTGAGGACGCGCCCCGCCACCACGTCCAGCTTCGCCAGCAGGTCCGGGTCGCGCCGGTCCGGGGCCGTGATCAGCGCATGGTCCAGCGCGCGGTCGCAGCCGGCCGGGCAGGGGCCGCGCGGCGCGCCGAGCGCGGGCACCACCGCCCTGACCAGCGCGCGCGCCTTGTCGGCGTTGGAGAACAGCACCTTCACCACCTGCTCGACCGTCACATGGTCATGGTCGGGGTGCCAGCAGTCGAAATCGGTGACCATGGCCATGCTCGCGTAGCAAAGCTCCGCCTCGCGGGCCAGTTTCGCCTCCGGCATGTTCGTCATGCCGATCACGTCGCAGCCCCATTGGCGGTAGAGCAGGCTTTCGGCGCGCGTGCTGAACTGCGGGCCTTCCATGACGAGATACGTGCCGCCGCGGGTGAAGGGGATGGCGATCTGCCGCGCCGCCGCTTCCAGCGCGTCGGACAGGCGCGGGCAGGTCGGGTGCGCGACCGAGACATGCGCGACGCAGCCCGTGCCGAAGAACGACTTCTCCCGCGCGAAGGTGCGGTCGATGAACTGGTCGACGATGACGAAATGGCCCGGCGGCAGGTCTTCCTTCAGCGAGCCCACGGCCGAGAGCGAGATCAGCTCCGTGCAGCCGATCCGCTTCATGGCGTCGATGTTGGCGCGGTAGTTGAGCGCCGAGGGCGGCGTCGGGTGCCCGCGCCCGTGCCGCGGCAGGAAGGCGACGCGCACGCCGGAGAGCGTGCCGGTCAGGATCTCGTCCGACGGATCGCCCCAGGGGGTGCGGACCTTGACCCAGGCGCGGTCCTCGAGCCCGTCCAGGTCATAGACGCCCGATCCGCCGATGAAGCCGATCATGGGGGTGATGGGGTCGGGCATGGGTGGTCTCTCCGGGCCTGCGCGGGGGCGGTTTAGCGCGGGGCGCGGCGCGTGCTAAGCCGCGTGGATGACCGCCGCCCTCCGCTCCGCGCTGCCCGTCCTGCTGCTCGCCCTGATGCTCGCGGCCTGCGGTGATCCGGCGCGGGAACGCGATGGGCTTGGGCCGCGCGGCACGGCCCTGCCGCCGCCGGAGCCCGTGACCGGTACGGCACGAACGACGCTGCCGGGGCGGTGAAGAAGGTCGGGGGAGGGGAACCTCCCCCGAGCCCCCTCCCTTTTCTGTCTGTTGGGGACTGACCCCGGAGGTCAGGTCCCCAAAGACAAAGAAGGTTGAGGGGGGCAGGGGGGAGAAGTTCCCTTCTCCCCCCGTCTCACACGTTGAAGCGGAACAGCAGCACGTCGCCGTCCTTCACGACGTACTCCTTGCCTTCCACCCGCATCTTGCCCGCTTCCTTCGCCCCCTGTTCGCCGTTCAGGGCGACGTAGTCGTCGAAGGCGATGGTCTCGGCCGCGATGAAGCCGCGCTCGAAGTCGCCATGGATCACGCCGGCGGCCTGCGGGGCCTTCATCCCCTTCAGGATCGTCCAGGCGCGCGCTTCCTTCGGCCCCACCGTGAAGTAGGTGACCAGGCCGAGAAGCGCGTAGCCGGCGCGGATGATGCGGTCGAGCCCGCTATCCTCCAGCCCGAGCGAGGCGAGGAATTCCGCCCGGTCGGCCTCGGGCATCTGGCTGATCTCGGCCTCGATCGCCGCGGAGACGACCACGGCCTGCGCGCCTTCGGCCTTGGCCTTCTCGAACACCCGGGCGGATTGCGAATTGCCGGTGGCGGCGGAGGATTCCTCGACATTCGCCACGTAAAGCACGGGCTTGGTCGTCATCAGCTGCAGCCGCGCGGCGGCCGCTTCCTCCCCCTTCGGCACGGCGGTGCGCGCCGGGCGCCCGGCTTCCAGCGCGGCCTTGATCGGTTCGATCAGCGCCATCTGCGCGGTGGCTTCCTTGTCCCCGCCGCGCGCGCGCTTGGCGAGGCCGACGGCGCGCTTCTCCAGGCTGTCGAGGTCGGCGAGCATCAGCTCCGTCTCGACCGTCTCGGCATCGCGGATCGGGTCGATGCTGCCCTCGACATGGGTGATGTCGCCATCCTCGAAGCAGCGCAGGACATGGACGATCGCGTCCACCTCCCGGATGTTCGCCAGGAACTGGTTGCCCAGGCCCTCGCCCTTGGACGCGCCGCGCACGAGGCCGGCGATGTCCACGAATTCCAGGCTGGTGGGCACGATCTTCTGGCTTTTGCCGATGCGCGCGAGGTCGTCGAGCCGCCGGTCCGGCACCGCGACGCGGCCGACATTCGGCTCGATGGTGCAGAAGGGGTAGTTCGCCGCCTGCGCCGCGGCGGTCTGCGTCAGCGCGTTGAAGAGCGTGGACTTGCCGACATTGGGCAGGCCGACGATGCCGCAATTGAATCCCATCTCAGTTCCCCTTGCCGGCGGGGAGGGCCATGGCCTTCTCCCATGCGGCGGTGATTTCCTCGGCGAAGGTCTCGGCGATCATCGCCGCCGCGATCCGCGCCGCGCCGTCATCGGTCACCGGCGCCAGCGCCGCGGCGCGCAGATGCCCCACCAGTTCCCCGGCCGAAAGCGTGCCGCGCGGCAGCCGGCCCAGCGTCTCATGCGCCGCGCGCACCGGGTCGCCCGTGCTGCGCAGCAGGTGCCGCGCGGCGACCAGCAGCGCGCCGGCGAGTGCCGCCGCTTCCCGCGTGCCTTCGCGCATGATCCGCCGGTCCTCGGCTTCCGGGGAATTGCCGTCGATGACGAACAGGTCGAGCGTCCCGCGCAGACCTTCCGCCGCGCTGGCCAGCGCCTGCGCTTCCCGCACCAGGGCGGATGCGAGGATGGCGGTGCCGTTCGCGATGTCCTGCGGGCCGGGGCCGGTGAAGGCGCCGTCCATGCCGTGCTCGTCTTCCATCACGCCTCCTGCGTCAGCAGCGCGACGCGCGTCATGAAGTCCTCGGCCTTGCCCTCGGCCAGCATCGGCGCGCAATCGGCCACCGCGTCGAGCAGCCGCGCGAGCCAGGCCTGGTCCTGCTTGGCGAAGTTGCCCAGCACATGGCCCGTCACCGCATCCTTGTGCCCCGGATGGCCGATGCCCAGGCGCACGCGCCAGAACTCGGCGCTGGCGAAGGCGCGGCGCATGTCGCGCAGGCCGTTGTGGCCGGCGACGCCGCCTCCCTTCTTCACCCGCACCTTGCCCGGGGCGAGGTCCAATTCGTCGTGGAAGGCGGTGATGGCCTCCACGGGGATCTTGAGGAAGGACGCGGCCTGCTGCACGGAATCGCCGCTCGCGTTCATGTAGGTGAGGGGCTTGAGCGCCCAGACCTTGCGGCCGCCGATCGTGCCCTCGCTGGCCTCCCCCTTGAAGCGCTTGCGCCAGGGGGAGAAGCGGTGCCGGCGCGCGATCTCGTCGAGCGCCATGAAGCCGATATTGTGCCGCTGGCGCGCATGCTCCGACCCCGGATTGCCGAGGCCGACCCAGAGAAGGGGCGTGTCGTCGCGCGCGGGCATGGTGACCGGGGGGAGAAGGGAACTTCTCCCCCCGCGCCCCCCTCAACCTTCCTTGTGACCAAAGAAGGGAGGGGGTTCGGGGGAGGTTCGCCTCCCCCGACCTTACTTCTTCTTCTTCGCGGGCGCGGCGGCGGCACCGCCGGCCGGCGCCTTCTGCTTGGTCGCCTCGACCGGCGCGGCCGCGGCCGGGGCCGCTTCCTCGACGACGGTCGGCGCGGCGACCGAGGCCACCATGAAGTCGCGGCCCTGGATCACCGGCTTCGCGCCGAACTGGTCCTTCACGGCGGACCAGCGGAGGGAGGCGCCGATCGCCGCCTCGCCCAGGTCGACCTGGAAGGCTTCCGGCACGTTCTCCGGGTCCGCCATCACCTCGATCTCGCGGCGGACGACGTTCAGCACGCCGCCGGCCTTGAGGCCCGGGGAGGTGTCCTCGTTCAGGAAGGCGACGGGCACCTTCACGCGGATCCGCGCGCCCGGGGCCAGGCGCTGGAAGTCCACGTGGATGGGGCGGTCGGTGACGGGGTGGAACTGCACCTCGCGCATCAGGCAGCGCTCGGCGGCGCCGCCCTTCACCGCGACCTCGTACAGGTGCGACTGCCAGCCGCCCTTGTGCAGTTCCTTCATCACGACGCGCGGGTCGAGGGCGAGCAGCGTCGCCTCCTGCTTCGCGCCGTAGATGACAGCGGGGACAAGCCCCTGACGCCGGGTTGCGCGGGCTGCCCCCTTACCTGCCTGCTCGCGCGCCTCGGCCTCGATCCGAATGGTCTGGACCATGGTCGTTGTGCTCCTTGCGGGTGTTGCCTGCCGAACGGGGCCCCGCGGGGCTGCCGGAACGACAAGCGCCGGCCTCCAGGGGTGCCGGCGCGGCTGGGCTTCTATGCGAAAGGCTTCACAGGCGCAAGCGCGGGCGCCTTGACGCGGGCGGGACCGGAAGCCGAGCGTGCGGGGTGATGACAGAAATCGTTCTCATCGTCCTGCTGTTCCTGGCCGGCTGGGTCTTCGGCATCGCCGGGTATTTCCGCGCCGGGGGCGCGCGGCGGGAGGCCGAGCGCCTGCAGGCGGAGGTCGCGGCGCTGCGCGCCGAGGTCGGCGGCATGGCCGGCGCGCTGATCGCCGCCGGCTTCCGCCCGCCCGAGGCCGCGCCCCAGCCCCATGCCGCCCCGCCGGAGGCCTATGCCCCCGGACCCTACGCCGAACCCCAGCCCGCCGCCGCCGAGCCCTTCGCCCCGCCGACCGAGGCCGGCCCCGCCGCCGAACCGGCCGCGGAGGCCCCGGCCCCGCCGCCGCCCTGGGCGCGGCCGGCCGGGGAACGGACGGGCCCGAGCCTCGAGGAACTCATCACCCAGCGCTGGGGTGTCTGGCTCGGCGCCGGCGCCCTGCTGCTGGCCGGCGTCTTCCTGGTGCGCTTCGCGGTGGAGGAAGGCTGGCTCGGCCCGGCCGCGCGCTGCGGGCTCGGCGCGCTGCTCGGCGCGGCGCTGATCGTCGCGGGGGAATGGCTGGCGCGGCGGTCCGCCCCCGGGCCGCTGCCGGATTACGGGCCGCCGGCGCTGGCGGCGGGCGGCGTGGCGACGCTGTTCGGCGCGGCCTATGCCGCCACCGCCATGTACGCGCTGCTGCCGCCGGTGGTGGGTTTCGCGGCGATGGCGGCGGCGGGCGTGTTCGGGATGCTGCTCTCGCTCCGGCGCGGGCCGCTGGTCGCCGTGGTGGGGCTGGTCGGCGCCTTCGCCACGCCGGCGCTGGTGACGACGGACGATCCCTCGCTGGTCGGGCTGTTCGCCTATCTGCTGGTGGTGACCGCGGCGGCGATGCTGGTGGTGCGCGCGACGGCCTGGGGCTGGCTCGGCTGGTCGGCGACGGCGGCGGGCGCGCTGTGGGTGCTGGTCGGCGGCGTGGTCGCCGAGCTGAACGAGGAATGGGCGCCCGCGATCTTCGTGCCGCTGGCCGCCGCCTGCTTCCTGTTCCTGCTGCCGCGGGATGCCTTCGCCGCGCCGCTCGGCCGCAGGCTCGCGCATCTGCCGCCGGCGCTGCTGGGCCTGGCGCTGCTGCCGCTGGCGCTCACGGTGGAAGGGCTGGCGCCGGCGGCGGGCATCCTGGGGCTCGCGCTGGTCGCGGTGCTGGCGGGCATGCGGGATGCGGCGCTGGCGCGGCTGCCCTGGATCGGCGCGGGGCTCGGCATCCTGCTGCTGCTGGCCTGGCTGGTGCCGCCCTTCGCCCCGGGCGGGGAGCGCGTGACGATCGAGGGCGTGGTGCAGGGCGTGATCCCCGGCGCCTGGGTGCCCTCCGCCCTCTGGCCCTTCCTGGTGGTGGCGCTGCTGCTGGGCGCGCTGCACCTGCTGGCGGGGCTGGCGATGGAAGCGCGCGGGCCGCTCGCCTGGGCGGGCACGGCCGCCTTCGTGCCGGTGCTGGTGCTGCTGGCAGCCTATGCCCGGGTGCGCGGATTCGCGGCCGACCCCGCCTGGGCGCTGGCCGCCTGCGCCGTCGCCGCGGTGCATGTGGGTGCCGCGGCACGCGGGATGCGGGACGGATCGCAGGCGCGGGCCGGGATGCATGCGGCGGGTGCGACGGCGGCACTCGCGCTCGGCGTGGCGATGGTGCTGCGGGAGCAGTGGCTGACGCTGGCCGTAGCACTTTTCCTGCCGCCGCTCGCGATGATCGCGCGGCGCACGGCGCTCGACCCGCTGCGGCGCGTCGCCGTGGCGGTGGCGGGCTTCGTGCTGGTGCGGCTTGCGCTCAACGGCTTCGTGCTCGGCTACGACTGGGGCGACTGGCCGCTGCTGAACGGGCTGCTGCTGGCCTATGGCGTGCCGGCCTTCTGCTTCGCCTGGGCGGGGCGGGAATTCCTGCGCATGCGGGACGGCATCGCGGTGCGGGTGCTGGAATGCGGCGCGGCGCTGTTCGCGATGCTGCTCGTGCTGCTGGAGATCCGCCACGCCGTGCAGGGCGCGGCGCTGGCCGCGGGCCGCTGGGACTTCGCCGAGGCCGCCTGGCAATGCACGGCGCTGTTCGCCGGCGCCTGGGCGCTGCTGGTCGCGCATCGGCGCGGCGGGCGCGTGGCGATGATCTGGAGCGCGAGGGCGGCGGGGATGGCGGGCCTCGCCGTCGGGCTGATCCTGCTGCTGCAGAATCCCTGGACGGCGGGGGAGGACATTCCCGGCCTGCCGCTGCTGACCGCGCTGGTGCCGGCCTATGCGCTGCCGGCGCTGCTGGTGGCACTGGCGGTGGCGCGCGCGCCGGAAGCGCGCACGCCGCCGGGTCTTGCCACGCTGCTGTCCGGCTATGCGCTCGTCTCGGCCTTCGCCTGGGCGACGCTCGAGGTGCGGCGCGCCTTCCATCCAGAGAAGATCGCCTGGGCGCCGATC
This sequence comes from Roseomonas nitratireducens, assembly GCF_017813355.1. GTDB lineage: Bacteria > Pseudomonadota > Alphaproteobacteria > Acetobacterales > Acetobacteraceae > Neoroseomonas > Neoroseomonas nitratireducens. Next base: position 215,782 of record NZ_JAGIYZ010000001.1, read on the forward strand.
GGGGAGGCGGAGATGTACGCCTATTCCGGCGCCTGGCTGCTGCTCGGCGCGCTGCTGCTCGCCATCGGCATCCGGGCGGGGCGGAAGGAGATCCGCCTCGCCGCGCTTGGCGTGGTGGCGCTGACCACGCTGAAGGTCTTCATCGTGGACATGGACGCGCTGGTCGGGCTGTGGCGCGTGCTGTCCTTCCTCGGCCTCGGGCTGGCGCTGATCGCGCTGGGGGCGATCTATCGCCGCTTCGTCGTCACGCCGGCAGCGGCGGCAGCGCCACCGGGCTGACATCCCAGGCGCTGCCCTTCGCGGGCGGCGTGCAGAGGATGGGCAGCGCGTTCGGCGTGCGCACGTTCGGCTCGTGGCCGAGCGCCAGGCGCAGGGCGCGGAACAGCGCGCCGTGGGCGACCACCAGCACCGGGCCGGGCAGGGCGGTCGCGCGGTTCACCGCGGCGACGCCGCGCGCGACGAGCTCGGCGAAGGCCTCGCCCCCCGCGGGCGTGTAGGTGCCGGCGATCCAGTCGTCGTACCAGTCGCCCATGGGCAGGCCTTCCTGCTCGCCGAAGGCGACTTCCTGCAGGTCCTCGTCCAGCGAGACGGGCAGGGCGAGCGCGGCGGCGACCGTCTCGGCGGTGCGGAAGGCGCGGTCGAGCGGGGAGGCGACGATGGTCGCGATGCCGCGGCCCTTCATCGCTTCCGCCGCGCGCGCGGCCTGCATCACGCCGATGGCGTTCAGCGGGATGTCGGTGCGGCCCTGGCTCAGCCCCTGCGCGTTCCAGTCCGTCTCGCCGTGGCGGAGGAACCAGAAGGGGATGCGGTTCAGCGTCGGTGTCATGATGGATCCCATGAAGCATGACCTGCGACCGGCAAAGCCGGCCGAGCGGCCGAATGGCCGCCGCCGCTTGTGCGGCGAGCCAAGCGAAGCGCCGGCGTCCGGGGCGCGGATCGGCAACGATCCGCAGAATGGAGTGTCACGGCGTATCTCCGGCGAGCGCGATGGCGGCGAAGGCGACCTTCGCCTCGGTCGGCACGCCGAAGCGCGCGGTGTGGCGCGCCGGCAGGCCGTTCGGGAAATGCTTCACGTATTCGGCGTTGCATTCGGCGTAGTCCGCCGGGTCGGTGATGAGCATGGTCAGCTGCATCGCGCGGTCGAGCGAGGAGCCCGCTTCGCGCAGGATGCCGTCGACCATCGCCAGCGCCTGGCGCGTCTGCTCGGCCGCCGTCGCACCGCGATGGATGCCGCGGGCCGGGTCGTGCGGTGCCGAATGGCCCGAGACGAACACAAGGCCACCGGCGCGCGTCGCGCGGCTGAAGGGGCGCCCTTCGCCGGGGCCTGGCGGGCCGATGATGGCGAAGGGCGCCTCGCTCATGCCGGCAGGCCTTCCTGCGCCAGCGCCCGCTGCACGGCCGGCCGCGCCAGCATCGCCTTCAGATGCGCGTCGAGCCGCGGCGGCAGCGTCATGCCCGACCGCCGCGTCGCCCAGTATTCGACGAAGAACAGCGCCGCGTCCGCGACCGAGTAGCCCGAGGGCAGCACCCAGGTGTCGCCGGCCCAGGTCTTCTCCAGCACGTCGAAATACTTCGCGGCGAGCGCCTTGCCCTGCTCGACAACCTTCGGGAAATCTTCCTCCCGCGGGGTGAAGTTCGCGGTGCGGAACTGGCGCGTGAAGCCCTGCGGGTGGATGGTGCCGCAGACATAGTCGAGCATCTCGGCGCAGCGCGTCTCCCCTTCCAGGTCGGTGGGCGCGAGCTTCGCGTCCGGGTTGGACTTCGCGAGCCACATGGCGATGACGGGGAATTCCGTCAGCAGCGAGCCGTCGTCGCGCAGCAGCGCCGGCACCTTCGACTTCGGGTTGATCGCCATGTAGTCGGGCTTGTGCTGCGCGCCGTCCTTCAGCGCGACGAGCCCGAGCTCGTAGGGCTTGCCCAGTTCCTCGAGGATGACGTGGATGCCGACGGAGCAGGCGCCCGGGGAATAGAACAGCTTCATCACGAAAGCCCCTCCGCCTTCAGCGTGCGCTGCACGGCCGGGCGCGCGTTCATGCGCGCGAAATGCGCCGCGACGTTGCCGGGCAGGTCCTTCTTCAGCCGCGCGTTCCACCAGAACGACACGTAGAAGAGCGCGCTGTCGGCGAAGGAATAGGTGCCCGCGAGCCAGTCCTTGCCCGCCAGCGCCTTGTCCATCAGGCCGAGGCCCTTGGCGAAGATCTCCTCCCCGCGCGCCTTCACCGCCTCGTGGTCGGCTTCCGACGGCGCGAAGTTGGCGGGGCGGAACATGCGGGAGAAGCCCTGCATGTGCATGGTCGCGACGCAGTAGTCCGTCGCCTCGATCGCGCGGGCCTGCGCATCGGTGCCGGAGGGCATCAGCCCCGCGGTCGGGAAGCGGGCGGCGAGCCAGAAGGCGATGGCGGGATATTCCGTCAGCACCGTGCCGTCGTCGCGTTCCAGCGTCGGCACCTTGGACTTCGGGTTCAGCCCGGCGAATTCGGGCTTGAACTGCGCGCCTTCCCGCAGGTTGACGAGCACTGCCTCATAGGGCGCACCGATTTCCTCGAGCAGCACATGGATGCCGACCGAGCAGGCGCCCGGCGAATAATAGAGCTTCATCTGGAGCGTCATCCTTCCGGAATGCCGCGCGCGGGCGGCGTGGGCGGAGAATCGGGCGCGGGCGCCGGCTTGGCAAGCGGGCTCAGGCGCGGCGGGCGAGCCAGACGGTCCGCCCGCCCGTGGCCGGGTCTTCCGGCCGGTGGTCGAGCACGGCGAAGCCCTGCGCGGCGAGCAGGGCGCGGTACTCCTCGGCGTCGAGGCTCGCATGGAACAGCGGTTCCCCCGCATAGGTCCCCATCGCGACGCCGTGGCGCGGCCCGGAGGTGAAGAGCAGCGGCGCGCCGGGCGCGGCATGTGTGGCGAAGCGCGGGAACATGCCGCGCTGCGCTGCGTGGTCGAGGTGGAAGAAGCTGTCCCAGGCGACCAGCCCGTCGAAGCGGCGGTGCAGCGCCATGGCGCGCATGTCGGCCTCGATCCACTCGGCCTGCGGCAGCCGCGCGCGGGCGAGGGCGAGCAGCGTGGGCGAGGCGTCGAGCCCCGTGACGCGATGCCCCGCCGCGGCGATGGCCGCCGCGATCGGCGCGCCCGACCCGCAGCCGATGTCGAGCACGCGCCCCGCCGGCGGCAGCAGGGCGAGGAAGCGCGCGAGCCAAGCGGCCTCGAAGGTGACCGCATCGCCCCGATCCCGCGCCCAGGCCGGCCCGTGGCGGGTGTAGAGGCCGATGATGTCGTCGGCGGCATCCATCGCCGCATCCTGCCATGGCGAGGCCGTGCGCGGGACATGTCGCTGTCGGATCACGCGAGGCCGAGATCCGTCAGCACCGGCGCCTGGGGCAAGAAGCGGATCGAGGCCGATGCCTCGATCCGCGAGCGCGAAGCGCGACCGCGCCCAGACCGTCAGACGTGCCGGGCGCACCAGTCCACGGCGCGAAAGCCAAGCCGCCGGATGGCCACGCCGGCGCCTGGGGCACAAGAAATGGATCGAGGCCGATGCCTCGATCCGCGAGCGCGAATGCGCGACCGCGCCCAGACCGTCAGACGTGCCGGGCGCACCAGTCCACGGCGCGAAAGCCAAGCCGCCGGATGGCCGCGCCGGCGCCTGAGCCACAAAAAAACGGATCGAGGCCGATGCCTCGATCCGCGAGCGCGAAGCGCGACCGCGCCCAGACCGTCAGCCCCGCCGGGTGCGTCAGCGCACGGCGCGAAAGCCAAGCCCGCGGATGCGGGCGCCGGCGACTGAGGTCAATTAAAGAGCGAGCTCACCGAGCTTTCCTCGCTGATCCGCTTCATCGCCTCGGCGAGCAGCGGCGCGATGGTCAGCTGGCGGATGTTGCGGGACACGCGCACCGCCTCGGTCGCCTGGATGCTGTCCGTCACCGTCATCATCTCGATGGGTGCGGCGCCGATGCGCGCGACCGCGCCGCCCGAGAAGACGCCGTGCGTGACATAGACGCCGGCGGACTTGGCGCCGTTCTTCAGCAGCGCCTCGGCCGCGTTGCACAGCGTGCCGCCGGAATCGACGATGTCGTCCACCAGCAGGCAGTGCCGGCCCTCGACCTCGCCGATCACGTTCATCACTTCCGACACGCCGGCGCGCGGGCGCCGCTTGTCGATGATGGCGAGATCGACGCCGAGCCGCGCCGCGATGGCGCGCGCGCGCACCACGCCGCCCACGTCGGGGGAGACGATCATCAGCTCCCGCCCCTCGTAGCGTTCCTGGATGTCGCGGGAGAACAGCGGCGCGGCGAACAGGTTGTCGACCGGGATGTCGAAGAAGCCCTGGATCTGCACGGCGTGCAGGTCCATCGTCAGCACGCGGTCCGCGCCGGCCGTGGTGATCAGGTTCGCGACCAGCTTCGCGCTGATCGGCGTGCGCGGGCCGGACTTCCGGTCCTGCCGGGCGTAGCCGAAATACGGGATCACCGCCGTGATGCGCCGCGCCGATCCGCGCTTGAGCGCATCGAGCGTGATCAGCAGCTCCATCAGGTTGTCGTTGGCGGGGTAGGAGGTGGACTGCACCACGAACACGTCCTCGCCGCGGACATTCTCGTGGATCTCGACGAAGACCTCGAGGTCGGCGAAGCGGCGGACGGAAGCGTTGGTCAGCGGGATCCCGCAGGCGGCGGCGACCGCCTCGGCCAGCGGGCGGTTGCTGTTGCAGGCGACGATCTTCATGGCCGGGGGGCTCCGGGCGCCGCGAGGCGACGGTGGGCGGGGGGCGAGGGCGCGCGGTTGGTAGCAATGTGACGGGCGCGTGTAAATCAGGCGGCCTTAACCTCGCCGCAGGTTTCACGGAGCATCCTGCGCCAGGAGGATCCGCCATGCGTCCCATCGCCCTTGCCCTGATGCTCGCCGCGCTGGCCCTGCCCGCCGCGGCGCAGACCGGGAAGACCTACGATGCCTCGGGCCGCCAGGTGGGCCGCACGGAAGGCACGGACACCATGCGGTACTACGATTCCTCGGGCCGGTCCGTCGGCCGGTCGGAAACGCAGGGCGGCACCACGCGCTACTACGATTCGTCGGGGCGCGGGCAGGGCCGCAGCCAGCAATCGGGCGACACGATCCGCCACTACGATTCCTCGGGCCGTTCGGTCGGGCGGACCGAATGGTCGGGCAACACCGCGCGGATGTACGATTCCTCGGGCCGCGGCACCGGGCGGATCGAACGCAGCGGCGACGAATGGCGCCGCTACGATTCCTCGGGCCGCATGGTCGGCCGCGGCTCGGGTCCGGTGCCGAGCCGCTGAGCGGGCGTCAGCCGCCCGCCTTGGCCATCAGCCCCTTCACTTCCTCCATCGCCTCGGTGAAGCGCTTGTTCAGCACGCCGAGCGCCTCGCTGTTCGACTTCTGGATGAGTTCGGCGATCTCCTGGAGGTTGGCGACCGCCTTCTCGTAGGTCGCCTTGGCCATCTCGGCCTGCTTGGCGGCCTTGTCCTGCGGCGCCTCGGCGCCGGCGAAGGCGCGCATCGCCTCCGTCATCTCGCTGACGGATTGCTGCAGGATCTCCATGTGCCGGCGGGCGACGGCCTGGGCGCCTTCAAGCGCTACGCGGTTGGCGGCCGACAGCGCCTCGAGGTTGCGGCGCTGGGCGGCGGCCAGCGCCTCCATGTCCGGCATGCCGGGCATGGCCGGCATGGTGGGCATGCGGAACTCCGAGAACATCTTCATCATGTCCATATCGGGCTTGAAGCCGGACCGCTGCACCATAGCCTGCACCCCTTCTGTTTGGCGGTGCAGCATAGGCGCAAAACCCGCATCCTGCACGCGACGCTTGCGCGAAGGGGCTTTCCTTCCCCTGGGGGAAGGTTCCGGATCAGGCGTCCTCGTCCGGGGCGCCGGGCTCGGGCGGGGCGGCGTCCTCCTCGGGCGGCATCAGCCGCAGCGTCCGCGCCAGCTGCTCCGCCCGGTCCAGCGCGCGGTCGAGCGCGGCCATGGTGGTGCCCAGATCCTCCGACTCGTCCTCGGCCCAGCTGCGCGCGGCCATCAGCCACACGCCTACCAGCCCGGCGGCCAGCGCGCGGCGCCGGCAGCCATCGCCGCCGATCTCCGCCGCATCCAGCATCCAGCGCATGGACAGCGACAGTTGCGGGCCGAGCAGCGCGGCCAAGCTCGGGTCCCGGCGCATGTCCTTCATGAAGCGCAGGATGCCGGCGCGGTGCGGCTGCATCGCGTCGAAGCGGCGCATCAGCACGTCGAACAGCCGGTCGCGCGCCGCGCCGCCCTGGCCGGGGACGGTGCCTTCCAGCACCAGCCGGTCCACCAGCTTGCCGTGCAGGATCAGCGCGTCGAGCCGGCTGGGGAAGCGGTCCCGCAGCTCGGCCAGGCTCGCGCCGGATTCGGCGGCAAGCCGCCCCATCGTCAGGCCGGGCCAGCCGTGATCCGCGATCACGCGCCAGAGGGCCGCCACCAGGTCCGTATCGTTCGTCGCGCTCATGGGACGACAATATGGGAGGAGCGGGTCAGCCCGCCAGTTCGCGGGCGCGATCCGTCGCCGCGGCGATCGCCTTCGACATCAGCTCCGGCCATGCCTCGGGCGCCATCAGCACGCCCAGCGCCCGTTCCGTCGTGCCCTTGGGGCTGGTGACCGCGCGGCGGAGGTCGGCCGCATCCTGCGGGCTGGCGGCGAGCAGCGCGCCGGATCCGGCGACGGTCGCGCGCGCCATGCGCCGGGCGAGGTCGGCCGGCAGGCCCTGCTCGATCGCCGCCTTCTCCAGCACCTCGGCAAGCAGGAAGACATAGGCCGGGCCGCCGCCGGACACGGCGGTGACGGGGTTGATCTGGTCTTCCTCATCCACCCAGGCCACTTCGCCCACCGCCTGCAGCAGCGCGTCGGCCAGCGCCTTCTGGGCCGGGGTGACGCCGGGCGCGGCGAAGGCGGCGGTGAAGCCCTGGCGCACCGCGGCCGGCGTGTTGGGCATGGCGCGCACCACCGCCGCGTCCTGCCCAAGTGCGGCGCGCATCGAGGCGACCGAGCGGCCGGCCATGATCGAGACGAACAGCGCGCCCTGCGCGGCGAAGCGCGCGAAGGCCGGCAGGCTCGCCGGCGCCTCCTGCGGCTTGATCGCGAGGATGACGGCCGCGGGGCGGAAATCCGCCGGGATGCCGGCGGCGTCGGCGACGATGGTCGCCCGCCCGGCGAAGGCGGCCGCCGCCGGGGCGTGCGGTTCCACCACCACGGCGCGCGTCAGGCCGCGTTCCAGCCAGCCGGACAGCATGGCGCCGCCCATCTTGCCGCAGCCGATGAGGAGAAGGTCGGGGAGGGTCTCGGTCATGGGCGGAGGGTGGCGGGGCGCGCCCCGGCGGGCAAGGGGATCAGCCCTTGCGGGCGGGCGGGGGCAGGCCGCGGCCCTTCACCACCGCGCCCTCGCCGAACTTCGCGCGCAGCTTCTCCACCGCTTCCCACCGCGCGGCGCGGCGCGGCGCCTCGGGGTCGGCGAGGTCGCCGCGGTCCGCCGCATCCCCGGGCGCGAGCGGCTGGGCGCCGATGCCGATCAGGCGGAAGGCCGTGCCGTCCGCTTCCCTGGCCAGCAGCGGGCGGGCGGCGGCGAACAGCACGTCCGGCAGCCGCGTGGGCTCGGGCAGGCGGGTCGCGCGGGTGCGGGTCGCGAAGGAGGCAGTCTTGAGCTTCAGCGTCACGCCGGCGGCGGCGAAGCCCTTCTCCTTCAGCCGCCGCGCCAGCTTCTCGCACAGCCGCCACAGCGGTGCCTCCAGCGCGGCCTGAGTCGCGAGGTCGGCCTCGAAAGTGGTCTCGGCGCTGATGCTTTTCGTCTCGCGGTCGGGGCTGACGCGGCGGGCATCCTCCCCGCGCGCGCGGGCCGCCAGGCCCGGCCCTTCCTCCCCGAAGCGCGCCGCGGCTTCCTTGGGCGACAGCGCCGCGAGCTGGCCGAGCGTGGTGAAGCCCGCCGCCGCCAACCGCTTGCCGAGCGCGGGCCCCACGCCCGGCAGCAGGGAGACAGGCTGCGGCGCGAGCCAGCCGGCCGCTTCCCCCGCGCCGATCACCGCGAAGCCGCGCGGCTTGTCGCGTTCCGCCGCGAGCTTCGCCATCAGCCGGTTGGCGGCCAGCCCGACCGAGACGGTCACGCCGACCTCCCGTTCCACGGCCAGCGCGAAGCGGGCGAGGGTGACGGCGGGCGGGGCGCCGTGCAGCGCCTCGGTGCCCGAGAGGTCGAGCACCGCCTCGTCGATCGACAGCGGCTGAACGAGCGGCGTCAGCGCTTCCATCATCGCCCGGATGCGCCGGCCCTCATGGACGTATTTCGCCATGTCCGGGCGGATCACCACGGCGTCCGGGCAGGCGGACAGCGCCTTGAACATCGGCATGGCGCTGCGCACGCCGCGGGTGCGCGCGACGTAGCAGCAGGCGGCGACGACGCCGCGCCGCCCGCCGCCGACGATCACCGGCCGCGCCATCAGTTCGGGCCGGTCGCGCTTTTCCACCGATGCGTAGAAGGCGTCGCAATCGACATGCGCGACGGTCAGCGCGAAGAGGTCCGGATGCGCCACGACGCGGCGCGACCCGCAGGCGGGGCAGCGGGCGAAGGCCGCTTCCGCCCGGTGCAGGCAGTCCCGGCAGAGCGCGGGCATAGCGCTATCGCCTCAGCAGCGGCACCAGTGCCAGCGCCACGAGCAGGCCGAGGCCGATGAGCCCGGCCGGCGTGGCGAAGGCGGCGATCCATTCCCCGAAGCGGCCGAGGCCGAGGGCCATCACGACCTCCGCCGTCAGCACGGGGGCCAGGGCAACGAGGCCCATCGCGAGACGCGGCCCGGGCTGCGGCACCACGCCCTGCGCGCGGGCGACGCGCGGCGCGATCAGCAGCATCGCGACCAGCATCGGCACCGCTTCGGCCGCCACCGCCAGGGCGGCGCCGAGCGCGGGTTCCAGCACCAGCACGCGCAGCGGCCCCAGCAGGAAGCCGACGCCGAACATCGTCGCGCCATAGACCAGCCCGGCGCGGAGCGGCGCGTTCATCCCGCGTCCCACAGCCGCGCGGCGCCGAAGACGCCGGAGGAATCGCCGTGCCGCGCGCGTACGATCGACGTGCGCGCCACGTCGCCGAAGACATGCGCCGCCATCAGCGGCGGCACGTCGCTGTACAGATGCGCCATGTTCGACAGCCCGCCGCCGAGCACGACGATGTCGGGGTCGAGGATGTTCGCGATCATGCCGAGCGCGCGCGCCAGCCGGTCCGTGTGCCGTGCCAGCGCGGCCGCCGCCTTCGCCTCCCCCGCCGCGGCGCGGGCGGGGATCGAGCCCGCGTCGCGCGCGCCCGGCCCGTCGCAATCGGCGGCGAGCGCGGGGCCGCAGAGAAACGTCTCGATGCAGCCATGCCGGCCGCACCAGCAGCGCGGCCCGGGGAATTCGTCGGGCCGCATCCAGGGCAGCGGCGTGTGGCCCCATTCGCCCCCCGTCCGGTTCGGCCCGTCGAGGATCCGGCCCGAGGTGACGATCCCCGCGCCGCAGCCCGTGCCGATGATGACGGCGAAGACGGTGCGGTGGCCGGCGCCGGCGCCGGCCGCGGCCTCGCTCATCGCCAGGCAATTGGCGTCGTTCGTCACCCGCACCTCTCGCCCCAGCGCGGCGGCGAGGTCGCGGTCGAGCGGCTGGCCGTTCAGCGCCTGGGAATTGGCGTTGCGCACCAGGCCGGTGGCGGGGCTGAGGCTGCCGGGGATGCCGACGCCGACGGTCCCGCGCGCGCCGGTCTCGCGGTCCGCTTCCTCCACCAGCCGGGCGATCGCCTCGATCATGGCGGGGTATTCGGCCGGGGTGGTGGTGCGCCGGCGCAGCCGCACCGCGCCATCGCGGTCGAGCGCCACGATCTCGATCTTCGTCCCGCCGAGGTCGATGCCCAGTCTCATGGGACGAAGGGTGGAGAGGCCAGCGCCGCGCCGCAACCCTGGACGCGGCGGTCGCGGGGTGCTGGACTCGCGGCCATGGGTGAAACGCTGCTCGACGTGAAGGGGCTGACCTGCCCGCTGCCGGTGCTCAAGGCCAACAAGGCGCTGCGCGGCCTGCCCGCCGGCGCGCGGCTGACGGTGCTGGCGACCGACCCGGCCTCGGTCGCGGATTTCCGCGCCTTCTGCAAGGAGACCGGCCACGCGCTGGTCGCCTTCGGGGAGGAAGCCGGTGCCTATCGCTTCGTCATCCGCAAGCGGGAGGATCCGCCCGCGTGAGCGTCCTTCTCCTCACCCACCGCGCCTGCCTGCACCACGATCCGGGCCCGCATCATCCGGAATGCCCGGACCGGCTGCGCGCGGTGCTGCAGGCGCTGGATGCCGGCGAATTCGCCGAGCTGATCCGCGACCAGGCGCCGCAGGCCACGCGCGAGCAGTTGATGCGCGTGCATCCCGAGAACTACGTCGACGCCATCCTGGCGATCCGGCCCGAACCGGATGAGCGCGTGGCGCTGGACGGCGACACGCTGATGTCCTGGGGCAGCGCGGAGGCCGCGCTGCGGGCCGCGGGGGCGGCCGTCGCCGCGGTCGATGCGGTGATGAAGGGGGAATTCCGCCGCGCCTTCTGCGCCACGCGCCCGCCCGGGCATCATTGCGAGCCGGCGCGGCCGATGGGCTTCTGCCTGTTCGCCAATGCCGCCGTCGCGGCGCGGCACGCGCAGGACGTCCATGGCGCCGCGCGCGTCGCGGTGGTGGATTTCGACGTCCATCACGGCAACGGCACCCAGGCCTGCTTCGAGACCGAGCCGAGCCTGTTCTACGCGAGCAGCCACCAATGGCCGCTCTATCCCGGCACGGGCGACGTGACCGAGACGGGGGTGGGCAACATCCTCAACGTCACGCTGCCGCCGGGTGCCGACGGTGCCGCCTTCCGCGCGGCCTGGGGGGAGCAGATCATCCCCGCGCTGGACGATTTCGACCCCGACCTGCTGGTGATCTCGGCCGGCTTCGACGCGCACGCCGCCGACCCGCTGGCGCAGCTGCGCGTGCGGGAAGCGGATTTCGCCTGGGTGACGGAAGCGCTCTGCGCCATGGCGGACCGGCGCTGCGGCGGCAAGGTCGTGAGCCTGCTGGAAGGCGGCTATGACCTGGAGGCGCTGGGGCGTTCGACGGCGGCGCATGTGCGCGCGCTGATGCGCGCCTGAGCGGGTAAATCCGGCTGGTGGCGGCCGTCATGGAGGCACGCATGACATGAGCGGCGAAACCGCCGGTTCGGGCAGGCTTGCGGTGCTGATCGACGCCGACAACGCCAACCCCAAGGTCATCGAGGGGCTGCTCGGCGAGGTTGCCCGCTACGGCGTGGCGAATGTGAAGCGCGCCTATGGCGACTGGACGACCTCCCAGCTCGGTGGCTGGAAGTCGGTGCTGCTCGATCACTCGATCCAACCCATGCAGCAATTCGCCAATACGAAGGGCAAGAACGCCACGGACAGCGCCATGATCATCGATGCGATGGACCTGCTGCACATGCGCGCGCTGGACGGCTTCTGCATCGTCTCGAGCGATAGCGACTTCACCGGCCTCGCGCGCCGGATCCGCGAGAACGGGCTGCTTGTCGTCGGTTTTGGCGAGAAGAAGACGCCCAAGGCCTTCGTCGCCGCCTGCGACCGCTTCGTCTACACCGAAGTGCTGGAACCGAGTGCGGCGAAGCCGGCCGGCAAGGCAGCATCGCCACCCAAGGACGACCGCTTGGTCGCGCTGATCCGCGCCGCGATCGAAGCGGCCTCGGACGACACAGGATGGGCGCCGCTGGGCGGCGTCGGCAGCAACATTGCCAAGCAGTCCCCGGATTTCGATTCCCGCAACTACGGGTTCACCAAGCTGAGCGGCCTGGTCAAGGCGCTGAAGCTGTTCGAGATCGAGGAGCGGACGCGCGGCGACGGCCAGACGCGGGCGCTCTACATCCGGGACGGGCGGCCGCCGGCGTGACGACGGATGCGGAGTCGCGCGGCACGCGCCGGGATCGGCCGAGCGGAGAACCTTGCCGCCATGTATGACGTGATCGTGGTCGGCGCCGGGTCCGCCGGCGCGCCGCTCGCCGCGCGGCTGTCGGAGGACCCGCACCGCCGCGTGCTGCTGCTGGAAGCCGGGCGCGACTGGCGCGCGGCGGACGCCCCGCACGCGCTGCGAAGTGCGAACATCATCCCCTTCATGCACGACCCGCGGCACCAGGCGGAATGGCAGTGGCCGGGGCTGATGACGCGGCGGACGGCGGCGCAGGAACCGCGCTTCTACTGGCGCGGCAAGGCGCTGGGCGGATCGTCGGCCGTCAATGCGCAGATCGCCATCCGCGGCGTGCCGGCGGCCTTCGACGCCTGGGCGGAAGCGGGCTGCGAGGGCTGGTCCGCGGCCGATGTGCTGCCGATCTACGACGCGATCGAGGACGATGCCGACACGGGCATCGCGCCGGGCGTGCGGCGGGGCGGCCCGCTGCCGGTCTTCCGCATGCCGGTGGACCGATGGGGCGCCGTCGACCTCGCGCTGCGCGACGCGGCGCTGGCGGGCGGGTATCGCTGGAAGGGCGACCTCAACGCGCCGGAGGGGGAGGGGATTTCCTGCAACCCGATCAACCTGCGCGACGGGCTGCGCGTGACGACCAATGACGGCTACCTGGAACCGGCGCGCGGGCGGGCGAACCTGACCATCCGCGGCGGCGCGCTGGTGGATCGCGTGCTGTTCGACGGCACAAGCGCGCGCGGCGTGCGCGTGCGCTTCGGCGATGCGTGGGAGGAGATCGCGGCGCGCGAGGTCGTGCTGTGCGCCGGCGCGATCCATTCGCCCTGCATCCTGATGCGCTCGGGCATCGGGCCGGCGGCGGCGCTGCGCGGCCTCGGCATCGACGTGCTGCACGACCTGCCGGCCGTGGGCCGGCACCTGATGGACCACCCGATCCTGCGCGCGACCATCGCGTTGAACCCCGCGCATCGCGCGCAGGGCGCCGATGCGCGCCACACCAATTGCTGCCTGACCTACAGCAGCAACCTGGCGGGCGGGGGCGAGCGCGACATGATCATGATCGCCTACAACCATCGCGGCCTGGGCGCCGATGGCGCGCCGGCGCCGGGCGGGGCGGTGGGCGTGGCGCTGTACGACGCCTTCTCGCGCGGGGAATTGCGGCTGGTCTCCTCCGATCCCGACGCGCAGCCGGAGGTGGACGAGAACATGCTGGCCGACCCGCGCGACAGGGAGCGGATGCGCGACGGCGTCCGCCGCCTCGCGCGGCTGGTCGCGCTCGACCCGCTCTCGCGGCTCGGCGCCATCACCTTCGGCGAGACCGGCCTGTCCATGGCCGAGGCCGCCGCGCTGCCCGACGACGCGCTGGACGCGATGATGCTGCGCGAGGCCGCGGACATCCAGCACGCCGCGGGCACCTGCCGGATGACGGCGCATGAGGACCCGCGCGGCGTGGTGGACCCGGACCTCCGCGTGCGGGGCGTGGCGGGGCTGCGCGTGGCGGATGCCTCGATCATGCCGACCGATTGCCGGGCCAACCTGCACTTCACCTGCGTGATGATCGGGGAGATGGCGGCGCGGCGGATGCGCGCATGACCCGCCGCCCCTTGCCGCTTCCGCCACCCCGGGCCTATCTGCGGCGGTGTTCCGGGAAGGAGACGCCATGAACCGCCGCGCCCTGCTGGCCCTGCCGGCCGCCGCCCTGCTGCCCGCCGCCGCCCTCGCGCAAGCCTGGCCGTCCGGGCCGGTCCGGGCCATCGTGCCCTTCGCGCCCGGTTCCGCCACCGATACGGTCGGCCGCCTGCTGGCCGAAGGCATGCGCGCGACGCTCGGCCAGCCGGTGGTGGTGGAAAACCGCGCAGGCGCCAACGGGCTGATCGGCGCCGAGGCGGTGTCCCGCGCCCCGGCCGACGGCACCACGCTGCTGGTCGGCACCAATTCCACCAACGCCGCCGCCCGCGCCCTGTTCCGCCAGGTGCCCTTCGACATGGAGAACGGCTTCGTGCCGATCTCGACCATCGCGACGGTGCCGCTGCTGGTCGCGGTGAAGGCGGACAGCCCGCACCGCACGCTGGCCGACCTGATCGCCGCCGCGCGGGCGCGGCCGGAGGCGATCTCCTACGCCAACGCCTCCTCCTCCCAGCATGTCGCGAGCGCGTCGCTCGCCGCCATGGCCGGGGTGCAGATGCTGAACGTGCCCTACCGCTCCTCCCCCCTCGCGGTGCAGGACCTGCTGGCCGGGCGCGTGGACCTGTTCATCGCCGACCAGGCCGTCATCCTGCCGCAGGCCCAGGCCGGGGCGCTGCGCATCCTGGCCGTCACCTCGGCCGAGCGGTCGGCCGCCGTGCCGGACGTGCCGACGGTGCGCGAGGCGGCGAGCCTGCCGGACTACGAGGTGGTGGCCTGGTTCGCCCTGTTCGCCCCGGCGGGGACGCCGGCGGACCGCGTGGCGCTGCTGAACCGGGCCGTCGTGGCCTCGGTTGCGACCGAGGAGGTGCGCGCGCGGCTCGGCGGCACGCTGGGGATGTCGGTCCGCGCCTCCACCCCCGAACAGGCCGCCGCCTTCGTGCGGGCGGAGACGACGAAGTGGACGAACGCGATCCGCCAGGCCGGCATCGAGCCGCAATAGCCATTGGACGCGTTTGACTGTTAGGGTTGCCTGACATGGCCAGGACACGGACCGCGGAGGGCGACATGCCCCCCGACATCGAGACCCTGACCTTCGAGCAGGCCCTGGCCGAGCTCGAAGGCATCGTGAAGGCGCTGGAAAGCGGCCAGGGGGCGCTCGAAGCCTCGGTGGCCGCCTATCAGCGCGGCGCCGCATTGCGGGCCCATTGCGACCGCAAGCTGGCCGAGGCCGAGCAGAAGGTGCAGGCCATCGTCGAGGCCCCCGCCGGCCTGACGCTGAGGGATGTGGAATAGGCATGGACAGCGCGATTCCCTCCACCGACGCGCTGCGCGCCGCCATGGCGGATGCGGCGGCCGATATCGACCGGGCGCTCGAGGTGCTGATCCCCCCGGCCGAAGGGCCTGAGGCGCGGCTGTTCGACGCCATGCGCTACGCCGCGATCGGCGGCGGCAAGCGCATGCGCGGCTTCCTCGTGCTGGAAGGCGCGCGGCAATTCGGCGTGGCGCGCGATTCGGCGCTGCGCACGGCGGCGGCGATCGAGATGCTGCACGCCTATTCGCTGGTGCATGACGACCTGCCCTGCATGGACGACGACGACCTGCGCCGCGGCAAGCCGACGCTGCACAAGGCGTATGACGAGGCGACCGCGGTGCTCGCCGGCGACGCGCTGCAGGCCAATGCCTTCTACGCCCTGGCCGAGCCCGAGACGCATTCGGACCCGGCGGTGCGGGCGGAACTGTGCCGCGGGCTTGCGCGCGCGGCCGGCCCGCGCGGGATGTGCGGCGGGCAGATGCTCGACATGCTGGCCGAGATGGCGACCGAGGCGCTGGAGGAAGCCGAGATCGGCCGGCTCCAGCTGCTCAAAACCGGCAAGCTGATCGAATTCTCGGCCGAGGCGGGCGCCATCCTGGGCAAGGCGCCGCCGCAGCTGCGCCACGCCTTCGCGGCCTATGGGCGCGACCTGGGCGCGGCCTTCCAGATCGCCGACGACCTGCTGGACGCGACGGCAAGCGCCGAGGAGACCGGCAAGCGGACCGGCAAGGATGCCGATGCGGGCAAGGCGACGCTGGTCAGCCTGCTCGGCATCGAGCGCGCGCGGGTGCAGGCGGAACGCCTCGCGGCGCAGGCGGCGTCCCATCTGGACGCCTTGGGGGAGCGTGCCGACCTGTTGCGCGCGCTTGCCCGCTACACCATCGCGCGGAGACATTGAGATGACCCGTCCGGCCACGCCCCTGCTGGACCGCGTCAGCGTCCCGGCCGACCTGAAGAACCTCTCGGCCGACCAGCTGAAGCGGCTGGCCGAGGAGCTGCGCGCGGAGACGATCGACGCGGTCAGCGTCACCGGCGGGCATCTGGGCGCCTCGCTCGGCGTCGTGGAACTGACCGTCGCGGTGCATGCCGTGTTCGACACGCCGAGCGACCGGCTGATCTGGGACGTCGGCCACCAGGCCTATCCGCACAAGATCCTGACCGGGCGGCGCGACCGCATCCGCACGCTGCGCCAGGGCGGCGGGCTGTCGGGCTTCACCAAGCGCAGCGAGAGCGAATACGACCCCTTCGGCGCGGCGCATTCCTCGACCTCGATCTCCGCCGGCCTCGGCATGGCGGTGGCGAGCCAGCTGCAGGGCCAGGACCGGCACGTCATCGCCGTGATCGGCGACGGCGCGATGAGCGCGGGCATGGCCTACGAGGCCATGAACAACGCCGGCGCGTCGAAGGCGAACCTGATCGTCATCCTCAACGACAACGACATGTCGATCGCGCCGCCGGTCGGCGCGATGAGCGCCTATCTATCTCGCGTCGTCTCCTCCCGCCCCTTCCTCAACCTGCGCGACCTGATGGCGCGGGTGGCCAAGCGCTTCCCCGCGCCGCTGGAACGCGCCGCGCGCCGCGCCGACGAATACGCCCGCGGCCTGCTGACCGGCGGGACGCTGTTCGAGGAGCTGGGCTTCTACTACGTCGGCCCGGTGGACGGGCACGACCTGGATCACCTGCTGCCCGTGCTGCGCAACCTGCGCGACACGGACCATGAGGGGCCGATCCTGCTGCATGTCGTGACGCAGAAGGGCAAGGGCTACGCGCCGGCGGAAGCGAGTGCCGACAAGTACCACGGCGTGCAGAAGTTCAACGTCGTGACCGGGGAGCAGGCCAAGGCGCCGCCCGGCCCGCCGACCTACCAGAAGGTCTTCGCCCAGGCCCTGATCGCCGAGGCGGAGCACGACGAGCGCATCGTCGCGATCAATGCCGCGATGCCCTCGGGAACCAGCCTCGACATGTTCGCGAAGAAGTTCCCGCGCCGGTGCTTCGATGTCGGCATCGCCGAACAGCACGCCGTCACCTTCGCCGCCGGCATGGCGACGGAAGGGATGAAGCCCTTCTGCGCGATCTATTCCACCTTCCTCCAGCGCGCCTTCGACCAGGTGATGCACGACGTCGCGCTGCAGTCGCTGCCGGTGCGCTTCGCGATGGACCGGGCGGGGCTGGTGGGCGCGGACGGCGCGACGCATGCGGGCGCCTACGACATCGCCTATCTCGGCTGCCTGCCGAACATGGTGCTGATGGCCGCGGCCGATGAGGTCGAGCTGATGCACATCGTCGCGACGGCGACGGCCATCGACGACCGTCCGGTGGGCTTCCGCTATCCGCGCGGGGAAGGGCTCGGGCTCGAACTGCCCGCGCGCGGCAGCGTGCTCGAGATCGGGCGCGGGCGCGTGCTGCGCGAAGGCACCTCCATCGCCATCCTGTCCTACGGCGCGCGGCTGGCCGAATGCCTGAAGGCGGCCGACGAGCTGGCGACGCACGGGCTGTCCTGCACCGTCGCCGATGCGCGCTTCGCCAAGCCGCTGGATGCCGCGCTGGTGGAACGCCTCGCGCGGGAGCACGAGGTGCTGATCACGATCGAGGAAGGCTCGATCCTCGGCTTCGGCGGGCTGGTGATGCACCACCTCGCGACGCGCGGGTTGCTCGATGGCGGGGTGAAGATCCGGCCGATGTGCCTGCCGGACCGCTTCATCGACCATGACGCGCCGCGCAAGCAGTATGACGAGGCGGGGCTCAACGCGCCTCACATCGTCGCGACCGCGCTGGCGGCGCTGGGACAGGCAGGCGCGGTACAACCTGTGCGTGCGTAGTCTGGCAGTGGCTGGCGGATATTTCGTCATTCGCCCTTGACGATCGAATTGTGCGACCAAGGGATCTCGGGTTAGAGTTTTCGATGACGCCGCCGGTCCTGCCGGTCAGCGCCGCGGCAAAGCCCCAGGATACCAAGGATCCGCGGGCGGGGAGGGCAAGCATGTCGCCTTTGGATGAAGAAGGCCGTGCGCCGGGTGCCGCTGCCAACCGCAGATCGCCTCTTGTCGGCCCGCGCCGTGCCGCGCTGGTGCGTGAAGTGGCCGTGAACCTGATCGTGCCCGTGCTGCTCGACCGCTTCGGCGCCCCGCCGGTGGGCAATTGGCGGCGCGATTCGGCCGCGCTCGCCAAGCGCCTGCCCGACATGGGGCTGAGCGAGGCGATCGGCGAACTCCGCCACATCAACGCCGGCGGCCACATGTTCCGCCCGACCTGCCGCGACGTGCTGCTACCGGCCGCGCGCATCCTGCGCCGCCGCTACGACCCGGCGGCCTTCGACCAGTCCGAACGGCTCCATCGCGTCTGGCACCTGCGCATGTGCCTGCATTCCCTCGACGATTCGGGGGATCGCGGCGTGCCGGCGGCGCTGCATTCGGCGCTCACGCTTTCGGGCGCGCCGGTCATGCCGGGCGTGGAGCACGCCGTCGCGCTGCGCTTCTTCGACCGCGCCGGATGGGCGGTGCAGGATTGCGGCAGCGACCATGATGCCGAGGAAGCCTGCGACTCGGTGCACGATCAGGCCTATGACGTGGCCTGGATCAGCCTCGAACCCGGCATGGATCCGGTCACGGTGCGCGCGACCGCGCGCGGCGTGCGGCGCGCGTCGCGCAACGCCCGCATCCTGGTGCTGGGCGGCGGCGTCATGGGCGTCCCTGCCGAGGATCCGCGGATGCTCGACCTGGACGGCTTCACGCCGGACGCGGTGCAGGCGGCCGCCATCGCGGAAGCCGCGCTGATCCGCCAGGGCGGCCTCCACGCGAACTGAAGGCAGGGCCGGCGCCGCGACCCCGCCGCGCGCCGTCCCGGCCGCGGCGCCTAGGTCCGGGGCCTTCGCCATGATCACGCGCACCCCGTCCCCGCGCCCGGCGCGTCACCCTTCCGGTCGGGCGGCTGCCCTGGCCCCGTCGCGCCGGCGGCGCGCCATCCGGTCGCGCCGGCGGCGCGCCATCCGGTCGCGCCCGCGGCGATGAGCCGCCCGCCCCGCCTGCGCGCCGACCTCGCGCTCGTCGAACGTGGCCTGGTGGAAAGCCGCGCCCGCGCGCAGGCGCTGATCCTCGCCGGCAAGGCCTGGTCGGGGGACAAGCGCATCGCCAAGGCGGGCGACCTGATCCCGGCCGATGCGCCGCTGGCGCTGCGCGGGCAGGACCATCCCTGGGTCAGCCGGGGCGGCATCAAGCTCGCCCATGCGCTCGCGCATTTCGGCCTGTCGCCGGAAGGGCGCGTCGGGCTCGACATCGGCGCGTCCACCGGCGGCTTCACCGATGTGCTGCTGAAGGGCGGCGCGGCGCGGGTCCATGCCGTGGACGTCGGCCACGGGCAGCTGGACTGGGGCCTGCGCAACGATCCGCGCGTGGTGGTGCTGGAACGGACCAATGCCCGCCACCTGACGGCGGAACAGGTGCCCGAGCCGCCGGGCGCGGTCGTCTGCGACGCGTCCTTCATCGGGCTGCGCACGGTGCTGCCGGCGGCGCTCGCCCTGGCCGCGCCGGGCGCCTGGGCGGTGGCGCTGATCAAGCCTCAGTTCGAGGCCGGGCCCGAGCGTGTCGGCAAGGGCGGCGTGGTGCGCGACCCGGCGGTGCATGAGGAGGTCTGCGCCACCATCCGCGCCTGGTGGGAAGGGCTGCCGGGCTGGCGCGTGCTGGGCATCGAGCCGAGCCCGATCACCGGGCCGGAAGGGAACCGGGAATTCCTGATCGCCGCGGTCAGGGCGTAGCGGGCGCGGTCCGCGGCGCGGCGACGCGGGACATCTCGGCCAGCAGCGCCCAGACGCGGTCGGCGTCGAGACGCACCTCGGGATCGTTCAGCAGGCGATCCAGCTCGGCCAGGCGACGCTCGTACTCGGCTTCCGACATCGGGGCTCCTCGCCGCGCGTGCAGCGCAGCGTAACGCAAGAGACATCCGAATCACGCCAAAAAGATGGGGGCCTTGCGTCAATGTGACGACGGGGCCGCCCGCGCGGGCCCCTCAGCCGCGGCAGAGGATCTGGAACACCGCCGGCCCGACCGAGGCCGAGACCGCCCGCGCCCCGGTCCCGCCGGCCCCCGCCCCGCGCGCCGGGCGCACCCCCTGCTCGGCGAGGAAGGCCTCCACCTCCGCCGCGCGGATGGCGAAGTTCACCCCCTGCGGCAGGCTGCCCGTGGCACGCAGCACGGCGATGTCGTTCAGCCGCCCGACCGCGACGCCGAGCAGCAGCCCGGTGTCGTCCACCGCCGGCCCGCCGGAATTGCCCGGCTGCACCGCCGCGTTCATCTGGAAGCGCGTGGCATCGCCCCCCGGCCCCGCCAGCCCGGTCACGATGCCGTTCGTCACGTTGAGCCCCGTGCCGAGCGCCTGCCCGTAGGGGAAGCCGAAGACCAGCACCGTCTCTCCCAGGTCGACCCCGCCGGACGGGCGGAAGCGCACCACGGAGGTGAAGGGCCGGGCGGCGTCGATCAGCGCGAGGTCCCGCCGCCGGTCGGCGGCGACGATGCGCATCGTCCGCCCGCGTTCGTCCACCACCTGGGCGCAGCCCTGCACGACATGGGCGTTGGTCAGCGCCAGCCCGTTGGCGGACACCGCGAAGGCCGATCCCGTGCCGATCGCCCGGCCGGCGCGGTCCCGCGGCGCGGGCGCGGCCTCGGCCCCCTGCGGCGCGTCCTGCCCGGCGGGCACGGCGCGGCCGTCCGGGCGCCGGACATAGCGCGCGACCGGGGCGGTCCCGCCGCCATAGTCGGTGACGATGGTGCCTTCCTCGCCGCCTTCCACCGCCATGTCGGGCGGTTCGGCCGCGACGCAGGCGGCCAGCGCCAAGGCGAGGAGGAGCAGCGGGGGTGCGCGCATCTTGCCCCTCACATTGGGTGGCGCGGCGCGGCGCGGAAGGGCGCGGCGGTCACGCCGCCTGGCGCGCCGCGGGCACCGCCCGCATCCGCCCGCCGGGCACCGCGCCGGGGATGGCGGCCGCCATGTCGGCCGCGACCAGCAGCCGGTTCCAGTCGACGCCCGTGGCCACGCCCATGCGGCGGAACATCCAGGCCACGTCCTCGGTCGCCACATTGCCCGTGGCACCCGGGGCGAAGGGGCAGCCGCCGATGCCGCCCGCCGCGCTGTCGAAGACGCGGCAGCCGGCCTCCCACGCCGCGGTGACGTTGGCCACGCCCATGCCGTAGGTGTCGTGGCCGTGGAAGGCGAAGCGGTGGCCCCAGGCGCCGATGGCGTGGCGGAAGACGCGGCTGACCTGGTCGGGGCTCGCATTGCCGGTGGTGTCGGCCAGGCCGATCTCCATCGAGGGGTCGAGCGCGACGATGCGCTCGATCCAGTCGAGCGCCTCGGCTTCCGGCACCACGCCGTCGAAGGGGCAGTGGAAGACGCAGGAGAGGTTGAAGCGGATCAGCGTGCCCTTGGGCGTGTCGCGCACCAGGGTGGCCAGTTCGGCGAAGGATTCCTCCCGCGTGCGGTTGAGGTTCGCCTTGTTGTGCCCGGCCGTCGCCGACATGAAGAAGCCGAGCCGGTCGGCGCCGTTGGCGATCGCCGTCTCGAAGCCGCGGCGGTTGGGCACGAGCACGGTGGATTCGAGGCCCGGCATCCGCTTGCAGGCCGCGAGCACCGCCTCGGTCCCCGCCATCTGCGGAATGGCCTTGGGGGAGACGAAGGAGCCCACTTCCATGCGCCGCAGCCCGGCATCGTAGCAGGCCTGGATCAGCGCGATCTTGGCCTCGGTGCCGACCGGGCGGGCAGGGTCGATGGACTGGATGCCGTCGCGGGGCGCGACCTCGCTGATGATGGCGGTCTCTGGCATGGGAACCCTCCCCGGAAGCGTGCCCGACGGATGTAGCCGCCGGCCGGCGGCGGGGCAACGCGGCAGGCGTCAGCCGCGCCGCGCCGCGCGCAGCAGTGCCACCGCCAGCGCGGTCTTCACCACCGTGCCCGGAATGAAGACGGCGAAGCCCGCGACGAGCGCCTTCTCCCACCCCACGAAGCCGGACAGCCAGGCGACGCCGGGGACGAACAGCACGAGATGCGCGGCCGCCAGCACCGCCGCCTGCCGCGGCAGGCCGCGCCCCGCCAGGCCGGCGAGCCATGCGGCGGCGAGGAAGCCGATCAGGTAGCCCGCCGTCGGCCCCGCCAGCACCGCGAGCCCGCCCGTGCCGTTCGCGAAGACCGGCAGGCCCATCGCGCCCTCGAGAATGTAGAGCGCGACGCTCGCCGCGCCGAGCCGCGACCCGCCGAGCGCGCCCAGCAGCAGGACCGCGAGCGTCTGCAGCGTCGCGGGCACCGGCCACATCGGCAGGCTGACCTGGGCGGAGGCCGCGAGCAGCGCGGAACCGAGCAGGGCGAGGCCCCAGAAGCGGGCGGCGGCCGCGCCGCGCGCGGCGAGGGTCATGGTGGTCATGGTGTCGGGATGCCTTCCGGGATCAGGGCTTGAGCGGCGCGGCCTCGCCGCGCGCGACGGCGGAGAAGACGAGGTCGTTGTGCGCGCCGGCGGCGGGGCCGGGCCAGCGCACCATCTCCCGCGGCGCAACGCCGTCGAAGCGGAAGGGGGCGGCGGGGTGCAGCACCTGGCCGAGCAGCGGGTCGGCGACCTCCATCACCCAGCCGCGCTCGCGGAAATGCGGGTCGTTGGCGCAGTCGGCCATGTCGAACAGGCGCGAGCACGGCACGTCGGCGGCTTCGAGGATCGCCTCCGCCTCCGCCGCCGGCTTGGTCCGCGTCCAGGCGGCGATGGCGGCGTCCAGTTCCGCCACGTTCTCGCAGCGCCCGCCATTGGTGGCGAAGCGCGGGTCGGCGGCCATCTCCGGCCGCCCGATCGCATCCATCAGCCGCTTGAAGATCAGGTCGGAATTGCCGGCGATGCAGAGCCACTTCCCGTCGGCGCAGGGATAGGTGTTGGTGGGCGCGGCGGTCTTGATCGCGGCGCCCTGCGGCTGCCGCACCCAGCCGAACAGCCCGTATTCCGGCAGCATCCCCTCCATCAGGGAAAACACGCTGCTGACGAGGTCCACATCCACCACGCGGCCCTTGGCCGCCGGGTCGCCCTTCACCTGCCAGCAGGCGGCGACCACGGCCATGGCGCAGTACATGCCGGCGAGGTCGTCGCTGATCGACACCCCGCAGCGCGGCGGCGGGTATTCGGTCTGGCCGGGATTGGCCGTCAGGTGGCGCAGGCCGCCCATCGCCTCCCCTATCGCGCCGAAGGCCGGCTTGTCGCGATAGGGCCCGCCCTGCCCGTAGCCGGAGATGCGGCCGATGATCAGGCGCGGATTCGCCTGGTGCAGCACGTCGGGCCCGAGGCCGATGCGCTCGAGGTAGCCGGCGCGGAAATTCTCCACCAGCGCGTCGGCGCGCTGGAGCAGCGCGATCAGCCGGTCCCGATCGGCCGGCTTCTTGAGGTCGAGCGTGACGCTGAGCTTGTTGCGCCCATGCACGCTGAACCAGACGGCGTTGCCCTCGACGCTGGAGCCCCAGCCGCGCACCGGGTCGCCGTCCGGCGGTTCCACCTTCACCACCTCGGCGCCCAGATCCGCCAGCAGGCGGGTGGCGAAGGGGGCGGCGATGTAGTGGCCGAGCTCGACGATCTTGAGCCCGGCGAGCGGCAGGTTCGGCGTGTGCATCATGCCGCGACTCCTACCCCGGAATGCGGGCGGCGGAAATTCCGCGCGCCGCGTGGCCGGGCGCGATTTTCCGCCCGCCCCATCAACCCTCCGGCAACCAGGATGGGGGCATGATCCGTCCGTGGGTGCATGCGCACTCCTGTCTTCCTTGTGTTGCACGGGTTCTCCCTCCCGTCGCATCCGCCCGGCCTATCGGGCGGCGAACTCGGGCGGTGCCGGCGACGGCGCCGCCCGTTTTTTTTCGGCACCCCCCGCCACCTTCCTGTCCGCCCGCGCCTGGGGCAGGCTGCGCGCGCCAAGCAGGGGATGGTGTGCATGACCGACGACGAAGCGCTGGCCCGCGCCGCGGGGCTGGGGAAGGCCTGGGAAGGCCGGCAGGCCGAGATCGCCGAGGCGATCGCGCATGCGAGGAAGCTCGCCACCGCCTTCCCGCGCCCGGCGAACGAGGTCGCCGAGCCCATGCCCGCCTTCGTCGTGCCCGCCGGCAAGGCGCCGCGCGCATGACCGCGCCCATGACGCTGGCCGAGGCCTCGGCCGCCATCGCCCGCAAGCGCCTCTCGCCGCTCGAGTATCTCGACACGCTCAAGGCGCGCTTCGACGAACTGGAACCCACGCTGAACACGGCGGTCCGCCCGCTCTGGGACGAGGCGCGGGAGGACGCGCGCAAGGCCACCCGGCGCATCGCCCGGTCCGGCCCGCGCAGCGCGATCGACGGGCTGCCGGTCGGGCTCAAGGACATCATCGACATCAAGGGCCACCCGACCACCTGCCATTCGCGGCACCTGCTCGACAACATGAAGCAGGCCGACGCGGCGGTGGTGGCGCGGCTGCGCGCGGCCGGGGCGGTCTTCCCCGCCAAGCTCGCGACGCATGAATTCGCCATCGGCGGGCCGGCCTTCGACCTGCCCTTCCCCCCGGCGCGCAACCCGTGGAACCGGGCGCACCATCCGGGCGGCTCCTCCTCCGGCTCGGGCTCGGCCGTCGGCGCGGGCATCCTGCCCGCGGCGCTCGGCACCGATACCGGCGGGTCGGTGCGCCACCCGGCGAGCCATTGCGGCATCGTCGGCATGAAGGCGACCTACGGCCTCGTCTCCCGCCGCGGCGTCTTCCCGCTGTCCTACACGCTCGACCATGTCGGGCCGATGACGAAGGACGTCGCCTCCAACGCGCTGCTGCTCGGCGCCATCGCGGGCCACGATCCGGAGGACCCCGGCAGCGCCGCCCGCAAGGCGGAGAACTACCGCCGCGCGCTGAAGAAGGGGCTGAAGGGCCTGACCATCGGCTATGTCCGCCACTTCCACGAGACCGACCAGCCCGCGACCGCCGAGGTCGCCGCGGCACTCGACGCCGCGGCGAAGCTGATGGCCAAGGAAGGGGCGAAGGTGAAGACCGTCACGCTGCCTTCGCTGAACGAATTCGCCGGGGTGAACCGGGCGATCCTGATGTCGGAATCCGCCGCGATCCACGGCCGCTGGCTGCGGGAAAGCCCGGAGCTCTACGCCAACCTCACCCGCAAGCGGCTCGCCCCGGGCCTGTTCGTCCGGGCCGAGGACTACGTCCAGGCGCAGCGCCGCCGACGCGAACTGGTCGCGGCGGTGGAGGAAGCCTTCGCCGGCTGCGACGTGCTGCTGACCGCATCCTCGATGGACCCGGCCTGCCGGATCGACGATCCCGAGGCGGTCGAGGTCACCTATCCCCGCCAGGCGCGCACCGCCTTCAACGTCACCGGCCACCCGGCGCTGACCCTGATGTGCGGCCTGTCGGCCGAGGCGGGGCTGCCGCTCTCCCTCCAGCTGGTCGGGCGGTATTTCGAGGAAGCGGCGATCTACCGCGCCGCCGCGGGCTATGAGCGCGCGGCGGGGTGGAAGGACCGCTGGCCGGGGGCCTGACCGGGGCGGGCAGGGGGCGGCGGGCGCCTCGCCCGGCACCATCAGGTTGACATGATGAGGGCGCAGGTGCGACCGCCTGCCCCCCGAACGCCGCGCATGAGCTCCGACATCGCCCTGACCGCGCCCGCCATCGCCCTGCGGCCCGCCGCGCCCACCCGCCTGCGCGCCGCGCTGCGCGGCGCGGCCGTGCCGCTGTTCCTGCTGCTGGCCGCCTTCCTGCTGCGCGCCTTCTCCTTCGCCCCCGCGGTGATCGACACCGATGAGGGGCTCTACATGCTCCAGGCCCGCGAATGGCTGCGCGGCAACTGGCCGCTGGTCGCGGTGTGGGACATGCACCCGGTCGGCGCGCCGGCGCTCTTCGCCGCCATCATGGCGCTGCTGGGCGAGGGCATCTGGGTGCCGCGGCTGCTCGGCGTGGTCGGCACCTGGGCGACCGCCTGGGGGCTTTATGCCATCGTCCGCTTCGCGACGGCGCCGCCGGCGCTCGGCATCGCGGCGGGACTGCTCTATCTCGCGCACACCACGCTGCTCGGCGGGCTCGCGACCAACACGGAAATCCTGTTCACGCCGCTGACCACCTGGTCGATGGCGCTCGGCCTGCGCGCCGCGCGGCGGGCGATGGAGGAAGGGGAGGCGCCGCCCTTCCTCAAGATCGTCGCGATGGGGCTGATGATCGGCTTCGCGCTGGCGATCAAGCCGGTCGCCTTCTTCGAGGGCTGCCTCGCCTGGCTGCTGCTGGTCGGCCCCGCCTTCTGGCGCGGGCTGCTGCCCTGGCCGCGCGTGGCCGGCTATGCCGTCGCCTATGCCGTGCTGTGCGCGACGCCGACGCTGGCCTTCGGCTTCGCCTACCTGGTGAAGGGCGAGCTCGACGCCTTCATCATGGGCACCTTCATCGCGCCGCTGCGCTACGCGGGGGCGCGCGTGTCGATGATCGACGCCGGGCGCTACACGCTGATCGCGGCGATGATCCTGCTCTGGGCCTTCGCGCTGGTGCCGGCGGCGCTGGTCCGCCCGCGGGTGCGCCGCGGGCCGGTCGCGCTGCTGCGCCGCGTCTGCGTGCTGTGGTTCGCCGCGGCGACGGCGGCGGTGATCATGCCGGGGATGTACTACCAGCACTACTTCCTGCTCTGGCTGCCGCCGCTGAGCCTGTTGGCCGCGCTGGGCGCGCGGCGGCTGGCGCGCGCGGCGCGGCCGGGGCTGGTGGTGGCGGCCTTCGCGCTGATCGTGGGGGGCGTGGCGCTCGATGCCTGGCGGTCTTCCACCGTGCCGCGGCTGTACGGCACGATCGGCCTGACCGGCCCCGACCCGGTGCGCGAGGTGGCCGCGGCGCTGAAGCGGGAGATCGACCCGGGCGACCGCATCTGGGTCGTGAACTACCACCCGACGCTGTACGTGCTGGCGCAGGCGGAACTGGCCACGCGCTACGCCTTCCCCGCCCAGCTGACCGGCCCCTATTGGCGCGTGACCGGCATCGACCCGCATGAGGAAGTGGCGCGCATCCTCGCCTCCACGCCCCAGGCGATCGTGATCGACCGCGGCTGGTGGCCGAACATGCGCCCGCGCATGGCCGCGATGATCGAGGAAGCGCTCGCCGAGCACTACGACCTCGCGGCGGTGGTGTGGGAGGAACGCGGGCCGGTGGAGGTGTGGCGGTTGAGGTGAGAGGTTTCTTGGACCTCAGGCGCCGGCGCCGCCATGCGGCGGCTTGGCTTGCGCGTCGTGGGCTGGTGCACCGCGCGCGCCGCTATCCCGCGCGCCGGTCCGCCACCCCCAACGCCAGCGCCCCCACCGACAGCACCGCCCCCGCCGCGAAGATCGCCGCGTGGCTTTCCCCCGTCGCGCCGAACAGCGCCGCCATGGCGAAGCCCGTCGCCGCCTGCGCCAGCGCGAAGCCGGCCGTCACGCGCACCCAGACCAGCCCGGCCTGCGCCCCGGCCCTCTCCCGCGCCGCCACCAGCGCCACCGCGGTGATGCCGACCGTCGCGGCACCCGACAGGAAGCCGCCCGCCACCAGCCCGCCCAGCGCCGGCAGCAGCGGCAGGGCGAGCGCCACCGCCTGCGCCGCCAGACCCACCACCATCGCCCGCCGCCCGCCGATCCGGTCCGCCAGCGCGCCCCCCGAGACGCTGCCGACCAGCGCCCCGGCGCCGAACACCACCCACATCAGCCCGCCCGCCTGCACGCCGAGGCCGTGCCCCCGCGCGGCGAAATCGGCCAGGTAGACCATCGGCGGCACCAGCCCGGCGCCCGACAGCGCGTAGGCGCCGATCAGCAGCCCCGCCCGCGGGACGTCCCCGCGCGCCGGCACGGGCGCGGGCGGCGGCGCCGGCCAGCGCGGCCGCGCGAAGCCCCACAGCAGCAGCGTGGCCGCCGAGAGGCCAAGCCAGGCCGCCGCCACATCCACCCCCACCAGCGCGGGCACCAGCAGCGCGCCCAGCGTCACCCCCGTGCCGACGCCCATCAGCACCAAGCCGCCCGCGATGCCGCGCCGCTGCGCCGGCACCACCGCCTGCACGGCGGGCCCGGCGAGGCCCATCAGCAGGCCCCCCGCCGCGCCCGCCACCGCGCGCCAGGCGGCGAGCCAGGCCATCCCCCCGTTCCAGGCGCAGCAGGCCGCGGCCAGCGCCGCCAGCGCCATGCCGGCATCGAGCGCCCGGGGCACGCCGACGCGGCGCGCGACGATGCGCGCCAGCAGCGCGCCGGCGAGATAGCCGGTCAGGTTCAGCGCGCCGAGCAGTCCGGCCTGCGCCCCGTCGACCCAGCCGGCGGCGACCATGGCGGGGAACAGCGGCACATAGGCGAAGCGGGCGAGCCCGATGCCCGAACACGTGGCCGCCGCCCCGGCCAGCGCGGGCGCGAGCACCCCGCGCATCAGCCGCGCCGTCGCGTCGGCGCGCCGTGCCGATGGCTGTCCCGCGTGGCCTCATGCCCGGCGCGGGACAGCCTGGCGATCTGTCGCGTCTGACCCGCGACGGCCCCGCCACGCGGCCCAGCCCGACGATCGGTCCCTGCTATCGGGCCCGCGTCGCTGCGGGATCGACATGTCCGGGGGCAAGGCGTCCGGCTGGGTGCGTCCGCCCGATCGGATCCGGCCCTAGGGCGGCGCCTGGGCGGCGCGGATCGCCCGCCGCAGCTTGGCGACGCCGGCGCGCGGCTGGCCTTCCTCGCACAGCCGCACCCCATCCGCGGCCAGGCTGCGCGCCGGTTCCACGGCCGCGCCCGGCAGCCGGGCGAACCGGCCGACGAGTTCCGTGCAGTATTCGTGGCTGTCGCTCGTGATGCGCGGCATCGGCTCGCCGTTCGCGATGAGCAGCGGCGCGGCCAGCACGACCGACAACGGCAGGCGGATGGGCATCGCGCGCAGGATAAGGGGTGCCGGCTGAGGTTTGGATGGCGGCGGAATGACGCCCCGTTCATGCGGTGCCGAGCCTGAGCGACGCGCGCAGCCCCGGCGGCTCGCGCCCCGGCTCCGCATCGTCCAGCAGCAGGTCCCCGCCGTGCAGGTGCGCCACCGCCCGCACCAGGGACAGGCCGAGCCCCGAGCCCGGCGTGCCGCGCGACGCGTCGGCGCGGAAGAAGCGTTCCCCCGCGCGGGCGCGGTCCTCCAGCGGCAGGCCGGGGCCGCTGTCGGCGACGGAGACCTCGACGCCCTCGCGCGCCAGGATGCGGGCCGACAGCAGCACGCGCCCGCCGGGCGGGGTGAATTTCAGCGCGTTGTCGATCAGGTTGCCCACCGCCTGCGCGAGCAGTTCCCGGTCGCCCACCAGGTCGAGCCGCTCCGGCAGGTCCGTCTCCAGCGCCTGTCCGCGGCTCTCGGCCACCGCGCCGTAGAATTCCGCCACGTCGGCGAGCACCGCCGCGAGGTCGAGCGTCGCGAAGGCCGCGCGCCGCGCGCCGGCCTCGGCCTCGGCGATGCGCAGAAGCGCGCCGAAGACGCGCGTGATGTGGTCGAGGTCGGCGATCGCCTGCTCGATCGCCGCGCGCAGCGCGCCGGGCTCGGACGTGTCCGCCAGCGCTTCCTCGAGCTTCGCGCGCGCGCGGGCGATCGGCGTGCGCAGGTCGTGCGCGATGGAATCGGAAACCCCGCGCACGCCTTCCATCAGCCGGTCGATGCGGTCGAGCATGGTGTTCATGCTCTCCCCCAGCCGGTCGAACTCGTCCGCCCGGCCGGAGGACGGGACGCGGCGGGACAGGTCGCCCGCCGCGATCGCTTCCGCCGTGCGGGTCGCCGGGCGCAGCCGGTTGGCGAGCGCGCGGCGCAGCACGGCGGCGCCGAGGAAGGCGAAGAGGCTCGCCGCGATCGCCGACCAGGCGATGCCCTCGGCCAGCGTGTCGCGCAGGCGCTGCTTCTCCTCGATGTCGCGCCCGGCGATCAGCCGGTAGTCGTCGAGGTTGATGGCGTAGATCCGCGCCTCGACGCTCGTGCCTTCCCGCGCCACGAAGGCGAAGGACCACGGCCCGTCCGGGCCCTGGCCCACCGAGGCCGGCCAGCGGTCGAGATTGCCCGCCACGCGCCGCCCCTGCGGGTCGAGCAGCATGTAGATCGCGTGGTTCTCGACATCGGCCGCGAGGCGCTCGGCGATCGCGTCCGCCACCGCGCCCGGCCCGCCTTCGCGCCAGCGTTCCATCAGGCCGAGCGCGTCGGTGCGCAGCGCGGCGTCCGTCTGCCGGTCGAGCGAGCCCGCGGTGGCGAACCACAGCACGAAGGCGAAGCCGGCGGCGGCGGCGGAGAACACCACCGCGAACAGCAGCGCGAAGCGGAAGCCCGCGCTGCGCAGGAAGCGCAGCATCGGGTCCCAGGGATTCGGCAACTCGTCGCGCGGGGTGGACTGGGGCGTCACGGCGCGCCCGGCTGCCCTGCGCTCAGGGCTCGGCGCGGATCATGTAGCCGGCGTTGCGCACGGTGTGGATCAGCGGCTTGTCGAAGCCCCTGTCCACCTTCTGGCGCAGCCGGCTGACATGCACGTCGATCACGTTGGTCTGCGGGTCGAAATGGTAGTCCCACACCTTCTCGAGCAGCATGGTGCGCGTCACCACCTGGCCCGCATGCCGCATCAGGTGTTCCAGCAGCCGGAATTCCCGCGGCTGGATCTCGATCCGCTTGCCGCCGCGCGTGACGGTGCGCGACAGCAGGTCCATCTCGAGATCGGCGATCTTCAGCCGCGTCGCCGGCGCGTCCACCGTCGGCCGGCGGGCCAGCGCCTCGACGCGCGCGACGAGTTCGGCGAAGGCGAAGGGCTTGACGAGGTAGTCGTCGCCGCCCGCCTTCAGCCCCTTCACGCGTTCATCGACCGCCGAGAGCGCCGAGAGGAACAGCACCGGCGTGCGGTTGCCCTGCGCGCGCAGGGTTTCCACCAGCCGCACCCCGTCCACCCCGCCGGGCAGCATGCGGTCGAGCACCAGCATGTCGAACTGCTCCGACGCGGCGAGGAACAGCCCGTCCCGGCCGTTCGCCGCGTGCTCGACCGTATGGCCCGCTTCCTGGAGGCCGCGGCGCACGAATCGCGCCACCTCGGCATCGTCCTCGACCAGGAGAATCCGCATCTGGTGTCCCTAGCTGTCGTTGGGCCGGCGGCCGATCTGCACCGCGACCTCCTGGCTGCGCCCGCCGCGCGTGAGCGTCAGGCGCACCGTCTCCCCCGGCGGCAGGCCGGCCACGCCGCGCACCAGCGCGCGGGACGTCGCGACCGCTTCGCCGTTCAGCGCGGTGACGAGGTCCCCCTGCCGCAGCCCGGCGCGCGCGGCGGGGCTGCCGCGCTCCACGCCCATGATCAGCGCGCCGCGCCGGCCGCGGCCCTGCTCGTCCGCATCCGCGACCGAGACGCCGAGCCAGCCGCGCTCGACGCGCCCGCCGCGGATCAGCGCCTCGATCACCGGGCGGGCGAGATCCGACGGCACGGCGAAGCCGATGCCGGCGGAAGCGCCCGACGGCGAGTAGATCGCCGTGTTGATGCCGATCACCTCGCCCGCCATGCTGAACAGCGGCCCGCCGGAATTGCCCGGGTTGATCGGCGCGTCGGTCTGGATGAAGTCGTCGAAGGGGCCCTGGCCGATGTCGCGGCCGCGCGCGGAGATGATCCCGCTGGTGATGCTGCCGCCGAGGCCGAACGGGTTGCCCGCCGCCATCACCCACTGCCCCACGCGCATATTGGCCGAGACGCCGAGCGAGACGGCGGAGAGCGGCCCGCGCGGCGTGATGCGCAGCAGGGCGATGTCGGTCAGTTCGTCCACGCCCATCACGCGCGCGGGGTAGTCCGTGCCGTCCTGCGTCGTGACCGTGACGCGCGTGGCGTTGCCGACGACATGGCCGTTGGTGACGACGACGCCGGAGGGCTCGATGATGAAGCCCGATCCCGCGCCCTGCACGAGCTGGCCGCGCCGGCCGCGCTCGAAGGGCGTGCCGCGCGAGTCGGGCGCGGTCTCACGGCTCGTCACCTGGATGCTGACGACGGCCGGCAGCACGCGCTCGGCGAGGTCGGCGAAGTCGGGCAGGCCGCGCTGGGCGGCGGCCGGCCGCGCGCAGGCGGCGAGCGCCGCGGGCAGCAGCAGCGCCAGGCGGCGGGTCAGGGCGGGGCTGGAATCGTTGCGTGCTTCGGCGTTCACGCCAGCAATCTGCGCTGCGGCGCGCGCCGGTTCAACCGGAAGCGGCCGCCGGGTCCTCGGGCCAGGGGTGTTTCGGATACCGGCCGCGCATCTCCTTGCGCACCTCCGCCCAGCTGCCCTTCCAGAAGCCGGCGAGGTCCCCCGTGACGGCGATGGGCCGCCCGGCCGGCGAGAGCAGCGCGACCTGCAGCGGCACGCGCCCGCCGGCGAGCGGCGGCAGCGATGCGAGGCCGAACAGATGCTGCGCGCGGGCCTCGAGCGTCGGCACGTCCCGCGCGTAGTCGATCGCGGCGGACCGCCCGGCCGGCAGCGCGAGGCGCGCCGGCAGCGCGGCGTCGAGCGCGCGGCGCTTCTCCCACGGCAGGGCGCCGAGCAGCAGGTCCACGACATCGAGCGCGGCGAGGTCCGCCAGCCTGCTGCGCCCATGCAGCGGCGGGGCGAGCCAGTCCCGCGCGGTCGCCGCCAGCGCCGCGTCCGAGACATCCGGCCAGGCTTCGCCCTCGGCCCGGCGCATCCAGCCGATGCGCGCCTGGGCCTGGCGCGCGGCATCGGTCCAGCGCAGGTCGCGCAGGGACCGCTCGGCGGCGGCGTCGGCGAGGGCGATCGCGACCGCCTCCGGGTCGGCATGGGGCAGCGTCGCTTCCTCGAGCACCAGCGGGCCGAACATCAGGCGGCGGCGGGCCACCACGGCGTTGGTGCGGGCGTCGAAGGCGGCCCCTTCCTCCCGCCGCAGCCGTTCGGGGAAGCGGGCTTCCAGCACGGCGCGGTCGATCCGCGCCGCCATGCGGATGCGCGCTTCCGTCCCCTGCAAGGCGAGGTCGGCGACGGCGAGCAGCGGTGCGCGGGCCAGCGGGTCGGTCGCCGGCAGCCGCGCCCCCTGGCCGGAGGCAAGCCGGAAGGCGCCGTCCATCGCGCCGCGCTTGGCCGCGATCCGGTCCGGGAACCCGGCCGCGAGCAGCGCGCCGGCATCGCCTTCCGGATAGACGTCGCCATGCACGCGCAACCGCCGGCGGTGCAGCGCGGCGGCGCGGCGGATGCGGTGCAGCGTCGCGCGGTCCGCATCCGCGCGATCGGCGCCGTGCAGCAGGTCGAGCCGCAGCTGCACGTCCGATGGCGCCTCCCGCTCGCGGATCGGGTCCCGTTCCTCGAGCAGCGCGGCGAGGTCCGCGGCCAGCGCGCGTTCCCCGTCATCCACCGCGGCGACGAGCATGCGCGCGAGGCGCGGATGGGTGCCGAGCCGCGCCATGCGCCGCCCGGTCTCGGTGATCCGCCCGGCCGCGTCCAGCGCATCGAGGTCGCCCAGCAGCGCGCGCGCCGCCTTGACCGCGCCCGCCGGCGGCGGGTCGAGAAAGGCCATCGCCGCCGGATCCGCGCCCCAGCCGGCGCAGTCGAGCACGAGGGAGGACAGCTCGCTCTCGAGCATCTCCGGCCGGTCGGCGAGCGGCAGGCCGCGATGCAGCGCTTCCGACCACAGGCGGATCGCGACGCCCGGCGCGGTGCGGCCCGCGCGGCCGGCGCGCTGGTCCGCCGCGGCGCGGCTGATGCGCACGGTCACCAGGCGCGACAGGCCGCTCGCGGCATCGAGCCGCGGCGCGCGGCGGAAGCCGCCATCGACGACGATGCGCACGCCGGGGACGGTCAGCGACGTCTCCGCGATGGAGGTCGCGAGCACCACCTTGCGCCGCCCGTCGGGCGCGGGGTTCAGCGCGATGTCCTGTTCGGCCGGCGGCAATTCGCCGTGCAGCGGCACGACCAGCGCGTCGATGCCCGCGAGGCGTTCCTGCGTGCGCCTTATCTCCCCCCAGCCGGGCAGGAAGCACAGCGCGTCGCCGGGATGCTCGCGCAGCGCGTCGCGCACGGCCGCGGCCATCGCCTCCGGCAGGTCGCGGGCGTCGGCGAGGTCGCGCGCGCGGTGGCGCGTCTCGACCGGGTATGCGCGGCCGAGGCTTTCGATGACGGGCGCGGAGGCATCCGGTCCGATCGGCGCAGCGCCGAAGGGCGCGGAGCCGTGAATCGGCCCGGCACTCGCATCCGGTCCGATCGGTGAAGCGCCGAAGGGCGCGGAGCCGTGAATCGGCCCGGTTCCCATATCCGGTCCGATCGGTGGAGCGCCGAAGGGCGCGGAGCCGTGAATCGGCCCGGCACCCATGAGCCTCGCGAAGGCCGCGCCGTCGATCGTCGCGGACATCGCCAGCAGCCGCAGCTCCGGCCGCAGGTTCGCCTGCAGGTCGAGGCAAAGGGCGAGCGCGAGGTCCGTGTCGATGTTGCGCTCATGCGCCTCGTCGAACAGCACCGCCGCGACGCCATCCAGGCCGGGGTCGGATTGCAGGCGGCGCACCAGCAGGCCCTCGGTCACCACCTCCACCCGCGTGCGGTCGGAAAAGGCGCGGTCGAGCCGCGTGGCCAGGCCGATCGTCCCGCCGGGCGCGCTTTCCCCCACCATCTCCGCCATGCGGCGGGCGGCGGCGCGGGCGGCGACGCGGCGGGGTTCGAGCACAAGGATACGGCCGCCGGCCGCCCAGGGCTCGTCCTTCAGCACAAGCGGGACGAGCGTCGTTTTGCCGGCGCCCGGGGGGGCCACGAGCACGGCGTTGGAGCCGGCGTGCAAGGCGGCGATGAGCGCCGGGAGGGCTTCCTCGACGGGGAGGGTCATGCGGGGGCGCCGCCCCCGCGCCCTCGCCAAAGGCCGAAGGGCCTTCGGAAACCGGGACTCAAGCGAAGCACCGGGCCAGGGACGGGTCGATGCCGAGCATGGGGGCCTGCGCGGCGGGCGCACCGCGCGGCGCGCGGCCGCCCAGCGCGGCGGAAAGGGCGCAGTCGAAACTGTCCAGCACCGGCACGCCGGCCAGGGGCGCGACACGCGGGGCGAGGCCCGCAAGCCCCGCGCCGCCCAGCACCACCACGCCGGCGCCATCGGCCGCAGCGGCGCGCGCGGCCTCGGCCAGCAGGGCCACGGCGCCGTCCGGGTCGCGCGCGATCATGTCGCCCGTCGGCGTCACGCCGCGCACCATCACCCGGTCCGGGCCGAAGCCGCGCACCCGCGCGAATTCCTCCAGCATCGGCACCCAGAGCGCGCCGCCGGTCAGCAGCGCGACCCGCGGCGCGCGCGCGAGGCCGGCGGCGATCGACGCCTCCGCCATGCCCACGATGGGCAGCGGGAACACTTCGCGCGCGGCCTCGATGCCAGGTTCCCCGAAGCAGGCGATCAGCGCTGCATCGAAGCCCGCTTCGTTCGCCGGACCCAGATTCGCGGCCAGGCCCGCCAGCACGGCGTGGGAGGCGATGGCGACCGCCGCGCGCGTCGATATGTAGCGCGCGCCGAAGGGCGCGGTGGCGGGCACCACCTGCGCCGCCGGCAGGCCGAGGCGCGGGATCGCCTCCTCCGCCAGGGCGGCGAGCCGCGCGGTGATGCCGGAATCCGTGTTGCCGTTGAGCAGGAGCAGGCGCATGCGCGGTGGATCAGCATGCCTGGGGCGGCGCGGCAAGGCCGGCCCGGCCCCGCCCGCCACGAAAACGGGCGTTCTGCCATTCCCCTAGGCAAGACGATCCGGGTCCGGTGTAGCATCCCGCCACGCGGCGGATGGCACGGCCCTTGCTGCATCGCAGCCCCGGACGGCACGCGACTGGGCGCCGTCCGGCGGGGCGTGGCGGCGAAGAAGGCCCGGTCCCGTCGCCGGGGGGAATCGCCACTGGAGGACATGGCACAATGAAGTTGCGACGTTTCCTGCTGACCGCCTGCCTTGCGGCCCTGCCGCTGGTGGCGGCCGCCCCTGCCATGGCGCAGGGCACCATCCGCATCGGCATGACCGCGGCCGACATCCCGCTGACCAACGGCCAGCCCGACCAGGGCTTCGAGGGCAACCGCTTCACCGGCATCCCGCTGTTCGACAGCCTGACCATGTGGGACCTCTCGGCGGCCGACCGGCCGTCCGTGGTGATCCCCGGCCTCGCCACCGAATGGCGCGTCGATCCGAACGACCGCACGCGCTGGATCTTCACGCTGCGCCGCGGCGTGCGCTTCCACGACGGGTCCGAGTTCAACGCCGACGCCGTGGTGTGGAACGTGCGCAAGGTGCTCGACCGGGAGGCGCCGCACTTCGACCCCCGCCAGGTCGGCGTGACCGCCACGCGCATGCCGACCCTGCGCCGCGCGGAGAAGATCGACGACCACACCGTCGCGCTCTTCACCAGCGAGCCGGACAGCCTGCTGCCGATCAACCTGACCAACCTGTTCATGGCATCCCCCACCCAGTGGCAGCGCTTCCGGGATGCGAACCCGACGGCCGAGGCCGCCTGGAACGCCTTCGCGCGGGAGCCGTCCGGCACCGGGCCCTTCCGCGTGACGCGCTTCGTGCCGCGTGAGCGGCTGGAGATGGCGCGCAACGACAACTACTGGGGCACCAAGGCGCGGGCCGAACGGATCGTGCTGCTGCCGATCCCCGAGGCGAATGCGCGCACCGCCGCGCTGCTGTCGAACCAGGTGGACTGGATCGAGGCGCCGGCGCCGGACGCCATCCCGCAGCTGCGGTCGCGCGGCATGGCCATCACGTCCAACGCGCAGCCGCATGTCTGGCCGTGGCAGCCCTGCTTCGCCGAAGGCTCGCCGCTGCGCGACGTGCGCGTGCGCCGGGCGCTCAACCTCGCCATCGACCGCGAGGGGCTGCGCACGCTGCTCGGCGGCATGATGGCGGTCCCCGTCGGCACGGTGCCGGAAGGCCATCCCTGGTGGGGCAATCCGAGCTTCCGCATCCGCACCGACAAGGCCGAGGCGCGCCGCCTGCTGGCCGAGGCCGGCTACGGCCCGAACCGGCCGCTGAACCTGCGCGTGCAGATCTCGGCCTCGGGGTCGGGCCAGATGCAGCCGCTGCCGATGAACGAGTTCGTGCAGCAGGAGCTGAAGGAAGTCGGCGTCAACGTCGAGTTCGACGTGATCGAGTGGAACGCGCTGTTCACCAACTGGCGCAATGGCTGCCAGCACGCCTCGGCGCGCGGGGCGCATGCTACCAACGTCTCCTTCGCCGCCATGGACCCTTTCTTCGCCATGGTGCGCTTCTGGGATTCGAAGATGGCGCCGCCGGTGTCGAACAACTGGGGCCACTTCAACGACCCGCGCTTCGACGAGATGATCCGCGTCGCGCGCAACACCTTCGACGCGGCGGAACGCGACGCGGCGCTCGCCCGCCTGCACGCGGCCGGCGTGGACGAGGCGCTGTTCATCTGGATCGCGCATGACGTGTCGCCGCGTGCGATGTCCCCGCGCATCCGCGGCTACGTGCAGCCGCAATCCTGGTTCGTTGACCTTCGGCTGCCCTACGTTCAATGACGCATTCCCCGGGTGGGGTCCCATCCCGGGGGCTTGGTTCCGCCCGCCGCGGCCGTGCCGCGGCGGGGCTTCTTGAGGGGATGAGCGGATGTTCTTCTACCTGATCAGGCGCATCCTCTACGCGATCCCGATCGCGCTGGCGGTCGGGTTCGTCTGCTTCATGCTGGTGCAGATCGCGCCGGGCGACCCGATCAACGCCATCGTGCCGGCCGATGCGCCGGGCGACGTGGTCGAGCAGGTGCGGCGCGACTACGGGCTCGACAAGCCGCTGCCGGTGCAGTTCGGCATCTGGCTGATGAAGGTGGTGCAGGGCGACCTCGGGCGCTCGCTCGCGACCGGGCGGAGCGTCTGGTCGGACCTGTCCTCGGCCATCTCCAACACGCTGATGCTCGCGCTCGTCGCCTCGATGATCGGCTTCGTCCTGGGCTGCATCCTGGGCGGGCTGGCGGGCACCTTCCGCGGATCGATCATCGACCGCGCGGCCGTCACGATCGCGGTCGCCGGCGTCTCCGTGCCGCATTACTGGCTCGGCATGGTGCTGGTGGTGATCTTCTCGGTGCAGCTGAACTGGCTGCCGGCGATGGGCGCGGGCCCGGGCGGGTCGGCCGACTGGGTCTGGAACTGGGAGCACATGCAGCACCTGGTGCTGCCCGCGGTGACGCTCGCGGTGATCCCGATGGGCATCGTCACGCGCACGGTGCGCGGCATCATCGCCGAGATCATGAACCAGGAATTCGTCACCGCGCTGCGCGGCAAGGGGCTGACGCGGGCGGGGATCTTCCTGCACGTGGTCAAGAACGCCGCGCCGAACGCGCTGGCCGTGATGGGCCTGCAGCTGGGCTACCTGATGGGCGGGTCGATCCTGGTGGAGACCGTCTTCTCCTGGCCGGGCACCGGGCTGCTGCTGAACAACGCGATCTTCCAGCGCGACCTGCCGGTGCTGCAGGGCACCATCCTGGTGCTGGCGATGTTCTTCGTCGCTCTGAACCTGGCGGTGGACCTGGTGCAGACGGCACTCGATCCCAGGATCAAGCGCGCGTGACCCGCGAACCGGATCAAGCGCGCGCGTTCCGCGTGACGAACCAAGCGCCCCCGAGGGGAGACGGACCATGAGCACCGCCACCACCCCGACCGCCGCGGAAGCGGAACTCGCCGTCCAGGCGCGGCAGGCCGTCGCGAAGTCCCAAGGCTACTGGGCCGGCGTCTGGAAGCGGCTGCGCCGCGACCCGGTGACGATCGGCTGCGCGATCGTGCTGCTGGCGATGCTGCTGGTGATCGTCTTCGCGCCGCTGGTCGCGCCGCACGATCCCTACCAGGGGTCGATGATCCGGCGGCTGCGCGCCATCGGCACGCCGAACTACATCCTCGGCACGGACGAGCTCGGCCGCGACATGCTGACGCGGCTGATCCATGGCGGGCGGCTGTCCTGGTTCATGGGCATCACGCCGGTTCTGCTGGCCTTCGTGATCGGCACCTTCCTCGGCGTGCTCGCGGGCTTCGCGGGCGGCAAGGTGAACATGGCGATCATGCGCGTCACGGACGTGTTCTACGCCTTCCCCTCCGTGCTGCTGGCGGTCGCGATCTCGGGCGCGCTGGGCGCGGGCATCGTGAACGCGATCCTGGCGCTGACGCTGGTGTTCATCCCGCCCATCATCCGCGTGGCGGAGAGCGTGACGACCGGGGTGCGCAACCTCGACTTCGTCGATGCGGCGCGCGCTTCGGGCGCTTCGGCCTTCACCATCGTGCGGGTGCATGTGCTGGGCAACGTGCTGGGGCCGATCTTCGTCTATGCGACGTCGCTGATCAGCGTGTGCATGATCCTCGCATCGGGGCTGTCCTTCCTCGGCCTCGGCACCAAGCCGCCCGAACCCGAGTGGGGGCTGATGCTGAACACGCTGCGCACGGCGATCTACGTGCAGCCCTGGGTCGCGGTGCTGCCGGGCGTGTGCATCTTCGTCACGTCCATTTGCTTCAACCTGCTGAGCGACGGGCTGCGGCAGGCGATGGATGTGAAGGGCTGAGGCCCTTCGCATCCATCGCTGCCATTTGTCTGGCACGCCTTGCGGCGTGACGGATGTGAAGCGCTGAGGCTCTTCGCATCCATCGCTGTCATTTGTCTGGCACGCCTTGCGGCGTGACGGATGTGAAGGGCTGAGGCTCTTCGCATCCATCGCTGTCATTTGCCTGGCACGCCTTGCGGCGTGACGGATGTGAAGCGCTGAGGCTCTTCGCATCCATCGCTGTCATTTGTCTGGCACGCCTTGCGGCGTGACGGATGTGAAGGGCTGAGAGCCCTTTACGCCCATCGCTGGTGTGTTCTTGCCACGGTTCGAGGGGGCGGCGCCCCCGCGCGTCACGTCAACCTGGGCGCCACCCAGCGCCGGAACCCCGGCCTTTCGCCCAGCGTCGCGTACCAGGCCGCGAGCGCGGGCAGCACGGGCATGCCCTCCACCCGCACCTCCTCCCCGAACCAGCGCCGCGCGTAGCAGCCCAGCACGATGTCCGCGATCGTCATCGTCGCGCCGTCGATATACGGCCCGCCATGCTTGGCGATATGCGCATCCAGCATCGTCCAGCAGGCGCCGGCGGCCTTCATCGCCGCCATCACGGACGCCATGTCGCGCTTGTCCGCCGGCGTGCGCACCAGGCCCCAGAACAGGTTCCGCTCCGCGGGGCCGAGCGTGGAGAACTGCCAGTCCATCCAGCGGTCGGCCGAAGCCCGCGCCGCCGGATCGGCCGGGTACAGCGCGCTGCCATGCTTCATCGCGAGGTAGCGCAGGATGGAGTTCGATTCCCACAGCACGAAGCCGCCATCCTCGATGGTCGGCACGCGCCCGTTCGGGTTCATCGCGCGATAATCCGGCGTGTCGACCACGCCATGCTCCATGCCGGCCTCGGCGCGCTCATAGGGCGCGCCGACCTCCTCGAGCATCCAGAGCACCTTCTTGACGTTGACCGAGTTCACCCGGCCCCAGAGCTTCAGCATGGCGTTCCTCCGCGCACGGAAAGACGGGGCAGGGCACCTCCCCCGAATCCCCCGCCGTCAGTGCCCAAAAGGCAAAAAAGGAGGGGGGCTCGGGGGGAGTTCACCTCCCCCCGACCTTCCCCTCGATCGCATCCCATATCGCGCGTTCCAGGTGCACCCCATCGAAGCGCGCGATCTCCTGCAGCCCCGTCGGCGAGGTGACGTTGATCTCGGTCAGGTAACCGCCGATCACGTCGATGCCGACGAAGATCATGCCGCGCTTCTTGAGTTCCGGCCCGATCGCCGCGCAGATCTCGCGCTCGCGGTCCGTCAGCGTCGTGGGTTCGGGGCGCCCGCCGACATGCATGTTCGACCGTGCCTCGCCCGCCGCGGGCACGCGGTTGATGGCGCCCATCGCGACGCCGTCGACGAGGATGATGCGCTTGTCGCCCTCCCGCACCGCGGGGACGTATTTCTGGATCATCAGCGGCTCGCGGGAGCGTTCGGTGAACATCTCCACCAGCGAGTTCATGTTCGGGTCGTCCGGGCGCAGGTGGAAGACGCCCGCGCCGCCATTGCCGAACAGCGGCTTGATGATGATGTCGCCGTGCTCGCTGCGGAACTGCGCGATGCGCCGCCGGTCGGCGGTGACCATGGTGACGGGCATCAGCTCGGGGAAATGCGTGACGAACAGCTTCTCGGGCGCGTTGCGCACCTGCGCGGGGTCGTTCACCACGAGCGTGCGCGGGTGGATGTGCTCGAGGATGTGGGTGGCCGTGATGTAGGCCATGTCGAAGGGCGGGTCCTGGCGCATCAGCACCACGTCCGCGCCTTCGCCGAGGTCGAGTTCCTCCTCCGCGCCCAGGGTGAAGTGGCGGCCGTGCTCGCGGCGCACCTCGATCGGCTTCGCCCAGGCGGTGACGCGCCCGCCGCGGAGTGCCAGGTCGCGCACATGGTAGTGCCAGAGGCGATGGCCGCGCGCCTGGGCTTCGAGCATGAGCGCGAAGGTGGAATCGCCGTCGATGTTGATGGATTCGATCGGGTCCATCTGGACCGCGACGCGAAGGCTCCGGGACATGGGTCTTCCTCGTCCTGCTTGGATGCCGTGGTGCCATTGCCGGCGCGATTGCGCCAGGGGCGGCGGGAAGGGTCGTGAGATTCGTTAATCTCGCGCACAGTTTTCTTCACCTCTGGCGCCGCGTCGGCCATAGGTTTCCGCAAGGTTAAGGCCCCAGCAGCGGCAGGACGCCGCACCCCTCCCGCGTCCGTCGAGTGCCGCCATGCCGACCAGCCCCACCCCCTGGGCGATGGAGGAGCCGCCGCTCCCCCTGCCTGCCGAGATTCTCGTCGCGGGCGGGGATGCGCCCCTCTGGATTGCGGAGACGGCCACCGGGCACGCGGTCGCCGAACCGCCGGCGACGGATGTGGCCGCGAGTGGTGTCGTCGCGCCCCGCGTGGAGCCGCCCATGGCGGTGGATGTGGCCCCGCAGGCACGACCCTCCGGCACGGGCGGGGTCTCGGCCGCCATCGCCGACGGCGCGAGTCCGGGCCGCGATGACGCGCCGCGGTTGGTCGTCGATGCGCCCGCATCCGATTCCGCGACGCAAGGCGGCATGCCGTGGGAGACGGAGGTCGAACCGCCCGCCGAGGACGCCTTCCCGTCCCTCGCCGCGCTCGACGCCATCCGTGCCGCCTTCGCCGCAGATCCGCCCGGCCCCGACGCGGCCGCGCGCGCCGACTTCGCCGCGCTGCTCGGCCTCGACTCCGCCCTCGCCGCGGAGGAAGCGGCCTTCCTCGATGCGCTGCGCGGCGCGCCGGCGCCGGATGGCGCCGCGCTGCTCGCCGAATGGCTCAGCGAGGCCGTCGCGCGCGAGCCGCCGGCGTGGGCGCTGCCGGCGCCGGACTGGCCGCTCGGCTGACGCCGCCCGTCTCGAAGCGATAGGGCGCGGCGCCCTCCACGGAGGGGTCGAGCACCAGCCGGTGCTCGAGCGGCGGAAAGGCGCGGGACCGGCAATCGGCGCGGTCGCACAGCCGGCAGGACAGCCCGATGCCGACCCAGGCGGTCTCCAGGTCCAGCCCATCCGCATAGACCAGGTCCGGCGCGCGGGAGATGTCGCAGCCCATCGCCACGACATGCACCGGCGGCGGCTCGCCCCAATGCGCCGCAGGCCCCTGCACGGTGCGCGCGACGGTCAGGAAGGTCGCGCCATCCGGCAGGCGCGCCACCTGCACGCGGATGCGGCCGGGTGTCGCGAAGGCCTCATGCACCACCCAGCGCGGGCAGGATCCGCCGAAGCGCGCGAAGGGGAAGCCGGCGGCGGAAAAGCGCTTGCCGACATTGCCCGCCGGATCGACGCGCAGAAAGAAGAAGGGCACGCCGCGCGCGCCTTCCCGCTGCAGGGTGGACAGGCGCTGCGCCGCCTGTTCGAAGGACACGCCGAAGCGCGAGGCCAGCGCCTCGATGTCGTGGCGCAATTCGCGCGCCGCGGAAAGGTAGGGCGCATAGGGCATCAGCAGCGCGCCGGCGGCGTAGTTCAGCAGGCCGATGCGCATCATCTGCGCCGCTTCCGGCGTCGATGGTTCCGCGCCGGCCATCGCGGCGTCCAGCGCGTCCCGCGCTTCCAGCAGCATCAGCGTGAAGGCCATCTGGAAGCCGCGGGATTCGCGCGGCAGCGATTCGGAAAGATGCAGCGTGCGCGCCGCCGCGTCGTGCCGGCGCATCGCCCCTTCCAGCGGGCCGACCGTGACCGTCAGCCCGTGTTCGCGGCGCAGCCTTTCGGCGATGGCGTGGTTCATCTCGGCCGGGCGCGCGCCGAGTTCCCGCCCGATCGCCTCGGCCGCGGCTTCGAGCGTGGCGAAGTGGTTCGCGCGGTCGTGGAAGAAGTCGCGCGTCTCCTCCGTCGGCAGCAGGATGCGCCGGCCGGTGGGCAAGGCGAGGCCGGAGGAATCCTCCCGCGCCACGCGCCAGGCGCGATACAGCGCGAGCATGGCGCGCGCGGCGTTGGGCGCCGATGCGGCCAGCGTCGCGACCTCCTGCTCCGGGATTTCCTCGAGCCCGAGCATCGGGTCGGACAGCACTTCCCGCAGCCCGGACTCGAGCTGCCGTTCCGCGCTGCCCGACAGCACCGCGAGCTCGACGCCGAGCGTTTCCGTCAGCTTGATCAGCAGGCTCGCCGTGACCGCGCGCTGATCGTGCTCGATCAGGTTGAGGTAGGAGGCGGAGATGCCCAGCCGCGCGGCGAGCGCCTGCTGCGTCATGCCGCGCTCGGCGCGCAGGCGACGGATGGTTCGGCCGATCAGGGGGCGTGCCATGCTTTACAGCCTTCACAAAACAGCCCCGCCGCGCGTGCGAAACTGCACCGTGTTGCGGCGTCGGACGCAGGATCGCTGGTGATTTGGGACCGCGCAATGTGAATTATTCACGGGCGCCGGACGGTCCGGCCTGGAGTTCACCAGCCCCATGCGCCCCAACACCTCTCCCTGCTTCGCCCCGGACGGGTCCGGCGGCGGCATCCCGCCCCAGGATCCCGAGCGCTTCGCCGGCATCCGCCGCGACTACACGCCGGCCGATGTCGCGCGCCTCGCCGGGTCCTTCGGCATCCGCCACACCTTGGCCGAGAACGGCGCGCGGCGGCTTTGGCACCTGCTCAGGACCGAGCCCTTCGTGAACACGCTGGGCGCGCTGACCGGCATGCAGGCGCTGCAGCAGGTCAAGGCCGGGCTGAAGGCCATCTACCTTTCCGGCTGGCAGGTGGCCGCGGACGCCAACAGCGCGGGGCAGATGTATCCCGACCAGTCGCTGTATCCGGTCGATTCCGTGCCCAAGGTCGTCAGCCGCATCAACGCCTCGCTGCGCCGCGCGGACCAGATCGCGACGATGGAACGCCTCGACGGCAAGGCGGATGACCGCACCCACTACATGGCGCCGATCGTGGCCGACGCCGAGGCCGGCTTCGGCGGCGCGCTCAACGCCTACGAGCTCATGCGCGCCATGATCGAGGCCGGCGCGGCCGGCGTGCATTTCGAGGACCAGCTGGCGTCCGAGAAGAAGTGCGGCCACCTCGGTGGCAAGGTGCTGGTGCCGATCAGCCAGCACATCCGCACGCTGAACGCCGCGCGCCTCGCCGCCGACGTGGAGGGCGTGCCGACCGTGCTGCTCTGCCGCACCGATG
Organism: Roseomonas nitratireducens; assembly: GCF_017813355.1. Classification (GTDB taxonomy): domain Bacteria; phylum Pseudomonadota; class Alphaproteobacteria; order Acetobacterales; family Acetobacteraceae; genus Neoroseomonas; species Neoroseomonas nitratireducens. Next base: position 260,242 of record NZ_JAGIYZ010000001.1, read on the forward strand.
CCGAAAGCGCGCAGCTGCTGACGGCGGACGTGGACGAGCGCGACCGGCCCTTCATCTCCGGCGAGCGCACGGCGGAGGGCTTCTTCCGCATCAAGCCGGGCGTCGGGAAGGACTACGCGATCGCGCGGTCGCTCGCCTACGCGCCCTATGCCGACCTGCTGTGGTGGGAGACGTCGGACCCCGACCTGCAGGATGCGCGCGACTTCGCCGAGGCGATCCACCGCGAATTCCCGGGCAAGATGCTCGCCTACAACTGCAGCCCGTCCTTCAACTGGCAGCGGAAGATGGGTGTGGAGGCCGCGGCGCGCTTCCAGCGCGAGATCGGCGCCATGGGCTACCGCTTCCAGTTCGTCACGCTGGCCGGCTTCCACAGCCTGAACCTGTCCATGTTCAACCTCGCGCGCGGCTACGCCGAACGCGGCATGGGCGCCTACAGCGAATTGCAGCAGGCCGAGTTCGCCGCGGAAAGCGAAGGCTTCACCGCCGTGCGCCACCAGCGCGAAGTCGGCGTGTCCTATTTCGACGCGGTGGCCATGGCCGCATCCGGCGGCCGGGCGAGCACCACCGCGATGGCCCATTCCACCGAGGCGGCGCAGTTCGCGCCGTCTCATTGAACAAGGGGAGACGATCCATGAGCAACGAACGCCACCACGATGACGGCCTGGTGCACGGCCACCGCTGGGCCACCGAGCCGACGCGCCGCCCGCAGCCGCGGGTCATCCCGGCGCCGCGGGAGGATCATGACGACGGGCTGGTGCATTCGCACGGCTGGGCGTGCGGGGAACGGGGAAGGCCGACGCACGGGTGAAAACAGGAAGGGGGAGAACGGAACTTCTCCCCCCTTTGTGCTGACGTCCGTCGTCAGCGCCCAACAGACAAAGAAGGGAGGGGGAGCGGGGGAGGTTCTCCTCCCCCGCACGCTTCAAGCCGCCGAAAGCGCCTTCCACACCACTTCGGGCGTCGCCGGCATGTCGACCACCTTGCCGCCCAGCGCATCCACCAGCGCGTTGATCACCGCCGGCGGGGAGCCCACCGCGCCGGCCTCGCCCGCGCCCTTCACGCCGAGCGGATTGGTCTCGCAGGGCACCTCGATCAGATCCACGTCGATGTCCGGCAGGTCGTCCGCGCGCGGCAGCGCGTAGTCCATGAAGGACGCGGAGAGCATCTGCCCGCTCTCCGGGTCGAACACGGTGCGCTCCATCAGCGCCTGGCCGATGCCCTGCGTCACGCCGCCATGCACCTGGCCGCGCACGATCAGCGGGTTCAGCGCATGGCCGACATCGTCCACCACGATGTAGCGCGGGATGGCGACGATGCCCGTCTCCGGGTCCACCTCCACCTCGGCCACGTGGCAGCCATTGGGGAAGGTGTGGGACTTGATGTCGGCGGTTTCCTGCGCGTCGAGCAGCGTCACCTCCTGCCCCGCCGCGGCCTTCTTCCGCTGGATGGCGGCGAGTTCGATGATGCCGACGCCGCGGTCCGTGCCGACCACCGCGAAGCGACCTTCGCCCGGCGTGAACTCGATGTCCGCGACCGAGGCTTCCAGGTGCTCGGAGGCCGCCTTCTTGCCCTTCTCGACCACCGAGGCGGTGGTGACGAGGATCGCCTGGCCTTCGGAATAGAGGCTGCGCGCCCCGCCCGTGCCGCCGCCATCGGGCAGCGTGTCGGAATCGCCCTGCTTCACGCGGATGCGCTCCACGGGAATGCCCAGCTCGTGGCTCGTCAGCATGGCATAGGCGGTCTCGTGGCCCTGGCCGGTGGACTGCGTGCCGACATAGACATCGACATAGCCGTCATCGGCGAAGCGCACGGCGGCATTCTCGGTCGGCCCGCCGCCGGTGGCTTCCAGGTAGTAGGCGAGGCCGATGCCGCGCTTCTTGCCGCGCTTCGCCGCGTCGGCGCGCCGCGCCTCGAACCCCGCCCAGTCGATCTTGCCCAGCGCGGTGTCCATCAGCTTGGCGAATTCGCCGGAATCGTAGCGCTGGCCCATGGCCGAGACGTAGGGCATGGCCGAAGCCGGGACCATGTTGCGGCGGCGGATCTCGATGCGGTCCATGCCCATGTCGCGCGCCGCGGTGTCGATCAGGCGCTCGACCAGGTAGTTGCTCTCGGGCCGGCCGGCGCCGCGATAGGCGTCCACCGGCACGGTGTTCGTCATCACGCCGATCACCTGCGCGTGGATCGCCTGGAAGCCGTAGACGGAGGCCAGCACCTTCGTCCCCGCCCCGGTCGGGATGAAGGGCGCGAAGGTGTTCAGGTAGGCGCCCATGTTCGCCCAGTTCTTGGTGCGCAGCGCGAGGAAGGTGCCGTCCTTGTCGAGCGCCAGCTCGCCGACGGTGATGTTGTCCCGCCCATGCGTGTCGGACTGGAAGGCTTCCGTGCGCTCGGACGTCCACTTCACCGCGCGGCCGAGCCGGCGGGCGGCGAAGCAGACCAGCACGTGCTCGGCATAGAGGAACAGCTTCATGCCGAAGCCGCCGCCGACATCCGGCGTGACGACGCGGAAGCTCTCCTTCGGCACCTTGAACACGTTGTCGGCAAGAAGGTTGCGCACCAGCCAGGAACCCTGGGTGTTGGTGGACAGCGTCCAGTGCTTCTTCGCCGTGTCGTAGTCGGCAACCGCGGCGCGCGCTTCCATGCTGGCGACGACGACGCGGTTGTTCACCACCGTCAGGCGCGTGACGTGGGCGGCCTTGGCGAACAACTCCTCCGCCTTAGCCTTGTCGCCGGCGTGCCAGTCGAAGCAGGTGTTGTCCGGCGCGCTCGCCCAGATCTGCGGCTGGCCGGGCTGCCAGGCGGTGGCGAGGTCGGTGGCCGAGGGCAGGATCTCGTACTCGACCTCGATCGCCTCGGCCGCGTCGCGGGCGGCGGCGGCGGTCTCGGCCACCACGAAGGCGACCGGGTCGCCGACATGGCGGACCACGTCCTCGGCCAGGGCGAGGCGCGGCGTGTCGGACACCGGCGTGCCGTCCACCGACTTCAGCGGAATGAGGCAGGGCAGCGGCCCGAGCCCGTCCGCCTTCAGGTCGGCCGCGGTGTAGACGCCGAGCACGCCCGGCATGGCGGCGGCGGCCGCGGTGGAGATGGAGGCGATGCGCGCATGGGCGTGCGGGCTGCGCAGCACCGCGCCCTGGGCCTGGCCCGCGACCGCGATGTCGGCCGTGTAGCGGCCGTCGCCCTTGAGCAGGCGCGGATCCTCCACCCGACGGATGGACTGGCTGAGGCCGAACTTCGCCATGCTGACGCTCCCCGAACGATATCTCGCCCGCATCATCTGCGATGCGGGGCGGGGAAGGGAAGGGGGGTCAGGGGGTGCGGCCGAAGACGGCCTTGGACTTCTCCCGGATGGACTGGAACACGACGTAGAGCATCGGGATCACGAAGATGCCGATGAGCGCGGCCGCCAGCATGCCCCCGAACACCGCCGTGCCGACCGCCCGGCGGGACATCATCGCCGCGCCTTCCGCGAAGACCAGCGGCACCAGGCCGAGCACGAAGGCGATCGAGGTCATCATCACCGCCCGGAAGCGCAGCCGCGCGCCCATGATGGCTGCGTCGCGGATGGACAGGCCTTCCTCCCGCTTCTCCTTGGCGAATTCCACGATCAGGATGCCGTTCTTGGCCGCGAGCGCGATCAGCACGACCAGCCCGATCTGGGCATAGATGTCGAGCGGCATCTTCGCCACCAGCAGCGCGAGGAAGGCGCCCAGCACGCCGACGGCGACCGACAGCAGCACCGGGATCGGGATCACCCAGGATTCGTACAGCGCGACCAGGAACAGGTAGGCGAAGGCGACCGCGAGGGCGAGGATGTAGACCGTCTGCCCCGCCGCCTGCTTTTCCTGGAAGGCGGTGCCGGTCCATTCGTAGCCGTAGCCGGTGGGCAGGATGCGGCGGGAGAGGTCCTCCATCGCCGCGAGCCCGTCGCCGGAGGACACGCCCGGCCGCGGCGCGCCCTGGATCGAGATGGCGCGGTAGTTGTTGTAGCGGAAGATGGTCTGCGGCCCGACGCGCGGGCGGGTTTCCGCGATGGCGCGAAGCGGCACCATCTCTCCGCGCGAGTTGCGGACATGGATGCGCCAGATGTCCTCGATGTCGTCGCGGTCGGCTGCTTCCGCCTGCAGGTTCACCTGCCAGGTACGCCCGAACAGGTTGAAGTCGTTGACGTAGAAGCCGCCGAGCGTGGCCTGCAGCGCCTGGAACACGTCCGAGATGCGCAGGCCCAGCGCCTGCGCCTTGTCGCGGTCCACATCGAGGAACAGCGTCGGGTTGGTCGCGTTGAAGGTGGAGAAGACGGCGGCGAGCCGCGGGTCCTGGTTCGCCTGCACGATCAGGCCGAGCATGGTCGCGCCGAGTTCCGCCGGCGGCCGGCCCTCATAGTCCTGCAGGATGTATTCGAAGCCGCCGCCGGTCCCCAGGCCGATGATCGGCGGCAGGTTGAAGGCGAAGACATTCGCCGTACGCACCGCCTGGCCCGCGCCGAAGACGCGCCCGATCGCGGCCTGGACCGACATCTCGGCCGTGGTGCGTTCCGCGAAGGGCTTCAGCCGCCCGACGAGGAAGGCGGAATTGGACTGCGCGCCGCCGTCGATCAGCGAGAAGCCGACGATGGCGAGCGTGCCCTGCACGGAGGGGATCTGGCGCAGGATTTCCTCCACCTGCACCACCGCTTCGCGCGTGCGCGCGACGGAGGCACCCTGCGGCAGCTGCACCTGCACGAAGAAGGCGCCCTGGTCCTCCTGCGGCAGGAAGCCGGATGGCGTGCGCAGCGAGAGCTGCCAGATGCCGGCCGCGAAGCCCGCGGTCAGCAGGATCGAGAGTGATGAGACGCGCACCAGCCGCGAGACCGTCCCGGCGTAGCGGTCCCGCGTCCAGTCGATGCCGCGCAGCCAGCGCCCCATCAGCCCGCCGCGTTCCCCGTGATGGGCGCGCAGGAACATCGCGCAGAGCGCGGGCGACAGCGTCAGCGCGTTGATCGCGCTGATCACCATCGCCGCGCTGATCGTCACCGCGAACTGGCGGAACAATTCGCCCGACAGGCCGGGGATGAAGCCGATGGGCACGAAGACCGACAGCAGCACGAGGGTGATGGCGATGATCGGCGCGGTGATCTGCGCCATCGCCTTCTTGGTCGCCTCGGCGGGGGTGAGGTCCGGCTCCTCCGCCATCACCCGCTCGACATTCTCGACCACGACGATGGCGTCGTCGACGACGATGCCGATGGCGAGCACCATGGCGAGCAGGGATATCGTGTTCGCCGAATAGCCGAGCGCGAGCAGGATGATGAAGGTGCCGATCAGGCTGACCGGCACGGCGATGGTCGGGATGACGGTGGCGCGCAGGTTCCCCAGGAACAGGAACACCACCACCACGACCAGCAGGAAGGCTTCCAGCAGGGTCTTGATCACCTCCCGGATCGTGTCCGTCACGAAGTCCGAGGTGTCGAAGAAGACCTGGTGGTTCACGCCCGAAGGGTAGCGCGTGCGCATTTCCGCCAGCGTCTCGCGCACCGCCGCGGCGGCCGAGACGGCGTTGGCGCCGGGTGCCAGGTAGACGCCGAAGGTCACGGCTGGCCGTCCGTTGAAGCGGCTTTCCGTGTCCATGCTGGCGGCGCCGAGCTCGACGCGCGCGACGTCGCGCACCCGCAGGCTCGACCCGTCGGGGTTGGCGCGGATCAGGATGTCGCCGAATTCCTCGGGCGAGGTCAGGCGCCCGCGCGTCTCCAGGTTGATCTGGAACTGCTGCTCCTCGGGGATCGGCCGGGCGCCGATGCGGCCCACCGGCGCCTGGACGTTCTGCGCCTGGATCGCCGCGACCACGTCGGATGGCGTCAGGTTCAGGCTGATCAGGCGATCGACCTCGAACCAGATGCGCATGGAATAGTCCATGCCGCCGAACAGCGTCACCTGCCCCACGCCCTGCACGCGCGCGAGGCGGTCGAGGATGTTGATGGTGACGTAGTTTGAAAGAAAGAGCGGCGAATGCTCCCCGCTTTCCGAATAGAGGAAGACGAATTGCAGGATGGCCGAGGATTGCTTGCGGACCGTCACGCCCTGCCGCTGCACTTCCTGCGGCAGCCGCGCGAGCGCCGCCTGCACCCGGTTGTTGACGTTGACCGTCGCGATGTCCGGGTTGGTGCCGAGGGCGAAGGAGATGTTGAGGCTGTAGGAGCCGTCATTGGCGCTGTTGGACCGCATGTAGATCATGCGGTCGACGCCGTTGACCGAGGCCTCGATCACCTGCGCGACCGTCTGTTCCACCACGGCGGCCGAGGCGCCGGGGAAGCGCGTGGTGACGGAGACCTGCGGCGGGACGATGTCCGGCAGCTGGGAGACGGGCAGGCGGATCATCGCCATCAGCCCGGCAAGCGCGGTCACGATGGCGACGACCATCGCGAGCCGCGGGCGGTCGACGAAGACGGCGGAGAACACGCGCGGTCAGCCCCTTCCGGGTGCGGCGCGCGGCGTCGCCGGCGCGGGGTTCACCGGCTGGCCGGGGCGCACGCGCTGCAGCCCCTCGACCACCACCGTCTCGCCGCCAGCCAGGCCGTCCTCGATCACCGCCGTCGCGGCGCCGGTGGACCGGCCGAGGCGGACATTGCGCCGTTCGGCGCGGTTGCCCTCGCCCACCACGAAGACGAAGGATCCCTGCTGGTCCTGCAGCACGGCCGCGCGCGGCAGGGTGATGGCCATGACCGGCTCCGCCCCCTCCACGCTGACCGAGACGAACTGCCCGTCGATGAGTTCCCGCGGCGTGACGGGCGTAGTGCCGCCGTTGCCGCGGCGCACCGGGTTCGGGATCAGCGCGCGGACCAGGATCGTGTCGGTGTTGCGGTCGATCTGGTTGTCGACGAAGTCGATGCGCCCGGGCTCGGGATAGGCGCGGCCATCGGCGGTGCGGATGCGCACCAGCACCGCGGCCGGGCCGCCGCGCCCTTCGAACCGGTTGCGCAGTTCGAGCGCGGTGCGCTGGCTGACCGCGAAGGCGACGCGCATCGGGTCCTGGCTGACGATGATCGCGAGCGTGCCGGCATCCGGCCCCACCACGTTGCCCGGCGCGAGGTTGGATCGCCCGATCTGCCCGGCGATGGGCGCGGTGATCTCGGTGTAGCCCAAGTTGATCTGCGCCACCCGCACCGCCGCCTGCGCCGCGAGCACATTGGCCGCGGCGGTGCGTTCCAGCGCCTGCGCGTTGTCGAGCGCGACCTGCGTGCCCGTGCCTGTCTGCCGCAGTTCCCGCGCGCGGGCGAGCGCGACGCGCGCGTTCTCCACCGTCGCGGTCGCGCCGGCGAGGCTCGCCTCGGCCTGTTCCAGCTGCGCCTCGAAGGGCGCGCGCTCGATGCGGTACAGCACGTCCCCGGCCGCGACGTCGCCGCCTTCGCGGTAGAGCCTTTCCTGCAGGAAGCCGGTGACGCGCGCGCGGATGTTGACGCGGTCCGTCGCCTCGACGCGGCCGACGAACTCCGTCGTCTCGGTGACGGGACGACGCTCGGCCGGCATCACGCCCACGGCGGGCGGGCCCTGCGGCCCGAACTGCGCCCATGCCGGCGCCGCGGTCGCGAGAAGCAACGTCAACAGGCCGGCCGCAAGCCGCATCGATCGATCACCTCGTGCAGGAACATCCCGTCATGGGACGAGATCGTCGGCCGATGCAAGTGTCCTCATGTTACGATGCAGCAGCGTGCGCGATTGCATGCACGGCGTCCCGCAAGATCATGGCGCGCATCGCGCGCGGCACGGCAAGAAATCGCCGCGCGCATCGCATGTCGGCGCAAGGAGATGGCGCGTCGCTAATGCGCGACGAAAACCGCGCAGGGTGCCGCGCGCAGCAGCTTCTGCGTCGCCGATCCGGTGAACAGCGTGCGCAGCCCCGAATGTTCATAGGCGCCCATCACCAGCAGCCGCGCGGGCATCGCCGCCGCCTCGGTCAGCAGCGCATCGACCGGATGCGTGCCGGTGACGGGCAGCGCCTCGGCCGCGATGCCGTGGCGGCGGAGGAAGGCCGCGCCCTCGCCGGCCAGCCGCGCCGCGGCCGCCGCATCCTCGTCCAGCGACAGCACCTTCGTCGGCGAGCCTTCCGCCAGCCCCAGCAGCGCGAAGAGCTGCAGCGCGCGCATCGCGGGGATCGACCCGTCATAGCCCACCAGTACGCCGCCTTCGGCCGGCGGCGCGCCGGGCGGGACGACGAGCAGCGGCCGCGCGCCGTCATGCAGCAGCGCCTCGATCACCGGCGCGAGCCCGTGCTCCGTCTCCTCGAGACCGAGCGTCGAGTCGCGGCCGATCACCACCAGGTCATGCGCCGCGCCGGCGGCGAGCAGCGCGGGTTCCGGCGCCTCGGTCAGGCGCAGGCGTTCGAAGCCGAGATCCCCCGCGGCCGCCGCGCAGGCGGCGAAGGCGGCCTCGGCCTCTTCCTCCAGCCGCCGGGCGCGTGCCGCGTCGCGGCGTTCCTTGAAGGCGCCGCCGCCGGGCGGGACCGCCTCATGCGCATCCATCGCATGCGGCCAGTCGAGCACGGTCGCGGCCGCCAGCGCCGCGCCGGTGCGGCGCGCCAGCGCGATGGAGTGGTCGCGCGCCGCGACGGCGCCGGGCGTGTCGTCGAGGGCGACGAGGATGCTGCGGATCATGGCCCAAAACGCTAGCGCGGAACCCCGGCCGCGCGAAGCCTCAGGGGCGGATCAGCCGCAGCCGCGCCATCCGGCTCAGCCGGTCGATGGCGGCGACCATCAGCAGGATCATCAGCACGATGAAGGCGGCCTCGTCCCAGTTGTTGATGCGGATGCGGTCGGACAGCGCGAGCCCGATCCCGCCCGCCCCCACCACGCCGAGGATGGTCGAGGACCGCGCGTTGGATTCGAGCGTGTAGAGCACCTGGGAGAGCATGACGGGTGCGACCTGCGGCAGCAGGCCGAGCCGCACCGCCAGGCTGCGCCCCGCGCCGGCGGCGCGCACCGCTTCCACCTGGCGGCGGTCGGCGCCTTCCAGCGCCTCGCTGAACAGTTTTGCCAATGTCCCCGTGTCCGGCACCGCGAGGGCGAGGATGCCGGCGAAGGGCCCCATGCCGACCGCCGAGACGAAGATCAGCGCCCAGACCAGCGTGTCGATGCCGCGCAGCCCGTCATAGACCCGGCGCGCCGAGAAGCGCAGCAGCGCGCTGCCCACCACATTGCCCGCGCCGAGCAGCGCGAGCGGCAGCGCGGCGAGTGCCGCGAGCAGCGTGCCGAGAAAGGCCATGGCCATGCTCTCGGCGAGGCCCCGCAGCAGGTCCGGCAGCGCGCCGCCCGGGCTCGGCGGCCACATCAGCACCAGCAGCCAGCCGAGGCGCGACAGCCCTTCCCAGATGCGCGCGGGCGTCGCGTCCACCCGCCACAGCGCGGCGGCGAGCAGCAGCGCGCCGGCGGCGAGCACCAGCGGCGTCGCGGGGATGCGCCTCATGCGCCGATCACCCGCCGGCGCAGCCTGCCGCAGAGCAGGTCGATCGCCGCGACGGTGGCGAGGATGAGCACCAGGATCGCCGAGATGTCCTGGTACTCGAATTGCCGCACGGCGAGGTACAGCTCCTCCCCGATCCCGCCGGCGCCGACGATGCCGAGCACGCTCGCCTCCCGCACGTTGATCTCGAAGCGCAGCAGGCCGGTGCTCAGCATGCCGGGCAGGGATTGCGGCAGCACGCCGAAGCGCATCTGCGCGGCCCAGCCGCCGCCCGTGGCGCGCACCGCCTCGACCGGGCCGAGGGCGGCGTTCTCATGTTCCTCGGCGAACAGCTTGCCGAGCGCGCCGGCGGAATGCACCGCGATCGCCAGCACGCCCGCGAAGGGGCCGAGGCCGAAGGCGTAGACGAACATCAGCGCGAGCACGAGCGTCGGCACGGTGCGCGCCAGTTCCAGCGACCGCCGCACCACGGCCACCACCGCGGGCGGCGCGAGCGTCGCCGCGGCGGGGAAGGACAGCGCCAGCGCCACCGCCCCGCCCAGCACCGTGCCGGCATAGGCGATCAGCAGCGTGTCGCCGAGCAGCGGCAGCCAGTCCGGCAGCCCCCACATCCAATAGGCGAGGTCGGCGCCGAGGCTCTCCCACCGCAGCGCCGGCAGGGTGCGCGAGACATAGTCCCAGGCGAGCGGCAGGCCACGGGCGAGGCGGCCGAGGCTGACCTCCCCCACCCAGGCGGCGAGCAGCGTGGCCGCCAGAAGCGCGCCGCCGCCCAGCGCCAGCGACAGGCGATGCCGCGCGCGCGCCGCGCGGAACCGCCCCTCGGCGGCGAGGACGGCGGCGGAGGCCAAGGTCAGGAACGCCGTTCCCGCCGCCGCGCCGCGTTCTCCTCGAGGATCGCCATGATGTCGAGGTAGTCCTCGTGCTTCGCGGGCACGAGGCCGCGCGCGTTGGAGGACATGTCGCGGAAGGCGGGCGCGTCGCGCTCCGGCAGGGCGGCGAGCGCCGCCGTCACGTCGCGGCGGAAGGCTTCCGGCAGGTCCATCCGCAGCACGATCGGCGAATTCGGGATGAGCGGCGAGGTCCAGATGACGCGCACCTGGCCTTCCGGGATCATCCCCTTCTCGACCATGCGCTGGAAGGTGTTGCGGCGCTCGTTCGAGTACGCGACGACGGCGGCGTCGAAGGTGCCGTTGATCACCGCCATCACGTTCTGCTCGTGGCTGCCGGCGAAGCCGGTGCGGGCGAAGAAGGTCGCCGGGTCCATCCCCTGGCGGCGGAGGAACCAGCCCGGCACCTGGAAGCCGGAGGTCGAGTTCGGGTCGCTGAAGCCGAGCGAGCGGCCGCGCAGGTCCTCCAGCCGCCGGAAGGGGCTGTCGGCCTTCACGACCATGACGGAGTGGTAGCCCTCCATCCCCTCGTTATCGAGGTAGCGGAAGATCGGCGCGACGCGGTCGCCCATCACGCGGCGGGCAAGCCCGTAGGAGGCCGGGCCGAGATAGGCGAGCTCGGCATGGCCCGAGCGCATCGCCTCCACCACCGCCGCGTAGTCCGACCCGCGGAAGACGCGGAAGGGCACGCCGAGCTCGCGCGCCATGTAGGCCTGGACGCCCTGCAGGCGGGCGATCGCGTCGCGCTCGTTCTCGACCGAGATCATGCCGAAGCGGACCTCGCGCAGCGTCGCACGCCAATCCGCCTGGGCGGCGGCGGGGCGCGGCAGCAGGCCGAGCGCGGGCAGGGCGAGGGCGGTGCGGCGTGCGATCATCGGGGCATCCTCCGGCAGGCGTGACCCGCCGCGTGCCACGGGGCCCGCGATGCTTCGATGACGGTCGGATGAAGAAGCGATGACGCCGCGCGATGGCGCCGACAGGTGCCCCGCTTGTCCTCAGCGCGGTCCCGGCAGGCGCAGGAACAGCAGCGTGCAGGCCACCAGCCCCGCGGCGAAGACCAGCAGCGCCGCGCCGATCCCCGCCCAGGCGGCGGCGAAGCCCGATGCCGCCTGGAACACCGCCGCCCCACCGAAGAAGGAGATGTTCATCGCCGACAGCGCGCGGCCCACCCGTTCCGGCGGCACCGCCGCGCGCACCAGCGCGAAGCAGATCACCTGGAAGGAGATCACCAGCCCGAAGGCGACCAGCAGCAGCGCATCCGCCACGACCGGCAGCCCCGCAGCCCCGGCCGCCACCATCGCCACGATCGCCGCCGCGCCGCCGAGATGCCCGCCGACGAGCAGCCCGCGCCGCCGGTGCTGGAAGCGGCGTTCCAGCAGCCCCGCGATCGCCGGGCCCGCGATCAGCGCGAAGGTGCAGAGCAGCAGCACGTTGCCGGCCTCGATGCGCGACAGGTCGCGCACCTCCATCAGCCAGGGCCCGCCCCAGAGCCCCCGCACGCCGAGCACCGCGGCGAAGGAGGCGAAGGCGATGACGACCGGCCCCCGGATCTCCCGCGACAGGCCGAGGGCGACGACGTCCCGCGCATCCTCGGCCAGGCTGCGCCGCGCCTGCATCCCCGTCCGGCTTTCGCGCACCAGCAGCGCGACGGCGGTCGCGGCGCCGGCGGCGAGCAGCGCGCAGGCGAGATAGCCCGCGCGCCAGCCCACGGCTTCCACCAGCAGCGCGAGCGGGCTGGCCGACAGCAGCATGCCGGTATTGCCGAAGGCCTGGATCACCCCGCCCCACAGCCCGAACTTCTGCGGCGGCAGGTGCTTGGCGGCATAGGTGACGGGGCACATCAGCATCCCCGAGCAGCCGATGCCGAGCACGCATTGCGCCAGCAGCATCGACCATGGCCCTGTCGCGACGGCGCCGAGCAGCGCGCCGGCGCCGGCGATCGCCATCAGCGCGAGCGCCGTCGGCTTCACCCCCCAGCGGTCGAGCGCGACGCCCACGGGCAGCATCGCCAGCGCGAAGGCCGCCGGGAAGGCGCCGGTCAGCGCCGCCAGCCCCTCCGCCGTGACGCCGAGGTCCCGTTGCAGCACGTCCGCCGCCAGCGCCGGCACGGTGCGCACGGCGTTGGAGAAGACATGGCCGAGCGCGAGTGCCAGGACCGAGAGGCCGAGCAGGTCCAAGGCGTCAGTTCCGGAACATCTTCCCCGGGTTGAGGATGCCGCGCGGATCGAGGCTCGTCTTCAGCCCGCGCATCACCGCGAGCGCCTCCGCCCCGTGTTCCTGCTCGAGGAATTCGCGCTTGCCCAGGCCGATGCCGTGCTCGCCCGAGCAGGTGCCCCCCAGGGCGAGCCCCTGCGCGACGATGGCGCGATCCAGCGCCCAGGCGCGCTCCAGCGCCTCCGGGTCGCCCTCGGGGAAAAGGATCAGGCAGTGGAAATTGCCGTCCCCGACATGGCCGACGATGCAGGATGTCAGGCCGCTGTCCCTCGCCGTCGCCTTGGCGCCGACCACGGCTTCCGCGAGTCGGGAGATGGGGACGCAGACATCGGTGGTGATGCCGCGATGGCCCGGCTTGAGCGCGACCGCGGCCCAATAGGCGTCGTGCCGGGCCTGCCACAGGCGGTTGCGTTCCTCCGCTTCCGTCGCCCAGGCGAAGGAGGCCGCACCGAAGTCGCGCGCGATCGTCTCCACCGCCGCCGCCTGTTCGCGCACCGCGGCGGGGCTGCCGTGGAATTCCAGGAACAGCGTCGGCGCCGCCGCGAAGCCCGTGAGCTTCGAATAGCGGATGCAGGCTTCCATCTGGTCGTCGTCCAGCAGCTCGATCCGCGCGACGGGGATGCCGGACTGCATGACGGTGATGACGGTCTCGACCGCCGCTTCCAGCGTGGGGAACTGGGAGACGGCGGCGCTCACCGCCTCCGGGATGCCGTGCAGGCGCAGCCGGACCTTGGTGATGACGCCGAGCGTGCCCTCGCTGCCGATGAACAGGCGCGTCAGGTCGTAGCCGTTCGACGCCTTGCGCGTGCGCCCGCCGGTCTCGATCACGCGGCCATCGGCCAGCACCACCTCGAGCCCCAGCACGTTCTCGCGGATCGTGCCGTAGCGCACCGCGTTGGTGCCGGAGGCGCGCGTGGCGCACATGCCGCCGATGGTGCAGTGGCTGCCGGGATCGACGGGGAAGAACATGCCCTTGTCGCGCAGGAAGGCGTTCAGCGCCTGGCGCGTCACGCCGGGCTCGATCAGGCAGTCCATGTCCTCCTCGTTCACCTCGAGCACCGCGGTCATGCGCGACAGGTCGAGCGAGACGCCGCGGCGCACCGGGTTCACATGGCCTTCGAGGGAGGTGCCGGCACCGAAGGGCGTCACCGCCACGCCGTGCTGGTGGCACAGCGCGAGCAGGCGGCTCACCTCCTCGGTCGTCTCGGCGAAGGCGACGGCGTCGGGCAGGGTGGGGGGCGTGGTGTCCTCCCCCCGGCTGTGCTGTTCCCGCACGGTCCGGTTCACGCTGAGCCGATCGCCCATGAAGGCGCGCGCCGCGCTGATCACGGCTTCGACGGCTTCGCTCGCATCCATGGCGGTCCTGTCCCCGGCTGGCGTCCCGCCTGCCAGGAACGACGTTTCGCGCGGCTTTTCAAGCCGTCAGGCGGCCAGGGCCGCGCGCCAGCCGGGGCGGGTGCGATGCACCGCGACATGGTTGGGGCCGCGGAAATCCTCGGCTTCCGGCCGCCAGGGGGCGAAGGCGACGCCATGCGGATAGAGCTTGCCCAGCTCGTACCCCGCGGCGCCGAGCCGCGCGTGGAAGTCGCGCAGCAGCACGCGGCTCGTGATGTTGGCCATGCCGTATTCGAACTGGATCACGCCGATCCGCCCTTCCGCGAGCATGGCGCCGAAGCCGTCCAGCACCTCCGGCTCGCCGCCCTCCACGTCGATCTTGAGCAGGTCGATGGCGTCGATGCCGTGGTCCGCGCAATGGGCGTCGCCGCGGCGGATGCGGCCTTCCATCCGCTCGGCCGGCGCGGCGTGGATGCCGGCATCGACCAGCCGCGTCGTCAGCACGTCGAGCCCCGGGCGGAATTCCAGCGCGATGCCGCGGTCGGCCTCGCCGAGGCCATAGGCCATCACGGCGCAACGCGGATGCGCGCCGAGCGATGCCGCCAGGACCGCGGCGGTGGGCGGCGCGATCTCGAAGGCATGCACCCTTGCATCAGGGAAGGCGTCCAGCGCCGCGCGCGACCATTCGCCGCGATTGGCGCCGACGTCGAAGACCATGCGCGGGCGAAGCGGGGCGAGGCGGCGCAGCAGCGCGACCTCCCCGTTCCGGGCCATGTCGAAGTCGTTGTTCTCGTAGCCGTCGAGATAGGCGCGCGCGGCCGCCGCCATCGCGCCCGAGAGCGGCCAGCGCCGCTGCCCATGCCGCCGCAGCGCCCCGAGCAGCCGCCGCCCGACCCCCATGCCCGCATCCCCCGCGATGATCGGCGAAGGCTAGGGCGATGTGTCCGACATCGCAACGAAATGGATCACGTCCCTTCCCGCCGCAGCGGGCAGGTCAGGCAATGCGGGCCGCCGCCGCCGGCGGTGAACAGCGACAGCTCCGGGTCCAGCACCGCCAGCCCTTCCGCGCGCAGCGCCGCGTTCAGCGCCGCCGAGCCGCGCGCCGAGACGACCCGCCCACCGCCGAGGGCGAGGATGTTGCAGCCCAGCGCCATCGCGTCCCGGTAGGGGACGGGGATGCAGCGGATGCCGTGCCCCGCCAGCCAGGCGAGGAAGGCCGGGTCGAGCACGTCGGTGCAGGCGACCGCGAGACCGGGCGCGGCCATGCAGAACAGCACGTCGAGGTGGAGGAAATGCTCGTCGAAGACCTCGATGCGCGCCTCCCAGCCCTCGGCCCGCAGCCAGCCGGCCAGTTGCTCCGCGCCGGCGAGGTCGGTGCGGCCGCCCGAGGCGCCGATCACGGCGACGCCGGGCTTCAGGATGTGGACGTCGCCGCCTTCGAGCGTGCCGGCGCTCGACTTCCGCCAGAAGCGGCCTTGGTGGAAGTCGATGACGGCGGCGTATTCGCCGCGGCGCTGTGGGCGTTCCAGCTGGGCCAGCACCGGGCCCCAGGGCGTCACGAAGGCGGAATCGCGCGTGTAGGCCATGTAGGGGAGATGCGGTTCGGGCGGCAGCACATGCACCGTGGCACCGCCCTGGCGCAGGGCGTGGACCAGTTCCGCGTGCTGCGCGGCAAGCGCGAGCGGCGCGGGCTGCTGCGCCTCGGCCAGCGTCCGCTTCACGATCGTGTTCGTCGGGATCCAGCGGTAATGGTCGGGCGGGCAGACCAGGACGTCGGTCAGCGCGCCGGTCTCGGAGGCGACGGTCCAGGCGGTCATGCGCCCAGCGTGCCGCGCGCGCCGTGCCCCGTCCAGCCGCGCGTACGGCGCGCGCCGGCCAGGACAAGCGAGCATGTCTGCGCGGCCGGGAAATCCCGGCGGGTGGATTTCCACCTGCCGGGAGATTGCGCTAGCGTCCTGCCATAGCAGCCAGCACGAGAGGAAACGGCGCCATGGCGAATGCGGTCAAGGAAGCGTGGAAGGCCGGCAAGGCCGTGGTCAACGGGTGGCTTGCCATCCCCAACGCCTTCAGCGCCGAGATGTATTCGAAGTGCGGCTGGGACAGCGTGACCGTCGACATGCAGCACGGCGTGCAGGACTACCTGTCCTGCGTCGCCTGCTTCCAGGGCATCCAGCCGTCCGGCGCCGTGCCGATGGTGCGCGTGCCGTGGAACGAGCCCGGCATCGTCGGCAAGGTGCTCGACGCCGGCGCGATGGGCGTGATCTGCCCGATGGTGAACACGCCCGAAGAAGCCCGCGCGCTGGTGCAGTACAGCAAGTACCCGCCGGCGGGCACGCGCTCCAACGGCCCGATCCGCGCCGGCGCCTACGGCTCCTCGGGCAACTACCAGAAGACCGCGAACGACGAGATCCTGGTGATCCCCATGATCGAGACGAAGACCGCGATCGAGAACATCAAGGCGATCCTCGACGTGCCCGGCATCGACGGGATCTATGTCGGCCCGTCCGACCTCTCCTTCTCCTACGGCAAGGAGCCGAAGCTGGATGTCGAGGACCCCGAGATCCTCGCCATCTACGACATGCTGCTGGCCGAGACCGGCAAGCGCGGCATCGCCGCCGGCCTGCACAACGGCTCGCCCGCCTATGCCAACCGCATGATCAAGAAGGGCTTCAAGCTCGTCACGATCGCCAACGAGGTCGGGCTGATGTGCCAGGCCGCGACGGCGGCGGTGAAGGCGGCGCGGGGCTGAACCCATGGACGGCGCGGCGAAGCACCTGCCCAGCCGCGCCGACTTCCGCTTCTTCCTGGCGCATCGCGTGCGCTACGTGGAACTCGACACCCAGGGCATCGTCTTCAATGCCCATTACCTGACCTGGTACGACGAGGCGGTGTCGGACTACATCCGCGCCGCCGGCTGGGACTACCAGGCCGAGGTGAAGCGCACGGGCGCGGATTTCCACGTGGTGCGCGGGCTTGTCGAATACCGCATCCCGCTCGGCCGGAAGGCGGAGATCGAGATCGGCGCGCGCACGACGCGCATCGGCCGCACCTCCATCGCCTTCCAGCCCGCGGTCTTCGCCGCCGGGTCGGATGCGCTGCACGCGACCGGCGAGATCGTCTGGGTGCTGACCGACCAGGCGACGCGGCGCCCGGTGCCGATCCCGGGCGTGCTGCGCGCTATGCTTTCGGCCTTCGAGGGGCGGGACTTCCCGGCGCCGTAGGGCGGCGCCGCTATTCCGCCGCCAGCGCCTGGGCCACGACCTGCGGGTTGCGCACCTGCACCAGGGTGAAGATCCCGGCGGGCGGGCAGGCTTCCATCGACTCGACCTCGGCGATCTCGGGGTCGAGCAGGTCGCGCAGCGCGAAGTCCGGATGCCAGCCGAGCCGGCGCGACAGCGGCGCCATCGCGCGTTCGACCCACCACCGCGGCCCGCCTTCGGCGGCGAAGTGGTTCACGAAAAGAAGGTGGCCGCCCGGGCGCACCACGCGCGACATCTCGGCGTAGAGCCGCTTGGCGTCCGGCACGACGGAGGCGGTGAACATCGCGACCGCGATGTCGAAGGACCCGTCGGCGAAGGCCATGCGCTCCGCGTCCATCTCGAGCAGGCCGCGGACATTGCCGAGCCGCTGCTCGGCGACGCGCTCATGCGCCTTCTCGAGCATGTCGCGCGAGAGGTCGATGCCCACGACCTGGAGGTCGCGGCGATAGAGCGGCAGGGCGAGCCCGGTGCCCACCCCCACTTCCAGCACGCGCGGCCCGGCGAGGCGATTGACGGCGGCGACGGCGCGGCGCCGGCCGAAGCCGGACACCCCCCCGAACACCGTGTCGTACACGCCGGCCCAGCGTCGATAGGCCTCACGCACGCTGTCGGCGTCGAGCGCCGCGCGCGCGTGCCCACGTTCCTCGGCCCCTTTGGCCAATTGGATGTCCGCCATCCTGTCCCTCATGCGCGGGTCGCCGTGGCGACCGCGAGGCGCGCTCCGATGCTCCCCGGCGCGAACACGCCTCGCTAGACCAGCAAGGGCGCGGGCGCAAGCGCTTCGCGCGGTCAGCCCTGCGGATCGCGTGTCCGGTCCGGCAACGCGACGAGCACGCCGCCGGCGGCGATCACCACCATGCCGGCCAGCGTGATCGCGTCCGGCACGTCGGAAAACACCAGCACGCTGGCGAGCACGGCCCAGATCATCTGCGTGTAGGACATGGGTGCGAGCAGGCTGGCCGGCGCGCGGGCGAAGGCCATGACCAGCAGCCCGTGCCCCGCGCCGCCGAGGATGCCCAGCAGCACCAGCGCGCCCCAGCCGCCGGCAGAAGGCCAGGTCCAGTCGAAGGGCAGGGCCGCGGAGGTGACGATCGCCGCGGCGAAGGAGGTGTGCAGGATGGTGGTGCGGGGGTCGTCGATCGCCGCGAGTTTCCGCGTCAGGATCTGGTAGACGGCGAACAGCGCGGCCGTGCCGAGCGGCAGCAGCATCGCCCAATGCACCGGTTCCCCGGCAAATAGGAAAGGCGGGCGCAGCAGCACGAGCACGCCGACCAGCCCGATCGCGACCCCCGCCCAGCGCCGCCAGCCCACCCTTTCGCGCAGCCACAGCGCGGCGAGCGCCACGGTCAGCAGCGGCGAGGCGAAGCCCACCGCCGTCGCATCCGCGAGCGGGATGTGCACCAGCGCGGTGGTGAACAGCCAGTTGCAGGCGGCGAGGATGAGGCTGCGCAGCGTCTGCGCCCCCGGCGCGCGCGACCGCCAGGGGAAATGCCCCGTGACGATGCGCAGCACGAGGGCGACGGTGACGAAGCCGAACAGGAAGCGCGCCCACATCACCTGAGGCACGGCGAAGGACGCGGTCATCAGCTTGATGATCGTGTCCATGGCGACGAAGGTCGCGAGCGCGGCGAGCTGCAGCGCCACCCCGGCAAGGCGTGATTGCATGCGGCGCCAGTCTTGCCGCAACCCCGCCGCCGCGAAACCCACCATCCGCGCCATGCGCCCATGCACGCCGCGCGCCCGCCCCATCCTCGGCAAACGAAAGCGGCCCGAGGCGATGCCTCGGGCCGCGAGCGCGAAGCGCGACCGCGCTGAGACCGTCAGACGCGCCGGGCGCGGCAACGTGTGGCGCGAAGGCAAGGCCCGCGGACGCGGCCCGCCCGCTGTCTGAGGGGCAAAGAGCTCTGAGGGCCAATCGAAAACGGCCCGAGGCGATGCCTCGGGCCGCGAGCGCGAAGCGCGACCGCGCCCAGCCCGTCAGACGCGCCGGGCGCGCCAGTGCATGGCGCGAAGGCAAGGGCCGCGGACGCGGCCCGCCCGCCGTCTGAGGGTCACAAAACTACGCCGCGTCCTCGCGGCGATCCCGCGGCTTCACATAGGCGAGCGCGGCATGCTCGGTGCAGTAGGGCTTGCCCGCCATCGGGTCGCCGCCGCAGAAGCGGAAGCCGCTGGTGCCCGGCTCGCCGATCGGCCAGCAGCAGGTGCGGCTGCCCAGGCGCGGGCGGGACGAGGCCACCGGGAAGGCGCGCACCACCGGCGTGGCCGCCACCGGGGCGGGCGCGGGCGCCACCATCGGGGACGCACGCAGGATGGGCGGCGGAGTGATCCGCGCGGCGGGCATCGGCCGCGGCGCGCGCGGCACCGGCACCGGCCGCGGCGCGGCGTCGCGCCGGATCGGGCTCGGGCGGGCCGGCAGGTTCAGCCGGTGCGCCTTGCCCACCACCGCGTTCTTCGAAATGCCCATCCGCCGGCCGATCTCGGCCGTCGAATGCCCCTCGGCCCAGAGCGCCTTCAAGCGCTCGATCGCCTCCGCCGTCCAGTCCATTGCGCCATCCCCCGATGTGCCCCTGACACAACATACGGTAGTCGCTTCACCCCACCGCACACAAGTTCTGCGATGGCCGCGACCTCATTTTCCTGTGGACAAGCGGTCGAATCCGCAAATGCTTGCAAGCTGCAAGTCTTTGCGGTCCCATGGCCAGGCCCGCCGGAGCCCCGCCATGCGCCCCACCGACTTCTCCCGCATGCGCTGCCCCGTGGCCCGCGCCATGGCGGTGCTCGGCGAACGCTGGACCATCCTGATCCTGCGCGAAGCCTTCGCCGGCACCACGCGCTTCGACGCCTTCGCCGCCAATCTCGGCATCGCGCCCAACATCCTCTCCACCCGCCTGTCCGCGCTGGTCCGCCACGGGGTGATGGAACGGGTGCGGGATGGCGCCCGCCACGCCTATCGCCTGACGGAGCGCGGGCGGGACGCCTTCCCGCTCTACCTCGCCATCCGCGACTGGGGCGCGCGGCATTTCTCCGGCCCGGAAGGACCACCCACCGCAATGCTCGACACCCGAACCGGCGCGCCGGTGACCGCGCCCGCGCCGCTGCGGGCGGACGGATCGCGCATCCTGCCGGAGGAGGTCCGGATCCTGCCCGGCCCCGGCGCGAACGACGCGATCCGCCGCCGCTTCGGCGCGGGGGATGCGGCGCATGGCTGACGCCGCCGCCATCGCCCCGCCCTCCGGCACGCGGGCGCGCCTGGGCCGCATCCTCGCGCTGGCCGCGCCGACCACGCTGCTCGCCGCCACGCAGGTGGCAGCCCAGCTCATCGAGCCCTGGCTCGCCGCGCGGCAGGGCACGGCCGCGCTCGCCGGCTGGGCCGTCGTGCTGCCCTTCGCGCTGCTGCTCAGCCAGATGTCGGCGGGGGCGATGGGCGGCGGCGTGGTTTCCGCCATCGCCCGCGCGCTGGGTGCCGGGCGGCGGGAGGACGCGGCGGCGCTGGCGACGCACGCGCTCGTCATCGCCTGCGCCGGCGCGGCGCTCTTCGCCATTCCGCTCGCGCTGTTTCCGCGCGGCATCCTGGGGCTGATCGGCGGGGCGGAAGCGGCCGCGGCGGGGGCGGCCTATTGCGCCTGGATGTTCGGCGCGGGGGCGCTGCCGGCCTGGCTCGCGAACACCCTTGCCTCGATCCTGCGGGGCGGCGGGCGGCACGCGCTGGCCGCGCGGGGCGTGGTGGGGGGCTGGATCGCCTATCCCCCGCTCGCCTGGCTGCTGATGGAACCCGCGGGGCTGGGGCTTGCCGGCGCGGGCATCGCCTTCGCGGTCAGCATGACCGGCGCGGCGGCGGTCATGGCGGCGGTCGTCTTCGCCGGCGGCGCGGGCTTCGTGCCGTCGCTGCGGGGCGGGCTGCGGGCGGCGCTGTTCCGGCGGATCCTGTCGGTCGGGCTGGTGGCCTGCGCCATGGCGACGGTCGCGAACCTCGCCACCATCCTGGTCACGGCCAGCATCGCGCGGCACGGGGCGGCGGCGGTGGCCGGCTACGGCATCTCGGCGCGGATGGAGTTCCTGATGATCCCGCTCGCCTTCGGCGTCGGCTCGGCGCTGACCGCCCTGGTGGGCCGCGCGGTCGGCGCGGGGGATTGGGCGGAGGCGCGGGCGATCGCCTGGACCGGTGGGGGGCTCGCGCTCGCGGTCACCAGTGCGGTCGCGATCCCCGTCGCGCTGTTCCCGGCGGCGACGGCGGCGGCCTTCACGGCCGACCCCGCGGTGCGGGTGGTGGCGACCGAGGCGCTGTCCATCATCGGCTGGGCCATGCCCGGCTTCGGCATCGGCATGGCGCTGTATTTCGCTGCGATGGGGGCGGGTCGCATGGCCTGGCCGGTCGCCGCCGCGCTCAGCCGCATCGCCCTGGCCGTGGGCGGCGGCTGGCTGCTGGGCGACGCGATGGGCCTGGGGCTGACCGGGCAGTTCGTCGCGGTGGCGCTCGGCATCACCGCCTATGGCGCGATCTGCGCGGCGGCGGTGCGGCCCGCGGTCTGGCCGGGGCGGGGCTGAGGCGCGCCGGCGCAGGACGGATGTGCAGGCGCTGCATCCCCGCTGCCCCCGCCATGCCGCTTTCGGGCGGGATGCTTCGCCCATGCACGCCCCACGCCGCGCGGCGCTCGCCGCCATCCTGATCCTGCCCGGCCTCGCCCAGGCCATGCCGTCGCGTCCGAGCGACCCGCCGGGGGCGGGCGTCCGCGCGCCGTTCCACGTGACGTCCGAGGAGACCCCGCGCGGCGCGCCCTGGACGGTCGAGGAGATCGCCGGGCGCGGCGTGGACGACCGCCCGCCGGTCGAGCTGGTCCTGCTGCCGGAAGGCCGGGCCGGCGGCACCGGCGGCTGCAACCGCTTCACCGGCGGCTACACGCTGGACGGCGCGGCGCTGCGCTTCGGCGCGCTGGCGGCGACCCGCATGGCCTGCGCGCCGGCGCTGATGGAACGCGAACAGCGCTTCTTCGCCGCGATGGCCGAGGTGCGCGCCTGGCGCATCGAGCATGGCCGCCTGCTGCTGACCGATGCGGGCGGCGGGGTGGTGCTGCGCCTGGTCCGCTGAGGCCGGACCGCCGCGCCGTCGCCGACGGATGCGCGGCCGGTTCGCCGGGAATTTCGCCCGTGGCAACGCTTCCTTCACCCGATTGGGGCTGACTCCAAGGGTTTTCGGAGGCGCGACACATCTCACGGGTTCGTGATTTCATGGATCGTCCGCGCGGGGCACCGCCGGCATGAGCGCGCGGGCCGATCCGCCGCCATCCGTCGCCGATGCGCGCCCCTGGGGGCCGCAGCAGGGCGGGCTGATCAAGCGGGCGCTGGAAGGCGGCGCGCGGCTGCTCGGCCGTGGCGCGCCGCCGCAGCCGGAGGCGCCGCCGCGCGCGGAACCCCCTGCCGTGGCGGAAGCGCCCCCCGTCCTGCTCGTCGCGCCCGCGGGGCCCGACCCGGCGGAACGGCGCGCCTGGGCCGACCGGCTCTGGGGCGAGGGGCTTTGCCTGCCGGGCGGGGCGGCGGAGCTGCTGCGCCTGTCGGCTCTCCTGCCGCTGACGCCGGATGCGACCCTGCTGCTGGCCGGGGACGGCGCCCGCGCCGCCGGGGGGATCGTCTCGGGCGCGCGGGGCTGCTTCGTCTCGGCCTTCGACCCGCTGGCGGAACCCCCTTCCGCCGCCCCCAAGCCGGGGCGGAAGGTGACGGCCGCGCCCTTCGACCCGGCGGCGCCGGCCTTCCGCGCCCGCTACCACAACCACGCCATGCTGCTGGAACCCTTCCGCGGCGGCGGTTCCCCCGCGGCCCTGCTGGCGGCGACGGCGGCCGGGCTGCGCGCCGGCGGGCAGCTCGTGCTGCTCGACCTGGTCGTGCGGGACGCGCCGGCCGCGGGACGGTGGCTCGAGGCCGAGTGCCGCCGCGCCCCGCCGCCCGAGGCCGAGATCCCCCGCGCGCTCGCCGCCGCCGGCTTCCAGGTGAATGTGGTGGAGGATGCCGGCCCGCGGCACCGCCGGGCGGTGATGGAGGCCTGGGCCGCGCTGACCGAGGCCCTGCGCGGCGAGGCGACGCGCCCGACCCCGGCCGCGGCGCGCGCGATGGTCGAGGAGGCCGAGGCCTGGCTGCTGCGCCTGCGGCTGCTGGAACAGGGGCGGCTGCGGTTGCTGCGCTGGCACGCCACGATGGCGCGCGCGCCGTCCTGAGGACGGCTATTCGGCCGCGTTGCGGTCCTCGACCAGCCAGGGCCAGCGCATCGCGACCACCGGGCTGTCCGGATGGTAGGCGAGGCAGGTGCCGATGATCTTCGGCTTCTCCCGCACGCCCGTCGCTTCCTCTCGCGCCAGTTCCTTCTGGCGCCGCACGGGATAGAGCGTCTGGTAGGCGACGGTGGCCATCTGGGCCAGCATCTCCCGCAGATGGGTGCAGCCGAGCGTGCCGCCGACCCGTTCCTGCACCGCCTTGTTGAAGCCCGGCCCGATGCGCAGCCCGGCCAGCCGCGCGAAGTTCGGCGCCGCCTGCGGGCAGATGGCGTAGGGCGTGTGGTCGGAGGATGCCTCGCAGGCGTGGATCAGCAGGTCGTCATCGACCGTCAGGCGGATCCACATGCCGTGCAGCGGCGTGCCGGGGGCGAGCCAGCCCTTCTCCTCGTTCTCGAAGCCGTAGGACTTGGTGTCGAGCAGCGAGGCCTCGATGTCGTACAGGCCATCGGCGCGGGCATAGCCCTGCATGTCGATGACGCGCCGGTGCATGGGCTGGCGGTCGGCGGGTGCGGAGAGCGGCATGGCTCTCGCGTATCGCAGCCGCGAAGCGATTGCCAGATGCGGCGCGCTTCGTGACGGGTTCCAAGGGCCTTTCGGCCCTTGGCGGGGAGAGCGCGAGAGGGGGCGGCGCCCCTCTCGTTCAGGTCGCCCCTTCGTCCCGCAACAGCCGCGCCACTTCCTCCGCCGGCACCTCGGAACTGGTGAAGCAATCCCCCGGCGCGCGCATCAGCACGAAGCGCATCCGCCCGTCGCGGTTCTTCTTGTCCTTGGCCATGCGGCCGAGCAGCGCATCCACCGAAAAGCCGCGCGGCAGGTCGGCCATGCGCGCCGGCAGCCCGCAGGCCGCCAGGTGCGCGATGACGCGGGACGGCCATTCCTGGCTGCAATGCCCCAGCCGTGCCGACAGCGCCGCGGCCAGGCCGAGCCCGACGCCGACCGCCTCCCCATGCAGGACGGACCCGTCGAAGCCGGCCTCGGCCTCGATCGCATGGCCGAAGGTGTGGCCGAGGTTGAGCAGGGCGCGGCCGCCTTCGGCGCTTTCCTCCCGCTCATCCGCCGCGACCACGGCGGCCTTCAGCCGGCAGGATTCGAGCACGGCATGGGTCAGCGCGTCGGCCTCCCCCGCCACGGCGCGGGCGCCATGGGCCTCGCACCACTCCCACAGCGGGCCCTGCAGCAGCCCGTGCTTGGCGACTTCCGCGTAGCCGGCGCGGAGTTCGCGGGCCGGGAGCGTCGCCAGCGTGTCGGTATCGGCCAGCACGATGCGCGGCTGGTGGAAGGCGCCGGCGAGGTTCTTGCCGGCCTTGAGGTTCACCCCGGTCTTGCCGCCCACGCTGCTGTCCACCTGGGCGAGCAGGGTGGTCGGCACCTGCACGAAGGGCAGGCCGCGCATCGCGACCGCCGCGGCGAAGCCGGCGAGGTCCCCCACCACGCCGCCGCCGAGGGCCACCACCGCCGTGCGGCGGTCCACCCCCGCGCCGAGCATGGCTTCGAGCAACCCGTGCAGCCGGGAAAAATCCTTGGATGCCTCGCCGGGCGGGACGGCGATCTCGGCGAGGATGGCGATGTCCGCCGCGGCCAGGCCCGCCCGCAGCGTGGGAAGATGGATCGGGCCGACCGATTCGTCGGTGACGATGACGACCCGCCGCGCGGGCAGGACGGGGCCGATCAGCCCGCCGGCGCGGGCGAGCAGGCCGGGGCCGACCAGCACCTCATAGCCGCGATCCCCCAGCCCCACGGGCAGGCGGCGCGGCGGGACGGAGGCATCCAGCGCGTCCTGCACCCTGCGCGTCGTGGTCTCGGGGCTTTCGTCGGTGCAGGTCACGGTCACTTCGGCCTCGGCGTAGAAGGGGTGGCGCGCCGTCATCAGCCGCTGCAGCACCTGCACCGGGTCGGCGTTGAGGAACATCGGCCGGTGTTCCCGCCCCGCGACGCGGCGGAGCAGGATCGGCAGGTCGCATTTCAGCCAGACGGTCGCCGCGCCGCTGGCCTGGATCGCGCTGCGCGTCAGCGGGTCGGCGAAGGCGCCGCCGCCGGTCGCCAGCACCAGGGGCGGGCCGGCGAGCAGGCGGGTGATGACGCGCCTTTCCCCGTCCCGGAAATGCGGTTCGCCGTAGCGGGCGAAGATTTCCGTGATGGGCATGCCGGCGGCCTGCTCGATCTCGGCATCCGCGTCGCGGAAGGGCAGGCCGAGCCGGGCGGCGAGCCGCCGGCCGATCGCGGTCTTGCCCGCGCCGGGCATGCCCACAAGGACGATCGCCCGCGCGCCGGCGGTGGAGGCGGAGGGGGGCGGGGGTTCGACGCGAAGATCGATGGCGGAGTTGCGCTGCACGGGGGCGGAGGCTAGCACACCTCCCAGCGTTCGTGAGGGAGCCGCCGCAAGCCCATGTCCCGCAGCCCCTTCCTGCTGCTGTTCCTGCTGTTGCTGGGCGCGGTCGCGGTCGGGCTGCTGGTGGTCGGCGCCTTCCCGCCAGCGGTCACGCCCCAGCCGGTGGAACGGACCCTGCCCAACGACCGGTTCCAGTCGACGCGATAGCGCGATGGCGGGCAGGGGCAGGCCGCGCAAGGCCGGGCCGGCGCGGGCCGCCGCCGGCGCCCACCATGCCGAGGCCTTCCTGGAAATGCTGGCGGCCGAGCGCGGGGCCGCGCGCAACACGCTGGCCGCCTATCGCGCCGACCTCGAGGATTTTTCCGGGTTCGCCGCCGCCCGCGGGCTGCCCCTGAACGGGGCGGGGGCCGAGGATCTGCGCGCCTGGGCGGCGGGGTTGGCCGCGGCGGGGCTCGCGGCGCGCACCCAGGCCCGGCGGCTGTCCGCCATCCGCCAGTTCCACCGTTTCCTGGCGCGGGAAGGGGTGCGGCCGGACGACCCGACCGAACTGCTCGACAGCCCCCGCCTGCCGGCCAGCCTGCCCCGCGCGCTGGGCGAATCGGAGGTGACGGCGCTGATCGAGGCCGCGTCGCGCCTGCCCGGCCGGCGCGGCCCGGTCGCGGCGGCGGCGGTCGAGCTGCTGTACTGCTCGGGCCTGCGGGCGAGCGAACTCGTTGCCCTGCCCGCCGGGGCGCTGCGGGCCGAGGAAGGACTGGTCGCCGTCCGCGGCAAGGGGGGCAAGGAAAGGCTCGTGCCGGTCTCCGCCCGCGCCCGGGCGCTGGCGCTGGCCGCCCGGACGGACGCGGCCGAGCGCGCCGGGCCGCGCGGGGCGCGCTGGCTGTTCCCCTCCCGCGCCGCGGCGGGGCACATGACGCGGCAATCCCTCGCGCTGCTGCTGAAGGAGGCGGCGGGGGAAGCGGGCATCGACCCGGACCGCGTCAGCCCGCATGTGCTGCGGCATTCCTTCGCCTCCCACCTGCTGGGGCGGGGGGCGGACCTGCGCAGCCTGCAGGTGCTGCTGGGGCATGCCGACATCGCGACCACGCAGATCTACACCAAGGTGCTGGAGGAGCGGCTGAAGGCGCTGGTCGAGGCGCATCACCCCCTGGCGACCGGATGAGGCCCTTCGGAAGGGGGGTCGCGCCCCGCCCCAAATTCCGCTAACCCCCCGGCCCCATGCGGCACTTCCTGGATTTCGAAAAGCCGATCGCCGAACTCGAGGGCAAGATCGAGGAGCTGCGCCGGACCACCGACGCGGGCGGCATCGACGTGGCCGAGGAGGTCGGGCGCCTGCACGACAAGGCGCAGACGCTGCTCAAGGCCACCTACGCCAAGCTCACGCCCTGGCAGAAGGCGCAGGTGGCCCGCCACCCGGACCGCCCGCACGCCAAGGACTACATCGAGGCGCTTGTCACCGACTTCACCCCGCTCGCCGGCGACCGCGCCTTCGCGGACGACCTGGCCGTGATCGGCGGCATGGGCCGCTTCCGCGGCCGCGCGGTGATGGTGCTGGGCACCGAGCGCGGCCACGACACGGAAAGCCGCGTGAAGCACAATTTCGGCATGGCCCGGCCGGAAGGCTACCGCAAGGCGCGGCGGCTGATGGACCTGGCCGGCCGCTTCGGCCTGCCGATCCTGTCCTTCGTCGACACCGCCGGCGCCTTCCCCGGGATCGACGCCGAGGCCCGCGGCCAGGCGGAAGCGATCGCACGGTCGATCGAGGCCGGGCTCGAGGCGCCGGTGCCCTTCATCGCCACCATCATCGGCGAAGGCGGGTCGGGCGGCGCCATCGCGCTGGCCGCGGCCGACCGCGTGGTGATGCTGGAACACGCGATCTACTCGGTGATCAGCCCGGAGGGCTGCGCCTCCATCCTCTGGCGCGATTCGGCGCAGGCGTCGACGGCGGCCGAGGCGCTGAAGCTGACCGCCGACGACCTCAAGCGCCTGAACCTGGTGGATGCGGTGCTGCCCGAGCCGCTCGGCGGCGCGCATCGCGATGCCGAGGCGACGATCGCGGCACTGGGCGACACCATCGCCGGGCTGCTCGCCCCGCTGGTCGAACTGGACGGCGCCACGCTGCGCGCGCGGCGGCGCGAGAAGTTCCTCGAGATGGGGCGGAGCGGGGTGATCTGAACCCGGGGGCGGCGGGATGAGCGAGGCCGACGCCGCGCTGCGCGACCGCTTCATGCGCGCCTTTCCGGCGGTCGCGCTCGTCATCTTCCTCGCCGCCATCGACCAGACCATCGTCGCCACCGCCCTGCCGGCCATCGCGGCCGAGATGGGCGGCATCGAGCGCGCCTCCTGGATCATCGTGGCCTATCTGGTGGCGGCGACCTGCGCCGCGCCGGTCTTCGGGCAGCTGGGCGACGCCTTCGGGCGCAGGCGGCTGCTGTTCGCGGCCCTCGCGGTGTTCTTCGCGGGCTGCGCGGGCTGCGTGCTGGCGCCGGACCTGCCGACGCTGGTCGCCGCGCGCATCGTGCAGGGCTTCGGCGGCGGGGCGCTGCTGACGCTGGCGCAGGCGCTGATCGGGGAAGCGGTGCCGCCGCGCGAGCGCGGCCGCTACCAGGCGCGCATCGCGGGGTCCTATGCCTTCGCCTCGGCCTTCGGGCCGGTGGCGGGGGGATACCTCACGCAGGAATTCGGCTGGCGGTCGATCTTCGTGACGCTGCTGCCGCTGGCGGTGCTGTGCGCGGTGCTGGCGCGGCGGCTGCCGGTGGTGCGCGCGGCGCGCGGCGGGGTGGCGCTGCGCTTCGACTGGGCGGGGCTGGCGCTGTTCGTCGTCGCCGTCGCGGCCGCGCTGGTGGCGCTCGATCGCGCGCGCAGGCTCGATCCCGCGCTGCTGCCGGCGGCGGCGATGCTGGCGGGCGTGGCGTTCGGCGCGGGGCTGCTGCTGCTGCGCGTGGAGCGCGCGGCGCGCGACCCGCTGCTGCCGCTGGCGATGTTCGCGGAAGCCTCGATCTGGCGGGCCTATGCCGTCTCGGCCTGCGTGGTCGGCGCGCAGGTGGGCATGATCTCCTTCCTGCCGGTCTGGCTGCAGACGGTGCGCGGGCTGGAACCCGGTCCCGCCGGCCTGATGCTGCTGGCGATGTCGGTGGGCGGCGCGAGCGGGGCCTTCTTCGCCGGGCGGATGGTCGCGCGCACCGGCTTCGCCATGCGCTGGCCGGCGCTGTTCCTGCCAGCGTCGAGCGCGATCTGGGCGGGGCTTGCCCTGACCGCGGACGGGCTGCCGATGCCGGCCTTCGTGGCGCTGGTGGCCCTTGCCTCCTTCGGCGCGGGCACCTCCTTCCCCGTCGTGCAGGTGACGGCGCAGATGGCGGCGGGGCGGGAGAGGCTGGGCGCGGCTTCGGCCGGCGTCGCCTTTTCGCGCAACATCGGCGCGGCGGCGGGCACGGCGCTGGTCGCGGCCATCGTCTTCGGCGCGGTCACGCTGGCGGGCGGGGAGGTGCCGGCCGCCTTCCGCCGCCTGGTCGCGGAAGGGGCCGGCTTCGTCGCGGCGCTGGGGCCGGAGGCGGCGGCGCTGCTGCGGGCGGAACTGGCCGAGGCGTTCCGCACGCTGTTCGCGACCGCCGCCGTGCTGACCGCCATGGCGGCGGTGCTGGCGTGGCGCGTCCCGATGCGGCGGGTGTGAGGGCGCGGCGCGGGCCGCGCCCGATCAGCCCTGCGCGCCGATCAGCCGGCGGCGGATGCGCCCCGATATCCAGTCGATGACGGCGACCGTCGCGATCATCAGGATGATGATGAAGGCGACCTCGTCCCAGTGGCGGACGCGGATGCGCTCGGCGATCTGCAGCCCGATGCCGCCCGCGCCGACCACGCCGAGGATGGCGGCGGATCGCGTGTTGCTTTCGAAGAAGTACAGCGCCTGGGCGAGCATGACGGGGGCGACCTGCGGCAGGATGCCGAAGCGGATGGCCGAGAGCCTACCGCCGCCGGCCGCGACCACGCCTTCGGCCTGCTTCTTCTCGGCGTTCTCGATCGCCTCGGCGTAGAGCTTCGCCAGCACCGCGATGTCGGCGGTGAAGATGGCGAGCACGCCGGCCAGCGGCCCGAGCCCGACCGCGCGCACATAGGCGAGCGCCCAGATGAGCTGGTCGACACCGCGGAAGCCGTCCAGCACCCGGCGCAGCGAGAAGCGCCAGAGCGTCGCGGTCACGATGTTCCGCGCGCCGAGGAAGCCGAGCGGGATGGCGACGAGCGCGGCCAGGAAGGTGCCGAGGAACGCCATGGCGACGCTTTCGGCCATGCCCTTCAGGATCTCGACCCAGAGTTCGCCCGGCGAAGGCGGGACCATGAGCACGATGATGGTGCCCAGCCCCGACAGCCCGTTCCACAGCCGCTGCGGGGAGAAGCCGAACCACCACAGCGCGCCCGCGAGCCAGGCCAGGAACAGCGCGAGGCCGGCCGCGCGCAGCGCGCGCGTGGCGGGGCTGGGGCCGAAGGCGGCGGGCATGCGCTCGCGCCACATCGCGACATTCGCGCGGGCGTTCATCGTGCCGCCTCCAGCCGCCCGATCGCGGCGTGGCGCAGGCGTTCGGACAGCAGGTCGACGCAGGCGACCGTCAGGATGATCAGCAGCACGATGGCGCTGATCTCCTCATAGTAGTTGAAGGAGATCACCTTATACAGCTCCTCCCCGATGCCGCCCGCGCCGACGAACCCGATGACCGAGGCGGAGCGGATGTTCACCTCGAAGCGCAGCAGCAGGTAGGACAGGATGTTGGGCAGCACCTGCGGCAGGATGGCGAAGCGGCAGCCATGCGCCCAGGAGCCGCCGGCCGCGCGCACCGCCTCCCACGGCTTTATGTCGGCGTTCTCGATCGCTTCCGCGAAGAGTTTCCCGTTGGCGCCCGCGCTGTGCAGCGCGATGGCGAGGATGCCGGCCAGCGCGCCGACGCCGAAGGCCCAGACGAAGATCAGCGCGTAGACGATCTCCGGTACCGTGCGCAGCGCTTCCAGCACGCGGCGGGTCGCGTGGTAGACCCAGCCCGTGGGCGCGATGTTGCGCGAGGCTGGGAAGGCGAGCAGCAGCGCGAAAGCGGATCCCATGATCGTTGCGAGCGCCGCCATGTTCGCGGTCTCGAGGATCAGCCAGGCCCATTCGGGCAGCCGGTACATCCAGAAGGCGAGGGAGCCTTCCGTCTCGGCATCCGCGAACAGCGCGGCCCAGCGCAGGTCCGGCAGGATGCGGCCAAAATACTCGCCGATGCGCGGCAGCCCGGCCCAGAGCGTCGCGGGATGGGCTTCCGCCACCCATGCCGCGACGATCAGGCAGGCGAGCAGGATGGCGCCGAACAGCAGCGCCTGCGCGCGCTTCTGCCGGCGCGCGGCGCGATAGGCTTCCTCCCCGCGGATCACCGCGGGGAGGCCGGTGGCGTAGGCCGCGCTCACGAACGCCGGCGGCGCGCGGCCATTTCCTCGCGGCGGATCTCGACGATCAGCTCGTAATCCTCGTGCCGCACTTCGCGGTAGCCGGTGCCCGAGCCGCGCTCCACCTGGCGGTAGATCTCCGGGTGCGCCTTGGGCAGCGTGAGGTGGAAGCGCTTCCAGTCCTCCTTGAAGGCGGCGGGCAGTTCGGTGCGCGCGGCGTGCGGGCCGTTCACGATCGGCTCGCTGGTCCAGATGATGCGCAGGTCACGCATGTTGAGCATGCCCTTGTCGACCATGGCGCGCAGGTTGCCCCGGCTGAAGCCCTGGTTCACGTCGCCCTGGCCCGAGGCCCAGGTCACCGCGCCGTCGTACTGGCGCTGCAGCACCGCGACCACGCCCTGTTCATGCCCGCCGGCGAAGCCGGTGCGGGAGAAGTAGCCGCTGCCGTCCACGGCGATCCCCTGCCGGCGCAGCGCGAAGCGCGGGATCAGGTAGCCCGAGGTGGAGTTCGGATCGGCCCAGGCGAGCGACTTGCCGCGCATCTGCTCGAGGCTCGTGATGCCGGAATCGGCACGCACCACCATCACCGCGACATAGGAGATGGAGCCGTCCGATTCCTCGGCCGTCAGCAGCGGCTCGACGCCGCCATTGGTATCGAGCCAGGCGCCGGCATAGCCCGACGGGCCCAGCGCCGCGACCTCGATCTGCTTCGCGCTGAAGGCCTGCAGCACGCCGGCGTAGTCGGAGGCCGGGAACAGCCGCGTCGGCACGCCGAAGGTGCGCTCCAGCAATTCGCGATAGGGGCCGAAGCGGCCCATGCGGTCGGCCTCGTTCTCCCCGCCGAGCAGGCCGACGCGCAGCGTCGGCACCTGCTCCGCCCAGGGGCGGCGGCCGGCGGTGGGGAAGGCTTCGGCGAAGGTCTCGGTGCGGCGGGGCGTCCAGGCCTGGGCGCGGGCGAGGGCGGGCGCCAGGGCGGCGCCGGCGACGAGGCCGGCAAGGCTGCGGCGGGTGACCATGGGGGCAATCTCCCTTGGGGGTTGGATCAGGCGGGGACGGCGTGGCGGGGCGGCGGCGCGCCGACGGCGGCGGCCGCTTCCTCGGCGAATTCCTCCTCGGTCACGCCGTAGACCTCGCGGATGCGCGCGGCGGTCAGCGCGGCGGGCGGCCCGTCGAAGACGATCCGGCCGGCGTTCAGCGCGACGATGCGGTCGCAATAGTCCCGCGCGGTGGCGAGGTCGTGCAGGTTGACGAGCACGGTGATGCCTTCGCGGTTCACGCCACGCAGCGCGTCCATCACGGTGCGGGAGTTGCGCGGGTCGAGGCTCGCGATCGGTTCGTCGGCGAGGATGATGCGCGGTTCCTGCAGCAGTGCGCGCGCGATCGCGACGCGCTGCTGCTGCCCGCCCGACAGCGTGTCGGCGCGCTGCAGCGCGGTCTCGGCGAGGTCGAAGCGGTCCAGCGCGGCGAGCGCCATTGCGCGCTCCTCGGCCGTGAACATCCGCAGCAGGGACGTCATCAGCGGCCGGCGGTTCAACCGCCCGACCAGGACGTTGGTCAGCACGTCGAGCCGCTGCACCAG
Organism: Roseomonas nitratireducens; assembly: GCF_017813355.1. Classification (GTDB taxonomy): domain Bacteria; phylum Pseudomonadota; class Alphaproteobacteria; order Acetobacterales; family Acetobacteraceae; genus Neoroseomonas; species Neoroseomonas nitratireducens. The sequence continues at coordinate 292,943 of NZ_JAGIYZ010000001.1, forward strand.
GTTGAACTGCTGGAAGATCATCGCGCAGCGCATGCGCCAGTCGCGCAGCGCGCGGCCGCGCAGGGCGGTCACGTCGGTGCCCTCGAAGCGGACGCGGCCCTCGCACGGGTCGGTCAGCCGGTTCACCATGCGCAGCATCGTGGACTTGCCCGCGCCCGAGCGGCCGATCACGCCCACCATCTGGCCCGCAGGCACGGCGAGCGAGACCCCGTCGACCGCGATCTTCGCGCCGAAGCGGCGCGTCAGCCCCTCGATCTGCAGCATGTGCCACCCGTCCCTGTGCCGCGGCGCAGTAGCAGCGGGGCGTGACGCGCGGATGACAGCCCGATGAACGAAGCGTTGCGGCGGATGATTGCGGACCCGCCGGCGGGGCGGCACGATGCGCGCAAAGCCAGGAGGAAACACCATGACGTCGCGCCGCGCCCTGCTCGCCGCCCCGCTTGCCCTGCCCGCGCTGGCCCGCCCCGCCGCGGGGCAGGATGCCTGGCCGACGCGGTCTGTCGGCGTGCTGCTCGGCTATCCGCCGGCGGGTGTCACGGACTTCGCCTCCCGCGCCGTGTGCGAGCGCATGTCGCGCGCGCTGGGCCAGACGCTGGTGCTGGAGAACCGCCCCGGGGCGGCGACCGCCGTCGCCAACACCGCCGTCGCGCAGGCGCGGCCGGATGGCTACACGCTGCTGATGGGCACCTCGACGCTCGCCATCAACCCGGCGCTGCAGCCCAGCCTGACGCCGCGCGAGCCGATGCGCGAACTCACGCCGATCGGCATGATCTTCCGCACCGCCTTCGTGCTGCACGTGCATCCGTCGGTGCCGGCGCGCACGCCCGCGGAACTCATCGCCCATGCCAAGGCCAATCCGGGGAAGCTGAACTTCGGGTCCTCCGGCACCGGGGCGGTGAACCACCTGTGCCTGGAGCTGTTCCGCGCGCGCGCCGGGATCGACGTGGTGCACGTGCCCTATCGCGGCGGCGCGCCGGCGCTGCTCGACCTGCGGGCAGGGCGCATCCAGGGCATGTTCAACGCGGTGCAGGAAGCGTTGCCGGCGGTGCGGGAGGGGGCGACGCGCGCGCTCGCCATATCCTCGAAGGAACGCGCCTCGGCGATGCCGGAACTGCCGCCGCTGGCCGATACGCTGGCCGATTTCGACGGCGTCTTCTGGCAGGGGCTGTTCGGCCCGGCGGGGCTGCCGGCGCCGATCGTCGCGCGCGCCGGCGCCGCGCTGCGGGAAGCCACGACCGACCCGGCGCTGATCGCGCGCATGGCCGAACAAGGCGTGGCGCTGACCACGGGCGACGCGGAGGCGCTGCGCCGGACGCTGGCGGAGGAGACGCAGATGTGGGGGCGGCTTATCCGCGAGCAGAACATCCGGCCGGAATGAGCCGGGCTTGGCGATCGGCCGATCCTTGCTAGGCTCCCGCCGCCGCGCCGGCGAGGCGCGGCCGAATAACGGGAGACGCCGATGAAACCGACATCACGCCTGCTGGGCGGCGCTGTCGCCGCCGCCTTCGCGCTCGTCGCGGGCAGCGCCGTCGCACAGCAGCAGGGCACGCTGCGCATCGCCATGACGGCGACCGACGTGCCGACCACCACCGGCATGCCGAACAACGGGTTCGAGGGCATGCGCTTCCTCGGCTACCCGGTGTTCGAATCGCTCGTGCTGTGGGACCTGTCGAACCCGCAGCAGGTCGCGGGCGTTCGTCCGGGCCTCGCCGAACGGTACGAACAGGATGCCGCCGATCCGAAGATCTGGCGCTTCCACCTGCGCCGCGGCGTGACCTTCCATGACGGCACGCCGTTCAACGCGGATGCGGTCATCTGGAACATGGACCGCTTCTTCCGCAACGACAGCCCGCAATTCGACGCGGCCGGCAGCGCGATCACCCGCGGGCGCGTCCCCGCGCTCGAATCCTACCGCAAGGTCGACGACAACACGATCGAGATGGTGACGGCGCGGCCGATCTCCTACTGGCCCTACCTCGTCACCTACATCCTCATGACCTCCCCGCAATCCTGGGAGACCGCGGGCCGCGACTGGGGCCGCGTCGCGACGCTGCCGCCGGCGGGCACGGGGCCGTTCCGGCTTTCCCGCTTCGTGCCGCGGCAGTCGGCGGAGCTGACGCGCCATGACGGCTACTGGGACGCGAACAGCCGCGCGCGGCTGAACCGGATCGTCCTGCTGCCGATGCCGGAGGCGAATACGCGCCTCGCCGCGCTGCGGTCCGGCCAGGTGGACTGGATCGAGGTGCCGCCGCCCGACGCCATCCAGTCGCTGCGCCAGGCGGGCTTCACGATCAGCACCGGGTCCTACCCGCATGTCTGGCCGTGGACCTTCGCGACCGGCCGCCCGGACAGCCCGGTGGCGGATGTGCGCGTGCGCCAGGCGCTGAACTACTGCATCGACCGCGAGGGCATGGTGCAGCTGCTGAACGGCACCGCCGAGCCCGCCGTCGGCTTCGTCAAGGCGAACGACCCGCTGTTCGGCAACCCGCAGAACCGCTACCGGCTGGACGCCGCGCGCGGGCGCGCCCTGCTGGCGGAAGCCGGCTACGGCCCGCAGCGGCCGCTGACGCTGAAGGTCGCGATCTCCAACTCGGGTTCCGGCCAGATGCTGCCGCTGCCGATGAACGAGTTCCTGCAGCAGTCGCTGCAGCAGAATTGCGGCGTGCGCGTGAACTTCGAGGTGGTGGAGTGGACCGTGCTGCTCTCCTCCCTCCGCTTCACGCCGACCCAGCCGCAATGGCTCGGCGCCGATGCGGTGAACATCAGCCTGTATTCCTCCGACGCCTCGGCCTTCGCGCGCTGGTTCCTGTCGGCGAACTTCTCGCCCGCCGGGTCCAACAACGGCCATTGGCGGGACGAGGCCTTCGACCGCGCCTTCGCGCAGCTGGAAGTGGAACGCGACCCGGCGCGCCAGGCGGCGCTGCTGCGCACGGCGCATGAGCGGCTGGTGGACAACCCGCCCTGGCTCTGGATCGTGCACGACCTGAACCCGCGCGCGATGAGCCGCCGCGTGCGCGGCTTCACCCCCGCCCAGTCCTGGTTCCAGGACCTGACGCGGATCGAGGTCCAGTAACACCCCGGGCCGTCTGGCCCGGCTCTTGCTCTCCCCTGGTGGGACGGGCGGCATCCCGGCCGCCCCCGCAGCGGGGGAGACTTCTTCATGAGCAGGTTCCGGCGGTTTTCCGCCTACGCCTTGGGCGCCGCGATGCTGGCCGCGGCCGGCACCGCCGCGGCCCAGCAGCCGCGCACGCTGCGCATCGGCATGACGGCATCCGACGTGCCGACCACCACGGGCATGCCGAACAACGGGTTCGAGGGCATGCGCTTCCTCGGCTACCCGATCTTCGAGGCGCTGACGCTGTGGGACCTGTCGGACGCGACGAGGCCCGCCGGCCTGCGCCCGGGCCTCGCCGAGCGCTGGGAACAGGATGCCGCCAATCCGCGCATCTGGCGCTTCCACCTGCGCCGCGGCGTCACTTTCCATGACGGCACGCCGTTCAACGCGGATGCGGTCGTCTGGAACATGGACCGCTTCTTCCGCAACGACAGCCCGCAATTCGAGCCGCAGGGCAGCGGCATCTCCCGCGCCCGCGTCACCATCCTCGATTCCTACCGCAAGGTCGACGACTTCACGGTGGAGATGACGACGACCCGCGTCGCCTCCTACTTCCCCTACATGGTCGTCTACCTGCTGATGACCTCCCCCCAATCCTTCGAGGCAGCGGGGCGGGACTGGGCACGCGTCGCCGCCCTTCCGCCGGCGGGGACGGGGCCGTTCCGGCTTTCCCGCTTCGTGCCGCGGCAGTCGGCGGAACTCTCCCGCCATGACGGCTACTGGGACACGGGGCGCCGCGCGCGGCTGGACCGCATCCTGCTGGTGCCCATGCCGGAGGCGAATACGCGCCTGGCCGCGCTGCGCTCCGGCCAGGTGGACTGGATCGAGGTGCCGCCGCCCGATGCCATCCCGTCGCTGCGCGCCGCCGGCTTCCAGGTGACGACGGGGTCCTACCCGCATGTCTGGCCCTGGATGTTCCAGATGCAGGGGGAGAATTCGCCCTTCCGCGACGTGCGCGTGCGCCAGGCGCTGAACTACTGCGTCGATCGCGCCGGGCTGGTGCAGCTGCTGAACGGCACGGCGGAACCGTCCGTCGGCTGGCTGAAACCGTCCGATCCCGCCTTCGGCACGCCGGAGAACCGCTACACCCTCGACCCTGCGCGCGGCCGCGCGCTGCTGGCCGAAGCCGGCTTCAACGCCCAGCGGCCGCTGCGCTTCCGGGTGATGATCTCGACCAGCGGCTCGGGCCAGATGCTGCCGCTGCCGATGAACGAGTTCCTGCAGCAGAACCTGCGGGAAGCCTGCGGCGTGCAGGTGGATTTCGAGGTGACGGACTGGTCGAACCTGCTGGTGGCCACGCGGTCGGCGGCGAATGCGCCGGTGGTGGCGAACGTGCAGGCGCTGAACCCGTCCTCGCCGTCCTCCGACCCGTCGGTGATGGCGCGGTACTTCCTGCGCGCCTTCCAGCCGCCGAACGGGTTCAACTGGCCGGGCTTCTCCGATGACCGGTTCGAGGCCGCCTTCGCCCGGCTCGAGACCGCGCGCGACCCGGCCGAGGCGCAGGCGGCCTATGCCGAAGCGCATGCCCGCGTGGTGGACCACGCGCCCTGGCTGTTCATCGTGCACGACCTCAATCCGCGGGCGATGAGCCGGCGCGTGCGAGGCTTCACCTCGGTGCAGTCGTGGTTCCAGGATCTGGTGCCCGTGAGTCTCGATTGACCTCAATCGCCGGCGAGAGATGTTTCTGACCTCAATCGCCGGCGCCGCCATCCGGCGGCTTGGCTTTCGCGCCATGCACTGCGGTGCCGGTCGCGACTGACGGTCCGGGCGCGGTCGCGCCTTGCGCTCCCGGCCCGAGGCTTTGCCTCGGGCCGTTTCCTTGTGCCCTCGGACGGCGGGCGGGCCGCGACCGTGGCCCTTGCCTTCGCGCGGTGCACCGTCGCACCGGGGCGGCTGTTGGCTCGGGCGCGGTCGGGCTTTGCCCTCCCGGATCGAGGCAGCGCCTCGATCCAACTTCGTCGTGCTGGATGACTGTCTTCCCCGTCCGCGCGCGGCACCCCATGCTGCGCCCGGACCAAGAGGAGGGGCCGTCATGATCGTCGACCTGCGCATCTACACCTGCCTGCCGAACAAGGTGGCCGAGTTCGTCGCGCTGTATCAGGAGAAGGGCTGGCCGCTGCAGCAGAAGCACCTCGGCAATTGCGTCGGCTGGTACACGACGATCGAGGGTGCGCTGAACACCGTCGTGCACATGTGGGGCTACGAGGACCAGGCCGATCGCGAGCGTCGCCGCGCCGCCATGGCCGCCGACCCCGCCTGGGCGGAATACCTCGCCGAGGTCGGCAAGCGCGGCCTGCTCATCAAGATGGAAAACCGCATCGTGAAGCCCGCCCCCTTCTTCGAGCGCAAGGCGGGCTGACAACGGACAAAGAAGGGAGGGGGTTCGGGGGAGGTTCCCCTCCCCCGACCTTCACCGCCCCAACAACACCAGCACCACGCCCCCCACCACCACCAGGGCGCCGACGACATCCGTCCGCTTCATCCGCTCCTTCAGGAAGAAGCGGCTGAACAACAGGGTGAACAGGATCTCCACCTGTCCCACCGCGCGCACGAGCGCGACGGGCGCGTGCGCGAAGCCCGTGAACCAGCAGGCCGAGCCGCAGGCGGACAGCGCGCCCACCTGCGCCGAGGACCGCCAGGTGCGGAACAGCATCGGGATCGACTGGCGTTCCGTCGCCGCGAGCCAGGACCCCTGCATCAGCGTCTGCAGCATGTTGATGACGACGAGCGTCTGCAGCGCGCGCAGCGTCGCGTCCGGCCCCTCGATCTCCTGAGTCGCCGCGCGGATCGCGATGGCGCAGAGCGCAAAGGCGAAGCCCGCGCCGAGGCCGTAGAGCGCGGATGGCTGCACCGTCGCCGCCGCCACGTCCCGCAGCGAGGTGACGCGCCCGGCGAGCGAGAGATACAGCGTCCCGCCCACCGACACGGCGATGCCGAGCCAGGCGAGCGCGCCGAAGCCCTCGCCCAGGAACACCAGCGCGATGACCGCCGCCTGCACGGCTTCCGTCTTGGAATAGGCGGTCCCCACCGCGAAGCCGCGATACCCGAAGGACATGATGAGCAGGTTGGTGCCCACGATCTGCCCGAGCCCGCCCAGCGCGCAGAACAGCAGGTAGGTCCAGGACGGCGCGGAGAGGCCGCCGCCGAAGACGAGCAGGTAGAGGCCCACCAGCGCCATGCCGACCGGCACGCCGTACAGGTAGCGCACCACGGCGGCGGCGTTGACCGACATCTGCCCGCGCAGCTTCTGCTGCAGGGCGGTGCGCCAGGTCTGGAACAGGCCGGCGAGCAGCGTCGCCGCGACCCAGATGGGCATCAGCCGAGCCTCGGGTCGAGCCAGGGCCGCGGCATGGGCTGCCAGGGCATCAGCCGCGCCGCGGCCTCGTCCAGCGCCGTGCCGAGCCCCGGTGCGGCCGGCAGCGTCGCGCTGCCGCGCGCGAAGCGTAGATCGTGGCCGGTGACGAGGGTGAAGAAGCGATCGGTCTCGCCGAACTGCACCTCGAGCGGCAGCAGGTTCGCGATGGTGGTGCACAGATGCACCGAATGGGCATGGCAGACCGGCCCGGTCGGGTTGTGCGGCGCGACCTCGATCCCAGCGGTCTGGGCGAGGGCGGCGATGCGGCGGATTTCCTCATGCCCGCCGGCATGCTTCATGTCGGGCATGATCACGTCGTAGCAGCCGGCCTCGACGATGGTGCGATAGGCGCCGAGGCCGGCGAGCGTCTCCGCGCCCGCGAGCCGCATGCCGCGATCATTCGCCATGGAGCGCAGGCGGCGGATCGCCGCGTGGTTGGCTTCCGAGACGGGGCATTCGAGCCAGAACAGGCCGAAGGGCGATACGTCCTGCACCAGCCGCGCGGCGCCGCCAGGGGAAAAGCGCCAATGCACGTCGACCATCACGTCGATGTCGCGCCCGACCGCGTCGCGAACCGCGGCGATGCGCGCAAGACCCTGGGCATAGGCCTCTCGCTGCGCGGCATCGGCCGCGTCTTCCCAGACCAGCGGCTCGAAGGGTGCCAGCTTCACCGCGCGGAATCCATCGGCCACCGCGCGGCGCGCGGCGGCGGCGAAGCCTTCCGGCGTGCGCGGGTTCGCGCCGCGATTGATGTTGGCGTAAAGCGGCACGGAGTCGCGCAGCGCGCCGCCCAGCAGGGCGTGGATCGGCCTGCCTGCCTCCTGCCCCGCCAGGTCCCACAGCGCCTGTTCGAAGGCCGAGAGCACGGTATGGGCGACGAGCCCGCCCGGCGCGTGCGGGATCAGCCGCGCGAGCCGGTTGCGCGCGCGCGCATCCTCCCCCGCGACGTTGGCGGCGAGGCGCGCGACCTCGGCCGCCAGCAGCGCTTCCTGGTTCGCCAGCGTGCACTCGCCGATGCCGGTGCGCCCGCAGTCCGTGCGCAGCAGCAGGAAGGACCAGTTGGTCCTGGGCGTGACGTTGGCGCCGATGAAGTCGAGCGAGGCGATGCGCATCTACTGGGCCGAGATGTTCGCCGCCTGGGCGAGCCGCTTCCACTGCGCGACGTCGCGCTCGATCCGCTGCTGGAACTCGGCCGGGGAGGAGACCTGGAGCGTGCCGCCGAGCAGCCGCACCCGCGCCTGCAGGTCGGCATTGCCGCGCAGCTTCACGAGTTCCCCGTGCAGCCTCTCCAGCACCGTGGCGGGCGTGCCGCGCGGGGCGAGCAGCCCGTTCCAGGCGACGCTCTCGAAGCCCGGCAGGCCGCTTTCATGCACGGTCGGCGTCTGCGGCAGGTCGTCGGTGCGGCTCATGGAGGTGACGGCGAGCAGCTTCACCTCCCCGCTGCGGACCTGCGGCATGACGTTGACCAGGTTGGCGAAGGCGAGCGGCGCCTCGCCGGTGATCACCGCCTGCACCAGCGCCGGCGCGCCGCGATAGGGCACGTGCACGATGTCGAGCCCCGCCTGGTTCTTAAACAGCTCCATGTTCATGTGGGCGGAGGAGCCGACGCCGGCCGAGGCGTAGTTCAGCCCGCCCGGCCGCGCGCGCACGGTCGCGATCAGCTCCGCCACGCTCGCCACCGGCAGGGCGCGCGGGTTCACGATCAGCGCGTTCGGCCCGACCACCAGCAGCGAGACGGGCTCGAAGGCATTGGTCAGGTCATAGGGCAGGTCGCGGTAGATCGCCGCGTTGATGCCGTTCGACCCGGCATTGCCGAGCAGGAAGGTGTAGCCGTCCGGTGCGGAGCGGAAGGCGGCCTCCACGCCGATGCGCCCGCCGGCGCCGGCGCGGTTGTCCACCACGATGGGCTGGCCGAGCGCGGCTTCGAGCGGCGGGGCTACGAGCCGCGCGGTGGTGTCGTTCCCCGCCCCGGGCGCGTCGGGCAGGATGAAGCGGATCGGGCGCGTCGGCCAGGGCGACTGCGCGCGCGCGGGTGCCGCGATGCAGGCCGCGGCGGCCGCGAGAAGATGGCGGCGACGGATCATGTCTGGTTCCCCCCGGGGTCGGGTCCAGCGTGGCCCGAACCGGCGCCGGCATCAATGCGGGGCGGGAGGCCGGCCGCGCAGGGAGTGGCGCCGCGAGCCGCGCGTAGTGTGGCGCGGCCCTAGCCGCGCATTGCCTGGCGCGGCCTCAGCCGTGCGTTGCTCGGCGCGGCCTCAGCCGCGACGCCGCGTGCGGCCCCAGCCCGGATCCTCGTCCACCATGTCGGACAGGCCGGCTTCGGCCAGCATGCGGGCCGTCTCCCGCCCGGCGGCCTCGGCGATGGCGGCCTCGTCCACATGCGGCACCAGGCGGTCGCGCATCAGCACCTCCCCGCCCACCACCACGTCGCGCACGTCGCCGCCGGAGGCGAAGTAGACCACCCGATGCACCGGCATGTTGGCCGGCAGCATGTGCGGCGCCGACAGGTCGACGGTGATGATGTCCGCCTCCTTGCCCGTCTCCAGGCTGCCGATCCGATCGGCCATGCCCAGGCCGCGCGCGGCGTCGATGGTCACCATCTCCAGCGCCTTGCCGGGCGGCAGCAGCGTCTCGTCCCGCGCGGCGCGCTGGTGGTAGCGCATGGCCTGGAACATGTGGCGGAACATGTCGGTGGACCGGTCCGGCGCGGTGCCGTCGGACCCGATCATCACCGTCACGCCGCGCTCCATCATCGCGATGGCCGGGCAATGGCCGCGCACCGCGGCGATGGCGGACGGGTTGTGCACCACGCTCGTGCCGGTGCGCACCAGCGTGTCGATGTCGGTCTCGGTCAGGTCCGTGCAGTGCGACAGCCAGGCACCCGGGCCGAGCAGCCCGAACATGCGGTCGGCCAACTCGATCGAGCCGCCGCGATGGCCGTCCTGGTGGAACAGCGTGCCGAAGCGCTTGCCGATGTCGCGGATGACGCGGCCCTGCGCCTCGATCTCCCGCACCTTGGCCGGGTCGTGCGTCGCCTCGCGATAGACCGGCATCAGCGTCGCGCAGGTGACGCGGCCCTTGCCGTGGTGGCGCTCGACCAGCGTGCCGATGGTCTCGGCCTGCTGTTCGAAGGACACCTCGCGCACCGTGCCGTCCAGCCCGCGATAGGGGCGTGGGAAGGGCGGGCGCGTCGGGCCGAGCACCATGATCCGGCGGATGCCGATGGCGCCGATCCCTTCCACATGCGCGTCGCCATGCGCCGGGTCGTCCACGCGCCCGATCGAATCCCCTCCGCCGAGCAGCATGACGGAGGTGGTGACGCCGAACTTCAGGCATTCGAGCCCCGCCAGCGCCGCTTCCGCCCGCCAGAACGAAGGCGGCGAGGCGAGGGTGTAGATGACGCGGCAGGCTTCCGACCAGGCTTCGGAATCGCCGCTGCCCATGGTCTTCACCAGCCCATGCCCGGCATGGGCATGGCCGTCGATCAGGCCCGGCAGCACCGCCTTGCCGCTGGCGTCGATCCGCTCGCCCGCCGGGTGCGCGGCCTCGACATCGGCGCGCGGCCCGACCGCGAGGATCTTGCCGCCCGCGACCGCGACCGCGCCATCGGCGATGACACGGCGGGCGGGATCCATCGTGATGACGGTCCCGCCGGTGATGAGGAGATCGGCCATTCAGTTCACCCGCACATGGCGCAGCCGCAGCCGGTTATCCGGCGACTGCGCGAGGTCGATGTTGCGCCGGGACGCCCAGACGACTGGCTGCTGGTGCAGCGGCACATGCGCCACTTCCCGCTTCTCGATCAGCAGCGCTTCCCGGATCAGGGCGCGGCGGCGCGTCTCGTCGCCTTCCTCGGCGATGCGGTCCACCAGCGCGTCGAATTCCGCGTTCGACCAGCGCCCGACATTCAGCCCCGCGGCGTTCGCGGTGCGCGTGCGCAGCACCTCCGACAGGGTGGAGTAGGTGTCCGCCAGCGGCAGCCCGGCATGGCCCAGCATGAACATCGACACGTCGAGCGAATTGATCCGCCGCGACCAGACGTTCAGCGTCTCGAACTGCGGGATGATGCGGATGCCCACGCGCTGGAGCATGCCAGAGATCGCGATGCAGAGCCGTTCATCGTACACGTAGCGGTCGTTCGGGCAGGCGAGCCCGATCGAGAAGCCGTCCGGATAGCCCGCTTCCGCGAGCAGCCGGCGCGAGGCCTCGGGGTCGTAGGGGAAGGTGCGCGTGTTGATGTCCGCCGGCGCGCCGGACAGGAAGGGGCTCGCCATGGTGCCCGCGACCCAGGCGTTGTTGCGCATGACGGACCGGCGCAGTGCCTCGACGTCGATCGCCTGGTAGATGGCGCGGCGGACGCGGACGTCGCGCAGCGGGTTGCGGCCGCGCACGTCGGAATAGGCGAGTTCGTCGCGATGATGGTCGAAGCCCAGGTAGATGGTGCGCAGTTCCGGCCCCTGCACGACCTGGAGGTTGGCGTTGCCCTCGATGCGCGGGATGTCCTGCAGCGGCAGTTCCACCAGCGCGTCGATCTGCCCGCCGAGCAGCGCCGCGGTGCGCGTCGCGGCGTTGCGGATGGGCTGGAAGGTCACCTGGGTCAGGTTGTGCTGCGGCCGGTCCCACCAGCCTTCATGCGGCACGAGGACGGTCGCGCCCTCCACTTCGCGGCTACGCAGCCTGAACGGGCCGGTGCCGTTGGCGCCGCGCTGCGCCGCGCCTTCCTCTCGCTGCTGGAGGTTGGTCGCCGCGGTCGCGTTGTTCGCCGCCGCCCAGCCGCTGTCCATGATGTGCATCTGGGTCAGCGCGTTGAGCAGGATGGGGAAGGGGCGCTGCGTCTCGATCTCGACCGTCAGCGGGCCGGTCTGGCGCACCTCCTTGATCACGCCGCCGAGCACGCCGCGGGCGAGCGCGCCCGGCGTGTTCAGCCGCTGCCAGGAAAATACCACGTCTTCCGCGCCGAAGGTCTCCCCGCCATGGAAGCGGACATTCTCCCGCAGGTGGAAGCGCCAGACGGTGGGGGAGACGACCTCCCACCGCGTGGCGAGGGAGGGCTCGATCTCGAGCCGCGGATTGTGCCGCACCAGCGTCTCGAACAGGTTGTCGAGGAAGGCGTTGGTGAAGGTGTTGTTCGACGAATGCGGGTCCAGCGTCAGGATGTCCGCCGCGAAGGACCAGGTGAAGGACCGCGCCTGCGCCGCCGGCGGGGCGGCCGCGATCAGCAGGGCGGCGGCGATCGGCAGCAGGCGCATGGTCGGTTCCTCCGTCGGCGATGCGCGAAGCCTCGGCCCGCGCGCCGCCCCGCGTCAACCGGCCCCGTCAGCCGGCATCGAGCTGCAGGCCTTCCTTGCGGATGACCTCCGCCCATTTGGCGGTCTCGCTGCGCACGAAAGCGGCGAACTCCTCGGCGCTGCCATGCATGGCGAAGCCGCCCAGCTCGGCGAAGCGCCGCTGCGTCTCGGGCAGCGCCACCAGCGCGGCGACCTCGGCGTTCAGGCTCGTCACCGCCGCGGCGGGCAGGCCGGCGGGGGCGAACAGCCCGAACCAGGTGTTCACCTCATAGGTCGCGAGTTCCGGCATCGTCTCCCGCATCGCGGGCACGTCGGGCAGCATCGCGTTGCGCTCGCGGCTGGTGACGGCAAGCGCGCGCACGCGGCCCGACTGGATATGGCCCATGATGCCGGTCAGGTTGTCGATCATGAAGGCGACATTGCCCGCCAGCAGGTCCACCTGCGCCGGCGCCGATCCGCGATGCGGCACGTGGATCGACTGCGCGTTCAGCATCTGCAGCATCAGCACGGGCGAGAGATGCGTCGACTGCCCCACGCCGGTCGAGGCGTAGGGGATGCGCCCCGGCTGCGCGCGCAGCAGCGCGGCGAGCTCGGCGACGGTGTTCGCCGGCACGGAGGGATGCACCACCAGCACGTTCGGCCCGGCGATGGTCCCCGCGATGGGCAGGATCTGCTCCGCGCGATAGGGCATGTTGCGGAACAGCGCGTAGGCGATGGCCTGCGGCCCGATATTGCCGAGCATCAGCGTCGTGCCGTCCGGCCGCGCGCGCACCATCTCGAGCGTGCCGATGGTGCCGCCGGCGCCGGCGCGGTTTTCCACCACCACCGGGATGTTCCAGCGCGGGTGAAGGAACTGCGCGAGGATGCGCGCCATGATGTCGGTCGTGCCGCCGGCCGCGGCGGGGACGATGATGCGCGTCTGCCCCGGCGGCCGCCAGGACTGGGCGCGGGCGGCCAGGGGCAGGGCGAGCAGCGGGGCGGCGAGCGCGGCGCGGCGGGTGGTGGTCATGGCCATCTCTCCTTCAGCCCGCATCCATCTGCAGGCCCTCGCGGCGGATCACCTCGCCCCATTTCGCCGTCTCGGCGCGCACGAAGGCCTCGAAATGCTCGGGGCCGCCGGGGGCGGGCACGCCGCCCATTTGGGTGAAGCGCGCCACGGTTTCCGGCAGCGCGAGGAAGGCCTGGATGTCGGCGCTCACGCTGCGCACCACGGGTGCCGGCGTGCCCGCCGGCATGAACACGCCGAACCAGGTCGAGACGTCGTAGGGGGCGAGTTCGGGCATCGTCTCCCGCAGCGCGGGCAGGTCGGGCAACTGGGCGGAGCGGTCGGCGCTGGTCACGCCGAGCGGGCGCAGCCTGCCGCCGCGGATATGCTCGATCGCCGTCGTCAGGTTATCGTAGGCGAACTGCACATTGCCCGCGACCAGGTCGATCAGCAGCGGTCCCGCGCCGCGGAAATGCACCGCCTCGGACCGCGTGCCGGTCAGCTGGTTGAACCAGACGCCCGACAGGTGCGGCGACTGCCCCATGCCCGAGGTGCCGTAGGAGGCGCGGCCGCCTTCCCGTTTCAGCCAGGCGACGAATTCCGGCACGGTCGTGGCCGGCACGGAAGGGTGCAGCACCAGCACGTTCGGCCCGCGGATGACGTTGGACACCGCGGCCAGGCTGTCCGGCCGGTATTGCAGGTTGCGGAACAGGGAATGGCCGATCGCCTGCGGGCCGATATTGCCCATCAGCATGTGCCGCCCGTCCGGCGCGCTGCGCACCACCTCCATGGTCCCGATCGTGCCGCCGCCGCCGGAGCGGTTCTCCACCACCACCGGCGTGCCCCACCGCGCCTGGAAATAGGGCGCGAGCAGGCGGGCCATGATGTCGGTCGTCCCGCCCGGCGCGGCCGGGACGACGATGCGCGCCTGCGCGCCGGGGCGCCAATCCTGGGCATGGGCGGCGGCGGGCAGGGCAAGCGGCAGGGTCAGCGCGGCGCGGCGCGTCAGGCGGGTCATGGTCGTCCTCCCGTTGGTCTTGCCGGCATCATCGCGCGCCGGCGCGCCGGCTGTCACGCCCGGCGGCCGACCGCCATGCGCGCCACGGCGACGAAGGATCGCGGCCCGTCCGGCGCGCCGCACAGATAGGCGCGGCGGGCCAGCGCCTCGACGCGCGGGCGGCGTTCGGGCGGCAGCGCCGCGACATAGGCGCCGGCCACGCCCTGGCCGGTCAGCCAGGGGGTCCACATATCGGCGAAATCCGCGAAGTCCTGGCGGATGGCGATGTCCCGCTCGGCCACCTCGCGCAGGCCGGCCGCTTCGAACAGCGCGGCGAGCCGGCCGGGCGAGCCCATCGAGTCCCCCAGGTAGCGGGTGCGGAACGCCTCGCCGTCCGGCTCGCTCGCGGCGATGACGTCGGCGAAGGCGCGCACGAAGGTGAAGCCGCCGACGAAGTCCCACATGGCGGCGGCGACGACCCCGCCCGGGCGCGTCACGCGCGCCAGTTCCGCGACCGCCGCGGCGCGGTCCGGCACGAATTGCAGCACCAGCAGCGACAGCGCGGCGTCGAAGGCGCCATCGGCATCGGGCAGCGCGGCGATGTCGCCATGGCGGAAGGCCGCGCCCGGCACGCGGGCGCGCGCGGCGGCGAGGAAGGGCTCGCTCACATCGACCCCGGTGACGCGCGCGGCCGGGTCGCGCGCGGCGATCGCCGCGGCCAGCGCGCCGGTGCCGCAGCCGGCATCGAGCACCGCGGCACCGCGCGGCAGGGCCAGCGCATCGAGGAAGCGGTCCGCGAGCAGCCGGCTCCAACGCCCCATGCTGCGCTCGTAGGCGCCGGCATCGGTGGCGACGTAGCCGGCCATGGCGGCTATTCCTCCATCGTGTAGCGGAAGTTGCAGTGCTGCGCGCCGCCCATGATCGTCTGGGTGCGTTCCAGCTTCATCTTCGGGTGGTAGCCCTCGCAGAAGGCGCCGTCGCGGTTGCAGGACAGCACGGCGCCGAGGTCGGCCAGCCCCATCTCCCGGTACATCTCGGCGTAGCGGCAGCGGGTGACGTTGAAGTCGTAGTGCTTCTCGTCCTGGCGCAGCGTCTCGATCCGCAGCGCGTCGTCCTTGGTCCAGAGCGGCTGCAGCGCGATGAAATGCGCGAGGGAGGGCTCCCCGCCCGGCGCGTCCTTCGCCATCTCGGCCGCCGTGTCCTTGGCCATCTTGACCACGGCGCGGGACAGGATGGCCTTGGCCTTCGCTTCGCCCAACTCGGCCTTCATCTCCTCATAGACGCCCTTGGCGAAGGCGGCCTCGATGCGCCGCTGCCGCAGGATGCCCATGCGTTCGTCCGACATGAAAAACCTCCCCGACGGTGGACCCGGCGGGGAGGCTATCGCGGCGCGGCGCGGGCGGCGAGCGGGTTACTGCGCGTAGAGGCCCGAATTGGTCACGACGATGCGGCTCGCGGCGCAGATGTTCACGCGGCGGAGTTCGGCGGCGCGGCCGTTCTGCCAGACCACGCGGAAATCGTAGTTGCCGGCGTTCGCGGCGCGGTAGTTCCAGGCGCGGCCCGGCGGCAGCACGTTCTGGCCGAGCTGGTCGGCGCCCCAGTTCGCCAGGCTGGAATGGCTGAAGAACAGCTGCATCACCGTCAGGGAGGAGTTGTTCACCACGGTGAAGCGCGTGTCGCAGCCTACCGCGACCGGCGGCTGGGCCACCGCCACCGGCTGCGGCACATACACCGTCTGCGGGGCGCAGGCGGCGAGCGCGCCCGTCCCGAGCAGGGCGAAAAGGGCAAGGAGCTTGCGGCGGATCATGCGGGCGGCCTCCCGGGCACGGCGGATGTATCGATACGCCGACGCTATGCAACGAATGTCACAGGCGCAAGCCATCCCCGGGCTTGTCACAGGGCGCGAAGGCGTGATCGTGTGAAGCGATTCAGCGGGGAGCAGGGCGATGACATTCGGCCAGTGGTTCAGCTTCCAGGGACGCATCCGGCGGAAGACGTGGTGGCTGGCCTATGTGCTGCCGCTGGTCGCGCTGTCGATCGTCGCGAGCGTCATCGACATCTCGCTCGGCTTCGTGACCTTCACCGAGGATGCGATGCCGGAGGACGGCTTCGCGGTCTCGGCGCAGGGCATCGGGCCGTTCAGCCTGCTGGCGCTGATCCCCTCGCTCTGGGGTGGCCTCGCGGGGCAGGTGAAGCGCTGGCACGACCGGGACAAGTCCGGCTGGTGGGTGCTGATCAACCTGATCCCGCTGGTCGGCCCGATCTGGGCGCTGATCGAGACCGCCTTCCTGTCCGGCACGCCCGGGCCGAACCGCTTCGGGCCGGACCCCAAGGGCGGCGCGGGCGTGGCGCAGTGGCAGGCGGCGCCGCCGCCGGGCGCCTGGCAGCCGCAGCAGCCCCAGCCGCAGCAATGGCAGCCCCAGCCGCAATGGCAGCAGCCGCCGCAGCAATGGCAGCCGCCGCCGCAGCCGCCGCAGGGTCCGCCGCCGGGCTATGGGCAGCCGCCCCCCGGCTACGGGCAGCAGCCTCCGCCGGGCTACGGCCAGCCGCCTCCGGGCTACGGGCAGCCGCCGCCGGGCTATGGGCAACCGCCGCCCGGCTATGGCCAGCCGCCGCCGCCCGGCTATGGGCAGCAGCCTCCGCCGCCGCCGGGCTACGGCCAGCCGCCGCGCGGCAGCGTCCCGCCGGTGCGGCGGGAGTAGCGGTTCAGGCCGGGTCGATCGGGGCGGCGGGCACGCCGGCCGCCTCGATGACGGCGCCGGCCGAGAGCAGCAGGTCTTCCCGGTAGCGCCCCGCGACGAGCTGCACGCCGACCGGCACGGCCCCGACCAGCCCCGTGGTGACGGCAAGGCCGGGCAGCCCCATCAGCGGCAGGCCCACCTGGGTCAGCTGCGCGGCGATGATGCGGCGGAAGGCCTCGGGGCTTTCCACATCCTCCTGGTCGCGGAAGGGCAGCTCGCCCGAGACCGGCATGATCGCGACCGGGAAGCGTTCCAGGAACTCCATCCACATCCGCACGAAGGACGCGCGCTTCTGCAGCCCGTCCATGAAGGCGTTGAGGTCGGGGACGGGGCACAGCGCTTCCATCTGCGCGAAGACGAAGTTCGCATCCGGGTCGCCTTCCTTGTGCAGCGCCGTGTTCAGCCCGCGCCGGGATTCGGCGAGCCAGAGCATGGCCTGCAGGTCGGCGGGTTCGCGCAGCGGCGGCGTCTCCGCTTCCTCGACGATCCAGCCGGCCGCTTCCATCCGCCGCGCGGCGTCGCGCAGCGCGTCGAGCACGGCGGGCTGCACCTCCATCCCCTCCGGCCGCAGGCACAGCGCGGCGTGCTTCGGCGCGGCCGGGCCTTCCAGCGGCGCGCCCACCCACCAGGGGTCGCGGATGTCGCGCGCCGACATCGCCGCGAGGGACACGCGCAGGTCGGCGATGGTGCGCGCGATCGGCCCGCTGACGGCCATCAGCTGCCCGCCCGCATGGCGTTCGGCGCCGGAGGCGTTCCAGGCCGGGATGCGCCCGAGTGTCGGCCGCAGCCCATGCACGCCGCAGGCATAGGCCGGGTAGCGGATCGACCCGCCGATGTCGGTCCCATGCCCGATCGCGCCGATGCCGGCCGCCACCGCCGCCGCCGCGCCGCCGGAGGACCCGCCCGGCGTGATCGACGGATCGCGCGGGTTCCTCGTATGCCCGTGCAGCGAGTTGCGCGTGAACCAGCGCAGCGAGAAGGCCGGCGTGTTGGTCCGCCCGAGCAGGACGGCACCGGCCTTGCGCAGGTTCGCCACCACCGGGCTGTCCTGCTGCGCGACGAGGTCCTTCTGCAGCCGCAGCCCGTTGGTCGTGGCGAAGCTCGCCTGGTCGGCATTGACCTTGATCGTCACCGGCACGCCGGCGAGCGGGCCAGGATCCTCCCCCCGCGCGATGGCGGCGTCGATCGCCCCCGCCTGCGCCAGCACGTCGTCTGGGCGGTGGTCCACCACGGCGTTGATGCGCGGGTTCACGGCGTCGAGCCGCGCGAGCGCGTCCCGCGCCGCCTCGGCGGCGGATACCTGCTTCGTGCGGATGCGGTGGGCGAGCTCGGTCGCCGGCAGGCGGAACAGCGCGGTCACCCGGGCAGCCCCAGCACGTTCTTCGAGAGGATGTTCCGCTGGATCTCGTTCGACCCGCCATAGATCGTGGCCGGCCGCGCCTGGATGTACAGGCCCGTCGGGTTGAGGTTGCGGTTGCCTTCCATCGGCTCCAGCAGCCCGGCATTCTCGCCGGCGATCTCCAGCATGGTGTCGGTGATGCGCTGGAACAGTTCCGTCTGGAACACCTTCAGCATCGACACGTCCGGGCCGAGCGTCTCGCCCCGCCGCAGCTTGTCGACGAAGGCGCCATAGAGCGACTTCAGGTCCTCGAGATCCAGGCGCAGCCGGGCGTAGGTTTCCTGGAAGGCCGCTTCCTCCCACACCCCCATGCGTTCGGCGAGCTGGCGCAGCCGCGTGAAGGCATAGGCCGACAGGCGCGGGGAGCCGAGATAGATGCGCTCGAAGGACAGCAGCGCCTTGGCCATGTCCCAGCCGCGGTTCGGCGTGCCCACCAGGTTCTTCGCCGGCACGCGGACGTTGTCGAAGAAAACCTCGCAGAACTCGTCATGGTATTCGAGGTTGATGATGGGCTTCACCGTGATGCCCGGCGTGGTCATGTCGACCAGCAGGAACGAGATGCCTTCCTGCTTCTTCGCCGCCTTGTCGGTGCGCACCAGCAGGAAGCACCAGTTCGCGTCCATCGCCAGCGTGGTCCAGATCTTCTGGCCGTTGACGACGTAGGTGTCTCCGTCCAGCACCGCTTCCGTGCGCAGCGCGGCGAGGTCCGACCCCGCATTGGGTTCCGAATAGCCCTGGCACCAGATGTGCTCGCCCGACAGGATCTTCGGCAGGAATTCCTGCTGCTGTTCTTCCGTCCCGTGGTTGATCAGCAGCGGGCCGACCATGACGATGCCGTGGTCGTTGGTGCGCGCGCAGCCGTGGCGCTCCACCTCCTCGGTGAAGATGATCTGCTTGGCGGGGCTCAGGCCGAGCCCGCCGAAGCGGCGCGGCCAGCCGGGGCAGAGCCAGCCCTTCTCGGCCAGCTTGAAGTACCAGGGCTTGTTCTCCTCCCAATGCAGGCGCTTGGGCGGGTTGCGCAGCTCGGGCGGGTAGTTCGCCTCGATCCATTGGCGGACATGGGCGCGGAAGGCCTCGTCCTCCATCAGGTTCAGGTCGTCGGTCTCGCGCGGTTCGATGGCGAACATCTCTCAGCCTCCGAAGTTCGGCTTGCGCTTCTCGAGGAACGCGGCGCGCCCCTCCTGGAAGTCGGGTGTCGTGAACAGCAGGCCCTGGAAGGTCTGCTCGTCGGCCAGCGCCTCGTCCAGGCCCTCGGCCAGGATCTTCTTGGTCAGCGCGATCGGGCCCGCGGCCTCGGCGGCGAGGAAGCGCGCCTTCTCCAGCGCCATCTCCAGCGCCTTGCCCGGCGGGGCGACGAAATCCACCAGGCCGATGCGCTCGCCTTCGGCGGCACCCGTGACCTCGTGGTAGAACAGGATGCGCCGCGCGCGGCCCACGCCCACCCGCCGCGGCAGGAAGAAGGGCAGGCCCATGTCGGACATCAGGCCGATCTTGTGGAAGCCCGCGACGAAGCGCGCATCTTCCGCCGCCACGATGGTGTCGCAGGCGCAGGCCACCGCCATGCCCGCGCCCGCCGCCCAGCCTTCCACCGCGGCGACCAGCGGCTTGGATCCCTTGGCCATCAGGCGCACGAGGCGATGCGTCCGCCGCATCCTCTCGCGCCCATCCAGCGCGCTGCCGACATTCATGTTGGAGATGTCGCCGCCGGCGCAGAAGGTGCCGCCCGCGCCGGTGACGACGATGGCGCGCACCGACGGCTCCTCATGCGCGCGCTCGATCGCTTCCTCCAGCGCCTGGCGCACGCCGGGGCCGATGGCGTTCTTGCGGGACGGGTAGTCGATGGTGAGGATCAGGACGCTGCCGTCCATCTCCTCCCGCACGCGCGCTGCTTCGCTCATTCCACGTCCTCCGGGGCCAGGGCCATGAATCGGCGCCGGTGCAGCGCGGCCGAGCCGAACTGGTTCATGATGACCATGCCGCGGCGCAGGAACAGGCCGACATCGTATTCGTCGGTGTAGCCGATGCCGCCATGCAGCTGGATGCATTGGCGCAGCACCAGCATCCCCGATTCCGCCGCGCGGTGCTTGGCCTTGGACACCGCGGCGTGCCGCGCCGCGCCCGTGGCCCCGTCGTCGAGCGCCGCGGCCCCCGCCTCCACCGCCGCGCGCGTCAGCGCGATGTGGATCTTCAGGTCCGCCGCGCGATGCTGCAGCGACTGGAAGGTGCCGATGATCCGCCCGAATTGCTGGCGCGTCTTGAGGTAGTCCACCGTCATCGCGAAGGCGCGTTCCATCAGGCCGAGCATCAGGCCTGATGTCACCAGCGCGGCTTCGTCGAGCGCGATCGCCAGCATGTCGCCGACATCCTCGGCGACCAGCGACGCGCGGCCGAGATCGGGCCGCAGCGTGCCGATATTGCCGCCATCCATCGCCTTCTCGAGCGTCAGGTCCGCGCCCTTGGCCTCCTGCAGGTGCAGGCCGAGCCCGGCGCCCTGGTGGATCGGCAGCAGGAAGGCGTCCGCACCGGCGGCCATGGGCAGGAACAGCCGTGCGCCGTCCGGCGTGCCGGGCACGGCCAGCGTGTCCGCGCGTTCCTGCCAGGCGGTCAGCACGACGCGCTTGCCGGACAGCACGCCTTCCAGCGCTGGGTGACCCACCGCGGCGAGCAGGCGCGCGGAGAGCATCATCGGCACCAGCGGTTCGGGCACCAGCCCGGCGCCGAGTTCCTCCGCCAGCGCCACCGCCTCGCTCATGCCCAGGCCCGCGCCGCCGGCCTCCTCGGGCACGGCCAGGCCGATCCAGCCCAGTTCGCCCATCTGGGCGAGCATGCCGCGGTCGAAGCCGGGGGAGGCGAAGCGGAGCGCGCGCACGCGCTTGGTGTCCCCGCCGCGCGGGGCGACGGCGCCCGCGCTGTCGCGGATCATGCGGATGGATTCGGTGCGGTCGTCTGTCGCTGCGCTCATGGTTTCCTCGGGGGAGGGGAACCTCCCCCGAACCCCCTCCCTTTTTTCTGTCTGGGCGTCCCGCCTGCGGCGGTCCGCGAAAAAGTACCCAAAGAAGGAGGGGGGCTCGGGGGGAGTTCACTCCCCCCGACCTTCCCCTTTTTCTTCACTGCGTGTGCAGCGTCGCCCCGCTCGCCGCCTGCGCCTGTTCCAGCGACACCCCCGGCGCGAGGTCGAGCACCACGAACCCCTTCTCCGGCACCACGTCGAAGACGCCGAGGTTGGTGTAGACGCGCTTGACCGCGCGCGGCGTCGTCAGCGGGTAGCCGCACTTCGCGACGAGCTTCGGCCGCCCGTCCTTCGTCGTGTGTTCCATCACGACCCAGAGCCGCTTCGCTCCGGCGCCGAGGTCCATCGCGCCGCCGACCGCGGGCGCGGTGTCGTTCTCGCTCGTCGCCCAGTTGGCGATGTCGCCGTTCTCGGCGACCTCGAAGGCGCCGAGGACGCACAGGTCGATATGCCCGCCGCGGATCATCGCGAAGCTGTCGGCATGGTGGCAGTAGGACCCGCCGGGGCGCAGCGTGACCGCCTGCTTGCCGGCGTTCACCAGCCACGGGTCCACCTTGTCCGGCGCGGGCGCGGGGCCCATGCCGAGGATGCCGTTCTCGGAATGCAGGATGACTTCCCGCTCGAGCGGGACGTAGTCGGCGATCATGGTCGGGATGCCGATGCCGAGGTTGACGTACCAGCCCTCGGGGATGTCCTGCGCGGCGCGGGCGGCCATGCCCTTGCGGTCGAAGCCTTGCATCTGTGGTGCTCCTCTGGTGAGGGCATCCGATTCACGCCTCAGGGTGCCCGGGCCTACGGCCCTGCGCCCTTCGACGATCGGATGCCGGCTATGCCCATTGCGGCCCGCGGTCCACCCGGACCACGCGGCTGACGAAGATGCCCGGCGTGTGCACGTTCTCCGGCACGATGTCACCGAGGTTCCGGATGTGCATCACCTGCGCGATGGTCAGGTCGGCGGCCATCGCGATCACCGGGTTGAAGTTCCGCCCGGAGGCCCGGTAGGTCAGGTTGCCCCAGCGGTCGCCTTCCCACGCCTCGACCAGCGCGACGTCGCCCTTCAGCGCGTGCTCCATCACATAGGTCTTGCCGTTGAACTCGCGATGCTCCTTGCCGGCAGCGAGCAACGTGCCGACCGAGGTCGCGGTGAAGAAGGCCGGCACGCCGGCGCCGGCGGCGCGCATGCGTTCCGCCATCGTGCCCTGCGGCACGATCTCCAGCTCGATCTTGCCCGCGCGGTACAACTCCTCGAACACCACCGAGCCCTGGCTGCGGGGGAAGGAGCAGATGATCTTCCGCACCCGGCCGAGTTCCATGAGCTTGGCGAGGCCCTGCCGCCCGGTGCCGGCGTTGTTCGCGACGCAGGTGAGGTCCTTCGCCCCCTGCTCGATCAGCGCCTCGATCAGCTGGTCCGGCTGGCCGACGGCACCGAAGCCGCCGATCAGCACCGTGGATCCGTCCTTGATGCCGGCCATCGCGTCGGCCAGCGACTGCACGATCTTGTCGATCACGTTTCCTGCTTCCCTACGGGTGCCTGAAGAGCCCGTTGCTGACGACGACCTTGTCGCGTTCCACCACGCGGGCCCGGAAGGCCGCGCCCCCGTCCTCGTGCCAGATTTCGGTGCGGATCGTCTCCCCCGGAAAGACCGGGGAGGAGAAGCGCAGATCCATCCGCCCGAAGCGTGCCGGATCATAGCCGCAGAGCGACTTCATCAGCGCGTGGCACACCACGCCGAAGGTGCACAGCCCGTGCAGGATCGGGCGGGGGAAGCCCGCCTTGGCCGCGACAGCGGGGTCGATGTGCAGCGGGTTGTGGTCGCCGTTCAGCCGGTAGACGATCGCCTGCTCCGGCCGCGTCGGCAGGTCGAGCGTGACGTCCGGGGCGCGATCGGGTTCCGGATGCGGCTTCTTCACGGGCCCGGACGGGCCGCCGAAGCCGCCATCCCCGCGCGCGAAGGTGGTGCCTTCAAGCGTGGCGAGCTTTTCCCCCGTGCGCGCATCCACCACCACGCGTTCGTTGTACAGCAGCGCGCCCTTGCCCGGCCCGCGGTCCACGATGGCGCTGATGCGCGACTTCCCGATGATCTCGCCTTCCGCCGGCAGCGGCTTGTGCAGGATGATCGACTGTTCCCCGTGCAGCACCTGCGTCCAGTCCACGCCGGTGTCCGGATTGCGCAGCCAGAAGCCGGGATAGCCGAGCACTACGGCCATGGACGGCATGGCCTTCAGCCGCGGCTCGTAGACGAAGTCGAGCTGGCTTTCGTCCATCGGGTCCTGCCCGAGGCCGATGGAGAAATTGTACAGCGCCGTGTCCTGCCAGCGGATCGCCTGGCGGATCTCCGGGATCGGGTAGTTCAGCAGGTGTTCGTAGACGATCGGCATCAGCGCTTGTCCTCGACCTCGATCACCGCGTCGGCGGCGAAGGCGCCCTGGCCTTCGGGCAGCACGAGCAGCGGGTTCACGTCGACCGACAGCAGCCGCTCATCCGCACCGGCGGCGAAGCGCGACAGCGCGGCGAGCGCGCCGGCCAGCGCCTTCACATCTGCCTTCGGCCGCCCGCGCGCGCCATCGAGCAGCGGGAAGCCCTTCAGCGAGTGGACCATGCGCTCGGCCTCCGCCTCGTCGAAGGGGCAGCGGCGGAAGGCGACGTCCTTCAATATCTCGATGAAGACGCCGCCGAGGCCGACCATGGCCACGGGCCCGAAGACCGGGTCCCGTGCGACGCCGAGCGCCATTTCCACCGCGCCCTTGATCTGCCGGGCGATCAGCACGCCCTCGATCCGCGCGCCCGGCGCGCGTTCGGCCGCGCGGGCCAGCAGCGTCGCATGCGCCGCGCGCACCGCCGCCGCATCGGCCAGGTCGAGGATGACGCCCCCGATCTCGCTCTTGTGCAGGATGTCCGGCGACAGGATTTTCGCCACCACCGGATAGCCGAAGGAATCCGCCGCGGCGACCGCTTCGTCGGCGGATGCGCAGGCACGTTCCGGCACGGCGGGCACGCCCGCGGCGGCGAGGATGCGCTTGCCCTCGGCTTCCGTCGGCGTCGTCGCGGGCAGCGTCACCTCGCCCACCACGATCTCCTCCGCCGGCGGCGCGGCGAAGGCGGCGCCGTAGCGGCCCATGGCCTCGATCGCCGCGACGGCGCGCGTCGGGTCCTCGAACACCAGGTAGCCGTCCTCCTCATAGCCCTTCACCTTGTCGGGCGGGGCGATGGCGGACAGCACCCAGAGCCGGTCGGCGAACTTCTCCCGCGCGGCCTTCAGGTAGGGGCGCAGCTTCGGCGCCATGGTGGTCGACCCGCCGGTCTGGGTCAGGAACACCAGCATCGAGCCGTAGCCGCCCTCCTGCGCCGTCGTCTCGAGGAATTGCGGGAACAGTTCCGTCTGGTTCACCGCCTGCGCGGTGCAATCCACCGGGTTGCGCGGCGCGCAGAAGGAGATCAGCGACTTCAGATGCGCCTGCGCGTCCTCGGGCAAAGGCGGCATCGCCACGCCCGCCGCTTCCGCCGCGTCGGAAATCAGCACGCCCGCGCCGCCGCTGACGGTGATGACGCCCATCGTGTTGCCCACGGGGTAGATGCGCTTCGTCGCCGCATAGGCGATGTCGAGCATCTGCTCCGTCGTCGTCGCGCGCACCACGCCGAACTCGTCCAGCACAGCCTGGGTGATGGTGTCGTCCCCGGCGATGGAGGCGGTGTGCGACTTCGCCGCATGGCCGCCGAGCTCGCTGCGCCCCACCTTCATCAGCACGACCGGCTTGCGGTTGCGCCGCGCGAGGTCGAGCGCCGCGGTGAAGCGCGCGCTTTCGCGGATGCCTTCGGCGTAGGCGCAGATCACCTCGACTTCCGGCGCCTGCGCCATCCAGCCGATCGCCTCGCCGAGCGAGACATCGGCCTCGTTGCCCGTGGTGATGCAGACCGGCGTGCCGATCCCCCGCATGCGGGAGACGGCGAAGACATGCGTGCCATAGGCGCCGGACTGGGAGGCGATGCCGACATTGCCGCGGATCGGCCAGCCCTGCTCGAAGCTCAGGGAGAAGATCGGGTAGAAGTTGATCGCCGCGTTGAACAGGCCGAGGCAGTTCGGACCCAGCAGCCGCATCCCGTGCCGGCGCGCGGCCGCGACCAGGCGGTCCTGCATCGCCGCGCCCGCCTCGTCCACCTCGGCGAAGCCGGCGGTGAAGACGATGGCCGCGCGGCACCCCTTCGCGCCGAGATCGTCCACCGCCTGCACCGCGCCTTCGCCGGGCACGGCGACGATGGCGACATCGGGCGCGGAGGGCAGCGCGGAGACGGAGGCGAAGGCCGGCAGCCCCTGCACCGTCGCGCGGTTCGGGTTGACCGGCAGGATGGCGCCGGCGAAGCCCTGGCGCTGCATGTAGGCGATCGGCCGGCCGCCGATGCGCGTCGCATCGTCCGACGCGCCGATGATGGCGACCGAGCGCGGCCGTACCATGGCGTCGAGCGCCGCGAACCCCGCGGCGGGCAGTTGGCGCGAGTGGCCGCCTTCGGCGGGCATGGGCGTTCCTCCGGCAATCGCGGCGCAGCGTGGCCTCCCCCCGCCGGGTGGGCAAGGGGGCGAGGTCCGCGCCCCACGCCATCCAGCCGCCGGAATGACGAAGGGCCGCAGCGTCGCCGCCGCGGCCCTTGCCGATCCGATCCGATCGCGGGGCGTCAGGCGCCCGGCGCGACCACCGTGCAGGCGCCGCGGGCGCGCAGGCGGGCGCAGGCCTGCTCGGCGCCGGACTGGCTCAGCCCTGTCACGCGGGCGCGGTACAGCGTGGTGCTGCCCTGGCGCACCGGGGTGACGGTGGTGCGGCTGCCCATGGTCGCGACCACGTCGCGCGCCTGCGTCGCCGTGGTGCGGGCCAGGTTCTCCGACGCGAAGGCGCCGACCTGCACCGCCCAGCCATTGCCGCCGGGCTGCGGCGCGGCGCCGCGGGCGGCAGCCGGCTGCACGGATTGCTGCTGGGCGGGCGGGGTCGGCAGGGGCGCGCGGGGCAGGGTGCTCGCCTGCGCCGTGCCGACGATGCCCAGCCGGCCGAGCGGGGAGGCGGCCGGCGCGCGGCGTTCCGGCGCGGCCAGCGCGCTCGCCACCACGGCGGGCGCGCGGGTGGTCGCGGCGTCCTCGGCGGCCTGCTGGGCGCGCTCGATCTCGGACTGCCGCGCGGCCTCGGCGAGCGCCATGCGCGCGCTCGGCGTCAGGGTCGGGTTCTCCATCCCCTGCATGTGCGCGGGCGTGCCGGAGGGCATGGGCGGCGCGGGCAGCGGCGGCGCGCCGAGGCTCGCGACCTGCACCGGCGGGGCGGCCGGCGGCGGCGGGGGGGCGGCGGCCATCTGGACGGGCGCCGGTGCGGATTCGCGCTGCTGGCGCAGCGCGAGCATCGTCCCGCTGTCCATCCGGCGCGGGCCGGCGGGGATGTAGTGGCCGATCTCGGCCGCTGCGTAGACCTCGGCCGGCGCGCGGCGGTTCGGCTGGGCGCCGGTGATGCGCGGGCCGATGCGCGCGACGTAGTTGCGCGTCTCGTTCGGCAGGCCGCGCCCGCCCCAGAGGTAGTCCTCGAGCCGCCGGGGGCCCGCATTGTAGGCGGCGAGGAAGGCGGGGTTGCCGTAGAGCTCGTACATTTCCCGCAGATAGGCCGCACCCGCCTGGATGCTGTCATAGGGGTGGTACGGGTCGGGGCCGAGGTTGTAGCGCGCCTGCAGTTCCCGGTAGGTGCCGGGCATCACCTGCATCAGGCCCATCGCGCCGGCATG
Organism: Roseomonas nitratireducens; assembly: GCF_017813355.1. Taxonomy (GTDB): domain Bacteria; phylum Pseudomonadota; class Alphaproteobacteria; order Acetobacterales; family Acetobacteraceae; genus Neoroseomonas; species Neoroseomonas nitratireducens. The sequence continues at coordinate 319,585 of NZ_JAGIYZ010000001.1, forward strand.
GGAGGTAGCGTTGGCGCGACCGCCGCTTTCCTGGCGCATCACCTCGCGGATCCAGAGTTCCGGGATGTCGAAGCGGCGCGACGCGTCGCGGATCCACGGCCCCCAGGGATCGCCCGGCGGGCCGGGCGGAGAGGTGCTGTCGGGCCTGTTGTAGAAGGGCCCGTTCGAGGCGCTGCGCGTCCCGCTCGTGCCGCAGGCGGCCAGCATCGCCAGCATCGCCACCGCAAGCACGGCCTTCGCGCCGCCCCTGAAGCTTCCGGTCATTCCCCCTGGTCCCCATCCGGCACCGTGACGGTCCCGCCCTGTTGGGTGAAGCGGCCGGATCCCCCTCCGGCCCCTTCGGGCGAGCCCGTCTCCGGGCATGAAACACGGTCGTGTGAAGGCTTGCGTAGGCCAGCCGAAGAGCCCGGGTCAAGTTCTGCGGAGAGACCCATCATCTTGTGGGTCGACACGCGTCCCGAATCCCAGGATTCGATGAACCCACACTATTGTGGCGCGGCCACGGCAGGCACATCACTTGTGCGATGCCGCGCCCACGCCGCCGAAGGAGACAGGAACCCATGCTCGACACCCGCCGCCTCGCGCCCCTCTGCGCCGTGCTCGCGCTCGGCGCCGGCCTTGCCGCCTGCGCGCCGGCCACGAACACGACGGTGGACCGCTATGCGCTCGGCTCCTCCGGATATGTCTCCTCCGGCACCATCGTGGGCATGCGCCCGGTCGCGGTCAGCGGGACGCGCAGCGGCATCGGCGCCGGCGCCGGCGCGGTGGGCGGCGGGCTGATCGGCTCGACCATCGGCGGCGACTGGCGGGCGCGGACCGTGGGCGGCGTGGTCGGCGCGCTGGCCGGCGGCATCGCCGGCGCGGCGATCGAGGAAGGTGTCACCCGCGGCGACGCCATGGAATTCATCATCCGCGACGACAGCGGCGCGACGCGGTCGGTCATCCAGACCAACGAGCTCGGCCTGACGGTGGGCGAGCGGGTGCTGATCACCCAGGGCGACCGGGTGCGCCTGTCCCGCGCCGGCGGGGCCGCGCCGGTCGGCTACGGCGGCGGCTATGGCGGCGGTTACGGCGGCGGGCCGATCGACGCCCGCGGCGGGAAGTAGCCCGCCCTTCCGACCGCGGCGCCGAGCGTCACATCGCCTTCCGTCGAAGGGGCCGGCGACACACGTCTCCAAGACCCGGGCGATGGCGGCCTAGATCTGTGCGTGCGGCCGGTCCTGCCGGGAGGCAAGGGCAATCATTGGTCCGCAGCCTGCCGGGCCAGCCGGCCCGCCGAAAGGGTATACACATCTCCGGTGTGCGGGCAGACCTCGGTACCGTCACCGCGCAGTGGCAGGCTGAGGCGTTCGCCATATGCGCTCATCCAGCCGATCTGCCGGGCAGGCACACCGACCATCAGCGCAAAGTCTGGAACATCCTTCTTTACGACAGCCCCGGCGCCAATGAAGGCAAAGGATCCCACGGTCACGCCACAAATGATGGTGCAATTCGCACCTAGCGTCGCACCGCGCCGGATCAGCGTGTCGCGGTATTCGGATTTGCGCGAGATCAGCGCGCGTGGGTTGTAGACGTTGGTGAACACCATCGAGGGGCCGCAAAACACCCCTTCTTCCAGTGTTACATTGTCGTAGATCGAGACGTTGTTCTGCACCTTGCAGAAGTCACCGATCACCACGCGGTTGCCGACAAACACGTTCTGACCCAGGGAGACGTCCTTGCCGATCCGTGCCCCGGAACAGACGTGAGCGAAGTGCCATACACGGGTTCCCTCGCCGATTTGCGCGCCCGCGTCGACAATGGCGCTGGGGTGGATCGAGACACTCATTTCAGCGCACCAAAGACAAAGGCATGCCGTTCGCCTCTGATCGCCACGTGGTCATCCTCCAGGCCAGCGCCTTGTCCTTGCGGACCAGGTCGCGCTCCGGCGCCTTGATGCGCTGCCGATCTTCCTTCACCGCCTGGCCGAGACGCCAGGTGCTGGCACGGTCCCAGTCGTTGGGATTCTCGCTGGCGGCGATGGGTGGTGAGGTCCTTGTCGTGCACCGCGGCGGTCTCGAACATCGCGGCGAACCTGTCGCGCAAGCTCCCGTCGCCGGGGGGCGCCTTCGCATCGGGCGGCAACTGCCGCTGCGCGCGGGCCTGCCGACGCCACCTGCACGGCGTCGCCTCGGCGTTCCCCTCCACCGGCGCCGACTGCCGCAACGGCACCGCGTTCGGCACTTGCATCCGCTTCAACACCGCGGCGCGGCGTTCAAGTGAGTGGGCCAGGTCGCCCCTTCGTCACGCCCCGCCAAGAATCAGCGACCTTCTCGGGCCAACGGACAACGTCCCTGACGGCGGGGGGCACTCACTGCCATGTCCGCTCAGTCAGAAGGCTCGTTGAGCGACGGCGCCTTCTGGCCCACGTAAAGGATGGACGAAGCGCCGCCGATCACGCTGTCGATGTTGTGGTTGATGTTGTGAATGTGGAGCGGGATGATTTCGCCCTCCGCGAGCGGCCGGTCGATGAAGCCGAGCATGTGGAGGTAGGGCTCGTAGAGCGCGTCGATGAAGTCGAGCTGGTGCAGGCATACCTTGCTGAAGCCACGCCTTGCGAACATCGCGTCCATCATAGCGGGGGTAATGGAGCGTACATGCTGCCAACGATGGAAGGTGACGTTCGCGACTGGGCAATACACCACGCCATCGTCGAGATCTTCGGAGTTCGGCGTCGTGATGATCAATCTGCCGCCGGGTTTCACCAGCCCGGCCAGCGTGTCGCACACGCCCTCGAACTCATCGTCCAGCACATGTTCGAGGACCTCAAAGCAGGTCACGGCATCGAAGGTCTCGCTGCCGCCGGGCTCGGGTGCGGGGAGGTAGCCTGCCTTGCCTGAAAGGAGGGCATCCGCCCTTGCCGCGCGGTCGGATGCCGGGTCGATGGCGGCGAAGGGATAGCCCTGGTCGATCAAGTGCTCGGCGATCTCGCCGCCGCCGGCGCCGAAGTCTAGATGGCGGCCGCCCTTCACCAAGTGGCGAGCGATCAACCAGTGGATCGAGCGGCGTGCCATGCGGCCGAAAACGCGCGTGTCGCCATGGCCAGCGCGGCTGAGCCCGTTCCAGAACCGGTTCACGAGCTCGCGCGTCCAGACGAGTTTCGTGGGCTCCGGTTGTTCCGCAGAAATGGTCATCGCGATGTTCGCAGCTCCAACATAGTCGCCGACTGATCGGTAGGAGGTAGGTCCAGGGGGCAGGGTTTCTAGCGCAAAGATGTTAGCGGTTGCGAGCGCAGCTGCCATGGTTCAAAACAAAATCCCGTCCGAATCGACCGATGAGGACGCGTCAATCTTGTTCAGGCGCGAGGTACTGCCCGGCTTCGGGCCATCCTGTCGGCAACTTGTCGGCCAGCTGTGGTGCACCGAGAGCGTCCGGAGGCAGCCACCGCATATCGAGGCGAGGGATGGTTTCGTACACAGATCTGCTCGAGCAAATTCTCGACGCCTTTCCGCCACGCTCAGTCGCCGTTTTCCTGCCATTCGCGGTTGGCGAGCGCGAAGCCTCCGCCATCCTCGAGCAAGGCATCGCGACCAGCGTCACCATCAATCTGGAGAATGGCTGCCTGCCGACCTGGTCGAGGGACGGATTTCACGACGACATCTTCTCGCTGAAGCGATTGCCGGCGTCAGCGCTGTTCCTCGACCATCAACTGCGGCTGCCGGTGGCCTGGTACGCGCGGCTGGTGCGCCGTGGCGTGCGCCGCCTGCACATCATCGGGCCGGATGGACGCGCAAAGGGCGTGAATGCGATCGGCTACTTGCGGCGCAAGGCGGTGCGCCGGGCGGTGCGCACCTACCTGCGGGCACATGGCCGGGCCAGCGATCATCTCTATCAGCGCGTCTTCTCCGAGATCATCAAGCGATTGTCGTTCCTGGCGATCGAACGCTCCGCCTTCATGCAGGACCGCGTCGTGCTGGCCATCGGCACGCTGGGGCCGGGCGGGGCGGAGCGCCAGGTCAAGTATACGGCGATCGGCCTCCAGCGCAGTGGAACCTTCGTCCCGACCGTATTGTGCCAGCAATCTCTCGATGCGCATGTCAGCAACTTCTTCGGCCCACAACTCACGGCCGCCGGAGTGGAGGTTCGCACGGCGCGGGGCGACCCGGCCTTGACGGATGATTGGCGGGTGCAGTCGCTGAAGCAGGACATGCGCGAGCGCTACGATTATCTCGGCGTGGAAATCCTGCTGGAACAGATCCTGGCGCTGGTATCCGAGCTTCGCCGCGTTCGGCCCGCTATCCTGCATAGCTGGCTGGATGCCACCAATTCGATCAGCGCCGTTGCGGCGCGCATCGTGGGCGTTCCGCATCTCCTGCTCGGCGGGCGCTCCATGGCGCCGGACAATTTCGCGCTGCTGACGCCGCATATGCGCGCCGCCTACCGGACCGCTTTGGCCGACCCCGATACCTCGCTGCTCAACAACTCCTCGGCCGGCGCCGACGACTATGCGCGGTGGCTCTCCGTGCCGCGGCAACGCATCCAGGTGATCCCGAACGGCTTCGAGTTCCCCGATCCTCCGACGGAAGCGGACCTCGCGCGCGCGCGCTCTGCGGCCGGCATTCCGCACGGCGCCTTCGTCATCGGCGGGCTGCAGCGTTTCAGCGAGGAGAAGCGACCCGAGCTGTGGGTCGCGGCCGCCATGGACATCGTCAGGCGTGAGAAGCGGGCAGTCGCACTCTGCTACGGGGCTGGCCCGATGCATGCGGAGCTGAAGGCGATGGTCGAGAAGGCGGGCCTCGCCGATCGGATCTTCCTGCCGGGCCTGACCGGCGATGCCTGGGAGGCCTTGCGCTGCTTCGACGTCTTCCTGCTCACCTCCCGGCAGGAAGGCCTTCCCAACGTGCTTATCGAGGCGCAGGCGATGGGCGTCCCGGTCGTCGCCCCGCCGGTGGGCGGCGTGCCGGAAACGCTCGAGGATGGCGTAACCGGCATTCTGGTACCGAAGGCGGATGCAGCCTCGCTCGCGGCGGCCATCCTGTCGCTTGCCAGCGATCCGGCCCGGCACGCGGCGATGGCGCGGGCGGCGAGCCGGCATGTGCGGAACAGCTTCGGCATGGACGTCATGTTGCAAAGGACGCTTGCGGCCTATGCCCGTCAGCCGGTATGGCCCATGGCCGTCGAGAGGATACCCCATGACTGATGACGTGCCGCGCTTCGGCTTCGGCGACAACTGGAACAAGTTCATTCGCCAGAAGCACAATGCCGAGCGGCTGAATGCGGCGTCCAAGCGACTGACCTCGTTCCTGAACCGCGAGGACATGAAGGGTCTCGACTTCCTCGATATCGGCTGCGGGTCCGGGCTGCATTCGATGGCGGCGCTGACGCTGGGCGCGGGGAAGGTCCACAGCTTCGACTACGATCCGAACTCCGTGAAGGCCACGCAGTTCCTGCGCGAAAAGGCCGGAAACCCTCCGAACTGGAAGGTGGAGCGGGGTGACGTGCTCGATCCCGCCTACATGGAGAGCCTGGGCAAGTGGAACTTCGTCTACTCCTGGGGCGTGCTCCACCATACCGGTGCGATGTGGGACGCCGTGCGCAACGCCCAGGCGCGCGTCGCCGATGGCGGGCTGTTCTACATCGCGCTGTATTCGGCCGATGTGGATCTTCAGCCGAGCAAGGAATTCTGGCTCGAGATCAAGAAGGAATACAACCGCGTCACGCCGTTCACCCGCTGGCTGATGATGTGGTGGTATGTCTGGCGGTTCGGGATCAGCATGAACGTCCGCAACGTTCCCGCGCTGGTGAAGCAGATCTGGACCCACCGCACCAAGCGGGGCATGAACTACTTCACCGATGTGCGCGACTGGATCGGCGGTTGGCCGATGGAATACGCCGGCGACCAGGAAACTGCGGATTTCCTTGAGGACCAGTACGGGTTTGAATTGATAAACGTGTCGGTCGGTCATGCCTGCTCGGAGTTCCTGTTCCGCAAGACAGGCGTCCTGGGCCGCAAGACTGACGTGAAGCAGCTTGTTGAGAAACTTAAGACCGAAAAAGCCTACACTGTAGTGTGAAGCTGGCTCGGACGACTTCGGCCGCCTGCTTTCAAGCCTTCAGCATATCGCGATAAAGGCGAGCATGGCGGCCGACGCATTGCGCTAGCGTGTATTCGGTCTGCGCCCGCTGCCGCGCTGCCTCCCCGAGCGTAGCCCGCAGTCGCGGATCGGCGATCACCGTCCGCAAGGCCGCCGCCAGCTCGGCAGGCGCGCGCGGCGGCACCAGGCACCCGGCCGCGCCTTCCGCCAGCGCCTCCGACGTCCCGCCGACATCGGTGGCGACGATCGGCAAGCCAGCCGCCATCATTTCGATGACGGCGTTGGACGAACCTTCCTCATGCGAGGCATGCACGCCGATATCGGCGGCGCGCATCAGGAAGGTGGCGTCATTGCGCTCGCCAAGGCAGCGCACGACGTCGGCTATGCCGAGATCGCGGGCGCGTTGCTCGATCTGGTTGCGCCTGTCGACCCCCTTCACCGCGGCGTCGCTGCCGATGAACAGCATGACTGTCCGGGGCGGCAGCTCGCCGCCCGCACGCAGCAGGGCGAGCGCGTCGAGCACGTCTTCATGGCCCTTGTAGACATGCAGGTTCGCGACCTTCACCAGCACCAGGGCATCGTCGGCAAGGTCGAGCCGGGCACGGGCGGCAGCCCTGTCAGCGCCGGCAGGATGCATGCGCTCCGGCGACAATCCGTTCGGTATCATGACGATCTTGTCGCGCGGCACGCCGTCTTCCACCAGCATCTCGACCAGCTGACCGGAGTTGGTGGTCACGGCGAGCGACTGGCGAAAGGCCCAGCGCTCGAGAGAGGTGATGGTCGCGCCATAGTTCGCGCGATAGGTGAACAGCCCGCGCTGAGCCAACAGGAGCCGACGCCGCATGGGCCACAACGCCAGCGCCGACAGAATGACCGCCTCCGACAAATAGGCATGCAGAAGCCCGCGCCGATGCCGTATGCCCCATGTCCAGAGCCCTGGCAGTAGGCCGAACAGGCGCATCAGGCGACGGATCGGGCGCGGCAGGCCGGCGGGTGGTTCGCGCAGGCGGTCCGGCAGCACCGGGATGCCCCGCGCCCGGAAGACCTCCCGCAAGGGGCCGTCGGCGCCGATCAGATAGATGGAAGGCGCGAAGCCATGCTGCTTCAGTGCCGGCAGGAGATCGAGAAGATGAGTCTCCGTGCCGCCCCGGTTCATCGATCCGATGATGATGCCCAGGGGGACCGGCGCGACAGGGTCCGGCCCGGTCACGCCCGATCCGGATGCCCGCGGAAGAAGATGGCCTGCCCCGTCGGCAACAGCGCGATCCGTTCCGGCTTGTCGGCCATGAAGTCGTCCGCCGCCTTCCGTGCGCCGGGGCAGCTCCGGAAGCCGTAGTCGTCCATGATCACGAGCGCGCCTGGCGACAGCCGCGGATAGAAGAACGCCAGCGTGTCGTAGGTCGGCTGGTGCAGGTCGACGTCGATATGCAGGGCAGCGACCTGGCCCGGCGCCGAGGCGTCGAAGGTATCGGGGATCCAGCCCTCGTGGAAAACCGTGTTGTTGAAGGGCGCCAGATTGGCCTCGACCGTCTCGCGTGCGCAGCGCAGCCCATTCGCCGTCCAATAGTCGCCATCCAGCGGTCCAGGCTCGGATAGCCCCTGGAACGAGTCGTAGAGATGGACCTTGCGGCCTTCGTCGCGCGCCTGGCTGCACATCAACTCGGCTGTGGCGCCGGCGAAGACGCCACACTCGACAAAGTCACCCGGTGTTGCCGACACGGTCTTCAACAGTTCGCGCACGGCAAACTTGCGGTCTAGGGAGTGCCAGTTGCCCGGGTCCATATACCTTTTGTAGTAGTCAAGAAACGCCTCATCATCGAGGAAGATGCGACCGTACTCCGAGAACTTGAAGGTCGGATACGACGCCATGGCGAGCTGCTCAGCCATGATGTAGCGGCGCCACTCATCCGGTTCGGCCTGCGTGCGGGCGGAGATCAGCGCCAGCAGTTGCGCCCAGATGTGCGGGTCCTTGAGGCTTTCGGCAGTGATGGTGAGGTTGGCGCTCATGGTTGTGTCCACATTCATGTGACATTGGCCGGCCGCTTGATCACGGCTTCGATGCCGTCGCCGCACCGTTGATGCGCAATGTCGGGAAGACGTTCACGATACTCTCGGCCAGCACCTGCGGCGACCCGATGACCTCGATCATATGGATGCGGTCGACCTGATCGAGTTTCATGGCGTCCGGCCTGGCCAGTGCGATGCCGAGGAAAAAGTAGCCTGCGGAGAGCGTTACTGTCGCGTCGAAAGTCGCCTCCAGGCGCGTCCCGGCGCGCAAGTTCTTGATTTGCAACGTATCCGGAAACAGGACGTTCGTGACCAACACGACAGAACGCCCGGTTCGATCCTTGATGTAGAACCCCATGATCATCTCCTCGATGTCAGCGAGGACATCGATGAAGATGCGCAAAGCGAATTTGTCGCCCGAGCGAAGGACCGTGGTCAGCGCGCCGTTGCTCTCGACGCTGACCGCGGCCACGCGCGCCTGGCCGTCTCCGAACCGCGACGAGAAGTCGTGCGGCAGGGTGGCGAGCACCCGGTCGATATCCTGGCTGTCGCCCTGCGTCGCGACCTGGGCGGCCGGCGCGGGCCTTTCCGCGGCTTGTGCGCCGAACAGCAACTGGGAGTAGCGGAAGACAGCCTCTTCCGGGGCGCCGATGAAGTGGATGGCGCCCTTGTCGATGATCATCGTTTGGTCGCAGAACTCGGTCACGGTCGAGTAGTTGTGCGTGACGAAGACTATGGTCGTGCCTTCGCGCTTGAACTCGCGGATCCGGTCGTAGCACTTGACGCCGAACTTGGCGTCCCCGACGGCCAGCCACTCGTCGATGATGAGCACCTCCGGCCGCATGGCGAAGGCGACCGCGAAGCTCAGTCGTGCCTGCATGCCGAGCGAATAGGTTCGGAACGGCCGGTCGATGAACTCGCCCAGTTCGCTGAAGGCGATGATCTCGTCGACCCGCTCGGTGATCTCGGCGCGGGACATGCCGAGACACAAGCCACCGAGGAAGATGTTCTCCCGCCCGGTCGCCTCGGCGCTGAAGCCGGTGCCAAGCTCCAGCACCTGCGAGATGCGCCCGCGGATCGTGATGGACCCGCCTGTCGGGTCGATCACGCCGGTCAGCAGCTTCAGGAGCGTGCTCTTGCCCGCGCCGTTGCGGCCGAGCACGCCGAGGATCTCGCCCTTGCCGACGTCGAAGCTGATGCCGTTGAGCGCATGGACATGATCGACGACCGGCTGGCGGCCGAACAACTCGCCCAGCACATCGCTCGACTTTCGGTAGATCTTGTAGGTCTTCTTCAGGTCCTGGACGCTGATCGCGGGCTCGCGCGCGACGGCCGGGACGCTCACAGCACATCTCCGAACCGGTTCTCGACGCGGCGGTAGACGGACAGCCCGACAAAGAGGAACAGGCCGGTCAGTGCCGCGAAGCCGACCCAGGCCGTCGGATTGGTGATACTGCCGAAGAAGGCGATGTCGCGATGCACCCAGATCGGATAGCTGAACGGGTTGAGGTAGAACACCCATTCCAGCCAGCCGACGGTCGCGCCGGGAATGTACATGATCGGCGACAGAAACAGGCCGACCGAGAATACCATGACAATCATCTCGTTGAGATCACGAAGGAAGACCGCAAGGCTGGAGAGCAGAAGACACAAGCCAAGCACGTACAGACCGAACGCCATCCAGTAGACCGGCAGCAACAATGCGGTCCAGTGCGGCAGGCCGACAATTGCCAAGTGATAGACGAGGAAGACGAGCGTTGTAGTAACGATCAGCGGAGCCTCTGACAGGATCGTCTTGATCGGCAGCACCGCCGTCGGGAAGGCGACCTGGCGTACCAGGCTCGGCTGCCCGGAAATGCTGACGACCGCACGCGAGAGCACCGCCTGGATGACCAGCCAGGGAATAAGACCGGACAGGAGCAGGGTCGTGTAGTCGCCCGGAAGATGGGCGATGTCCGACTGGCGCACGCGGAAGATGAAATTGAAGACGACGACGTAGACGCCCATCAGGAACAGCGGGCTGAACACCGCCCAGAAGGCGCCGAGCAGCCTGTCGGCATAGCGCTCGCGGATGTCGCGGCGTGCCATCTCCAGCACGAGATCGCGGTTCCTGACGAGGAAGCCGAATAGCGATGTCGACTGCAGATGAAGGGACGTCCGGGAGTGGCCGCTCACGCCGCAGTCCTTCCCGGTACCGCAACGCGCTCTGTGTGACGTCCGCTGTCGCCGAGACGCGCGGCGGTTGGATGCGACAGGGCGGTCGGAGTATCGATCCACATCCTGAACCACATCTCGAGCATCAGCAGCGCCCAGATCCGGCTCGCCCAGTTCTCGCCGCCCATATGGCGGCCGAGCAGCGCGCGCACCTCGCCGATGTCGAAAAGGCCGCGGGCGCGCGCGGTCTCGCCGGTCAGCAGATCGTAGACGGCGTCCTTCAGTTCGGTGCGCAGCCAGCGATCGATGGGGACGCCAAAGCCCATCTTGGGCCGGTACAGGACGTCATGCGGCAGATAGGGCTCCATGGCCTGCTTCAGCAGCGACTTGGGCTCGTTGCCCTCGAAGCGCTGATCCTCCGGCACGGTGCAGGCCCAGGACAGCAGCTCATGGTCGAGGAATGGCGAGCGGCCCTCCAACCCGTGGGCCATGGTCGCGATGTCCATCTTCACCAGGAGATCGTCCGGCAAATAGGTATGCAGGTCGGCCCATTGTGCGCCCCAGGCGAAGGTCGGGGCGGCATCGAAGAAGCGATCGAGCGCGTCGAGCGAGGAGCGGGCGAGGAAGTTGCGCATGTCGCCGGCATAAAGCTGGCCCTTCGCCGCATCCGAGAAATAGGCGATGAAGGTTTCGTAGCGGCGCGACCGCGGCTCGAAGCGCCGCATCAGGGCCTGGCGGCCATGGCGGACCAGCTTGAAGCGGTCGAGCGCTCGCGGCGCCGCGCCGGCCAGCGCGGCCAGCGCCTTGCCGATCGGGCCCGGCAGGGCGGAATCGAGCCCGGCGAGCTGGCGGCAGGCGCGGTAGCGCGAATAGCCGAGGAAGGCCTCGTCGCCGCCGTCGCCGTTCAGCACGACGGTCACATGCTGGCGCGCGATCTTCGAGACGAGATAGCTCGGGACCGCCGAGGAATCGGCGTAGGGCTCGTTGTAGAGATAGACCAGGTCGTCGAGAATCTCGGCCGCGTTCGGGCGCACGACGAATTCCTCGTGCCTCGTGCCGTAGCGCTCGGCCACCATGCGCGCATAGGCGCGCTCGTCGTACTGGGCCTCGTCGAAGCCGATGGTGAAGGTCCGCACCGGCTGCTCGGACTGCATCGCCATGAAGGCGACGACGGCCGAGCTGTCGACGCCGCCGGACAGGAAGGCGCCAAGCGGCACGTCGGCGATCATGCGCAGGCGGGTCGCTTCGCGCAGATGTCCGTGCAGTTCCTCGATGAGCTGCTCGCGGGGGCGGCGAACCGCTTCGGCCGGCGTCGGCCAATCGAAGTAGCGCTGCGGCTCGCCCATGCGGCCGCGCCGGACCACGAGCATCGACGCCGGGGGCAGCTTCCGGACCCCGACGAAGGCCGATTGCGGCGAAGGCACATATTGGTATGTCAGGTAGTCGTGGATCGCCGAGAGGTCGGCCTCGCGCTTCATGCCCGGCCAGACCAGCAGCGACTTGATCTCGCTGCCGAAGACCAGCACGCCGTCGACGACCGCATAGGACAGCGGCTTCTTGCCGACCCGGTCGCGCGCCAGGATGAACGTCTCCTCGCGCGCGTCATGCAGCGCGTACGCGAACATGCCGCGCAGCCTGTGCACCACATCGGCGCCCCACTGGCGATAGCCATGCAGGATCACTTCGGTGTCGGAGCTGGTGCGGAAGACGTGGCCGAGGGCGCGCAACTCCTCGCGCACCTCCTGGAAATTGTAGATTTCGCCATTGAAGACAATGGCCAGCTGCCCGTCATCCGAGAGCATCGGCTGGTGGGCGTTGCTCGACAGGTCGATGATCGACAGCCGCGCATGGGCGAGCCCGACGCCCGGCCCGGTCCAGGTCTGGAGCGCGTCGGGGCCGCGATGGCTGATCGTGTTGATCTGGCGGCTCAGAAGCTCGTCGCTGTCGGCACGGATGCCGCGATCCGTGAGCGAGAAGTAGCCGGCGATGCCGCACATGAGCCGATCGTCCCCAAGCCCCTGGTTCGCGCGGGGCGTAAGTGCCTCGCCCTGCTGCGTCACGTCAAGGTTGGAGGCCGGGTCACACCCGGTAGTAGTCCCGGTACCAGTCGACGAAGGCCTGCACGCCCGTCTTCACCGGTGTCGTCGGCCGATAGCCTGTCGCCGCTTCCAGCCTGCTGACGTCCGCACAGGTATCGGGCACGTCGCCGGGCTGCAAGGGCAGATATTCCTTGATGGCCTTGACGCCGAGCGCATCCTCGATCGCCTCGATATAGGCCAGCAGCGGCACCGGGGTGCTGTTGCCGATGTTGTAGACCCGGTAGGGCGCGTTCGAGGTCGCGATGTCCGCCTTGGCGGGGTTCCAGGACGGATCCGGCGCGGCGACCGCGTCGGACGCGCGGATCACGCCCTCGGCGATGTCCTCCACATAGGTGAAGTCGCGGGTATGGTTGCCGCCGTTGAACAGCTTGATCGGCTTGCCTTCGATCATGTTCTTGGTGAACAGGAACAGCGCCATGTCGGGCCGTCCCCAGGGTCCGTAGACCGTGAAGAAGCGCAGTCCCGTGGTCGGCAGGCCGAACAGATGGCTGTAGGAATGCGCCATCAGCTCATTGGCGCGCTTGGTGGCCGCGTAGAACTGCAGCGGGTGGCCGACGCCGTCATTCTCGCTGAAGGGCAGGGCGGTCGAGGCGCCGTAGACGCTGGAGGTCGAGGCATATGTCAGATGCGGCACCTGCGCATGGCGACAGGCTTCCAGCATGTTGGTGAAGGCGACGATGTTGGCCTGCACATAGTCGTGGGGGTGAGTGATGCTGTGGCGCACCCCCGCCTGAGCGGCGAGGTGGATGACGCGGTCGAACTTGTGGGCAGCGAACAGGTCCGCCACCACCTTGCCGTCGGCGAGGTCGCCGCGCACGAAGTTCCAGCTGCCCTGCCTGGCGTCCTTGCCGATCAGCGCCAGCCGCGCCTCCTTGAGCAGCGGGTCGTAGTAGCTGTTCACCGAGTCGATGCCCGTGACGATGTCGCCGCGCGCCAGCAGCTTGCGGCAGACATGCGACGCGATGAATCCGGCCGCGCCTGTGACGAGCACCTTTTGCATCAATTTCTTCCCCGCACGACGCCGTCAGAGGCGGCCGTCGCTCGCCGATTTGTCGAACATGCCCTTCACGTCGAAGAACACCGCATTGTCCTTGCCGAAACCGCGCAGCCGCGCGGCGCCGAGCTCGGCGAAGTCGCGATGCGCCACCGCCACGATGACACCGTCATAGGCGCCGGCGGCCGGCATGGCGGAGAGCGGCTCCAGCCCGAACTCCGCACGGGCCTCCTCGGCATCCACCCAGGGGTCGTAGGCATCGACGGCCACGCCGTATTCGCGCAACTCGCTGATGATGTCGATGACCCGCGAATTGCGGATGTCCGGGCAATTCTCCTTGAACGCGAGCCCGAGGATCAGCACGCGGCCGCCCTGGATCAGCAGGCGGCGCTTGAGCATCAGCTTGGCGACGCGTTCGGCGACCACGGACCCCATGGAATCGTTGACCCGGCGACCGGCCAGGATCACCTCGGGGTGGTAGCCCATCTCCTGGGCGCGATGGGTGAGGTAGTAGGGGTCCACGCCGATGCAGTGGCCGCCGACGAGCCCGGGCGTGAAGCGCAGGAAATTCCACTTCGTGCCGGCCGCTGCGAGCACCTCGTTGGTGTCCAGCCCGAGCCGGTGGAAGATGATGGACAGCTCGTTCATCAGCGCGATGTTGAGGTCGCGCTGCGTATTCTCGATCACCTTCGCCGCTTCGGCCACCTCGATCGAGGCTGCCTTGTAGGTCCCGGCCGTGACGATGCTGGCATACAACGCATCGATCGCCTCGGCGGCTTCCGGCGTCGACCCGCTCGTGACCTTGACGATGTCGGGGAGGCGGCGCTGGGCGTCACCCGGATTGATGCGCTCCGGGCTGTAGCCGACATAGAAGTCGCGGTTGAAGACGAGCCCGGAGACCTTCTCGAGGATGGGCACGCAGATTTCACGCGTGCAGCCGGGGAAGACCGTCGATTCGTAGATCACCACCGCGCCGCGCTTCATGGCCTGACCGACCGTGCGGGAGGCCGCCTCGACAAGGCCGAGATCCGGCCGATTGGCCTTGTCGATCGGCGTCGGCACCGCGACAATGAAGATACCGCAGGTCGCCAGATCGGCCATGTCGGAGGAGTAGGAGAGGTGGCTCGCTGCGGCGAGCTCCTCGGGGGTGCATTCGCGGGTGTGGTCTGTCCCGGCCCTGAGTTCGGCGACGCGGCCGCGCGAGATGTCGAAGCCGAGGGTTGGCCTGCGCTTGCCGAATTCAACCGCCAGCGGCAGCCCGACGTAACCCAAACCCAGAACCGCGATCCGGCTGTTCGTCAAGTCCATAAGCTCAAAGCCTCACGCTGAAGCCGGGCTTGTTAGACTCTTTCCGACACGGCTAGCAAGGTCAGCGCTCGGAAGGCCAAGCCTCCTCAGAGCCTTGTTTGGACGGCCCCTTCGACGCCAGGTCGGTTTGCCGTTCGGCGCCGCGGTCGGGTGCGGTCATGTGCTCGGCCTGTCTATGCGGCCCCCGACCGTGCCGCGCCCGGTGCAGGCGGGGCGCTCGGCGAAGACCTGGCTCCTGGAGGTCCTGCCCCCCGCCGGCGATCCGCCTGATCAGTGCCGTAATGCAGGCATTGCGGCGCCTGGTCGGGTACCGCGGATGACGCCGCCGGCCGTGATTGGACGGTCCACCCGCCCGCGCTGTATCCCGCATGAGTCCCTGAGCGCCGTTCCGCCCGCGCATCGTCGCCCGGCGGCACCATCGGAAGGAAGCAGATGTCGCGTCAACGCAAGGTCGCCCTCGTCACCGGGATCACCGGCCAGGACGGTTCCTACCTCGCCGAGTTGCTGCTCGCGAAGGGCTACGAGGTGCACGGCATCAAGCGCCGTTCCTCCTCCTTCAACACGGGCCGGGTCGACCACCTGTACCGCGACAGGCACGAGCCCGGCGGCGCCTCCTTCGCCCTGCACTACGGCGACCTGACGGATGCGACGAACCTGATCCGCATCCTCGCCCAGGTGCAGCCGACCGAGATCTACAACCTCGGCGCCCAGAGCCACGTTGCCGTGTCCTTCGAGACGCCTGAATACACCGCGAATTCCGACGCGCTCGGCACGCTCCGCATGCTCGAGGCGATCCGCATCCTCGGCATGGAGAAGGCGACGCGCTTCTACCAGGCCTCGACCTCCGAACTCTACGGCAAGGCGCAGGCCGTGCCGCAGGACGAGACGACGCCCTTCTACCCGCGCAGCCCCTACGCGGCGGCGAAGCTCTATGCCTACTGGATCGTGGTGAACTACCGGGAGGCCTACGGCATCCACGCCTCCAACGGCGTGCTGTTCAACCACGAAAGCCCCCGCCGCGGCGAAACCTTCGTCACGCGCAAGATCACGCGTGCCGTCGCCGCCATCAGCCTCGGCAAGCAGGAGTGCCTCTGGCTCGGGAACCTCGACGCGCGGCGCGACTGGGGCCATGCGAGGGATTTCGTCGAGGGCATGTGGCGCATCCTCCAGCAGGAGACTGCGGACGACTACGTCCTCGCCACGGGGGAGACCCACACGGTCCGCCACTTCTGCGACCTCGCCTTCGGGGAGGCCGGCATGGCGCTCGAATGGCGCGGGCAGGGGGTGGAGGAGGTCGGCATCGACAAGGCCACGGGCCGCGTCGTGGTGCGCGTCGATCCCATCTATTTCCGCCCGACCGAGGTCGAGCTGCTGATCGGCAACCCGGCCAAGGCGAAGCGCGTGCTCGGCTGGTCGCACACGGTGAAGCTGCCGGAGCTGGTCTCCGAGATGGTCGCCTCCGACCTCGCGCTGATGCGCGGGGAGTCCGGCCCCGATGATGGATGACGCCGCGCCCGCGACGCCGTCCGAGGTCTTCGCGCTCGCCGGCGCGCGGATCTATGTGGCGGGCCATCGCGGCATGGTGGGCTCTGCCTGCGCGCGGCGCCTCGCGGCGCTCGGCGCCGAGGTGCTGACCTCCGACCGCGCCACGGTCGACCTCCGCCGCCAGGCGGAGGTGGAGGCCTTCATGGCGCGGACGAAGCCGGACGCCGTCGTGGTCGCCGCCGCCAAGGTGGGGGGGATCCTCGCCAACGACACGCTGCCGGCCGAGTTCCTCTACGACAACCTGATGATCGAGGCGAACCTGGTCGAGGCGGCGCACCGCGCCGGCGTCAACCGGATGCTCTTCCTCGGGTCCTCCTGCATCTATCCGCGGGAAGCCGCGAACCCGATCGGCGAGGACGCGCTGCTGACCGGCCCGCTCGAGAGCACCAACGAGTGGTACGCCATCGCCAAGATCGCCGGCATCAAGCTGTGCCAGGCCTACCGCAAGCAGCACGGGCGCGACTACATCGCCGCCATGCCGTGCAACCTCTATGGCCCCGGCGACTATTTCCACCCCGAGCTCAGCCACGTCATCCCCGCCCTGCTGCAGCGCTTCCACGCCGCCGCGCGGGAAGGGGCCGAGGTCGTGACCTGCTGGGGCACCGGCCGCCCGCGGCGCGAGTTCATGCATGTGGACGACGTGGCCGATGCCTGCGCCTTCCTGCTGCGCCACTATTCCGGCGAGGGGCACCTCAACATCGGCACGGGCAGCGACATCACCATCGCCGAGCTCGCCAACGGGATCGCCCGCGTCACCGGATTCGCCGGCCGGATCGACTGGGACACCTCCAGGCCCGACGGCACGATGCTGAAGCGCATGGACGTCGCCCGCATCAACGCCATGGGCTGGCGCGCGCGAATCGGCCTCCGCGAGGGGCTCGAAGGCACCTATCGCTGGTTCCTCGACCAGCGTGAGGTCCGGCACTGACCGCGCCGCCTATCGGCGCTGGCATGCCTGGGCGGCGGGCTACCGGGCGGCGGTGCTGGCGCGGCGGGGTCAGGCGGGCGCGGCGCTCGGCGTCGCCGCGGCGGCCTTCGGGCGGGATGCACTGTGGCCCGCGCGCTTCCTCGCCCAGGCGGCGGGTCATTTGGCTGGCCGGGCGGGGCGGCGCGGCGCCGCTGTCTAGATGCTGCCGCTTTGGTTCCGTATTGCTGGGCGCCTGACCAGCCTCGGACCCCTCCCGGCATGACCCTTCTGATCACCGGCGGCTTCGGCTTCATCGGCTCGGCCGTGATGCGCCGCCTGCTCTCGACCTCGGACGAGGTCGTCGTGAACCTCGACCGCATGACCTACGCGGCGAGCCCGGAGAGCCTCGGCGACTGGCTGCGCCATCCGCGCCATGTCCATGTGCAGGCCGACATCTGCGACCCGGGCGCGGTGCGGCAGGTCTTCGCCACGCACCGGCCGACCCGCGTGATGCACCTCGCGGCCGAATCGCATGTCGACCGCTCGATCGACGGCCCGGCGGAATTCATCCGCACCAACGTGGTCGGCACGCAGGTCCTGCTGGAAGCCGCGCGGGAACACTGGGCGGCGCTCGACGCGGCGGGGAAGGGCGCGTTCCGCTTCCACCACGTCTCGACGGACGAGGTGTTCGGCTCGCTCGAAAGCCGCGACGACCCGCCCTTCGACGAACATACGCGCTACGACCCGCGCAGCCCCTATTCGGCCTCCAAGGCGGCGTCCGATCATCTCGTGCGGGCCTGGCAGCACACCTACGGGATGCCGACCTTCGTCACCAACACGACGAACAACTACGGGCCCTGGCAGTTCCCGGAAAAGCTGATTCCACTCGTCGCGCTGAACGCGCTCGAGGGCCGGCCGCTGCCGGTCTATGGCGATGGATCGAACATCCGCGACTGGATCCATGTCGAGGACCATGCGGAAGCGCTGGTGCTCGCCCTGTTCCGCGGCGTGCCGGGGGCGACCTATTGCCTCGGCCCGCGGCAGGAACGCACGAATCTCGAGGTGGTGCGCGCCATCTGCGCCACGCTCGACCGGCTCCGCCCCGACCCGGCCGGCCCGCGGGAGAGGCTGATAACCTTCGTGAAGGACCGGCCGGGGCATGATTTCCGCTACGCGATGGACCCCTCCGGCGCGGAGGCCGCCCTCGGCTGGCGCGCCCGCCGCGATTTCGAGACCGGATTGACGGAAACCATCGCCTGGTATCTGGATCACGAGGCCTGGTGGCGGCCGATCCGGGAGAAGCGCTATGCGGGCCAGCGGCTCGGGGGTGTGAAGGCGTGAAGGGCATTCTGCTCGCCGGCGGGTCCGGCACGAGGCTGCATCCGATGACGCTCGCCGCGTCGAAGCAGCTGCTGCCGGTGTACGACAAGCCGATGGTCTACTACCCGCTGGGCACGCTGATGCTGGCGGGCATCCGGGACATCCTGCTGATCTCCACGCCCGCCGACCTGCCGGCCTTCCGCCGCCTGCTGGGCGACGGGTCGCAGTTCGGCGTCGCCATCTCCTACGCCGAGCAGCCGCGGCCCGAGGGCATCGCCCAGGCCTTCCAGATCGGCGCCGACTGGATCGGGGGGGAGGCCTGCGCGCTCGCGCTCGGCGACAACATCATCTACGGCGACGGCCTGCCCGTGCAGCTCCAGGCCGCCGCGCGCCGCGCCCTGGAAGGGGAGGCGACGATCTTCGGCTACCGCGTCGCCGACCCCGAACGCTACGGCGTCGCGGAATTCGACGCCGAGGGGCGGGTGCTCTCGATCGAGGAGAAGCCCGCGCAGCCGAAATCCGACTGGGCGGTGATCGGGCTGTACTTCTACGACAAGCGCGTCACGGCGCTGGCGCGCGACCTCGCCCCCTCCGGGCGCGGGGAACTCGAGATCACCGACCTCAACAAGGTCTATCTCGGCCTGGGGTCGCTGCGCGCCGAGCAGATGGGCCGCGGCTGCGCCTGGCTCGATGCCGGCACGCCGGGCTCGCTGCTGCAGGCCGCGCTCTTCGTGCAGACGGTGCAGGACCGCCAGGGGCTGCAGGTCGGTTGCCCGGAGGAGATCGCCTTCCGCATGGGCTTCATCGACGCCGCCGCGCTGGCCGACCGTGCCGCGGCGCTCGGCAAGACCGCCTATGGCGCCTATCTGCGCGGGCTCGCGGAAGGCCGGCTGACGTGATCCGCGGCGGATGAAGGCGACGCCGCTCGAACTTCCGGGCCTGCTGCTGCTGGACCCCGTCCGGCACGGCGATGCGCGCGGCTTCTTCAGCGAGGTCTGGTCGCGCCGCGCGCTCGCCGCCATCGGGCTCGAGATCGACTTCGTGCAGGACAACCACGCGCATTCGGCCGAGGCGGGCGTGCTGCGCGGGCTGCATTTCCAGCGCCCGCCCTCCGCCCAGGGCAAGCTGATCCGCGTCGCGCGCGGCGCCATCCTCGACGTGGTGGTGGACCTGCGGCAGGGCTCGCCCGGCTACGGCAAGGCCGCGACGGTCGAGCTTTCCGCCGCGAACTGGCGCCAGCTCTGGGTGCCGCGCGGCTTCGCGCATGGCTACCTGACGCTCGAGCCGGACACCGAGGTGCTCTACAAGACCGACGCCTATTACGACCGCGCGGCCGATGCGGGCATCCTGTGGAACGACCCCGCGCTCGGCATCGACTGGCCGGTCGCCGCACCCATCCTGTCGGAGAAGGACCGCGCCGCGCCGCGGCTGGCGGACATCCCGCCGCCCTTCCCGCCGGGGTCCTGGTGATGCGGCGCGTCCTCGTCACCGGGCGCGGGGGCCAATTGGCGACGGGGCTCGCCGATGCGCTGCCGGCCCTGGGGTTCGAGCCGATCCTGGTGGGCCAGCCGGAGTTCGAGTTCGACGCGCCGGACAGCGTCGCCGCCGCCTTCGCCGACGCGCGGCCTGACGCGGTGGTGAACTGCGCGGCCTGGACGGCGGTGGACGCGGCGGAGGAACAGGAAGCCTCGGCCTTCCGTGCCAACGCGCTGGGCCCGGCGATGGTGGCGCGGCTCTGCGAGCAGGCCGGCATCCCGCTGCTGCACGTCTCGACCGACTATGTCTTCGACGGGCGCAAGGGCGCGCCCTATGTCGAGACGGACGCGCCCAACCCGCTCGGCGCCTATGGGCGGACCAAGCTCGCCGGGGAATGGGCGGCGCTGGCCGGCAACCCGCGGACCATCGTGCTGCGCACCGCCTGGGTCTTCGCGCCGATGGGCGCGAACTTCGTGCGCACCATGCTGCGCGTCGGCGCCGAACGGCCCGAATTGCGCGTGGTGGCGGACCAGCGGGGCAGCCCGACCGCCGCGCCCGACCTGGCGGACGCCATCGCGGCCATGCTTGCCCGGCTGCGGGAGACAGGCTGGCGCGACGAGTATCGCGGCGTGACGCACGCGACCGGCGCCGGCTTCACCACCTGGCACGCCTTCGCCGAGGCGATCTTCGCCGCCGCCGCGCCCTTCGGCGGGCCGGCGCCGCGCGTCCTGCCGATCGCGACGGCCGACTATCCCACCAAGGCGATGCGCCCTGCGGATGGCCGGCTGGACACGGGCCGGCTCGCCGCGGTCTTCGGCGTGACGCTGCCGCCCTGGCAGGAAGGACTCGCGCGGGTGATGCGCGCGCTGCACGGCGCATGACGGGGCGGCGGGGCCTTCTCGGCGCCGGCCTGCTCGCGGCGCTGCTGCCGCGCGCGGGCGCCGCCGCGACGGACCCGGCCTGCCCCGCGGTCACGGCGCCGCCGATCGCCGCACCCCGCTTCGCCACGGCGATCCGTCAGGGGCGGACGCCGCGGATCGTCGCCTTCGGCTCCTCCTCCACCGCCGGCGCCGGGGCCTCGACGCCCTGGATGTCCTATCCCGCGCAACTCGAATCGCTGCTGCGCGCGGCGCTGCCGCGCCTCGGCGTCACCGTCCTGAACCGCGGCGTGGGCGGGGAGGATGCGGATGCGATGCTGATCCGGCTGGAGCGGGACGTGATCGCCGCCGCGCCCGACCTCGTGGTCTGGCAGGTCGGCGCGAACGCGGCGCTGCGCAGCATGGACAAGGCGGATTTCGACCGCTTCCTGCGGGCCGGGCTGGGGCGGATGCGCGCGGCCGGTATCGACGTGGTGCTGATGGACAACCAGCGCGCGCCGCGCATCGCCGCCCGGCCGGGGCACCGGGACTATGACGCGATGCTGGCCGGCGCGGCGGCCTCGGTGCCCGGCGTGACGCTGTTCTCGCGCGGGGCGCTGATGGATGGCTGGGCGGCGGCGGGGCTGCCCAACGCCGCCGCGCTGGTGGAGGACGGGCTGCACCACAACGACCACGGCTATCGCTGCCTGGCGCAGGCGCTGGCCGGGGCGCTGCTGGCGGGTGCGGGCGTGCAGGGCGCCGCGCAGGGCATGGCGCTGCGATAGCGCGACGGGCCTTTCGGGGCCCGCGACCTCCTGGTGTGCGGACATCGCCTCCTGCCGCGCGGCCGGATCGTGCCGCGGCGAGATGGGTCGGATGCCCCAATGACGACTGCCGGCGAGCCGTCCCGGCGGCCCTGATCTGGGCACCGACGACACGCGAAGTTTTGAATGCCGGAGGGTGTGGCCGGGGCGAGTCCCGACTCGCTGCGAGCCTATCTGGCCGTTTCGAAATAGCACAAATTCGTGATCGGTAACCTCTGAATTTCTCACAAACGTCTGATAGCGCTTGATTTCTTGATGGAATGCATTCCATTCATATCACGTGTTCGTGATAATCGCGGCGGATTCCGTTGATCTTCCGTAGCAAATCAGCGATGTAAATTTCTCGTGAGGCCGCGCCGGGTGGCCTCCCTGGGGAGCTTTGTCATGCTCGAGGGCCTGTCGGCCAGAGCGATCGGGGCCCTGCCGCTCCACGCGGTCAGGCCCGATGGCGTGCCCGACTTCCTCGCCGCCCTGCCCCCCGCCACCGCCGCCTTCCTGCGTGGCGTCGGATTCGCCGGAAAGGCCGGCGAGATCGGCCTGCTCCCCGGCGCGGACGGACTCGCCGGGGCGGTGGTGGGCCTCGGCCCCGATGGCGGACCCTGGCCTTTCGGCGGCCTGCCCCGCGGCCTGCCCGCCGGCACGGCCTGGCGGCTTGCCCCCGGCCCGCAGGATCCCGCCGATGCGACGCTCGGCTGGGCGCTCGGTGCCTACCGGTCCCGCCGGCACAAGGCCGGCGCCGCGCCCGCTATCCTCGAAGTGCCGGAGGATGCCGGCGCCGCCGTGATGATGGCCGAGGCCATCTGCGCCGCGCGCGACCTGATCAACGCCCCGGCCGCCGATCTCGGCCCCGCCGAACTCGCGGACGCTGTCGCCGCGCTTGCCGCCCGCCATGGCGCCGGCTGCGAGATCGTCGCCGGCGAGTGCCTCGACCAGGGCTTCCCGGCCGTCGCCGCGGTCGGCGCCGGCAGCCCGCGCGCCCCGCGCGTCGCAGCCCTGCGCTGGACCGGCGATCCGAACGGGCCGCTGGTCGCGCTCTGCGGCAAGGGCGTGTGCTTCGACACCGGCGGGCTCGACCTCAAGCCGTCCTCCGGCATGCTGCGGATGAAGAAGGACATGGGCGGCGCCGCCGTCGTGCTCGCCGTGGCCGAGATGGTCATGCGCAGCGCGCTGCCCTGCCGCCTGCTCGTGCTCGTCGGCGCGGTGGAGAACGCCGTCTCCGGCACCGCGATGCGTCCGCTCGACGTGCTGCGCACCCGCAAAGGGCTGAAGGTCGAGGTCGGCAACACCGACGCCGAGGGGCGGCTCGTGCTCGCCGACCTGATCGCCTACGCGGCGGAACAGTCGCCGGCGATGATCCTCGACTGCGCGACGCTGACGGGCGCGGCGCGCGTCGCCCTCGGGCCCGACCTGCCGGCGTTGTTCAGCAACGACGACGCGCTGGCCGAGCGGCTGCTCGCCTGCGGCCGCGCCGAGCGCGACCCTATGTGGCGGCTGCCGCTGCACGACGGCTACGACTCGTGGCTCGACACCCAGGGCGCCGATCTTTCCAACGTGTCCGGCAAGCCGATGGCCGGCGCCGTCGTCGCCGCGCTGTTCCTGCGCCGCTTCGTCCCCGCCGGCACGCCCTGGGCGCATCTCGACCTCTATGCCTGGAACGACGCGACCCGTCCCGGCCGCCCCGAGGGCGGCGAGGCGCAATGCGCCCGCGCGCTGCACGCGCTGATCGCGGATGTCGCCGCCGACCCCGCCCACCGGGCGATGGCCGCATGACCGGCCCCGCCCCGCAATGCCCGCCACGGGCACAACCCGGGCGGTCGCGCCGCCCCTAGAAGCAACGAAGGACAAGCACATGACCAGCCAGGCCAACCCAGACCAGCAGATCGCCATCCTGCGCGAGACGATCGTGGCGCTCGTGCGCAGCGACGGACCCGACCTGTCCGCCCGCCAGCTCGCGGTGTTGCTGACGGTCTACCTCAGCGAGGGTCCGCACACCGTCCGCGGCCTGGCCGCCGACCTCAACGTCTCGAAGCCCGCGATCACGCGCGCGCTCGACCGGCTGGGCGAGCTCGACCTGGCGCGCCGCAAGGTCGATCCGGCGGATCGCCGCAGCGTGCTCGTGCAGCGCACGCCCAAGGGCAGCACCTTCCTGCGCGACCTGCGCAGCGTGATGTCCGAGGCGGTGAAGGGCACGGCCGAGGCGCGCATCCTGCCCGCGCAGGGCAATGGCGAGCCGGCCCCCGCGCTGCGCGCGGTGTAGTCCCGGCTGCACCTTTCCCGGGCGCGGATCGGCCGCGCCCGGGCCTTCTCAGTAGCCTGCCGCGAAGTCGACGAGGTTGATCAGCGGCCGCCCCTCGCGCGCGCGGTGGATGTTCTCGACCACCTGCGGCGCGGCGGAGGATGGAATGGTGATGCTCGCCGCATGCGGCGTGAGGATCACCTTCGGATGCGCCCAGAACGGGCTGTCGGCGGGCAGGGGCTCGGGCTCGAACACGTCCAGCGCCGCGCCGGCCAGGTGACCGGCATCGAGCGCCGCCAGCACGTCCGCCGCCACCATGTGCCCGCCGCGCGCCGCGTTCAGCAGGAAGCCGCCCGGCTTCATCGCGCCGATCAGCCGCGCATCGATCACGCCGCGCGTCTCGGGCGTCAGCGGCAGCAGGCAGACCAGCATGTCCGCCTTGGCCGCCATGGCCATCAGGCCGTCCGCGCCGTGGAAGCTCTCCACGCCCGGCACCTGCTTCGGCCGGCGCGACCAGCCCATCACCGGAAAGCCGAGCGCCACCAGCGCGCGCGCCGCGTCGCTGCCGAGTTCGCCGAGGCCGAGGATGCCGATGCGCCGGGCCGAGGTCTCGGGCGCCGGCAATTCGAACCACACGCGCCGTGCCTGCTGGTCGCGATATTCCGGGTCCTGCCGGTGGAAGCGCAGCACGTTCAGCAGCACCCATTCCGTCATGCCCTGCGTCAGGCGCGTATCGAGCAGCCGCGCGACCGGCACGCCGGGCGGCGGCCCGGGCGGGCGGAACAGGTGGTCCACGCCCGCGCCCATCGACACGATGACGCGGAGGTTCGGGTAGCGGCGCAGCTCCATCATGTCGTGCGCCGTCCAGACCACCGCGGCCTCGATGTCCGCGGGTTCGCCCGCATCGGGAAAGAGGCGGATCTCCAGCGACGGGTCGACGGCCAGAAGCGCCGCCTTCCAGTCCTGCATGGTGTGCGCCTTGGTCGAAAGCAGGACGGCCATCTCAGGCGCTCCCCTTCAGGTCGTTGTCGATCGCGGTGACGAAGTCCCGCCATGGGTTGCGCGCCGTCGCCGCGCGCTCCGTCCCGTCCGGCATCTTCGCGTAGAGGCTGAGCACGCCCTTCGCCCAGAGCGCGTCGAAATGCGCCGGTGATTGCAGGACATAGGCCGCGGTGCGGTCGAAGACGCCGTCCTTCACCTTCGGCATCACCTTGTAGAACCACCACCAGCAGCCGATCGCGAGCACGACGGTGCCGGCCCAGGCGCCGCCCTGCTCGGCGCCCATCGCGGCGAAGGGCGCCCCGCCCCAGCGCAGCGCGGCGAAGGAGGTCAGCAGGATCAGCCCCGCCGGCCAGACATTCTCCCAGCTGCGGTACACCGGCGAGCCCGGCGAGTTCATCTTACGGATATGCACGCCGAGCTTGACCTGCTCGGCATCCATCAGCCGCTTGAGCGTCTCGATCTCGGTCACGTTTACTTGCCCTCAGACGGCGGGCGCCGGCCATCCGGCCGGCTTCCCTTCGCGCCGAGCGCTGGCGCGCCCAGCGCGGCGGGCGGTCTGGGCGCGGTCGCGCTTCGCGCTCGCGGATCGCGCGGCGCGCGATCCGAAGGGTGTGCGTCGCGTGCCGGGCGGGCGCGCATCATGTGCGCAGCCCGGGGGCGGCCTCGGTGCGGAGGTCGAAGGCGGCGGCCATCAGGGCGCGCGTGTAGGCTTCCCGCGGCGCGGCGACAAGCCGGGCGGCCTCCCCTTCCTCCACCACGCGGCCGTCCTTCAGCACGACGATCCGGTGCGCCATGGCGCGGACCACGCGCAGGTCGTGCGAGATGAACAGGTAGGCCAGCCGGTGCTTGGCCTGCAGCGCGCGCAGCAATTCCACCACCTGCGCCTGCACGCTGACATCGAGCGCGGAGGTCGGCTCGTCCAGCACCAGGAAGCGCGGCTTGAGCACGAGTGCGCGTGCGATCGCGATGCGCTGGCGCTGCCCGCCGGAGAATTCATGCGGGTAGCGTTCCGCCATCGCGGGATCGAGGCCGACTTCCTCGAGCGCCGTCGCCACCGCCTTCTCCCGCGCTGCCGAGCCCAGGCCTGGCTCGTGCACGGCGAGCCCTTCGCCCACGATCTCGGCGACGCTCATGCGCGGGGACAGCGCGCCATAGGGGTCCTGAAAGACGATTTGCATGCGCCGACGCAGCGGGCGCAGCGCGGCGCGCGGCAGGCCCTGGATGGGCGTGCCCTCGAAGCGGATCGCGCCCGCGCTCTCCTCCAGCCGCAGCATCGCCAGGCCGAGCGTCGTCTTGCCCGAGCCCGATTCGCCGACCAGCCCGACCGTCTCGCCCTCATGCACCGTGACGGATACGCCATCGACCGCGCGCACATGGCCGACCACGCGGCGCAGCAGGCCGCGGCGGATCGGGAAATGCACGCGCACCTCCTCCCCGCGCATCACCTCGGCCGCGCCGTCGGCGACCGGCGGCGGCGCGCCGCGCGGCTCGGTCGCGATCAGCATGCGGGTATAGGGGTGCGCGGGCGCGGCGAAGATATCCGCGACGCGGCCCTGTTCCACCGCGTGCCCGTCCTTCATCACCACGATGCGGTCGGCGTGCTTCTTCACGATGTTCAGGTCGTGGGTGATGAGCAGCAGCGCCATGCCGAGGTCGCGCTTCAGCGTCTCGAGCAGTTC
This sequence comes from Roseomonas nitratireducens, assembly GCF_017813355.1. Classification (GTDB taxonomy): domain Bacteria; phylum Pseudomonadota; class Alphaproteobacteria; order Acetobacterales; family Acetobacteraceae; genus Neoroseomonas; species Neoroseomonas nitratireducens. Next base: position 346,067 of record NZ_JAGIYZ010000001.1, read on the forward strand.
CAGGATCTGCGCCTGGATGGTGACGTCCAGCGCGGTGGTGGGTTCGTCCGCGATCAGCAGCTTCGGGTCGTTGGCGAGCGCGGCGGCGATCATCACGCGCTGGCGCTGCCCGCCGGACAATTGGTGCGGATAGGCGGCGAGCCGTTCCTCGGCATTGGGAAAGCCGGCGCGGCGCAGCAGCTCGATGACGCGCGCGCGCAGCGCCGCGCCGGCCATCGGGCGGTGCAGCGTGATCGCCTCGCCCACCTGGCGCTCGACCGTGTGCAGCGGGTTGAGCGAGGTCATGGGTTCCTGGAACACCATCCCCGCGACGCCGCCGCGCAGCCGCCGCAGCTCGGCTTCCGGTGCCGACAGGACCTCCGTCCCGTCGAGCAGGATGCGGCCCGCCGGATTGGCCCCCGCGCCGGGCAGCAGCCGCAGGCAGGACAGCGCGGTGACCGACTTGCCCGAGCCCGATTCGCCGACCAGCGCCACCGTCTCCCCGCGCTCGACGGCGAAGGAGACGCCCTCGACGACGCGCTTGGCGCCGAAGGCGACCGAGAGGTTCTCGACCGTGAGCAGCGTCATGTCCCGCCCCCGGGCAGCTTGCGCGGGTCGAAGGCGTCGCGCACCGCCTCCCCCACGAAGGTCAGCAGCGTCAGCATGGTGGCGAGCACGAAGAAGCCGGTCAGCGCGAGCCAGGGCGCGTTCAGGTTGTCCTTACCCTGGTTCACGAGTTCCCCGAGCGAGGGCGAGCCCGGCGGCAGGCCGAAGCCCAGGAAGTCGAGCGAGACGAGCACCGTGACGGACCCCGCCAGGATGAAGGGCAGGAAGGTGAGGGTGGCGACCATCGCGTTGGGCAGGATGTGGCGCACCATGATGCTGGCGTGGGAGACGCCGAGCGCGCGGGCCGCGCGCACGTAGTCGAGGTTGCGCCCGCGCAGGAATTCCGCCCGCACCACGCCGGTCAGCCCCATCCAGGAGAACAGCAGCAGGAAGGTCAGCAGCACCCAGAAGGAAGGCTCGATGACGCTGGCGAGGATGATCAGCAGATACAGTTGCGGCATGCCCGACCACAGCTCGATGAAGCGCTGGAAGTACAGGTCGATGGCGCCGCCGAAATAGCCCTGCACCGCGCCGGCGGCGATGCCGATGACGGAGCTGACGATCGTCAGCGTGAAGCCGAACAGCACTGATATGCGGAAGCCGTAGATCACGCGCGCGACCACGTCGCGCCCCTTGTCGTCGGTGCCGAGCCAGTTGCGCGCCGAAGGCGGCGCGGGCAGCGGGTGGTCCAGCCCGCGCACGACGGAGTAATGCGCGAAGCGCACCGGCGGCCAGACGGCCCAGCCGCCCGCGGCCTCGAAATCCTGCAGGAAGTCGCGGTCCTGCCAGAAGCCGCCCCCGGTCGGCAGCCCGTCCGGCACGATGTCCGTCTCGGCGTAGTCCACCAGCACGGGGAAGAACCATTGTCCGTTCGCGCGCGCGACCAGCGGGCGGTCATTGGCGATGAACTCCGCGAACAGGCAGAGCGTGAACAGGATGGCGAAGAGGATGGCGGAGACGTAGCCGCGCCGGTTGGCGCGGAAATTCGCGAGCCTGCGGCGCGTGAGCGGCGAGAGCTTCATCGCCGCGCCTCGAAGTCGATGCGGGGGTCCACCAGCGTGTAGGTGAAGTCGCTGATGATCTGCATCACGAGGCCGAGCAGCGTGAAGATGTACAGCGTGCCGAACATGATCGGGTAGTCGCGCCGCGTCGCCGCCTGGAAGCCGAGATAGCCGAGCCCGTCGAGCGAGAAGACGATCTCGATCAGCAGCGAGCCGGTGAACAGCATGCCGATGAAGGCCGCCGGGAAGCCCGCGATGATGATCAGCATCGCGTTGCGGAAGACGTGGCCGTACAGCACGCGATGTTCCGCCGCCCCCTTGGCGCGCGCGGTCACCACGTACTGCTTGCCGATCTCGTCCAGGAAGGAGTTCTTGGTCAGCATCGTCAGCCCGGCGAAGCCGCCGATGACGAGTGCGAGCGTCGGCAGCGCCATGTGCCAGGCGTAGTCGAGCGCGCGCTGCAGGAAGGGCAGGGACTCTGCGCCGGGCGAAGCCAGGCCGCGCAGCGGGAAGATCTGCAGGAAGGATCCGCCGGCGAACAGCACCACCAGCAGGATGGCGAAGAGGAAGCCCGGGATGGCGTAGCCCACCAGCACGATGCCGGATGTCGCGACGTCGAAGCGCGACCCGTCGCGCACCGCCTTGCGGATGCCGAGCGGGATCGAGATCAGGTAGATGATCAGCGTCGACCAGATGCCGAGCGAGACCGAGACCGGCATCTTTTCCAGGATCAGGTCGATCACCGGCCGGTCCTGGAAAAGCGAGCGCCCGAAATCGAAGGTGACGTAGCCCGTCAGCATCTCCCAGAAGCGGATATGGGCGGGCTTGTCGAAGCCGAAGGCGCGCTCGATCTCGGCGACGATGGCCGGGTCGAGGCCGCGCGCGCCGCGGTAGCTGCCGGCCGGCCCGCCGCCCGACTGCCCGCCCTGGTCGATGCCCGAGGGCATGCGCACGTCGCCCCCGCCTTCCCCCGTGATGCGCCCGAGCGTGGACTGACCCTCGCCGCGCAGCTCCGCCAGCATCTGCTCCACCGGCCCGCCGGGGGCGAACTGCACGACGGCGAAGTTGATGATCAGGATGCCGAGCAGCGTCGGCACCACCAGCAGCAGCCGGCGGAGAAGGTAGGCTCCCATGCGGCGCTTACGATCGCCGCGCCTGTTCCAGCGCGCGTTCGCGCGCCGGGTCGATCCACCAGGCCTGCGGGAAGCCGAGCCCGTAGCGCGGGTTGCGCTCCGGGCGGCCAAACTTGTCCCAGAAAGCCAGGCGGAAGGTGCGGCTGTGCCAGTGCGGCACGACGAAGTTGTGGTGCTGCAGCACGCGGTCCAGCGCGCGGGTGCGCGCGACCAGCTCCTCATAGTTCGGCGCGCCGATCACGAGTTCCACCAGCTCGTCGATCGCCGGGTCGGCGATGCCGGCGACGTTCTGGCTGCCGTTCTCCCGCGCCTTGGTCGATGTCCAGTAGTCGCGCTGCTCATTGCCCGGGGAGAAGCCCTGGCCCATGGAATCGACCGTCATGTCGTAGTCGAAGGCGTCGATGCGCACCTGGTACTGGGCGGGATCGACGGTGCGCACGCGCGCGGTGATGCCGACGCGGTCGAGCCACTGCACATAGGGCAGGGCCACGCGCTCGAAGGTCGCGCCCTGCAGCAGGATCTCGAACTCGAAGCGCTGGCCGGCCGCGTTCACCAGGCGCCGGTCGCGCACGGACCAGCCCGCTTCGCGCAGCAGGGCGAGCGCGCGGCGCGCGCCCTCCCGGTTGTTGCCCGACCCGTCGGTCACCGGCAGGCGGTATTCCTCGGTGAAGACGCTTTCCGGCACGCGGCCGCGATAGCCTTCCAGGATCGCACGCTCCCGCCCTTCCGGCAGGCCGCGCGCGGCGAAGTCGGAATTCGAGAAGAAGGAGGATGTGCGCGCATAGGCCCCGTAGAACAGGTTCGCGTTCATCCACTCGAAGTCGAACACCTCGATCAGCGCGCGGCGCACGCGCGCATCCTGGAACAGCGGGCGGCGCAGGTTGACGGCGAAGCACTGCATGCCCGTCGGGATCTCGTGCGGGATTTCCTCCCGCTTGACCAGATTGCGGCGCGCGGCGGGGAAGTCGTAGCCGGTCGCCCAGTCCCGCGCGACGTTCTCGGTGCGGAAGTCGATCTGCCCGGCCTTGAAGGCCTCGAAGGCCACGGTCGTGTCGCGGAAATACTCGTAGCGGATGGTGTCGAAGTTGTTCAGCCCGCGCCGCACGCCGAGGTCGCGCGCCCAGTAGTCCTCCACGCGGCGATAGACGGTGCTGCGGTTGGGCTCGAAGCGCTCGAGCCGGTAGGGGCCCGAGCCGAGCGGCACATCCAGCGAGGGCCGCGCGAAGTCGCGCCCTTCCCACCAATGCTTCGGCAGCACCGGCAGGTCGCCCAGGATCTGCGCCAGCTCGCGGTTCTCCGCCGTGCGGAAGCGGAAGGTGACGCGGCGGGGGCTTTCGGCCACCACCTCGGTCACGTCGGCCCAATAGGCGCGGAAGAAGGGGCGGCCCTGGGTGCGCAGCGCGTTGAAGGTGAAGACGACGTCCTCGGCCGTGACCGGCCGGCCATCATGCCAGCGCGCCGCCGCGCGCAGCTCGAAGGACACGCCGCGGCGGTCGGCGGGCAGTTCCACCGTCTCGGCGATGTGGCCGTATTCGGCCGTCGCCTCGTCCGGGTTGCCGGCCATCAGCGTGTCGTAGATCAGCCCGATCCCCGGGTCCGGCGTGCCGCGCAGGATGTAGGGGTTGAAGCTGTCGAAGGAGCCGAGGCGCGCGAGCACCGCCTCCCCCCCCTTCGGCGCGTCCGGGTTGGCCCAGGGCCAGTGGCGGAAATCCGCCGGCAGGGCGGGCGGGGCCAGCAGCGAGAGGGCGTGGGTGCGCACCACCTCCCCCGGCCGGTCGCCGCCGGCGGGCACCACCGCGCGCGCGCGGCGGGGGATGGCGGGAAGGGCGGCGAAGGCGCCGAGCGCCAGGAGGTCACGTCGCTGCATGTCTCGCAGGATGGGGGTTCGGCCCCCTCGCGGCAACGTCCGCGCCCTTACCGATCGGTGAGGAGGCGCACGGCCTCCGGCAGCAGAGCCGCGTCGCCGACCGCGAGCACCCGCCCGTCGGCGTCCGGGCGCAGCGCTTCCCCGCGCCAGCCGGTCACGCGGCCGCCCGCGCCTTCCACGACCGGGACCAGCGCCGCCCAGTCCCAGATCTTCATCGTGGCATCCACCACGATGTCGACCAGGCCGATGGCGAGCAGCCCATAGGCGTAGCAGTCGCCGCCCCAGGTCACGCGCCGCGCCGCGCCGCGCAGGCGCTCGAAGCCCGGCCGGTCGGGCGGGAGGAACATGTCCGGGCTGGTGCAGGACAATTCGGCATCGCCCACCCGCCCGCAGGGCCGGCAGGCGGCCTGCCCGCCGAGCGGGGCGCGGAAGCGCGTCCTTTCGCCGGCGACGCCCAGCCAGCGTTCCCCGGTGACCGGCTGGTCGATGATGCCGAGCACGGGCACGCCCCGGTGCAGCAGGCCGATCAGGCTGCCGAACAGCGGCCGGCCGGTGACGAAGGCGCGGGTCCCGTCGATCGGGTCCAGTACCCAGACCCATTCGGCATCCGGGCGGTGCTCGCCATGTTCCTCCCCGATCACGCCATGGTCGGGGAAGCGGTCGGCCAGGAAGGCGCGGATCGCGGCCTCGGCATCCCGGTCCGCCTTGGTCACGGGGCTGGCGTCGCCCTTCGCCTCGACCAGCAGCGAGGAACGGAAAAGGGGGCGGATGACCGCCCCCGCCAGGTCGGCGGCCTGCTCGGCCGCCGCGATGACGTCCGCGCGGATCAGGGCGCGGGCGCGTTCGGCGAGATGGAACGCAGGTAGGCGATCAGGTCCGCCCGCTGCTGCAGGTTCGCCAGCCCCGAATAGGACATGCGGGTGCCCGGCATGGCGCGCGCGGGGGCGGCGATGAAGGCGTTCAGCTCCTCATACCCCCAGGGCTTGTCGGCCAGCGCGCGGTTGGCGGCGGAGTAGTTGAAGCCTTCCTTCGCCGCGTGCCGGGCGCCGACGACGCCCCAGAGGTTCGGGCCCACGCCATGCCGCCCGCCTTCGTTGAAGGAATGGCAGGACGCGCACTGGCGCTGGGCCAACTGCCGGCCATTGTCGACATTGGCCGCGGCGATCAGCGGGGCGATCGGCTCCAGCGCGGCGGGCGCCGCGGGCGCGGCCGCCTGCTGCGCAGGCGCCTCGTCGCCGATCCGCATGGCCGTATGGTGCGGCATGGTCGGATGCACGATCAGGCGGCCGATGACCCCCGCGACGCCGAAGGTGATGCCGGCCGTCAGGATCGCCGCGGCCATCTTGTTGAATTCGAGGTTCGCCATTCCGCTCCGGGCCCTTCGTGCCGCTCTTCCCCAAAGGTCCGGCGGCGCGTTTGCGCACCCTGCCGGCCTTGCCTAAAACGCGGCGGACCATAGTGCCCGCGCCCCCGCCCGACAAGCAGCCGGAGCCGCCTTCTTGCGCCCCATCCTCGTCATTCCCGCCCGCATGGCGGCCACCCGCCTGCCGGGCAAGCCGCTCGCCGACATCCATGGCCGGCCCATGATCGCCCATGTCATCGACCGGGCGCGGGAAGCCGGCATCGGCCCGGTCGCCGTCGCGGCCGGGGAACCGGAGATCGTGGACGCCGCCCGCGCCGCCGGCGCCGCTGCCGTGCTGGTGGCCGACGACGTCCCGTCCGGCACCGACCGCGTCCAGCGCGCCATCGCGGCGCTGGACCCCGAGGGCCGGCACGACGTGGTGGTGAACCTGCAGGGGGATTTCCCGACCATCGCGCCCGAGACGCTGCGCGCCGTGCTCGAGCCGCTGGCCGACCCGGCGGTGGACATCGGCACGCTGGTCTGCCCGATCGCGGATGAGGAGGAGGCGAACACGCCCTCCTTCGTCAAGGCCGCCTGCGCCTTCGAGGGCGCGGCCCGCGTCGCGCCCACGCTGTATTTCTCCCGCCTGCCGATCCCCTGGGGGGATGGGCCGCGCTGGCACCATATCGGCGTCTACGCCTATCGGCGCGCCGCGCTCGACCGCTTCGTCGCCCTGCCGGCGAGCCCGCTCGAGATGCGCGAGAAGCTTGAGCAGCTGCGCGCGCTGGAGGCGGGGATGCGCATCGCCGCGGCGCGCGTCGACCATGGTCCCTTCGGCGTGGACACGCCGCATGATCTCGAACGGGCGCGGAGTCTTCTGGCGTCGCGCGGTCACGCGTGACCGCGCCCCTCGGACGGCGGGCGGCGGCCATCCGGCCGCCTTGCCTTCGCGCCCCGCACTGTCGCGCCCCCGGACCGAGGCGGCACCTCGGTTCGCCAAAATTTCTCGTTAGGTGAACGCATGACCGCCAAGACCATCGCCTTCCAGGGCCTGCCGGGCGCCTATTCGGACCTCGCCTGCCGCGCCGCCTATCCCGGCTGGACCACGCTGCCCTGCCCGTCCTTCGAGGCGGCGATGGCCGCGCTGCGCGAAGGGCGCTGCGAACTGGCCATGCTGCCTTGCGAGAACTCGCTGGCCGGCCGCGTGCCGGACATCCACCGGCTGCTGCCCGAATCAGGGCTGTTCGTGATCGGCGAGCATTTCCAGCGCGTCGAGCACTGCCTGCTGGCGCCGAAGGGGGCGAGCCTCGCGACGCTCAAGCGCGCGCACAGCCATCCCGTCGCCCTGGGCCAGGTGCTGCGGCTGCTGAAGGACCGGAACCTCGCCCCGGTGATCGAGGCCGACACGGCCGGCGCGGCGCAGCTGATCGTCGAGCGCGGCGGCATCGAGGACGCGGCCATCGCGTCGGAACTGGCGGCCGATATCTACGGGCTCGAGATCCTGCTGCGCAACGTGGAGGACGAGGCGCACAACACGACGCGATTCTACGTCATGTCGCGCGCCGCGACCTATCCGCCGGTCGCGGCGCCGAACACGGTCACCACCTTCGTGTTCCGCGTCCGCTCGATCCCGGCCGCGCTGTACAAGGCGCTCGGCGGCTTCGCGACGAACGGCGTCAACATGACGAAGTTGGAGTCCTACATGGTGGGCGGGCGCTTCGCCGCCGCGCAGTTCCTGTGCGACGTGGACGGGCACCCGGACAGCCCGGCGCTGAAGCGCGCCTTCGAGGAGCTGGAATTCTTCTCGAAGGAATTCCGGATCCTCGGCGCCTATCCGGCGCATTCCTACAGGCTGGAGCAGGCGGCGGCCGGGGATTGAGGCCGCCGCGGCGGGCGGCGCGCCGCCGTCCCGGTCACCCCAGCACGCGGGCCCGGGCGCGATCGACCGTCATGCCGCCGCCCGTGATGACGTAGCCTCGTTCCACGAGGCGCCGCGCGTGCCAGCGATTGTAGGCGAAGGCCCAGGCGATCCAGACGATGGGTACGGCGATGCCCGCTGTCACCGTGCCGACCACGACCATGAGGAGGACATAGGCACCGAAGCCCAGCCAGTCGCCACGCATGGCCGCGGGAAACGGACCGAACAGCAGGCTGGTCCAGGAGAAGCCGACAAATGCCCGGCGGTTCAATCCGCTCGGATGTGTCATGGCGATTTCGGTTGCCATCTGATCGTCACCGCTGCTGCGCGCGAAGCAGGATCACAGCATGCGCGACGCCTGTCCAACCCGTGGCCGACGCCCCCGATAGCCTTTAGCGGGCATCCTGGACGCGCTGCTTCCGGCCCCAAGGGGGATCGCCCGCGGCCAGTCATGCCGCGGCCACGACCAAGGCCCTCCGGTCATCCGGCACCCGGCATGAGGCCGGCGGGGGGCGCCCGACCGCGCCCCCCGGGCATCTCACGACCCCATGCGGATGGGCGTCAGGTCCTGGAACCAGGACTGCGCCTGCACGAAGCCCTGCACGCGGCGGCTCATCGCGCGCGGGTTCATGTCATGCGCGACGAACAGGAACAGCCGGTCGTCCACCGCCTTCGCGTGCAGTTCCGCCAGCAGCGCGTCCTGCGCCGCCGGATCGAAGGTGGTGAAGAGCCGGTCCATGATGGCGTCGTAGGCGGGGTCGCTGAAGAAGCCCCAGTTGTTCGACGCCGGCGGCGCCATCTCGGTCTTGAGGAAGCGGACCAGCGCGGCGAAGGGGTCGTGCACCGAATAGGACACGTTCACCGCGCTGATGCCGCGCGGCGCGAGGGCGCGCGCGCCCTCCCGCCACAGGCCGAGCAGCGCGTTCCACTCCACCACCTCGAAGTCGATCTCGATGCCGACCTCCTTGAGGTTCTGCTGCACCGCCTCGTTCATCGGCAGCGGCTGCATCTGGCCCGAACCGGAGGGCGAGATCGCCACCTTCGTGCGCAGCGGGTTGCGCGCCGTGAAGCCGGCCTCGGCCAGCAGCCGGCGCGCCGCCGCGACGTCGGTGCGCACCGGGTCGGTCGGGCGGCCATGCCAGGGATGGCCGGGCGGCAGCAGCCCCGCGCCTTCCACCATCAGGCCGCCGAGCATGGTCTTCATGCCCGCCCGGTCCACCGCGAGGTTCGCCGCGCGGCGGACGCGGATGTCGCGCCAGGGCGAACCCTCGACCATGCTGAAATGCCAGGTCCAGGTGTGCGGATAGGTGTTCGTGACGATCTGGAAGCCCGCCTGGCGGAGCGAGGGCACGGCATCGGGCGGCGGCGCCTCGATGAACTCCACCTGGTTGGACCGCAGCGCGGCGACGCGGGTATTCGCCTCGGGCAGCGGGAGAAGCACCAGGCGTTCGTGCTTGGGAATGCGCGCCGCGTCCCAGTAGTCGGGGTTGCGCACCAGCACGGCGCGCTCGCGGATGCTGAAGGCCTCGAGCTTGTAGGGACCGGTGCCGACGGCGCGGTTGAGGAAGGTGTCCCAGTTGCGCCCCGCGGCTTCCCAGGCGCCGCGATGGGTGATGCCGATCCAGGTCAGGCCGAAGGGCACCAGGCTGTCGGGCGTGCGCGTCTCGACGATGAAGGTGCTGGGCCCTTCCGCGCGCCAGGACGCGATGGTCGGCATGCGGATGCGCGCCTGCGCCGCGGCGCGGTTGTCGAAATGCGGCGCATCGCCGCGGAAGGCGCGGTCGAAGGAAAAGACCACGTCCTCGGCCGTCATCACCTTGCCGTCGTGGAACTTCACGCCCTCGCGCAGGGTGATGATCCAGCGCTTCGGGTCGGCCGGGTCGGTGCGCCAGGCGGTGGCCAGGCCCGGGCGGATCACCGGCGGCCTCTCGAAGGAGGAGAGGTCCCACATGGCCAGCTGGTCGTAGATGGTGATGCCCATGAAGCGGTGGCCTTCCGCCCCCTGGTCGGGCACGCCGTTGGACAGCGGCACGGCGGCGGCCGTCATGCCGACACGCAAGGTGCCGCTGGCGGTTTGGGCCTGGGCGATGTCCCAGGGCAGGGCCGCGGTCGCGACCGCCGCGCCGGTGCCGCCGAGCAGGGCCCGGCGTGAAAGGTGGTTCTGCATCGCAGTCTCCGCTGCTGGTGAAGCGCGGCGGGACGCTAGGTGGTTCTGCCGGGTCTGTGGGCACCCGGACCGAAATTGGTGCCGGAATGCGCTAAGAATCTGCGATCTGCACAAGAATTCCGCGTCGACGCTGCGCGGCCGACATGAAAAAACCGCCCGGGATGCCCGGGCGGTCGGTCGCTGCTGAAGCTGCGTCGGTCACGACGGTCGGGTCAGTCGTCCCTGTCGCGATTCGCCGCCTGGGACTGCGCGGCCAGCGCCCGGGCCATCTGGCTCAGCGCTTCCTGGTGCTTGTCGTTGTCGATCAGCGCGAAGTTGCGCGCGAGCTCGAGGAACATGCGCTGGCGGGGGGAGACGGGCTGCGCCTCCCCGGTCCCGTGCAGGCCTTCGAAGAAGAAGGCGACCGGCACGTCCAGCACCTGCGCGATCTCGAACAGCCGGCCGGCGGAGATCCGGTTCAGCCCGCGCTCGTACTTATGCGCCTGCTGGTAGGTCACGCCGATCATCTTGGCCAGCTGCTGCTGGGACAAGCCGAGCATCGTGCGGCGCTCGCGGATGCGGGCGCCGACATGGTGGTCGACCATGCTGGCACGTTGCAGCGAGCCCTCGTCATCCGAGGAGGGCCCGCTCGCGGCCAGGGAGGCAGCTTGCGTCGTTGTCATGACAGCCTGTCTAACCTAACGCGATCCGGGTGTGCCAGCAAACGCGTTTATCTACCCAGGGGCGTATCACGCATCGGAGAGGTCAAGAAAGTCAAGCCTTTGGGCGCATCGCGCGCGCATTTGCCAGCTCGCGCCGCAGCGTTTCGATCTCCGCCCGCAGCGAATCAACTTCCGATGAGATGTTCGGCGCGCCGTCTTCCCGCCGGCCGAAGGGGGCGAAGAGGCTCATGGCACGTTCCATCATCGCCATGTTCTGCTTGCCCACTTCCTCCAGGTTCGTGAAGCCGCCCTGGAAGGGGATGAAGCCGCCCATGGTCTGTTCCATGGTGCGGCGCATCTGTTCCTGCTGCCGCGCGAAGGACGCCATGGCGAATTCGAGGTAGCGCGGCACCAGCCCCTGGAGGTTGTCGCCGTAATAGCCGATCAGCTGCCGCAGGAAGGCCGTGGGCAGCAGGTTCTGCCCGCCCTTGCTCTCCTCCTCGACGATGATCTGGGTCAGGACGGACCGCGTGATGTCGTCGCCGGTCTTGGCGTCGTAGACGATGAAGTCCCGGCCGAGGCGCACCATCTTCGCGAGGTCGTCGAGGGTGACGTAGGACGACGCCTCGGTGTTGTAGAGTCGCCGGTTCGCGTACTTCTTGATCACCACCGGCGGGGCCGCGGCCTCGCCACCCTGCGCGCCGCCCGCGGCCGTGCTGCCAGCCATCGACATTCCGCCTTATCCCCAACCCTTATGAGGCGGCAGTCTAGCACCGGGAGTGCACCGCAGCGGAAGGTGCTATCCGCACGGTTTCCCCGGCCGCGCCGCTTGGCTATGGTCCGGCGCGCGAGGAACCACCCCGATGGAAGGCCCTGAGGATCTCGACCGCCTCGCGGAGGACTGGATCGCCCTGTGGCAGAGCGAGATCGCCGGCCTGGCGGCCGATCCGGAACTGGCCGAGCAATGGGCGGCCTGGGCTGCGCTCGGGGCGGCCTGGATGCGCGCAGCCAGCGCCATGGCGCCGCGCCCGCGCTGGCCGGCCGATGACGGGCCCGCTGCGCCGCCGCGGCCCGCGCCCCCTGCCGCTGCACCTGGGCCTGGCGGGGATGCGGGCCTTCGCGGCGATGCAGGGGCTGGGCAGCCCGCCGCCGACCGGAAGCCCACCCGGGATGCCATGGCCGACCGGCTTGCCGAACTGGAACGGCGGCTGGCCGATCTCGAAGGCGGGGCAGGCGGAACGGGCAAGGATCCTCGGCGACCTCGCCGCCGCCGGCCACCGGCCTGAGGCGCTGGCCGGCGCCGTCCTGCGCCGCCTCGCCCGCGCCGACCGCGCGCTGATCGCCGGCATGGCCGCCTATCGCCGCCACCCCTGGCGGCGGGACGCGCCCGACCCGCCCGCGATCTGGGCCGAGGGCGGCACGCGCCTGCTCGACTATGGCGGGGAGGGGCCGGCGGTGCTCTTTGTCCCATCCCTGGTCAATCGCGCCCATGTGCTGGACCTGACGCCGGAGGCCTCGCTGATGCGCTGGCTGCCGGGCCAGGGGGTCCGCACGCTGCTGCTCGACTGGGGCTGGCCGGGGGAGGCCGAACGCCACTTCACCCTGACCGACTACGTCGCCGGCCGCCTGGAACGGGCGCTGATGGCGGCTCCCGGGCCGGTCGTGTTGGCGGGCTACTGCATGGGCGGACTGCTGGCGCTCGCCGCGGCGCTGCGCCGGCCGGACCGCGTCCGCGCGCTCGCGCTGCTGGCCACGCCCTGGGACTTCCATGCCGGGCCGGACGGGCCGCGGCGCGCGCGCACCGCCGCCGCGCTGCTGCCGGGGCTCGAGACGCTGATGGAACCGACCGGCGCGCTGCCGGTCGATGGCATCCAGACGCTGTTCGCCATGCTCGACCCCTTCGGCGTGGCGCAGAAATTCCGCGCCTTCGCCCGCCTGCCGCAGGATGGCGCGCGCGCACGGCTGTTCGTGGCGCTGGAGGACTGGCTGAACGATGGCGTGCCGCTGCCCGCCCCGGTCGCGCGGCAATGCCTGGCCGGCTGGTACGGGCGGAACGAGCCCGGGCGGATCGCCTGGCGCATCGCCGGGCAGGTGGTGGACCCCGCCGCCTGGGCCGGCCCGGCCTTCATCGGCGTGCCGGAGCGCGACCGGATCGTCCCCCCCGCCTCCGCCCGCGCGGTCGCGGACCGGCTGCCGGCGGCGACGCTGCACATCGCCCCGGGCGGGCATATCGGCATGGTCGCCGGGGCGGGGGCGGAAGCGGCGCTGTGGCGGCCGTTGCGGGACTGGCTGGCAACGCTCGGACAAAGCACTTCCGCCGAATGTCCTCCCGGCGCGCCGCCCCATGATGTTCAGCCGCCAAAGCCCGGTTCCTCGCGGCGGGATAGACGCACCAACGCAAGCGGAAATCGAGCAGGCGCTGGGTAGAACGGTATATGGACAGCGTCTTTACTCGCCACGTTCTGCAGATCTCAGCACAAAATTCGCAGATAGAAGCATCCTCCGTTGATCGCGCTCCAGTGAAGTGCTGTCATTCGAACTAGAGACTAGTCGTTGTCGATCGAGGCGATCCCGATGCTGAGAAAGCGCCGCTACCTACTGGCCATGAGCGCCGTGGCGCTGCTCACATTGCCAGGCTGCGTCAGTCAGCAATCGGCCAGCCTGACGCCCGGGTTCAATCCGTCGAACGTTCGTCGCGTGCATGTGGTGCGTTTGCCTGCCGATGGGCGCGGAATCGAGCGTCTCATCGCCGACGAGTTCCGACGCCTGGGCCGTGTCGCAACCATCGGGAGCGAAACCGACGTGCCCCCCGACGCCGATGCCGTCGTCACCTACGCCGATCGATGGATGTGGGACATCACGATGTACATGATCTCGCTCGACGTCACGCTGCGGACACCAGGGACCTTGTTCCCGCTCGCAAGCGGTCGTTCCGTGCGCTCGTCGCTTGTCCGGCAGTCGCCAGAGGCGATGGTGCGCGAGGTGGTTGGCCGCCTCCTGAACCAGCCCGAGTCATGATCCGCGGCATGCGCTCCCTGGCCATCGCCGGCGCGGTCGCAATCCTGACCGCGTGCTCGGCGCCGCCTGCGCCGCCTGCCCTGCTCACGCCGCCGCGGGTCGAGGCCACAACGAGGCATCCGGGAACCGTCGAGGTCACGGCAACGGGCGGATGCGCACCGTGCAGCATCGCCCAGGCGGGTATCTCCGATGAATCCTTGGCGGAGGCGGTCGTCGCGGCGCTGCGCGAGTCCGGCACCTTCGCCGGGGCAGGGCGCGATTCCGGTTCGGACTACCGACTGGCCGTGCAGATCTTTCGTGTCGACATGCCCGTCGTTGGCCTCAGCATGAGGTCACAGGCCGAGCTCGGCTGGACCCTCACGGAACAGCGCACCGGCAGACAGGTTTGGCAGCGTTCGTTCCAAACCGCTCACGTCGCGACGTTCGGCGATTCGCCCATTGGCCAACTGCGCGCCGAACGGGCCTGGCAGGGCGCCGTTGCGGCAAATATCGCCGAGGCCGTCGCGGCGCTGAGCAGAGTTCCGCTGACACCTGTACGCTAGGCGCCCGCCCGGCGGGCGAGCTGCCGCTTGTCCTGCCCCCCGCCCAGGGCGCATGTTGCGCCGCAATGCACCCCCAAAGGGAGATAACCCGGTCATGACCGAGATCGTCATCGCCGCGGCCGCCCGCACGCCGGTCGCGTCCTTCAACGGCGCCTTCGCCTCGCTCTCCGCCCATGCGCTCGGCACCGTCGCCATCAAGGCCGCACTCGAACGCGCCAAGGTCGAGGGTGCCGAGGTGGACGAGGTGATCCTCGGCCAGATCCTCGCCGCCGGCGCCGGCCAGAACCCGGCCCGCCAGGCCTCGGTCAACGCCGGCATCCCGGTCGAGCACACCGCCTTCGGCATCAACCAGCTCTGCGGCTCGGGCCTGCGGGCGGTCGCCCTCGCCGCCCAGCAGATCGCGACGGGCGACGCCCGCATCGTCGTGGCCGGCGGGCAGGAAAGCATGACCCAGGCGCCGCACGCCCAGCAGCTGCGCGCCGGGCAGAAGATGGGCGACCTCGCGCTGGTCGACACCATGCTGCGCGACGGGCTGATGGATGCCTTCCATGGCTACCACATGGGCAACACCGCCGAGAACGTGGCGCAGAAGTTCCAGATCACGCGGGAACAGCAGGACGAGTTCGCCCTGAATTCCCAGCGCAAGGCGGGGGCCGCCATGGCCGCCGGCCGCTTCGCCGACGAGATCGCGCCCGTCACCGTCAAGGGCCGCAAGGGCGACACGGTGGTCTCGGCCGACGAATACCCCAAGCCCGACACGACGATGGAGGTGCTGGCGAAGCTTCGCCCGGCCTTCGCCAAGGACGGCTCGGTCACGGCCGGCAACGCGTCGGGCATCAACGACGGCGCGGCGGCCGTGGTGGTGATGACGGCGGCCGAGGCGGCCAGGCGCGGCATCGCGCCGATGGCGCGCATCGTCTCCTGGGCCACCGCCGGCGTCGATCCGTCGATCATGGGCACGGGCCCGATCCCGGCCAGCCGCAAGGCGCTGGCCAAGGCCGGCTGGTCGATCGAAGACCTCGACCTGATCGAGGCGAACGAGGCCTTCGCCGCGCAGGCGCTGGCCGTGAACAAGGACCTCGGCTGGGATCCGGCCAAGGTGAACGTGAATGGCGGCGCGATCGCGCTCGGCCATCCGATCGGCGCCTCGGGCGCGCGCGTGCTGACCACCCTGCTGTTCGAAATGCAGAAGCGCGGCGCGAAGAAGGGCCTCGTCACGCTGTGCATCGGCGGCGGCATGGGCGTGGCCATGTGCCTGGAGCGCTGATCAGCCTTCCAGCAGCAGATCCCGCGCGGCGTTGAGCCGCGCGGCGAGCCAGGCGCTGCCGCCCGTGTCCGGATGGGCGGCGCGCATCAACCGGCGATGCGCGGCGCGGATCTCCTCCTCCGTCGCGCCCTCGGCGAGGCCGAGCACGGCAAGCGCCTCGCCCCGCGTCAGCGGGCCATCCGTTGGCGCGGCCGGGGCGGCCTCCCGCCACTCCGGATGCGCGCGGTCGAGCCAGGCTTCCAGCAGCGGCACGCTCTGCGCATCCTCCGCCCCGCAATCGGCCAGCAGCGCGAGAAGATCGGGCAGCGACAGGTCCGCGAGATCGGCGCCGGCGAAGCGCCCGCGCGTGACCGTCCCGGTCATCCGCCCGCTGTCATGGTGCAGCACCATCTCGAGCGTCGCCGTCGCGACCCGGCTTTCCTGCCCGGGCGTCGCCGCGCCGCCGCGCGAGAAGGTCCGCGCCGTGCGCCAGGACCGCCAGGCCTGCACGATCAGCGGCGCGAAGAAGGCGAGCGACCAGAGCGCCTGAAGCCCCCGCCCGCTGAACAGCAGCGCGGCGAGCAGCACGAGCCCCAGCCCGCCCGCGACCCAGGCGAGCGCCTTCTTCACGCTCGCCACCGGCGCATAGGCGAAGACGCGCAGCGCCGCCATCACCGCCAGCAGCGCGAGCGCGCCGAGCGCGAGCCAGGTCATCGCCGCGGCCCCGGCAACTGCCCGGCGATGCGCGCCGCCATCGGCCCGGGCAGCGCGGCGAGCGCCCCGCGCCCTCCGGCGGCGAAGACCGCGACCGCGCGCAGCAGGTCGCGCAGCGCGCCGGGCGAGGCGGAATCGAACGGCGCCCAGGCGCCACCGGACACCTTCGCCACCTGTCGGAAGGCGTTGGTCGCGACCGGGTTGTCGCCTTCCTGGAAGCAGAAGACCGGCGTGCCGAACAGGCCGAGTTCCCCGGCCGCGTGGCATAGCGCGTCCACATCCTCCTCCACCGCGTCGCCCACCAGCACCAGCGCGCCGACCTTCTCCTTGCGCGATTCCGCCAGGGCGTGGCGCAGCGCGCGCAGCAGCTGCGTCTGCCCGCCCAGGCAGGTCACGCCCGACATCCGCCGCGCAAGTTCCGCCCCGTCGGTCAGGAAGGGCGTGGCCGCGAATTCCATGAAGCCGCGCCAATAGGCGAGCGAGACGGCGAGCCCGCCGAGATCCCGCGTGGCGAGGAACATCTCCCCCGTCAGCGCGCAGGCGCGGTCCCATGCCGGCTGCCGCGACGCCGTGGCGTCGACCGCGAAGACGAGCCTGCCCGGCCGCCCGCGCGCGGGGCGCACGGCCGGCTGGCGCGCCACCTTGTCGAGGAAGGCGGCGATCTCGGCACCCTTGCCGGCGGGGACGGGAGGCTTCGTCATGCACCCATCATGTGAAATGCCTCACACGCTGCGCCAAGGGGCTGATCACGGGTGCTGGCGCGGGCGTGCCGGGCGGGGTTTACTGCCGGCACGCAAAAGGAGGTCTCCCGGCATGCTCGCAGCAGGCACGATCGGCGCCAGGGCGCTCGCGCTCGCCACCGTTGCGGGGCTGGCGCTCGCCGCCGGTCCGGTGCTGGCGCAGAAGGGGCAGGCGCCCGGCGCCGCCGCCCCCGCCCTGCCCACCGCGAAGCCGCCGCCGCTCGGCGCGCCGATGCAGGCGCAGCCCGCGCCGCGCCCGGCGCCGCCCGCCGCCGCGCCGCCCGCGGTCGCGCCCTCCCCGCGCGCACCGGCGCCGCAGGCCGCGATCCCGGCCAATGAACCCGCCGCCATCACCCGCCTGCGCGGCGTGCTCGGCAGCGATGTGCGGCTGTCCTACGGCGCGTCCCAGGTGCTCGACGGCGCCGGGGAGCAGGTGCGCATGACCGCCGTGGTGATGGAACGCGGCGGCGAGCGCATGACGGCCGAGGAGGTGACGATCGCCGGCCTGCGCGAGGACGGCGTGGGGGAGGCGGTGATCCGCGGCCTCGTCGTCGCCGGCGGGCCGGATGTGCGCATCGCCGGGCTGCGCATCGCGGGGCTGACCGTGCCGCGCGGCGCGGGCGGGCCGCCCGACCCGGCGCAGGTGCGTCTCGACACGCTGCGCATCGAGGGCGTCGAGGCCACGGGATCGAGCCCGATGCGCCTGCGCGTCGCCTCGCTCGAGAACTGGATCGCCGGGCAGCCGGCGCGCTTCGCGATGGAAGGGCTCGAGGTGGGCGGGCTCGACGCCGGCTTCGCCGACACGCTTCGCCTCGCGCGCGTGGCGCTGACGGGGGTGGATTTCGGCGGCACGCTGGCCGCCGTCATGCGCAACGAGCCGCCGCCCTCGCTGGTCGGCACCGCGGCGCTGGAGATCGACCGGATCGAGATGCTCGGCGGCGGCCGCGCCGTGGGCGCGCTGGCCGAGGTCCGCCTCGCGGCCAACATCACGCGCACCGACGGCTCGGGTTCCGGCACCCTGGCCTTCCGCGGCATCCGGGTCGAGCCGCTGCCGATGATTGCCGACTGGCTGACGCGCTTCGGCTACCAGGCGGTGGAGGCCGACATCACGGCCGACACGCTCTACGACGCGCCGACCGGGCGGATCGAGATCCGCGACCTGTCCGTCGCGGGGCGGGACGCGGGCACGCTGTCCTTCGCCATGGTGATGGACGGCGTCACGCAGCAGCGCGCGCAGGCCGCGGATTTCAGCCAGATGCGGCTGATCTCGATGGGGCTGCGCTATGCCGATGCCTCGCTCTTCGGCCGCTTCGTGTCCGTCCAGGCGCGCGAAGCCCGCACGCCCGAGCCGCAGCTGCGCGAGCAGTTCGCCGCCATGGCGGGCGGCGCGCTGAGCCAGCCGGGCGCGGCCGCGCTCGACCCGATCCGCGACGCGATCCAGCGCTTCATCCGCGGCCAGGCGCAGACGGTCGAGATCCGCGCCAACCCGCCGCAGCCGATCGTGCTCGGCCAGGTGCAGGGCGGCCCGCCGGCGAGCCCGGTCGAGGCGCAGCGCATGTTCGGGATCACCGCCCAGGCGCGGTGATGCCCGTGCCATGCTGACCGTCTTCCGGCAGCTGTGGCGCCGCCGCCGGTGGCGCCATGGGCAACCGGCGCTCCGCCGGCCGCTCGCCTGGCTGGCCAGCATGGTGCTGCTGTTCGTGGCGGCGATGGCGGTGCTGGAGGACATGCCGGCGGCGGACAGCCTCTGGCTCGCCGTCGTGACCCTCACCACGGTCGGCTACGGCGACGTCTTCGCGAAGACCGGCGCCGGGCGGATCGCGACCGTGCTGCTGCTGCTCGTCGGCGGCGTCTTCGTCGTCGCCAAGGTCGCATCGGACTGGTTCGAATGGCGGGAGGAGGTGCGCGCGCGCAAGCGCGGCGGCGCCTGGAGGTGGGGCATGGAAGGCCATGTGCTGGTGGTCGGCACGCCGGAAGGCGACGCCGTGCGCTTCTACCGCGGCCTGGTGCGCCAGCTGCGCGGCACGCCCGGCTACAGGGACGCGCCGGTACTGCTGCTGACGCGCGCCTTCGCCGCGCGCGCCGACGGGCTGCCGACCATCCTCTGCGCCGAGGACCTGGTGCATGTCGAAGGCGCGCCGACGGACGAAGATGCGCTGCGCATGGCCGACGCGCCGCGCGCCGCGGCCGTCATCGTGCTGGCGGAGCGGACGGAGGACGCGGTCTCCGACGCCGTCTCGGCCGATGTCGTCGCCCGCGTGCTGGCGATGGCCGAGGGCACGCGGCCCGTCGTCGTCGCCGAATGCGTGGACGACCGCAACCGCGGCCGGCTGGTCGCCGCGGGCGCCGTGGCGGCCGTGCGGCCGCTGCGCGCCTATCCCGAGATGCTGGCCCGCGCGCTGGTCGCGCCGGGGGCGGAGCGGCTGCTCGAGGACCTCTTCTCATCCGAAGGCAACGAACTGTTCCGCGTGGACCTGCCGCGCCCCTGGCGCGGGCGGTGGTCGAAGGTCGCGACGCTGCTGGTCGAGCGCGGGCTCGGCACCGCCATCGCCTATCGCCCGCCGGGCGGGGAGGCGCGGCTCAATCCCCGGGGGACCGAGGAGATCGAGGCCGATGCGATCTACGTCATCCTGCGCGAGGAGCAGGAGGCGGAGGTGAAGGCGCTGGCGGCGCTGCTGGCCGGGGCCTGAGCACGCGATCCGTCCGCTTGAGCGGCGGTCAGGCCGCCTGGGCCGGTGCGGCGGCGGCGCGCGCGCGATGCCAGGCATCGACCTCCGCCGCCGGCATCGGGCGCGCGAACAGGAAGCCCTGGACCAGGTCGCAGCCGATGCCGTCGAGGAAGGCGTGCTGCGCCTCCGTCTCGATGCCTTCGGCCACGACCCGGTGGCCGAGCGCATGGGCCATGCGCACCGTCGCCTGCAGGATCGCCTCGGCCTTGGGGTTCGAGCCGATGCCCTCGAGCAGCGAGCGGTCCATCTTCAGCACGTCGGACGGCAGGCGCGCGAGCTGCGACAGGTTCGAGAAGCCGGTGCCGAAATCGTCGATGGACACGTGCACCCCGGCCGCGCGCAGCCGCTCGATGCGCGCGAGCGTCGGGGTCCGCGTCGACATCAGCATCGATTCGGTGATCTCGAGCTCCAGCCAGTCGGCCGCCACGCCATGCGCGGCGAGCGTCTCGAGCACCTCCTGCACCAGGCCCGGCTGTTCCAGCTGCACGGGAGAGACGTTGACGGCCACGCGGCGGGGCGTGCCCGCATCCTGCCAGACGCGCATCTGCCGGATCGCCATGCGCAGGACGGCCGAGCCGAGCGCCGCCATCTGGCCGCTCTGCTCCGCGACGGGGATGAAGCGCGACGGCGCGATCGCGCCATCGGTCGGGTGGACCCAGCGCAGCAGCGCCTCGACGCCCCGCGGTTCCAGTGTGCGGCAGTCGAGCTTGGGCTGGAAGTGCAGGCTCAGCTCGTCGCGCGCGATCGCGTGGCGCAGCTCGGCCTCGATGCGCGCGCGGTCCACCGCGAGCGCCCGGAGGGAGGCGTCGAAGAAGCGTACCTGGTTCCGCCCCGCCTCCTTCGCCGCGTACATGGCGATGTCGGCGTAGCTCAGCAGCTGCTCCGGGTCCTCGGTATCGGCCGGCAGCCGCGCGACGCCGATCGAGGCGCCGACATGGACCTCGTTGCCGCGGATGCGGAAGGGCGCCTCGAGCGCCGCGATGATGCCGCGGGCCTGGGCCGCGAGGACATGCTCGCCATCCTGCCCGGGCAGCAGTACGACGAACTCGTCGCCGGCGAAGCGCGCGAAGACGGGCCGGTCGGGGCAGACCTCGCGCAACTCGCCGAAGGAGGTCGTGCAGTCGTCGATCTCCTCCCGCGACATCCCGAAGCCTTCGCCGATGATGCGGTCCGCGACGCGGCGCAGCAGCTCGTCGCCCGCCTCGTGGCCGTGCGTGTCGTTGATGCGCTTGAATCCGTCCAGGTCGATGAAGAGCAGCGCGCCCTTGCACCCGCCCGGCGGCTGGGCGGTCTTCACCAGGCCGAGCACGTGGCTGATCACGGCGCGGTTCGGCAGCCGCGTCACCGGGTCCGTGTAGGCCAGCACGTTCATGCGCAGGATGTTGCTGTTCAGCCGCTCGATCATCGCGCGGAAGCTGTCGGCGAGCCCGCCCACCTCGCAGGCGCAGTCGACATCGACAGGGCGGTTGAAGTCGCCCTGCACGATCGCGTCCGTGCTGCGCCGCAGGGCGAGGATCGCGCCGGTCAGCTTGCGCGCCGCGGCGAAGGTGACGAGCGCGGGCGCGCTGACGGTCAGGAGCAGGACGGCGCAGAATTCCGCGTCGGAGAGCGTCGCGCGCAGCGGCAGGACGATCTGGACCAGGGCCAGGACGCACAGCCCCGTGCAGACGGCGGCGAGCAGCGCGAAGCGGATGGGGATGCTGTTGAGGCCCTGCCCCTTGGGCGCGGGGTCCCGCGTCGCGGCCCGCGGGGCGGGTTCAGCGCCGGCGGCACAGGTGGTTGCGGTCACGCGCGGGACTCCCCGGACCGGGGCGCGCGGCAGCCATGGCGCATCCTGCGCCGCTCGCCGTGCGGGACTTCATCCCCGTACACTGGGTCGGAAGGCGTTTACGTCCGCTAAAGATGCGCAGACGCGAATGTCGTCTTGTGTCGTCGCGCCTCAGCCGTCCCGCGCGCGATCGAGCCGGCGGCGGATCTCCCGCAGTCCCGGGATCAGGGCCTCCACCGAACCCGCCGGCAGGTCCGCGAGCAGCGGCGCGAGGGCGGCGGTCGCGTCGCGCACCGCCCTTTCGCGACGCGCCCGCCCGGCACGGGTCAGGAAGACGCGCTTGACGCGCCCGTCCTCGGCATCGGGCGCGAGGCGGATCAATCCCCGTTCCTCGAGCCGCTGCATCGTATTGGTCACGGCGCCGCGCGCGAGCTGCAGCGCATTCGCGATCCGCGCGGGCGTCGTGCCGTCGCCGACGCGGACCAGGTGGTTGAGGAGGACGAAATGCGACAGGAGCAGCCCGTCTGCCTGCGCCGCGTCGAAGCGGTTGCGGGCGAGCTGCTCGATGATGCCGACCTCGTTCATCAGGGCGAAGAGCGGCGGGTCGTCCGGTGGGGGCTGGCTGGTGCTCACCCTCCCACAATACGCGATTCGGCCGGCCAGCGCGGCGTGGGGCGCGGATGTGGCGCGCCCGGCTGCGGATGGCCGAGCCTGCCCAGCATCTGCAGGCGGAGCGGCGCCGTGGTGCCGGTCAGCCTGTGCATCTCGGCGAAGTGCGGTGCCATGGCGGGATACTCCTGCAGCGCCTGGCTGACGGGTTGCAGCGCGAGGCCGAGCCCCGTGGCGGCGAGGTTCAACCGGAGCCAGGCGGCGCCCGCGGCGAAGGCCGCCGCCCGCGTGTCCGGCCCCACGGTCCAGACGAAGGCCGGCGTGGCGGCGAGCATGGGGCGGTAGCGGTCGAACATCGCGGTCCAGCCGGCCCCGCCCGGCGTCGCGAAGCCCTCGCGCGTGATGACGCCGCGCGCGACGAGATCGTCCAGGCCAGGGCCGCCGACCGGCACGCCGTCCGGCTGCGCGGCGATCGCGGCCGAGCCGAGGCGCATCAGGTTCACCGTCTCGAGGTGCGCCTCCGGCGTCTCGGCTTCCGTGACCCAGGCGCGCCAGGCGAGGTCGCGCAGCGCCGCCGTCTCGGCCTGCGAAGCGGTGGCCCGGAAGGACGGCCCGGTGGCGGCGGCGAGGTCGGTCAACGCGTCGGCCACGACCGGGCGCGCCATGTCGAAGGGTTCCTTGGCGCTGCGCCGGCGCGGGGCATGCGCGAAGAGCGGATCGCGGGCGGCGTGGCCCGGCAGGGGGAGGATCCGCGCGACCGGGCGCGCATCGAGGCGCGGGGCGGGCTCCCCTTCGGGAAAGGGTTCGATCGCGACGAGGCGGCCTTCCTCGGCCGCGGCCATCCGGAAGAGTTCCGCGAAGGCGCCGAGGCCGATCGTGATCTGCCGGTCGAGCGGGTCGGTGGCCGGCAGCCGGCGGTCGAGGTCGCAGCGCAGCAGCGCGCCGCCATCGGCGGCAAGGTCGAGGATCCATGGCTGGCGGTTGTGCGGATTGGGCGCGAGCACGGCCCAGTGCGCGGCACGCACGCGCCAGTCGGGATGGCGCGATGCCGGCGCCGCATCCCACGGTGCCGCGGGGTTGGCGCGAAGGCTGCGCCCCGCGAGGAGGAGGCCGCCCGTGGCGGCGAGCAGGAGGCGACGGGAGGTCATGAGGAAGCCTTTCGTTCAACGTAGAACCAAAATCATTCAACGTTGAATGAAATGCAAGGAAAATCGCGACGCGCGTCGCCCGTGCGCGCGACTCCAGGCCGCCATCGCACGGCACGCCAGGGCGGGGATCGGAGATCAACGGCGCGCTTGCCGTGCGGAATGCGCCGGGGGGCGCACGAGCCATGGCGGCCGCCGACGACCTGCGGATGGCCGGATCGGCACGCCGGCGTCCCGGCCGTGCCGGTTCCGCTGTCCTGCGATGCGGGAGATCCGACCGGGCGTCCGGCCCGGTCGGGCAGACCCTATCCGGCGGCGTTCGCCTGCGCGACCGCCAGCGCCGTCACGTTGAGGATGCCGCGCGCCGTGACCGAGGGCACCAGCACGTGGATCGGCTTGTTCATCCCCAGCAGCAGCGGGCCGAGCTGCAGCCCGTCGGTGGCCGCCTTCACCAGGTTGAAGGCGATGTTGGCGGCGTCGATCCCGGGCATGACGAGCAGGTTCGCCGCACCATCGAGCCGGCTGTCGGGCACGGCGCGGGCGCGGATCGCGGGGATCAGCGCGGCATCGGCATGCATTTCCCCATCCACTTCCAGCGCCGGGTCGTGCATGCGCACCAGCTTGAGCGCCTGGCGCATCCGCCGCGCGGAAGGGGCGTGGGAGGCGCCGAAGGAGGAATGCGAGAGCAGCGCCACCTTGGGCGTGATGCCGAAGGCGCGCACCTGCTCGGCCGCGAGCAGCGTCATCTCCGCGATCTGCTCCGCGCTCGGCTCCAGGCACAGATGCGTGTCGACGACGAACAGGTGCTCGCCCGCGCGGGTGACGAGGCCGGAGAGGGCATAGACGCGCCCGACATCGTCCCGCTTGCCGATGATGTCGAGCACATGGGTCCACTGCCCCATCCAGTCCCCGAGGCCACCGCAGATCGCCGCATCGGCGTGTCCGGCTTCCAGCAGCAGGGAGGCCGCGACGGCCGGGCGCGTCACCACGCGCTTGGCCGCGGCGTCGGGCGGCGTGCCGCGGCGGCCGACCTTCAGCCGGTACAGGTCCGTCAGCGGGCCGAACACCTCGGCATCCTGCGCGGGGTCGAGGATGCGCACGCTCTCGCCCAGCGCCATGCGCAGGCCGAGCGCCTTGACCTTCGCCGCGATCACGTCGCGGCGGCCGACCAGGATGGGCTCGGCGATGCCTTCGTCGACCACGGACTGCACGGCGCGCAGCGTGCGGTCATCCTCCCCTTCCGCATAGGCGACGCGGCGGGGACGGGCGCGCGCGGCCTCGAAGACCGGGCGCATCAGGTTGCCGGAGCGGAAGACGGCGCGTTCCAGTTCGCGCCGATAGGCGGCGAAGTCGGCGATGGGGCGCGAGGCGACGCCGCTGTCCATCGCCGCGCGGGCCACGGCCGGCGCGATTTCCAGGATCAGGCGCGGGTCGAAGGGCTTGGGGATGATGTAGTCCGCGCCGAAGACCGGCGCCTGGCCGCCATAGGCGGCGGCGACGACCTCGCTCGCCTCGACGCGGGCCAGTGCGGCGATCGCGTCGGCGGCGGCGATCTTCATCTCCTCGTTGATCGTGGTCGCGCCGCAATCGAGCGCGCCGCGGAAGATGAAGGGGAAGCACAGGACGTTGTTGACCTGGTTCGGGTAGTCGGTGCGCCCCGTGGCGACGATCGCGTCCGGGCGCGCGGCGCGCACGGCCTCAGGCAGGATCTCGGGCTCGGGGTTCGCCAGTGCGAGGACCAGCGGCTTCGGTGCCAGGTGCTTCAGCCATTCGGGCCGCAGCACGCGCGGGGCGGACAGGCCGAGGAAGACATCGGCGCCGGGCAGCGCGTCCTCCAGCGTCCGCGCCGTCGTTTCCCGCGCCCAGGCGGCCTTGTAGGGGTCGAGGTCGTTGCGGCCGGAATGCACGACGCCGCCGATGTCGCAGATCGTGACGTTCTCGCGCTTCAGGCCCATCGAGACGAGCAGGTCGAGGCAGGCGAGTGCGGCGGCACCCCCGCCGGTGTTGACCAGCTTCACATCCTCGATGCGCTTGCCCTGCAGCAGCAGGCCGTTGCGCACCGCGGCGGCGACGATGATGGCGGTGCCGTGCTGGTCGTCGTGGAAGACCGGGATCTTCATCCGCTGGCGCAGCGTGCGCTCGATGACGAAGCACTCCGGCGCCTTGATGTCCTCGAGGTTGATGGCGCCGAAGGAGGGCTCCAGCGCCGCGACCACCTCGATGAACTTCTCCGGGTCGCGTTCCTCGACCTCGATGTCGATCGAATCGATGCCGGCGAACTTCTTGAAGAGGACGGCCTTGCCTTCCATCACGGGCTTGGAGGCGAGCGCGCCGATGGCGCCCAGGCCGAGCACCGCGGTGCCGTTGGTGATGACGGCGACCATGTTGCCGCGCGTGGTGTAGTCGTAGGCGGTGGCGGGGTCGGCGGCGATCGCCTCGCAGGCCGCGGCGACGCCCGGGGAATAGGCGAGGCCGAGGTCGCGCTGGGTGGCCATGCGCTTGGTGGGCTCCACCGCCAGTTTCCCGGGCCGGGGAAGCCGGTGGTAGTCGAGCGCGGCGCGCCGGAAATCCTCGTCCATCAGGTCACCTCCGACGGTGAACCTAACGGAAGGCTTCGCGGGAGGCGACCGGGGGCCGGCGGCTTAGCGAGGGTAAGCGATGCCTCCCGGGACGCGGATCGAGGCCCAGTCTCGATCCGGGAGCGCAAGGCGCGACCGCGCCCAGACCGTCAGCGGCGCTCGGACCGCCAGCGCAGGGCGCGAAAGCCAAGCCCGCGGATGCGGGCGCCGGCGTCTGAGGCAAGGAAAATGGTGCGGTCGAGAAGATTCGAACTTCCACAGGGTTTCCCCTACCAGCACCTCAAGCTGGCGCGTCTACCATTCCGCCACGACCGCAAACCGGGTAGAGGGCGCGGCGTATAGCCCATGACCGCGCCGCCAGCAACAGACCCCGTCGAGTGGATCATCAGCGAAGGCCGTACCCCCTACGGGCCGGCGCTGGAGGCCATGGAAGCCCACGCCGCCGCCATCCGGGCGGGGACGGGGCGCGAACGCGTCTGGCTGGTGGAACACGACCCGACCTACACGGCCGGGACCTCGGCCAGGCCCGAGGACCTGCGCGACGCCCGCTTCCCCACCTTCGCGGCCGGGCGGGGCGGGCAATGGACCTATCACGGGCCGGGACAACGCACCGGCTACGTGATGCTGGACCTGACGCGCCAGCACGGCAGCGTGGCGCCGCGGGACGTGCGCGCCTTCGTCCATGGGCTCGAGGAATGGCTGATCCGCACGCTGGACCGCTTCAACGTGCGGGCGGAACGGCGGGCGGGACGCGTCGGACTGTGGGTGCCGAACCGCGCGACCGGCACCGAGGACAAGATCGCCGCGATCGGCGTGCGCGTGACACGCTGGGTGTCCTGGCACGGCGTCGCGCTGAACGTGGACCCGGACCTGTCCCATTTCGGCGGCATCGTGCCCTGCGGGATCAGCGAATTCGGCGTGACGAGCCTGCACGCGCAAGGCGTGCTCGCGACGATGGACGAAGCGGACGCGGCGCTGCGCGCGGCCTGGGCGGAAGTGTTCGGGTGAGGGGGCTCGCGGCCGGGCGGACGGGGCGATTGTAGGGTTTCGGACAAATTCCCGGTGGTGGGGCGAGGGGGCGCCGCCCCCTCGGACTCCCCCGCCAAAGGCCGAAAGGCCTTTGGAAACCATGCGTGTTGGTTTCGGACAAATTGCCGGCGGGCAGGGCTGGGGCGGATGCACGGGTTCAAAGAGCACCAGGTCCGTCTAGGACAATATACCCATATAAGAACCGCCGAGTTGAAAAGTCCAGCGAAACCCGCCGGGGCAGCGCCGGTTCAAGCCTGTGGTCGCGATCCGACGCGGACCACGACCTCGCACCGCCCTGATGCCAGGGCGGACAGCCAGAAAAGGAAGGGGGCCCGGGGGAAGTTCCCTTCCCCCGGCCTTCACCCTTACTTCCCGCGCCGCAGGAACGCCGGCGCCGGCGACCCGTCGCGGAAATCCCCTTCGCGCCAGGACCTGTCCCGCCGCGGCTCGTCGGACGCCGCCGCCGGCCGCCGACGGGCTTCGTTGCCCCCCGGCTGTCCGCCGCGCTTGGGGTCCGCAGGCTTGCCGCCGTGGCCGTTCGGCCGGTGTTGCGGCTGGCGCTGCGGCCGGTGGTCGCCGCGCGGGGGCTTGGGCTGGCTGGCGCGTGCCGGGGCCGGGGCGTCGCCCGCCGCGGGGGCGGTCATGCCCGCGCGTGTTTCGGCCGGGATCTGCTGGCGGATCAGCTTCTCGATCGCGCGCAGCTTGTCGCGGTCCTCGTGGGAGCACAGGGCGATCGCTTCGCCCGACGCGCCCGCGCGGGCCGTGCGGCCGATGCGGTGGACGTAGGTTTCCGGCACTTCCGGCAGGTCGAACTGGATCACGTGCGTCACGCCGTCCACGTCGATGCCGCGGGCGGCGATGTCGGTGGCGACCAGCACGGGGGCGGAGCCGTCGCGGAAGGCGGCCAGCGCCCGTTCGCGCGCGTTCTGCGCCTTGTTGCCGTGGATGGCGTTGGCGCTGATGCCGTCCTGGTCCAGCTGCTTCACGATGCGGTCGGCGCCGTGCTTGGTGCGGGAGAACACCAGGGTGCGGCCGATGCCTTCCGTGCGGAGGATCTCGGCGAGCACCTGGCGCTTGCCGGCGGCCGCCACGTGGATCACGCGCTGGGCGACCTTTTCCGCCGTGGTGGCGACCGGGGCGACGGACACGCGCGCCGGGTCCTTCAGCATCTCGCTGGCCAGCCGGTTGATTTCCGTCGGCATGGTCGCGCTGAAGAACATCGTCTGGCGCTGGGCCGGTATGGACTTCAGCAGGCGGCGGATGGCCGGCAGAAAGCCCTTGTCGAGCATCTGGTCGGCCTCATCCAGGATCAGCGTCTGGATGTGGTCGAGCCGCCCGGCGTTCTGGTCGATCAGGTCCTGCAGCCGGCCCGGCGTGGCGACGAGGATGTCCACGCCGCGGGCGAGCGCGGTGCGCTGCGCGCCGAAGCCCACGCCGCCGAAGACGACCGCGACTGTCAGGCCGAGGTGCCGGCCATAGGCCTTGAGGCTGTCTGCGATCTGCGACGCCAGTTCGCGGGTGGGGGAGAGGATGAGCGCGCGGCAGCCGAAGCGCGGCGGCCGGCCCTTTTCCTGGGCGAGCCGGTGCAGCAGCGGCAGGCCGAAGGCGGCGGTCTTGCCGGTGCCGGTCTGGGCGATGCCGAGCAGGTCGCGCCCTTCGAGCACGATCGGGATGGCCTGGGCCTGGATGGGGGTGGGGGTGGTGTATCCTTCCTCGGCGAGCGCCTGGAGGATGCGGGTGTCGAGGCTCAGCGCCTCGAATGCATTGGTCACGATGATCCTGTCACGCGCGCGCGGGTGTTCCGGGCGCGTCGGTGCGGAGAGACGGTCCCGCGGGATTGGGACGATCCTGATGGTCGGGCGCGCCGGCGCCCCTGGCCCGGGCCCGCACCGCGTGTCGTCCTGATGGGACGATCTGGCGGGGACCGATACCGCAGCCGGGGCGGCGCGTGCGGCGCGGTTCGACCCGCGCGACGCCGCCCCTATGCGCCCTCAGGCGTGGAAAAACAATGAAAAAGGTGAGTCGTGCTGACCGATGGGGCCGGATGCCCAGGGCGGCGGATGCAGGCGCATCGGCCGCCGCCCTCGGATGTCGGGTGGCCGCATCGGCGGCCTCGGCATCGGTCGTGACCCGATGCCGCCGGCATCACGGCACGCCGAGCATGAAGGCCGGCGCCGCGACCGTGTCGAAGCGGACCTCCTTCACGCCGGGCACCCGTTCGGCCAGCACGCGCAGCGCCGTGCGCGCCGTCTCGCTGCCGAGGAAGCCGTGGAAGGACACCACGCCGTCCTTCACCATGGGGAAGATGTAGCGGGTGCTGATCCAGGGTTCCTCCCGCATCGCGGCGTAGATGGCGCGGCGGATGCGCGGGTCGGAGGCATCGTCGGCCGCGCCGGCCGCGATCGGCGCCATCACCGCGCGCAGCAGGTCGGCGCGGGAGACGATGCCGACGAGCACGCCGTCGCGCAGCACCGGCACGCGGCGGATACGGCGGGATTCGAGCAGATGGGCCACTTCCTCGACCGTCGCGTCTTCGCCCACCGTGGCGAGGTCGGTCGTCATCACGTCGCCCACGCGGCGGCCATGCGTCTTGGCGTAGCGCGCCGCCTGGTCGGCATTGGCGCCGAGCAGCGTGGCGAGGAAGGAGGCGGGCTTGTCCTCCTTCGCCGCGAGGCGGCGCATCAGGTCGCCATCGGTGACGATGCCGAGCAGCCGGCCCGTGCCGTCGACGACCGGCAGGCCGGAGACGGCGCGTTCGGCCATCAGCGCCGCGACGGCTTCGAGCGGCGTCTCGGCCGCGACCGAGACGGGGTCGGTGGTCATGATGTCGCGTGCGCGCATGGGCGGGTCCTCCGGCTGTTTTCCGAAGGGTCCGCGACATCACGGCGCGGCGCCTTGACGCGGATCAAGCCGCGCCCGGCTCTCACACCGGCAGCCGCACCCGCGCCCTGAGCCCGCCCAGCGGGCTTTCCTCCAGCACGATGTCCCCGCCATGGGCGCGCGCGATGTCCCGCGCGATGGCGAGCCCCAGCCCCGTGCCGCCGGCGGAGAAGGAGGCGAAGGGGCGGAAGGCTTCCTCCCGCTGTTCCTCCGGGATGCCGGGGCCGTCGTCGTCCACCGTCACCACCGCCCAGGCGCCGGCATCCCCGCGCGGGACACGGGCGAGGCCGATCGCGATCCGCCGCGCATGCTTGCGCGCATTGTCGAGCAGGTTGCCCAGGCAGCGGCGCAGCGCATCGGCGCGCAGCGGCATCACCAGCCCGTCCTCGGGCAGCGAAAGTTCCACCTTCGCCCCGTCGCGGCGCGCCTTGGCGGCCGCTTCCTCGACCAGCTCCGCGAGGTCCGCGGGGGCCGATTGCTCGATCCCTTCGCCGCGCGCGAAGGCGAGGTAGGCGGCGATCAGCCGGTCCATCTCCTCCACGTCCTGCGTCATCGCCGCGGCGTCGTCGCGCGCCGCGGCCGGCAGCATCGCAAGGCCGAGGCGCAGGCGCGTCAGCGGCGTGCGGAGGTCGTGGCTGATGCCGGCCAGCATCTCCGTCCGGCTTTCGACGAAGCGGCGGATGCGCCCCTGCATGGCGTTGAAGGCGACGGCGGCCTGGCGCGCCTCGGCCGCGCCCTCGGGCTTCATCGGCCCCGGGTCGCGGCCGCGGCCGAAGGCTTCCGCCGCTTCCGCGAGCCGGCGGATGGCGCGCACCTGGTTCTTCATGAACAGCGCCGCGACGCCGAACAGCAGCAGCGACGATCCGACGACCCAGATGACGAACAGGTACAGCGTGCCGCTGAACAGCCGCTTGCGCGCCGCTTCCACATGCAGGACGCCATCGGGCAGCTGCACGCGGATGATCACGCTGCGCGGATCGGACTGCCAGTCGGTGTCGAAGGGCAGGCCGACGCGCTCGCGCAGCGCGGCGTCGAGATCCTCCTCCAGCGGCAGCAGCGGCAGCGACGCCGGGCGGTTGCCCGCCTGGCCGAGCGCCGCGCCGTGTTCGAGCGCGAGCGAAAGGTCGAGCCGCCAGGCGGCCTCGCGGAAGATCCAGCCGCGATCCTCCGCGCGCGGATTGCGCGCGAGAAGTTCCACCACCATCGCGACATCGCCCGCCACCGCCGCGGCGAGGCGGCGGGAGATGACGTCGAGATGGCTGCCATAGAACAGGAACAGCGCGACCACCTGCACCGCGACGAGCGGCACGAGGATGATGAGCAGGGCGCGGCCGAGCAGGCCGCGGGGGATCAGGGCGCGCATGTTGTTGTGCGCGGGGGGAAGGGAACTTCCCCCCGGGCCCCCCAACCTTCTTTGCCTGTTGGGAACTGACGGGCGACGTCAGTCTCCGGCGGGCATGAAGGGGAGGGGGCCCGCCCGTCCTTCCTCACGGCCCCGGCCTCAGCACATAGCCGCGGTGGCGAATGGTCTGGATGAAGCGCGGCTCGCGCGGATCGGTCTCCACCTTCCGCCGCAGCCGCGTCACCTGCACGTCGATCGCGCGTTCGCCCGCTTCGGGCGTGCCGAGCGCGGTGCCGATCTCCTCCCGGCTCAGGATCTCCCCCGGCCGGCGGGCGAGCGCCTGCAGCAGCGAGGCCTCCCCGCCCGTCAGCCGCACGATGCCCTCCGGCCCGCGCAGCTCGGCGCGCTCCACGTCGAACCAGCGCGGGCCGAGCTGCACCGGCACGCTCGGCGTGGCGGGGGCCGGCGCGGGGGCGGCGCGGCGGAGGATGGTGCGGATGCGCAGCTCCAGCTCCCGCGGGTCGAAGGGCTTGGCGAGGTAGTCGTCGACGCCCTGCTCGAAGCCCGCGATGCGGTCCTCCGGCGCGCCGCGCGCGGTCAGCATCAGGATCGGCACGGTGTTGCCCTCGGCGCGCAGCGATTCCGTCAGCGACAGGCCTGATTCGCCGGGCATCATCACGTCCAGCACCAGCAGGTCGAACATCATGGACGCGATGGCGCGCCGCGCCGCGGCGGCGTCGGCGACCGCGGTGACGCGGAAGCCGTGCTCGGTGAGGAAGCGCTGCAGCAGGTCGCGCAGCCGCGCGTCGTCGTCGACGACCAGAAGATGCGCAGGTTCCACAGTGCCGTTCATCGGGCGGGTTCCCCATTCATCGGGCGGGTTCCCCTTTCATCGGGCGGGTTCGCCAAGCAAGTCGCACGCCGCGCGCGCATCGTCGCCCATCATGCCGCGCATGACGCGGCGGAAGCCTTCCACCGCGGCGGGGCCGGCCTCGCGATAGGCGCGCATCACCGTCTCCCGCTGCCGCTCGAACAGGCGGCGTTCCAGCGCCGCGCCCTTGTCGGTCAGCGCCAGCAGGCGCTGGCGGCGGTCCGTGCGCCCCGGCGTCTGCGTCACGTAGCCTTCCTCGACCAGCGGCTGCAGCACGCGCCCCAGGCTCTGCTTGGTGATGCCGAGGATGCCGAGCAGGTCGCCCACCGTGATGCCCGGCCGGCGGCCGACGAAATGCAGCACGCGGTGATGCGCGCGCCCCATGCCGAGCTCGGCCAGGATCTCGTCCGCCCCGGCGGTGAAGTCCCGGTAGCCGAAGAACAGCAGGTCCTGGGCGAGGCGCAGCTCCTCCTCCCGCAGAAACAGGAGGTTGCGCCCGGCGGGCAGCGTGCTGCGTTCCGGCGCTTCGGCGACCTGCGCTGCGGTCTTGGCTGGCATGTCCTCGGCTCGACCTCCTCTTGGGTCAGTATCATTGACGCATCCGGCGTGTCATTCTAACTTATCGCCATCCTGCGCAACATTCTTTCGTCACCACGCGCCCAAACCGAGCAGAAACCCGGAAGGAAACGCAGCATGGGCCAGTTCCCGATCACCCGCACCGCCACGCCCAAGGCACGGCCGTCCGACGATTCGCTCGCCTTCGGCAAGGTCATGACGGACCACATGTTCCTGATGAACTACGAGGAGGGGAAGGGCTGGTTCAACCCGCGCATCGAACCCTATGGCCCGCTCAGCCTCGACCCGGCGACCTCCGTGCTGCACTACGGCCAGGCGATCTTCGACGGGCTGAAGGCCTTCCGCGGCGATGACGGCCGCATCCGGCTGTTCCGCGCCGACCGCCACGCGCAGCGCTTCGACCGCTCGGCGCGCATCATGTCGATGCCCCCGCTGCCGGTCGACCTGATCCGCCAGTCCTTCGACGCGCTCGTCTCGGTCGATGCGGACTGGGTGCCGCGCAAGGCGGGCACCTCGCTCTACCTGCGCCCGACCATCATCGCGACGGACGTCATGCTCGGCGTGCATCCGGCGCACAGCTACCTCTATTTCCTCATCCTCTCGCCGGTGGGCTCCTACTACAAGGAAGGCGTGAAGCCGGTGCGCATCCTGGCGTCCGACAGCCATGTGCGCGCGGTGCGCGGCGGCACGGGCGAAGCCAAGACCGCGGCCAACTACGCGCAGTCGCTCGCCGGCCAGCAGGACGCGGCGAAGGCCGGCTACACGCAGGTGCTCTACCTCGACGGCGTGCACCGCAAGTTCCTCGATGAGGTCGGCACCATGAACATCATGGTCCGCATCGGGGACGAGGTGATCACGCCCCCACTCGCCGGCACCATCCTCGATGGCGTCACGCGCGCCTCGGCGATCGAGCTGATGCGCGACTGGGGCCTCAAGGTCCAGGAACGCGCCATCTCGATCGACGAGGTGATGCAGGCCGGCCGCGACGGCACGTTGAAGGAGATGTGGGGCACGGGCACCGCCGCCGTCGTCTCCCCGGTCGGCACGATCGGCTACAAGGGCGAGGACGTGCTGATCAACGGCGGCACGACGGGCGAGGTGACGCAGCGCCTGTACGACGCCATCACCGGCATCCAGTACGGCCGCACCAACGACCCGCATGGCTGGACGAGCCTGGTGCCGGAAATGGCGGAGGCGGGTTGACACCAGCGGCCGAATGCTTCGACCGCTGGCATCAATTTCTGCGTGCCCTCAGACGCCGGGCGCAAACCTCCGGTTTGCTTGGCTTCGCCAGACTCCTGGCGGGCCGCCTTCGCGGCCTCGGCACGGGTGGAGACCCGTGCCGTCATCATGATCCAAGTCCGCGAAGCGACGGCGCCCGACAGCGACGCCGTCGCCGACCTGCTCACCGCCTCCTGGCGCGACGCCTATGCGCCGCTGCTGCCCGCGGCGGTGCTGGACCGCCTGCCCGCGCTGCACCGTGACATGTGGCGCGCGCATTTCGCCGCCCCGCGCGACGGCATCGTGCTGCTGGCGGAGGAGGACGGCGCGCTCGCCGGCTTCTGCGCCGCCTGGCTCGAGGATGGCGAATGCTATGTCGACAACCTGCACCTGCGCCCCGGCCGGCGCGGCGGCGGGCTCGGGCCGCTGCTGCTCGGCGAGGCGGCGGCGGCGCTCGCGGCGCGCGGCGCGACCCGCGCGGCGCTGACCATCATCGAGGGTAATGACCGCGCCGCGCGCTTCTACGCGCGGCTCGGCGGCATCGCGCAGCCGCCGCATCCGGCCGAACTGCACGGCGCGCGGGTGATGTTCCGCCGCTTCGCCTGGCCGGACATCGCCGCGCTGGTCGCGGCCTGCGCGGTTCCAGCACCATCCGATCGCACTGAGTAAGCGTGATCGGATTTCGTGCCGTGGAACCGATGGTTTCCAGGGCAGGAAATCCGACCAGCCGTTTCCGGCCGGTCGGATGTCGCCCTATGCCGAGGGCAGGCGCCGGAACCCCGGCTCCGTCGGCGGATCGGCGAATTCCTCGACGATCTCGGTGACGCGCGCGAGCATCGGCCCGCGCCGGCAGGCCGACAGCAGCGCCTGCACGGCGGCTTCCTCGCCGGCGACCAGCGCCTCCACCCGGCCATCGGCGCGGTTGCGCACCCAGCCCTGCACGCCCAGGCGCACCGCCTCGCGCTCCATCCAGTCGCGATAGCCCACGCCCTGCACGCGCCCGGCGATCAGGACGTGCCGCGCCCTCATGCCCGCACCAGCGCCAGGAAGCGTTCGGCCAGCGCGACGTCGGCGGCACCGCGCGCGCGGCGGTCCAGCGCCTCCGCATCCTCGCCCCAGCGTGTTTCCTGGAAGGTCTCGTCCAGGCTCGCCAGGCGATGCGCCTCCTCGGCTGCGAGCCGCCCCTCGGCCAGCGCGAGCCCCAGCACCAGGCTGCCCAGCACCGGCACGGCGAGGCCCAGCGCGGCCAGTTCCTCCACCGTGCGGCCGGCCAGCGCGTCGCGCAGCCGCGCGAGGCTTTCCGCCGGCTGCGCCACCGGCATCAGCCCTTCCGTCACCACCAGCGGGGCGCCATGCGCCGCCGCCGCCCAGTCCAGCCAGGCCTGCCATTCGCGCGCCTGCGTCACGGCCAGCGCGGGGTCCTCGGCGCGGTAGCAGAGCAGGTCGGTCTCGGCGTAGCGCACGAGGCCCTCGACCAACCCTGCCGGATCGGCCGCGACGCGGTCCTGCGCGGTGCCGAGCAGGCGCGTCAGCGGCACCTCCTCCATCGACATCTCGCCATCCTTGGCGCCGCCCGCCGCCTGCCATTCGGCGGCGATCGCCTCGGCCAGCGCGGCGGACCGCGTCGCCAGCGGCGCCCCGCCGGGCAGGCGCAGCGGCCGCCCGTCCAGCAGCACCGCATGCCCGCCTTCCGGCCGCGCCACCGCGACCGCGTGGTTCCAGAACCGCCTCAACGCCGACCCCCGCCCAGGATGCCCCCGAGGCCGCGCAGGATGTCCTGCGTCGTCCCCTGCAATTCGCGCGGCACGCCCGGCACCACCGCCACGGGCGGCGGCACCGGGCCATCCGCGCCCATGCGCGCCAGCCGCAGCGCCGCGCCGCAATCCCCCGCCGGCCCCGCCGCGCCCGCCTGGCCGCGCAGCCATTCGACCGTGGAGTTCCGCCACAGCCGGTTCGCCACCGTATCGCCCATCACGCGCGTCATGGCCCGGCCCGGATCGACGCCGATGCGGGGCTCGGCGAAGGTGCCGCCGACGCCGACCGGCGCGCGCACCGTGATGCCGGCGATGCGCACATCGGGCAGCAGCCGCGCGGCGATCGTCTCCTCCCGCAGGTTCATCGCGAGGACGCCGTCGATGCGCCCGGCCGTGGTCTCGATCAGCAGCGCCTCGCTCGTCGCCAATCCTTCCTCGGCCGACAGCCGCAGCGCGAGGCAGCGGATCGGCACGCCGCCCTGCTGCTGGCCCGGCAGCAGCAGCGCCAGCAGGTCCGCGCCCAGGCGCAGCCGCCCGCCGCCGGCGATCCGCCCCTCGATCATGGCGAGGCCGAACTCGCCCGAAAGGCTCGCCGCGACGGCGCGCAGCGTCGGCCCGCGGCCCCGCAGGTCGATCGCGACCTCCGCGCGGCCGTCGAGCCCCGCCGGCGCGCCCCGCGCGCGCTGCAGCGCGCCGAGATCCAGGCCCGGCCCCTCGCTGCGCAGCGCGAAGGCCAGCGCGGGCGGGCTGGCACGCGCATCGAGCGTCACCTCCCCGCGCACCGGCCCGCCCGGCGTGGTGGCGGCGAAGGAGGTGACGCGCAGCGCGTCGTCGCGGAATTCCACCGCGGCGCGCAGCGCGCGCCAGTCGGCGCCGTCCACGCGCAGCGTGTCGGCCGAGAGGTCGAGCCGCCCGCGATAGGCGCGCGGCAGGGCGAGCGGCAGCGGGATGTCGGGGATGACGCGCGTGTCGGCCGCCGTCGGCGCCGGTGCCGGCGCGGGGCCGGGCGCGGCCGGGCGCGCGGCCGGGGCGGGACGCTCCGCCGCCGCCGCGCCGCGCCGCGCCAGGGTGTCGATGTCGATGCGGCTCGCGGCGATCCGCCCCTCGATGCCGAGCGGCGTGCCGGGGCGCAGCGTCAGCGCGCCCTCGGCCGCCAGCGGCGCGGAGGCGATGCGGAAGGACGCGATGCGGAAGGGGCCGGCGAGCGAGGCGGCCTCGATCCGCGCCTCGCCCGAGATCTCGCCGAGCGGCGGCGGGGCCACGAGCAGCGGGGCGAGCGCCTCGATGTCCGGCGCGGCGAAGCTGAGCTGCAGGGCGAGCCCCTCCCGCGCCCGCGGCCGCGCGACGCGGCCCGTCGCGGTCAGCCGCGCCCCGCCCGCCTCGGCCAGCAGGCGCAGCGCGAGCGGCGTCTCCGCCGCGCCGGGCAGCAGCGGCGCGATCGCGTCGAGCCCGAGCGTGGCGCGGAAGGGCAGCGCGTCCTTGCGGCCCTCGACCACGATCTCGGCCGGCTGGCCGGGGGCGGCCATGGCGAGGGTCGCGCGCGCCAGCGACAGGCCGGGCGCGAGCGTGCCGAGGTCCATCGCGCCCAGCGTCACGCTGAGCGCGCCGGGCGCGAAGCCCGGGCCGAGCGCGAGCCGCGCCTCGATCGGCGGGATCAGCGGCGGCGGCGCGATGCCGGGGGCGATGGCGCGCAGCAGCGGCAGCAGAGCGGCGGGCTCGGGCAGGGCGGCCGCCAGCGCGATATCCCCCAGCATCCGGCCTTCCGCGGCGATGCGGTTCGCGCCCGCGGCGAGGCTCGCCTTGATCGGCCAGGGCGTGCCGGCCGGCGGCGGCAGGGGGGCCTCGGCGTCCAGCGTCAGCGCGGTGCCGTGCAGCGTGCCGCGCGCGGCGATGCGCGCGGGGGCCTCGCCGCCGATGCCGGTGACGCGCGCCTCGGCCAGGGCGAGGGTGCCGAGCCGCGCATCGGGCAGGGTCACGCGGCTGTCGGTGACGAGGATCTCGGCGATGGCGATGCGGCGCGCCG
Source organism: Roseomonas nitratireducens (assembly GCF_017813355.1). Classification (GTDB taxonomy): domain Bacteria; phylum Pseudomonadota; class Alphaproteobacteria; order Acetobacterales; family Acetobacteraceae; genus Neoroseomonas; species Neoroseomonas nitratireducens. The sequence goes on from NZ_JAGIYZ010000001.1 coordinate 383,507, forward strand.
GGCGCGGTTCCGACGGCGCCGGGGCGGGTGCGGCCTGCGCGGCCGGCGCGGCGGGGCGGGCGAGCACCCAGTTCGGCGTGCCGTCCGCCGCGCGTTCCAGCAGGATCTCGGCGCCCTCGATCGCGATGCGGTCGAAGGTGACCTCCCCGCGCAGCAGCGGCAGCAGGGCGATGCTCGCTTCCAGGCGGCGGATGCGGGCCATCTCGGGCCGCGAGCCGCCCTCGATGTTGGCCAGCGTGACGTCGGCGGCCGAGACGCGCGGGGTGAGGCCCGGGCGCAGCGAGACGCCGCCCAGCGTCGCGGCGCGGCCCGTCGCACCCTCGATCGCCGCGACCAGCCGCGGGGTCAGCGCCCCGGCATCGAGCGCTACGGTCAGCGCGACGATGCCGCCGCCCGCCAGCAGCAGCAGCGCCGCCAGCGCGAGGAGGGCCCGGCGCGCCGCGCGCGGCATCAGCGCACCCGCCGGCATTTCGGCGTGCGCGGCCGGTCGAAGCCGAGGAAGCCGAAGGTCTCCTTCATGTGCGGCGGCAGCGGGGCGGCCAGTTCCAGCATGCCGCCCTCGGGATGCGGGATGCGCAGCGCGCGGGCGTGCAGGTGCAGGGTACGGTCGCCGAAGCCCTCGGGATGCGCCGCGGCGCCGCCATACTTGCCGTCGCCGAGGATCGGGCAGCCGAGTGCCGCGGCGCAATGGACGCGCAGCTGGTGCGTCCGGCCGGTCAGCGGCATGAGTTCCAGAAGTGCTGCGCGCTTCTGCGCGGAATCCATGGTGCGGAACAGCGTGGCGGCGCGCGCCGCGTCCTTCGCGTCCGACGGCACGGTGCGTTCGCCATGCGCGCCGCCCGCCTTGGCCAGCGCCATGTCGATGCGCCCTTCCAGCGGATGCGGCCTTCCGACCACCACGGCCCAGTAGGTCTTTTCCGCATCCCGCCCGCGGAAGGCGGCGGCGAGCTTGCCGGCCGCGGCGGCGGTGCGGGCGAGCAGCAGCACGCCGGTCGTGTCGCGGTCGAGCCGATGCACCAGGCGCGGGCGGTCCTCGGACCCGAAGCGCAGCGCGTCCAGCATCCCGTCCAGGTGCTTGGTGATGCCCGGCCCGCCCTGCACCGCCATGCCCTGCGGCTTGTCGAGCGCGATGACGCTGTCGTCGCGGTAGATGACGAGGCGTTCCAGCGCCGCGGCCTCGCGCGGGTCGATCGGCCGGGGCGCGGCCTTGGGCGCGGGGGTGGCCGGCATGGGCGGGATGCGGACCGACTGGCCGGGCAGCAGGCGGGTGTTCGCCTCGGCGCGCTTGCCGTCGACGCGGACCTGGCCGGTGCGCAGCATCTTCTGCAGGGCGCCCTGGGTCAGGGCGGGGAAGTGGCGGTGGAACCAGCGGTCGAGGCGAACCTCGCCCTCCTCGGGCCGCACGGTGCGGGTGGTGATGGGCATGGGCCGGATATAGCACGGCCGGCGGGGGTTGCCGACGCGGCGCGGCTCACCTCTGCGGGGCGGTGAGCAGGCGGCGGGCCTCGGCGAAATCGGCCTCCGAGCCGGGGATGCCGGCCATGGCGCGGTTGGCGCCGCGCATGACGAAATGCTCCCAGCCGCCGGTCCCGGCGTCGATGACGGCGGTCAGGTCGCGCACCACGCCTTCGTTGTCGCCCCGGAGCATGCTGCGCCGTGCCGCGTCCGAAAGATCCCCGCGCCAGAGCAGGATCGTCGCGCGCAGGACCAGCATCTGCCCCAGCGGGCCGAGGCGCAGCGCTTCCTCGATATCGGCAAGCGCGGGGTCGAGCGCGGCGGGCGGCAGGCTGGCGTCCGGGTCGCCGCCGCGCTGCGCCTCGCTGCGCTGGAGCGCGACGGCGAAGAGCGCATCGGCCCGCCCGGCGAGCGCGCGGGCGCGCGCGGCGTCCGGCAGCGCGAGCCGCAGCGCCTGGGTGCAGGAGCCGAGCCGGGCCTGCGCTGGGCGCCGCTCATCCTCACAGGCGGTGAGCGCCGGCTGCGCGGTGGCGGGGCCGATCGCGGCCAGCAGCAGGGCGAGGGCGAGGGCGGCGGGGCGGATCATGCGGCGGCTCCGGTTGCGGGGCGCATGATAGGCGGGATGGCGGGCCGCGCGGTGCGTTCCGGCACATCCCGGATTGCCCTTCGCAGCGCGGCGCGGCACCGGTAGAGACGGGCCATGACCCAGACCGCCATCCCCTGCACCTTCATGCGCGGCGGCACGAGCCGCGGGCCCTATTTCCTCGCCCGCGACCTGCCGGACAGCCGCGAGGACATCGCCCGCGTGCTGCTCGCCGTGATGGGCAGCCCGGATGCACGGCAGATTGACGGCATCGGCGGTGCCACGACGCTGACGAGCAAGGTCTGCATCGTCTCCCCCGCCGCGGCGGGGGAGAAGCAGCAGGTCGACTACCTGTTCGCGCAGGTGTCCGTGGACAAGGCCTTCGTCGATTTCGGCCCGACCTGCGGCAACATGCTGGCCGGCATCGGCCCCTTCGCCATCGAGAAGGGCCTGGTGCCCGCGAAGGACGGCGAGACGAGCGTGCTGATCCGCGCGGTCAACACCGGCGCGCTGATCGAAAGCGTGGTGCAGACCCCGGGCGGGGCGGTGACCTATGACGGCGGTACCGCGATCGCCGGCGTGCCGGGCACCGCCGCGCCCATCGTGCTGAACTTCGCCGATGCGGTCGGCGGCGCGACGGGCAGCCTGACACCCACCGGCAACGCGCGCGACGTGATCGAGGGCGTGGAGGTCACCTGCCTCGACGTCGCCATGCCGGTCGTGATCGCGCGCGCGGCGGATCTCGGCAAGACGGCGCGGGAGAGTGCGAAGGAGCTGGATGCCGACCGCGACTTCATGGCGCGGATCGAGCGCATCCGCCGCGCCGCGTCGCTCGCGATGGGCATGGGCGATGCCGAGGGCAAGGTGATGCCGAAATTCGCCATGGTGGCCGAACCGGCGGGCGGGCAGGGGATCGCGGCGCGCTACTTCACGCCGCTCGCCTGCCATGAGGCGATGGCCGTCACCGGCGGCATCTGCATCGCCACGGCCTGCATGCTGCCGGGCACGGTGGCCGAGGGGCTCGCGCGCATCGGGCCGAACGAGCGCGAGACCATCGCCATCGAGCATCCGACCGGGCAGATGGAAGCCGTCATCACCACGCGCCGCGCCGGCAACGACCGCGTCGAGGTGCTGGGCGGCGGCACGCTGCGCACGGCGCGGAAACTCATGGCGGGCGAGGTGTTCGTGCCCGCGCGGGTCTGGGCGGGCAGGTAGCGGAAGGTCGAGGGGCTCCGCCCCTCGAGCACCCCGGCAGGAACCTCAGTTTCCTGGCGGGAGGGGCCGGGAGGGCAGCGCCCTCCCGTCCTACCGCCGGAACAGCCACAGCCCCGCGAGGCACGCCGCCGCGCCGAGCAGGACGGAGGCCGCCACATAGGCGATGGCGAGCGGCGGTGACTTCTCCCACAGCCCGACCGCTTCCAGCGAGAAGGCGGAGAAGGTGGTGAAGCCGCCGAGGAAGCCGGTGACGAGCAGCAGCCGCGCCTGGCCGTCCATCCCCGCGCCCGCCATCGCGCCGATCACCGCGCTGCCGGCGACGTTGACCGCCAGCGTCCCCCACGGAAACCCCGCGCCGAACAGCGCGAGCGAGCCGATGGAGACGAGGTAGCGCAGCACCGACCCCGCCGCGCCGCCGAGGGCCACCAGCACCAGCGCCTGAATCATCCGCGGCGACGCTTCCGGCGCAGCTGGTCCCAGCGCGCCATGCGTTCCGCGATGGCGGCTTCCGCGCCGCGGTCGGTCGGGCGGTAGAAGACGGGGCGGCGCATCTCCTCGGGGAAGTAGTCCTGGCCGGAGAAGCCTTCCTCGGCATCGTGGTCGTATTCGTAGCCGCTGCCGTAGCCGAGTTCGCCCATCAGCTTGGTCGGCGCGTTGACGATGTGCTTGGGCGGCATCAGGGATCCCGTCTCCTTCGCCGCGCGCATCGCCGCGCCGAAGGCGGCGTAGACCGCGTTGGATTTCGGCGCGGTGGCGAGGTGCACGACGAGCTGCGCCAGCGCCAGTTCGCCCTCCGGCGATCCCATGCGCTCGAAGGTCTCCCAGGCCGCGATGGCCAGCGGCAGGGCGCGCGGGTCGGCCATGCCGACATCCTCGGCCGCGAAGCGCGTCAGGCGGCGGGCGATGTAGCGCGGATCCTCCCCGCCGGTGAGCATGCGCGCGAACCAGTAAAGTGCGGCGTCCGGGTCGCTGCCGCGCATCGACTTATGAAGGGCGGAGATGAGGTTGTAGTGCTCCTCCCTGTCCTTGTCGTAGAGCGCGGCGCGCTTGGCGAGCAGCGCGGACAGCGCGGCGGTATCGAGCGGCGCGGTGCCGTCCGGCAGCGCCGACAATTGCTCCGCCATGTTGAGCAGGTAGCGCCCGTCGCCATCGGCCATGGCGCGCAGCGTCGCGCGGGCTTCGGGCCGCAGCGGCAGGGCGCGGCCGGTCTCGGCTTCCGCGCGCGCGAGCAGCAGGTCGAGCGCGGCATCGTCCAGCCGCTTGAGCACCAGCACCTGGCAGCGCGACAGCAGCGCGCCGTTCAGCGCGAAGGACGGGTTCTCGGTGGTCGCCCCCACCAGCGTGACGGTGCCGTCCTCCACCACCGGCAGGAAGCCGTCCTGCTGGGCGCGGTTGAAGCGGTGGATCTCGTCCACGAACAGCAGCGTGCCCTGTCCGTTGGACTTGCGCGCGCGGGCCTCGTCGAAGGCGCGCTTGAGGTCCGCCACGCCGGAGAACACCGCCGACAGCGCCGTGAAGCGCAGCCCGGCGGCTTCGGCCAGCAGCCGCGCGATGGTCGTCTTGCCCACCCCCGGCGGGCCCCACAGGATCAGCGAGGCGAGCGAGCCGCGCGCGAGCATGCGCGACAGCGCGCCTTCCGCGCCCAGCATGTGGTCCTGGCCCACCACCTCATCCAGCGTGCGCGGGCGCAGGCGGTCGGCGAGCGGGCGTGCGGCTTCCTCCGCCGGGGTGGCGGTGGGCGCGGGGTCGCCGAACAGGTCGGGGGCGGGGGCTGGCGATCGGGCCATGGCGCCATTCTGCGCCGGGTGCGGCGCGCGATCCATGGGGCGCGATTGCGGTCGCGCCGCCCGCGTGCCAATCCAGCCCCGGCATGACCGACACGCCCACCCCCGCACCGCTCGTCCTGCTCGAGGTCGATGTCACCGCGTCGGACATCGAGGCCTTCAACATGCATGTCGGCTGCGGCCCGACCATGCGGGCGCGCTGGCGGCGGCAGTACATCATGCTCGCCGCCACGACGGCCGCGATCGTCGTCGTGTGGAACTGGCTCGACGCCGGCACCGCGGGCTTCAACTGGTATGCGCATGTCCTCGTGCCGGTCGCCGCCATCGCCATTTTCTTCGCGGCCGTCTCGCCGCTGAACCTGGCGATGCACCGCTGGAGCCTGCGCCGGGGGCTGCGCGCCCAGCTCCGCCGATCGCCGGGCAAGACCTATCTCGGCCCCCAGCGGATCGAGGTGACGGCGGAGGGGATCGCCGTCACCGGCAGCGTGAGCCGCGGCGTCCATGGCTGGGCCGCGGTGAGCGGGCTGCAGGAAACGCCGGACCTCATCCTCGTCATGCTGGGGGAGTCGATGGCGGTCGTCGTGCCGAAGCGCGGCCAGGCGGACGCTGCGCTTGAGGCGCTGCGCGCCGCGGTGCGCGAGCGCGCCGGGGATGCTGCAACGCGGCTGTAACTTGACGGGGCGCGAGCGCGGCGGCACGGGATGCGCCATGTTCCGCCGCAGCCTCCTCGCCCTTCCCTTCGCCGCCCCGGCCCTGGCCCAGACGGCCCCCGACCGCCCCTCGCGCCTGGTCATCGCCTTCCCGCCGGGCGGGTCGACGGACATCCTCGCCCGCCTGATCGCGCCGCGCATGTCGGAACTGCTGGGCGCGACCGTGACGCCGGAGAACCGGACCGGCGCCTCGGGCGCGGTCGGCGCGGGGCATGTCGCGCAATCGGCGCCGGATGGCGCGACCATCCTGATCGATTCCGGCGGGCAGAGCGTGAACCCCTTCCTGATGCGGGGCCTCGCCTTCGACTATGAGCGCGACCTCGCGCCCGTCACGCTGCTCGCGACGCTGCCGCTGATCCTGGTGGTGCGCAACGAGTTCGGCGTGGCGACGCTGCCCGAATTGCTGGCGAAGCTGCGGGAGGACCCGGCCCAGGCGCGCTACGGCAGCGTCGGCATCGGCGCGCGCGTCCACCTGGCCATGGCGCAGCTGCTGCGCCAGGCGGGCATCCGCGGGGAGCACATTCCCTATCGCGGCGGGGCGGACCAGATCGCCGGGCTGCTGCGCGGCGACACGCCGATGGGCTTCACCTCCCCCGCGCTCGCCACGCCGCTGATCCGCGACGGGCGGGTGAAGGCGGTCGCCGTTTCCTCCCCCGAGCGTTTCCCCGCGCTGCCCGGCGTGCCGACGGTGGCCGAGCAGGGCTTCCCCGGCTTCGCCATCGGCGACTGGCTGGGCCTGCTGGTGTCGGCGGCGACGCCGCGGCCGGTCGTCGCGCGCATCGCGGCCGCGGCGGCGGATGCGGTGGGCCAGCCGGCGCTGCGCCCGCGGCTCGACGCGCTCGGCCTGCTGCCGGCGGCTGAAGGGCCCGACGCCTTCGCCCGCTTCCTCGCCGCCGAGCGCGCGACCTTCTCGGCGCTGATCCGCGAGGAAGGCATCCGGCTGGATAGCTGAGCGGCGCGAGCCTTCTGGCCGGCGCACGACGTTCCGACCGGCGGCCCGAAGGGCCGAGGCCGCGAATGCGGCCCGCCCGGCGCCTGGGGGCACGCAGAAACGGATTTGAGCGGTCGAAGAATTCGACCGCTCGTGTCAGTCGATGCTGAGGCCGAGCCGCGCGACGGTCGCGCGTTCATAGGCCACGCGCTCGGCCGCGAAGGCCAGGTATTCGCGCGGGCCGAGGTATTCGTCCGGCATCTCCCACCGCCGCATCACCGCCTGGCTCGCCTCGTCCTGCAGCGCCTTGCGCATGGAACGGTGCAGCGTGTCGACGATCTCGGGCGGCAGCCCCTTCGGGCCGACGAAGCCGTAGGGCGAGGTGACGGACATGTTGTAGCCGAGGTCGTTCAGCGTCGGCGCATCGGGGAAGGAGGGCAGCCGCGTGCGCGTCCAGACGGACAGCAGGCGGAACTCGCCGGTCTCCACCTGGGGGCGCCAAGCCTGCGCGTCCGCCACCATGTCGATCTGCCGGCCGAGCAGCGCGGTCACGCCTTCCTGCGCGCCGCGGAAGGGCACGTGCAGCAGCTCGCAGCGCTCGCGGGACGCCAGCTCCTCCATCGCCAGGTGGTTGGTGGTGGCGATGCCCGATGTGGAGAAGCTGATCCGCCCGGGGCGCGTGCGGGCATCGGCGAAGACCTCGGCCAGCGTGCGCCAGCGCGCGTCGTTGCGCACCACGGTGCCGAAGACGAAGCCCGACAGCTGCATGATGTAGGAGAAATCCGCCACAGGGTCCCAGGTGGGCTGCCGCGTCAGGAAGGGGTGGCGCAGGATCGACAGGTGGTGGTGCGCCAGCGTGTAGCCGTCCGGCTGCGCCTGCTGCGTCAGGAAGATCGCCGCGCGGGTGCCGCGCGCGCCGGGCATGTTCTCGGAAACGATGTTCTGGCCGAGGTCGCGGCCCATGATGTCGAACATCGTCCGCTGCAGCGCGTCGAGCGACCCGCCCGGCGGCCAGGGCGTGATGATGCGGATCGGCCGGGTCGGGAAGCGCCCCTGGCCGAGCGAGGGGCGCGCCAGCAGCGGCAGCGCCGCCGCGGCGAGGATCAGGCGCCGGTGCAGCATCGCCCGCCTCTCAGCCATCGAGGGTGAGGTTGAGGCGGCGGACCATGGCGCGCTCGTATTCGACGCGCTCGGCGATGAAGGCGCGATAGGTCTGCGTGTCCTGGTAGACCAGCGGCATGTCGAAGCGCGCGCGCACTTCCGCGTTCTCGGGCGACAGCAGCGCGTCGCGCATCGCGTCGTGCAGGATGCGCACCACGCCCTCGTCCATCCCGCGCGGGCCGCTGACGCCGTAGGGGGAAGTGACGACGAGGTCGTAGCCCAGTTCCTTCAGCGTCGGCACGTCGGGGAAGCGGCGCACGCGCTCGGCCGTCCAGACCGACAGCGCGCGCATCTGGTTGTTCTCGACGAAGGGCGCCCAGGTGGAGCTGTCGCAGACCATGTCCACCTGCCCGCCGATGACCGCCGTCACCGCCTCGTTCGACCCGCGGAAGGGGACATGCGTCAGCTGGATGCCCTCCTTCTCCTGGATGGTCTCCATCGCGAGGTGGTTCGTCGTGCCGATGCCGGAGGTGGTGTAGTTGAGCCGCCCCGGATTGGCCCGCGCGAAGGCGATCATGTCGGCCCATGTGCGGAAGCGGCTGTCGGCGCGCACCGCGGTGCCGAACAGCCAGCCGGTCATGCCGATGATGTGGGTGAAGTCCGCGATCGGGTCCCATTGCGGCGTGCGCATCATCCAGGGACGGCGCAGGACGGACAGGTGCATCTGCGTCAGCGTGTGCCCGTCCGGGCGCGCCTGCTGCGCCACCGTCATGGGCCCGAGCGTGCCGCCCGCCCCCGGCTGGTTGCGCACCACGACCGGCTGGCCGAGCGCGCGGGTGCACAGATCCCCGATCGAGCGCAGCTGCACATCGGCCGAGCCGCCCGCCGGCCAAGGCACCACGATCTGGATCGGCCGGTCGGGGAAGCGGGCCTGCGCGCGGGCGATCCCGGGCGTGGCGAGCACGGCGCCGGCGGCGAGCAGCCCCCGGCGGCTGGACATGAAGCGGGTATCGTCCCGGACGGTCATGGCGTGTTTCCTCTCCTCCCGGGCGGCGCGTCTGGCGGCGCCTGCCCAATGGGCGGAAGGATAGGCACGGGAGGCAGCGGGCCGGAAGCGCTTCCTCGCGCCTTGATCCCGCCGCCCGGGGCGGGCAGTTTCCGCGCCGCACAACAACACCCCCGCCAGCGCAGGACCCCGCCATGCCCGAAACCTTCGATGTCATCGTCATCGGCGCCGGTCCGGGCGGCTATGTCTGCGCCATTCGCGCCGCCCAGCTCGGCATGAAGGTCGCCTGCGTCGAGAAGCGGGAGACGCTGGGCGGCACCTGCCTGAACATCGGCTGCATCCCGTCCAAGGCGCTGCTGCATTCCTCCGAGGTGTTCGAGGAAGCCGGCAAGCACTTCGCCGAGCACGGCATCGGGGTGGGGCAGGTGACGCTCGACCTCGCGCGGATGCAGGCGCGCAAGGCCGAGGTGGTCGGCGCCAACGTCAAGGGCGTCGAGTTCCTGTTCAAGAAGAACAAGGTGACCTGGCTGAAGGGGGAAGGACGCATCGCCGCCCCCGGCGTGGTGAGCGTCGCCGGCACGGACTACGCCGCGAAGCATATCGTCATCGCGACCGGGTCCGAATCCACGCCGCTCCGCGGCGTCGAGGTGGATGAGAAGCGCATCGTCACCTCCACCGGCGCGCTGGAGCTGGAAGCCGTGCCGAAGCACCTGGTGGTGATCGGCGGCGGCGTGATCGGGCTCGAGCTGGGCAGCGTCTGGCGCCGGCTCGGCGCCGAGGTGACGGTGATCGAGTTCCTCGACGGCATCCTGCCCGGCATGGACGGGGAGGTGCGCAAGCAGTTCGAGCGCATCCTGACCAAGCAGGGGATGAAGTTCCGCCTGAAGTCCAAGGTGACGAGCGCGGCCGCCGACGCGACCGGCGTGACGCTGAAGGTCGAGCCGGCGGAAGGCGGCGCGGGCGAGGAGCTGCGCGCCGATGTCGTGCTGCTCGCCATCGGCCGGCGCCCCTTCGTCGCGGGCCTCGGGCTCGACGCGGTGGGCGTGGCGCTGGACGAGCGCGGGCGGGTGAAGACCGACGCGCATTTCGCCACGAACGTCCCCGGCATCTACGCCATCGGCGATGCGATCGCCGGCGCGATGCTCGCCCACAAGGCCGAGGACGAGGGCTACGCGCTGGCCGAGATGCTCGCCGGGCAGAAGCCGCACATCAACTACGACGCCATCCCGGGCGTCGTTTACACCTGGCCGGAAGTCGCCGCGGTGGGCGCGACCGAGGAAGCGCTGAAGGCCAAGGGCGTGGCCTACAAGGTCGGGAAGTTCCCCTTCATGGCGAATGGCCGCGCCCGTGCCATGGCCTCGACCGACGGCTTCGTGAAGGTGCTGGCCGACAAGGCCACGGACAAGGTGCTCGGCGCGCACATCGTCGGCCCGGATGCCGGCACGCTGATCGCCGAGATCGCCATGGCGATCGAATTCGGCGCGAGCGCCGAGGACATCGCCCGCGTCAGCCACGCCCACCCTTCGCTGAACGAGGCGGTGAAGGAAGCGGCGATGGCGGCCTGGGACAAGCCGGTGCACGTCTGACGGCGGCGCGGGGCGGGATCATCCCCGCCCCCCGTTGCAGCGGCGCCCTGCGCGGACCATCTGCGCGGCCATGATCATCCTGCGTCCCTCGCTTCCCCGGAAGGTCATGGGCTGGGGGCTGCTGTTCCTCGGCGTGCTCGGCTTGGTGCTGCCCTTCCTGCAGGGCTTCCTGTTCCTTGCCCTCGGCGTCTTCGTGCTGCGCGACCAGCATATCTGGGCGGCGCGGCGCTGGGGCTGGCTGGCGGATCGCTGGCCGCAGCATGTGGGCCGCGTCGAGGAGATGGAGGCGAGCCTCGGCCGCCGCATGGCCGGCGCGACGGAACGCGTCCGGCGCCTGTTCGGCCGCGCCTGAGCCCCCTGGCCGCCGCGCGCCGCACGGCGTAAGGCTCCCTCCATGCATCGGCTCTGGCTTTTCCTGGGCGCGCTTGCCGGGCTCGGCGCCGTCGCCCTGTCCGCCTGGGCCGCCCATGGCACCCCCGCGGGCTTCGAGGGCGCGCAGCGCCGCGCCGTGGACAGCGCGCTGACCATGCAGGGCTGGCACGCGCTGGCGCTGCTCGCCGCGGGGCTGATGGCCGAGCGGGGGCGGGGGCTCGCGCATCTCGCCGGGGCCTGCTTCGCGCTGGGCGCCGCGCTGTTCTGCGGGGCGGTGTGGTGGACCTCGCTCGGCGGCGCGCCGGTCGGGCCCGTGGCGCCGGCGGGCGGGACGCTGCTGATGGCGGGCTGGATCGCGCTCGCCCTGGCCGCGCTGAAGCGGTGATCCGCGCCGCCTACCTGGCCGCGGAGGGGTTCGAGGCCGAGCTCGCCGAGGACCTTCGCCGCGCCGGCGCCGCCATCGCGGGCTGGCATGGGCGGCTCGCCCTGTCGCCCGACCCGCCCGCGCCCGCGCCCTGGGCGCTCGAGACCTGGACGGCGCCGGCCGAAATCCCCGTCCCTTCCGTGAAGGCGGGGGCGGATGCGCTGCGCGCCATCCAGCGCAACTGGGCGCATTACCCGCTGCTGCATCATCGCCGGTCCGCCCTGCTGGCCGACCGCCTGCCGCCGGTGAAGGCGCGGCCGCTGGTCTTCCCCGAACCCGCCCCGACCGCCCATCTGGGCGCCTGGACGCTGCTCGCGCCCGACCGGATGCTGGCGAGCCCGACCAAGACCAGCCCCTTCGTGAACGGGGAGGTGCATTTCGCGGAGGACCGTGAGGGCCCGCCATCCCGCGCCTACCTGAAATTGTGGGAGGCGCTGACGCGGCTCGGCCGGCATCCGGGGGCGGGGGAGACCTGCCTCGACCTCGGCGCCGCGCCGGGTGGCTGGACCTGGGTGCTGGCGCGGCTCGGCGCGACGGTGACGGCAGTGGACAAGGCGCCCCTCGACCCGGCCATTTCCGCCATGCCCGGCGTTTCCTGCCGGCAGGAGAGCGCCTTCGGCCTGGACCCCCGGCAGGAAGTGCCGGTCGACTGGCTGTTCTCGGACATCATCTGCTACCCGGCCCGGCTGCTCGCGCTGGTGCGGCGGTGGATGGAGGCCGGGGCGGCGCGGAATTTCGTCTGCACGCTGAAGTTCCAGGGCGAGACGGACCATGCGACGGCGGCGGAATTCGCCGCGATCCCGGGTGCGGTGCTGTTCCACGGGTTCAACAACAAGCATGAGCTGACATTCGCCAGGCTCGGCTAAGTGTCGGGGGGAGAAGGGAACTTCTCCCCCCGAACCCCCCTCAACCTTCTTTGCGACCTGGGGAATCAGTCCCCAATAGACAAAGAAGGGAGGGGGTTCGGGGGAGGTTCATCCTCCCCCGACCTTCTCTGGCACGCCCCGTGCAATGTCCCCGGTGCGCCAGGACGGCGCCGCCCGACAGAAGGACGGGTGAAGACACCATCACGGAGGTTGCAGCCATGCAGATCGTCCCCGACCGGGCCCCTACGGCGCCGCAGGCCATCCGGGCGTTCCGCATGCAGAGCCAGCAGGATGCGGCTCGGCTTCAGGCTGCCGGCGCGCGACAGGATTTCGCCGCCACGCTGCAAGGATTGCGGCCGAGCCCCGCCAACATGGCGGGGCCGGGAACACCCACGGGCAACACGCTCGCCGCCATGCTCCAGCGGCTGGATACCGACCAGGATGGACGGATCACGTCGCTGGAGCTGCGCGCGAGCGGGAAACTCGAGGAAGCACCCCGCGCGGCGGGCATCCCGACGCGCTGAGACTTCCCTTGCGCCTCACGAAGGCGCTACGCCGGCGGCATGGATTCCCTGCCGCCCGCCACCCCGCGCGCCGGCGCCATCGCCATCGCGCGCCGCGTGATGCGCGCGGCGGCGTCCGACCGCATTTCCCTGACCGCGGCGGGCTGCGCCTTCTACGCCATGCTCGCGCTGTTCCCGGCGATCTTCCTGCTCGTGCTCGTCTATGGGCTGTGGTTCGACAAGGCGACGGTCGAGCCGCAGCTTGAGGTGCTGCGCGAGCTGGTGCCGGAGGAAACCTTCGACCTGATCGCCGACCGGCTGCACCAGCTGGTGGAACAACCGCGGCCGCGCCTCGAATGGGGGGCGATCGTCTCGGGCGGTGTGGCCATCTGGTCGGCCTCGGCCGGCACGCGGGCGATGCTGGGGGCGCTGAACATGGCGCATGGCGTCGAGGAATCGCGGAACTTCTTCGTCTATCACCTGCTCGCCATCGGCATGACGCTGTCCATCACCATCGCGGCGACGCTGGCCATCGCGGCGCTGGTCGCGCTGCCGGGGGTCGCGGCGCTGCTGGGGCTGCCGGCGCCGCAGGCCTGGACGCTGCGGGGGATGTCGATGGGCACGCTGCTCGGACTCGTCTTCATCGGGCTGGTGGTGGTCTATCGGCTCGGGCCGTCGGGGCGGCATCCGGGCATCCTGTGGACGCTGCCGGGCGCGGTGGTGGCGACGCTGCTCTGGGCGGCGGCGTCGGCCGGCTTCACGCTCTATGTCTCGAACTTCGCGACCTATGACCTGATGTACGGGCCGCTCGGCGCGGTCGTGGCGCTGCTGATGTGGTTCTGGGTCAGCGTCTATGTCGTGCTGCTCGGCGCCGAGTTGAATGTCGCGCTGGCGGTCGTCCACGCCTCGACGCGGCGCTGAGGCGCGGGCAGGATCTCGGGCGGAGGAACCGCCCATGACGCTGCCGAGGATCGCCGAGCTTCGCGTGCGCGCCGTCGACGCGCCGCTGGACCCGCCGCTGCGCAACAGCCTCAACACCATCCCGCGCGCGCCGCTCGTCATCGTCGACCTCCGCACGAAAGATGGCGCGGCGGGCACGGCCTATGTCTTCCCCTACACGCCGGCGGCACTCGGCCCGACGGCGTCGCTCGCGCGCAGCCTCGGCGCGGGGCTGGTCGGCAAGCCGCTGGCCCCCGCGACGCTGTGGCGGGAGATGCACGATGCCGGCCGCATCCTGGGCACCGAGGGGCTGGTGCAGATCGCGCTCTCCGCGCTCGACATGGCGATGTGGGATGCGCTGGCGGTCACCGCCGGGCTGAAGCTGTGCGAGATGCTGGGGGCGGAGGCGCGCCCCGTTCCGATCTATGCCTCCCTGCGCGGCTGGGGGGCTTCGATGCTGGCCGAGGAAGCGGGCCGCGCGGTCGCGACGCTCGGCGCGCGCTGGATCAAGTTCAAGATCGGGCAAAAGCGGCTGGAGGACGACCTCGACACCGTGCGCGCCGTGCGCGCCGCGGTGGGCGAGGAGGTCGGCATCCTGGTCGACTACAACCAGGCGCTGGATTTGCCGGAGGCCGAGCGCCGCGGCCGCGCGCTGGAAGCCGAGGGCGTGCGCTGGCTCGAGGAACCGCTGCCGGTGCAGGACGATGCGGGGCTCGCGGAACTCGCGCGGCGCCTGGCGCTGCCGGTGCAGGGCGGGGAGAACTGGTGGGGGCCGGCCGCGATGCAGCGCGCGCTGTCGATGGGCGCGGTCGACCTGTGCATGCCGGATGCGATGAAGATCGGCGGCGTCACCGGCTGGCAGCGCGCGGCGGCGATCGCGGCGGCGCATCGCGTGCCGATGTCCTCGCACATCTTCGTGGAGGCCAGCGTGCACCTGCTGAACGCGACGCCGACGGCGCATCTGCTGGAACACCTGGACGTGGCGGGGCCGCTGCTGGCCGAACCGCTGCGGGTGAAGGACGGGATGGCGCTGGTGCCCGACCGGCCAGGGATGGGATTGGTGTGGGACGAGGCGATGCTGACCAAGCACGCCGCGGACGTGTGAGAGGACAGACAGAGATGCGCGCAGCCTTCGTCGACGCCAACGCCTCGCTCGCCGAGGTCATGCGGCGCCTGCACCGTCCCGACGACCTGCCGGTCGCGATCCACGAGGACCCGGACATCACGCCCGAGGCACTTCCCGCCCTGCTCGCCGGCGTGCAGATCGCGATCGACGACCACACGCATTTCCCGGTGGACGTCGTGAAGCGCTGCCCGGACCTGCGGCACATCGTCTTCCTCGGCACCGGCGCGCGGTCCTACATGGACCCGGAGGCGCTGGAAGCCGAATGCGGCGTGAAGGTGCACATCATCAAGGGCTATGGCGACACCGCGGTCGCCGAGATGGCCTTCGCGCTGATGTGGGGCGCGGCGCGCGGCCTCGGCCTGATGCACCACGCCATCAAGGGCGGCGGATGGCCGCGCACGGACGGGATGCAGCTGACGGGCAAGACCGTCGGCATCATCGGCTTCGGCGGCATCGGGGCCGAGATGGCGCGGCTGTGCAACGGCGCGGGGATGAAGGTGCTGGCCTGGAACCGCACGCCCAAGTCCGCGCCGGGCGTCACCTTCACCGACGTCGACACGCTGCTCGCGCAAAGCGACGTCGTCTCCCTGCACCTGCTGCTGAACGACGAGACGCGCGGGTTCCTCAACGCCGAGCGCCTCGCGCGCATGAAGCCGGGCGCGCTGTTCGTGAACACCGCGCGCGGGGCGATCGTGGACGAGGCGGCGCTGACGGAAGCGATCCGCAGCGGACGCATCGGGGCGGCGGGGCTCGACGTGTTCGTCGAGGAACCGCTGCCGGCGGGGCATCCGCTCACGGCGCTCGACAATGTGGTGCTGGCCTCGCATTCCGCGTTCCGTACGCCGGAAGCGACGGACAACCTGATCGAGGCGTCGCTGGTGCATTGCAGGCGGATTCTCCGCGACGGCGCGTAAAAGCGCGGGGCTCTGCCCCGCCCCCCGCCGAGGGCCGAAAGGCCCTCGGAACCCAACACCTGGGGCGCCATTCATCGTGGCGCGGAGTCCCGGTTTCCAAAGGCCCTTGGGCCTTTGGCGGGGAGGCCCGGAGGGGCAGCGCCCCTCCGGCCAAAATCACGCCCGCCGCCGCCGCGCCCTGCGGAACGCGAACACCAGGTGCGCGCCGTAGCCGCCCGCCGCGATGCCCACCACCACCCAGGCCAGCGGCTCGATCCAGTGCTGCACCTTGTCGTAGTGGTCTTCCAGCATGTACCCGGCCGTCGCCAGGAAGGTCAGCCAGATCAGCGACCCCAGCGAGGTCCACAGGTAGAACACCCCGCGCGGGATCTCGACCATCCCCGCGGGCACCGAGATCAGCGTCCGCACGCCCGGCAGCATCCGCCCGAAGCAGATCGCGATCGGGCCGAAGCGGCGCAGCAGGCCCGTCGCACGGTCGAGGTCTTCCTCCTCCACCGCGAACCACTTGCCGTAGCGCGCGACCAGCGGGCGGAAGCGTTCCACCCCCAGCCAGCGGCCCAGCTCGTACCAGACCACGTTGCCCGCGACGGTGCCGGCGACCGCGAAGACGATCAGCCCGACCAGCGACATCTCGCCCCGCGCCGCCGCGAAGCCGGCCGCGGCCATGATCAGCTCCGACGGGATGGGCGGGAACAGGTTCTCCAGCACCATCAGCGCGAAGACGCCGGCCAGCCCGCCGGCCGCGACCAGGTTCGTCACCCACTCGAACATCTATTCCACCTTGAACAGCGAGAGCGTGACCCAGCGCCCGCGCACATAGTTCAGGCCGGTCACCGAGCCGAGCTCGGCCACCGTGAGGCCCCGCTCCGCCGCGGCGCGACGGAAGGCCGCTTCCTGCCGGTCGTTCACGGCGGCAATGCGGCCATCCCCGCCGGCGAGGAATTCCGCCGCCGCCGGCCCGTCCCGCAGCAGCCGGATGGCCCCGCCCATGGCGAATTGCAGGGATGGTTCGTGGTGGCCGACCACGCCGAAGCGTTCGGGCGGCAGGCGCGGCGCGACCTCGGCCACCCGGGCGGCCAGCCGCGGGGAGATCCACACCGCCTCCATCCGCGGAATCGTGCCTTCCAGCACCGAGGCATAGAGCGGCACGACGAGGATCGCGCCGGCAAGCGCCGCCCGCCCCCAGGCCTGCGCGCGGGCCATCCGGAACAGCAGCACCGCCATGACGATGCCGGCGAGGATGCCGGCCACCGCCATCGGCTTGATGCGGTGTTCCACCACATAGACGGCGACCACGAAGACGAGCGGAAGGCCGACCGCGACGCCGGCCAGCGCGACATTGCCGAGCCAGTTGATCCAGCGCGGCGGAGCCTGCCGCAGCGGGTCCATCGCCCAGCGCGCGCCCAGCAGCATCAGCGCGGGGAAGGCGGGCAGGACGTAGTGCGGCAGCTTGGTCTGCACCGCCTCGAACAGCAGCCAGGTCGGCACCGCCCAGGCGAGCAGGAAGCGCACCGGCGCCTGCATCCGGTCCGCCCAGGCGCCGGGCAGGGCGCGCAGCACGATCCAGGCGGCGGGGAAGGCGGTGATGCCGAAGATCGCGGCATACATCCCCGGCGGGCCCCAATGCGCTTCCTCGCCGGAGCCCACCTTGTCGAGCATGTCGCCGCCGAGCGCTTCGCCGAAGAAGCGCCCTTCCGTCGCGATGCCGATGGCGACGAACCAGGGGGCGGCGAAGGCGACCATCAGCGGCAGGCCCCAGCCCGCGCGCAGCGCCGGCAGCCACGGGGCGGACAGCCGCCAGAACCGCCGCCCCGAAGGCCGGTCCATGATGGCGAGCGTCAGCCCCGCCAGCAGCGGCACCATCGGCGCGATCGGCCCCTTGAGCAGCACGCCGAGGCCGAGCGCCGACCAGAACCCCGCCGCCATGGCCGGCGTGAAGCGGTCCGGCGCGAGATAGGCGCGCCCCATCAGCCCCATCGCGACGGTGATGGCCGCCAGCAGCGCCGCATCCGTCTTGGCGATGTGGGTTTCCACCACCAGCACCATGCAGGGCGCGAGCATGGCCGCCGCGACGAAGGCCGCCCGCCGCCCGACCAGCGCGCGCCCCAGCAGGCAGGTCGCGAGCACCGCGATGATGCCGCCGAGCAGCGACGGGATGCGGTAGGCCCAGATGGAATTGCGCGCCGGGATGCCGACGGCTTCCAGCCCGTGCACCACGGCCGATTGCGCCCAGTGGATGCCGGCCGGCTTCTTGTTGCGCTCGACGTCGCCCAGCCGGATCCGCACATGGTCGCCGGTCTCGACCATCTGGCGCGTGGCCTGGGCGAAGCGGCTTTCGTCCCGGTCCCCCTGGGGGATGGTGAAGAAGCCGGGGAGCCACAGCAGCAGGCAGAGCGCGACCAGCCACAGCGCCGGCCGTCGCGTCTCCGGCAGCCGGTCGAGGAATTCGGCGGGGCGCATCGTGGCGGGCGTCTAGCGCACTATCCGGCCGGGGGGAAACCTTGGCGGTGCGGGCGCCGGCCCGCTCTGGCCTGCCGGGGCGCGGGGTGCCATGAAGCGGCCCGTGACACCTCCCCCGCCCGGATTGCCCACGCGCCGCGCCGCGCGCGACCTGATCGCCGCGTCCCTCGACGAGCGCCGCCCGCTCGAGGACGCGCTGGAAGCCCTGCCGCGCAGGCTCGACCCGCGCGACCGCGCCGCCGCCCACCGCATCGCGGCGATGGTGCTGCGCCGGCTCGGGTCGATCGAGGAAGTGCTCTCGCCCTACCTGCGCAAGGAACCGCCGCCGCCCGCGCGCCACGCGCTGCGCATCGGCGTGGCGGAACTGCTGCTGCTGGACACGCCCGCCCATGCCGCGGTCGCGACCGCCGTCGCGCTGGCGCCGAAGGCCTTCGCCGGGCTGGTCAACGCCGTGCTGCGCAAGGTGGCGACGGAAGGCCCGGCGGTGCTGGAGTCGCTGGACGCCGCGCGGCTCGACACGCCACCCTGGCTCTGGGCGGCCTGGCACGCGGCCTATGGCCCGGCGGTGCGGTCCATCGCCGAAGCCCATCGCGGGCCCGCGCCGCTCGACCTGACCCCGGCGCCCGGCGCGACCCCGCCGGGGGGGGCGGAGGTGCTGCCCACCGGGTCGTGGCGCATGGCCGCGGGCACGCGGGTGACCGACCTGCCGGGCTTCGCCGAGGGCCGCTTCTGGGTGCAGGACGCCGCGGCCGCGCTGCCCGCCCTGCTGCTCGCCCCGCGGGCGGGGGAGAGGATCGCCGACCTGTGCGCCGCGCCGGGCGGCAAGACGGCGCAGCTCGTCGCCGCCGGCGCCACGGTGACGGCGGTGGAACGCGACCCGGCCCGCGCCGCGCGGCTGCGGGAGAACCTCGCCCGGCTGCAGCTGGCGGCCGAGGTGGTGCAGGCCGATGCCGCCGCCTGGACCCCGGCCGAGCCCTTCGACGCCATCCTGCTCGACGCGCCCTGCACCGCGACGGGCACGATCCGCCGGCACCCGGACGTGGCGCATGCCAAGCGGCCGCGGGACGTGGCGAGCGCGGCCGAGGCGCAGGCCCGGCTGCTCGCCGCCGCGGCGCGGATGCTGCGGCCCGGCGGGCGGCTGGTCTTCGCCACCTGTTCCCTGCAGCCCGAGGAAGGGGAGGCGCATCTCGCGCGCGCCGCGGGCCTCGGCCTGGCGCATGAGCCTTTCGCGCCGGGCGAGTTGCCCGGGCTGCCGGAGGCGATCACCCCGGCGGGCTGCCTGCGCACGCGCCCGGACTACTGGGCGGAACGCGGCGGGATGGACGGGTTCTTCGCGGCGCGGTTCCGGCGCGTCGCCTGACCGGCGTCCGGTCGCGCGCAACCGCGACGCGGCCGTGCCGGCGCGACACGACCCGCTCCGGCATCATGCTGTTCCCGAGCAGGACATCCGACCGGATGATGGCGCCCGGTCGGACATGGCTGCGGGCCGGCGGCGGGGCGGCTGGACGGGCCGATGGGCCTTGACCCGGCGCGCGCCGCATCCGGGCGCGGTCCCGCCCGGCGCGGCCCCCCGCCGCGATTGTTCCGCACTTCGCGGCCTGCGATGCTCTCCCCATGGCATCGCCCGAGGAAACCCCGGAGCCAGGACGGGCCGGCGAGATCCGCCGCATGGTCGGCGCCTGCCTCGCGGGGCTGGTCGTCGCGCTGGCGGCCAGCCTCGTGGGTGGCGGCGGCCTGCCCGAGGCGCTGTTGATCGTGGTGCTGGTGATGCTGCCGGTCGGTGTCTTCGCGCTGGCGACCCGGCTGCCGGACCGGGTGCTCGGCGCCGTGGTCGCGGTCACCCTCGCGGGGGCCGCGCTGCCGATGGTCCTGCCGGCCGACGCGATGGGCAGCGGGCCGATCGATTTTTCGACCCTGGCGGAGCGGAAGGGCCTGCTCGCCTATCTCGGCGTGCTGGTGGTCTTCCTGGGCCTGGCGCTCGAAGGCTTGCGCCGCTTGGCCCGCTGGGAACGCTCACGCGGGTCGGACTGAACCGCCGGCGCGGCGGCGCGCGCGACACCCGCCCGCAGCGCCGCGAGGTCCGGCAGGCGCAGCAGCGCGGAACGCATCAGCAGGTCGCGGCGGATGGACATGGTGGGTGAATCCGGGTCCCGATTCGTAGGGTGGAACGTGTTGAAGGCGGCCTTGGTTGCATAGGAAGGACTTCATGGTGGCAGCACCGTGACATTCCGCACGCGGCGTCATGCGGTGCCGGCCTGCCTCGCCTGTTCGGCGCGCAGGGCGGCCATCGCCTCCCCGCGCAGCCGGATGCCGGCGACGGGCACCGGCAGCCCCGCCTCGGCCAGCGCCCGCATGACCCAGGTGTTGCAGGTGAAGCCGAGCGAATAGGGCAGGCGGGAGGGGACCAGCACCTGGCCGCCGCGCGGGTCGGCCGGCGGCGGGTGCGCGACCTGCCCCGCGACGAAGGCCGCGATGGCCGCGGTTCCGCCCGCCGGCAGGCGCAGCGCCAGGCTTTCCTCCGCGCCGCCCGGCACCGGGCCGGGCAGTGCGCGGACCGAGACCACCGCCGGCCCGCCGGCCAGCGCGCCGAGCGCCTCGGCCGAGCCCGGCCGGGCCGCGCGCATCCAGGATTCCAGACCGAAGCCGAAGGCGAAGGAGGCCGCCCAGGGCGCCCCCGCGGCGACGGGCGCGAGCGGCCCGGTGCCGATCGCCCCCGCCGGCAGGCAGAGGTCGAGATGCCAGGCTTCCGCCGCCACCCAGGTGGCCTCGGCCGACAGCGCCGGCGCGGGGCGCGGCGGCGGGCCGGCGCAGGCGGCGACCAGTCCGGGGAGGAGAAGGCGGCGGGAGGGCATGGCCCGCGGGAGATGGGCGCGCGGGGCGCGCGGCGCATCCCCCGGCAGGCCGGGCGGCCTCGCACGGTGCCCCGCCGGGGGCGGCGCGACGCCGGGGGCGGAGGCATGCCGCCCCTATGGCGGCGATGGCGCGTGCCGGCGTGCCGGGCGGGCCTCGCCCGCCGCGCGAAGCCAATCCCGCGGCCCCGCCCGAGCGGTGCACGCCGAAGGCGTCAGGCCGGGCGCAACCGCCGCACACGCGCGCTCCCTTCATGTCAGGCGCGCTCCAGCGCCTCATTCCAGGCGTGCCCCCGCGGCTTACTCCAGGCGTGCGCCCGCGGGTCACTCCAGGCGCACTCCCGCAGCCTATTCCAGGCGCGCTCCGGCGCGTCATTCCAGGCGCGCATTCGCGCGACGCACCACCTCCGGCCAGCGGGCCGCCTCGGCGCGGACATGGGCGGCGAAGCGGTCGGGGCCGGTCGCGGTCACGGTGAAGCCCTGGCGTTCCAGGTCGCCCGCCACCTCGGGCAAGGCGAGGATCGCGGCCAGTTCCCCGGCCAGGCGCGCGATGGCCGCCGGCGGCGTGCCGGCGGGGGCGAGGATGCCCTGCCAGGTCACCACGTCGAAGCCGGGCAGCAGCGCCTCGGCCACCGTGGGCACGTCCGGCAGGGCGCCGCTGCGCTGCGCGGAGGTCACGGCGAGGGCGCGCAGCCGGCCCGCGCGGATGTGCTCGATCGCGGCGGGCAGGGTGACGAACAGCGCCTCGACATGCCCGGCCACCACGTCCACCACCGCCGGCCCGCCGCCGCGATAGGGGACATGGGTGTAGGCGATCCCCGCCTCCTGCCCGAACAGCGCGCCGGCCAGATGCCCGATCGAGCCATTGCCCTGGGAGGCGACGGACAGCTTGCCCTCGGCTTCCCGCGCCCAGGCGACGAAGCCGGCCAGGTCGCGCGCGGGGGAGCGCGGGTTGACGACCAGCACCTGCGGCGCGCGCACCGCCTCGATCACCGGGGCGAAGTCGCGCACCGGGTCGAAGGCGATGCGGGGGTAGAGCGCCGGGTTGATCGTCAGCGGGTCGGAACCGACCACCAGCGTGTGCCCGTCCGGCCGCGCCCGCGCGGTCAGTTCGAAGGCGAGGTTGCTGCCCGCGCCCGGATGGTTTTCCGCCACCACCGGCTGGCCCAGCCGCGGCGCCAGCTGCCGCGCCAGGACGCGGCCGAGGATGTCGAGGCTGCCGCCGGGCGCCACGGGGACGATGACGCGCAGCGGCCGGTCGGGCACCCAGGTCGTGCCGACCGCGCCCGCGGCGCGCGGCAGCAGGCCGGCCCCGGCCAGCAGCGCGGAGCGGAGGAGGAGGTCGCGGCGAAGGGTCATGGCGGGGATTTCCGTTCCGAAAGAGAAGCCTGTTCTCTTCACGGCGCGAAAACTTGCAAGCAAAAGATTTTTCTGCCACGTGAAGCGCTCAGACCGCCAAGGACTTGCCCGTTGAGCCGCAGTTTCGAGCCCGATCACACCGACCGCGCCATCCTCCGCCTGATCCAGAAGGACGCCGCCCTGTCGCTCGCCGACATCGCGAAGGAGGTGGGGCTGACGCCGACCCCCTGCTGGAAGCGCATCCGCCGGATGGAGCAGGAAGGCGTGATCACCGGCCGCGTCGTGATCCTGGACCCGGAGAAGGTCGGGCTCGGCGTGTCGGTCTTCGTCGCGATCGAGACGGGCGACCACTCCGCCCCATGGATCGAGACCTTTGCCGCGACGGTCGCGAAGATGCCCGAGATCGTCGAATGCTGGCGGCTGGGCGGGGACGTGGACTATCTGCTGCGCGTGGTGGTGCCGGACATGCAGGCCTTCGACCTGTTCTACCGCCGCCTGACCGCCCAGGTGCCGAGCCTGCGCAAGGTCACGTCCCGCTTCGCGATGGAACGGGTGAAGAGCACGACGGCGCTGCCGGTGTGACCGCATGCCGGCGCTGATGCGCCCAGGTCATGGGTTCCGGGGGCCTTCCGGCCCCCGGCGGGTCGGCCTGGGAGGGCGGCGCCCTCCTCTCGCGCGCACCGCCCCCGGCCGGTTGTCGCGTTCCGTGACAACCCGCTACAACCGCAACGTGCTCGCGCCCCTGATCGCCCCGTCGCTTCTTGCCGCCGACTTCGCCCGTTTGGGGGAGGAGGTGGCCGCCATCGCCGCCGCCGGCGCCGACTGGCTGCATCTCGACATCATGGACGGCCATTTCGTCCCCAACATCTCCTTCGGCCCGGGGCTGGTGAAGGCGCTGCGGAAGCACGCCGCGATTCCTTTCGACGTGCACCTGATGATCGCCCCCGCCGACCCGTATCTGGCGGCCTTCGCGGAAGCCGGGGCGGATGTCATCAGCCTGCATCCGGAAGCCGGGCCGCATCTGCACCGCTCCCTGCAGACGATCCGCGCGCTGGGCAAGAAGGCGGGGGTGGTGCTGAACCCGGCGACGCCGGTCGACTGCGTCGCGCATGTGCTGGACCTGACGGACCTGATCCTCGTCATGTCGGTCAATCCGGGCTTCGGCGGGCAGTCCTTCCTGGACAGCCAACTGCCCAAGATCGCCGCGCTGCGCCGGATGATCGAGGCCTCGGGCCGCGACATCCGCCTGCAGGTCGATGGCGGCGTCACGGCCGCGACCGCGCCGCGCTGCGTCGAGGCGGGGGCCGATGTGCTCGTCGCCGGCACCGCGGTGTTCGGCCAGAAGGACTACGCCGCCGCCATCGCCGGTCTGCGCGCGCCGGCCCGGACGGCCGCATGATCAACATCCTGCGCGGGGCCCGTCAGACTCTCGCGCGGCTCAAGCCCGTGCGCGTGCCCGACGCGCCGGCGCGGGCGTTCCGCGACCTTTGGCCCGGCGACCCGGCGCGCGGCGCCCGCCTGCTGCGCGGGGAGTTCGAGGTGCTGGGCACGGCGCGCGCGCTGCGCCCGGGGCTGGCGGGCGCGGAAGGGTGGGATGCGCCCTCGGGGTCCCCCGCCTGGCGCGCCGCCGCGCATGGCTTCGCCTGGATGCGCGACCTGCGCGCGCTCGGCACCGATGCGGCGCGGCTGCATGCCCGCGCGCTGACCGATGACTGGCTCGCGCGCGGGGCCGAGGAAGCCGTGGCGGATGCGCCGGAAGTCGCGGGCGCGCGGCTGTCGGCCTGGCTCGGCCATTGGGATTTCTTCGCCGCGACGTCCGAGGATTCCTTCCGCCGCGCGGTGATGACGCGCCTTGCCCAGGATGCGCGCGACCTATCCGCCGCCCTGCCGGCCGAGGCCGAGCACCGCGGCGCGCTGGCCGCGCTGAAGGGCGCGATGGCCGCGGCGATCGCGTTGCAGGAGGACGCCTACCTGCAGCGCGCCGCGCGCTTCCTGCCGGCCGAGATCGAGCGCCAGTTCCACCCCGATGGCGGGCATGTGGAACGGTCCCCCTCCCAGCAATTGTTCGCGCTGCAGGACCTGATCGAGATCCGCAACCTGCTGCACGGGGCGGGGATGGAACCGCCGCCGCACCTGGCCGCCGTGCTGGACCGCGCCGCGCCGGCGCTGCGGCTGTTCCGGCACGGGGATGGCGGGCTCGCGCTGTTCAACGGGTCCCGCGACGAGGGCGGCGCGCTGCTCGACCTCGTCCTCACCCAGGGCCAGGCGCGGGGGCGGGCGCCGCTCGACCTGCCGGAGACCGGCTTCCAGCGGCTGCAGGCCGGGCGGACGCTGGTGATCGTGGACACCGGCGCGCCGCCGGCCGCGCGCGCCGGGGCGACGGCGGAAGGCGGGCTGCCGGCGGGCGCGGACCGCTTCGCCCATGCCGGGACGCTGGCCTTCGAGATGTCGGTCGGGCGCGACCGGCTGATCGTCAATTGCGGCGCGGCGCCGGCGGCCGAGGAAGCCTGGCGCGACGCGCTGCGTGCGACGGCCGCGCATTCGACGCTGGTGCTGTCGGACACCAACTCCTCCGAATTGCGGCCCGAGGGGCTGGGGCGGCGGCCGGAGCAGGTCGAGACCGCGCGGCACGAATCGGCCGGGGCGCAATGGCTCGAGGCGAGCCACGATGGCTGGCGCCGCGCCTTCGGCGCGATGCACCGGCGCAGGCTCTACCTTGCCGAATCGGGCGACGATCTGCGCGGGGAGGATGCGGTGGAGATCGCCGGCGACGCGCCGGTGCCGGCCTTCGCGGTGCGCTTCCACCTGCATCCGGGCGTCGTCGTCTCCCTGCTGCAGGACGAGAGCGCGGCGCTGCTGCGGCTGCCTTCCGGCATCGGGTGGAAGATCCGCGGCAAGGGCGCGCGGGTGGCGCTCGAGGAAAGCGTCTACCTGGGCGGCGAGCCGCGCCGGTCGAGCCAGGTGGTGCTGCAGGCGGAGGAAGGCGTGACGTCGGTGCAGTGGGCGATCACGCGCGTGTCGATGCCGGCGCCGGGCGGTGAGGCGTAGGGCGCTGGCCGTCGTGGCGCCGCGAGGGGGGCGCTGCCCCCCTCGACCCCCCGCCAAAGGCCGCAGGGCCTTTGGAAACCGATACCGATCGGAGCGGTTGCGGGGCCTGGCCGCCGCAATGGCGCATACCTGCCCCATCTGCGGCACCCAGGTGACGGGTTCCGAGGGCCTTAAGCCCTCGGCGGGGGAGCGCGAGGGGGCGGCGTCCCCTCGTGACGCCGCATGAACCGCCGCGCGCTGGCCTGGGCCAGTTTCGACTGGGCCAACAGTGCCTTCCCCACGGTGGTCTCCACCTTCGTGATCGCCGCCTATTTCGCCCAAGGAGTCGCACCCGACCCGGCCACGGGCCAGGCGCAATGGGGCTGGATGCAGACGGTGGCGGCGCTGGTCATCGCGGTTCTCTCGCCCCTGCTGGGCGCGGTGGCGGACCGTGGCGGGCGGCGGCGGGCGCTGCTCGCGGGCACGGTGCTGGTGACGGCGGGCTTCACCGCGCTGGTGTGGTTCGCGCGGCCGGACCCGTCCTGGACGCTGTGGCTGCTGGTCGTGGTCGGGATCGCGACGATCGCCTTCGAACTCGGCACGGTCTTCTACAATTCGATGCTGCCCGAGGTCGCGCCGCCGGAGCGGATGGGGCGTGTGTCGGGCCTGGCCTGGGGGCTGGGCTATGCGGGGGGGCTGACCTGCCTCGCGGTGGCGCTGGTGGCGCTGGTCCAGCCGAACCCGGCCTGGTTCGGGCTGGACCGCGCGGAGTCCGAGCATGTCCGCGCGACCGCGCTGCTCGTCGCCGCCTGGACGCTGTTGTTCGCCTGGCCGGTGCTGCTGGCGGTGCCGGACCCGCCGGGCCCGCATGCGCGGATGGGGGAGGCGATCACGCATTGCGTGGCGGAGACGCGGAGCCTGCTGCGCGGCCTGCCGCGCCGGCCGGCGATGCTGCGCTTCCTGGTCGCGCGCTTGTTCTACACGGATGGCCTGAACACGCTGTTCGCCTTCGGCGCCATCTACGCCGCCGGCGTGCACGGCATGGCGTTCGAGGAGATTTTGCTCTTCGGCATCGCCATGAACGTGACGGCGGGGCTCGGTGCCGCGGGGTTCGGGCTGGTCGAGGACCGGCTGGGGTCCAAGCGCACGGTGATGATCGCGCTGCTGGCGATGATCGTGCTGGGTGCGGCGCTGCTGCTGACGGACAGCAAGGCGGTGTTCTGGGGGATGGCGATGGCGCTCGGGGCCTTCATGGGCCCGGCGCAGGCGGCGTCCCGCACGCTGATGGCGCGCATGGCGCCGGAGCATGAATGCGCGGCGCATTTCGGGCTGTTCGCGCTGTCGGGCCGCATCACCGGCTTCCTCGGCCCGGCGGTGCTGGCGCTGGTGACGACGGCGACGGACAGCCAGCGCGCGGGGATGGCGACGGTGCTGGTCTTCCTGGCCCTCGGCGCGGCCATCCTCGCGACGGTGAAGCCGGTGCGGGGGTAGCGGCGGTCAGAACCCGGTCAGCAGCAGGTCGAGCGCGCGGGTGATGGCCTCGCGCTCCGGCGCGAGGCTGGCGATGGCGGGGCCGAGCTCGGCGCGCGGGATCGCGGTCAGGTAGTGCGTCATCAGCGCGACGTCATTGCCGTCGAGCCGCAGCACGGGATTGAGGTCGCGGATCGCGGGCAGCGCGGCGCTCGGCGGCAGCAGCGGGACGACGATGCGCGACGGCAGCGCCGCGAGATGGTCCGCCTGGACGTCGAGAAGAAAGCCGCGCTGCCCCGCGACGCGATGCACGTCGAAGCGCGCCATCAGAACATGCGATACTTCGCGAGCGGCAGGCCGTGCTGCTCGACCCAGCGATGGTGCGCTTCGATCGCCTCGCGGTTCTCCTCGAGCCAGCGGCGGGCCTTGTCCGCCCGTGCGGCGTCGTCATCGATGAGCGGCGCCTGCGCTTCCGCGAGGCCGGGCGGGGGCAGGGCGGGGTCGAGGTCATGCGGCGCGATGCCGGTCAGCCGCGCCACCGCGCCGATGCGATCGGCCGGCACCCGCCGCCATTGGGAGACGGCGCCCTTCGTGATGCCGAGCGCGCGGGCGAGCGCCGCGACGCCACCGGCCGCGACCAGCGCGCGTTCCAGGCCGGGGTCCTTCATGCCGGGGAGTTTAGCCCCGCTGAACCACCCCGGCGAAGCCAATTCGGCGTGAGCCGCGCCGCCCGTGAACCGAGCGGATCTCCGCCGCAGCCGCGTCTGGCGCCTTGGTGGCGTCGCCCCTACCGGTCCCGCTGCCCCAGCGCGTAGGACCCGCCATCGGTCGGGCGCAGCGCCTCGAACATCCCGGTCACCGCCGAATAGTCGCGATAGCCGCAGCGCGCGACGGGGGCGGCGGCGAGCGTGTCGAAGCGGCCGTCGCGCAGGAAGGCCTCGTCGATATGCACGCCGACCACCTCCCCGATGATGATCCAGCCCTCGAGCGGCGCGCCCGCCGCATCCGCCAGCTGCATCGACTGGGTCACGCGGCATTCCAGCGCGGCGGGCGATGCCGCGACGCGCGGCGCCTTGACCACGCGGCAGGGCGCGGGCTCCAGCCCCGCGGCGGCGAATTCGCTCTCCCCTTCCGGCAGCGCGCCGGAGGAGATGTTCATCGCCTCGAACAACGGGCGGGAGACGAGGTTGAAGACGAATTCCCCGCTTGCAATGGCATTGGCGGCGGAATGCTTCATCGTCTCGCTGGTGAACATCAGCATGGGCGGGCGCGAGTGCACCGCGTTGAAGAAGGAATAGGGCGCGAGGTTCGCCCGGCCCTGCCTGTCCAGCGTCGAGATCCAGCCGATCGGCCGCGGCGCGATGATCGCCTTGAAGGGGTCGTGCGGCAGGCCGTGGCCGCTGCGCGGTTCGTAGAACATGGATCGTGTCCCGATATCGAGGTTCAGGCCGCGCGCTTGGTCCAGGCGACCCACAGCCGCGGCCCGAGCAGCGCCAGCAGCGCGACGCCGAGGATGATGGCGCTGCCCGGCCGTGTGACGAAGGTGGACCAGTCGCCCTGGCTGATCGTCAGCGCCTGCCGCAGCGCCTGTTCGGCCATGGGCCCGAGGATCATGCCGATCACCACCGGTGCCACGGGGAAGTCGAACCGCCGCATGAACATCGCGACGACGCCGAGCGCGTAGAGGATCACCAGGTCCATCACGCTGTTCGAGATGCCGTAGGTGCCGATCGTCGCGAAGACCAGGATGCCGCCATACAACTGCGGCACGGGGATCTTGAGGATGCGCACCCACAGCCCGACCAGCGGCAGGTTCAGCACCACCAGCATCACGTTGGCGATGAACAGGGACGCGATCAGCGTCCAGACCAGCTCCGCCTGCTGGGTGAACAGCAGGGGGCCCGGATTGATGCCGTAGGACTGGAAGGCCGACAGCATGATCGCCGCCGTCGCGCTGGTGGGAATCCCCAGCGTCAGCATGGGCACCAGGATGCCGGCCGCGGCGGCGTTGTTCGCCGCTTCCGGCCCGGCCACGCCCTCGATCGCGCCGGTGGTGCCGAATTCGTGGCGGTGCTCCGGCTTCGCGAGCTTCCGCTCGGCGTAGTAGGACAGCATGGTCGGCATCTCGGTCCCGCCCGCGGGCAGCACGCCGAACGGAAAGCCGAGCCCCGCGCCGCGCATCCAGGGCCAGAAGGACCGCTTCACGTCCTCCCGCGACATGGTCAGGCGCCCGACCTCGAGCACCTCCACCTTCCCCTCCGCATGGCGCCAGGCCATGTGCAGCGCCTCCCCCACCGCGAACAGCGCGACGGCGACGAGCACGACGTTCACGCCGTCGAGCAGTTCCGGCACGCCGAAGGTCAGGCGCGGCTGGCCTGTCTGCAGGTCGATCCCCACGAGCCCGAGCAGCAGACCCAGCGCGAGGGACGTAAGCCCGCGCAGCGCGGAGGAGCCCAGCACGGCCGAGACGGTGACGAAGCACAGCACCATCAGCGCGAAGTATTCCGCCGGCCCCAGCACCAGCGCCCATTCCACGATGACGGGCCCAAGGAAGGCGATGCCGAGCGTGCCCACCATGCCGGCCACGAAGGACCCGATCGCGGCGGTGGCGAGTGCCGGTCCCGCGCGCCCGTTGCGCGCCATCTTCGCCCCTTCGAGCGCGGTGATGATCGACCCGCTCTCGCCCGGCGTGTTCAGCAGGATGGACGTCGTGCTGCCGCCATACATCGCGCCGTAGAAGACTCCGCAGAACAGGATGAAGGCGCCGGTCGCGCTGACCGTGAAGGTGATGGGCAGCAGCAGCGCGATGGTCAGCGCCGGGCCGATGCCGGGCAGCACGCCCACCGCGGTGCCGAGGAAGCAGCCGAGCAGGGCCCAGGCGAGATTCGCCAGGGTGAGCGCGTTGCCGAAGCCGAGAGCGAGGCCGTTGACGGATTCCATGCCCCACTGTTGCAGGGATGGAGCGGGCGGTGAACCATCCCGTGCCACCTTGCCGGCGCGCCCCGCGTCGGCTTGATGACAGGACCGGGTCGCCCGCCTGGCGGAATGGCAGACGCAGCGGACTTAAAATCCGCAGGCCGCAAGGTCATGGGGGTTCGAGTCCCCCGGCGGGCATCCCGCCGATCAGAACCGGAAGTTCAGGCTTATCCCCGGCGCGGGCGCGTAGAACACCGGCGGCGGCGGCGCGTAGTACACGGGCGGCGGCGGCGCGTAGTAGACCGGCGGCGGCGGCCGGTAGTACCGCGGCGGCGGCGGCGCGTAGTAGTAGCCCGGCGGCGGGCCCCAATAGGGCGTCACATAGACCCCCGGCCCGCCATGGCGGCGCCAACGGCCGCGCCCGCCCTCGCCGCCCTCGCCCACCGGCAGCAGCGCGCCGCTCGACGTCTCGGGCACAACGAGGAAGGGGCTCGCCCCGGCGCGCGCGAGCGTCACGCCCTGGCCGCCATCCGCGAGCACCGCCGCCGGCATGGCGGGCGGCGCCGCTGCGGCGGGTAGCGCCACATGCGCCACGCCCAGCAGCACCGCGCTGATCGTCACCGGTCGCATCGCATGCCCTCCTGGCCCCCGGCCCATTCCGGCCGCATGAAGAATCGTTCCGGCCGCATGAAGAATCGTCCACAAACTGCCACGGAGCCGTGGCGATGTCATGGCAAGGGGGATGGAGACACCTCGCCATGGACCGCACCGCGCCGCCGCTGGAGGTCGCCACCGCCACCCCCGGCATCGCCTGGCCGGGCCTGCCCGGCCCTGCAGGAACGTCCCTGCTCGGCCTTCTCTTCCAGCTGGACCGCACGCAATGGTGGCCGGCGGAGCGGATCGAGGCGGCGCAGCGCCGGCAACTGGCCGCGCTGCTCGACCATGCGCGGGCGGAAGTGCCCTTCTGGCGCGCCCGCCTGCCCGGATTTCCCCCGCCGGAGGACGCCGCGGCCTTCGAGGCCGCCTGGGCCGCCCTGCCCATCCTGACGCGCGCCGAGATCCAGGCGGCGGATGCCAGCGAGGCGTTGCTCGCCGACCGCCTGCCCCAGGGCCATGGCGAGTACCGGGAGATCTTCACCTCCGGGTCCACCGGCCGGCCGATCCGCGGCGTGCGCAGCCAGTTGTGGGAACTGGTCTGGAGCGCCTTCACCCTGCGCGACCATCTCTGGCACCGGCGGGACCTGGCCGGCAGCCTCGCCGTGATCCGGGAGAGCGGCGCGGGCAAGGCGCCGTATCCGGACGGCGACACGCAGGCGGGCTGGGGGTTCTCCTCCGCCGCGATCTTCGCGACGGGGCCGCTGTTCAGCCTCAACGTCACCACGCCGCCGGCGCTGCAGATGGAATGGCTGCGGCGGCGGGACCCGGACTACCTGCTCTCCCACCCCTCCATCCTCGCGCGGCTGGCCGCCGAGGTCGGCGCGCATCCCCTGCCGCGGCTGAAGCAGGTCGTCGCGATCTCCGAGGCGCTGGCCGAGCCGCAGCGCAAGGCGATCGAGGCCGCCTTCCGCGTGCCCGTGGTCGATGTCTATTCGACGCGGGAAGCCGGCTACCTCGCCCTGCAATGCCCCGACCATGCCGGGCTGCACGTGCAGTCCGAAGGGCTGCGGCTGGAGGTGCTGCGCGACGACGGCACGCCCTGCGCGGCCGGGGAGGTCGGGCGCGTCGTCGTGACGCCGCTGCACAACCTCGCCATGCCGCTGATCCGCTACGAGATCGGCGACCTGGCCGAGGCCGGCGCGCCCTGCCCCTGCGGGCGCGGGCTGCCGGTGCTCAACCGCGTCATGGGGCGGCGGCAGAACATGCTGCGCCTGGCCGATGGCGGGCGGCGCTGGCCGCTGCTGTCCTCGGGCGACATCGAGAAGCTGGTCGCCGCCGCGCCGGCGCTGCGGCAATACCGCATCGTGCAGACGGGCTTCGACGCGCTGACGGTGATGCTCGCCGTGGCGCGGCCGCTGACGGACGCCGAGCGCGCCGCCGTCATCGCCTGGGCGCGGGGCAAGTTCGGCGAAGGCTTCGCCGTGGCGGTCGAGACGATGGACGAACTGCCGAAATCCGCCGCCGGCAAGGTCGAGGACTTTATCTGCGAGGTGCCGGAAGGCTGACCGCGCCTCAGCCCGCCGTCGCCTTCGCCATCTCGGCAGGGCGTTCCAGCTCGAACCACACGCAGGCTTCCTCCCGCCCGCGCGCGGGGCACCAGATGCGGCCTTCCCCGAGCGAGGACATGCCCAGCAGCCGCGCGATGCCGAGAGAGGCGTCGTTGTCCCCCTGCACCGCCGCGCGCAGCGTCGCCACGTCCAGCAGCGCGAAGGCGTGCCGCACCGCGGCCGGCGCCGCCTCGCTCATGTAGCCATGGCCCTGGAAGGCATCGCCGAGCCAGTAGGTGACCAGCGCCACGCTGTCCTCCCCCGGCGCGCGGGAGATGCTGATCCAGCCCATCACCACGCCGTCGGACAGGCGTTCGATGACGAAGGGCAGGGAGCGCCGCTGCGCCGCGGCCACGCGCACGCCGGCGATGCGGTCGGCGGCCATCGGCACGGTGTAGGGATAGGGCCAGGAGGCGAGGCGGCGGCTGATCGCCTCGTTCATCAGGCCGGAAATGGCGGCCGCGTCACGTTCCTCGGCGCAACGCAGCCGCAGGCGATCGGTCTCTATGGCAGGAAGCGACTGCGGCAGCACAACCATGTGGGGAGGATGGACCCGGACAATTCAGCGCACCAGCATCCTTAACACACGTTCTGCAACCGGTGCATGTGGTCGGTCGAAGATTCGCGCGAGAGAAAAGCGTCCGTGACGCACCCGTGATCTCAAATTCGAGAAAGTCCGGAAGCCGTCCTCCCCATGCGTCCGGCCGATGCCGGAGGCGCCGACGCCGCCGAAGGCGAGGTCGGGGAAGGCCACATGCTCCACGCAGCGCCCGGTCACGATGGCACCCGACCGCGTGCCGGCGGCGACCGCCGCTTCCTCGGCTGACGTCGCGCCGAACAGATAGATGGCGAGCGGGGCGGGGCGTGCCGCGACCCAGGCCAGCGCGGCCGGCAGGTCGGCCGCCTCGACGACCGGCAGGATGGGGCCGAAGACTTCCTCCCGCAGCAGGGGCGATCCCTCCGGCGCCTCGGCCAGCGCGACGGCGCGGCGGCGGCCGGGCCCGTCGGCGCCGAGCGGCGTGAGCTTCGCGCCCTCCGCCAGGCGGTCGAGCCGCGCGGCCTGCGACGGGTTCGCCAGCGCGGTCTCCGGCGGCGCGACATCCGCGGCGCGGCAGGCGGCCTCGAAGGCGGCGCGCGCATGGCCCACCAGCAGCACCGTGTCGGGGGCGACGCAGGTCTGCCCGGCATTGAGCGACTTGCCGATCAGGATGTCGTGCGCGGCGCGCGCGAGATCCGCCCCCGGCAGTACGATGGCCGGGCATTTGCCGCCCAGTTCCAGCGTGACGGGCACGAGGTTGGCGGCGGCGGCGAGCGCGACGCGCCGCCCGGTCTCGGTCCCCCCCGTGAACACGAGGTGATCCCACGGCTGCGCCGCGAAATCCGCCGCGACCGATGCGTCGCCCGTGACGCAGCGCGCCATGTCCGCCCCGAGCGCGGCATCGAGCAGCGCCGCGATTTCCGCCGCGCAGCGCGGCGCGTGTTCCGACGGCTTCACCACCACGCGGTTGCCGGCCGCGAGCGCGTCGACCGCCGGCACCAGGGTGAGCTGCACCGGGTAGTTCCACGGCCCGATGATGCCGACGACCCCTTTCGGCACGGGTTCCGT
Organism: Roseomonas nitratireducens; assembly: GCF_017813355.1. Lineage (GTDB taxonomy): Bacteria > Pseudomonadota > Alphaproteobacteria > Acetobacterales > Acetobacteraceae > Neoroseomonas > Neoroseomonas nitratireducens. The sequence goes on from NZ_JAGIYZ010000001.1 coordinate 416,913, forward strand.
CCAGGCCCGCGCGGGCAGGAAGGGGAAGGGCACGTGCGCGGCGCGCGGCCGCGCCCAGCGGGCGACGCGACGGCGGGCGTGGATCGCGCAATCGGCCACCAGCAGCACGTCGGCGAGCAGCGTTTCCGCCCGCGACCTCCCGCCGAAATCGGCCGCGGCCGCGTCGGCGATGGCATGCGCGCGGCGCTTCACCTCGGCGGCGAGGCGCGCAAGCAGTTCCCGCCGCCGCGCGATGCCGGGCGCGCCGTCGCGCGCCTCGGCGGCGCGCAGGGCGGCGAGGGCCTCGGCGGGGGTCATGCGCGGCCCCGCGGCAGCAGCGCCTTCGCGGCCGCCTCGCCCGACCGCGCCGCGGCCTCGATCGTCGCGGGCAGGCCGTGCCAGGTCCAGTCGCCGGCCAAGGCGAGGTTCTTCAGCGGCCGGCGCGGCGCATGCGGCGGGATGCCGACGCCGTGGCGCGGCGTGGCGCGGCGTTCCTTCACCGCGCGGCAGGGGGGCGTTGCCTCGGGCCAGTCGCCGGCCAGGGCAAAGGCCTGCGCGGCGCGGCGGATTTCCGCCCAGGCGCGGGGGGCGAGGGTCTCCACGGCTTCCTCCGTTTCCGCATCCGCGGCGCTGACCGTCACGCTCACGCCCGAAGGCCGCGCCAGCACCCATTGGCACAGGCCGCCGACGAGCCCGACGAAGCGCACCGGGCCTTCGCCCGCGCGCGCGAAATGCAGGTTCAGGATCGGCGCGTGGCGTTCGGGCACCTTCAGCCCGGTGATCAGCCGCGCGGCTTCCCAGGGCGGCAGGGCGAGGACCACCTGGTCCTGCTCGGCGAGCGCGACCGTCTCCTCCCCCAGGTGCAGCGCCGTGGCACGGCCATCGGCCTGCGTCATCGCGCGCAGCCGGCTGCCGAAGCGGATCGTCGCACCCGCGGCTTCCAGCGTGGCGAGCGCGGGGGCGATCATGTCCGGCCCCAGCCCGTCCCGCGCGACCAGCAGCCGCGCCGCGCCCGCCCCGCCGAGCCGCCGCAGCACCTGCCCCAGCCGCGCGGAGGAGGCTTCGGCCACCGGCGTGTTCAGCGCGGCGACGGTCAGCGGCTCCACGAAGCCGCGCAGCAATGCGGGGTGCTTCGCCAGCGCCTCGGCCACCGGCCGGTCGGTCAGCGGCAGCGCCATGCCGAGCAGCGCGAGCAGCCCCCCCGCGGTCAGCCCCGGCGGGCGCAGCGCCGGGTCGCGCCAGGCGAGCGGCGAGGCCGCGATGCGCCGTGCCGCTCCGTCCGCGAGGTCGAGCACCGGCAGCCCCCCGGGTTCCGGTTCCACCCAGCCCGCGCGCGCGCCGATCGCGTCCAGGAAGCGCAGCGCGGCGTGGTTCGCGCCCATCAGCGCATGGGTGCCGTTGTCCGTCCCGTCGGGCAGGGCGCGGCAGCGGCCGCCGGCGACGGGCGTCGCCTCGTGCAGCGTCACGGCGCAGCCGCCGCGCGCGAGCGCCAGGGCGGCGACGAGCCCCGCCACGCCCGCGCCGACCACATGCGCCCGCGCCATGGTCAGCGCGCCGCCACGGGCGCGAGGCGCAGCGCATAGGCCGCCATGCGCGCCTTCTCCCCCGCCGTCAGCCGCGGCCGGGCGCGCGGCGGGCCGAAGCCGCGCGCGACCAGCCGGTCGAAGATGCGGCGATAGGCCCACATCATGATGCGCGCGGGCAGCAGCGCCGGGTTGTCGAAGGCGGCGAGTTCCGCCTCCGCCCGCGCGAAGCCCTGTTCGGCCTGCGCCGCCAGCACGCGCGCGGCCGCCGCGAGGCCGGGTGCCGCCAGCATCGCCGCGGGCGGGCCTTCCGCCACGCCATGGGCGGCGAGCAGGTCGCGCGGCACGTAGACGCGGTCGCGCGCCGCGTCCTCGTCCATGTCGCGCAGGATGTTCACCAGCTGCAGCGTGCGGCCGAGGGCGAGGCCGAAATCCGCCGCTTCCGGCGCGCCGAAGATGCGCACCGCCATCGCCCCGACGCTGCCCGCGACCCGCCGGCAATACAGGTCGAGCGCCGCGCCGTCGGCGATGCGCAGCGCGGGCGCGGCATCCGTCTCCATGCCCGCGATCATCGCCTCGCATTCCTCGACCGGCAGCGCGTAGCGGTCGCGCGCGCGGGCGAGCTCGCGCGACAGCGCGCAGTCGGGCCGCGCGAGCTTGCCGCGCCAGTCCTGCAGGAAGCGGCGCTTCTCCGCTTCCGGCATGGCGCCGTCGGCGATGTCGTCCACCGCCCGGCAGAAGGCATAGACGGCCCAGAGCGCGCGCCGCCGGTCGCCGCGCAGCGCCGACATCCCCCGCGCGAAGGAGGACCCGGCGGCGGCGACGCGCGCGCGCACCAGCGCGGCATCGGATGGGCCGCGGAAGGGCGCGCCGGCGAAGGCGCGGGCGAAATCCGCGCGGCCCAGCGCCACGCGCCCGAGCACGGGGTCGGCCGCGCGCAGCCGCGCGAGCAGCCGCCGCGCCAGCGCGATGGTCACCGTCGATTCCATCGCCAGCCGCGCCGAGCGCAGCAGCCGCGGCAGCGCCGCCGCCGCGTCGAGCCGTTCCTCCACGCGGTCCAGCGCGGCGTCGAGCACGGCGCGGCGCTCGGCGTTGGCGGGGTCGAAGAAGGCGGCCTCGCCGCCCGCCAGCGCCATCCACGCTTCGGGGAGGTAGATGCGGTCGATCGCCTCGCGGTCGGGGACCAGGTCCTGCAGGTGGTTGAGGATCTGCAGGGCGGTGCAGAGCGCATCCGCGGACTCGACCGCGCCGGGGGCGGCTTCGCCATGCAGGCGCAGCAGCATCCGCCCGACGGGGTTGGCGGAGGCGGCGCAATAGGCTTCCAGCGCCGCCCAGTCGGCGTAGCGGCGCTGCGTCGCATCCTGGCGGAAGGCGGCGAGCATCGCGCGCGCTTCCTCCGTGCCGCAGCCGCTGTCGTGGATCGGGCGGGCGGCGGGGTCGGCGGTGGCGGGGTCGTCGAGCGCGCGTTCGAGGGCTGCGAGACGGTCGAGCTTTTCGGCGGGCGTCAGCGATGACGAATCCGCGACGTCATCCGCCGTGCGCACGAAGCGGTAGAAGCCGAGCACCTTCGGGCGCAGCGCGCGCGACATCAGCAGCGAGGCGACGGGGAAGTTCTCGCTGGTGGAATCGCGGGTGGGGGTGTCGGTCATCGCGGCGAAGGGTGGGGGGGAGAAGGGAACTTCTCCCCCCCATACCCCCCCTCAACCTTCTTTGCGACCGGGGGAGGATCCGGCGCGCGGGCGCTCACGTCGCCTCGGGCGCGGCATAGGCACGGCCCTTCCAGCCTTCCTTCCGGCCCATCAGGAAGCGGACGAGGGCGGTCCACTGGATGGCCAGCGCGACCAGCACGGCGACGGGATGCAGCAGGATCGTCCAGGACGGTTCGCGCGCGCGGCGCGTGATCGCCATGCGCAGGCCGAACACCATGGCGAGCGCGATCGCCGCCTGCCAGGCGGGCAGCAGGAAGAAGGGCCACAGATGCGCGCCCGCCAGCACCACCGTCCAGACCGGCAGGCCGACCGGCGTCGCCATGCCTTCGCGCGCGTTCTTGAGGAAGCCGCGCCAGGCCTCGGCGAAATCCCGGTACATGCGGCAGGTCGCCACGCCGCTGCCCTCCACGATCTCGGTCCGGTGGCCGCGCGCGCGCAGCAGCCGCGCGAACTTCAGCCCGTCATGCAGCGTGGTGCGCAGCGCGCCGTGCCCGCCCACGGCTTCATAGGCGCCACGCTCGAACATCATCATCTGGCCGCAGCCGGCGGCGAAGCCGGGATGGCGCGTGAAGGCGCGCCCGCCGCCCGGCAGGTAGCCCACCAGCAGCAGGTTGATCATCGGCACCGTCACGCCTTCGCCCCAGGTGAGCATGACCTGGCGCGGCACGCCGCTGACGAGGCCGAGGCGCTGGCGCGCCATGTGGCCCGACAGCGCGGCGGCGGCGCGCGGTTCCAGCCGCACATCGGCGTCGATGAACAGGAAATGCGTCCCCCGCGCGGCTTCGGCCAGCCGCGCGCAGGCGTGCATCTTGCCAGACCAGCCTTCGGGCAGCGCCGGCGCCTCGACCAGCCGCACGCGCGGATCGGCCGCGGCGATGCGGCGTACGATGTCGGGCGTGCCGTCGGTCGAGCCATCGTCCATCACGACGACCTCGATCGCCACGCCCTGCTGCGCGAGCGCGGCGGCGAGGCAGCCCTCGATGTTCGTGGCCTCGTCGCGCGCGGGGATCAGGATGGACACCAGCGCGCCGTCCGGCACGGCGCCCTGCGGCCCGCGCACCAGGCGCAGGTTGATCGCGCCGAGCGCGGCCGGGAAGATGGCCAGCGCGAAGGCGATCCAGGCATAGTCGAGGCTCACCGTGCGTCTCCCGTCTGATGGTCGTGGCGGGGGTCGAAGCGTTCTCCGCGCATCGTTGCCCGCAGGCGGCGCCACAATTGATAGACGCCGCCCATGCCTTCCTTGCCCTGCACCAGCGTCTCGAACCTGGCCGGATCGCGGGAGATCGCATCTTCCGTGAGCCGGTCGCAGACCGCGCCGAGCGCGGCGGACAGATGGGCCGTGCGTGCATCCCGTTCCAGGTCCAGCAGCGTCGCCGCCGGGATCGGCTCGCCGAAGGCGACGAGCATCTCGGCCTTGCGCTCCGACCAGAAGGGGTAGTCGAACGCGAGCGGGACGAAATGCGCGCCCGGCGCCATCTCCGGCAGGCGCGTCATGCCCGGCGCGATGGGGATGGGCCGCTCCCGCGGGTCGCAGAAGCGTCCCGGGGCGTTCATCCACAGGATGTGCGAGGGGTCCTTCAGCACATGCTCGGCCGTGCGCAGGAAGGCGACGGTGCCGCGCGACGAGCCGGTCTCGATCCCGAAGACGCCGAGCCGCCGCATGAAGGCGTATTTGTCGAGCGCCCATTCCGCCATGGGCGTGAACAGCGGCCGGTCCTTCAGCAGCCGGCGGTACAGCAGCATGAAGGCCACGCCGTCCCACCAGGACGGGTGGTTGGCGAAGATCACCGCCGGGGCGCCGCGCGGCACCGCCGGCAGGCCCCATTTCGCGATGCGCACCGCGCGCATGTGCGTGCGCGTGAAGCGCGTGAACATGAAGTTGAAGAAGTCGAGGTGACGCTCCGAGCGGAGCGTCACCGGGTCACGGTGCGGCTTGGACGCCCGCGCCATTATTCGGCGGCGAGCAGCGCGTCCCGCAGCCCCGCCCGTTCCGCCGCGGGGGACATGCCGCGGCCGCCGAGGTCGCGGTCCATCGCATCCGCCGCGATCCAGCCCGACATCATCACCATCGGCATGCCCGGGCCCGGATGGGCCGCGCCGCCGGCGAGGTACAGGCCCTTGATCGCCTTCGACCGGTTGGACGGCTTGAAGGCGCCGAGGAAGGCGCCGTGCGAGGCGAGGCCGTAGATCGCCCCTTCCAGCACCTTGTAGCGGTTGTGGATGTCGACCGGCGTCAGCGCGCGCTCGACCACGATCCGCTCCTCGATGTCCTCGAGCCCCGCGGTGCGCTTCAGCTTGTCGAGGATCTTCTGCCGGTAGGGCGCGAACATCTTCGACCAGTCATGGCCCGGGCGCAGATGCGGGGTGTGCACCAGCACGTACAGCGCTTCCCCCCCTTCCGGCGCGACGGTGTCGTCGGAGCAGGACGGCGCGCACAGATAGGCGGTCGGGTCGGGCGCGGGCTCGCCCTTCTTGTAGATGCTGTCGAACTCCTCCTCCGCGTCGCGGGAGAAGACGAAGCAGTGATGCGCGAGGTGCTCGTAGCGCTTCTTCAGCCCGAGATAGAGCACCACGCCCGAGCAGGCCGGCTGGTAGCCGCGCTTCTGCATCGCCTTGGCGGGCGGGCCCTTCACCAGTTCGGTGTAGGTGCGGATCGCGTCCATATTGGAGATCAGCGCGTCGCAGGCGATGCGCTCGCCATTCGCGGTCACGCTGCGCACCGCGCCGTTCGTGATCTCGATGTCGGTCACCTCGCTGTCGGTGCGCAGGTCCGCGCCGAGGTCGCGGGCGAGCTTCGCCAGCCCCTCCGCCACGGCGCGGGTGCCGCCGACCGGATACCAGACGCCCTCGCTCGCCTGCATGTCGCCGATGCCGCAGAGCACGGCGGGCGCGAGATAGGGGTTCGAGCCGACATACTGGGTGAAGTGGTCCAGCATCTGCGCGAGCCGTTCGTCCGGCACATGGCCGCGGATCACCTTCGCGACGGTGCGGCCCATGCGCAGCGCGAGGATGTCGCGCAGCACCTCCGGCTTGAAGTTGTCGGTGAAGGACATCGTGTCGCCGATGCCCTCGACCGGCTTCCAGAAGAAGAAGCGCTCGCTGATCTCGTGCAGGTGGCGGGAGACTTCCTGGAACTTGCGGTAGCCCTCGCCGTTCGACTTGCCCGGCGCGAAGGCGTCCATGGCCTTCGCCATGGTGTCCACCTTCTCCATCAGGTCGATGCGCGTGTTGTCGTCGAAGAAGCAGCGCCACTGCGGGTCGAGCCGGATCAGCGGCAGCTCGTCCTGCTGCACGCGGTTCGCCTCGGCGAAGATCCGGCGCAGCACGCGCGGCACGGTCAGGATGGTCGGGCCCATGTCGAAGCGGAAGCGCCCCGGCCCGTCCGGGTTGTCGAGATGCAGGACGGCCGCCTTGCCGCCGAGCCAGGGGTTGCGCTCCAGTAGCGTCACCTGGTGCCCGCGCGCCTGCGCGACGGCGGCGGCGGCGAGCCCGCCGAGCCCGCTGCCGATGACGACGACGTTCGCACCCATATCGAATTCCTCCTTCAGTCGCCCATCGCGGGCTGCGCGGCGCCAATCCTGTCGCCGCTTTCGGCCATCGGCCGCATGCCGAGGTCCTCCATCAGCAATTTGGCGCTGATGCGGGCCCCTTCGTAGATCACCGGCAGGCCGCTGCCCGGATGGGTGCCGCCGCCGACGAGATAGACGCCCTCCGCCTTGCCGAAGCGGTTCTGCGGGCGGAAATGCATCATCTGCCGCACATTGTGCGCCAGGTTGAAGGTCGCCCCGTAGCCCACCGCGTAGTCGTCCTGCCAGCCCTGCGGCGTGACGACCTTCTCGTAGCGGATGCGGCTCTCGATGTCAGTCAGGCCGAGCGCCTTCAGCCGGTCGAGCGCCAGGCGCCGGTAGCGCGGCGCTTCCTTGGCCCAGTCCTGCCCGCCATGCAGGTTCGGCACCGGCACCAGCATGTACAGCGTCGAATGCCCCGCCGGCGCGAGCGAGGGGTCGGTGCCCGCCGCGGCCTGGACGTAAAGCGAGGGATTGTCCGGGATCACCCCGCCCTCGATCTGCTCGAGGTTGCGCTGGTAGTCCTCGGCCAGCAGCACGGTGTGGTGCGCGAGGTCCGGCAGCGGGCCCTCGAGGCCCAGGTAGAGCATGAAGGTCGAGCAGGAATAGCGCGCCTTCTCGATCTTCTGGTCGGTCCATTGCGGGCGCAGCGCCTCGGGCATCAGGCCCGGGATGGCGTGGGCGAAGTCGGCGTTGACCACGACCGCGTCGGCGGCGTGGCGCGTGCCGTCCACCTCGACGCCCGACGCGCGCTTGCCTTCGAAGGCGATGCGCTCGACCTTCTCGCCCAGGCGGATCTCGACGCCGAGCCGGGTCGCGACGCGCGCCATGGCTTCCGACACCGCGCCGCAGCCGCCGCGCGGGTGGAAGATGCCGTGCTCGTATTCCAGGAAGGACAGGATCGAGAACATGCTCGGGCAGCGGAACGGGCTCATGCCCAGGTATTTCGACTGGAAGGTGAAGGCGAGCCGCGTGCGCGGGTCGCTGAAATGCCGCTTCAGGTCGGTGTCCAGCGAGGCCCAGGGGCGCAGGTAGCGCAGCCCGTTCATCACCTCCGGCGCCAGGTAGGTCATCAGCCCGTGGAAGGGCCGTTCAAGCACGGGGCGGAAGGCTTCGAGCTTGACCCGGTTGTCCTCCATGAACGACCGCAGCCCCTTCGCGTCGGCCGGGTTGATCTTGGCGATCTCGGCTTCCATCCGCCCGATGTCGGGGGATGCGTCGATGGTGAGCGGGTTCTTCCCCTCGAACACCAGCCGGTATTGCGGGTCGAGCCGGATGAGGTCGACCTCGTCGTCGAGCGAGGCGCCGCAGCTCTCGAAGATCTCCCGCAGGATGCGGGGATAGAGGAAGAAGGTCGGCCCGATGTCGAAGCGGTAGCCGTCCTCGGTCGAGATGGTGCGGGTGCGCCCGCCCACCGCGGTTTCCCGCTCGAAGACGGTCACGCGCGCGCCCTGGGCGGCGAGGATCATGGCGGAGGCGAGGCCGCCCGGGCCGGCGCCGATGACGGCGACGCGCGGGCGGGTGCGGGCGATGGCTGGCAGAGGGGCGTTCATCCGGCTCATTCGTCTTTACCAAGGTTGCCGCAAGATTGCCCCGTCGGGCCGGGGTGCAAGGGCACGACTCATGCCGCGAGGGCCCCTTCGATCTCGGCAAAGCGCCCGGTGGCGCGGGGAAGCAGGCGGCGGAGGTAGAAATCCGCGGCCGGACCGTAGGCGGAAGGATCCTCGGCGGCGGCGCGGGCGAGCATCCAGCCGCCCAGCACCCAGCCCGCCGCGTCCAGGTATGCGACGGCGACCGACTGGCCGGCATCGGCATCCCGGCCCTGGGCGGCCAGCACCGTTCCGGTCGCGGCTTCCAGCGCGGCGGCGGCGGCGCGCAGCCGCGCATCGGGCACGCGCTTCACCTCATCCAGCAGGGCGCGCATCTCCGCCCCGCCATCCTTGGCCAGCTTGCGCACCAGCAGGTCGATCGCCTGGATGCCGTTGGTGCCTTCGTAGATTGGGGCGATGCGGGCGTCCCGCAGCACCTGGGCGGCGCCGGCATCCTCGACGAAGCCCATGCCGCCATGCACCTGGATGCCGGTCGACGCCGTCTCGACGCCCCGGTCCGTGCCCCAGGCCTTGAGGATCGGCGTCAGCAGCGCGAGCCGGTTCTGCGCCGCGGCGTCGCCCAGCAGCGCGTGGCGGTCGACGCAGGCGGCGGTCTCCAGCGCCAGCAGCCGCGCGGCGAGCGTGACGCTGCGCATCTCCATCAGCATGCGCGCGACGTCCGGGTGGTCGGCGATGGGCCGCCCACCCTGCACGCGCATCGCGGCATAGGCTTCCGCGAGCCGCAGCGCGGCGGCGCCATGCGCCACCCCCTGCGTGCCGACGCCCAGGCGGGCGTTGTTCATCATGGCGAACATCGCCGGCAGGCCGCGATGCGGCTCGCCCACCAGCTCCGCCTCCGCGCCCTCGAACAGCATGACGCAGGTGGGGCTCGCATGGATGCCCATCTTGCGCTCGATGCCGCCGCAGCGCAGCGCGTTGCGCGTGCCGTCCGCCTTCACCTTGGTGGTCGCGAACAGGCTGATGCCCTTCGAGCCCGGCGGCGCGTCCGGCAGCCTTGCGAGCACGAGGTAGAGGATGTTCCCGGTGCAGTCGTGCTCGCCCCAGGTGATATAGATTTTTTGCCCGTGCAGCGCGTACTTGCCCTCGCCCAGCGGTTCCGCCCGTGCGCGCAGCACGCCGAGGTCGCTGCCGGCATTGGGCTCCGTCAGGCACATCGCGCCGGTCCATTCGCCGCTGACCATGGGCGGCAGCCAGCGCGCCGCCTGGTCGGGTGTGGCGTGATGCACCAGGCAGTCGATCGCGCCCGCGGTCAGCAGCGGGCCCAGCATGAACGACGTGTCGGCCGCCATGCCGAGCTCCGTCATCGCGGTCCAGAGCGAGGCGGGCAGCCCTTGTCCGCCATGCTCGACGGGGGCGGAAAGCGACTGCCAGCCGCCTTCCATCCACTTGGCGTAGGCGTCGCGGTAGGGCGTGGTGACGGTGCCGTTGGCGTAGACCGCGCCCTGCCGGTCGGCGGCCTGGGCGTTCGGTTGCAGCACCTCCCGGCAGAAGCGGTCGGCTTCCTCGACGATCTGGGCGATGTCCGCGGCCGAGAGCGGCGCGCCGGCGCGGTCGGTCAGCGCGGGCAGGCCGACGATGCGCGTCAGGCCGAAGATCAGGTCGGTGGCGGCGGTGCTGCTCATGCGGGAATGCTCTCGATGGCGGCCAGCAGCCCGGGCGCCGGCGGCGCCTCGCCCGCCGCCCAGGGGACCAGGTTCGTCGTCAGCGCGGGGTCGCGCGCCGCGGCGGCGAGGCCGAGGCCCAGCAGCGGCGCGAACTTGAAGCCATGGCCGGTGAAGCCGGACATGACGAAGGCGCGGCCCCCCAGCGGCTCGACCACGAATCGCTCGCCATCCTCGACGTCGTAGTAGCAGGCCCGGGCGCCGAGGATGCGGTACTCACCCAGGTCGCGGATGCGCGGGCGGGCGAAGGCGAGGATCTCCTCCGCCTCGGCCGGCGTGGCCTCGCGCGGGTCGGCCTCGGCGTCGCCGGTGCGGGAGAAGCGGTGGTCGCCGATCTTGAGCGGCGTGCCCGCGACCGGCGGCACGGCGTAGAAGCCGCCTTCCTCCGCGAGGTCGAGCAGCATGGGCGCGCGCGCCCAGGCCTCCGCATGGCGGGCGGGCGGTTCCAGCCGAACCAGGATCTGGCGGGAAGCGACGACGCGCGGGGCCAGGGCGGCGGGCAGCAGGCGCGGGCCCCAGGGGCCGGCGGCGAGCACGAGCAGGTCCGCCGATTCGACGCTGCCGTCCGCAAGGCGCAGCGCGCCGGCTTCCGGCATCACATCGACGGCGCGGGCGCGGGCGAATGCCACGCCGCGGGCGGCGAGGTGCCGCGCGAGGCCCGCCACGATGCGCTCGGCCAGCAGCACGCCGCCCGGCGCCATGTGGAAGGCCGCGCCGATGCCGGCCTGCGTCAGCATCGGGTAGCGGGCGGGGATCTCGGCGGGCGACAGGTCCTGGAAGGCGCGGCCGTCGGCGGCCAGCGCCGCGCGGCTGTCACCGAGCCAGCCGGCCGTGCCGCCGGAGACGGCGAGCACGCCGGTCGTCACGTGCAGCACTTCCCCCAGGTCGCGCCACAGCATGTCCCAGGCGGCATAGGCCGGGTCGACCATCCGCATGTAGCCGGCCTGCGCGCCATACGCGTGGCGGATCAGCCGGTGGTGGTCCACCGAGGCGCCGCGCGGATTCGGCACCGGGTCCTGGTCCAGCACGCGCACGGCGTAGCCCTGCCGGGCCAGGCCCCAGGCGGCCGAAAGGCCCATGATGCCGGCGCCGAGGACCAGGGCGGTGGGGGAGGAGGCCATGCGCCATCCTATGCCCCGGCCTAGGGCAGGTGTGAACACTCCGCTGTCATGGATATGCGCCCGGTCAAGATTTCCCCGGGGCCGAGCAGCCGCATCGGGCCCAGATCGGCCAGGTCCGGCCGGTTCGGCGCGTCCGGCAGGTGGGAACAGGGCTCGACGCAGAGCACCGCCCGGTCGCGCGGGGCATAGACCTGCAGGTTGGTGGCGAGCGCGCCGGTCGCTTCCAGCGCCAGGGCGAGCCCCGGCCAGGCGATTCGGGCCGCGCCGTCCCAGCCGGTGAAATGCGTGTCGAGGCCGAGGAAGGCTTCCTCCCCGCCCGAAAGCCCCCGGACGAGGTCGGCGGCGACGGGCAGCGTCCGCGCATCGTGCCGGCAGCGATGCGTCGCGCGGAAGCCGAGCCACGTGCCGGGCGGGCGGCGGAACCAGGGGTGCCAGCCGGCGCCGAAGGGCAGCGCTTCCTCCCCCAGGTTCACGATGGCGAGGTCGAGCGTGACGGCATCCGGCGTGACGCGGATGCCGAGCCGCGCGGCGTAGCGGTAGGGCGCGGCGTCCACCTCCTGCGCCAGGGTCGCCGAATCGGGCGCCTGGGCCGCGACCTGCCAGGGGCGGTCGCGCGACAGGCCATGGATCGCCGTGCCGTCCTGCGGCCGGTTCACCGGCAGGCGATGCCGGCCGAGCCGCCCGCCATCCAGCCGGTTGGCCCAGGGGATCATCCAGAAGGCGGGCTCGTCGGCCAGCAGGTCCTGGCCGGCGAAGGCGAGGCGCGTGACGGCCGCGCCCCGCGCCGGGTCGATCGCGACCGCCCAGTCGCCGGCGGCGAGCGCGACCGCGCCGGCCTCAATCGTCAAGCGAGAAGCAGTCGCGCGGGGAGGGGGCGGGGCGGGAATACTCGATCGCGGTGTAGCCGCCGCCCTGGTAGCGCTCGGTCACCGGGTCGGCGGTGATGGAGCCGACCTCCGGCCGCCAGGGCTCGGCGCTGTCCTGCGGCGCCCAGCCGATGCGATCGCGATGGTCCTTCCCCCAGTAGGAGGCAGGGTTGTCGGAACAGGCCCAGATCACGGCATGGCCGGCGCGTTCCGCAAGCACGCAGCGTTCGATGAGGCGCGTGAGGTCGCCATAGGACAGCCAGGTGGAGAGCATCCGCCGGTCGATCGGCTTGGGGAAGCAGGACCCGATGCGGAGGTTGACGTTCTCGACCCCGTGCTTGTCCCAGTACATCCGGCCCATCAACTCGCCATAGGCCTTGGACAGGCCGTAGTAGCCGTCCGGGCGGAAGGCGCAGTCGAAGTCGAGCCTCTCGCTGTTCCCGGTCGGGCGTTCGTGGAAGCCGATCGAGTGGTTGGAACTGGCGAAGATCACGCGCGCGCCTTCGCGCCGCGCGGCCTCGTACACGTGATAGAGGCCGCGGAGGTTGGGGCCGAGCACCTCCTCGAACGGCTTTTCCACGGACACGCCGCCGAAATGCAGGATGGCGCCGCAGCCTTCCGCCTGGCGGATCAGCGCGACGCCGTCGTTCAGGTCCGCCTTCACGAAGGTCGCGCCGGCGGGAATGGCGTCGGGGAAGGGGATGATGTCGGTCAGGCGCAGCCGCCAGCCCTGCGCCGCGAGTGCCGCGGCAAGGTGGCGCCCCAGGTTGCCCGAGGCGCCGGTGAGAAGGACGGGCTTGGCGGGTGCGGTCATGGCGTCAGCCTCCGTAGCCGAGCAGCAGGCGCGGCAGGGTCAGGGACATGGCCGGCCAGTAGGTGGTGAGCATCAGCGCGAAAAGGATCGCGCCCCAGAAGGGGATGATGGTGCGCATGATCTGCTCCATCGGGATCTGGCCGATGGCGCAGCCGACGAAGAGCACGGCGCCGACCGGCGGCGTCGTCAGCCCGAGGCCGAGATTCATCATCATCACCATCCCGAACTGCACCGGGTCCATGCCGATGGCGACGACGACGGGCAGGAAGATCGGCGTGGTGATGAGGATGAGCGCGGCCATGTCCATGACGCAGCCGAGCAGCAGCAGGCAGACGTTGATCATCAGCAGGATGACGATGGGGTTGCTGCTGATGGCGAGCATCCCCTCCGTCAGGATGTCCGGCAGACGGTACATCGCCAGCAGCCAGGCGAAGGCGGTCGCGGTGCCGACCAGCAGGAACACGACCGAGGTGGTGCGCACGCTCGCCCGCACGGCGATGACGAAATCCGCCCAGGACAGGGCGCGGTAGACCAGAAGCGTGACGAGCAGCGCCCAGATCGCCCCGAAGGCCGCGCTTTCGGTCACGGTGAAGATGCCCGACAGCACGCCGCCGAGGATGATGACGGCGGTCATCAGCCCGGGCAGGGCATCGACGAAGGTCCAGCCGAGGTGGCGGAAGCCGCGCCAGGCATCGGCCGGATAGCCGCGCTTCACCGCCATGACATAGGCCGCGACGCCGAGGCTGAGGCACATCACGAGCCCCGGCACGATGCCCGCGATGAACAGCGCCGAGACCGAGATCCCCCCGCCCGCCGCCAGCGAGTACAGGATCATGTTGTGGCTGGGCGGGATGAGGATGCCGGCGATCGAGGAGGTGACGGTGAGCGAGACCGCGTAGTCCACGCCGTAGCCCTTGGCCTTCATGGCCGGGATCAGGATGGTCCCGGTGGCCGAGGTGTCGGCGACCGCCGAGCCCGAGATGCCGCCGAACAGCATCGAGGTCGAGACATCGACCATGCCGAGCCCGCCGCGCATCCAGCCGACGCAGGCCGAGGCGAGGGCGACGAGCCGTCGCGCGATGCCGCCATGGAGCATGATCTCGCCGGCGAAGATGAAGAAGGGGATGGCGAGCAGGGCGAAGATGCTCATGCCCGAGGCCATCTGCTGGAAGACGACGGCGGGGTTCAGCCCTTCGTAGATGAAGCCCGCGGCGGCGGCGATGCCCAGGCAGAAGGCGACCGGCACGCCGGCCATCACCAGCACGCCGAAGACGACGAAGATCAGGATGAGGCCGAATTCCACGGGCGGGCTACTCCAGGAAGGCGGCCGCGACGCCGCGCTTCTCGGGCGCGTCGTGGCGGTAGATGTCGTGCAGCACCTGCTCGATGGCATACAGCGTCATCAGCGCGCCGCCGACGACCATCGGCGCGTAGGTCCAGCCCTGGCTGATGCCGAGCAGCGGAATGCGGAAATTCGCCACCGTGCCGACCAGTTCCCAGGACCAGATCGCCATGCCCAGGCCGAACAGCCCCATCAGCGCGTCGCAGCCCATCGCGATCCAGCGCTGCGCGGCCGGCGGCAGCGCTTCCCGCAGACCGAGGACCGAAAGGTGGAAGCGTTCGCGCACGCCGACGGCGGCGACCGGCATGGCGATGGCGAGGATGGCGAGCGTCGCCGCGCGCTCGATCCAGGTCGGCGTGTCGTTCAGCACGTAGCGGCCGAAGACCAGCCATCCCATCATCGCGATCAGCACGACGAGGGCCACGCCCGCCAGCCCCACGGTCAGCGCCGAGAGGATGTCGAGCGCGCGGGTGAAGGCGCGCAGCGCCGGGGGTTCTTCCGCCCCCGGCGTCGCGTTCGGCGCGGTGCTCACTGCATCCCGCGGATGGCGCGCACCAGCTCCGCCAGCCGCGCATCGGCGGCATACTTCGCGTAGACGGGTTCCATCAGCGCCGCCCAGGGGGCGCGGTCGGCGATCTCGATCACCGTCACGCCGGCCGCGACCACCCGCTCGCGCGAGACGCGCTCGCGGTCCGCCCAGGAGCGGCGCTGGATGGCGGCGGATTCCCGCGCCGCGTCGCGCAGGATGGCGCGTTCCTGCTCGTTCAGCCGGCGCCAGCGCTGGGCGGAGACGGCGAGCACCTCCGGCACGTTGGAATGCTCGGTGGTGGAGTAGAAGCGCGCCACCTCGAAGTGCCGGGTCGATTCATAGGACGGCCAGTTGTTCTCCGCCCCGTCGATGACGCCGGACTGGAGGGAGGTGAACACTTCGCCGAAGGGCAGCGGCGTCGGGTTGGCGCCGAGCGCGCGCATCAGGTCGATCCACAGGTCGGAGGTCTGCACGCGGATCTTCATGCCGCGCAGGTCCGCCGGCGCGCGCACCGGGCGCGTCGTGTACAGGCTGCGCGCGCCCGCGTCGTACCAGGACAGGGCGACGATGCCGATCGCCTCGAGGTCGCGGGCGATCGCCTCCCCCGCCGGGCCGTCGATGGCGCGCTGCATGTGCCCGACGTCGCGGAACAGGAAGGGCAGCGTCACCACGTTGGTGGACGGTGCCAGGTTGTTGAAGGGGGAGAGGTTGAAGTTGGCGAAGTCGATGGTGCCGAGGCGCATCTGCTGGATCGCCTCGTCCTGCTGGCCGAGCTGCGCCGAATGGAAGGTGCGCATGCGGATGCGGTTGTTGGTCCGTTCCGCCACCAGCCGCGTGAAGGCGTCCATGCCGACGCCGTTCGGATAGTCGGCCGCATGGATGTTCCAGCCGCGCCATTCCTGGGCCGCGGCGGGTGTCGCGGCGAGGCCGAGCACGCCAAGGGCTGCGGCCGCGACGGCGGCGAACAGGCTGCGGCGGCGCCGCCCGGTGGTGGGGGTCATGGATGCTCCTCCTCCTGCGGGGACGGTCGGCCGTCCCTCATGTTCAACTGCAATAGCAGTTGGGAGTGTGGCGCCCGGCCCGGGCCGCGTCAACGCCCGTTGCGTGTCCGGGGCGGTGCCGGCAGCACCCCGTTGGTCACGAGGGAGCGCAGGATGTGCTGGCGCATCCGCGCTTCCGCCAGCGCCGGGTCGCGCCGCTTCAGCGCGGCGACGATGCCTTGGTGTTCGCGCAGGGCCTTGGGCAGGTCGCGCGGCGTGCTGCCCACCGCCCGGTGGCGGCCGAGATGGTCGTAGGCGCGCAGCGAGCCCACCGAGCGGATCAGGAACTGGTTGGCCGTGGCGCGGTGGATCAGCGCGTGGAATTCCTCGTTCGCGACGTCCAGCGCCTCGGTGTCCCGCGCCTCGGTCCCCGCCTTCATGCGCGCCAGGATGGCGTTGAGCGCCGCGAGGTCCGCCGTCGCGAGCCGTTCCGCCGCCAGCGCGGCCGCGACGCCTTCGAGTGCGGCGCGGATGCGGCCGAGCTCGGCGAGCTGCGCGGCGCCCACTTCCGCCACCACCGTGCCGCGGCGCGGCAGGGTGACGACCATGCCGTCCTGTTCGAGCCTGCGCAGCGCCTCCCGCACCGGCTGGGCGGAGATGCCGAGGGCGGTGGCGAGGCTGCGCTCGCTGATCTTGCGCCCGGGCGGCAGCGCGCCCTGCACGATCGAATCGCGCAGGCGCCGATAGGCACGCTCGCCGAGGGAGAGGCTGTCCTCCTCGGCCAGCGGCGCGAGCCTCGTTCGGGCGGCATCGGCGGGGGGCATGGACATCTGCCATAGCAGTTGGCAGCGTGCCGGGGAAGCGAGGAGGAAAAGGCCATGGCCCGGAAACGCCCCGAGGAATTGCGCAGCCACCGCTGGTTCGGCGTGGAGGACCTGCGCGCCTTCGGCCATCGCAGCCGCATGCTCCAGGCGGGCTACGCGGAAGCGGATTTCCGCGGCAAGCCGGTGATCGGCATCATCAACACCTGGTCCGAGATGTCGCCCTGCCACTTCCACTTCCGCACGCGGGCGGAGGAAGTGAAGCGCGGCGTCTGGCAGGCGGGCGGCTTCCCCGTGGAACTGCCGGCGCATCCGGTGACGGAGCAGTACCAGAAGCCGACCTCGATGCTCTATCGCAACATGCTGGCGATGGAGACGGAGGAACTGGCGCGCAGCCACCCCTGCGACGGGCTCGTGCTGCTGGGCGGCTGCGACAAGACGCCGCCGGGGCTGATGATGGGCGCGATCAGTTCCGGCCTGCCCAGCATCTTCGTCCCCGCCGGGCCGATGCTGCGCGGCAATTGGCGCGGCAAGACGCTGGGGTCGGGCTCCGACGTGTGGAAGTACCATGCGGAACTGCGCGCGGGGAACATCACCCAGGGGCAGTGGAAGGACATGGAAGGCGGCATTGCCCGGTCCTTCGGCACCTGCATGACCGCCGGCACGGCGGCGACGATGATGCTGGCAGTGGAAGCGCTCGGCTTCACCCTGCCCGGCGCGTCCAGCATACCCGCCGCCGATTCCGCCCATCCGCGCATGGCGACCGAGTCCGGGCGACGGATCGTCGAGATGGTGTGGGAGGACGCGACGCCGCGATCGCTCATCACCGAGGGCAGCGTAGACAATGCCGTCACGGCGGCGATGGCCTTCGGCGGGTCGACCAACGCCATCCCGCATCTGATCGCGATGGCGCGGCGCGCGGGCGTGATGCTGGACCTCGAGCGCTTCGACGCGCTGTCGCGCCGCGTGCCGCTGGTCGCCAACCTCCGCCCCAATGCCGGCGAATACCTGATGGAGGATTTCTTCTATGCCGGCGGCGCGCGGGCGTTCCTCAACCGCATCCGGGACTATCTCGACCTCACGGCGCGCACCGTCACGGGGCGCACGATCGGGGAGAACATCGAAGGCGCGGAGGTGTTCGAGGACAGCGTGATCCTGCCGCTCGACAAGCCCCTGCAGGCCGAAGGCGGGCTCGCGGTGCTGAAGGGCTCGCTCGCGCCGAACGGCGCGGTCATCAAGACCAGCGCCTCGGAGCCGCGGCTTCTCCAGCACACCGGGCCGGCCGTGGTGTTCGAGGATTACGCCGACCTCAAGAAGCGGCTCGACGACCCGGACCTGCCGGTGACGGCGGACAGCGTGCTGGTGCTGCGCCAGGCCGGGCCGCAGGGCGGGCCCGGCATGCCGGAATGGGGCATGCTGCCGCTCCCGCAGAAGCTGCTGAAGCAGGGCGTGCGCGACATGGTGCGGATTTCCGATGCGCGCATGTCCGGCACCTCCTACGGCACCTGCGTGCTGCACGTGGCCCCGGAATCCCATGTCGGCGGGCCGCTCGCCCTGGTGCGGGCCGGGGACATGATCCGGCTCGACGTCGCGAACCGCCGGCTCGACCTGCTGGTGGACGAGGCCGAGATGGCCCGCCGCCGCGCCGCCTGGACGCCGCCCGCGCGGCGTTACGCGCGCGGTTGGACCTCGCTCTATCTCGACACCGTCACCCAGGCGGACGAGGGTTGCGACATGCGCTTCCTGGAAGGGACGCAGCCCACGCCGGAGCCGGATATCTACTGATGCCACGCACGCTGACCGACGCCGCCGCGGCCCTCGCCGCCGGCACCACCACCGCCGCCGCGCTGACCGAGGCGGCACTCGCCCGCATCGCCGACCCCGCGGGCGAAGGCGCGCGCGCCTTCATCACCGTGCATGCGGACAGCGCGCGCGCCTCGGCCGCCGCGATGGACGCGCTGCGCGCCGCCGGCCGCGCGCCCTCGGCCTATGCCGGCATCCCGATCAGCGTGAAGGACCTCTATGACGAGGCCGGCTTCACGACGGCGTCCGGTTCGGTCGCCCTGAAGGGCGCACCGGTGGCGCAGCGCAGCGCGCCCACGGTGCAGCGGCTGCTGCGCGCGGGCTTCGTCATCCTCGGCCGCACCAACCAGGTGGAATTCGCCTTCTCCGGCCTTGGCGTGAACCCGCATTTCGGCACGCCGAAAAGCCCCTGGGACCGCGCGACGGGGCGGCTGCCGGGCGGGTCTTCCTCGGGCGCCGGGGTCGCGGTGGCGGATGGGATGGGCTTCGCGGCCCTCGGCACCGACACGGGCGGGTCCTGCCGCATCCCGGCCGCGCTCTGCGGCGTGGTGGGCTGGAAGCCGACCGCGAAGCGCGTGCCGATCGAGGGCATCCTGCCGCTCGCACCTTCGCTCGATTCCGCCGGGCCGCTCGCCCGCAGCGTGGCCGATTGCGCCATCGTGGACGCGATCATGGCGGGGGAGGAGGATCCGGTCGCCCCCGCGCCGCTGCCGCTGAAGGGCCTGCGGCTTGGCCTGCCGCGCGGCACCTTCCTGACCGACGGGATGGACGGCACGGTCGCGGCGGTGTTCGGTCGCAGCCTCACGCGGCTTTCGGCCGCGGGCGCGCAGATCATCGAGTTCGACCTGCCGGAGCTCACCGAGATCCCGGCGGTGAACGCGGCCGGCGGCTTCGCGGCGAGCGAGGCCTGGTCCTGGCATCGCTGGCTGATCGCGGCGAAGGCCGACACCTACGACCCACGCATCCTCAAGCGCATCCAGCGCGGCGAACGCATGACCGCCGCCGACTATGTGGAACTGGTCCAGGCGCGCGCCCGCATCATCGCCGCCGCGGCCGGCCGCACCGACCCCTTCGACGCGGTGGTCTGCCCGACCTGCCCCATCGTCCCGCCCGCCATCGCCGAGGTGGAGGACGAGGCGGCGTACAACCGCATCAACATGGCGCTGCTGCGCAACACCAGCGTCGGCAACTTCCTCGACCGCTGCTCGATCAGCATCCCCTGCCAGGCGGAAGGGGAAGCGCCGGTCGGACTGATGCTGACCGGCGCGCACATGGCCGATGCGCACCTGTTCCGCGTGGCGGCGGCGGTGGAGGCGGCGCTGGCGGGGTGATCACTCGCCCGGCAGCTTGATCCCCGTCATCGCCTGCCAGACGCGGATGACGAAGCCGTCATCCTTGCCGCCCTGGCCCATCGCCCGCGCCGCGGTGAACAATTGCTGCGCGGTCGAGGCCAGCGGCACGGGGAAGTTCAGCCCCCGCGCCATGTCGGCCACCAGGCCGAGATCCTTGACGAAGATGTCGACGGCGCTGCGCGGCGCGTCGTCGCCTTCCAGCACGCGGGCCATGCGGTTCTCGAACATCCAGGAATTGCCCGCCGCGCTGGTGACCACGTCATAGAGCTGGCGCGGATCGGCGCCGGCGCGGATGCCGAGCGCCATCGCTTCCGCCGCCACCGCGATGTGCACGCCGGCGAGCAGCTGGTGCACCACCTTCACCGTCGCGCCGATCCCCGGTTCCTCGCCCAGGTTCCACACCTTCGCCGCGACCGCGTCCAGCACCGGCGACGCCTTGCCGAAGGCGGCGGCGGAGCCGGAGGCCATCACCGTCATCGCGCCTTCCCGCGCCTTCACCGCCCCGCCGGAAACCGGCGCGTCCAGGAACAGCAACTGCCGCTCGGCGGCCTTGTCCGCCAGCGCGCGCGCCGCGTCCGGGCCCATGGTGGCGGAACTGACGATGACCGCGCCGGGGGCGAGGCGCTCGGCCGCGCCGCCCTCTCCGAACAGCGCGGCCTCGGTCTGCTGGGCGTTGACCACCAGCACGACCAGCGCCTCCAGCCCCTGCGGCAGCTCGGCGGTGCGCGCGGCGACCTGGCCGCCGGCGGCGGCGAATTCCGCCCGCGCGGTGTCGCGCATGTCGCAGCCCGTCACCTCATGGCCCGCGCGCAGCAGGCTCAGCGCCGCGCCCATGCCCATGCTGCCGAGACCGATGACGCCGACCTTCATGCGGAAGCCCCCTGGAATGCGGCGGGCACGCTGGCCGCGCGCGCGCCGCGCGTCAACGCGCGACCAGCATCCCGACCTGGATCACCGCCATCACGACCATCAGGACGAGCACGATCCGCTGCAGCACATGCATCGGCGGCACGAAGGTCAGCGCCCCCGCCGCTTGCTGCCCTGCCGCGCGATCAGCGCGCGCAGCAGGTCCTTGATCGCCGCCGCGTCCGGGTGGCGCGACAGCACCTCGGCCTCATGCGCCCGGGCGGCGACGAGCAGGTCGCCCAGCATCGATTCGCCCTTGGGCGCGAGATGCACGCGCACCAGGCGCCGGTCGCGCGCATCCTGCTGGCGCTTCACCACGCCGTCGCGCTCCATCCGGTCGAGCACCTTGGTCATGGTCGGCTGCTGCAGCAGGCAGGCCTCGGCCAGCGCGGTCACCGTCTCCGGCCCGCCGGACAGCGTCGCCAGCACGCGCCAGACCGGCACCGAGACGCCGCGCGCGCGCAATCGGTCGTGGAATTCCGAGGAGACGACGAAGGAAGCGCGCGCGAGCAGCGACAGCAGGTAGTCATCGACGAAGCGCGGCGCGGCGTTCTGCGAGTCCATGGCCTGCCACCCGACGAGTGAGTGGCCAGACTACCGAAGCCGTCACGCAAAAGTCTTGCATTACATGCATATGCGAAAGCATCGATGTTGCGCATCAACCTCCTGGTTTGCTCACGCGCCTGGGAGGCGCCCTGCGGCGCGCCGCTGGTCGTAGGCGCGCGCGTGCAGCAGCGCGGCCTCGTGGATCTCCTCCGGCACGCCGGCGGCACGTGCGCGCTCGAGCATGAAGCCGAGGATGTGGTCCGCCTCCGTCCGCCCGCCGGCCTCGAGGTCGCGCAGCATCGAGGTGCTGTAGCCGGCCGTCGTGTCGGCGAAGACCGTGCGGAACTCGGACAGGAAGGCCTCCCGCATCGGATAGCCGGCCGCCGCGGCGATCGCCGCGTTGCGATCGAGCATCCGGTGCAGGAAGGGCGTGCCGCCGGCGCGCGCGATCTCGCCCACATTGGCGCGCATCAGCACCGTGCCGATCGCGGCGGTGCACAGATGCACGATCTTCTCCCACATCCGCATCATCACGTCCGGCACCGCGGTGGCGACGACGCCCTTCGCGGGCGCGAAGGCGGCCTCGATCGTGCGCGCGCGGTCGGACATCCCGCCCTCGCGCTCGCCGAAGGTGATCCAGCGCCAGTCGTTGAACTGCCGCACCGTGCCGTCCGGGGCGAGCGAGGCCTGGATCTTCGCCAGCCCCCCCAGCACGCGCGCCGGCCCGAAGGCGGCGTCCAGCGCATCCAGATGCGACAGCCCGTTCAGCACCGGCAGGATCGCGGTGCGCGCATCGACCGCCGGGCGGATCGCCGCGATGGCGGCATCGAGGTCGTAGGCCTTGCAGGAGAGCAGGAGCACGTCCCAGCCCGGCCGCGCTTCCTCCGCCGTGATGGCCGTGACGGCGCCGCGCCAGGCGCCGAAGGGGCTGTCGATGGACAGGCCGTCGCGCGCCAGCGCGTCGCGCCGCGCGGGCCGCACCAGGAAGGCGACCTCCGCCGAACCGGCCTCGACCAGCCTGCCGCCGAAATATCCGCCGAGCGCGCCCGCGCCCAGGACCAGCACGCGCATGGGCGTCTTCCTCCAGGATCGGCCGGCAGGCTACCGGCCCGTCCCGCTTCGTGAAAGTCGGACACATGCGCGTTGCAGGGAAAGCGCTAGACTGTTCCCCATGCGCAAGACCCTCGTCGCGACGGGCCTTATTGCCGTGCTCGCCGCCGGGTGGTGGTGGGCGGGCATGCCGGGGCTGCCCAATGCCGCCAATGGCGCCGACGGCGCCCTGCCGCGCCTGCGCACCGCGCAGGCCGATCGCGGCGCCATCACCGCCGTCGTCGCCGCGACGGGCACGGTGAACCCCGTCACGCTCGTGCAGGTGGGCAGCCAGCTGTCCGGGCAGATCCGCGAATTGTTCGCCGACTTCAACACCCGCGTCGCGGCGGACCAGCCGATCGCGCGGCTGGACACCGCGACCATCGAGGCCCGCCGCGCCGCGGCCGAGGCCGATGTCCACGCCGCCGCCGCGCAGGTCGCCGTCGCCCGCGCCCAGGCCGAACGCGCCCGCGCCGACGAAGCGCAATCGGCCGCGCAGATCGAGGCCGCGCGCGCCGCCGTGCTCGGCGTCGAGGCCAGCGTGCGCGACGCGGAAGGCGAAGCGGCGCGCACCGCCGAACTGCGCGCCCGCGGCGTCGGCGCCGAACGCGACGCGCTGCGCGCCGCCTTCGCCGCCGAGCGCAGCCGCGCCGCCGTCGCCCAGGCCCGCGCCGACCTGCTGCGCGCCGAGGCCGCAGCCATGTCCGCCGCCGCGGCCGCGCGCACCGCGCTCGCGCAGGTCGACGCCGCCGACGCGGCGCGGGAACAGAAGGACGCGATCCTGCGCCAGGTGGAGGTCGACCTGCGCAACGCCACCATCCGCTCGCCGATCGACGGCGTCGTCGTCTCCCGCAACATCGACATCGGCCAGACCGTCGCCGCGTCCTTCCAGGCGCCGGTGCTGTTCCAGATCGCCGCGAGCCTCGAGGAGATGGAAGTGCACGCCACGGTGGACGAAGCCGATATCGGCCGCGTGCGCCAGGGCCAGGACGTGACCTTCACCGTCGCCGCCTTCCCGTCGGAGACGCTGCGCGGGCGGGTGAAGGACATCCGCCTCGCCGCGACCACGGTGCAGAACGTGGTCACCTACACCGTCGTCATCGCGGCACCCAACGCGGCGGGCCGGCTGCTGCCGGGGATGACGGCGACGCTGCGCATCATCACCGAGGAACGGCCCCAGGCGCTGCGCGTGCCCAACGCGGCGCTGCGCTGGCGCCCGCCCGGCGCCGCGGCCGGCGGCGCCGGCGGCGGGGAACAGGCCGCGCCGGGCCAGGCGCAGCTCGACCAGGCGCTCGCCGCGCTCGGCGACCTGACGGCGGCGCAGCGCGCCGAGATCGAGGCGGCGCGCGCCGAGATGCGGCAACGCATGGCCGCCCTGCCGCAGGATGCCGATGCGCGGCGCCAGCAGGCGCAGGCGGCGCGGCAGCGGCTTGTCTCGCGCCTGAACGCGGTGCTGACGCCCGACCAGCGGGCACAGCTCGCCGCGATGCGCGGCGGCGCGCGCGCCTCCGGCCAGCCCGGCACGGTCTGGGTGCAGGATGGCGCCGGCGCGCCGCGCGCCGTGCCCGTGCGCACCGGCATCACCGATGGCAGCGTGACGGAGATCCTCGCCGGGGCGCTCGAACCGGGCGCGACCGTCGTGATCGGGCAGGAGCGCGCCGGCGCGGCGGCCGCCCCCGCCGCGGCGCGGCGGCTGTTCTGATGGCGGCGCTGATCGAGACCGAAGGCCTGACGCGCCACTTCCAGGCGGGGGAGGAGACGGTCCGCGCGCTGACCGACGTGACCGTGTCCGTCGCGCCGGGGGAATTCGTCGCGGCGATGGGGCCCTCGGGCTCGGGCAAGTCCACCTTCCTCAACCTGATCGGCTGCCTCGACCGGCCGACGCGCGGCCGCTACCGGCTGATGGGGGAGGAAGTGGAGGCGCTGTCCGCCGACCGTCTGGCGGAACTGCGCAGCCGGCGCATCGGCTTCGTCTTCCAGTCCTTCAACCTGCTCCAGCGCGCCGATGCGCTCGCCAATGTCGAATTGCCGCTGGTCTATCGCGGGCTGCGCCGCGGCGCGCGGCGGGACCGCGCGGCGATGGCGCTCGCCGCCGTGGGCCTGGGGGACCGGCTGCGCCACCGCCCGTCGCAACTCTCGGGCGGGCAGCAGCAGCGCGTGGCGATCGCGCGCGCGATCGTCGGCAGCCCGGACCTGCTGCTGGCCGACGAACCGACCGGGGCGCTCGACACGCGCACGGGGCTGTCCATCGTCTCGATCGTGCAGGTGCTGAACCGTGCGGGGATGGGCGTGCTGATGGTCACCCACGATGCGGAGGTGGCGCGCTTCGCCACGCGCGTGCTGCGCTTCCGCGACGGGCGGCTGGTGGGCGACGAACGGCAGGAAGCGGCGGACGCCGCCGCCATGCTGGCCGCGCTGCCGCCGCAGGACCAGGCCGCGTGAACGCGCCGGGCGCCCTGTCCCGCGACGCCGCGGCGGCGAGCACGCCATCGCCCGTGCTGCCGCCGCTGCCGGCCACGCGCGGCGGGATGGACCTGATGGAGGCGCTGCGCGGCGCGCTTTCGGCGCTGGCCGCGAACACGATGCGCTCCGTGCTGACCGCGCTCGGCATCTTCATCGGCGTCGCCGCGGTGATCGCGACGGTGGCGGTGGGCGAAGGGGCGCGGCGGCAGGTGACGGCGCAGATCCAGTCGCTCGGCGCCAACCTGCTGATCATCTGGGGCGGGTCGTCGACCGTCGGCGGCGTGCGGCTCGGCGCCGGCGGGCGGTCCAACCTCTCCTACGACGACGCCGTCGCCATCGCGCGCGAGGTGCCGCAGGTGGAGGTCGCGGTCGGCTCGATCCGCCAGTCCTTCCAGATGGTCGCGGGCAACCAGAACTGGCAGGCGGTGGTGATCGCCGCCGATCCGGATTTCTTCGTCGCGCATGAATGGGTGCCCGATCTCGGCCGCCTGTTCACCGCCGAGGAAGCGGGCGGCGCGCGCAAGGTCGTCATCCTCGGCGCCACCGTCGCCGAGAACCTGTTCGGCGAGGAGGACCCCGTCGGGCGCGAGATCCGCATCCGCGCAACGCCCTTCGAGGTGATCGGAGTCATGGCCCGCAAGGGCCAGAACCCGATGGGCCAGGACCAGGACGACGCGGTCTTCATCCCCTACTGGACCGCGCGGCGGTCTGTGATGGGCGCGTCCCGCGCCAATGCCCGGCAGGTCGGCACCATCTCGGTCAAGGTGCACGAAGGCGAGGACATGCGGGAGGCGGAGGAGAACATCCGCGGCCTGATGCGCCAGCGCCACCGGATCGCGGCGAACGAGCCCGACAGCGTGTCCATCCGCAACCTGTCCGACATCCAGGCGACGCGCGATGCCGCGGCGCGCACGCTGTCGCTGCTGCTCGCCTCGGTCGCCGCGGTGTCGCTGCTGGTGGGCGGCATCGGCGTGATGAACATCATGCTGGTCAGCGTGACGGAGCGGACGCGGGAGATCGGCCTCAGGCTCGCCATCGGCGCGCGACGGCGCGACGTGCTGGCGCAGTTTCTGCTCGAGGCGCTAGTGCTCGCGATGCTGGGTGGCGCGGCGGGCGTCGCGGCGGGGCTGATGCTGTCGCACCTGGTCGCGGACCTGGCCGGCTGGCCGGTGCTGGTGAAGCCGGATGCTGTGCTGCTGGCGGTCGGCGTCTCGGCCCTGACAGGGCTGTTCTTCGGCTTCTGGCCGGCACGGCGCGCGGCGATGCTGGATCCGATCCAGGCGCTTCGCCACGATTGAGTCTTGGTTGACCTCAGGCGCCGGCGCGCGCGTCCGCGCGCTTGGCTTGCGCGCCGTGGGCTGGTGCGCTGGGGGCGGCTGGCGGGTTGGGCGCGGTCGCGCTTCGCGCTCGCGGATCGAGGCCTGGCCTTGATCCGTTTTGCTGTGCCTCAGTCGCCGGCGCGCGCGTCCGCGCGCTTGGCTTGCGCGCCGGGGGCTGGCGTGCTGGGGGCGGCTGGCGGGTTGGGCGCGGTCGCGCTTCGCGCTCGCGGATCGAGGCTTGGCCTCGATCCGTTTTGCTGTGCCTCAGTCACCGGCGCGCGCGTCCGCGCGCTTGGTTTGCGCGCCGGGGGCTGGTGTGCTGGGGGCGGCTGACGGGCTGGGCGCGGTCGCGCTTCGCGCTCGCGGATCGAGGCTATGCCTCGATCCGAAACGCGGGTGCGCCTACTCGGTGGGTGGCGTCGGGGTCGGCAGCGCGTCCGGGTCGCGGGGCAGGGCGAGGCCCGCGGGCCGGGGCGGCGCGCCGGGGGCGGCACCCGGTTCCGGCGGGAAGCCGCCGGCGTTCTGCACCACGGTGCGCACGCCGCCCGCGGCCTCCGTCGCCGCGGCATAGGCGACATCGCCCCAGAAGCGCTCCAGCACCCCGGCGGGCACCTCGTTCAACTGCAGCACGCGGCCCAGATCCTCCCCGTCGCGGCGGGACACCGTCCACAGGATCTCGATCCGCTGCGTGCGCGTCCGGGGCTGGTTCACCACATCCACCTGGCCGGTGACGGCGAAGCGCGCGCCCTCCGTCACGTCCTGCACCAGCATGCCCTGCTGGGCGAGCGCCTCGCGCAGCCGCACCGTCAGCGCGCGGTTGCCGTCGCCCGGCGCGCCGCGCACCTCGGGCACGAAGATGCGCGGCGGGCCGGCGACGGACAGCGCGGCGGGGTCGGAGGATTTGCGCGCGGCCTCCGCCCGCAGCAGCAGCTGCGCCACGCGCGGCGCGGCATCCCGCGCGGCGGCGCGCAGCGTGTCGGCGCTCGCCACCGACCAGTCGCGCGCGGGGATGAGCGCGCCCTCGGCCGCGCCCTGCGCCTGGCCGTCCGGGTCGGTCAGGCGGTAGCGCGGCACCACGCTGTTGCCCTGCAGCGATGCCTCGACCGTCAGCCGCCAGTCGAGCGGCAGCGGCGCGGTCGCGGCCGCCGGCACCTCGTTCGCGAGCAGCGTCTCGGACAGCGCCTCGGCGAAGGCCGCCGCGCGCGCGGCGGGCAGCAGCGCGCCGGCCGGTTCGGGAATGGCCAGCCGGTAGGCCGGCGGCGCCGTCAGCGCGCCGGCCATGCCGCCGGGATTGCCGCGGAAGGGCTGCGGCAGGTCGCCGCAGGCGGCCAGCGCCAGCAGCGCGGCGACCGCGAAGACGCGGCGGGTGAGGGCGCGCATGCTCAGACCATCGCCGCGCAGGTGACGAGGAAGGTGAGCAGCGTCAGCAGGCCGAGCATCATCAGGTAGGGCATGTCCACTTGTGTGGCGCGGCGGGCGGCCGGCGCAAGGGTGTTCACGCCGGCAACGCGATGGCCGAGAGCTGGTGGCCGATCGGCCCGCCCCCGGCCAGCGTGTTGCGGCGGTGGCTGAAGAAATCGGCCTCGGCCGCCAGCGTGTCGTGCGGTGTCACCTCGACCGCGACGGACGCGGCGGACAGGCGCGCGGCGCAATAGCCCGCCAGGTCGAACTGCCAGCGATCCTCCCGCCGGCCGGGGGCGAAGAACCGGGCATCGGCTGCATCGCGCGCTAGCACCGCGTCGCGCAGATCGGCCGCGACCTCATAGGAAGGCTGGCGGATGCAGGGGCCGACCGCGGTCACGATCGAGGCGCGCCGCGCGCCGAGGGCGACCATGGCGTCGATCGTGGCTTCGAGCACGCCGGCGACCGCGCCGCGCCAGCCGGCATGCGCCGCGCCGATCACGCCCGCCCCGGCATCGGCGAAGAGCACCGGCGCGCAATCGGCCGTGACGATGCCCAGCGCCACGCCCGGCCGGCGCGTGACCATCGCATCCGCCTTCGGGCGCGCATCCAGCGGCCAGGGGGCGTCCAGCACGGCCACGTCGGGCCCGTGCACCTGCGTCAGCGCCGCCAGCGCATCGCCCGGCACGCCCAGCGCATCCGCCGCGCGGCGCCGGTTCTCGGCGACCGCGTCCGCGTCGTCCTTGCCCGACAGCGAGCAGTTCAGCGCCGCGAAGGCGCCGGAGGACACGCCGCCGCGCCGGGTGAAGAAGCCATGCGGCAGGCCCGCGCGGGCCAGCGTTCCGGCGGTGACGAAGACGGCCATCAGGGGTCCTCGAAGCCGGGCAGGGGCGGCAGGCCCGGATGGGTGAAGCAGATCGCCTTGAACAGCCGCCCCATATGCTCGGGCGCGGCGAGCCGCTGCGCCGCGGCGAGATGCGCCGTCGCGCGCCTGGGGTCCATCCGCGCGAGGATCGCCGCGCGGCTGAACAGGCCGAGCCGGGCGAGGAACACCCCCTGCGGCACCGGCCCGTGCACCGCGGCACCCGCCTTGCGCGCCACATCGGCCAGCGCGGCGAAATCGACATGGGCGGTGATGTCGGCCGTCCCGGCGGGGCCGAGCGGATCGGCGCTGCCCTGCGCCGTCATCGCCTGCAGGCTGTCGCCGAAGCCGCCTTCCTCCGGCCCGTAGTCGAGGAACAGCGCCGCGCCCCCAAGGGCCGCGACGCGCGCGGCGATGGCGGCGGCGATGGCGCGGCCGGTCTCGTTCACCTCCTGCACCGCGCCTTCCTCGGCCGTTTCGGGCAGGGGCGGGGCGTCCTGGGCGGGGCGTTCCTCGAAGGCGCCGGCGCTGACGAAGCGTTCCATCCAGGCGCCGCCGCGGCGGACGAACTGGCGGATCGGCAGCGCGTCGATGAACTCGTTGGCGAGGATGATCGCCGGGCCCTGCGGCAGCGTCGCGATGTCGTCGTGCCAGCCGGCCACGGCGGTGCCGAGCATGTCCGCCTGCGCCTGCCGCAGCCGGGGGGATGTCTCGACCAGGTGCACGCGCAGCGCGGCACGGAAGGCGGGCGCCATCTCGGCCGTCGCGCGCAGCGCGTCGGCCATCAGCGTGCCGCGGCCCGGGCCGAGTTCCACCAGCGCGACCGGGCCGGGGCGCCCCATCCCTTCCCAGGCGATCGCGGCCCAGAGGCCGAGGATCTCGCCGAAGGCCTGGGTCATCTCCGGGGCGGTGATGAAGTCCCCGCCGGCGCCGAAGGGCTCGCGCCCGGCGTAGTAGGCGGCGGCGGCGCGGCGCATGAAGCGGTCGAGCCGCTCGGCCGGTTCCCCCCCGCCGTCGTCGGGCGAGAAGGTGCGCTCATGGTCGGGCGGCAGGCCTTCAGACATGGCGCGCCCTTCCGCGCTGGATCAGCCAGGCGCCGACCAGGATCATCGGCACCGAGAGCAACTGCCCCATCGTCGCGCCGGCGAAGAGGAACCCCAGATGCGCGTCCGGCTGGCGGAAGACCTCTCCGACGATGCGCGCGACGCCGTAGCCCGCGAGGAAGGCGCCCGAGAGGATGCCCGGCCGCGCCCGCACCCATTCGCTGCGCGCGAGCACCATCAGCAGGGCGAAGAGGCAGGCGCCTTCCAGGAAGGCCTGGTAGAGCTGGGAGGGATGCCGCGGGTCGGGCCCGCCGGTCGGGAAGACCATCGCCCAGGGCACGTCCGACACGCGCCCCCACAGCTCGCCGTTGATGAAGTTGGCGAGCCGGCCGAGGCAGAGGCCGATCGGCACGACGCAGACCACCCGGTCGGCGAAGGCGACCCAGTCGATCCCGTTGCGGCGCGCGAACAGCCAGCAGGCGACGATGACGCCGAGCGCCCCGCCATGGAAGGACATGCCGCCCTGCCAGACGTACAGCGCCTCCCACGGCGCCGTCACGTAGTAGCCGGGGCGGTAGAACAGCACGTAGCCGAGCCGCCCGCCGAGGATGATGCCGAGCGTCACCCAGGTGACGAAGTCGTCCACCTGCTCGGCGGTCGCGACCTCGGGCGTCCGCCGCACCAGCACGCGCGCCAGCCGCCAGCCCAGCAGGATGCCGGCGATGTAGGCCAGCGCGTACCAGCGGATGGCGAAGGGGCCGATCTCGACCAGCACCGGGTCGATCATCGGGAAGGGGATGGCGAACATCATCAGGCGAAGGGGTCCTCGGCGCGCAGCAGCACGTCCCGGACGTAGCGCGCCACGCCGTCCTCCAGCGCCACGGGCGGCTTTGCGAAGCCCGCGCCGCGCAGCCGGTCCATCCGCGCTTCCGTGAAGTACTGGTACTTGCCCTTGAGGTCGTCGGGCATCGGCACGAAGCGGATTTCCGCGTTGCGGCCGAGTGCGGCGTAGATCGCGCGCGTCAGGTCGAGGAAGCTGCGCGCCCGGCCCGACCCGATGTTGTACAGGCCGGACGCGGCGGGGTTCGCCTCCAGCCACAGCATCGCCGCGACGCAATCCTCGACATGGACGAAGTCGCGCTTCTGCTCCCCATCCGCGATGCCCTCGCGGTCGGAAGCGAACAGCGTCGCTTCCTCCCCGCGCATGATCTGGTTGAACTTGTGCAGCACGACCGAGGCCATGCGCCCCTTGTGGTGCTCGTTCGGCCCATAGACGTTGAAGAAGCGCAGCCCCGCCCAGGATGGCGGGCGCGGCCGGCCGAGCGCGAGCAGCTGCGCCACGCGCCGGTCGAAGGCGAGCTTCGACCAGCCATAGAGGTTGAGCGGGCGCAGCCGCGCGAGGCCGGCCGGCGAGAGGTCGTCCTCGAAGCCCTGGGACCCGTCGCCATAGGTCGCGGCGGAGGAGGCGTAGATGAAGGGCACGCGCGCTTCCGCGCACCAGTCCCACAGGTATTGCGGCAGCGCGATGTTGGTCGCGGCCACCAGGTCGCCGTCGGTCTCGGTCGTCGCGCTGATCGCGCCCATGTGGAACAGCGCGCGCACCGGCGGGTGGCGGCCGAGGAAAGCGCGCAGTTCCTCCGGCGGCACGATCGCCGCGACCGGGTGCTTGGCGAGGTTGCGCCACTTCTGGCCCTGGCGAAGGCGGTCGACCACCACCACTTCCTCACCGCGGGCGCACAGCGCCGCGACAAGGTTCGATCCGATGAAGCCGGCGCCGCCGGTGACGATGTGCATGGCCGGATCGTTCCGCAGCGCGTCCCTTGGGGGCCTTGAGAGGGGGGGCGCGGCGGTATAGGCCCCCCCAGGACGACGCGGCAACCCGGCCGCATGGGAAGGAGCAGGGCTATGGCAGGCGATTCCGGCCGCGCGAAGTTCATGGACGACCTGGCGGGGGTGGCGGGCGGCGCCTTCTCGGTGCTCGCGGGCCTGCGGACCGAGGCCGAGGCCATGGCGAAGTCCCAGGCCGAGGCCATGGTCCGCCGCTTCGACCTGGTGAAGCGGGAGGAGTTGGACGCGGCGATGGAGGTGGCGCGCCGCGCCCGGGAGCAGGCGGAGGCGCTGGAAGACCGCGTCGCCGCGCTGGAAGCCCGGCTTGCCGCGCTTGAGGCTGGCGGGGAATCCTCACGCGAAACCTGAACTAATCATTGCAACCGTTGGACTCTTGCGACGCGATTCCGCGTCTGCGTAATCTGCCCCTCGTATCCGGCCGCCCGATTCGCACCCCATATCTTGTGGGTGCCGGGCGGCAGCCCCGGGCAAGGAGGTGCCGCATGTCCGCCTCTCTCCAGATGGACCGCGAGCGTTCCACGAACCCGCTGGACATCCTCGAACAGATCATCGCCGCCAATGAATGGGCCTTCGAGCGCCGTTCGGACGGGGAGATGGCGGCCGAGGCCCCCGGCAAATGGTGCGACTACGGGCTGCACTTCGCCTGGTCGCACGAGATCAGCGCCATGTCCTTCACCTGCACCTTCGACCTGAAGGTGCCGGCGGAGCGGCGGGAGAAGCTGTACGAGCTGCTGGCGCTGGCCAATGACCGGCTGTGGATCGGCCATTTCGGCATCGAGGCCGAGGACGGCGTCCCCGTCTTCCGCCATTCCGTGCTGCTGCGCGGCGCGCCCGGGGCGAGTGCCGAGAGCCTCGAGGACATGGTCGACATCGCCATCACGGAATGCGAGCGCTTCTTCCCCGCCTTCCAGTTCGTCCTGTGGGGCGGCAAGGCGCCGGCCGAGGCGCTGGCGGCGTCGATGCTGGATTGCGTGGGCGAGGCCTGAACCCGCCGCGCGGGGTCACACCCCGCGCGCGCAGTGCAGCATCGTGACGGCGCCGTTCGCCGCGATCTGAAGGTCGATCTCGTCCGGCCGCGTCCAGCCCAGGACGGTCGTGCCCGTCGACGGGTCCGTGGCCCGTTCCTGCGGCGCGCCGAAGGCCCGTTCCAGCCGCGCGCGCAGCGCCGCGCCCTGGCCGGCCCCGCCGGTCGCGGAGACGCAGACAAGCCCCCCCGTCCGCCCATCGAAGGCAAAGGCGACCGTCAGCGCGAGCGTCGCGGCGCGGAATTCCGCCGTCGCGCGGTATTCCATGCGCGCCGCCGGCACCGGGCGGCGTTCCCCGGCCGGCAGGGGGCGCACCGCGCCGCGCCCGGCGGTGGCGACCTGCGCCTCGCTCATGCCCCAGCGCGTGTATTCCCAATGCGCCGCGGCGGGCGCGGCGGGCAGCAGCGCGAGCGCGACCAGCGCGGCCGCGCCGCGCGGCAGGCGCGCGAACCGCACAAGAAATCGTCGTTTGGCAGGGGATGCCATTCCGTGTCGATTGCGTTCCGTTAGGGGACCGGCGGATCCCATCCCGGGATCGCATGGCGTCGGACCGAAGCCTGATCGGAGAACGCTCATGTTCGACTGCACATCCGTTCCCCCACATCCGGTACACCACCGCGACTGCGGCTGCGCCCCGCCCGGCCGGCGGGCCCTGCTCGGCCTTGCCGCCGCGGCGCTCGGCGCGACCGCGCTGCCCCGTGGCGCCGGCGCGGCGAGCGGGACCTACGATGCCATGCTGCTGAACTGCATCGACCCGCGCTTCACGACCCACGGGCTGTTCTTCATGGCCTCCCAGGGCATGCGCGACAAGTACAGCCAGTTCGTCGTGGCCGGCGGGCCGATCGGCGCGGTGCATCCGCGCTTCGCCGCCTGGCACGCGGCCTTCTGGGAGAACCTGGCGGTCTCGGTGCAGCTGCACAGCATCACGCGCGTCGTCGCCCTGACGCACCGGGATTGCGGCGCGGCGAAGATCGCCCTGGGCGACGCGGCCGTCGCGACGCGGCAGGCCGAGACGCTGTCGCATGGCGAGGCGCTGCGTGCCTTCCGCGCCGAGGCTGCGCGCCGGCAGCCCGCGCTCGCGGTCACCGCGGGCATCATGGACCTCGACGGATCCGTGCAGCCAGTGGCCTGAAGCGCCGCCGCGGGCGGACGGGCGCTACAGCGTCCGCCCGTGGCAGGCCTTGAACTTCTTGCCCGACCCGCAGGGGCAGGGCGCGTTGCGCGGCGTGCGGTGCCAGGTGGACGGGTCGTTCGGATCCACCCCCTGCGCGATCGGCCGCGGCGCCGCGGTGCCGATGGCCATGGGCACGGGCTCGTAGCCGGTGCCGCCATTGGCCATTTCCAGCTCCGCGGCCGCCATGGCCGGGTCCGGGTGGCGCATGTCGAGGAAGCCGATGCCCTCGGGGGAGGGCAGCGGCGTCTCGGGGCGCAGTTCGATCCGCAGCAGCAGGGACGTCACGCGTTCCCGCAGGTCGGACAGCATGCCGTTGAACAGCGCGAAGGCTTCCGACTTGTACTCGTTCAGCGGGTCGCGCTGGCCATAGGCGCGCAGCCCGATGCCCTGGCGCAGGTGGTCGAGCGCCAGCAGGTGTTCCTTCCACACCTGGTCGAAGACCTGCAGCAGCAGGGACTTCTCGACCTGCCGCATGATGTCCGGGCCGACATTGGCCGCGCGCGCGGCGTAGGAACGGTCGGCCGCTTCCTCGAGCCGCTCGCGCACCGCCTCGTCGTCGATCCCTTCCTCCTTCGCCCATTCGGCGACGGGGACGTCGAGGTTGAGGACGTCCTGCACCTGGCGCTGCAGGGTCTCGAGGTCCCATTGCTCGGGATAGGCGTTCTCGGGGATGCAGCGGGCGACGATGTCGCCGATCGTCTCGCGGCGCATCTCCTGGATCGTCTCGGCGACCTCGTCGGCCATCATGAAGGCGCGGCGCTGGGCATACACCTCCCGCCGCTGGTCGTTCATGACGTCGTCGTACTTGAGAAGGTTCTTGCGCATGTCGAAGTTGCGCGCCTCGACCTTCTTCTGCGCCTTCTCGAGCGCCTTGTTGATCCAGGGGTGGACGATCGCCTCCCCGTCCTTCAGGCCGAGCTTGGTCAGCATCCCGCCCATGCGGTCCGACCCGAAGATGCGCATCAGGTCGTCTTCGAGGGAGAGGAAGAAGCGCGACGCGCCCGGATCCCCCTGGCGGCCGGAGCGGCCGCGCAGCTGGTTGTCGATGCGCCGGCTCTCGTGCCGCTCGGTGCCGATGACGAAGAGGCCGCCGGCCGCCTTCACCGCCGGGCGCACCGCCTCGACCTCGGCCTTGTGCTTGGCGACCGCGGCCTCGTAGGCCTCGCCTTCGTTCGTGCCGACCTCGTGGCGGGCCAGCATCTCGTAGTTGCCGCCCAGCTGGATGTCGGTGCCGCGGCCGGCCATGTTGGTCGCGATGGTCACCGCGCCCGGCCGGCCGGCCTGGGCGACGATGCCGGCTTCCTGTTCGTGGTAGCGGGCGTTGAGCACCTGGTGCGGGACGTTCTTCTTCTTGAGCAGCGCGGAGATCAGCTCCGACTTCTCGATGCTCGTGGTGCCGACCAGCACGGGCTGGCCGCGGTCGCGCGCCTCGGCGATCAGCGCGGCCACCGCCTCGTACTTCTCGGCCGCGGACCGGTAGACCTCGTCGTCGCTGTCCTCGCGCGCCACCGGCACGTTGGTCGGGATCTCCACCACCTCGAGCTTGTAGATCTCGGCGAACTCGTCGGCCTCGGTCGAGGCCGTGCCGGTCATGCCCGACAGCTTGGGATAGAGCCGGAAATAGTTCTGGAAGGTGATGGAGGCGAGCGTCTGGTTCTCCGGCTGGACGGTGACGTACTCCTTCGCCTCCAGCGCCTGGTGCAGCCCGTCCGAGTAGCGCCGGCCTTCCATCATGCGGCCGGTGAACTCGTCGATGATGACGATCTTGTCCTGCCGCACGACGTATTCGACGTCGCGCCTGAACAGCGTGTGCGCGCGCACCGACTGGTTCAGGTGGTGCACCACCGTCACGTTGCCGATGTCGTACAGGTCGCCTTCCGTGACGAGGCCGGCGTCCTTGAGCATCTGCTCGACGCGCTCGCTCCCTTCCTCGGTCAGGGTGACGGTGCGCTGCTTCTCGTCCTTCTCGAAGGTCGTCTCGTCCTTCACCAGCTCCTTCACCACCTCGTTCACGGTGCGGTAGAGGTCCGAGGAATCCTCGGAGGGGCCTGAGATGATGAGCGGCGTGCGCGCCTCGTCCACCAGGATGCTGTCGACCTCGTCGACGATGGCGTAGGCGAAGTCGCGCTGCACCATCTCGGCCAGCGAGTACTTCATGTTGTCGCGCAGGTAGTCGAAGCCGTACTCGTTGTTGGTGCCGTAGGTGACGTCGCAGGCATAGGCCGCGCGGCGCTCGTCGTCGGTCAACCCGTGCACGATCACGCCGACCGTCAGGCCGAGGAAGCGGTAGATCCGCCCCATCCATTCCGCGTCGCGGCGGGCGAGGTAGTCGTTCACCGTGACGACGTGCACGCCCTTGGCCGGCAGCGCGTTGAGGTAGACCGGCAGGGTCGCGACCAGCGTCTTGCCCTCGCCGGTCTTCATCTCGGCGATCTTGCCCTCGTGCAGCACCATGCCGCCGATCATCTGCACGTCGAAATGGCGCAGGCCGAGCACGCGGCGGGCGGCTTCGCGCACCGTCGCGAAGGCTTCCGGCAGCAGGGCGTCGAGGGTTTCCCCCTTCGCCAGCCTTTCGCGGAACAGCGCGGTCTGGCCGGCCAGCGCCTCGTCCGACAGCGCCTGCATCTTCGGCTCGAGCGCGTTGATCGCGGGCACGCGGGACTGGTAGCGCTTGAGGGCGCGGTCGTTGGAGGTGCCGAAAAGGGCGGCGGCAAGTCGGGCGAACATCGGGGGTGTCGGTCTCCCGCGCCCGCCGGATCCTGCCGCGGGCGCTCGCGGAACGCGCCGCGCCGTCCAACCGTTGCCGGTACGGGACGGGTCGCGGCGCGGCCCCGGCAGAGATAGGCGGCCGGGCAGGGCGGGTCAACGTTCCGCGCCTTGTCGCCCCATGAGGCTTCGGCCATGTTCCGGCCATTCCCGGATCCGAGAGCCCATGACCCTGCGCCCCCGCCCCGCCTTCATGCTCCGCGCGGGCCTCGCCCTGGCGCTGGCCGCCGGCCTGCCGGGCCTGGCCCTGGCCCAGCCCACCCCGGCCACCCCGCCGGGGGACCCGGTGGTGGCCCGGGTGGATGGGGAACCCATCCTGCTGTCGGACCTCGCCGCCGCGGCACGGGACCTGCCCGAGGAAGTGCGCGGCGCGCCGCCGCAGATGCTCTATCCCCTGTTGCTCGACCAGATGATCGCCGGCCGCGCCGTGACCGCCGCCGCCCGCCGCGCCGGGCTGGACCGGGAGGAGGAGGTGCGCGCGCGCATCCGCCGCGCCGAGGAGCAGGAGCTCCAGCAGGCCTGGCTGAGCCGGGAGATCGCGACGCGCGTCACCGACGAGGCGATCCGCGCCCGCTACGACCGCGAGATCGCGGCCCGCCCGGCGGAGGAGGAGGTGCGCGCCCGCCACATCCTCGTGCCCACGGAAACCGAGGCCCGCGCCGCGCTCGCCGAGATCCGCGGCGGCGCCGACTTCATGGCGGTGGCGCAGCGGCGCTCGACCGGCCCCGGGTCACGGGAGGGCGGGGACCTCGGCTTCTTCCGCCGCGGCGACATGGTGCCCGAATTCGCCGAGGCCGCCTTCGCCCTGCAGGCCGGCCAGGTCAGCGAGAACCCGGTCCGCTCCCCCTTCGGCTGGCACGTGATCAAGGTGGAGGAGCGCCGCCGGTCCGCCCCGCCGCCCTTCGAGGAGGTCTCCCAGGCCATCCGCCAGCAATTGCTGGAAGCCGAGGTGCAGGCCGCCGTCGAGCGCGCGCGGACCGCCGCGCGGGTGGAACGCTTCAACCTCGACGGATCGGCCCCGCGCCCGACCGACGCGGCCGAGCCGCCCGCCCCCGCCGCCCCCGCCCGCCCGGGTGCCGCGCCGATCCGCCGTTGACCCCTTCTTCGACCACAAGCAAGAGGAAACGCCCATGGCCGGCCAGGCCCATCCCGTCTCGCCCCTCGCTTTGCCGCTGCCCGAGATGCCGCCCGTCCCGGGCGTGCGCGTCGCGACCGGCATGGCCGAGATCCGCTACCGCGCGCGGGAGGATGTGATGGTGATGGCCTTCCCGGCCGGCACCACCGCCGCGGGTGTCTTCACCAAGAACCGCTGCCCCGGCGCGCCGGTCGAATGGTCCCGCGCCGCGCTCAAGGGCGGCAAGGCGCGCGGCCTCGTCGTCACCTCGGGCAATTCGAACGTCTTCACCGGCAAGGCGGGGCGGGAGACCTGCGAGCGCACGGCGGCCGAGGCCGCGCGCATCCTGGGCTGCAAGCCGCGCGAGGTGTTCCTCGCCTCCACCGGCGTGATCGGCGAAAGGCTGCCGACCGAGAAGCTGGTCGGCGCCTTGCCCAAGGTGTTCGGCGCCACCACCGAGGCCGGCTTCGCCCCCGCGGCGAAGGCGATCATGACCACCGACACCTTCCCCAAGGCGGCGACGCGCACGGCGCGGATCGGCGACGCGACGGTGACCATCGCGGGCATCGCCAAGGGGTCGGGGATGATCGCCCCCGACATGGCGACGATGCTCTCCTTCCTCGCCACCGACGCTAAGATCCCGGCCGCCGCGCTGCAGGCGCTGCTGAAGAAGGGCTGCGACCGGTCCTTCAACTGCATCACGGTGGATTCCGACACCTCCACCTCCGACACCGTCATGCTGTTCGCGACCGGTGCGGCGAAGCATCCGCGCGTGCCGGCCGAAGGCGGGCCGGTGCTGAAGGACTTCGCCCGCGCGCTGAACGAGGTGCTGATGGACCTCGCCCTGATGGTCGCGCGCGATGGCGAGGGCGCGCAGAAGCTGATCCGCATCGACGTGACCGGCGCGACCACGGCGCGATCCGCCCACCGCATCGCCATGTCGATCGCCAATTCCCCGCTGGTGAAGACCGCGATTGCGGGGGAGGACGCGAATTGGGGCCGCATCGTCATGGCCGTCGGCAAGTCCGGCGAGCCGGCCGACCGCGACAGGCTGTCCATCGCCGTCGGCGGCACCTGGATGGCGCGCGAGGGCGGCGTGGTCGACGGCTATGACGAGACGCCCGTCGTCGCCCACATGAAGGGGCGGGAAGTCGAGATCACCGTCGACATCGGCCTGGGCCGCGGCAAGTCCACCGTGTGGACCTGCGACCTGACGCACGGGTACATCGACATCAACGGGTCGTATCGGTCCTGACGGGGGCGGTCCCGTTAGCCTATCCAAGCGCGCGAGGACCGAAGCATTCTCGTGGCGCGTGTGAGCCGGGACGCAGGCGCATCGCGGCGCCAGTCCGGCGCGACCCGTCGCAATGATCGTCGTGCCGGACGGGATGTGCCAGGCCGAGGGCTCCGAGCCTCACTGCCGTCGATGCCGCCGCCTTCGTGCCAGGGGCGATGCCCGGGACCGCGAAGCCGCGGGTGTGGGGCGGTAGCCGACCGTCCGCAGGCGTGCGCGCGCGGTCAGGCCGGTGCCCGCGCCCACGCTTCGTGAAGGCGTTCGACCAGTCGCGCGACGCGGCTGGCCACGCTGTCGAAGTCGTGCCGTCGCTGCCCGGACCGCTGGTCCATGTAGAGGTCCCGGCGAACCTCGATCATCAC
The DNA here is from genome assembly GCF_017813355.1 of Roseomonas nitratireducens. Taxonomy (GTDB): domain Bacteria; phylum Pseudomonadota; class Alphaproteobacteria; order Acetobacterales; family Acetobacteraceae; genus Neoroseomonas; species Neoroseomonas nitratireducens. The sequence goes on from NZ_JAGIYZ010000001.1 coordinate 455,801, forward strand.
GGACCGTACCGCGCGGGTCGTGTTCCAATGCTTCGCGGGCACGATGCTGCCGCTGAAGGGCCTGTTCAGCGCGACCGTCGCGAAGTCTTGCGCGGTGACGATATCCACCACGTCCCGATTGTCCTCGAAGGGCGAGTGGAACAGGTCGGTGCCGATGCAGATCTCGGGCCTCGCCGGATCCTGGTCCGGCTCGTGGGGCAGGGGGACCGACGAGAACGAGTGGACATCGATGATCAGGCAGCGCCCATAGGCCGCCAAGGCGGCATCTACGGCCTCCGTGAGCCGGGCGTGGTGCGGCCAGTACCAGCGGTCCATCAGGGCGGCGCGATGCTCCGGATCGGCGTGGCGCAGCGGCTCGCCCGTCGAGAGCCGGGTGTACATCGCCCCCATGCCCTTGCCGGCCATCGGCTCGTCCCTGTCGTCGTGGAAGCGCTCGGGATCCACGACAAGCCGGCTGACAGGGAAGACGATGCGCGTCGCCGGGATGGCGATGCCCGCGACGAGTTCCTCGGTCCACGCATCGGTCATGCGCAGGAGTTCCTCGGCGAGCCGGCGGTCGTCTGGAAGGTAGCGGTGGCGCTCCTCGTCCGGGATGCTCCTGGAGGCGTGGGGGATGTGGAGGAGCAGGGCGGTCATTCTCACCCCAGGATAGGCGTCGGAGCCTCGTCCGTCATCGCGGGAGGCCGGATTCCGGATGGCCCGTGACGCGGGCGTACATCGACATCAACGGGTCGTATCGGTCCTGACCTGACCGGGGTGGTGTGTTATGCCGGATCCGCAACGACGGACCCGGACCCCGCCGCCCCATGCCTGCCGCGCTTCCCGGCATCATCGCCCTGCTCGCGGGCCTCGCCTGGCTCGCCGGCGTGCTGTGGTTCCTGCGCCATTTCCGCGCCCCGGCCGTCGCGGCGGAGGGGCGCGTCTCGCTGCTGCTCGCCGTCACCGGCCGCACCGATGGCCTGCCGCCGCTGTTCGCCGCGCTGGCGCGGCAGACGCTGCGGCCGCGCCGGCTGATCGCCGCCGTCGAATCGGAAGCCGACCCCGCCTTCGCGCAACTGCGCGAACTCGCCCCCGCGCTGCCCTTCCCGGTCGAGATCGTCGTCGCCGGGCTCGATGACCGGCGCAGCCAGAAGGCGACGAACATGATCGCCGGGCTGCGGCTGGTCGACGACCAGGACGACGCGCTGGTGCTGCTCGACGCCGACATCCTGCCGCAGGACCGATGGCTCTCCTGGCTCGCCACCCCCGCGCTGAACGGCACGGCGGAGGTGGTGACGGGCTATCGCTGGCACGCGCTGGACGGCGCGGGGCCGGCGCGGCACCTCGTCGCATGGCTCGACCGCGCGCTGGCGCTCGGGCCGCGCTTCGTCGCCTCGGGGCTCGTCTGGGGCGGGTCCGTGGCACTCTCCCGCGCCGCGATCGCGCGCATGAACCTGGAAGGCGCCCTGGCGCGGACCTTCTCGACGGATGGCGCGATCAGCCGCCGCGCCCGCGCCCTGCACCTGCGCGTGCTGACGCGCCGCGCCGTGCTGGTGCCGACCCCGCCCGAGGGCGGCGACCGGGAGGCGATCGCCTTCAAGCGCCGGCAATTGCAGATCGTGCGCGTCTACGTGCCGCGGCTGTGGTGGCTGCTCGGCACCATCCTGGCGATGGAGGCCGCGGCGGTCCTCCTGCTCGCCATGGCGCTGGCCGGCGACGCGGCGGCGCTCGCCTGGCTGGCGCCGGTCGCAGCACTCGGCCTGGCCCGCGCGGCGCTGCAGGACCATGTGACGCGCGCCGTGGGCATCCGCGAAGGGCCTGGCGCGCGGCTCGCGCAGCTTCTGGCCGGCGCCGCCGTGCCGTTCACCGCCCCGCTCGTGCTGCTGCTGTTCGCGACCAGCGCGCGCACGCGCGTCATCCGCTGGCGACACGTGGAATACGAGGTGCGCGGCCCCGACCAGGTGCGCGTGCTGCGCCGCCATCGGCACGGCGCGACGGCGTGACGCGCGCCACCTGCCCGATCACCGGGGCGGCGGCGGCGCTGGTGCAGGAAATCCCCAACGGCCTGCTGCGCGGCCTCTGGCGTCGTTCCTTCGGCGTGGATCCGACACCCCTGCCGCCCGGGCGCACCGGGCTGTGGCGCGCGCCCTGCGGGCTGGTGTTCTTCGCCCCGGCGGCGGAAGGCGACGGCGCCTTCTACGAAAGCCTCTACGCGCGGCTCGATGCCGGCGGGCGGCTGCGCCGGGCCGGGCGCGACCGTGCCGAATACCCGCACGCGGCCGCGCGCATCCGCGCCGGCGACGCGGTGCTGGAGGTCGGCGCGGGCGCGGGCGCCTTCGCGCGGCTGATCCCCGGCGCGCGCTATCTCGGGCTCGACCCGAACCCTTCCGCCCATGCGGCGACGGGGGCCCCGGTCGTCGCCGAACCCCTCGCCGGCCACGCCGCGCGGCATCCGGAGGCCTACGACGCCGCCTGCGCCTTCCAGGTCATCGAGCATGTCGCGGATCCGCTCGCCATGGCGCGCGACATGGCGCGCTGCGTGCGGCCGGGCGGGCTGGTGATGCTCGGCGCGCCGACCTGGCCCTCGGCCATGACGGCGATCCCGAACTTCGTCCTCAACGCCCCGCCGCATCACCTGTCCTGGTGGAACGAGGGCGCGATGGCCGCACTCGCCGCGCGCTGCGGCTGGGCGGTGGAGGAGATGCGCGCCCTGCCGCCCGTCGCCGCCCAGCCGCTGATCCACTGGATGGGGCGGCTCGCGCCGGTCAAGGCGCGGGCGGAAGGACCCTATTTCGCGCATCGCTACGGCTGGCACGTGTCGCTCGCCGCCGCCGCGGTCGGCGCGCGCATCGCCGCGGCGCTGCTGCCCTTCCCGCGCGATCCGGCGCCGATGTTCGTGCTGATGGTCGCCCGCAAGCCTTGACGCGGCGGCCGGGCTCGCCGTTCCTGGCCACCACATGCCCGACTCCATCCCGCCCTTCGCGCCGCTGCCCACCGGCCGCTTCCTGCTGCGCCCGCTGCGCGCCGAGGATGCCGCCGAGCTGCACCGCCTGGTGAACGACTGGGAGGTGGCGAAGACGCTCGCCCGCGTGCCCTTCCCCTATCCGCGCGACCTCGCCGACGAATGGATCGGCTCGACCGCCGAGCGCCTGGCGGAAGGCGAGGCCTATCACCTGGCGATCGCGCGGAGCGAGGAGGAAGGCGGCGCGCTGCTCGGCTGCGTCGGGCTGACGCTCGACCGCGCGGCGCGCAGCGCAGAGCTCGGCTACTGGGTCGGGCGGCGCCACTGGGGGCAGGGCATCGCGCCGGAAGCGGCGGGGCGGCTCGCGCGCTGGGCGCTGGCGAACCTCGCCATCGACCGGCTGACGGCGAGCGCGCTGACCGACAACGCGCGCTCCGCCGCCGTGCTGCGCCGCATCGGCTTCCGCCCGGTGGGGGAGGGGGAGCGCGACTTCCTCTCCCGCGGCGGCGCCATGCCGGTGCTGCTGTTCGAGGCCGGGCGCGGCGACATCGCCCCGTCGGCGACGGCCGCCGCGCCCGCGCCGGCGGAACCGCCGGTGGAAGGCGGCAAGCCGATTCTCCTGGTCGCCGCGGTCGGGCTGATCGACCCCGACAACCGCGTGCTGCTGGCGCGCCGGCCGGAGGGCAAGCCGCTCGCCGGCCTGTGGGAATTCCCCGGCGGCAAGGTGCGGCCGGGGGAGACGCCGGAGCGCGCGCTGATCCGCGAGTTGAAGGAAGAACTCGGCATCGACGTGACCGAGGCCTGCCTCGCGCCCTTCGCCTTCGCCTCGCATGGCTACGAGTCCTTCCACCTGCTGATGCCGCTGTTCCTCTGCCGCCGCTGGCAGGGGGCGGTGACGGCGCTGGAAGGGCAGGCGCTGGCCTGGGTGCGGCCGCAGCGGCTGGCGGACTATGCGATGCCGCCGGCGGATGTGCCGCTGGTGGCGTTGTTGAGAGACTTTTTGTAGGACCTCAATCGCCGGCGCGCGCATGCGCGCGCTTGGCTTGCGCGCCGTGGACGGGCGCGCCGGGCGCGGCTGACAGGCTGGGCGCGTTCGCGCTTCGCGCTCGCGGATCGAGGCGGGGCCTCGATCCGGTGTGTTTGTGTGCCTCAGGCGCCGGCGCCGCCGTCCGGCGGCTTGGCTTGCGCGCCGTGAACTGTCGCGCCTGGCGGGAGTGATGGTCTGGGCGCGTTCGCGCTTCGCGCTCGCGGATCGAGGCGGTGCCTCGATCCGGTGTGTTTGTGTGCCTCAGGCGCCGGCGCCGCCATCCGGCGGCTTGGCTTTCGCGCCGCGAACCGTCGCGCCGGGCGGGGGTGATGGTCTGGGCGCGGTCGGGCTTCGCCCTCCCGGATCGAGGCAGGGCCTCGATCCGCTTGGCGCGGGGCCTGTTGGCGGGCACGGAGTGGATTCGGCCTCGTTCCGCCTTTTCCCGCCGCGCGCCAACCGCCTATCCTCGCGGCCGGAGGATTCGTCATGAGCAACCCGACCGCCTGCCTGCTGATCATCGGCAACGAGGTGCTCTCGGGCCGCACCCAGGACGCCAACCTGAAGTTCCTCGCCACGCGCCTCGGCGAGATCGGCATCCCGCTGCGCGAAGCGCGCGTCATCCCCGATATCCGCGCCACCATCGTCGCCACGATCAACGAGGTGCGGGCCAAGTTCGACCACGTCTTCACCACCGGCGGCATCGGCCCGACGCATGACGACATCACCAGCGAATGCGTCGCCGAGGCCTTCGGCGTGCCCTGGGAACCGCAGCCCGAGGCGTGGCGGCGGCTCGAGACGCACTACGCCCGCCAGGACCCGCCCGGGGATTTCAACGCCGCGCGCCAGCGCATGGCGACCATGCCGCGCGGCGCGGAACTGATCGACAACGTCGTGTCCATCGCGCCGGGCTTCACGGTCGGCAACGTCCATGTGCTCGCCGGCGTGCCGCGCATCATGCAGGCGATGTTCGAGGCGCTGGCCCCGACGCTGAAGGGCGGCGCGCCGGTCGTCTCCGCCGCCGTGCACGCGAACGGGCTCATGGAAGGACGCATCGCGGACGGGCTCGCCGACATCCAGGGCCGCTATCCGGAAATCGACATCGGCTCCTACCCCTACTACCGGGCGGGCGGCGGCGGCGTCGCGGTGGTCGCCAAGGGCACGGATGCGGATGGCGTGAAGCGCGCCGCGCATGACGTGCTGGTCTTCATGCGCGCCTGCGGCGCCCTGCCGGTGGAAGGCGAACCGGCCTGACGGCGCTGCCCGCGCCGGCATCGTCCTGCGCGCATCCTCCCGCACACGAGGTGATTCCAGCCACGGGCGATCTGCTCTAAGCCCTCGCCCATGCCGGATCCCGCCTTCGCCCGCCACATCGCGGCTTGCAACAACATCGCCTCCCCCGCCGGGCTGATCGCCTTCCGCGTCGGCGCGGCGCAGGTCGGCTGGGTCTCGCCCGACCTCGCCCAGGCGCTGACCTTCCGCCCGCGCGACTTCCATTTCGACGCGGATGGCGTCGCGCTGGCCGCGCGGCTGCGTACGCCGGGGCAGCGCAGCGAGGCGCTGGCCCAGGCGCTGCCCGCGCTCGTCGCCGGCGGCTTCCTGCGCATCCGGCGCGAATTGTTCGATGTGCGGGAGACGAGCGGCGGCCCCGCGCTCGCCGCCATCGACCGCGGCGCCCTGCCGGCCTTCGGCATCATGTCCCAGGGCGTGCACGTGAACGGCCTGGTGCGCCGCGCCGACGGGCTGCACATCTGGGTGGGCGTGCGCTCGCGCGACAAGGCAGTGGCACCGGGCCAGCTCGACAACATCGTCGCCGGCGGCATCCCGGCCGGGCTGTCGCCCGAGGAATGCCTGGTGAAGGAAGCGGCGGAGGAAGCCTGCCTGCCGCCCATGCTGGCCGCCGCCGCGCGCCCCGCGGGCCGCGTCTCCTACGTCATGCGCAACGAGGAAGGGCTGCGGCGCGACGTGCTGCACTGCTACGACCTCGACATCCCCGAGGGCGTCATCCCCCGCCCCGGCGACGACGAGGTGGAGCGCTTCGAGCTCTGGCCCGCCGCGCGGGTGGTCGAGACGGTGCGCGCGACCGATTCGGTGAAGTTCAACGTCAACCTCGTGCTGCTCGACCTGTTCCTGCGCGAGGGGCTGGTGCCCGACCCCGACGGCGCGCTGCGCGCCGGGCTGGACCAGGGGCCGGATTGACCGCCGCCGCCGCGGCGCCATGTGCGGACACATGAGCACCACCACCGCCGAGACCATCCCCGCCGCCTGGCCCGCCTGGCTGGTCGACGAACTCCGCTCCGACCATGCCGGGGAGACCGGCGCGGTCCGCATCTACGACGGCATCCTCGCCTTCAGCCGCGACCCCGCCGTGCGCGACTTCGCCACCCGCCACCGGGAGACGGAGCAGGGGCATCTCGACCTGCTGAACGGCCTGCTGCCGCCCGCCGAGCACAGCCGCCTGCTGCCGATCTGGCGCGTCGCCGGCTGGCTGACCGGCGCGCTGCCCGCGCTGTTCGGCCCGCGCGCGGTCTTCGCTACCGTCGACGCGGTCGAGACCTTCGTCGACCACCATTACCGCGCCCAGACCGAGCGACTCGAGCGCGAGGGCATCCTCCCCGAGATCCACGCCCTGCTGGAAAGGTGCCGGGAGGAGGAGGTCCATCATCGCGACGAGGCGCGGGAGGCCGGCGAGGGCCCGGCCTATGGCCCGCTGTTGCGCGCCTGGGCCTGGGTGGTGGGCAGCGGGTCCGCCGCCGCCGTCGCGGCCGCCAAGCGGATCTGACGCCGGCCGCGGGGCGGACGCAGCGCGGCGCGTCCGCCCCGCGCCGATCCTTCCGCAATGCAACCGATGGGGGGTGGACTCGCGGCCCCCTTGCCCGCCACCTTCGCCAGGGCATCCAGCGCCGCCTTTCCTCCCCCCAAGGCGCGGCTGCCGGGAGACGTCGATGATGCCACGCCTCGCCCGCCTCGCCCTTCTCGCGACCGTCGCCATCCTGCCCGCCTGCGGCCCCACGACGATGGAGCAGCAGAGGGTGGCTGGGCTGGAACGCGACCTCGGCGCCGCCCAGACCCGCACGCGCGAACTGACGACCCAGGTGGCCGACCTGGAACGCACGCTGGCCGCCGAGCGCCGCGCGCGCGGCGACCTCGCGGCGATCGAGCGGCAGCTGGTGCGCGCGCGGGCGGACCTCGGCACCGCTCGGTCCGGCCGCTCGGCGGCGGAGGAGGAAGCGGCGCAGCTCGCCCGCCGGGTGGCCGAGGAGGAACGGCGCCTCGCCGCGCTGCAGCAGGACAGCGCGCAGGCCCAGGGCGTGGTGGAAAGCCGCCGCGCGGCGGCGGCCGAATCGGAACGGCGCCTGGCCGGCCTGCGCGACCAGACCAACACCGAGGAACGCCGGCTGACCGCGCTGCGGGCCGAGGCGAGCGCGGCGGAAGGCCGCGTGGCCAGCCTCGGCGCCCGCGCGGGCGAGGAACAGCGGCGCGGCGAGGCGCTGCGCGCCGAGGCCGCCGCGACGGAACGGCGGCTCGCCGAACTCAACGCCCGCAGCACGGCGGAGGAACGGCGCCTGGCTGATATCCGCGCCCAGCAGACGGCCCAGGAAGGCCGGCTGCGGGAGACCGAGACGCGGCTCGCTTCCGCCCGCGACGCGGTCACGCGCGCCGAGGCCGAGGCGACGGCGCGGCGGCAGGCGGTGACGAGCCTCGATGGCGAGGTGGCGCGCCTGACCGCGTCGCGCGACCAGGTGGCGGCGGAACTGCGCGGGCTGCAGCAGCGCAGCGGCGAATTGCGCGCGAACGTGACCCAGGCCGAGCAGCGCCTTGCGGAGCTGCGCCAGACCGCGGACGCCGAGCAGCGCCGCATCGCCGGGCTGCGGGAGGAAGCGCAGACCGCCGAGCGCGTGGTCGCCGAGCGCCGCGCCGCCGCCGCGGCGGCCGAGCGCCAGGCGCAGGACGCCGTCGCGCGCGGGACGCAGGACGCGGCGCGCGCGCGGGCCGAGGCCGATGCCGCCCGCGCCCAGCTTGCCGCCGCCGAGCGCCAGCGCGCCGAACTCGCCGCCCAGACCGAGGCGCTGCGCAACGAGCTCGCGACGGCCGAGCGCCGGCGCGCGGAACTCGCCGGGCAGATCGCCGCGGCCGAGGCGCGGCTGACGGAACGCCGCGGCACGCTGACGGAACTCGAGCAGCGCATCATCCGCGCGCGGGAGGCGGGCAATCCGGGCGCGGTGACGGTAATCGCGCCTTCGCCTGACGCGCCGGCGGCGCCGGCCACGCCGCGCTGAGACAGGGGATGGGGCTGGTGGAGCGGGCGAAGGGAATCGAACCCTCGTCACTTGGTTGGGAACCAAGAGCTCTACCATTGAGCTACGCCCGCGTGCCTTCGGTATAGTCGGGCCGGACGGGGGCGGGCAAGACCGGCGCTTGACCTCTCGGGCCGGCCCGGCGTAACGACGGGGCCGGCGGAGACGCCCCTCGCGATTTGTCCGGCCAGCTTGCGGCGAGGTTCCCTTCGGGGGCGCATCCCACGGGATGCGAAAAGAAGCGCGCTAAACGGCCGTGCGGGTGGAACGCGCCCGCCGCCCGTGAAGGGGCCGGACGCTTCGTTTCGCGAAGGTTCGCCCCATGGCCAAGTCCAGCCCCGACCGCCCGCTCCGCCCCGCCACGCTGCTCGTGCGCGGCGGGCAGATGCGCTCGGGATTCGACGAGACGGCGGAGGCGATGTTCCTCACCTCCGGCTTCGTCTACGACAGCGCCGCCCAGGCCGAGGCGACCTTCGCCGGCACCGAGGTGCACTACCAGTATTCCCGCTTCGGCAACCCGACCGTCGCGATGCTCGAAGCCCGCATCGCCGCGCTCGAAGGGGCGGAGGCCTGCCGCTGCACCGCCACGGGCATGGCCGCGGTGCATGCCGCGATGCTGTCGCACCTGAAGGCCGGTGATCGCGTCGTCGCCTCCCGCGCCCTGTTCGGTTCCTGCCACTGGATCGTCTCGACGCTGCTGCCGCGCTACGGCATCGCGACGGAGTTCGTCGATGGCGGCGACCTCGCGCAGTGGGAAGCGGCGCTGTCCCGGCCCACCACGATGGTGCTGCTGGAGACGCCGTCCAACCCGATGCTCGACATCGTGGACCTCAGGGCGGTGTGCGACCTCGCCCACAAGGCGGGCGCGCTGGTGGTGGTGGACAACGTCTTCGCCACGCCGCTGCTGCAGAAGCCGATGGCCTTCGGCGCCGACATTGTCGTCTATTCCGCGACCAAGCATTTCGACGGCCAGGGCCGCGTGCTGGGCGGCTGCGTGCTGGGATCCAAGAAGTGGGTCGAGGACGTGCTGCAGCCCTTCATCCGCAACACCGGCCCGTCCATCAGCCCCTTCAACGCCTGGGTGATCCTCAAGGGGCTCGAGACGCTGCACCTGCGCGTGCCCGCCATGTGCCGCAACGCCGCCGCGGTCGCCGACATGCTGGCGGAACGCGCCGAGGTCGCGCGCGTGCTGTACCCCTTCCGCGCCGACCATCCGCAGCAGCGCCTGGCCATGGCGCAGATGTCGGCCGGCGGCACGCTCGTCACCTTCGACCTGAAGGGCGGCAAGGACGCCTGCTTCCGCTTCATGGACGCGCTGCGGCTGATCGACATCTCGAACAACCTCGGCGATTCGAAGTCGCTCGCGACGCATCCCGCCACCACGACGCATATGCGCGTGGGCGCGGAGGAACGCGCGCGGCTCGGCATCGCGGACGGCACGGTGCGGCTTTCCGTCGGGCTCGAGGATGTCGCGGACATCATCGACGACCTCAGCCAGGCGCTGGACGCGGCGAACGCAGCGACGGCGCGCGCGGCGGAATAGCGCCGTGGCGGTCGAGACCTGGTTTGCCTTCCTCGCCGCGACCGCGGTGCTGCTGGCGATCCCGGGGCCGACCATCCTGCTGGTGATCGGCCAGTCGCTGGGCGCGGGGCGGCGGGCGGCGCTGCCGCTCGTGGCCGGGGTCGCGCTCGGCGACCTGACGGCGATGACGCTGTCGCTGGCCGGCCTCGGCGCGCTGCTCGCGGCATCCGCCACGCTGTTCACCGTGCTGAAATTCGCCGGCGCGGCGTATCTCGTGTGGCTGGGCGTGCGCCTGTGGCGCGCGCCGGTGGAGGACGGGGCCGCGGCACCCGTCTCCGCCCGGCGCGCCTTCCGCGACGCCTATGTCGTCACCGCGCTCAATCCGAAGTCGATCGCCTTCTTCGTCGCCTTCGTGCCGCTGTTCGTCGATGCGGCCGCCCCCTTCATGCCGCAGGCGGTGGTGCTGGTGGCCAGCTTCGTGACGCTCGCGGCACTGAATGCGGGCATCTACGCGCTGCTCGCCGCGCGGCTTTCGGGGGCGGTGCGCCGGCCCGCGGTGCGGCGCGCCTTCAACCGCGGCGGGGGCGCGCTGCTGGTCGGCGCGGGGATCGCCACGGCGGCGATGCGGCGCGGCTGACGCCGGCGCATATGGACAAGACCCCGCCCGTGGCGCTTCAGTGAGGCTACGGGGAGTGGCAAGGGCCATGGCCAGGAAGGACGAGTTCAGCGCGACCACGCGTGGCATCCGCGTGTCGGTGCGCGCCTTCTACCTCGCCGATCAGTCCGAGCCCGAGCGCGGGCAGTACGTCTGGGCCTATCGCGTCGAGATCGCGAACACGGGGCCGGAGACGGTGCAGCTGCTGCGCCGGACCTGGGAGATCACCGACGCGCTCGGCCGCACCCAGACGGTCCACGGCGCGGGCGTGATCGGGGAACAGCCGGTGCTCGAGCCCGGCGGGCGCTTCGAATACACGTCCGGCACGCCGCTGCAGACATCCTCCGGCTTCATGCGGGGCGCCTACCACATGGTGGTGCAGGACAGCGGGGAGGCCTTCGACGTGGCGATCCCCGCCTTCAGCCTGGACAGCCCGCACCAGCCCTCCGGACGGGTGCATTGAAGGCCCGGCTTGCGCCCCCGGCGCATGCCCCCATGTCAGCCGCAACCAGGACCGAGGGGCACGCCGAGCGGCCCCCATCCCCTGGCATCGCGCTGCCGGAAAGACCCTTGCCCGTGAACATCCACCTCCCCGCCGCCCGCCCCGAGGACGAGAAGGCCTCCACCCTGCAACGGCCGACGCAGGAGCAGGCGGAGGACGCGATCCGCACCCTGCTTCTTTGGGCCGGGGACGATCCGAACCGGGAAGGGCTGCTCGACACGCCCAAGCGCGTGGCCAAGGCCTATCGCGAATGGTTCTGCGGCTACGAGGAAGACCCGGTCGAGCTGCTCGCCCGCTCCTTCGAGGAAGTCGAGGGCTATGACGAGATGGTGCTGCTGCGCGACATCCGCGTGGAGAGCATGTGCGAGCACCACATGTGCCCGATCATCGGCAAGGCGCACATCGCCTACCTGCCGAACGGGCGCGTCGTGGGCATCAGCAAGCTCGCCCGCGTGGTGGAAGCCTTCGGCAAGCGCCTGCAGATCCAGGAGAAGCTGACCGCGCAGGTCGCCAACGTCATCAACGACGTGCTCAAGCCCAAGGGCGTGGCCGTGGTGTTCGAGGCGGTGCACCAGTGCATGACGACGCGCGGCGTGCACAAGACCGGCGTGTCGATGGTGACGTCGCGCATGCTCGGCGCCTTCCGCGACGATGCCTCCACGCGGCGGGAGTTCCTGTCCATGATCCAGGGCAGCCGGGGCGCGGGCGGGGAGGGCTGAGCCCTTCCGCCGGCGGTCGATGAGGGGGTCCGGTCCGGCCGGCCCCCTTTTTCTTGACCCTTTGGCGTAAAGTGTCTAGTTGACACTTGTGATCGCTGCCCTGTCCCCGCCCGAGGCCGACCGCCCCGACGCGTCGCTCGGGGAGCGGCTCCGCGCCGCGCGGCTGGCCCGGGCGGCCGCCGACCCGCGCGGCTTCTCCGTCCGCGCCGTCGCCGCGCGGCTCGCCGTCTCGGCGACCTATCTCTCGCTGGTGGAACGCGGCGCGCAGCGCCCGACCGAGCCCTTCCTGCGCGCGCTCGCCGCCGATCTCGGGCTGGAGGCGGAAGCGCTGCTGCCGCTCGCCGGCCGGGTGGCGGAGGACGTCACCGCCGCCCTGCTCGCCCGCCCCGCCTTGGCCGAGGCCGTCCGCGCCCTGCGCGACCTGCCGGAGGCCGAGTTGACCCGCACCATCCGCCGCATCCGCGACGGCGAATGGTAGATCCTGGAAGGAGACCGCCATGGCGCTTGGCCTCGACCGCGACACGCTGATCTTCGAGTTCCCCGAGGTCCATCGCGACGCCGTGCTGCGCGTCGAGTTCCAGCGCACGCTGCGCGTGCCGGACGACGGAAGGCGGCACCGCCTGCCGCCGGGCCTCGGCCGCTTCCCGCTGCGCGCGGTCGATGACCTGGACCCGGCGCGCCTGCCCGCGGGCTGGGCGCGGCGCGGCGGCATCGCCATGCCGATGTGGCAGGCCGAGGCCTGCTGGCTGAATTTTTCCTCCCCCACCGGCTACCCGTTCCTGCTCAAGGTCGCGGCCGGCAAGGTGAACGCGGTGAACGGCAAGCCCTGGGACAACGCGCCCGACTTCGCCGACCAGGACTACCTGGAGGTGCCGGGCCAGCCCTGGCTCGACGGCTTCTGCGTGGAGAAGGGCGTGGTGCGGCAATTCGTCGCGATGCCGCTCGGGCAGGGATACACGGCCGAGGAGCAGGTGACCGGCTCTGCCGAGCATGGCGGCGTGCAGCTGCTCGCCCATCCGCTGAAGGCGGCGCTGTGGGAGAAGCGGCTCGAGGAGGCGCGCAACGCTCCCGTCCACGCCTACATGGCGATGTGCGTCGACGGGCTGGCCACGCCGATGATGCCCAGCGCCATGGGCCTCGCCCCCGGCGGGTCGATCCTGCAGGAGATCAAGGAGGCGTCGGAGCCGCCCGAGGCCTGGGAAACCACCGCCCGCTCCCGCTGCTTCGTCCACCTGGCGAACAGCCTCGCCTGGCAGGCCATCGCGGGGGAGGCGCCGCCGACCGTCCCGCCGACCGCGGCCGACTACGCCCGCGCCGGCCTGCCCTGGTTCGAATGGTACGCGGACGGCCCGGCGAAGGCGGGCTCGCCGATCCTTGCCGGGCTGAAGTCGGTCGCCGCGCTGGGCCGGGAGAAGGGGCAGGCGCCCCTGCCCGAGAACGAGGGCTTCGAGCCGCCCGAGCCCATCCGCCTCGGCCCCAGCGCGCGGGTGCCGATGGACGGGTGGTGGTAGGGCCGGGTCAGGCGACCGCCTCGGCCTCGACCTCCACCTTGAAGGCGGGGCTGGCCAGCGCCGCCACGACCAGCAGCGTGCTGGCCGGGGCGTGGCCGGCGAGGAAGGCGTCCCGCCGCGCCCGCCAGGCGCCGACCAGCGCGGTGTCGGTCAGGAAGACGGTCATCTTGACGATGTTCGCCGGCCCCATGCCGTGCGCGGCGAGGATGGCGCCGAGATTGGCCAGCGACTGGTCGATCTGCGCCTCCGGGTCCTCCACCAGCGAGCCGTCCGGGCGCAGTCCCACCTGGCCGGAGGCGACCAGCCGCCGGCCCTCCCCTTCGATCAGCGCCGCCTGGGAATAGCGGGATTGCGGCATCGGCGCGCCGGGCGGGTTGGAGAAGGTGATGCGGGCCATGGCGGGTGCTCCCTCGGGGTTCGGTCTTGGCGCGCGGGGTCGCCGCGCGCGGGCGGCGTCAGCTGCGCGGCAGCGGCTCGGCCTCGACCGGCGCGGCGGCGGGCGCGGGGGCGGCCGGGGCGGCGAGCACCGCGCGCAGGTTCCGCCGCAGCTGGAACTCGAATTCCACGTTCAGGTCGCGGCCGGCCTGGCGGACGATCTCGTCCGCGCGCCGGGCGCGGTCGGCCTCGCTGCCGGCCGGGCCGCTCATCGTCCGGCGCACCTCGGCCTCGGCGAAGCCGGCCGGCTGGCCCTCGGGGGAGACGATCTCGAGCCGGCAGCGCAGCGTGCAAGTCAGCCGTTCCGACCCGCCGGTGAAGACGCCGCCCGAGCTGCTCTCGCGCACCAGCGTCGCGGCGACGGTGCGGAAGCGCGCCACCCCCGGGCCACCGGCGGCCGACAGCCGGTCCTGGGCCATGATGCGCACCACCTCGGCGGGCGGCAGCGGCGCGGGGGGCATGGCGCGCACCGCGGAGGGTTCGGGCGGGACGATCTCGAGCCGTTCCACCGCGATGCGCAGCGGCGTCAGGTGGCTGTAGGAGGGCGGGCCGGAAGGCGGCGGCGGCGGCGCATCCCCCCCGCCGCAGGCGGCGGTGGCGAGCAGCGCGGGCAGCACGGCGCGGCGGGGCAGGGACATCGGCCTCAGCGCTCCACGGCGCCGCTGATCTCGGCGCGCTCGAAGCGGAAGCCGATGTTGCAGAACTCGCAGGTCATGGTGATCGTCCCCTCCTCCGCCATGTGGTCGAGGTCCTCGGCGCCGAAGCCGCCCAGCACGCCGGCCAGCCGCGCGCGGGAACAGCGGCAGCCGTAGGAGAGCGCGCGGGCGCGGTCGACCGCGAGCCCCTCGGCGTGGAACAGCCGGTGCAGCAGCCGCTCGCCCGTCAGGGCGTCGTCCAGCAGCTCGGCATCGGTCAGCGTCGCGGCCAGCGCGACGGCGGTGCGCCAGGCATCGTCCTGCGCGGCGGTGTCCATGTCCTGCCCGATCCCGCCCGCGCCGGCGACGCGTTCCAGGATCAGCGCGGCGGCGCGCCAGCCCGCCGGCGTCTGCGCGCAGGCGAGGTGGACATGCGTCGCGATCTGCTCCGAGCTGCGGAAATAGGCGCCGGTCATCTGCGTGAGGCTTTCGCCCTCGATCGCGACGATGCCCTGGTAGCGCTCCATGTCCGGCCCCTGGTCGCAGGTGAAGGCCAGGTAGCCCTGCCCGAGCAGCGCGGCGGCGCTGGGCGCCGGATCCTCCGCCAGTAGGGCGGCGAGCCTGTCGCCATCGGCGCGCGCATAGCCGCGCAGCGCGCCGGAATCGGTGCAGTCGGCCAGCAGCATCGGCACGGCGCCGTCGCCCTTGGCCTGCAGGCTGAAGGACCCGCGGAACTTCAGCGCGGCGGCGAGGCCCGCGGTCAGCGCCAGCGCCTGGCCCACGAGCATGGTGACCGACGGATCGTTGTCGTGGCGCGTCAGCAGCGCGTCGGCCAGCGGCCCGAGCCGGATGAGCCGCCCGCGGACGGGACGCTGGTGCAGGTGGAAGGGTAGCACGCCGCGCGGCACGACCAGGTCGGGCACGGGCGGCCGGTCATGGTTGAGGAAGGCGGGCGTCGCGGAAGGTTCGGTCGGGCTGGACACGTGGGGGCCTGGAGGTTCGGCCCCCTAGATAGGCGCCCCCGGCCGCCGCGTCCAAGGCGGCCGGGGCGGAATGGTTCAGGCGGCGCGCAGCGTGGCGACGATGCCGTCCACCTCCTGCTTCAGGGCCTGGCCGCTCGCATCCACCTCGGCGGCGACGTCGCGCAGTTCCTCGACGCGGGCGGCGGCGGTCTCGGCGCCGTGGCGCAGTTCCACCACGCTGCCGGAGACTTCCTCGGTGCCGCTGGCCGCGAGGCCGGCGCCGCGGGCGATTTCCTGCGTCGCCGCGCCCTGCTGCTCGACCGCCGCGGCGATGGCGCTCGCCACGTGGTCCACTTCGCGCACCACCTCGCCGATGCCCTGGATGGCGGCAACGGCCTGGCCGGTGCTGCCCTGGATCTCGGCGATCTGGCGGCCGATCTCCTCGGTCGCCTTGGCGGTCTGGGCGGCGAGGGCCTTCACCTCGCTCGCCACCACGGCGAAGCCCTTGCCGGCGTCCCCGGCGCGCGCCGCCTCGATCGTGGCGTTGAGCGCGAGGAGGTTGGTGCGCCCGGCGATGTCGCTGATCAGGCCGATCACCTCGCCGATCCGCTGCGCGCCCTCGGCCAGCTGGCGGACGCTCGCATCGGTCGCGCCGGCCTGCTCGGCGGCGCGGCGGGCCATGGTCGCGGCCTGGCCGACCTGGCGGGTGATCTCGGTGATGGAGGCGGCCATTTCCTCGGCCGCGGCCGCGACGGTCGAGACATTGGCGCTGGCGCGGTCGGCGCCGGACGCCGCGGTGGCGGCCTGGGCGGACGCCGCGGCGGCGCCGTCGGCCAGATGCATCGTCGCGCCGTTCAGCCGCGTGGCGGAGGCGGCCAGCGCGCGCGTGACCGTGGCCATCCGTTCCTCGACCGTGCGGGCCGCGGCCTCGGCGGCGGTGCGGCGGGCGGCCTCGGCCTGGGCGCGGGCCTCGGCGGCCTCCTGTTCGGCGCGCGCGGCGCGGATCGTCGTCTCCCGCAGGGTCTCGACGGCGCGGCCGATGCGGCCGAGCTGGTCGGCGCGGTCGCGGCAGGGCACATCGACATCCGTCCGGCCTTCGGCGATGGCGCCGATCGCCCGGGTGATGCCGTCGAGCGGCCGCATGGCGCGGACGATGACGACCCAGAGCAGCAGGCCGACCAGCGCCGCGACGCCCGCCGCCGTGAGGATGGCGTTGCGCGCCTGGGCGGCGACCTCGGCGGCGATGTCCTCGACCGGGACGCCGACGAAGAGGAGCCCGACCTGCCGGCCGCCCGCGTCGCGGATCGGCTCGTAGATCGTCATGTGGTCGCGGTCGAGGATGACGTTGCGGCCGCGATAGGTCTGGCCGCGGGTGATGGCGGCATCGTAGGCGGCGCCGGCGGCGAGCCGTGTGCCGACGCCGCGCGTGCCGTCCGGCCGCTGCACGTTGGTCGCGATGCGCTGGTCGCCCTGGAAGATGGTGGCGACGCCGCCGGCGACGCGCTTCACCGCGTCCACGACGTCGTTGCGGCCTTCGACCGGCTGGCCGCCAAGCGTCAGCTTGCCGTCGCGGATCGCCCATTCGGTGCCGAGGGGGCGCAGCATCTCCCGCAGCAGGGAGAGGTTCATGTCGAGCGCCGCCTGCGCGCGCTGCATGCTGCGCTGCTCGTAGCTCCTGACCTCGACGAACTGGACGGTGCCGACGGCGAGGGCGACCGCCACGAGCGCGACGCTCACGAGCTTCGGCACGATGCCGATGCGTCGGGTGGCGCTGACGAGGCGGGCGGGCAGTGCGAACGCCATGATGCATTCCCTGGCAATGAATTCCTCTCGTAACGATCGCACAAAACTGTGAAGCCGATCTTTCCGGCCGGAATTTTCGGTCAGAGCGGCTGGCGTGGCGCCTCCGATCGGCAGGCGCCGGGGCATGGCTCCGGGTTGCCGGATGGGCCGGAGACCGGTGCCCGGATGGCGGGGCCGCGGGCCTGTCCGTCTGCGCCGTGTCGGTCGCGGGGGCGACGGCCGGGCACGCGGCGCCTGGCGCGGCGCGGGCACGACCAAGCGCGACGCGCCGCGGGTCCAGTCGCGTCGCGCGGATGGCGCGTGGGTCATGTCGCGCCTATGGCGCGCGGGTCATGTATCGCCTATGGCGCGCGGGTCATGTATCGCCTATGGCGCGCGGGTCATGTATCGCCTAGAGCGCGCGGGTCGCCCGCGCGGCGGGCGCTAAGGCGGGGATGGGCCGGCGCTGGGCCTCAGCCCAGGCCGAGCGCCCAGAGCAGCACGCCCTTCTGCGCGTGCAGCCGGTTCTCCGCCTCGTCGAACACCACGCTCTGCGGGCCGTCCATCACCTCGTCCGTGATCTCCTCCCCGCGATGGGCGGGCAGGCAGTGCATCACGATCGCATCCGGCGCGGCGTGCTTCAGCAGCGCGGCGTTCAGCTGGTAGGGTGCAAGCAGGTTGTGCCGCTGCGGCGCGCGGCCTTCCTTCTCGTCCGACATCGAGACCCAGGTGTCGGTGACGACGCAGCGCGCGCCGGCCACCGCCGCGCGCGGGTCGTTGGTCAGCTCGATCGCCGCGCCTTCGCGCCGCGCCCAGTCGAGCAGCGCG
Organism: Roseomonas nitratireducens; assembly: GCF_017813355.1. Lineage (GTDB taxonomy): Bacteria > Pseudomonadota > Alphaproteobacteria > Acetobacterales > Acetobacteraceae > Neoroseomonas > Neoroseomonas nitratireducens. The sequence continues at coordinate 473,615 of NZ_JAGIYZ010000001.1, forward strand.
GCCGGCGGGGCGAGTTCGGGTGGCGTCGCGATGCGCAGCGTGAAGCCGAAGCGCGCCGCGGCCTGGATGAAGGATTGCGCGACATTGTTGCCGTCCCCCGTCCAGGCGACGACCTGCCCGGCGATCGGGCCGCGATGCTCCTCGAAGGTCATCACGTCGGCCATGATCTGGCAGGGGTGGGAGATGTCGGTCAGGCCGTTGATCACCGGCACCGTCGCGTGTTCCGCCAGCTCGCGGATCTTCCGCACGTCGTCCGTGCGCAGCATGATCGCGTCGACGTAGCGCGACAGCACGCGCGCGGTGTCCGCCGGCGTCTCGCCGCGCCCCATCTGCATGTCGCGGGAGGTCAGCACCACGGCGTCGCCGCCCAGCTGGCGGATGCCGACCTCGAAGGACACGCGCGTGCGCGTGGACGGCTTCTCGAACAGCAGCGCGATGTTCTTGCCGGCGAGGGGGCGGTTCGTCACCTCCCCGCGCTTGGCCTTCGCCGCCAGGTCGAGCATGCGCCGCAGCGCCGTCGCCTCGATGTCCATGATCTCGAGGAAATGGCAGGGGGCGCCAGGCCCCCCGCCGATCGTCTTGAGCATCGCGCTCACTTCGCCGCCACCTGCGCCCCCGATGGCGTCATGCGGCGGCAGGCGCGGTCGAGAAGTGCTACCGCCTCGTCCGCCTCGGCTTCCGTGATGATCAGCGGGGGGGCGAGGCGGAGCACGTTCATGCCCGCCGCGACGGTCAGCAGGCCCTCGGCCACCGCCGCGCCCTGCATCTCCCCGTTGTTCACCTCCGGACGCAGCTTGATGCCGAGCAACAGGCCGGCGCCGCGCACTTCCTCGATCACCGCCGGATGCTTCGCGGCGAGGTCGAGCAGGGCGCGCCACAGGTGCCGCGCGACGCGATCGACCCCGTCGAGGAAGCCCGGCGCCATCACGACGTCCATGACCGCGAGCCCCGCCGCGCAGGCGAGCGGATTGCCGCCATAGGTCGTCCCGTGCGTGCCGGGCTTGAGGTGCTTGGCCACCTTCTCCTTCGCCAGGATCGCGCCGAGCGGGAAGCCGCCGCCGATGCCCTTCGCGCTGGACATGACGTCGGGCTCGATCCCCGCCCACTGGTGCGCCCAGAGCTTGCCCGAGCGCCCCATGCCGGTCTGCACCTCATCCAGCGCGAGCAGCAGGCCGAACTCGTCGCAGACCTGGCGCAGCTCGCGCAGGAAGCGGATCGGCGCGGGCCGCACGCCGCCCTCGCCCTGGATCGGCTCGATCATGATGCCCGCGGTCTGCGGCGTGATGGCGCTGCGGACCGCGTTCATGTTGTCGAAGGGCACATGGGTGAAGCCCTCGACCGGCGGGCCAAAGCCGGCCAGGTACTTCTCGTTGCCGGTCGCGGCGAGCATCGCGAGCGTGCGGCCGTGGAAGGCGCCGTCGAAGCAGATCATCCCGAAGCGCTCGGGATGGCCGTTCTCGGCGTGGTACTTCCGCACCGCCTTCACCATGCCCTCATTCGCCTCGGCGCCCGAGTTGCAGAAGAAGACGCTGTCCGCGAAGGACGCGGCGACATGGCGGGCGGCGAGCTCCTCGGCCTGGGGCACGCGATACAGGTTCGAGACGTGCATCACCCGCGCGGCCTGCTCGGCGATCGCCTTCACCAGGTGCGGGTGGCCGTGGCCGAGCGAGGAGGTCGCGATGCCGGCGCCGAAGTCGAGGAAACGTCGCCCGTCGACCGTCCACAGGCGCGCGCCCTCGCCCTTCTCGAAGGCGAGCTCGGCACGGTTGTAGGTCGGCATCAGGGCGGGAATCACGGAATGCGCTCTCCGTCTTTCCCCGGGCGGGCGCGCGCGACAGCCGCGGCGCTGGCGCGGGGAAACGCGAAGATTAACCGCAAGACGGCCGCTGGTGGAAGGCCGAGGGGGCGCCGCCCCCTCGGGCTCCCCCGCCAGAGGCCGAAAGGCCTCTGGACACCGTCACCTTGCGGCGCGCGGGCCGGGGCGCGGAACATCCGGCTTCCTTCGCGGCGCCCGCCGGGACATTGTGGGGGCGGGAGCGACTTCAGCGCGCGGCGACCGTCCGGACCGGAGGCGCCTTGCGGGTATTGCTGATCGATGGGGAGGCCGAGCGGGCCGCCGCCGTGGCGGCCGGGCTGGAAGCGGCCGGCTGCCGCGTGGTCGCGGTCGCCCCCGACGCCGGGGACCTGATCGCGCGGGTGCGGGAGGCCCAGGCCGACGTCATCGTCTGCGACATCGACGACCCCGGGCGCGATGCGCTCGAGAGCATGCGCGCCCTGCATCGCGACGAACCCCGGCCGGTCGTGGTCTTCGCCGCCCGCGGGGAACCCGAGCAGATCGAGGCGGCGATCGAGGCGGGCGTCGCCGCCTATGTCGTCGAAGGGCTTTCCCCCACCCGCGTCCGGCCGGTGATCGAAGTGGCGATCCGCCGCTTCCGCGCCCACCAGGCGCTGCGGGCGCGACTCGAGGAAGCGCAGGCGACACTGGCCGACCGCGTGGTGATCGAGCGGGCGAAGGGCGTGCTGATGCAGCGCCGGCGCCTGTCGGAGGAGGACGCCTATCGCCTGCTGCGGCGCTGGGCGATGGATCGCGGGGAGAGGCTGGCGCAGGTGGCGCAGCGGTTTTTGCGCGATATATAATCATAATGAACGCTTATTGATCGATTTCGGTCGCAAAGTCGAAGAATCGCCCAATCAGCGGGCGGCTTTTTGCTTCCCCTCCGCCGGCGCCCTGTGCTTTTTCCGTTGCGCCGCAGCATCGCGGCAGGTGCCCGCCGCAACGAGGTGGCGGGCCTCCTGAGCCCTTCCATGCGTCACCCGTGGGCCAATGGCGGTCCGCGATCGAGGCGATCATCGCCTCCGGACCGCCGCGACATGGATGCTCCGCCCCTGCGCATCGGCTATGTCCCGCTGACCGACGCGGCCCCGCTCGTCGTCGCGGACGCGCTGGGCTTCTTCGCGGCGGCCGGGCTGCGCGTCGTGCTCTCCCCCGAAAGGGCCTGGGCGACGCTGCGGGACAAGCTGGCCTTCGGCGTGCTGGATGCCGCGCATCTGCTCGGGCCGATGGCGGTGGCGCTCGCGGTCGGCGCTGGCGGGCTGAAGCGGCGGCTCGACGTCACGCTGCGGCTCGGGCGGAACGGCAATTGCCTGGTGCTGTCGCATGCGCTCGCCGACGCGGCCGGCGCCGTCGCGCCGCCGCTGCCGGCCGCCGCCTTCGCCGCCGCCCTGCATGCGCGGGCCGAGGAAGGCCTGCCGCCGCCCACGCTCGGCGTGGTGTTCCCGCATTCCTCGCACAACTACCTGCTGCGCGAATGGCTCGCCTCGGGCGGGCTCGACCCGGACCACGACGCCCGGCTGGTCGTCGTGCCGCCGCCGCAGATGGCCCGTGCGCTGGCCGAGGGCGCGATCGAGGGCTTCTGCGCCGGCGAGCCCTGGGGCAGCCACGCGGTCGCGCTCGGCGCCGGGCGCTACGCGCTGTCCACCGGCGACATCTGGCCCGACCATCCGGAGAAGGTGCTCGCCTTCGCCGAAGGCTTCGCGCTTCGCGCGACGGACCAGGTCGTCGCCGCGACCGCCGCGGTGATCGAGGCACAGCGCTGGCTCGACGATCCCGCGAACCGCCCGGCCGCCGCCGCGCTGCTGGCCGAGCGCGTCTTTCCCGGCATGCCGCACGCCACGGTCGCGGCGGCGCTCGAAGGCTGCGTCGCCGCGCCGCCGGGCGGGCTGCCCGCCCGGCTCGCCGCGCCGCTCGGCTTCGATCCCGACCACCCGCCATCGCCGGCCACCGCCGAGCGCTGGTTCGCCGCCATGCGCCGCTGGGGCCACCTGCCCGCCGGCGCGGCGGAGGATGCCGCCCGCGGCCCCTGGCGCCCCGACCTCTGGCAACGCGCCGCCGCGCGCCTTGCCCCTTCCGCATCCACCCCGATCCCGCAGGAGCCCGCCGCATGACGAGCATCCCGACCACCCGCCGCAGCGCCATCGCCGCCACCGCGGCGCTTCTCGCCGCCGCCCGCGCCGCCACGCCGCGCGGCGCCTTCGCGCAGGGGGCGACGACGCCGGAGGTCCGCAAGGCGACCCTCGGCTTCATCGCGCTGACCGACAGCGCGCCGCTGATCATCGCCAAGGAGAAGGGCTTCTTCGCCAAGCACGGCATGCCGGAGGTCGAGGTGGCGCGCCAGGCGAGCTGGGGTGCGACGCGCGACAACCTCGTGCTCGGCGGCGGGCGCGGCGGCATCGACGGCGCGCACCTGCTGACGCCCATGGCCTACCACATCCACATGGGCCGCATCGTGCAGAACAGCCAGCCGGTGCCGATGGCGCTGCTCGCGCGGCTCAACACCAACGGCCAGGCGATCAGCGTCGCGGAAAAGCACAAGCCCCTCGGCGCCCGGCTCGATGCGTCGCCGCTCAAGCGCGCGCTGAACAGCGACAGCAAGGTCGCCATGACCTTCCGCGGCGGCACGCACGACATGTTCATCCGCTACTGGCTCGCCGCCGGCGGCATCGACCCGGAGCGCGACGTCTCCACCATCGTCGTCCCGCCGCCGCAGATGGTCGCCAACATGCGCGTCGGCACGATGGACGCCTTCTGCGTGGGCGAACCCTGGAACGCGCAGCTGGTGAACCAGCGGCTCGGCTACACCGCGCTCGTCACCGGCGAGTTCTGGAAGGACCATCCGGAGAAGTGCTTCGCCATGCGCGGCGACTTCGTGCAGCAGAACCCGCGCGCGACGGAAGCCATGACGGCCGCCGTGATCGAGGCCGCGCGCTGGTGCGACACGCCGGCCAACAAGCAGGAGATGTGCGAGATCCTCGGCCGCCGCGCCTGGTTCAACGTGCCGGTCAACGACATCATCGGCCGCATGCGCGGCGAGGTGGACTACGGCGACGGCCGCCGCGCCACGAACCTCGACATCACCATGAAGTTCTGGCGCGACCATGCCTCCTACCCCTTCCGGTCGCACGATTTGTGGTTCCTCACCGAGAACATCCGCTGGGGCATCCTGCCGGAGGGTCTCGACACCGCGCCGCTGCTGCGGGAGGTGAACCGGGAGGACATCTGGCGCGCCGCCGCCGCGCGCGCCGGCGTGCCGAACGCCGAGACGCCCACCGGCACGTCGCGCGGGCGGGAGACCTTCTTCGACGGCAAGGTCTTCGACCCGGAGAACCCGCGCGCCTATCTCGACAGCCTCGCGATCAAGAAGCTGAGCGCGGCGTGATCCGATGAACGCGCTCTCCCCCCCGCCCGCGCCCGCCGCGCTGGCCGCTTCCGCGCCCGCCGCGCCGCGCGCGCCGACGCTGACGGAAAGGCTGCGCCCGCGCGTCCGGCATGTGCTGGCCGTCATGCTGCCGCCGCTGATGCTGCTCGGCTTCCTGCTCGCGCTGTGGGAATGGGCGGCGGGCGGGCCGGCGGCGTCGCTGCCGCCGCCCTCGCGCGTCTGGTCCGACGCGAAGGAGCTGATCCTCAACCCCTTCTACGACCGGGGCGGGCTCGACAAGGGGCTGGGCCTGCACCTGATGGCGAGCCTGCAGCGCGTCGCGGTGGGCTTCCTGCTCTCGGCCGTCATCGGCGTCGCGCTGGGGATGCTGGTCGGTTCCTCCCGCTTCGCGATGCGCGCGCTCGACCCGTTGTTCCAGGTGCTGCGCACGGTGCCGCCGCTCGCTTGGCTGCCGCTGTCCCTCGCCGCGTTCCGGGAGGCGCAGCCCTCGGCGATCTTCGTCATCTTCATCACCGCGGTCTGGCCCATCATCATCAACACCGCCGTCGGCGTGCGGAACGTGCCGGCCGACTACCGCAACGTCGCGCGCGTCATCCGCCTTTCGCCCTTCGACTGGTTCCTGCGCATCGTGGTCCCCGCCGCCGCGCCCTACATCTTCACCGGGCTGCGCATCGGCGTGGGGCTGTCCTGGCTCGCGATCATCGCCGCCGAGATGCTGATCGGCGGCGTGGGCATCGGCTTCTTCGTCTGGGATGCGTGGAACTCCTCCAACCTCTCCGACATCATCGTGGCGCTGGTCTATATCGGCCTCGTGGGCTTCGCCCTCGACCGTGTGATGGCGCTGGTCGGCCGCGCCGTGACGCGCGGCACCACCGAGCAGTGAGGGCCGCCGCCATGGAACGCGCCTTTCTCGAGATCAGTCGCGTCGTCGTCCGCTTCAATCCCGGCGCGCCGCCGGTGCTGAACGGCATCGACCTGAGGGTGAAGCAGGGGGACTACGTCGCCGTCATCGGCCATTCGGGCTGCGGCAAGTCCACCCTGCTCAACGTCGTCGCCGGGCTGCTGCCCGCGACGCTGGGCGGCGTGGTGCTGGAAGGGACCGAGGTGACCGAGCCTGGCCCCGACCGTGCCGTGGTGTTCCAGAACCATTCCCTGCTGCCCTGGCTGACCGTCTACGAGAATGTCCGCCTCGCGGTCGACCGCACCGTCGGCCGGTCCATGTCGCGCGCCGAGCGCGACGCCTGGACGCGGGAGAACCTGGCGCTGGTGCGCATGGCCGACCACGCGCAGAAGCGCCCGCACGAGATCTCGGGCGGGATGAAGCAGCGCGTCGGCATCGCCCGCGCGCTGGCGATGCGCCCCAAGGTGCTGCTGCTGGACGAGCCCTTCGGCGCGCTGGACGCGCTGACGCGCGCCCATCTGCAGGACCAGGTGATGGACATCCACGCCCGGCTGGGGACAACCGTCATGATGATCACGCACGACGTGGACGAGGCGGTGCTGCTGTCCGACCGCATCGTGATGATGACGAACGGCCCGAACGCGACGATCGGGGAGGTGCTGGAGGTGGATCTGCCACGCCCGCGCGACCGGCTCGCGCTCGCCTCCGATCCGCGCTTCCTCGCCGCGCGCGAATCGGTGCTGCGCTTCCTGCACGAACGCCACGCCCTGCCGGCCGTCGCCTGACCATGCGCGTGCTGGTGATCGGCGCGGGGCCGGCGGGGACGCGCTGCGCGGAGCGTCTGGCCGGGCGCGGCGCCCGGGTCGCGCTGGCGGGCGCGGAGCCCGCGCTGCCCTACGACCGCATCGCGCTTGGCCGGCTGCTGGCGGGCGACGCGGAGGTGCCGGCGCTGATCACGCATGACGCGGCGCGGTTGCGCGGCCTGGGCATCCGCTACCTGCCGGCGACGCGCGTCGCAGCACTCGACCGCGCGGCGGGCACGGCGCGGACGGCGCGGGGCGAGGCGCTGGACTGGGACCGCGTGGTGCTCGCCACGGGCTCCGATGCCGTGCGCCTGCCGCTGCCGGGGGCGGCGCTGCCGGGCGTGTTCCTCTATCGCAGCATGGCCGATGTGCAGGCGATCCGCCGCGCGGCGGCGGGCGGGGCGCGGGCGGTGGTGATCGGCGGCGGGCTGCTCGGGCTCGAAGCCGCGGCCGCGCTGTCGGTCGCCGGCGCGCGCGTGACGGTGGTCCATGCGCTGGGCTGGCCGATGGAACGCCAGCTGGACCCGGCGGCGGGCGCGCTGCTGGCGCGCCAGCTGGGCGCGACGCGGCGGCTGCGCTTCGTCATGCCCGCGGTGACCGAGGCGATCGAAGGCGACGGGCGCGTCGAGGCGCTGCGCCTGGCCGACGGCACGCGCATCGCGTGCAGCCTGGTCGTCATGGCCGTCGGCATCCGCCCGTCCGTCGCGCTGGCGCGGGAAAGCGGGCTCGAGGTGAAGCGCGGCATCGTCGTGGACGACGCGATGCGCAGCAGCGACCCGCGCATCCTGGCCATCGGCGAATGCGCCGAGCATCGCGGCCAGGTCTGCGGGCTGGTCGCGCCCGCGCTCGCCATGGCCGAAGCGGCGGCGATGACGCTGGCCGGCGAATCCGTCGCCTACGCCCCGCGGCCGGATGCGGCTGCGCTGAAGGTTTCCGGCATCGCGGTGTGGTCGGCGGGGGAGGTGGCACCCGCCGATGCGGAAGCCGTGACGCTGTCGGACGAGGAAGCGGGCGTCTATCGCCGGCTCTGGCTGCGCGGCGGGCGGCTGGTGGGCGCGGTGCTGTACGGCGACACCGCCGATGCGGGCTTCTACCTCGACCTGATCACCGGCGGGCGGCCGGTGGCACCCTTCCGTGCGCGCCTGGCCTTCGGCGCCGCCCATGCGGAGGCCGCGTGATGACCGATACCGGCTTCAGCGGCGAGCAGCAGGAATACCTCAAGGGCTTCATGGCCGGCGTCGAGGCGCGGCGCGGCACGCTGCTGCCCGGCGGCGGGGAGGGCGGCGCGCCGCCCGACGCGCTGCGCGCCGCGCAGGACGCGACGATCGCGCGCGGCGGCAAGCTCGTGCCGCAGGAAGACGCGAAGCGGGAGAAGCATCCGCTCGACCGCTGGGAGGAGATGGCCGCGCGCGCGGCGTCCGGCGCCTTCCCCAAGCCGATCGACGATTTCATCGGCCGCTACCACGGGCTGTTCTTCGTCGGGCCCGCGCAGGACGCCTTCATGTGCCGGCTGCGCATCCCGGGCGGGATCCTGTCCGCGCACCAGCTGGACGGCATCGCGGAGATCGCGCGCGACTGCGCCGGCCCCTATGCCGACGTGACCACGCGCGCCAACCTGCAGCTGCGCGAGATCCCGGCCGCCCGCGGCATCGAGGTCGTCGCGCGGCTGGCCGAGCTCGGCATCATCCCGAAGGGCACCGGGGCGGACAATATCCGCAACATCACCGCGAGCCCGACGGCCGGGATCGACCCCCAGGAACTGGTCGACACGCGCCCGCTGGTCCGCGCGCTGCACCACCACATCCTCAACACCCGCGACCTGTTCGCCCTGCCGCGCAAGTTCAACATCTCGGTCTGCGGCGGCGGCGCGGTGGAGGTGCTGGAGGAGACGAACGACATCAGCCTGCGCGCCGTCGAGACGCCGTCCGGGCTGCGCTACCGCCTCACCCTCGGCGGCATCACCGGCCACCGGGATTTCGCGCGTCCCACCGGCATCGTGGTGAAGCCGGAGGAGGCGGTGCGCGTCTGCGACGCCATCCTGCGCGTCTTCATCGCCGAGGGCGACCGGACGGACCGCAAGAAGGCGCGGCTGAAATACGTGCTGGACCGGCTGGGGATGGAAGGCTTCGTCGGCCTCGTCGAACAGCGCCTGGGCGCCGCGCTGGAACGCGTCGCGGAAGCGGATCTTCGCCACGCGCCGCCGCCGGCCAAGCACGGGCATCTCGGCATCCATGCGCAGAAGCAGGCGGGGCTGAACTATATCGGCGTGGTCACGCCGGTCGGGCGGCTCACCCTGCCGCAGCTGCACGGCATCGCCGATGCCGCGCGGCGCTTCGGCAGCGGCACCATCCGGCTGACCGTCTGGCAGAACCTGATCCTCAGCGACATCCCCGACGCCGCCCTTTCCGCCGCCTGCGACGCCATCGCGGCGCTGGCGCTGGGCTGGCAGGCCTCCAACATCCGCGGCGGGCTCGTCGCCTGCACCGGCAATGCCGGGTGCAAGTTCGCCGCGAGCAACACCAAGCGGCACGCGGCGGAACTCGCCGCCTTCCTCGAGGCGCGCATCGCGGTCGATGCGCCGATCAACATCCACCTGACCGGCTGCCACCATTCCTGCGCGCAGCACTACATCGCCGATATCGGCCTGCTCGGCGCGAAGGTCGAGCGCGGCGAGGACCTCGTCGAGGGCTACGACCTGCATGTCGGCGGCGGTTCGGGGCCGGAGCAGAAGATCGGCCGGATGATCCTGCCCAAGGTCGCCGCCGACGCGCTCGGTCCGGCCGTGCTGGCGCTGCTGGGTGCCTGGATGCGCGACCGCGCGCCGGGCGAGACCTTCCAGTCCTTCACCGCCCGCCATGACGACGCGGCCCTCGCCGCGCTGGCGCGGGAGGCCGCATGAACGCCATCCTCCCCCCCGGCCTGCCGGCCGCGCCCGTGCCGCTGATCCCCGACAGCGCGCCCTTCACCCCGGCGCAGCGCGCCTGGCTGAACGGCTTCCTCGCCGGGCTCTATGGCGGCGCGGCGGCGGTGGCGGCGAATGCCTCCCCCGGCGCCGCGCCCGCGCCGGCCGAGGAGTTCCCCTGGCACGATCCGGCTCTGGAGCTCGAGGACCGGCTGAAGCTCGCCGAGGGCCGGCCGCTCAACCGCCGCCTGATGGCCGCCATGGCGCAGCTCGATTGCGGGCAGTGCGGCTACCTGTGCCAGACCTATGCCGAGGCGCTGGCGAGCGGTGCCGAGACCTCCGCCGCGCTCTGCGTGCCGGGTGCGAAGGCGACGCAGAAGGCGCTGAAGGCGCTGCTGGCCGAAGCCCCCGCCGCTGTGCCGAAGCCCGCCGCCGCCCCGGTGCCCGCCGCGGCCGCCGGACGCCCGGTGCGCGTCGTCGCCGCCCATCGCCTGACCGGCGAGTGCTCGGCCAAGGATGTGCGGCATGTCGTGATCGACCTGGCGGACAGCGGCCTGGCCTACGAGCCGGGCGACAGCCTGTCCGTCGCCGCGCCGAACGACCCCGCGCTGGTCGAGGCCGTGCTCGCCGCCCTCGGTGCCGCCGATGACGCGGCGCTGCGCGAGGAATTGCTGCACCGGCGTGACATCGCCCGGCCGCTCGACCGCACGCTCGACCTGCTGGCGGGCGCGGCGCGGCACGCCCCGCACGCCGCCGCGCTGCGCGCGCTGGCCGATGGCGATGACGGCGCGGAACCGGCGGATGCCGACCTGCTCGACCTGCTCGCGGCCTTCCCCTCGGCGCGGCCGCCGGTCGCGGACCTGATCGCCTCGCTGCCCGTGCTGAAGCCGCGGCTGTATTCCATCGCTTCCTCGCCGCTCGCCTGCCCGGGGCGCGTGGAACTCTGCGTCGGCGTGGTGCGGGCGGACCGGCGCGGGCGGCTGCGGGATGGCGTCGCCTCCTGCCACCTCGCCTTCCGCGCCGACGCCGCGACGCCGCTGCAGGCGCATGTGCAGACGAGCCATTTCCGCCTGCCCGCCGATGCCGCGACGCCGGTCATCATGGTCGGGCCGGGCACCGGCATCGCGCCCTTCCGCGCCTTCCTCCAGCACCGGGAGGCGATCGGCGCGAAGGGCCGCGCCTGGCTGTTCTTCGGCGACCAGCGAAGCGCGACGGACTTCCTGTTCGGCGAGGAGATCGCGGCCTGGAAGGCGAAGGGCGTGCTGACGCAGCTCTCGCTCGCCTGGAGCCGCGACGGGCGCGACAAGGTCTATGTCCAGCACCGCATGACGGAAGCCGCGACCGACCTGTGGCGCTGGCTGCAGGACGGCGCGCATGTCTATGTCTGCGGGGACGCGTCCCGCATGGCCAAGGACGTGGACGCGGCGCTGCGCGGCATCGCGCGATCCGAAGGCGGGATGAACGCCGACCAGGCGCGGGACTGGATCGTCGCGCTGGCCCGCCAGGGCCGCTACCAGCGGGATGTCTATTGATGGATGGCAGCCTCGGCGCGCGCGCCATCCGCAGCACCTGCCCCTACTGCGGCGTCGGCTGCGGCGTGGTCGCGACGCCGGACGGGCGCGGCGGTGCGACCATCGCCGGCGATGCGGACCATCCGGCCAATCGCGGGCGCCTGTGCAGCAAGGGCACCGCGCTGGGGGAAACGCTCGGCCTCGAGGACCGGCTGCTGCATCCGGAGGTCGGCGGCAAGCGCGCCACCTGGGACGCCGCGCTGGACGCCGTCGCCGAAGGCTTTCGCCACGCCCGCGCGCGGCACGGCCCCGACGGCGTCGCGCTGTATGTCTCGGGCCAGTTGCTGACCGAGGACTACTACGCCGCCAACCGCTTCGCGAAGGGCGTGCTCGGCACCGCCAACATCGACAGCAATTCGCGCCTGTGCATGGCGAGCGCGGTCGCCGCGCACACCCGTGCCTTCGGCGAGGATGTCGTCCCCGGGGTCTATGAGGACCTGGAACTGGCCGACACGCTGGTGCTGGTCGGCAGCAACCTCGCCTGGTGCCATCCGGTGCTGTTCCAGCGCGCGATGGCGGCGAAGGCGGCGCGCCCCGCGATGCGCATCGTCGTGGTCGATCCGCGCCGCACCGCGACCTGCGAGGGTGCCGACCTGCACCTGCCGCTCGCGCCCGGCAGCGATGTCGCGCTGTTCGCCGCGCTGCTCGCGCATCTCGCCGATCGCGGCCTTGCCGACCAGGCCTGGCTCGACGCCCATGCGGAAGGTGCGACGGAAGCGCTCGCGGCCGCGCGCGCCATCGCGCCGCGCGCGGCCGCGCTCACCGGCCTCGATGCCGGCGTGGTCGCGCGCTTCTGCGAGATGTGGGCGGCAAGCCCGCGCACCGTCACGCTCTGGAGCCAGGGCGTGAACCAGTCGAGCGCGGGCACCGACAAGGCCAACGCCATCATCAACTGCCACCTGCTGACCGGCCGCATCGGCGTGCCCGGCGCTGGCCCCTTCAGCGTCACCGGCCAGCCCAACGCGATGGGGGGGCGGGAGACCGGCGCGCTGGCCACCATGCTCGCGGGCCATCTGCGCTTCGACGTGCCGGAGGAACACGCGGCCCTCGCCCGCTTCTGGCAGGCGCCGGCGCTGCCGACGAAGCCTGGGCTCAAGGCGACGCAATTGTTCGCGGCCCTCGGGGCGGGGCGGATCGGCGCGCTCTGGGTGATGGCGACGAACCCCGCCGTGTCGCTGCCCGATGGCGACGCGGTGCGCGACGCGCTGGCGCGCGCGCCCTTCCTCGTCGTCTCGGAGGTCACGCGCCGCTCCGACAGCGCCGCCTTCGCCCATGTGCGCCTGCCCGCCCTCGCCTGGGGGGAGAAGGACGGCACGGTGACGAACAGCGAGCGCGTCATCAGCCGCCAGCGCGCCTTCCTTCCGCCGCCGGGGGAAGCACGGCCGGAATGGTGGATCATCGGCCAGGTCGCGCGGCGGCTCGGCGCGCCGGGCTTCGCCTGGGACGGGCCGGCCGCGGTGTTCCGGGAACATGCGGCGGTGACGGGCCTCGCGCGCCCTGCCGCGCGCGCCTTCGACATCTCGGGCCTCGCCGGCATGTCCGATGCCGACTACGCGGCGCTGCCGCCGACGCGCTGGCCTGTGCCGGCTGCCGGCACCGCGCCCACGCGCTTCTTCGCCGCCGGCGGCACGCTCGCCCCCCGCGCGCGGCTGGTGCCCACGCCCTTCCGCGCGCCGGTCGAGGATGTCTCCGCGGAGTACCCGCTGCGGCTGCTGACCGGGCGGCTGCGCGACCAGTGGCACATGATGACGCGCACCGGCACCGTGCCGCGCCTGATGGCGCACAGCCCGGAACCGGTCCTGACGCTGCACCCCGGGGATGCGGGCGGGCTCGAGGCCGGCGCGCTGGTCGAGGCGACCTCCGCGCGCGGCCGCGCGGTTTTCCGCCTCGCGCTCGATGACGCGCAGCGGCGCGGCACCGCCTTCGCGCCGATGCACTGGACGGCGCAGCTCGCCCCCGCCGCGCGCGTGAACGCGCTGGTCGCGCCGCATGCCGACCCGGTCAGCTTCCAGCCGGAACTGAAGAACGCGGCGATCCGCATCGCGCCCTTCGAAGCCGCCTGGCACGCCTTCCTGCTCGCGCCCCGTCGCCTGCCGGCGGACATCGCGCCCTTCTGCGCGGCGATCCCGCTCGAAGGCGGCGCCTGGCGGCACGAACTCGCGGGGAACGACGCGCCGGACGCGGCCTTCGCGCGGCTGCGCGGCCTGGTCGCGGCGGACGGCGCCGCCTGGCAGGTGATGGAGGATCCCGCGATCGGCCTGCATCGCGCCGCGGCGCTGCGGGATGGCAGGCTGGCGGGCGCGGTGCTGCTCGGCCCGGATGCCGCCCTGCCGCCGCGCGCCTGGCTCGCCGCGCTGATGGCGGGCGAGGGGCCGCTCGCGCCGGGCGAACGCGCCGCGCTGCTCGCCGGCCGCCAGCCGGGCGGGCCGCCGCCGTCCCCGCTGGTCTGCGCCTGCCATGGCGTGACGGCGGCGACGATCCTCGGCTGCGGCGCGCGCGACGTGGCCGGCGCGGGGGAGGCGACGCGCGCGGGCACCGGCTGCGGTTCCTGCCGGCCGGAGATCGCGACGCTGCTCGCCCGCCTGCCGGAGGATGCGTGATGCGCCACTTCCCCGCCTTCCTCGACCTTGCCGGCCGCACCGTGCTCCTGGTCGGCGACGGGGAGGCGATCGCACGCAAGGCCGAACCCCTGCGCCGCGCGGGCGCCGTGCTGCGGCAGGCGCCCCGCTTCGCGCCCGCGCTGCTCGACGGCGTCGCGCTCGCGGTGGGATCCGACGCGCCGGAGGAGGATCTGCGCGCGCTGTCGGCCGAGGCGCAGCGTCGCGGCATTCCGGTCAACATCGTCGACCGCACGGAGCTCTGCTCCTTCATCACGCCGGCGATCATCGACCGCGACCCGGTGACGATCGCGATTTCCACCGGCGGCGCGGCGCCGACGCTCGCGCGCATGGTGCGGCAGAGGATCGAGACGGTGCTGCCGCCGCGCCTCGGCGCGCTGGCCGCGCTGGCCGCGCGCTTCCAGGCGCTGGTGCGCCGCGCGCTGCCCGATCTGCCGGCGCGGCGCCGCTTCCTCGATGCCGCGCTGGCGGGCAAGCCGGGCGACCTCGCCCTGGCCGGGCGCGAGGCGGAGGCCGAGGCCGCCTTCGCCGCGGCACTCGGCACGGCGGATGCGCGGCCGGCCGGGCGCGTCTTCCTGGTCGGCGCGGGGCCCGGCGCAGCCGACCTGCTGACGTTGCGCGCGCTGCGCCTGCTGGGGGAGGCGGATGTCATCGTGCATGACCGCCTCGTCTCCGACGACGTGCTGGACATGGCGCGGCGCGATGCGGAGCGGATCTTCGTGGGCAAGGCGCGCGCCAATCACTGCCTGCCGCAGGAGGAGATCAACGCGCTGCTGGTCCGCCTGGCGCGGGAGGGCAAGCGCGTCGTGCGGCTGAAGGGCGGGGATCCCTTCGTCTTCGGCCGCGGCGGTGAGGAAGCCGCCGCCCTCGCCGAGGCCGGCATCGCGCATGAGGTCGTCCCCGGCATCACGGCCGCGCTCGCCTGCGCGGCGGATGCGGGCATTCCGCTGACGCACCGCGCGGCGGCGCGCGCGCTGACGCTGGTCACCGGCCATACGCGGGACGGGCGGCTCGACCTCGATTTCGCGGCGCTGGCGCGGCCCGGTCAGACGCTCGCGGTCTACATGGGCGCGGCGACGCTGCCGGACCTTGTCGCGGGGCTGGTCGGCGCGGGGCGGGATCCGTCCACGCCCGCCGCGATGGTCGAGGATGGCGGCACCGGCGCTTCCCGGCGGCTGGAGGCGACGCTCGCGACCCTGCCGGCGGCGGCGCGTGGCTGGGCCTCGGGCCGGCCGGCGCTGATCCTGGTGGGGGAGGTGGTCGGCCTCGCGCCGGGCGCGGCCGGCGAGGCCGCGGCGGCGGCCTTGCCCCGCGCGCGGGCCGCCTGGCCGGCGATGGCCGCCGCGCCCGGCTAGGGACGTTTCCGTTCGCCGTGGCGCACGGTCACGTCTCTGGATCATTGTCCGTTCGAACGAGCCCGCTCGAACGGATGATGCCCGGGGGCCGCGCCGGTCAGGCCGGGTCGCCGGTATCCGGCGCGAGGCTCGCCGCCTCGATCCCGGCGATGCAGCATTCCTCGTCCTTGGGGGAGGCATCGCCGCTGATGCCCACGGCGCCGAGCAGGACGTTGTTCGCGTCGCGCACCAGCACGCCGCCCGGCACCGGCACGGCGCGGCCGCCCGTCAGGTCCGACAGCGCGTTCGTGAAGCCCGGCACCGCCTGGGCGCGGCGGGCGAGTTCGCGCGTGCCGAAGCCCATCGCCAGCGCGCCGAAAGCCTTCCCGGTCGCGATCTCGGGGCGGAGGATGGAGGCGCCGTCCTCTCGCTTCGCGACCTTCAGCTGGCCGCCGGCATCGAGCACGACGACGCAGAGCGGCAGCAGCCCGAGCGCGCGGCCCTTGGCAAGGGCGGCGTCCGCGATGGTCTCGGCCTGGGCGAGGGTGAGGCCGTTGATGGCGGCGGGATGGGCGGGCTGGGGCATGGGATGAGTCCTGTCGAAGGCGGCGCGGGATAGGCGCTCAGCGCCGGCGTGTCGAGCGCTCCCGTCGGCAGAGGTCTTCGCAGGGCTGTCCGTCGCGGTCGCGGTCAAGACGCAGAAGCCCGCAGACGCGGTAGTGGAATTCCGCCTCGGCGCAGCTCGTCATCTGCGTGCAGTATCGCTTTTCCCCGCAGCGCCATGACGTCTGCGCCGGCGGCGCCTGGGCGAATGCCGGCGTGGCGGCGAGCAGCAGCGCAACGAGGGTCCAGCGCGACATCACGAAAACGTTAGGCCACGCTGCGCGCCTTGCCTATCCGGCTTGGGCCCCGCCGCGCCCCGTGCCAGAACGGCGCCCATGCCCCCCCAGGACCGCCGCGCCCCCCGCCCCGCCGGCCGGCCCCCCGATGCCGCGCGGCTGCGGGAGGCGGCGCTCAACCACCTCGCCCGCTTCGCCGCCACCGAGGTCGCGCTGCGCCGGGTGCTGGAACGCCGCGTGGACCGCTGGGCCCGCGCCGCCGAGGCCGAGGGCCAGGACCGCGACATGATCGCCGCCGCCGCCGCATCCGCCCGCGCCGCCGCGGCCGAGGTCGCCCGCGCCATGGTCGCCGCCGGCGCGGTGGACGACGCCGCCTTCGCCGAGAGCCGCGCCCGGCGCCTCGCCCGCGCCGGGCGGTCGCGCCGCGCCATCGCCGCGCATCTCGCCGCCAAGGGCGTCGCCCCCGAGACCGCCGGCGCCGCCCTGCCCGAGGATGCGGAGGCCGAACTGGCCGCCGCGCTGGCCTTCTGCCGCCGCCGCCGCATCGGCCCCTTCGCCCGCGCGACGGAGGATGCGGAGGCGCGGCGCCGCGCGCTCGCCGCCATGGCGCGCGGCGGCTATCCGCACGGCCTCGCCCGCCAGGCGCTGGCGATGGACCCGGACGAGGCGGAGGAGCGGCTGCTCGCCGCGCGGCGCGGATGAGGGCCAGCGGCTTCGCGCGCGCGACGCGCCACGGGACCACGTCGCCATGAGCGGCCCCGCCGTCACCTTCACCCGCGCCGGGCTGCTGCGCGGCGCGCGCCAGGCCGCGCCGCTGGTCATCGGCACCTTTCCCTTCGGGCTCGTGGTCGGCGTGATCTCGGATGCGAAGGGGCTGTCGCTGCTCGAGACGCTGCTGATGTCCGCGCTGGTCTTCGCCGGATCGTCGCAACTGCTCGCGCTGGAACTCTGGACCGAGCCGGCGCCGATCGCCGCCGCCACGCTCGCCGCCTTCGTCGTGAACATCCGCCTCGCGCCGATGGGCGCGGCGCTGGCGCCCTGGCTCGACCGGCTGCGCGGGGTGCGGCTGTGGGGCTCGCTCGCCACGCTGGTCGACCATTCCTACGCGCTGTCGGCGGCGGACCAGCGGCGCGGCGGGCGGGACGCGGCCTTCCTGCTGGGCGTCGGCGTGGCGCTCTGGACCTTCTGGATGATCGCGGTGGGGGTGGGGCACGTGTTCGGGTCGGCGGTGCGGCTGCCGCCGGGGCATCCGCTGTACTTCGCGGCGACGGCGACCTTCTGCGCCATCCTCGTGCCGATCTGGCAGGGCGTGCGGCGGGACATGCTGCCCTGGACGCTGGCCGGGATCGTCGCGCTGCTGGCCTGGGGCGCGGGGCTGGGGCCGCCCTGGCCGCTGCTTGCGGGCGCGCTCTGCGGCGCGGCGCTCGGCGCCTGGCTGGAGCTGCGGCGGGGATGACGCTGCGCCTCGACGTGCTGCTCGCGATCCTCGGCATGGCGGCGGCGACGTATCTGTGCCGCGCCGGCGGCTACGCGCTGTTCCGCGCGCTGCGCCCGCCGCGCGTGGTGGAGGTCGCGCTGCAGCACCTGCCCGGGCCGATCTTCGTCGCCTATGTCGCGCCTGCGCTGGCCGCGCAGGGGCTGAAGGGGCTGGTGGCGGCACTCGCCGTCGTCGTGGCGCAGGCGGTCTCGCGCAACCTGGCCGTGGCGATCGCGGCGGGTGTGGCGGTGATGTGGGCGGCGGGGATGGTGGTGTAGAGCGGGACCGCCGGCGCTACGGCGCGGCGGATGCCGGCACCAGCGAGAAGGTCGCGCCCGGAGCCGGCGCATCCGCCCCGCGCACCCGCACGGGCACCGAGATCGCGGCCCCTTCGGCATCCAGCACCGTCACGCGGTAGAAGCCCGGCCCCGGCGGGTCCCAGGCCGCTTCCCGTCGCGCGGGTTCATGCGGGATGGGCGCGCCATCCACCAGGAAGGTCAGCGGCCGGCGCCCGCCCGCGGCGCGCAGCGTGACCGGACCCGCGCCTTCCGCCAGCGCCGCGCCGGCCGGCGGGAACAGCAGCCGCAGCCGATCCGCCGGTGGTGCGCTGCGCGGCACATCGGCCGCGACGCGCATCCCTTCCCGCGGCGCTTCCGGCAGCAGCGCGAAGACGCGCGCGAGCACCGGCAGCGCCAGCGACCGCCCCGTCGCCCCTGGCATCGCCGTGCCGTCCGGCCGGCCGATCCACACGCCGGCGACATGGCGGCCATCGAAGCCGAAGGCCCAGGCGTCGCGCCCGCCCCAGGAGGTGCCGGTCTTCCACGCCACCCCGGCCGGACCGCCGCCGGGAAAGCGCTGCACGAGGATGGCGGCGACCTGTTCCGCGGCGCGTCGATCGACCGCCTGCTGCGCCTCGCCCGCCGCGCCCGGCGTCACGCGCAGCGGCAGGGCGCGGCCGCCATCGGCCAGCGTGGCGTAGAGTGCGACCATCTCCCGCAGCGTCGTCCCCGCGCCGCCGAGCGCGAGCGGCAGCGACGGGTCCGCCCCGCGCGGCAGGCGCGGCGCCGCGCCCGCCACCTTCAGCGCCGAGGCGAAGCGCAGCGCGCCGACCTGGTCGAGCAGCGCCACCGCCGGCAGGTTCAGCGACAGCCGCAGCGCATCCGCCGCGGTGATGCGCCCGGCGAAGTCGCGGGAGAAATTCTCCGGCGCATAGGCGCCGAAATGGCGCGGCAGGTCGGCGATCAGCGTGCCCGGCGTCGCGATGCCGCGCTCGAAGGCCATCGCGTACAGGAAGGGCTTCAGCGCCGAGCCCGGGGAGCGCACCGCGCGCGTCAGGTCGAGCGTGCCGGCGCGCGCTTCCGACCCCCAGGCGCCGCCGACCATCGCGCGCGCTTCGCGCGACGACGCCTCGGCGACGATCAGCGCGACCGAGGCGCGGTCGGGCAGCGAGGGCAGCATCTCCGCCACGAGCCGTTCCGCCGCGCGCTGCAGGGGCGCGTCGAGCGTCGTCGTGACGGTGCCGCGCGATGCGCGCGCCAGTTCGCGCGACAGGTGCGGCGCGAGGCGCGGCATGGGCAGGCGCCGGTCCGGCATGGTTGCCGCCACGGCAAGATCCCGATCCGCCGCGCTGAGCCCGGCCGCAGCCCCGCCGCGCCGCGCGAGCACCGCGTCGCGCGCCGCGCGCGCGGCCTCCGGATGCCGGTCGGGCCGCAGCGTGGCGGGGCGGCGGGCGAGTGCGACGAGCAGCGCGGCTTCCGCCGTGTCGAGCCGCGCGGCGGGCCGACCGAACCAGGCGAGGCTGCCCGCCCGGATGCCCTCGATGTTGCCGCCCTGCGGGGCGAGCGTCAGCCAGATGCCGAGGATCTCGTTCTTGCTGAAGCGCGCTTCGAGTTGCAGCGCGCGGAAGACCTCGATCGCCTTGCTGCGCAGCGTGCGCGGGCGCGGTTCCAGCAGCCGCGCGGCCTGCATCGTCAGCGTCGATCCGCCGGAGACGACGCGCCCCGCGCGCACCCATTGCGCCGCGGCGCGCGCGAGGGAAATGGGATCGACGCCGGGATGGGAATGGAAGCGCCGGTCCTCCGCCGCGACGAGCAGGTCGACGAGATGCGGCGGGACGTCGGCGGTGGTGGTGCGCAGCCGCCAGGTGCCGCCTGGCGCGGGCAGGACGGACAGGGTGCGGCCCTCGCGGTCGGTGATCTCGGCCCCCGTCGCGGCGAGGCGGGAGAGGTCGGGCGGGAAGATGCGGTCGAGCGCGAGGGCGGCGAGGAGGAGCGCGGTGACTGCGATGAAGGCGAGCGTTGCGCGGCGGCGGACGGGGGAGGGCGCTGCCCTCCCCCGGACCCCCGCCCGCCAAAGGCCTAAGGGCCCTTGGAACCCATTCGATTCATCGGGGGGATTGGGGAGGGGGCTCATCCGCGCGGCTGGAGTGCGCGGCCCTGACCCGCCAACGCCCGATCAAGTCCCGGTGTCCAGAGGCCATTCGGCCTCTGGTGGGGGAGGTCCGGAGGGGGCAAGGCCCCCTCCGCCAGCCACCGGCACGCACGCCTCACGGCAGCACCGTGATCCTCGCCGCGTTCTGCCGGGCGAAGATGCCCGGCCGGTACATGTCCTGCGCTTCCGCGCCCGGCAGTTCGAAGCTGCCGGGGGTGACGGCGCGCAGCCGCACCGCGATGCGGGCGAAGGGCTGTTGCGGCGTGATGGTGACGGCCGCGGCGTAGCGGTCGTCCAGCGCCGGCTGGCTGTCCACTTCCGTCAGCGTGCCGAGCCACGGCATGCCCGCGATGTCCCCGGCCGGCAGGCGGGAGGCGATCTCCCACCCCGCGGGCAGCCCGTGGATCAGCATCGCCTCGTGCCGCTCATTCGTCTCCGCGCGGAGTTCCATGAGCATCACGAAGGACGTGTTCTGCCGCAACGTGTCCAGGTTCAGCGGCTGCCCGTCGAGCCCGAAGAAGCGGCGGGAGACGCGGAAGCCCTCGCGCGCGGCGGGCAGCGCCTCGCGCGGGATGCCGGTGATCGTCACCGACTGCCAGACCGGCGCGGTGCCGAGGTTGCGCGCCGTGCCCGGCCCGCTCAGCGACGCCGACACGATCGGCCGCTGCGGCAGGGCCGAGCCGTTCACGGCGACGACCGCCGCGCGCGTGCCCTGGCCCAGCACCTGCGCGGCCAGCACCGCCCAGGCCTGCACCTGGGTGCTGGTGGTGCGCGGCGTGAGTTCCGCGCCCGGCAGCGTCGTCATCAGCGTCGAGAGCCGGTCCGGCAGCAGCCCGCTTTCGCGCAGCAGCGTCGCGGTGGCCAGCGCGTCGCGCGGCGCGCTGCCGTAGTCGGCGTACCAGAAGCGCCGGCCTGTCGCGCCAAGCGCGCTGAGGAAGGCCTGTTCCGCCCGCGCGCGGTCGCCGCCGCGGGCGAAGGTGGCGGCAAGCTGCGCGCGGCTCAGCTGCGTCGGCAGGTCGTTCAGGTTTTCCATCAGCCGGCGCGCGGCGCCGAGGCGTGGCTGGCCGGCCAGGGCGAGCGCGTGCAGGCGATAGGCCTGCGCCGCGCGCTCGATCGGCGTGTCGCCGGCCGCGTCCTCGATCGCTTCGTCGAGGAAGCGCAGTGCCTCCCGCAGCGCGCCTTCGGGCACGGTCGCACCCGCGGTGCGGGCGCGGATCAGCGCCTCCACGGCATAGGGGGTGAGCCAGGGCTGGCTGTCCCCGCTCGCGCTCCACATGCCGAAGGACCCGTCGAAGCGCTGCCGGTCGAGGATGGAATCGACCGCGCGCTGCAGGCGGATGGCGCGGTCGGTGTCGCCTTCCTCGGACATGCCGGCCGAGAGCGCGAGCGCGCGCGAGGCGGACTGTTCGAGGCAGGCGAGCGGGAAGTCCTCCACCGCCCGAAGCATGCCGGCGACGTCGTAGCGCACCGCCGATCCGAAGGAGACGGAGGCGCGCCAGGAATTCGCGGCGAAGCGTTCGATCGGCGGCGCGACCGGCAGTTCGGCGCCGGGCGGCAGCTCGACGCCCGCCACTTCCGTCACGCGCGGGCGCGATGAGCGGATGGTGATCCGGCTCTCGCGTTCCACGCGGAAGCCGCCAGGGCCGGTGACGGCGAGGCGGATCGTGCCTTCGCCGGCTTCGGTCGCGCGCAGCACGGTGGTGGGCTGGGCGCGCGCCCCGGTCGCTAGGTTCGCCGCGAGCCGCGCGGGTCCGCCGAGGGCGAGCCCGCCGGTCACGCTGAGTTCGGCCGCCACTTCGCCCTGCGGCAGTTCGATGTTGTGCAGCAGGACGGAGATGCCCGCCTCGTCGCCCGGGGCGAGGAAGCGCGGCAGCAGCGCTTCGGCCACCACCTGGTCGCGCACCGTCAGCGGCTTCGCCGAGGCGCCGACGCGCGTGCCTTCCCAGGCGACCGCCATCAGGCGCAGCTCGCCCGCGAAGTCCGGGATGTCGAGCGGCACCATGGCGAGGCCGTTCGCATCCGCCCGCACCACGCCGGAGAACAGGCTGACGAGGCGCTGCGGCGGCTGGATGGCGTCCGCGCCATCGGCCTCGTCGCCGCCCTGACGGAGCAGCGCGAGTTCGCCTTCGGCGGGCGCGATCAGCCGGCCGTAATCGTCGCGGATATCGACGCCGAGCCGGCGCCGGCCGAGGAAATGCGCGCCCGGATCGGGGTTGGCGAAGTTGGTCAGGCGCAGGATGCCCTCATCCACCGCGGCCAGCGTCAGCAGCACGGGGCCGCCGGCATTGGCGACGCGCACCGGCACCTCCACGCGCTGGCGCGGGCGCACCAGCGGCGGCGTGTCGATGGTCACCGCCAGCGTGCGCGGCGCCGGATCGATGCCGACCCAGGCGAGGCCGAGGCCACGGCCCGGCTGGCCGGCGCGCGTCTCGCCGGGGCGGAACACGGTGACGGCCACATAGGCGCCGGGGCCCCAGGCGGCATCGACCGGCACCTCGACCTCGGTGCCGCCCTCGACCACCTGGACCTCGCGCAGGGAAACCAGGCGGTCGGTCAGGACGGCGACGGAAGCGCGCCCGGCGAAAGGCGGGGTTATGCGGATGCGCGCCGTCTCCCCCGGCGCATAGGCGCGGCGGTCGGCGGCGACATCGACGCGGTCGGGGATCTCGGCGCTCTCGGCCCCCGCCCAGCCGGAGCGGAAGCGGATGGAGGAAATGCCAAGCCCGTTCGCATCCGCCACTTCCAGCCGGTAGCGGCCGAACTGGAGGGAACGGGCGAAGCGCGCGGGCTGGTCCGGCGTGACGCGGATCTCCTGCGCGTCGACGGGCTCGTCGCGCCAGACCGTCTCCCACCGCGCGATCGACCCGCGCACGACGATCCGCCAGTTCGGGCGTTCCCGCACCAGCCGCACGCGCAGCGTCGCCGGCACGGCACGGCCTTCGGGCGAGACGGCGGCGATGTCGAAGGCGGCTTCCGCGCCGGCGTCGATGGCGTCGTTCTCGAAGGCCGGGCGCAGCGCGACGAAGGTGCCGCGCGCGCGCACGGGCACGGAGAAGCGCGTGCGCGTCTCACGCCCGCCGGGCTCGCTCATCGACACGCTGACCTCGCCGCGCACCGGGCGCGTCGTGTCGGGCGCCTGCGGCAAAGCGAGCGTCAGCGTCGCGCGGCCCTGCGCGTCGGTCTCCGGGATCTCGAAGGTCAGCAGGTCCGGCGCGAACTGTTCCTGCGCGAGGCCGAAGCGCCAGCCGCGCCAGTCGGCGAAGGGCTCCGGGTCGTGCAGCAGGCGCATCTCGGCCTGGCCGGTCAGGCCCGAGCCGGGCGCGCCATAAAGGAAGCGCGCGGTGACCGGCACTTCGAGCCCGCGCGGGCCGGGCACGAGCGGGCCCGGCGCCGGGCCGGCATTGACCTCGAGCCGCTCGGGCACGAAGGCCTCGACGCGGAAGGTCGCGCGGCCGACCGGCGGCGCGTCCGGGTCGGTCAGCGCCTCCAGCGTCCAGACGCCGTAGGGCGCGCCGATGGACAGGCGCAGCGGCCAGTAGAGCGCCCCGCCATCCTGCCGCGGCGGGACGAATTCCTGCGCCACCTGGCCGTTCGGCCGGCGCAGCCGCAGCCGTACGGGAAGGTCGAGCGGCCGGCCCGCCGCGTCGCGGATCAGGGCGGCGGCGTTCACCGTCTCCCCGGGGCGGAAGATGCCGCGGTCGAGCCAGACGAAGGCATCGACCGGCCCCGGATGCGGCCGGCCGGTCGCCCCGCGGTCCGACAGGTCGAAGGAGGCGGAGTCGAGCGAGATGGCGGCGAGGTCGTCGCCGGTTTCCGCATGCACCGCGACCGGCGCGATCGGGCCCGTGCCGCGCAGCAGCGCGGCGTTGAAGCGCGCGAGGCCATCATTGCCGGTGCGTGCTTCGGCGAGGATCTCGTTGTTGCGCCCCATCAGCATCAGGCGCGTGCCGGCGATGGGGGTCGCGCCCTGCAGGCTGCGCGCCTGCACCGCAAGGCCATCCGTCCCGCGCCAGGCGGTCAGGCCCAGATCCGTGACGAAGAAGGGCAGCGCGCTGGCTTCGCCGCCGCCGCGCCGGGCGTCGGCGTTGCGCAGCACGACGAGGTAGGCGCCCGGGCCGGCGGAGCGCATCACGTCCGGCAGCGGCAGGATGGCGCGGTGCGTGCGGTTCGGCTCGACGCGCTGCAGTTCCGCGCGGCCTTCCCACAGGACGCGGCCGAGATCCTCGCTGATCTGGTCGGCGGACCAGGATTCGATCGACTCCCCCGGCGTCCAGTCGCGGCGCAGCGGCACCAGGTTGCGCTCGGCGACGCGGATGACGCGCATCGTCACCGCCTGCACGTTCACCGTGGCGACGCCGATGCGCGATTCCTGGCCGCGCGGAAGGATGAAGGCGCGCGTGTCGAAGGCGATGCGCGCCTCGCGGTTCGGCATGGCGACGGCGAGGGCGGTTTCCTGCCGCAGGTTCTGCCGGTCCTCGCCCGGCAGGCCGGCGCGCAGGATCAGTCGCGTGGACGCACCCCAGGGCAGGCCGGCGACGCAGAGCAGGTCGCCCTCGCGCTCGACCGCCATGTTCGGGATGGGAGGGTCGGCGCGGATCCAGTCGCCGGGGACCCAATCCGTGCGCCGCGCGGGCGCGTTGGTGAAGGTGAGGCAGGCGCGCGCGGGCTCGGCCTCGGGCTCGGTCGTCACGCGGCGGACCAGCATGCCGGCGGCGCGGCGCGCGGCTTCCAGGCGCTGGCGGTGCTCGGGGCTGTCCACGCGCTGGAGGACCGCCTCCAGCGCGTCGATCTGCTGCACGGGGCGGTCGAGCCGGCGCAGCGCCTCGGCGATGGCATACAGGGGGGCGACCTCGGGTTCGCCGTAGGGGGCGAGCTGGAAGGCGCGCCAGGCGGCGCGCAGCGCGCGC
This sequence comes from Roseomonas nitratireducens, assembly GCF_017813355.1. Lineage (GTDB taxonomy): Bacteria > Pseudomonadota > Alphaproteobacteria > Acetobacterales > Acetobacteraceae > Neoroseomonas > Neoroseomonas nitratireducens. The sequence goes on from NZ_JAGIYZ010000001.1 coordinate 498,613, forward strand.
TGGTTGTCCGGCGGGGTGCGGCCGAGCTGCGCCTGGGCGAGGGAGAGCCAGTGGTCGGCGCTGGGCTGGCCCATGCCGATCCGTTCCTCCCACGCCGTGGCGGCGGCGGCGTAGTCGCGCCGCGCCTCGGCTTCCCGGGCGCGCTGTTCGGCCGCCGCGCGCTGCGCCGGGCTGCCGCCGGCGGGGAAGCGCCGGGTCATCTCCTGCTGGTAGACGCCGGCGTCGCGGCCGAGGCCCGGCAGGTCGAATTCCTGGGCGGCGGCGAGGCCCGGCAGCAGCAGGGCGAGCAGCGTCAGCAGGCGGATGAGGCGCATGTGGGGCGGTTCCCGTTGGTCGCGCCGAGCATGGCACGCGGCGCGGCGGCGCGCACGTGACCTGTGCAACGCAGCGTCGAGGCGCGTCTGAAACGCTTCACAGCGGCGGCGGGGCGGGATGGCGCGCGGCGCCGCGCCGCGGGCAGGATGCGCGTATGCGAAGCGCGCTTCTCCTCGCGGCGGTCCTGGCCGTCGCCGCCCCGCCGGCCCGCGCGGCCGATACCACGCTGCCGGCGCTGCTGCGCCTGGTGCCGGAACCGCCGGCCGGCGTGCTGCAGTCGGGGCATGTCGTGCTTGCCTATGCGCGCGCCGACCTGCTGGCCGGGCAGCGCGGACCGACCGCCCAGGCGGGGTCGACGCGCATCGCCGCGGTAAACGAGGCCGCCCCGATGGCCTTCTCGAACATGCCGGTGGGCCAGGCCGGGGCCTGGCCGGCGGTGTCGGGCTTCGACTTCGACGCGATCGAGGCGCTGCTCGTGCTCGAGACCGGCGCGATGCCGCGCGGCATCCGCGTGCTGGCGGGCGCGCGCATGCCCGCGCTGGCGGCGCTCGCCGGGCCGCTTGCCGCGCGGGGCTTCGCGCCGCGCCGAATCGCCGGCCAGGATGTGCTGGCACGCGGCGCGGACGACGCGTTCAACCCGCAGCATCGCGCGGAAGGGGATGCGCTGGGCGGCAGCATCGCGCTCTCCCTGCGCTACGCGGTGCCGGCCCCGGGCGTGCTGCTGGCGACGCGGACGGATGCGATGATGGCGGCGTCGCTCGCGCCCGGTCGGCGCTTCGCCGAGGTGCCGGAGATGCGCGCCCTGGCCGAGACCTCCGCTGGCGGGCAAGGCGCGCGGGACCTGGCGCAGGCCATGGTCTTCGCACCCACGCTGCCCGGCCCGCCGGCGGTCCTGTCCGAGGCGCCGGAGGCGGCGGCGCGGCGCCTGGCCGCCGAGATGCGCGATGCCGACACGCTGCCCGGCCCGACGCCCTGGATCTTCGCCATGCTGTCCGAGCGGCGCGACGCGCAGGGGATCGTGACGCGCCTCGCCGTTGCCTATCGCCAGCGCGCGGCGGCGGATGCGGCGGCCGCGGCGATGGCCGCGCGGCTCGCGGCCATGCGCCCCCCGCCGGGGCTGGAGGCGGCGCGGCACGCGGTCGTGGACACCGGGGCGGACGACGTCTTCGTCGCGCTGATCGAGGCGCGCCAGCCGCCCGGGACGGCCGACACGCTGATGCGACTGGTCGTCGCGCGGCATTTCGGCGGGGAGGCGACGCCGATGACGATCGGCGCCTTGCCGCGCGCCGCCTTCGCGCGCTGAAGCTCAGCCGGCGTCGCGGAGGAATGCCGCGAAGGTCGCGGCGGCGGCCATGAGGTCGGCGGTCTCCATCGCCTCTCGCGGGTTGTGGCTGCCATTCGCGTTGCGGATCAGCAGCAGGCCCGTCGGCGTGCCCGCGGCGGCGAAATTCGCCGCGTCGTGGGAGGCGGGGGAGCCGAGCGGCCGGGTCGCGACGCCCATGCGCGCGGCGGCCGCGGCGAGCGCGGCCTGCAACCCGGCATCGCAGGGGCCGACCGGGGCGGCGTTGCGCGCGCCGCGGTCGATGCTCACGCCCCGCCGCGCGGCGGTGGCATCGAGGATGGCGTGGAAGCGGCGTTCCAGCGCGGCCAGGTGGTCGGCGTCGTAGGCGCGCAGGTCGATCGAGAAGGTGAAGTCGCCCGGCACGACGGTGATCTCGTGCTTCGCCGTGTCGGTGTGGAAGCGGCCGATGGTGAAGGCCATGGCGCGTCCGGCCGCTTCCTCCTCAGCCCACATCGCGTCCAGCGCGGTGAGGATGTCGGCGCCCGCCAGCGCGGCGTCGCGGCGGAAGCGGCGGGGCAGGCCGACATGCGCGTCCTCCCCCGCGATGCGGATCGCGGCGTGGCGGATGTTGCCGGGGATGCCGGTGCAGATGGCCAGCGGAACGCCCGCTTCGATCAGCGACGGCGCCTGTTCGATATGCGCTTCGAGGAAGCAGCGGATCGGCCCCGGCGGCAGCAGCCGCGCGCCGGGGCGGATGGCGCCGGGGTCGCCGCCGCAGGCCGCGATGTGCTCGGCGAGCGTGCGGCCGGTGTCGGCGCGGCGGCGGTCCAGCGCCTCCTGCGGCAGGATGCCGAGCGCGGCGCGGCTGCCGATCAGGCCGAGGCCGAACCAGACCGCTTCCTCGCAGCGGAAGGCGGCGATGGTGATGTCGGCGCGGGGCGCGAACCCGGTCGCGTGCAGGGCAGAGACGGCGGCGAGCGCGGCGACGACGCCCGCCGCGCCGTCGAAATTCCCGCCATGGCGCACGCTGTCGAAGTGGGAGCCGAGCATGATGCGCGGCGCCGCGCGGTCCTCGCCGGGCCAGGTGAGGTAGAGGTTCGTCGCGGCGTCGCGCATCACCTCCAGCCCGAGGCGGTTCGCCTGCGCGATGGCGAGATCATGCGCGGCGTTCTCGCGCTCGTCGAAGGCGTGGCGCGTGATCCCCGGCGAATCGGCGCCGATTGTCGCCAGCCGGTCGAGCATCGCCTGCGCGCGCGGTGCCTCGGCCGCGAGCGCGGCGGGGAGGCTCACGCGCCGAGTTCCGCCAGCACCTCCGCCGTGTGCTGGCCGAGCGTCGGCGCGGGGGCGTGCCAGTGGCCGAGGCCCGGCAGCATGGGCAGCGGCACCTCGCCCAACTGCGGCTGCGGCACGCGAGAGGCGGCGCCATAGGCGACGACATGCTCGTTCGCCAGCCAGTCGAGCGGCGAGTTGACGCGGTCCGCCAGCAACCGCGCGCCCTGCAGCCGCGCCACCCATTCGTCGGATGTGCGCCTCGCGAAGGCGGCGCGGACGATGGCGTAGAGCTCCTCCCGATGCTCCCAGCGCAGGGGGAAGGAGGTGAAGCGCGGATCGGCCTTGGCGTCTGGAATCTCGAGCGCGTCGCAGATGGCGAGCCATTCGGCTTCGCGCACCAGCGTCACCATCACCCAGGCGCCGTCCGAGCATTGATAGGCGCCGGCGGGCGCGTTGGGCGGCGCGGCGGGCTTCTGCTGGTAGCCCCATTCGGCGATCTGGTGCGTCAGCAGGTTCGACGTCGCGGCCATCAGCGACATGTCGATGACGCGCTGCCGCGGCGCGCTGTCCTGTGCCCGCGCGGCGAGTGCCACCTGCACGGCGGAAAACGCCCAGATGCCGGTCGCCATGTCGGCGATGAAGGGCCCCGCCTTGTGCGGCGCGCCATCCGACCCGGCATTGAGCGAGACGAAGCCCGAGAAGGCCTGCGCCACGGAATCGGTGCAGGGGCGCTCGCGATACGGCCCGCGCTGGCCGAAGCCGGAGATGGAGAGGCACACCGCATCGGCCTTCGCGTTTTCCGGCCCCAGGCCGATGCGCGCGGCGACACCGGGGCGGAAGGCCTCGATCAGCACATCGGCCTGCGATGCGAGCCGCGCGGCGGCCGCACGGCCCTCATCGGACTTCAGGTCGAGCACGACGGACCGCTTGCCGCGGTTGAAGCAGACCGTCATCACCGAGACGCCCTCGTTGGCGGAGCCCAGCGCGCGGGACCAGTCGCCTTCGGCCGGTTCCAGCTTGATGACATCGGCGCCGCAGGCGGCGAGCATCATGCCGCAATAGGGCCCGGCGATGCCCTGGCCGGCATCGAGCACGCGGATCCCCCGGTAGGGGCGCATCGCCTCGTCCATCGCGTTTCCTCCTGCGCGTTTCCGGGCCTATCCTGACGCGAAGACAGAACAAGGGAAGGGGATGCCATGAGGATCACGCGACGCGCGCTGCTCGGCACCGCGCTGGCGACGCCGGCGCTGGCGCAGGACTGGCCGAGCCGGCCGGTGCGCTGCATCGTCCCCTATCCGCCGGGCGGGCCGACCGACCTGGTGGGCCGCGTGGTCGCGCAGCGCGCGCAGCAGGAACTCGGCCAGCCGCTGGTGGTCGAGAACAAGCCCGGCGCCTCCGGCACCATCGGATCGGCCGAGGTGGCGCGCGCGGCGCCGGACGGCGGCGTGTTCCTGGTGAACGCCTCGGCGCATGTCATCATTCCGCACATCAACCGCAACATGCCCTACGACGCGCTCAACGACTTCACGCCGGTGACGAACATGGCGATGGTGCCGCTCGTCGCGCTGGTGAATCCGCGCCTGCCGGTGCGCTCGCTGCGGGACCTCGCGGACCATGCCAAGGCCAATCCGGGGCGCGTCGCCTATGCCTCCTCCTCGATCGGCGGGGCGCAGCACCTGGCGGGCGAGATGTTCAAGCAGATCGCCGGCGTGGACATGGTGCACATCCCCTATCGCGGCGCCGGCCCCGCGATCCAGGACCTGATCGCGGGCAACGTGCAGGTGATGTTCGACAGCGTGCCGGCCGGCGCGGGCGCGGTGCGCGAAGGGCTGCTGCGGCCGCTCGCCGCACTCGATGCGCGGCGCATCGCCGTCTATCCGGACCTGCCGACCTCGGCCGAGGCGGGCTTCCCTGACCTGGTGATATCGACCTGGTACGGGATATGGGCGCCGCCGCGGACGCCGATGGCCATCGCGGAACGGATGCAGCGCGCGGTCGCCGTGGCGGTGCGCGACCCGGAGGTGCGGGCGCGGCTCGCGCCGCTCGGCGCCGATCCGGTGGCCGACACGCCGGCGGAATTCGACGCCTTCTGCCGCCGCGAATCCGAGAAATTCGGCGCCATCGTGCGCGCCGCCAGCATCCGGATGGAATGATGCGCGCGATCCTCTGCGAATCCTGGCGCGACTTCGATGCGCTGGAGGTGAAGGACATCCCGCCGCCGGCGATGCGCCCGCACGGCGTGCGCATCCGCGTCGAGGCGGCGGGCGTGTCCTTCGCAACGCAACTCGTCGTCGCGGGCAAGTACCAGCGAAAGCCGCCGCTGCCCTTCGTGCCGGGCACTGAGGTGGTGGGCACGGTGATCGAGGCCGCGCCGGATGCCGAGGCGCCGCCGCCGGGCAGCCGCGTCTTCGCCGTGCTCGACTGGGGCGGCTATGCCGAGGAAGCGATCGCGGACGACATCCATGTGGTGCCGATCCCCGAGGGGCTACCCGCCGAACCGGCGGTGGCCTTCCCCATCTCCTACCCCACGGCGGGCGCCGGGCTGCTCTGGCGCGCGCGGATCTCGGCCGGCGACTGGGTGCTGGTGCACGGCGCGGCGGGTGGCGTCGGGCTCTCGGGGGTGGAGATCGCCAAGGCCGTCGGCTGCCGCGTGGTCGCGCGCGCGGGTGCGGCCAAACATGCATTGCTGCGCGATCGCGGCGCGGATGTGGTGCTCGACAGCGCTGCACCCTTCCGCGACGCGGTGCGGGACGCGACCGGCGGGCAGGGCGTGGCCTGCGTGCTGGACACGATCGGCGGCGATGCCTTTGAGGATTCGCTCCGCTGCCTGGGCGATGGCGGGACGCTGGTGGTGGTGGGCTTCGCCGGCGGCGGCATCCCGACCGTGGCGGCGAACATCCTGCTGCTGAAGAACATCGCGGTCGCGGGGGTGAACTGGGGCACCTATGTCGGCTGGTCGCCGGGCGACAACCGGCGCCTGCACGCGCCGCGCGCGCGGGAGCTGTGGGCGCGGCTGATGGGGTGGTGGCGCGATGGCGCGCTGAAGCCCGAGGTGCATGCCGCGTTTCCGCTGGAAGGCTTCCGCGCGGCGATGGCGGAGGTGCGGGGGCGGCGCAGCGCGGGGCGGGTGGTGCTGCGGCCGTGACGCGCGGTGCGGAAGGTCGGGGGAGGGGAACCTCCCCCGCGTTTCGAAAGAAGGTTGAGGGGGGTATGGGGGGAGAAGTTCCCTTCTCCCCCCACGCCTCATGAAGGATCATCGCGGCGTCGCGCTGATCGTCGCCTCCGCGCTGTTCATGCAGAACCTGGACAGCGCGGTGCTCGCGACGGCGCTGCCCTCCATGGCGCGCGACCTGAACGAGGACCCCGCGCGGCTCGGTGCCGCCATCACCGCCTACCTCGTCTCGCTGACCGTCTTCATTCCCTTTTCCGCCTGGATCGCCGACCGCTTCGGCGCGAAGCGCGTCTTCATGCTCGCCATCATGGTCTTCGTCGCGGCGTCGCTGCTGTGCGGGCGCGCGGATGGGCTTGGCGAGCTCGTCGCCTTCCGCGTGCTGCAGGGCGTGGGCGGGGCGATGATGGTGCCCGTCGGGCGCCTGCTGCTGCTGCGCGGGGTTGAGAAGCGCGACATGCTGTCCGCCATGGCCTGGCTGACCATGCCGGCGCTGCTTGGGCCCGTCACCGGGCCGCCGCTGGGCGGGTTGCTGACCGACCTGTTTTCCTGGCGCGCGGTGTTCTGGATCAACGTGCCGATCGGGCTGATCGGCGTGGTGCTGGTTGCCTGGAAGATCCCGCATGTCGCCCCCGCGCGGCCCGGGCCGCCGGACGTGATGGGGCTGGTGCTGACGGGCGTGGCGCTGGCCGCGCTGATGTTCGGGCTTGAGACGGTGGGCCGGCACGTCGTGCCCGGCTGGATGTCCTGGACGGGGCTTGCGCTCGGGCTCGTGGCGGGCGCGCTGGCGGTGCGGCATTGCCGGCGCGTGCCGCAGCCGGCGGTCGATCTTTCGCTGTTCCGCATCGCGACCTTCCGCGACCCGGCGGTGGCCGGCAGCCTGTTCCGCACCGGCGCGGGCGCGGTGCCTTTCCTGATCCCCGTCATGCTGCAGATCGGCTTCGGCATGAGCGCGACGGAAAGCGGCTTCGTCTCCTTCGCCACCGCGCTCGGCGCCTTCGCGATGAAGCCGCTCGTGCGCCCGCTGCTCAGGCGCACCGGCTTCCGCGCGGCGCTGCTGGCCAACAGGGTGCTGGCGGCGGCGGGCATCGCCGCGCTCGCGCTGCTGACGCCGGCCTGGCCGGGGGTGGCGATCTTCCTGCTGCTGGCCGCGGGCGGGCTCGCGCGCAGCCTGCAGTTCACCGCGCTGAACACGCTCGCCTTCGCCGATGTGCCGACCGAGCGCATGTCGCGCGCGACGGCGCTGTACGGCACGCTGCAGCAGCTGACGCCGGCGCTCGGCGTCGTGCTGGCGACGACGACGCTCGAGGCGTCGCTCGCCCTGCATGGGCGGGACGGGCTGGCGGTGGCGGATTTTTCGACCGGCTTCCTGGTGGCCGCGGTGGTGGTTCTGGCCTCCATCCCGCTGCATGCGCGGCTAGCGCCGGATGCGGGGGCGGAGGTATCGGGGCACCGGCGCTGAACCGCGATCCGGCCGTGGCTTGAACGCCCGATCCACCGCCTCGGCGATGCCGCCTTCGCGGATCGGGCGCTAGAAGAGTTCCATCAGCTTCGCATGGTCGTCGAGTTCCGCCGGCGCGCCTTCGAAGATGAAGCGGCCGGACCGCATCACCAGCACGCGGTCGGACACGGCGAAGGCCTCGCGCACATTCTGCTCGACCAGCAGGATCGACATGCCGCGGCTTTGCCGCAGGGCCGCGATCGGGCGGATCAGGTCCTGGAACAGCTTCGGCGCGAGCCCGATCGAGGGTTCGTCCAGCAGCAGCACGCGCGGGCGCGTCAGCAGCGCGCGGCCGATCGAGACCATCTGCTGCTGCCCGCCGGACAGCGTGCCCGCGCGCCGCGTACGGAATTCGCGGATGCGCGGCAGCACCTCGAGCACCTCCTCGATCCTCTCCTTCTGGCCGGAGGAGGGGACGCCCGCGGACCACAGGGCTAGGCCGAAGATCTCGTCCACCGTCAGATCGGGAAACACGCCGCGCCCTTCCGGCACGAGCGCCACGCCCGCGGCGCCGAGGGCGGCCGGCGTGTAGGAAGCGGGCGTCGCGCCGAAGACGCGCAGCGTGCCGGCCGATGGCCGATGCAGGCCGAACAGCACGCGCAGCAGCGTGGATTTCCCCGCGCCATTGTGGCCGATCAGGCAGAGGATCTCGCCCGCCTTCAGCGTGAGCGAGACATCCTGCAGCACTTCGCGGCCGCCGAAGCCGGCGGAGAGGCCAAGGGCCTCGAGTGCGGTGTCGCTCACGCCGCCTCCTGCGGCCGGTCGCCGAAATAGATGGCGGCGAGCGCGGGGTCGCGCAGGATCGCCTGCGGTTCCCCTTCCGCCAGCACGCGCCCTTGGTCGAGGAAGGCGATGCGGTCCGACAGTTCCGCCACCACGTCGAGGTTGTGCTCGATCAGGCAGATCGCGACGCCGCACGCCGTCGCCGCGCGCAGCAATTCGCCGAAGCGCAGGCGGGAGGCGAGGTCGAGCCCGGAGGCCGGTTCGTCGAGCAGCCAGATATCGGCCTCGGCCGCCAGGATGCGCGCCATGGACAGGAATTTCCGCTCCGCATAGGCAAGGTCGATCGCGCGTGCATCTGCCAGGGCCGACAGGCCCGTCGCCTCCAGCGCGGCCGCCGCACGGTCCTCGCGCTGCCGCCGCGCCCGCGCCCCGCCTGGCTGCCAGAACCAGGACGCCGTCTCGGTCGCGGCGAGCACGTTCTCCCGCACCGTCATGTGCGTGAACAGCCGCAGGTCCTGGAAGGACCGCGCGACGCCGAGCCGCGCGACCTGCCAGGGCTTCAGCCCCATGATCGGCTTGCCGCGGATCTGCGCCGTGCCGGAATCGGCGCGGAGGTTGCCGGTGATGAGGTTGAAGGTCGTCGTCTTGCCCGCGCCGTTCGGCCCGACCAGCGCGGTGACGCGCCCCGCGGGCAGTGAGAGCGAGACGCCCGCCACCGCCTGCAGCCCGCCGAAGGCGCGCGCGAGGTTCTCGGATTTCAGCAGGATCTCGGTCATGCCGTCGCGCGCCCCTTCGACAGGTCGCCGACCAGGCCGGCGGGGCGGAAGATCATCAGCAGCGTCATGGCCAGGCCGTACACGATCTGCTGCACGGCGCCGACCTCGGTCGCCGGGATGAAGGGCAGGAAGGCGAGGCCCGAGGGCAGGGACAGCAGCAGCACCGCGCCGATCAGCGGGCCCCACAGCGTGCCCGTGCCGCCGATGATGACCATCGCCATCACCAGCACCGACTGGTCCATGGTGAAGCTCTCGACATTCACGAAGGACAGGTGCAGCGCGAACAGCGCGCCGCCGATGCCCGCGCCGGCGCAGGCGAAGGCGACGGCGAGCGTCTTCGCCGCCGCGACGTTCTTGCCCAGTGCCTCGGCCGCGCTTTCCGCATCCCGGATCGATTGCAGCGTGCGGCCGAAGGCGCCGCGCTGCAGCCGCGCCGTCAGGAACAGGATCAGCGCCAGCGCCACCAGCGCGAGCGGCAGGACGCCGACCTCGATCCCCGCCACCGTCGGGCGCGGAATGGCGACGAGCCCGCCGATGCCGCCCGTGAAGGCCTTGGCTTCCGAGAACAGCGTCGTCGCCATCATCTGCAGGCCGAGCGAGGCGGCGACGAAGTATTCGCCCCGCACGCGCAGCGCCGGCAGGGCGAGGCAGAGCGAGAGCCCGCCCGCCACCACCGCCGCCACCAGGCAGGCGAGCAGCGCGTCAGGGAAGAATTGCAGCGCGACCTGCGCCCCGGCATAGGCGCCGAGGCCGAAGAACACCGCATGCGCGACCGAGAAGATGCCGGCAAAGCCGACCACGAAGTTCAGCGTCGCGGCGAGGATGCCGAAGATCGCGACCAGCGTCGCGAGGTTGGCGAGATAGGCCGTCATCGCGTCTGCGTCACCCCGAAGAAGCCGCTCGGCCGGAAGATGATGAAGGCGAAGAGCACGAGGAAGGAGACCGCCTCCGCCCATTGCGTGTCGACGACCTGCAGCGCGACCGATTCCGCCACGCCGAGCATCAGCCCCGCAAGCGCGGCGCCGCGCAGGGACCCCACGCCGCCCACGATCGTCGCCGCCATGGAGATGAGCATGACATGGTGGCCGATCGCCTCGTTCAGCCCGGTCGTCATCGCCGTCAGCACCGCCGCGGGCGCCGCCATGGCGGAACCGAGCGCGAAGGCGAGCATCGACAGCCGGTTGGACGAAAGCCCATAGGCGCGCAGCAGGTCCGGATTCTGCGCCAGCGCGCGCAGCGCCACCCCGGCATGGGTGCGCGTGAGGAAGGCCGAAAGTGCAGCGAAGAGCACCACCGCGACGCCGATCGCGATCCAGAAGATCGGCGCGAGGAAGACGTCGGGCATCACCTCGGTGGCGCGGGACAGCGGCGTGTCCACGCTCGCGAAGCCGCGCCCGGCCAGCATGCCGACCAGATTCTGCACCACCACCGCGACGCCGAAGGCGGCGACGAAGACCGTGAAGAAGGACCCTTCATGCCGCTGGATGGGGCGGTAGACGACGCGTTCCATCGCCAGCCCGAACAGCGTCGCGGCGACGACGCCCACCATCGCGCCCGCCCACCAGGGCCAGCCGGCATTCCAGGCGAACAGGAAGGCGTAGCCCGCGAGCGTGAAGGAGATGCCGTGCGCGAAATGGAAGATGCGCGTCGCGCCGAAGATGAGCGCGAAGCCGGCCGCGGTCAGCGCGTACAGGGCCCCCGTCTGGAGGCCCTGCAGCAGGAGCTGGAGGAACAGCACGGGCGGATCAGGCGATCGGCACCACGCGCCCGCCGCGGATCTCGTTCACCTGGATCTCCGCCGACATGTTGCCCTGGTCGTCGAAGGTGCCCTTGCCGCCGACCAGGTCGAATTCCCGCACGCGCAGCAGCGTCGCGCGCAGGCTGTCGCCGTTGACGGCGGCGTTCTCGCGTTCAAGCTCCCGCGCCAGCAGGGCGAACAGCCGCGTCGCGTTGTAGTAGTTGGCGTTGTAGGTGCCGGGCTCGGCATTGTGCCGCGCCTTGAAGTCGGCGGCGAAGCGGCGCGTGATCTCCGACCCGCCGGTGTAGTCGAACTTCTGGCTGGTGAAGATGACGCCCTCGGCCTCGGGGATCGAGGTGACGGAGGCGATCGACAGCGCCGAATAGCCGACCAGCGGCTGGGAGATGCCGTTGTCCCGCAGCCCCTTGATGATCTGCGCCTGCTGTGCGCCGAAGGAGGCGACATAGACCGCGTCCGGTCGGGCCTGGCGGATGCGCGCGGCCACGGGGCCGAATTGCTGCGCCGTGCGCGGGATGGAGAAGGTGCCGGTCAGTTCCCCACCTACCTTGGGCAGTTCCGTCCGCAGCAGGCCGAGGATCGCGTCGCCCAGCGGGTCGTCCACATAGACCAGCGCGATGCGCTTGAGGTTCCGCCGCATCAGGAAGGGCAGGAAGGCCTGGGTTTCCAGGTGCGCGAGCGGGATGACGTTCCAGAAATAGGGCGACAGCCCTGCGAGGTCCGGCCCGACCGCGCCGCCATTGACCATGACGGTCTTGGCCCGGTCGCCCACGGGTGCCACCGCCTTCGACACCGAGGTGAAGCCCACCAGCACGAAATGCGCCCGGTCCACGTTCACCAGCTTGTTCATGCCGATCACGCCCTGCTGCGGCAGGGCCTGGGTGTCCTCGGCCTGGATGCGCATGGGCCGGCGCAGCGTGCCGTCGGCGCGGGCGTGTTCGATGGCGAGGGCGGCGCCGTCGGTGAACAGCTTGCCGTATTCGCCGTTCGGCCCGCTCATCGGAAACAGGGTGCCGATCACATAGGGATCGGAGCCCTGCGCGAAGGACGGGCGGATGAAGGGCGCGGCGAGCGCCGTGCCGAGCAGCGCGCGGCGCGCGATCAGCGGACCGGTCATGGACTTCACTCCCTCAAGCCTTGCTTGTTGGCGCGAAGCCTCCGCCCGTGCCCTGCCCCTGTCAACCGTGCGGCAGGCGGAATCCGGGTTCGTCCCATTGCATCGCGGCAAGCTTCCCGCTGGTGGAAAGGGTGATGTACGCGGTGCGCATATCGGCCCCGCCGAAGCAGATGTTCGTCGGCATCCGCTCGGGCATCTTCACCACGCGCAGGATCTCGCCAGCGGGCGAGACGGTCGTGATCTCCCCGCTCACCAGCGTGGCGACGATGATGTTGCCGGACGCGGCGATCGCGATGCTGTCCAGCCGCCGATAGCCCGGGAACTGGCACAGCACGCGCCCGCCATTGGACGACGGCCAGGGTTCCTTGCGCAGCTGGCCGGGCCCTTCCACGTCCCAGGCCCAGAGCCGCCCAGTCTCGGTCTCGGCCACGTACAGCGTCCGGCCATCGGGGCTGATGCCGATGCCGTTGGCGCCGCCGAAGATGGGGAAGGCGGCTTCGACCGCGCGCGAGCCATCCGCCGCGCCCCAATAGGCGCCGCCATGGTCGCGGTCGCGCGCGCGGACCTTGCCCAGGTCGCTGAACCAGAAGCCGCCATGCGCGTCGAACATCAGGTCGTTCGGGCCGCGCAGGGGGCGGCCGTCCACCGCGCGATACAGCGTCTCGACCGCGCCGGTCGCCGGGTCGATCCGCTCGATCCGCCCGCCGGAATAGTCGGGCGACTGGCCGGTCGGGCGCAGCATCCCGGGCTCGTCATGCCAGGAGAAGCCGCCATTGTTGCAGACGTACAGCATCCCGGCCGGGCCCAGCGCCAATCCGTTCGGCGCGCCGCCCACCGTCGCGATGGTGCTCTTGGCGCCATTCGCCGCGACGCGGGTGAGGCGCCGCGCCTCGATCTCGACCAGCGCGACCGACCCGTCCGGCATGGCGACCGGGCCTTCGGGAAAGCGCAGCCCGTCCGTGACGATGCGCAGATCCGGGTTCTCGACGATGACGGCCATGGCGCTTCCTTCCCCTTGCCTCGTTGGGCCGGATCATGGACCGCGATCGGATGGCTGCGAAGCCTTGACGGCGGCGCCCGCGCGCCGGAGCGTTCCGCCATGAGCCAGCCCGATCCCGTGACCCTGTCGGTCCTCGACAACCGCTTCCGCGCCATCGTCGAGGAGATGGGGGAGGCGATGCTGCGCACCGCCTATTCGCAGATCCTGAACTCCTCCCGCGATTTCTCCATCGCGCTGTGCGACGCGCAGGCCCGGCTGCTCGCCCAGGCGGACCACATCCCGGTCCATGTCGGCGCCATGCCCTTCGCCGTGCAGGCGGTGCGGGAGGCCTTCGGCGACGCGATCGCGGATGGCGACATCTACCTGCTGAACGACCCCTATCATGGCGGGTCGCATTTGCCGGACCTGACCATCATCGTGCCGGTCTTCGGCGAAGGGCGGCTGCTGTTCTTCTCCGTCGTGCGCGCGCACCACACCGACATCGGCGGCGGCACGCACGGCGCCTACAACCCCGCCGCGACCGAGATATTCCAGGAAGGGTTGCGGCTGCCGCCCATCCTGCTCGGCCAGGGGCGCGTGGCGCGCGCCGACCTGGTGCGCATGATCGTCACCAACACCCGCCTGCCGCGGGAGGTGCGCGGCGACCTGATGGCGATGATCGGCGCGGCGCACCTCGGCGAGAAGCGCCTGCTCGCCGTTCTCGCCAAGCACGGCGCTGCCGAGACGGAAGCGGCCGTCGCGGCCATCCTTGCCCTGTCCGAAGCCCATGCGCGGCGCATCATCGCGTCCTGGAAGGATGGCGAATGGCGCGGGGAGGCCTTCCTCGACGATGACGGCTTCGGCCAGACCGACATCCCGATCCGCGCCCGCGTCGTCAAGCGCGGCGATTCCATCGTCGTCGACCTGTCCGATTCCGCGCCGCAGGTGCCCTCCTTCCTCAATTCCTCCTGGCCCAACACGGTCAGCGCGGTGCGCATGGCGATCGCCTTCCTGCTCGACCCGGAGGTCGCCAAGAACGACGGCTGCTTCCGCCCCATCGAGATCATCGCGAAGGAAGGCACCATCGTGCTGCCGCGCGAAGGCGCGCCCGTGACCATGTGCACCTCCCACTGCTCGAACGAGATCGTCGAGGCGGTGGTGAAGGCGCTTGCGAATTCCTGCCCCGAGCGCGCCATGGGCGGCTGGGGGCGGCGCTTCCGCGTCGCCATCAAGGGCCGCGACGCGCGCCGCCCTGACCGGCCCTTCGTGTGGCACCTGTTCCACGCACGGCCCGGCGGGGGCGGATCGTCGAAGGGCGATGGCTGGTCCACCGCCGGCGAATGGCATTCCGCGGGCGGGCTGAAGTTCGGCAGCGTGGAGATGGCCGAGGCGCGCTTTCCGCTGTTCTTCGCCAGGCACGAATTCCGCCCGGGCAGCGCGGGGGACGGCACCTTCCGCGGCGGGCTCGGCGGCGAACTCGAATTGCGGCTCGAAACCGACGGCCCGTCGGTCGCCAACACCGCGGGCGACGGCGTGAAGTACGGCGCTGCAGGAATGCTCGGCGGGCGCGACGCGGCGCCGCACCACTACACGCTGCGGCGTGCGGACGGCACGTCGCGCGATTTGCGCACCAAGGAAGTCGGCATTCCGCTCGCGCCTGGCGACGTGCTGCATGTGCGCGCGGGCGGCGGCGGCGGATGGGGGCCGCCGGAGAAGCGCGATCCGGCGGCGCGGGCGCGGGATGCGGAGGAGGGGTTGCTTTGAACGGCTGTAGAAAGGTCGGGGGGAGGGAACTCCCCCCGAGCCCCCCTCCTTCTTTTTTCACCTGGAGACTGACCTCCGACGTCAGTTCCCAAACAGATGAAGAAGGGAGGGGGTTCGGGGGAGGTTCCCCTCCCCCGCACGTCACATGACCTACCGCATCGGCATCGACGTCGGCGGCACCTTCACCGACGTGGTCTGCGTGGCGGCCGACGGCGCCACCACGCTCGCCAAGGCCGCGAGCACCCCCGCCGACCAGAGCGAGGGTGTGATCGCCGGCCTCGCCGTGCTCGCCGATCGCCTCGGCGTGACGCTGGCCGACCTGCTGGCGCGCACCGAGCGCATCGTGCACGGCACGACCGTCGCGACCAACGCGCTGCTGGAACGCAAGGGCGCGCGCGTGGCGATGCTTACCACCGAAGGGCATCGCGACGTGATCGAGATGCGCGAAGGGCTCAAGCCCGAGCGCTACGACCTTCGCCTGCCCGCCGCGCCCGCGCTGGTGCCGCGCCGCCTGCGCCTGCCCGTGCGCGAGCGCATCCGCCCCGACGGGCGCGTCGAGCTGCCGCTCGACCGCGCCTCGCTCGACGCCGCCATCGCGCGGCTGAAGGAAGCGCAGGTGGAAGCGGTGGCGATCTGCTTCCTGCATTCCTGGCGCGACGACGCGCATGAACGTGCCGCGGCGGATGCGGTGCGCGCCGCGCTGCCTGGCGTGTTCGTCACGACGAGCGCGGAGGTCCTGCCGCAGATCAAGGAGTTCGAGCGCTTCTCGACCGCCTGCGTGAACGCCTATGTCGGCCCGATCGTCTCGCGCTACCTCGCGCGGCTGCGGGGAAGGCTCAAGGACGCCGGCTATGGCGGGCCGGTCTTCGTCATCCTGTCCCATGGCGGCGTCGCGCCGGTCGAGGAAGCGGCGAGGCTCGCGGCGGGCACGGCGCTGTCGGGCCCCGCGGGCGGCGTCGCGGCGGGGGTGGCGCTGGCGCAACGCGGGGTGGGGGAGGATCTCATCACCTTCGACGTCGGCGGCACCTCGACCGACATCGCGCTGGTGCAGGATGGGGAAGCGGCGCTCGGCCGCGGCCGCACGGTGGGGGGCGAGCGCATCGCACTCGAGAGCCTGGACATCGTCACGCTCGGCGCGGGCGGCGGGTCCATCGGCCATGTCGGCGCGGGCGGCACGCTGCAGGTGGGCCCGCGCAGCGCCGGGGCGGTGCCGGGGCCGGTCGCCTATGGTCAGGGCGGCACGGAACCGGCCGTGACGGACGCCAACCTGGTGCTGGGCTACCTCGATCCGGCGAATTTCCTGGGTGGCGCGCGCAGTCTCGACCGGGATGGCGCGCTGCGCGCCTTCGAGCGGCTGGGCGCGGCGCTTGGCATCGATGCCATGGCGGCCGCCGAAGGCGTGCATCGCCTCGCGAATGTCCGCATGGCGGATGGCATCCGCGTCGCGACCGTGCGGCGCGGCGTCGATCCGCGCGACTTCACGCTGCTCGCCTTCGGTGGTGCGGCGGGGCTGCATGCGAGCGCGGTCGCGCGGGAACTTGGCATGAAGCGCGTCGCCGTGCCGGTCTTCGCCGCCGGGCTGTCCGCCTGGGGCATGCTGCACACGGACCTGCGCTACGAGATGGCGCGCAGCGAGATCGGCACCGGCGGCGTGCCGGCCGACGACGCGCTGCGCACCATCTGGGCGGGGCTGGAGGAGGAAGGCCGCGCCCGCGTCGCCGCCTGGTTCGGTGGCGCGGTCGAGACGCGCCGCGCGGCCGACATGCGCTATGGCGAGCAGGTCTTCGAGATCGCCGTGCCGCTCGAGGACGTGGCCTGGGACACGCCGGGCCTGGCGCAGCGCGTGACCGAGGCCTTCCACGCCCGCCACGAATCCCTCTTCACCTACGCGCTGAAGGGTGAGGAGGTGGTGCTGGTCAATGCCCGCCTCGCGGTGATCGGCCGGCTGCCGCCGATGCCGGTGCCGCCCGCGCCCGAGGATGCGGCGCCGGCCGCGCCCTTCGCCACGCGCCGCGCGCGGCTGGGCGGGGCGGAGGCGACGCTGCCCGTGCTGGGCTTCGCCGCCCTCGCGCCGGGGCAGGAGGTCGCGGGGCCCGCGATCGTGGAGAGCGACACGACGACGGTGCTGCTGCTGCCTGGCGACCGCGCGCGGATGGACGGGCGCGGCTGGCTGACGATGACCTTGCCGGAGGAAGGCTGACCCATGGCCGACTGGACGCCGCCCGAGGGACATGGCGGGCGATGGATCCTCGCCTGCGCGGCGGGAGCCGCGGCGGGGGCGGGGCTTGGCACGCTCTGGGCGCTGGCGCTGCTGCCGGCGGCGGGGGCGGAAGCCGCGCGGCTCGGCCTGTTGATGGCCTTCCTGCAGGCGGGCGGCGGGGCGCTGGCCGGCGCGGTGCTGGGCGCGGCGCAGGCGCTGGTGCTGCGCGGGGCCTATCCGGCGCTTGGGCTGCCGGCCTGGATCGGCGCCTCGGCCGTGGCGGGCTACCTTGTCGTGCTGGTCACGGGGCTGATCTACGGCCAGCTCGCGCAATACGCCGGCAGCATCCCGATCCCGGCCTTCATCATCCTGGGCGCGGCGGTGAAGGGCGTGCTGGCGGGGCTGTTCTACGGCTTCGCGCAGGGGCGCGTGCTGGATGCCGTGGTGGCGGACCGGGCCTCCTGGGCGCGGGTGGTGATGGTCGGCTGGATGCTGGGCGCGATGCTGTCGAGCCTGCGCTGGCTGATGGGCCTGACGGGCCAGGGCAGCATCTCCCTGGTGACGGGCGCGATCATCGGCGGGGCGGTGGAAGGGGCGGCGCTCGGCCTCGTTTCGGCCGGCGCCTTCCGCTTCATGCCGCCTCGGCCAGCGCGGCCAGTTCCGCCGTGAGGTTGGCGCGCGCCGGCGCCTCGTAGATCGCGCCGAGCCGCGTGCGGAACAGCCGCTTCGTCGCGGCGAAGCGCGCCAGCACCGCCTGCCGCCCCTGCCGCCAGGCGGGTTCCGCCACGGCGGCGTATTCGCGGCGGAGGAATTCCGTGTTGCGCGCGAACAGCGTCGGCCGCTCGGCGAGCGGCGTCAGGTCCAGGTCGAGCAGCCGCAGCACGCGGCAATCCTCGCCCGAAAAGGCGATGTGGTCGGCGGTCGCGAGGATCGCCGCCTGCGCCCATTCCGTGCGCCCCGGCACCATGGCGGCGAGGAGTGCGGCGGACCGTGCCTCGTTGTCGCGGCCGAGCGGTTCGTAGACCGCGTCGTGGAACAGGATGGCGAGTGCGAGGTCGCGGTCGCCGGCGTCGCCGCCATGCAGCAGGTGGCGCAGCCAGAGCAGCCCGACGTGGGCGGCGTCGTGATAGGCGCGGTGCGGTTCGGCGTAGCGGCGGCGCAGTTCGGTCGCCGCGGCGGGCGGGATGTCGGCACGCGCGAGCAGGGCGCCGAAGCCGGCCCGGCATTGGTCCAGGTCGGCGGCGAGGGCGAGCCCGGCCTCCGATTCGCGAATGCTGCTTTGCACCATGCGCCTACCCTGCACGCTGGAACTCGATTCTCCCACCGGAATCCTCCAGCCAGAGCCGGTCGTCGCCCTGGAGGATGAAGCGGTAGGTCTCTCCGGTCCGCATGCGGATCGGCGTGCAGCCGACGAGGCCGCAGGCGCGGCGCGGCGACCAGTCCTCGATGCGCACATGCAGCCAGGGTTCGGCGGGGCTCGCGCTCCAGCGGCCGGTCACGGTCATGGGCTGGGCGCCGGGCCCGGCATCGCGGCGGGCATAGCCGCCATCGGCGGCCAGCGTGATCTCGACCGACTGGCCGCCCTGGGTGGCGCGCCAGGTGCCGGCGATCGGCGGCGCCTCCACCGCGCCGAGGGGCGCGAGGGGCAGCGTGGCGAAGAGGGCGGCGGCGAGGAGGAAGCGCGGCGCCATGGCAACCTCCGGTCAAGGATGATCTCACCGCCAAGGATGCCGTCGGAATGGTTGAGACGCGCTGAACCGCTTCATGTTGGATGCGCGCGTAACGAAAGCTTGTCCGCGCGGGATCGGACGGTCAGGGGATCGCGAAGATCCGCCCGAACCGCGCCAGGGCCGCCGTGCCGAGCCCCGCCGCCCGCAGCGCCGCCGCCACGCCGAGGGCCGCGCTGTCGAGCACCGGGATGCCGAGTTCCGCTTCCAGCGGCGCCATGGCGTCGAGCCCTGGCAGGTTCGTGCTCCATAGAAGGATCGCATCCGGCGCGGCCTCCCGCGCCAGCGCCCGCGCGGCATCCAGGATGGCGGCCAGCGCGACGGCGGCGGCGGAGAGGTTGTCCGGGCAGCCGAGCCCCCGCGCGGCGACGGTCGCAACACCCCCCGGCGCGAAGCCGGCGCCATGCGCCGCGGCTTCCTCCGCCCGGCCGGGCAGGAGGAAGGCGATGCGGCGCGCGCCGAGGGCGGCCAGTGCGTCCGCCGCGAAAAGCGCGGCGGTGGTCGCCGGGCAGCCGGCCTCGGCGGCCAGCCGCGCGGCCAGCGCCCGGTCCGCATCGAGCCCGAGTGCTGCCCCCCGGCTGCCGTTCCAGCACACCGCGGCGACGCCCGCATGGCCGAGCAGTCGCGCCGCTTCGGCGTAGGAGGCTGCGTCGTAGCCATCCTTCGGCTGGCCGGTCCCGTCCGGCGCGTAGGGGATGCGGGCGAAGCAGGCATCGACCCCAGGCAGGTCGCGCAGCAGGGCGAGCGTCGTGCGCTCCACCACGCGGTTGGAGGACGGCAGGATCGTTCCGATCGCGGGGCGGGCCATGGCGCCATCCTGGCCCCGGCCGGCAGGATCGCAAGCGCGATCAAGCCCGGCCGTGGCAGGTTCCACGTGAAGCAAAGGGGGCGGCATGGCGGCGCGGGCACGGACGGGGCGGGACTACGCGACGCGCATCGCGCGGGCCATGGCGCTGATCGCCGCCCGGCCCGCCGACCCGCCGACGCTGGAGGAGCTGGCGGATGCGGCGGCCTTCTCCCCCTTCCATTTCCACCGGGTCTACCGGGAGATCGCGGGCGAGACACCGGCCGAGACGGCGGCGCGGGCGCGGCTGACCGGCGCGGCGGTCGCGCTGCTCAAGGGCGCCTCGAAGGTGGCCGAGGTCGCGCGCCAGGCGGGCTATGGCAGCCAGGCGGCCTTCACCCGGGCCTTCCGCGCCGTCTACGGCATCCCGCCGGCGGCCTATCGCGCGCGCGGGGGCCTCGGCTTCCCGGTCCGCCCGAGCAGCGGGGACGAGGAGAGCATCATGTTCGAGGTCGAGATCCGTCCCTTCCCGGCGCTGCGGCTCGCGGCGCTGCGCCATGCCGGGCCCTATGAGGGGATCGGCGCGGCCTTCGACCGGCTGATGGCCTGGGGCGGCGGGCGGGGGTTGGTCGGGCCAGGGACGCGATGCGTCGCGCTGTACCTGGACGACCCGCGCAGCGTGCCCGATGCGGCGCTGCGGTCCGATGCCGGCTTCACCGTGCCCGACCAGGTCGCGGGGGAAGGGGAGGTGCGGATCGTCGCGACGCCTGCCTTCGCCCGCGTCGCCGCGCTGCGCTTCAAGGGCCCCTATGCGGAGCTCGAGCGCGCCTATTCCTGGCTGTACGGCAGCTGGCTGCCCGGCAGCGGGGAGGAGCCGGCGGATGCCCCGGTCATGGAGGAATACCTCAATGACTGCCGGAGCCTGCCGCCGGCGGAGTGGCTGACCGACATCCTCCTGCCGCTGAAGGGCTAGCGGCTACTTCTTGCCGATGCCCAGATCGGCTTCCAGCTCGCGGATGCGGGCCTGCAGCGTGGTGCGCATGGACGGCGAGGCGTGCGGCTTGAGGCCCGCCAGCGTGTCCTTCAGTTCGCGCAGCAGCTTTTCCTTCTCGGCCTTGCTGCGCTGGATGGGGCGCGCGTCGGAGAACTGGCCTTCCCGGCTTCTCATAGCGATTTCCTCGCGTCTCGTTGTTGGATTCGACAGACCCGCGATGTGGCATGGAACATCGTGAAATGGAACGCCGCCGTGGTGCCGGTCAGGTCCCACCCGGATCGAGAATGGCAGTCTGCGCCTCTCGCGAGCGCCTGCGCCTAACGACGATGCCTGTGATGCTGCCGGCGCAGCCGATCAGCACCGTGGCAAAGTGGATGAAAGCCCAACGGTCGACGACGGCCAGCCCATCCGGCGAGCAGTAACCGAGACCCTGTGGGCAGACATCGGAGGTCTTGAGTGACATGATCATAAAGGTGATCACAAGACCGACGAAACCGATCGCGATCGCCCAACCCACCCCGCGCACGATGCCGAACCACGCAAGGATTGCCGCGGCTGCGCTTGTCGCAGCGATGATCAAGCCATCCGAGACGACGCGATCGCAGGATCCCGCGGTGGCGCTATCACCGCATAGTTTCCAGCGGTCCCATATCGCTTCGAGCGGAAGGAACGCGAAGAGCGCGACCGTGGCTACGGCGAGCAGCACCCTGACCACGCGCCGCGCCTTACCCCATTAGATGTCGAGCATCAGGCGACGGGGATCCTCGATGCTCTCCTTCACGCGCACGAGGAAGGACACCGCTTCCTTCCCGTCCACGATCCGGTGGTCGTAGGACAGCGCGATGTACATCATCGGCCGGATCTCGACCTTGCCGCCCACGGCCATCGGCCGCTCCTGGATCTTGTGCATTCCGAGGATGCCGGACTGCGGCGGGTTCAGGATCGGCGTCGACATCAGCGAGCCGTAGATGCCGCCATTGGTGATGGTGAAGGACCCGCCGGCCAATTCGTCGAGCTTCAGCGCCCCGTCGCGCGCCTTCTTGCCGAAGGCGCCGATCGACTTCTCGATCTCGGCGAAGGACAGGGTGTCGGCGTTGCGCAGCACGGGCACGACCAGGCCCGAGGGCCCGCCCACCGCGATGCCCATGTGGACGAAGTGCTTGTAGACGATCTCGTCGCCGTCGATCTCGGCGTTCACCGCCGGGAATTCCTTCAGCGCCGCGACGGCCGCCTTCACGAAGAAGGACATGAAGCCGAGCTTCACGCCGTGCTTCTTCTCGAAGGCGTCCTTGTATTCCGTGCGCAGCGCCATCGCCGCGCCCATGTCCACCTCGTTGAAGGTGGTCAGCATGGCGGCGGTGTTCTGCGCTTCCTTCAGCCGGCGCGCGATGGTCGCGCGCAGCCGCGTCATCTTCACCCGCTCCTCGCCGGCTTCCGGGGCGCGCGGGGCGCGCGGGGCGGCGGCGGCGGCCGGGGCGGCCGCGGGGCGGGCGAGGAAATCCATCACGTCGCCCTTGGTGATGCGCCCATCCTTGCCCGTGCCGGCGCCGATCGCGGCGGCCGAGGCGCCGGTCTCGGACATCAGCTTCGCCGCGGCGGGCAGCGGGGCATGGGTGCCGGGCACGGCGACGGGGCCGGTCACGGCGCGCGGGGTCTCCACATGCGGCGTCGCGGGCGCGGCCGGGGCGGGATGCGGCTGGGCAGGCTTCACGCCCGCGCCGGCGCCCGCGGCGATGGAACCCAGCACCGCGCCGGGGGCGACCTCGGCCCCTTCGGCGGCGGAGATCGCCTCCAGCACGCCGGCGGCGGGCGCGTTGACCTCCACCGTCACCTTGTCGGTCTCGAGTTCCACCAGCGGCTCGTCGGCCGCGACCGCCTCGCCGGCCTTCTTGAGCCAGCGGGCGACGGTGGCGGAGGAGACGCTCTCGCCGAGGGTGGGAACGAGGATGTCGGTCATGATCTGCCGTCCATTGTCTGCCGGTGCGCGCTCAGACCCCGAGGGCCGCGCGCACCAGGGCGTCCTGCTGCTGCTGGTGCACTTTCGCGAGGCCCGTGGCCGGGCTCGCCGCTTCCTCGCGGCCCACGAAGTCGGGCCGCTTCGCCTGGATGTCGAGGGTCTTGAGCACGCCCTCGATCCGCCGGTCCATGAAGGTCCAGGCGCCCATGTTCTCGGGTTCCTCCTGGCACCACACCACCTCCGCGTTGCGGTAGGGGGCGAGCGCCTTGGCGAGGCTGTTGCGCGGGAAGGGGAACATCTGCTCGACGCGCACGATGGCGACGTCGTCGATGCCGCGGTCGCGCCGTTCGGCCAGCAGGTCGTAGTAGACCTTGCCGGTGCACAGCACGACGCGCTTCACCTTCTCCTCCGGCGCGATCGCGTCGGTCTCGGGGATCACGTAGCGGAAGGCGCTGCCGGGGCCGAAATCCGACAGGCTGCTGACCGCGAGCTTGTGGCGCAGCAGCGACTTCGGCGTCATCAGGATCAGCGGCTTGCGGTAGTTCGCCTTGATCTGGCGGCGCAGCGCATGGAAGTAGTTGGCGGGCGTGGTGAAGTTGCACACGCGCATGTTGCGCTCGGCGCAGAGCTGCAGGTAGCGCTCGAGCCGCGCGGAGGAATGCTCCGGCCCCTGGCCTTCGTAGCCGTGCGGCAGCAGCATCACGAGGCCCGACATGCGCAGCCACTTCGTCTCGCCGCTGGCGATGAACTGGTCGATGATGACCTGCGCGCCGTTGGCGAAGTCGCCGAACTGGCCTTCCCAGATCGTCAGCGTGTGCGGGTCGGCCAGCGAATAGCCGTAGTCGAAGCCGAGCACGCCGAATTCGGCGAGCAGGGAGTTGAACGCCTCAAACTTCGGCTGGCCGTCGCGGATGTTGTTCAGCGGCACGTATTCCGCCTGGCTGCCCTGGTCGATCAGGTAGGCGTGGCGGTGGCTGAAGGTGCCGCGCTGCACGTCCTCCCCCGACAGGCGCACGCGATGGCCTTCGAGCAGCAGCGTGCCGAAGGCCAGCGCCTCGCCGGTCGCCCAGTCGAGGCCTTCGCCGGTCTCGATCGCCTGCTTCTTGGCCTCGAGCTGGCGGGCGATCTTGGAATTCACGGTGAAGTCGGCCGGCACGCGGCAGAGCGCCGCACCCACTTCCCGCAGCGTGTCGAGCGGCACGGCGGTCTCGTGCAGCTTCTCGACCTCCTCGCCGGCGGTCGCCGACTTCAGGCCGGTCCAATGGCCTTCCAGCCAGTCCGCCTTGTTCGGGCGGAAGGATTGCGCCGCCTGGAAGGCGTCCTCCAGCTTCGCGTTGAAGGCGTCGTACATCGCCTTCGATGCTTCGGCCGAGAGGCTGCCTTCCCGCGCCAGGCGCTCCGCGTACAGGGTGCGCGTCGTGCGCATTTCCTTGATGCGGTTGTACATGATGGGCTGGGTGAAGGCGGGCTCGTCGCTCTCGTTGTGGCCGTGGCGGCGGTAGCAGACGATGTCGAGCACGATGTCCGCGCCGAAGGTCATGCGGAATTCCGCCGCCATCTTCGCGCAGAACACCACCGCCTCGGGGTCGTCGCCGTTCACGTGCAGGATCGGCGCCTGGATCGCCTTGGCGACGTCGGTGCAGTACAGGCCCGAATAGGCATGCGCCGCGACCGTCGTGAAGCCGATCTGGTTGTTGGTCACGATATGGACCGTGCCGCCGGTGCGGTAGCCGATGAGCTGGCTCATCGCCAGCGTCTCATAGACCACGCCCTGGCCGGCGAAGGCGGCGTCGCCGTGCAGCAGGATGCCCATCACGCTGCGCCGGCCCTTGGTGTCGCCGGCCATGTCCTGGCGCGCGCGCACCTTGCCCACCACGACCGGGTCGACCGCCTCGAGGTGCGAGGGGTTGGGCTGGAGGGAGAGATGGACCATGCGCCCGGCGATCTCGACATCGGTCGAGGTGCCGAGGTGGTACTTCACGTCGCCCGAGCCCTGCACGTCGTCGGGGTTGGCGCCGACGCCCTTGAACTCGGAGAAGACCTGCACGTAGGGCTTGCGCACCACGTTCACCAGCACGTTCAGTCGGCCGCGATGGGCCATGCCGATGGCGATTTCCTTCACGCCTTCCTTCGCCGCCGTCTCGATCACGGTCTCAAGCGCGGGGATGGTGCTCTCGCCGCCTTCCAGGCCGAAGCGCTTGGTGCCGACGAACTTCCGCGCGCAGAAGCTCTCGAAGCCTTCCGCGTCGGTCAGGTCGGACAGGATGCGCTTCTTGGCCTCGGCGTCGAAGGCGGTCAGCCAGGGCGCGCCCTCGATCCGGCGCTGGATCCAGGACTTCTGGTCCGGATCCTGGATGTGCATGAACTCGACGCCGATCGAGCCGCAATAGGAGGCGCGGCAGATCGCGATGATCTCCCGCAGCGTCGCGGTTTCCTTGCCGAGGACGAAGTCGAGGAAGATCTCGCGGTCGAGGTCGGCCTCGGTGAAGCCGTAGGATTTCGGGTCGAGTTCCGGATGCGGCTTGGGCTTGGTCAGGCCGAGCGGGTCGAGTTGCGCTTCCAGATGCCCGCGCACGCGGTAGGAGCGGATGAGCATCAGCGCGCGGATCGAATCGAGCACCGCGCGGCGCGTCGCTTCCGGGTCCGTCGCGGCCGCGGCCGCCGGCTTGCCGGGCTTGGCCGCCGGCTTCTCGGGCTCGGGGCCGAAGGCGCCGCGGATGCGTGGGGCCCAGGAGGCGCCGGAGGCGTCCGTCAGCACCGCCCGCGCCTCGTCGTTCAGGGCGGCGAACAGCTCGGCCATCGAGGGATCGACGCTGTCCGGCTTCTCCGCCCAGCGGGCATAGAGGTCCGCGAGATAGGCGGCGTTCGCGCCGGACATCGCGGTTGCGAGGACGTCCACTCCAGCCATCGTTCTTCTCCGTCCCGGCGGTTGTCCCGCCGGGTCACCCTTCCTCAGTTCCTGACGCGGATCGACGCCGCACCCGAGGTCAGGATGCGGCGGCGACCGTTACCATAGTCGTTATGGCCGCCCGGTGGCAGGAATTCGGCCCCCCGGGCGGGGTCTGTCAGCCCTTCAGCGCCTTCACCATGGTCGACCCGAGCGCCGAGGGGCTGTCGGCGACATGGATGCCGGCAGCCTTCATGGCCTCCATCTTGGCTTCCGCCGTGTCCTTGCCGCCCGAGATAACGGCGCCGGCATGGCCCATGCGGCGGCCCGGGGGGGCGGTGGCGCCGGCGATGAAGCCGACCACCGGCTTGTTCGGCTTGCCGGGGCCGAAATTCTCGCGCCTGAGGAAGTCGGCGCCGATCATCTCGGACTGGCCGCCGATCTCGCCGATCATGACGATCGACTTGGTCTCGTCGTCCTTGAGGAACAGCTCGAGCACGTCGATGAAGTCCATCCCCTTCACCGGGTCGCCGCCGATGCCGACGCAGGAGGACTGGCCGAGCCCGGCGGCGGAGGTCTGCGCCACCGCCTCATAGGTCAGGGTGCCGGAGCGGGAGACGACGCCGACGGACCCGCGCTTGTGGATGTGGCCGGGCATGATGCCGATCTTGCACTCGCCCGGCGTGATCACGCCCGGGCAGTTCGGCCCGACCAGAGTGGTCCTGGACCCGGACAGGGCGCGCTTGACCTTCACCATGTCGAGCACCGGGATGCCCTCGGTGATGCAGATGACGAGCGGGACCTCGGCGTCGATCGCCTCGAGGATCGCGTCCGCCGCGAAGGGGGCGGGGACGTAGATCACGGAGGCGTTGGCCTGGGTCTTGGCCACGCACTCGGCCACCGTGTCGAAGACCGGCAGGTTGAGTTCCGGGTGCATCGTGCCGCCCTTGCCGGGCGTCGTGCCGCCGACATAGGTGCTGCCATAGGCGATGCCCTGGCTGGCGTGGAAGGTGCCCTGGGCCCCGGTGAAGCCCTGGGTCATGACGCGGGTGTTCTTGTCGACCAGAACGGCCATGGCTCAGGCTCCCTTGACGGCCGCGACGACCTTCTGCGCGGCGTCGGCCAGGTTGTCGGCGGGGATGATGGCCAGGCCGCTCTCGGCCAGGATCTTCTTGCCGAGGTCGACATTCGTGCCCTCGAGCCGCACCACCAGCGGCACCTTCAGGTGCAGCGTCTTGGTCGCGGCCACGATGCCCTCGGCGATCATGTCGCACTTGGCGATGCCGCCGAAGATGTTGACCAGGATCGCCTTGACGTTCGGATCGGAGGTGATGATCCGGAACGCCTCGGTCACGCGCGCCGCGTTCGCGGTGCCGCCGACGTCGAGGAAGTTGGCCGGCGAGGAGCCGTACAGCTTGATGATGTCCATCGTCGCCATGGCGAGGCCCGCGCCGTTCACCATGCAGCCGATCTCGCCGTCGAGCGCGACATAGTTCAGGTCGTGGCGGCCGGCGTCGAGCTCCTTCGGGTCCATCTCGGACTCGTCGCGCAGCGCCTCGAGCTCCTTGTGGCGGAACATCGCGCTGTCGTCGAAGGACACCTTGGCGTCCAGCGCCACGATGTCGCCCGCGCCGGTGACCACCAGCGGGTTGATCTCGACGATCATGCAGTCGAGCTCGTTGAAGGCCGCGGTCAGGGCGGTCACGAACTTGGTGAACGAGGCGACCTGCTTGCCTTCCAGGCCCAGCCCGAAGGCGAGCTTGCGGCAGTGGAAGCCGGACAGGCCGGCGGCCGGGTCGATCGCGACCTTGAGGATCTTCTCGGGGTGGTTCTCGGCCACCTCCTCGATCTCCATCCCGCCCTCGGTCGAGGCCATGATGGTCAGGCGCGAGGTCGCGCGGTCCACCAGCAGGCCGAGATACAGCTCGCGCTTAATGTCGCAGCCATCCTCGACATAGACGCGGGAGACGACCTTGCCCTGTTCGCCCGTCTGCTTGGTGACGAGCGTCTTGCCGATCATCGCCTCGGCCGCCGTGCGGACATCGTCCACCGACTTGACGACGCGCACGCCGCCCTTGCCGTTCGGGTCTTCCTTGAAGCGGCCGGCACCGCGGCCGCCGGCATGGATCTGCGACTTCACCACATAGACGGGGCCGGGCAGCGCCTTGGCCGCGGCCACCGCTTCCTCGGGCGTCCAGGCGACATGGCCGTCGAGCACGGCGACGCCGTAGCGGCGCAGCAGCTCCTTCGCCTGGTATTCGTGGATGTTCATGCGCGGATTGTCCCTTGCGGCGGGGGGGCAAAGAAAAGGCCCGGCGTCTCCGCCGGGCCCGGGTGGGTCAGCCCACCAGCTTGCGGGACGCTTCGATCAGCTCGCGGACGGCGCCGCAGGACTTGTCGAAGGCGGCCTTCTCGGTGGCGTTCAGCTCGATCTCGACGATCCGCTCCACGCCGCCCGCGCCGATCACCACCGGCACGCCGACATACAGGCCGTCGATGCCGTACTGGCCGGTCAGCCAGGCGGCGCAGGGCAGGACGCGCTTCTTGTCCTTCAGGTAGGCCTCGGCCATCGCGATGGCGGAGGCCGCGGGCGCGTAGAAGGCGGACCCCTTCTCGAGCAGCTTCACGATCTCGCCGCCGCCATTGGCGGTGCGGGCGCAGATCGCGTCCACCTTCTCCTGCGTCGTCCAGCCCATCTTGACCAGGTCCGGCACCGGGATGCCGGCGACGGTGGAATAGCGCGTCAGCGGCACCATCGTGTCGCCATGGCCGCCCAGCACGAAGGCCGTCACGTCCTCGACCGACACGTTGAATTCCTGGGCGAGGAAGAGGCGGAAGCGGCTGGAATCCAGCACGCCCGCCATGCCCACCACCTTCTCGGCCGGCAGGCCCGACTTCTCGCGGAACACCCACACCATCGCGTCGAGCGGGTTGGTGATGACGATGACGAAGGCGTTCGGGCAATGCGTCTTCACGCCCTCGGCCACCTGGGCGATGACGCCGGCGTTCTTGGACACCAGGTCGTCGCGGCTCATGCCCGGCATGCGCGGGAAGCCGGCGGTGATGATGACGACGTCCGAGCCCGCGATGGCGCTGTAGTCGCCCGTGCCCGACATGGCGGAATCGAAGCCGTCCACCGGCCCGGACTGCATGATGTCGAGCGCCTTGCCCGCGGCCACGCCCGGGAAGACGTCGAACATCACGACGTCGCCGAGCTCCTTGAGCCCGATCAGGTGGGCGAGCGTGCCGCCGATGTTGCCGGCGCCGATCAGCGCGATCTTCTTGCGGGCCATGGTGCTTCCTCAGGTGGTGCAGCGCAAAAACGCCGCTACCTAGCCCGTGGCCCGCGGCCCGGCAAGGCGGCCCCCCTTACAGGGGCAGGCAGCGGACGATGTCGGAATGCCCGCGCGCGAGGGTGGCGAGCGTCCCGGCCGGGCAGGTCGCGGCCTGCGCGTTCGTGGCCGGGGCGAGTCCCGACTGCCATGCGACATTGCGCGTCCGCGGCCCCTGGTCGCGCCCGCGCACCGCGGCGCTCTGCTGGCGCCCGGCGCTGCGGGCAGCCGCCTGGCGGCCCGCCGCCGTCCGGCTGGGGGCGGCCGCCCCG
>NZ_JAGIYZ010000010.1 GCF_017813355.1 Roseomonas nitratireducens
GGATGGCCCCAGGCGGGCTGTTCGGGCGCCTGGCCCCAGGCGCCGGGCGGCGGCGCGGCCGGGCCGGCGGCCCAGGCGGGGGGTGCGGCCGGCGCCTGCTGTTCCCAGCCGGTGCCGGGCAGCGCGCCACCGGTCCAGCCGCCCGGCTGGGCCCCGGCCATGGCGACATGCACCTCGATCTCATAGGCGCCGAGCCGCAGCCGGTCGCCATCCTCGAGCATCTTGACCTGGTCGCGCCCGACCGGGACGTCGGCATGGTTCACGAAGGTGCCGTTGGTCGACAGGTCGCGCACCTGCCAGCCGCCGTTGCGGAATTCCACGACGCAATGGTGCTTGGACAGCAGCCGGTCAGGGTCGGGCAGCACCCAGCTCGCATCCGCGCCGCGGCCAATGACGTAGTCGCCCCCGGGCACGCGGCGCTGTTCCGGCACCACGGACTCCGGGCAGCGGATCACGGTCAGCGTCAGTTCCATCGGCGCCCCCTTCCGGTCGCGGGCCCAGGCCCGGGCGTCATTGCAGCCGCACCGGCGGCGCCGGGGGCGGCGGCGCGGGCGGCTTCGGCGGTACGGGCGGCGGCGGCGGCGGCGGGGCCGCGGCGGGCGCGGGCGGCGGATCCTCCGGCTGCAGGCGGCCGGCGCCGCCCACCGCGATGTCGCGCGCGCTCGCGATGAAGCGCGGCAGCCTGTCCTTCTGCTTCGGCGGCTCGTGCCGGACCGAGGCGAGGATCACCGCGCCGGTCACCGCGGTGCCGGTCAGCGTCTCGGCCGGCGGCACCACGGGCTGGCCCTCGGGCGACATGGACCCGCCCGACCAGAAGGCGCCCATGGCGGCCCAGGCCTCGGGCGAGGCGAACTTGGTCTTGTCCGCGCTCGCCTGGCAGGCGCGGCGCGCGGCTTCGTCCGGCTTGCGCACCCAGCCCTCGGCGGCGTCGATCGCGACGCGGTCCTCGGGCGGCAGGGCGGCGTCGGGAACCGACCGCGCGCACATGCAGGCCCACCAGACGGCTTCGCGCTTCGGCAGGGCGTGGGCGATCAGCCGCACCGCGTCCTGGGCGCGGTCGGCGGCGAGGAGCTTGTCGATCGCGGTGGCGGCGTCGGCCACGCCGGCCAGCAGCTTCTGCCCGTCCGCGTCGAGTTCGAGGCGGGGGACGAGAGGCGCGAGGGGGACGGCGAGCTTGGAGGGGGATTGGTTCATCTCAGTTGATCAGGACGACCGCTCCCTTGATCATAGTCGGGCCGCTGCCCTCCACCGTAACCATTGTGCCCTTAAAGGTGGCCGCTAGGCCAGACTCCGCTTTCAGCGCCGTCTGCGCCTTGATCGTCACCATCGGCGCCTCGATGGTCACGCCCATCGTGTCGATCTTGATCGACGACCCCCCGACCTTCAACGTGATGCTCTGCGCGGCGGTGATGTCGATCTTGCCCGCCGTCGCGTCCATCGTGATGTTGCCGGTCTTGGCCTTGGTCGTGATGTTGCTGTTGACCTCGGTGAACTGGTCGCCCTGCTTGACGAAGGTGTTGCTGTCGCCCTGGTCGACCACGAGGGCGCGGTCGCCCTGCTTGACGAAGTCGTTGTAGTCGCCCTGCTCGACGACGGTGCCCCGGTCGCCCTGCTTGACGAACAGGTTGTCGTCGCCCTCGCCCGTGACGCGCGCGTAGTCGCCCTTGTCGACGAAGGTGTTGAAGTCGCCTTCGGCGACCGTCACCCACTTGTCGCCCTTCATGATCTTGTAGGTGTCGTCGCCGTCGTTGTCGCCGACGTTGATGAGTTCCGTCCGCGCATCCTCGACGACGACGTTCATGTCCTTCTGGGCGCGGAGATACACCTCCTCCGCCCCCTTGTTGTCGTCGAAGTAGATGATGTTCGCGAGGCTGCCGGACCCGCCCTTGGACGACCGCGAATGCATCCCCGTGCGCGTCTTCTTGGACGGCATGGGGAAGCTCCCGGCCAGCGGCGCGTCCTCGCTGTAGAGCGAGCCCACCACCACCGGCTTGTCCGGGTCCCCGTCCACGAAGCCGACCAGCACCTCGTCGCCCATGCGCGGCAGGAAGAAGGTGCCGCCCCACTTGCCCGCCGCGGGCTGCGCCACGCGCACCCAGATCTCGCAGGCCGTGTCGTCCTTCTTGGTCAGCCGGTCCCACAGGAAGCGGATCTTGATGCGGCCATAGGCGTCGGTGTGGATTTCCTCCCCCGCCTTGCCCACGACGATCGCCGACTGCAGCCCCGGCACGACGGGCCTGGGGCGCGGCGAGGAAGGGCGAAAGGGCCGCTCGGCCGGGATCATGGTGATCGCGGCCGTGTAGGAGGACCCGCCGCCGTCGGTCAGGTGCGTCTCGTCATGCGCGCTGTGGACCACGCGCGTCAGCAGGTATTCCTTGGTGGTGCCCGGCGCGTTCTGGTCCAGCGCCACCTTGATCTTGCAGCCCGACGTCATCACCGGGTCGAAGGCCACCGCCTGGGCGATGTCGGCCTCGGCCTCGTAGGTCTGCATGGCGCCGACATCGGGCGAGGCCTCGGGCTTCACCTGCTGCCCGCCCGGCCAGGCGCGCATCTCGAAGGACGCGGCGTTCTGGATGTCGGTGATCGCCGTGTTCGTGGTCGAGGTGAAGGGCTGGCTGTGCTTGATCAGGTTGTAGTCCATCGCGGCGACGGCGCCGGGCTGGACCTGCGTGCGATGGCGGAAGCCCGACAGCGCGTTCCAGTCGCTCGATCCGGACTTGACGATGTAGTTGCCGCTGATCGGCAGGTAGTCCGCGGCGGCCGAGGCGACCATCATCGTGTGCTCGCCTTCGCCGAACAGCCAGTAGTAGCCGCAGCCGGTCTCGTCCATCAGCCGCTGGCAGAAGTCGAGGTCGGTCTCGTTGTACTGGATGCAGTAGGGGCGCGGCGTGTCGGGCGCGGACATGAAGACCGGCGCGTCCGCCCCGCCTTCCTGCACCAGCTTCTTCACGATGGTCGGCACCGATTCGTTCTGGAACACCCGGCAGTCCGATGTGCGCGACAGGTTCCAGAACTTGGGCACGATCTCGAGCCCATAGGCGGCGTATTCGGTGCCGAACGACCCGATGACGCGGAAGGCCGAGATGTAGCCGTTGAACCAGCGCGGTTCCTCGCCCTCGCCCCGCTGGATGCTGACCGAGGCGGTGTGGCCGACGACCTCCGATGCCTTGATCGCCTTGTTCTTGCTCAGGACCTCGACCTGCACGAGGAAGGGGCGGGAGATCGCCTCCACGGCCTCGACCCGCCGCAGGACGAATTCCTTGCCGGTCGAGGTCGTGATCGCCAGCGTACGCGGTTCCTGGCTCAGATCGCCGGACATCCAGCCGCTCCTTTATTCCAGCCGTATCCTAGCCGGGCTTTCCCGCGGGGTGGAACAGCCGCTCGGGGGGCGACGCGCCGACGGCTGAAGCGTTTCATCCTTGCCGGCCGCGATATCCAGCATGGCGACTTGCGCCAGCGCAAGGCGTGCCCCGGATCACAGCCG
The DNA here is from genome assembly GCF_017813355.1 of Roseomonas nitratireducens. Classification (GTDB taxonomy): domain Bacteria; phylum Pseudomonadota; class Alphaproteobacteria; order Acetobacterales; family Acetobacteraceae; genus Neoroseomonas; species Neoroseomonas nitratireducens. Next base: position 3,485 of record NZ_JAGIYZ010000010.1, read on the forward strand.
CCAATCTGGCGTCATGAGCGCCACCTCCGCCCCGGCCGAACCCGTCCTCCTCCGCCACGCGGCCACCCCCCTGCCGCGCTACACGAGCTACCCGACGGCGCCGCATTTCGCGCCGATCGACCCCGGCACCTATGCCGGGTGGCTTGGCGCGATCGGGGCGGGGGACGCGCTCTCGCTCTATGTCCACGTGCCCTTCTGCCACGCGCTGTGCTGGTACTGCGGCTGCCACACCTCGGTCACCCGATCCTCCGCCCGCATCGCGCGCTACCGCGCGGGGCTGGAGCGGGAGGCGGAACTGGTCGCGGGGCTGATCCCCGCCCATGCCGGCGTCGCCGCGCTGCACCTGGGCGGCGGCACGCCGACCGCGCTCGGTGCCGAGGGCCTGGCCGCGCTCGCCGCGACGCTGCGCCGGCTTTTCCCCTTCCGCGCGGGGGCGGAGATCGCCGCCGAGCTCGACCCGCGCAGCCTCGACGCGCCGCTGATCGAGGCGCTGGCGTCGCTCGGCCTGACGCGCGCGAGCCTCGGCGTGCAGGACGTGACGCCATCGGTGCAGGCGCTGATCGGACGCGTGCAGCCGACAGCGCAGGTGGAAGCCGCGGTGGCCGGGCTGCGTGCCGCCGGCATCTCCCACATCAACATGGACCTGATCTACGGCCTGCCGGGCCAGGGCATCGCGGAGGTCGAGGCCTCCGCCCGCTTCGCCGCCGAATGCGGCGCGGACCGCATCGCCGTCTTCGGCTATGCGCATGTGCCCTGGATGAAGTCCCACCAGAAGGGCATCCGGGAGGAAGACCTGCCCGGCCCCGCGCTGCGCATGCGCCAGCAGGAAGCCGCGGCGCGCGTGCTGGGGCGGGCGGGCTACGCGGCCATCGGCCTCGACCATTTCGCCCGGCCGGACGACCCGATGACGGTCGCGGCCGTGGCGGGGACGCTGCGGCGCAACTTCCAGGGCTACACGACGGACACCGCCCCGGCGCTGGTCGGCTTCGGCGCCTCGGCGATCGGGCGGTTGCCGCAGGGTTTCGTGCAGAACGAGCCGGACGAGCGCAAATGGCTCGCCGCCGTCGAGGCCGGCCGCCTGCCCGTCGCGCGCGGCCGCGCCCTGACGGGCGAGGACGTGCTGCGCGCGGGGCTGATCGAGCGGGTGATGTGCGACGGCGCGATCGACCTCGCCGCCGTGCCCGACGCCGTCATGCAGGGCGCGGCCGACCGGCTCGCGGCGCTGGAGACGGACGGGCTGGTGCGGCGGGAACCCTCGCGCATCGTCGCGACCGAGGCCGGCCGCCCCTTCCTGCGCCACTTCGCGGCCTGCTTCGACGCCTTCCTGGCGCCACGCCCGGCGCGGCACAGCGCGGCGGTCTAGCGCGGCGCCTGGCCCGGGCGGCCTATTCCCGCCCCTTGTTGCGCATCAGCCGGGACTTGTCGCGCTGCCAATCACGCTCCGCGATGGCGGCGCGCTTGTCGTGCTTCTTCTTGCCCTCGGCCACGCCGAGCAGGATCTTCGCCCGCCCGCGGTCGTTGAAGTGGATGTCGAGCGGGACGAGCGTCGCCCCTTCGCGCGTGATCGCACCCGTCAGGGTCTGCACCTGCTTGCGGTGCAGCAGCAGCTTGCGCGGGCGGCGCGGCTCGAACTTCGCCATGAAGGACCCGGCCTGCCATTCGGGGATGTAGCAGTTGAACAGCCACATCTCCCCGTCCCGCTCGCCGGCCCAGGCTTCGGTCAGCGTGGCGCGGCCGGCGCGCAGGCTTTTCACCTCGGGCCCGATCAGCGCGATGCCGGCCTCGATCGTCTCGCCGATCTTGTAGTCGAAGCGCGCCTTGCGGTTCTGCGCCGCGATGCCGTGGGAGATAAGCTTGGATGTCATGTGCCCTCAAGCGCCGGGCGGCCGGCATCCGCCGGCCTTGGCTGCGCGCCATGCCATGGCGCACCCGGCGCGGAATACAGGTTGGGCGCGGTCGCGCTTCGCGCTCCCGGATCCCGCAGGCGCGGGATCCGCCAGGGATGGCGGCCCTCGGCCGGCGCGCTCAGTTCAGCAGCCCCACCGAGACCATCGCCTCGCGCACCCGCGCCTTGCTCGAATCGGCGATCGGCGCCATCGGCAGCCGGCAATGGTCGGTGCTCTTGCCGAGCAGGCTCGCCGCGTACTTCACCGGGCCGGGGGAGGTCTCGCAGAACAGCGCGTCGTGCAGCGGCACGAGCCGGTCCTGGATCGCCATCGCCTCATCCAGCCGCCCGGTCCGCCACGCCTTGTGCATCTCCGCGCACAGGCGCGGGGCGACATTCGCGGTCACGCTGATGCAGCCCACGCCGCCGGCCGCGTTGAAGGACAGCGCCGTGTGGTCCTCCCCGCTCAGCTGGATGAAATCGGCGCCGCAGGCGCGCTTGGTGTGCAGCGGGCGCGCCAGGTTCGCCGTCGCGTCCTTCACGCCGACGATGTTCGGGTGCTTCGCGAGCCGCGCCATGGTCTCGACCGACATGTCGACCACGCTGCGGCCGGGGATGTTGTAGACGAACATCGGGATGTCGGCGGCGTCGGCGATCGCCGTGAAGTGCAGGAACATCCCTTCCTGCGTCGGCTTGTTGTAGTAGGGCGTCACCACCAGGATCGCATCCGCCCCCGCCTTGCGGGCGTGGCGCGCGAAGTCGATCGCCTCGGCCGTGCTGTTGCTGCCCGCGCCGGCCATGACGGGGACGCGGCCCTTGGCGGCCTCGACGCACATCTCGACGACGCGCTTGTGCTCCTCATGGCTCAGCGTCGGGCTTTCGCCGGTGGTGCCGACCGGGATCAGCCCTTCCGTGCCCTCGGCGATCTGCCATTCGACCAGGTCCTGGAATGCCTTCTCGTCCACGGAGCCATCCGCGCGCATCGGCGTAATGAGCGCAACCAAGGATCCCCTGAACATGACGCTTTCCTCCGGTGCCGGCGACTGGCGGGCAAACTAGGCGTCGCCCCCCCGCGCGACAAGGCCGGAGGGGATTTGGTAGGTATCGGGGATGCGCCGCCTGATCCTCCTCGCCGCCCTCCTCCTGCCGGTCCCCGCCGCCGCCCAGCCCTGGGCGCCCGATGGCGCGCGCGCCGCCGGCCGCCAGGCCATCGCCGCCGCCTCCGCCGGCCGCTGGGGGGAAGCGGAATCCTTCGCCGCCGCGGCCGACCCGCTGGCGGCCAAGCTGGTCCTGTGGATCCGCCTGTCGAACCGCGCCGCCCCGGCCTCGGCGGCCGAACTCGTCGCCTTCCTGGCCGAAAGCCCCGACTGGCCCTTCCCCGACGCCATGGCACGCCGCGCCGAGGCCGCGCTGGCGGCGGAAGGCGACGATGCGCTGGCGCTGCGCCACTTCGCCGGCCAGCCGGCGCGCACGCTGCAGGGCGCGCTGCGGCACGCCGAGGCGCTGGACCGCGCCGGCCGCGCCGCGGATGCCCGCGCCGCCGCCCGCCGCGGCTGGGCCGAGACGACCGGCGACGCGCTGGCCGAGGAGACGATGCTGCTGCGCTTCGGCTCGGCGCTGACCGAGGAGGACCACTGGCTGCGCTTCGACCGGCTGGCCTTCGCGCGCGACGCGGCCGGCGCGGCCCGCGCGGCGCAGCGGCTGTCCGGCGCGCGGCGCTCGGCCGCCGACCTCCGCCTCGCCCTGATGCGGGACGACGAGGCCGGGCTCGCGATGCGCCCGTCCGATATCGGCATCGCCTATGAACAGGCCCGCCTGCTGCGCCGCCGGGACCGGGATGCCGAGGCCGCCGCCGTCTGGGCCGCGGCCGAACGGCTCCAGCAGGGGCTTGCCGGCGACGCGGCGCGGGCGGTCTGGACCGAGCGCCAGGTGCTCTCGCGCAAGCTGCTGCGCCTGGGGCAGGAACGCGACGCCTATCGCGTCGCCGCCGCGCATGGCCAGGCGACGCCGGGCGAACCGCGGCAGGAAGGGGAATTCCTCGCGGGCTTCATCGCGCTGCGGCGGCTGAACGACCCGGCCTCGGCGCAGCGGCACTTCGCCGCCGTGGGGGATGGCAGCCGCTCCGTCATCACCCGCGCGCGCAGCTTCTACTGGGAAGGGCGCGCGCTGGCCGCGCGCGGCGACACGAGCGGGGCGCGCACGCGCTTCGCCAACGGCGCCGAGTTGCCGGTCGCCTTCTACGGCCAGCTCTCCGCGCTGGCGCTGGGGGAGGACGCGGCGCGGGTGTCCGCCCGCATCGCCGCCGCCGCCGTCCCGCCCGTGACGCCGCCGCGCGCGGCGGATTTCGCGGCGCGGGAACTGGCGCGCGCGGTGCTCACCCTGGCCGATCTCGGCGACCCGCGCCGGGCGCGCATCTTCCTCCTTCGGCTCGAGGACCTGGCGAATGACGGGACGGACCGGCGGCTCGCCGCGCGGCTCGCCAACCATATCGGCCGGCCCGACCACGCGGTGTGGGTGGCGCGGCGCGCCGGTGCCGCGGGGGACATGATCCTGCCGGAAGGCTGGCCCGCGCCCTACCGCCCGCCGGTGACGAGCCCCGAGCCCGCCTTCATCCACGCCATCACGCGCCAGGAGAGCAACTTCGACACCGAGGCGGTGAGCAGCGCCAATGCCCGCGGCCTGATGCAGCTGCTGCCTTCGACCGCGACGCTGGTCGCGCGGCGCATCGGCGTGCCCTTCCAGGTCGCGCAGCTGACGGCGAGCCCCGAGACCAACATGCGGCTCGGCGCCGCCTATCTCGAGGACATGCTGGCGCGCTACGGCGGCGCGCTGCCGCTCGCCGCCGCCGCCTACAATGCGGGGCCCGGGCGCGTGGACCAGTGGCTCGGCACCTATGGCGACCCGCGCGGGGGGGATGTCGACATGCTCGACTGGATCGAGCAGATCCCTTTCACCGAGACGCGCAACTACGTCCAGCGCGTGATCGAGAACGTCGTCGTCTATCGCGCATCCGACCCCTCGGCCGCGGCGCGGGAACATCCGCTGGCGCAGTTCCTCCGGCCCGCGCGGTGACGCCACGGCGGTTGGAACTGTCCGCGCGCGACGGGCTGCGGCTGTCGGCGCTGGAATGGCCGGGGCCGGCGGGACGCACGCCGATCCTGTGCCTGAGCGGCATCTGCCGCACCGCGCGCGACTTCACCGCACTCGCCGCGCGCCATGCCTCGCGGCGGCGGATCGTGGCGCTCGACTATGCCGGGCATGGCGACAGCGCGCGGGCGACCGACCCGCGCCGCTACGCGCCGGAGGCGCTGATCCGCGACGTGCTCGACATGATGGCGGCGCTGAACCTGCATCGCGTCGCCCTGGTCGGCACCTCCTTCGGCGGACTCGCGGCCATGGCGATGGGCGTGATGCGGCCGGCGAGCCTCGCCGCCGTGGCGCTGAACGACATCGGGCCGGTGATCGAGCATGTCGGCCGCGAGGCCGTGGTGGACTTCATCGGCCGTGACCCCGCCTTCGCCTCGCTCGACGAAGCCGTCGCGTGGCTGCGCGTGCACCATCCGCCGCTGCCCCTGCTAGACGAGGCGGGATGGCGCGACTTCGCCGAGCGCGGCTACGAACCCGGCGCGGATGGGCGGCTGCACCCGCGCTGGGACATCCGCGTGGGCCAGCAGGCGGTCGGCGCCGCGGCCGGGCGGCCGCCCGACCTCTGGCCCTTCTTCGGCAGCCTGTCGCGCCTGCCGCTGATGCTGGTCTGGGGGGAGGAGAGCCGGCTGCTCTCGGCCGCGACCGTCGCGGCGATGCGGCATGCGCGGCCGGACATGGGCGTGGTCGCGCTGCCGGGCACCGGCCATGCGCCGACGCTGGGGGAACCGGCCGCCGCCGCCGCGCTCGACGCCTTCCTCGAGGCCGTGCCGTGAGCCCCGCGATGCTCGTCGCGACGCTGGGCGGGATCGGGAGGATGCGGCCCGGGCCCGGCACCTGGGGTTCGGCCGCGGTGCTGCCGGCCGCGCTGCTCGGCCCCCTCGCCTGCCTCGGCCTCGCGCTGGCCGTGGCGCTGCTCGGCTGGTGGGCGACGCGCGGGGCGCTGGCGGAAAGCGGCGCGGAGGATCCCGGCTGGATCGTGGTGGACGAGGCGGCGGGGATGCTGCTCGCCCTGGCGGGGCTGGCCGGCATCGGGGACTGGCTCGGCGTCGTCCTCGCCTTCGCCGGCTTCCGCCTGCTCGACATCCTCAAGCCCTGGCCGGTCTCCTGGGCGGATGGGCTGCCGGGGGCGACGGGCGTGATGCTGGACGACATCCTCGCCGGCGCGATCGTCGCGGCGGCGCTGCTCCTGGCGGGAGGGATCTGACCATGCTGCCCGAGGCGACGCTCGACCAGGCACGGCGGCTGCTCGCGGCGCTGGACGCGCGCGGGGAGACGCTGGCGACGGCGGAATCCTGCACCGGCGGGCTGATCGCCGCGGCGCTGACGGCCATCGCGGGCTCGTCCTCGGTCGTCATGGCGGGCTTCGTCACCTATTCCAACGCCGCCAAGGTCGCGATGGTCGGCGTGCAGGAGGCGACGCTCACAGCCCATGGCGCGGTCAGCGAGCCGGTCGCGCGGCAGATGGCCGAAGGGGCGCTGGCGCGCGCGGGCGTCGATGTCGCGGTCTCCTGCACCGGGGTGGCGGGGCCGGGGGGTGGCTCGGCGGAAAAGCCCGTGGGGCTGGTGTTCGTCGCCCGCGCGCGGCGCGGCCGGCCGACGGTCGTGGAACGGCACGTCTTCCCCGGCGACCGGGCGGCTGTGCGCGCGGCGACGGTGGCCGCGGCGCTGCGCATGGCGATGGATTGACCATCGGCGCGAATCGCGCGGCCGCGCTACACGCGATGCACGAAAAGGCGAGGCTGTTGCTCGCCTCCACCGGCCGGGCGCAAAAGGCGTCCCGGGGGCTGAGATCGGAGCGCGGCACGATGGCGCGGTTGGTCGGACGGCGGGCCGCATTGGCGGCGGTGGGCGCGGCCCTGGCGGGCACGGGGACGGCACGCGCCGATGCGCCGCCGCGCGAGCGCTGGCTGTGGGTGCAGAACGGCGCGGGCGAGGAAGTCGCCACCGCCTATCGCTCGGGCCAGGACTACAACCTCGCCGCGCTGGCCCGGCTGCAGCACCTGTTCCGCGACCTGCGCGTGCAGGCGCCGGGGCCGATCCCGCCGCTGCTGATCGACATGCTGTCGCTGCTGCAGGAACGCTTCGGCTACATGCGGCCGATCCGGCTGATCTCCGGCTACCGCACGCCGCAGACCAACGCGATGCTGCCGCATGCCGCGCCGAACAGCCTGCACATGCGCGGCTGGGCGGCGGACATCATCGTGCCCGGCCTGTCGCAGGCCGATGTCTGCACCCAGGCCATGACCTTCTCCAACATGTTCGGCTTCATGGGCGTGGGCTGGTACGGGTCCTTCACGCACATCGACATCGGCCCAAAGGCGTCCTGGGCCCGGTCGATTTCCTGACCCGTCATGCCGGCGGCAGACGCGGCCCGCCGGGAGTCCGGCGAGCCAGGGAAACCGGGGGGTTCCGCCCGGCCCCTGACGGCGCATGAGCACGGATACCGGCGGCACGAGTCTTTGACTCGTGCCGAGCGCCCGAATGGGCGCCGCCGGAAGTCCGGCGAAAGCCAGGGAAACCGGAGGTTTCCGCCCGGCGCGATCAGGCGGCGAGCGCCGTCCTGATCTCGGCCACCGCTTCCTCGATCATCGGCGCCGTCACGTCCAGATGCGTGCAGGCGCGCACGCGGCCACCCAGGCCGCTGACGGCGATGCCGCGCATCTGCAGCTTCGCCTGCAGCTTCTCCACCGTCATGCCCGTGCCGGCGATGTCGAAGAAGACAAGGTTCGTGTCCGGGTCCTCCACCACCACGCCGGGGATCTGCGCGAGGCCGCGGGCGAGCGCCTTGGCGTTCGCGTGGTCATCGGCCAGCCGGTCCACATGGTGGTCGAGCGCATAGAGGCAGGCCGCGGCGCAGATGCCCGCCTGGCGCATCGACCCGCCGAGCCGCTGCTTCCACCGCCAGGCGCGGCCGATGAATTCCTCGCTGCCGCACAGCACGGCGCCGAGCGGCGCGCCCAATCCCTTGGTGAAGTCGAGCCAGACGGAATCGTAGCCCGCGACCATGTCCGCCGGCGCGATGCCCGCGCCCACGCAGGCATTCATCAGCCGCGCGCCGTCCATATGCGTGGACCAGCCCTGTTCGTGCGCGACATCGGCGACGGCGTTCAACTGCGCCAGCGGCCAGATCGCGCCGCCGCCGATATTCGCGGTCTGCTCGACCTCCAGCAGCCGCTGCGGCGGCGCGTAGCGCGTCTTGGGGCGGATCGCGGCGCGCACGTCGTCGGCCGTGAACATCCCGCGCGGGCCCTTCATGGGCATGATCTGCACGCCGGTCAGCGCGGCATGCGTGCCGCCTTCGCTGTGCAGGATGTGGGAGGTCTCGTGCGCGATGACCTCGTCGCCCTTGCCGCAATGGGTGAGGATGGCGATGACGTTGCACATGGTGCCGGAGGGCAGGTACATCGCCGCCTCCTTGCCCATCAGCGCCGCCATGCGGTCGCACAGCGCGTGCACCGTGGGGTCGTCGCCATGCTGCTCGTCGCCGACCTCGGCGCGCATCATCGCGTCCTTCATCGCGGGCGTCGGGCGCGTCTGCGTGTCGGAATAGAGGTTGATGCGAACGGGCGGCGCGCCCGGCGGCGGGCGGTTGGGGGCGTGGACCATGCGTTTCGTCCTGGCTGCGGTTGCGCGAAGGATGCCGCGTGCGCGACCATCCGGCCAGAGGGGGAGGACAGAAGCATGGTCGCCATCCGCAAGATCGCCCTGCTGCGCGAGCAGGCCTTCTCCGACATGGGCCAGGACGCGGCGCGGCCGGTGGTGCGCGCCGTGGCGCTCATCGCCATCGCCAATCCCTTCGCCGGGCGCTTCGTGCGCGACCTGGCCGAGCTGGTCGAGGCCGGGGGCGCGCTGTCCGCCCGGGTCGCGCCCGACCTGCTGCGCATGCTGGACGGGCCGCCGGTCGCCTACGGCAAGGGTGCGATCGTCGGCACGGCGGGGGAGATCGAGCACGGCCACGCCCTGCTCCATCCCAAGATGGGCGCGCCGCTGCGCGCGGCGATCGGCGGCGGCGCGGCGCTGATCCCCTCCGCGGCCAAGATGGGCGCGCCGGGCACCGCGCTCGACCTGCCGCTGGGGCACAAGGACGACGCCTGGTCGCGCGGTCATTTCGACGCGATCACGGTGATGCTGGGGGACGCGCCGCGGGCGGAGGAGATACTTGTCGCCATCGCGCTGGCCGATGGCGGGCGGGTCCTGCACCGGATCTGACGCCCCGCCCCGCGCGGGGGGGCACAGGGCGATGGAACGCGAGACACTGGCGATCATCCCCGCCAACAGGGGCGGGTCGGTCGAGCATTTCTACCATTTCCTGTTCGGCTACCTGCTGCCCTTCATCGAGCTGTGCCACCCGCTGCGCGGCCACCGGCGCTTCCTGCTGCGCGACTGCGGGCCGATGAACCGGCTGCTGCGGGACCTCGACGGCTTCGAGATCGGCCAGCTGCCCGCCTGGATGGTGTTCGGCAGCCTGGTCGGCACCAACCCGTCGCTCGGCGCCATCCCGAAGGTGATCGCGCCGGGCTTCGATGCGCCGGACACCTACGACGCGGCACGGTTCCGGCGCCTGCGCGCGCTGGTGGCGGACCTCTTCGCCGCCCGGCTGGCCGAGGCCGCGGCGCGGCACCCGCGCGCGCAGGCCGACCGGCTGGTGCTGGTGATCGACCGCGCGCAACCGGACGCCTTCTACGCGACGCCGCGCGCCGAGCAGCGCGGCGCCGGGGCCGCGCTGCGCAGCATCCCCAACATCGCCGAGGTCCACGCCGCCATCGCCGCGCGGCACGACGCGATGCTCGTCCGGCTCGAGGCCCTGCCCTTCTTCGACCAGGTGCACCTGTTCTCCCGCGCCTGGCGCGTGGTGGGGCAGCACGGCGCGGGGCTGGCGCACATGATCTGGGCGCGGCAGGACGCGGCGCTGGTCGAGGCCATCCCGAGCCCGGACGGCGTCCCCCCGGACAAGGTCGACTACGCGGTGTTCTTCCGCGGCATCTGCCACGCGCTGGGGATGCGCTGGCAGGGCATCCTGCAGGACGACAACCACGCGCCGCTGCCCCCCGATCGCGTGCTGCGGGGCCTCGACGCGCTGGGCTGACGCCGGGCGGGCCGCACGCCGGAACCTCCTGCGCCCGGCATGGCCCCCTTCCCCGAATCGCCGGGGCTTGGCACGTGGCCTGCACCGAGACGTTTCTGGAAGGACCGGGCCATGGCCGGCGGCGCGCATGTCGATCATCACTCCAACCGGGGCGTCGCGCTGCTGATCGCGGTGCTCGCCCTGTTCCTCGCGCTTGCCGAGACCGGTGCCAAGAGCCAGCAGACCGAGGCGATCAGCCGCAACATCGAGGCGGCGAACCTCTGGGCCTTCTTCCAGGCGCGCACCATCCGCCAGACCACGGTGCGCACCGCGGTGGAACAGGCGGAACTCTCCCTGCCCGCCATGCCCGAGGCCGCGCGCGCCGCCGTGCTGCGCCAGCAGGAGACCTGGCGCGGCTTCGCCGCGCGGTGGGAAAGCGAGCCCGACACCGGCGAGGGCCGGCGCGAATTGATGGCCCGCGCGCGCGCGGCGGAGGAGAAGCGCGACCGGTCGCTGGCGGCCTACCACCAGTACGAGATCGGTTCGGCGGCCTTCCAGGTGGGCATCGTGCTGGCCTCGGCCAGCGTGATCACCGGGGTGGGGTTGCTGGCCGTCGCCGGCGGCGTGCTGGGGGTGATCGGCGTGGGCTTCGCCGCGCTCGGCTTCTTCGCCCCGACCCTGATTCATCTGTGACGGCGGCGGGCGGGGGCCGCGCCCCTGCCCGCCCGCGCATCATCCCGCGAGCACGTAGCCATAGACCTTGTTGCTGCGGTTGCCGCCGGTCGCGGCGTAGTCGCGCTTCACCCGCGCCACGCCGTCATCCTCCAGCCCCGCGCGGCGCCAGTCGAAATTGTACATGCGCGCGGAGGTCTCCCCGAAGATCGCGCGCTTGACCGGCCCGTCGGCGGGGCCCAGCGGGGCGAAGCCGTGCCGGCGCTGCATCTCCTCGGGGATCTCAAGCCGGCGCAGCGCCTCGATCTGCCATTGCGGGGAACCGGTCCAGATCGCATCCGTGCCCCACACCACGTGGTCGGCGCCGAGGCCGCGGATCAGCGTGCCCATCAGCGCGGCGCAGAGGCCGGGCTCGATCACCGTGGTCTGGGCGAAGATCTGGCCGAGGTCGCCGTAGACGTTGGTCACGCCGTACTTGGCGGGGATCTCGGCCAGTTCGGTCGTCCAGTCCACGCGGCCGGTGCGGTTGAACTGCTCCACCCCCATCCCCGCGCCGCCGCCGCCGGTCCAGCGATAGGCGGAGTGGTAGATGACGAAGTTGATCTGCGGCCAGTCCTTCGCCGCCTTGCCGACATCGTCCACGCCGGCGAAGGGCAGCAGGTGCGGGAACTGGTTCGTCACCTGCTGCGGGAACAGCCCCTTGTGGACGCAGACGATGTTGTTCCCCGCGCGCAGGATGCGTTCGTAGAAGGGGTACATCACCCGCTCGTCGTCCATCCGCCAGGGATGGATGGCGAGGTGCTTGTTGGTGTTGTCGCCGATCGTGTAGCCCTTCCAGCTGTCGGGCTTCAGTTGCTCGATGCAGCGTTCCACCTCGTCCATCCAGCCCGGCTTGCCGGGGGTGAAGATGGCGTGGGACAGGCAGCGCCGCCGGCCCGCGGCGTCGTTCACCCGCTTGCGGGCGTCGAACTTCATGTCGTTGGTCAGGAACCAGTCGATCGGTTCCTCGGACGGCGCGCCGGAGATCAACGCGACCTTGGTGTCGGAATCGAGGAAGACCTCCTTGAACCAGTTGGCCTCCATCAGGTCCTGGATGGTCTGGTCGCGCCCGACCAGGTCGGGGTTCCAGCCGGCCTGGCCGACGGCGCGGCGGGCGTTCACGAAGGTCATGATGCGCGTGTCGGGGCGCAGGAAATGCGTGTGCACGTCCATCACGAACTGGTCGCGCAGCGCGGCCGCGCGCGCATCGGCCGCGCCCGGCGTCTGCGCCTCGGCGCGGGACACGGCGTAGAGCGGCCCGTGCACCTCGTTCATCGCGACGAAGGCGGCAGCCATGCCGGCCGCGGTCTGCAGGAAGCGCCGGCGGCCCAGGCCCTGCCTGCCGCCGATCTCGTCGGCCATCGCCTTGATGCGCGCCTCGACCTGCTTCTGCTTCTCGGTCTGCGGCATCGGCCAGAATTCGTCCGAGGAGGCGACCTGGGTCGGGATCGGGGATGGGAACATCGCATCCTCCTCATCCGCCTGGCGCAACTGGTTGAGGTCGTCCTCCGTCAGGAAACCGCCCATCCTTCCGCTCCCTTCCCTGTCGCCCCGCGCCGGCGGGCGGCTTCGATCCGCGCCGGCAATCGTCGCGCCGCGGCGGCGCGAAACGCAAGTGCGGGGCGGAAACGCTTCAGGGGGCGAAGCCGCGCGGCGCGGGGTGTGATGTTGATGACGATCAGCGCAGGGGGCGGCCCGCCGGTGCTTCCATCCCCCGACAGGCCGGGCCTAGGGTTCGGCCGCAGCGACGGAGGACCCCATGGCGGGACTGAACATCAGCAGCGCGGGCGTGGCCGATCTCGCGCTCGGCAAGGAACGGGAAGCGCGGGCGGCGGGCGCGGACGGGCTCGACATCCTGATGTCGCAGCGCTCCGGCATGGACGCGCGGGACATCATGTACCTGCGCGCCTTCACCCGCGAGCGCGGGCTGATGATCATCGTGCGCTGCCCCAAGCGGTCCGCGCGCGCCTTCCACGGCACGGTGCCGGCCAAGACCTTCGCCACCAAGGGCAAGACGAACGAGACGGGCACCGTCTACGGCGCCGGCGGGCACCTGATGGTGTCCGACTACGACATGATGAGCGTCTGGCGCGCGACGGGGACGGGCTGGCAGAAGATCCACGTCTCGGCGCTGACGCCCGGGGCCGCGCGCGGCCCCTGGTCGGCCGAGGCGCGCGACCTGGTCCGGGAGATGAACAGCCACCTGGTGACGCGGCTGCAGCATGGCTGCCAGGACGACTTCCATTCCCCGAACAATCCCGGGGTGAAGATGGCCGACCATTTCCTGGCGCTGAAGGCGGGCGAGCCGACCTACCTGCCCGACCCGATCCATTGCGAGAACTACTATTCCGCGCACGGGCTGTTCTGGCCCTATGGCGTGGGCGGGAAGCATTGCGGGACGGGGCCCGCGGGCAGCGCCTGACCTGGCGTCAGCCGCTGGCCGACGGCGCCGGATGCCCCGGCGCCACCGGACCCGCGTTGCGGCCGTAGAGCACCATGGCGCGGCGTTCGAAGGCGCGCACCATCAGGCGCACCGCCTCGTTGAACACGACGCCGATCGCCATCTGCAGGATGCGCGAGCGGAACTCGAAGTCGACGAAGAAGTCGACCTCCGTCCCCTGCGGCACCGGGCGGAAGCGCCAATGGTTGTTCAGGTAGCGGAAGGGCCCTGTCTCGTAGGTGACGTGGACATGGTCCGGCCGTTCCAGCGCGACGCGGGAGCGGAAGGTCTCCCGGAACATCTTGAAGCCGATCGTCAGGTCGGCGACGAGCTCGGCCTCGCTGCGCGAGAGGATGCGCGCGCCCACGCACCAGGGCAGGAATTCCGGGTAGCGGCGGACATCCGCGACCAGGTCGAACATCTGCTCGGGCGAATAGCGCAGGATGCGCTTCTCGGCATGCGTCGGCATGTCAGGCGCGCACCGCGAGCCGGGCCGCGCGCGCGTCGCGGAGTGCCGCGAAATCGCGGTCGGCATGGTAGCTGCTGCGCGTCAGCGGCGTCGCCGAGACCAGCAGGAAGCCCTTGCCGCGGGCGGCGGCGGCGTAGTCCTCGAACTCCTCGGGTGTCACGAAGCGGTCCACCGCCGCGTGCTTGACCGTGGGCTGCAGGTACTGGCCGATGGTCAGGAAATCGACATCGGCGCTGCGCAGGTCGTCCATCACCTGCAGCACCTCGATCCGCTTTTCCCCAAGGCCCACCATCAGGCCGGACTTGGTGAAGATGGACGGGTCGAGCTGCTTCACCCGGTCGAGCAGCCGCAGCGACTGGTAGTAGCGCGCGCCGGGGCGGATCGTCGGATACAGCGCCGGCACGGTCTCGAGGTTGTGGTTGAAGACGTCGGGGCGGGCTTCCACCACCACCTCCAGCGCGCCGTCCTTGCGCAGGAAGTCGGGCGTCAGGATCTCGATCGTCGTCTCCGGCGCGCTGGCGCGGATCGCGCGGATCGTCTGCGCGAAGTGCTCCGCGCCGCCATCGGGCAGGTCGTCGCGATCCACCGAGGTGATGACCACGTGGCGGAGGCCGAGCGTCGCGACGGCTTCGCCCACCCGCCGCGGCTCGTCAGCGTCGAGCGCCTTGGGCAGGCCGGTCGCGACGTTGCAGAAGGAACAGGCGCGCGTGCAGGTGTCGCCCATGATCATCATGGTGGCGTGGCGCTGCGACCAGCATTCGCCGATGTTGGGGCAGGCCGCTTCCTCGCAGACCGTGACCAGCTTCTGCTCGCGCATCAGCGCCCGGGTCTCGTGGTAGACCGGGTGGGTCGGCGCCTTCACCCGGATCCAGGCGGGCTTGCGCTGGATGGGGTTGTCCGGGCGATTGGCCTTTTCCGGATGCCTTTCGGCTCCGGTGCGGGCGGTGGCACCCTTCGCGCGATGGTCGATTTCGATGCGGGCCATGATGCGTCTCATATAACGCGGGGCGCGGCAAACACAGCCCCGGGTCGGCGCGATCGCGACAGGGCCGCAGGCCGCACGGAGCCCGGTCGCCGCCGCCCCCCGCCGGCGGCCGTCGCACCTGCCGTCAGCACCCGACCCCGAAGAGGATGCTGTCGCCGGACACGGTCTGGTTCGCGCGGACCATCCGGTAATTGATGCCGTTGTGGGCGACCGTGACCTCCGGCGAAGACCAGGTGCGCCCATTGCCGGACTCGGCGAAGAAAAAGAGCGGATAGCCCGTCATGTGCATGATGTTGTCACCACGCTCGGTCAGTCTCGTCGAGGTGTTGGGCCGGATCGTGTAGAAACCGGTGGTGGTGTAGTAGCGCGTATCCTCCGCATGCCGGACCAGCAGGCGGACCTGCGTGCCGCAATTGTTGCGAAAGATCAGGCTGCGGAGCTGCGGCTGCTGCGCGTCAGCCACGGGGGCCCCGGCGACGAGCAAGCCTCCGAAGAAGAGGGCGGCCGCCAGCAGGCGACGGGACAGTCCGAACATGGTCTCTCTCCGGAATCTTCGACGCGGCCGGCTATACCGACACCGAACCGATCGGCCGTCAGGTTTCTTGCCCCGGCGGGGTCATGAACGGCGTCTAGATGTGAATCACGCGGCCATAGGCGTCCAGGACGCTCTCATGCATCGCCTCGCTCACCGTCGGGTGGGGGAAGACGGTGTGCATCAGCTCCGCCTCGGTCGTCTCCAGCGTGCGGGCGATGCCGTAGCCCTGGATCATCTCCGTCACCTCGGGCCCGACCATGTGGGCCCCGAGCAGCGCGCCGGTCTTGGCGTCGAAGACCGTCTTCACGAAGCCCTCGGGCTCGCCCATGGCGATGGCCTTGCCGTTGCCGATGAAGGGGAAGCGGCCGACCTTCAGCTCATAGCCCTTCGCCTTGGCCGCGGCTTCCGTCAGCCCCACGCTGGCGACCTGCGGGCGGCAATAGGTGCAGCCCGGGATGTTCAGCACGTCCATCGCATGGGGGTGCATCCCCGCGATGGCCTCGACCGTGATGATGCCTTCATGGCTCGCCTTATGCGCGAGCCAGGGCGGGCCGGTCAGGTCGCCGATGGCATAGACGCCCGGTTCGCCCGTGCGGCCCATCGCGTCGGTGACGACATGGGTGCGATCCACCTGCACCTTCGTCCCCTCGAGGCCCAGCTCCTCCACGTTGCCGACGATGCCCACGGCGCTGATCAGCCGGTCGGCCTTGATCTCCGTCACCTTGCCGCCGGCTTCCACGATGGCGGCCACACCGTCGCCTTCGCGGCGGACGCCCTGCACCTTGGCGCCGACGATGACCTTCATCTTCTGCTTCTCGAAGGCCTTCTGGACGAAGGCGGAGACCTCGGCGTCCTCGACCGGCAGGATGCGGTCCATCGCCTCGATCAGCGTCACCTCGGACCCCATGTTCAGGTAGAAGGAGGCGAATTCCGACCCGATCGCGCCCGAGCCGATGACGATCAGCCGCTTGGGCAGCGCGGGGGCGACCATCGCCTCCCGGTACGACCAGATGAGCTTGCCGTCCGGCTCCATCCCCGGCAGCACGCGGGCGCGCGCGCCGGTGGCCAGGATGATGTGCTTCGCCGCGATGTCGGCGACCGGCTTGCCGTCCTTCGTGACGGCGAGCTTGCCGGGCCCGGCGAGCCTGCCATGCCCGTCGAAGACCGTGACCTTGTTCTTCTTCAGCAGGTGCTTCACGCCGCCGGACAGCTGCGCCGCCACGCCGCGCGACCGCTTGACCACCTTGGCGAAGTCGAAGCGGACATTGTCGGCCGCGAAGCCATAGGCATCGAGGCTGTGCAGCAGGTGGTTGATCTCGCTCGCGCGCAGCAGCGCCTTGGTCGGGATGCAGCCCCAGTTGAGGCAGATGCCGCCCAGATTCTCGCGCTCCACCAGCGCGACCTTCATCTTGAGCTGGCTCGCGCGGATCGCGGCCACATAGCCGCCCGGGCCGCCGCCCACCACCACCAGGTCGAACTGCTCGGCCATCACGCGGCCTCCTTCGCAAGGGTTGCGAGCGCGTCGCCGGCCAGGCGCCGCGTGATCCATTCCTTCAGCGCTTCCGCCCCCATCGCGTCATAGGTCGCGATGGCCGGCGTGTTCCAGTCGAGCACGCTCCAGGCGAGCCGCCCGCCGCCTTCGGCCAGCGTGTCGCGCGCAAGCCGCGCGAAGAGCGCCTTCGCGATGCCCTGGCGGCGGAAGCGCGGTTCCACCCAAAGGTCTTCGAGCCACCTGCCGTGCTTGGCGAGGAAGGTGGAGAAGGTCCAGTGATACAGCGCGATGCCCGCGGCCTCGCCTTCCACCTCCGCGACGAGGCATCCCGCGCGCTGCGGCGTGCCGAAGATCGCGGCGTGGAAGTCGGCCTCGGTCCCGCGCGCCTCATGCGCCAGCTTCTCGTATTCGGCCAGCGCGTAGACGAAGCGGGTGATAACCGGCACGTCAGCGGGTGTCGCTTCGCGGATGCGCAGTCCGGACATCCGCGTCACGCCTCCGATGCGGGGCGCCGCGCTGCGATCGGATGCCCGGTCACAGCATCAGGCTCAGCGGATCCTCGATGGTGCGCTTCAGCGCCTGCATGAACTCCGCCGCCAGCGCCCCGTCGATCACGCGGTGGTCCACCGACAGGGTGCAGGTCATCACCGTCGCGATCGCCAGCGCGCCATCCTTCACCACCGGCTTCTGCAAGCCCGCGGAGACCGCAAGGATGCCGGCCTGCGGCGGGTTGATGATGGCGCTGAAGTCACTCACGCCATACATCCCCATGTTGGAGATGGAGAAGCCGCCGCCCTGGAATTCCTCGGGCTTCAGCTTGCCGGACTTCGCCCGCGCGGCGAGGTCCTTCATCTCGTTGCTGATCGCCGCCAGGCCCTTCTTGTCCGCCCCCCGCACGATCGGCGTGATCAGCCCTTCGGGGATGCTCACCGCCACCGAGATGTCGACATCATGGTACTGGAGGATCGCGTCCTCGGTCCACGTGGCGTTGCAGGCGGGGAAGCGCCGAAGTGTGGCCGCCGTCGCCTTGATCACCAGGTCGTTGACCGACAGCTTGTACGCACCCGGCCCGTCCTTGGGCGAGCGCGCGTTGAGGTCGGCGCGCAGCTTCAGCAGCGCGTCGATCTCGATGTCCATCGTCACGTAGAAATGCGGGATCGTCGCCTTGGATTCCGACAGGCGGCGCGCGATCACCTTGCGCATCGTGCTGTTGGGCACCGCGGTATGCGGCGCGGTGACGACGACCGGCGCGGCCGCGGGCTTCGGCGCGGCGACAGGCGCGGCGGCGGCGGCAACGGGTGCCGCGGCCGGGCCGCGGGACAGCGCGGCTTCCACATCCGCCTTCACGATCCGCCCGTTCGGGCCGGACCCCTTCACGCGCGTCAGGTCGAGCCCCGCCTGCTGCGCCATGCGCCGCGCGAGCGGGGAGACGAAGACGCGGTCCCCGCCCGAAGGCGGCAGCGGCTGCGGGTTCAGCGCGACCGGCGCGACGGCGGCAGGCGCGGGCGCGGCGGGCGCGGGTGCGGCCGCCGGGGCCGGCGCGGGGGCGGGGTCGCCGGATGCGGGCACCGCCTCCCCGGCCTCGACCAGCACGGCGATGACGTCGTTCACCTTCACGGCCTGCGTGCCGGCGGGCACGACGATCTTGCCGAGGATGCCCTCATCCACGGCTTCCACTTCCATCGTCGCCTTGTCGGTCTCGATCTCGGCGATCACGTCGCCGGCCTTGATGCGCTCGCCTTCCTTCTTCAGCCAGCGCGCCAGGTTGCCCTCCGTCATGGTGGGGGAGAGCGCGGGCATCAGGATGTTCGTGGCCATCGGTGCTTCCCCCGCCTTACTTGTAGGTCACGCGCTTCGCGGCATCGACCACCTGCTCGAGGCGGGGCAGCGCGAGCTTTTCCAGGTTGGCCGCGTAGGGCATCGGGATGTCGAGGCCCGTGACGCGCACCGGCGGCGCATCCAGGTGGTCGAAGCAGGTCTCCATGATCTGCATCGCGACCTCGGCGCCGATGCCGGCATAGGGCCAGCCTTCCTCGAGCGTCACCAGCCGGTTCGTCTTGCGCACCGACGCGGCGATCGTCTCGGTGTCCAGCGGGCGCAGGCTGCGCAGGTTGATCACCTCCGCGCTGATGCCCTGGGCGGCGAGCGCGTCGGCCGCCTGCATCGCCATGCCGACCATGATCGAGAAGGCGACGATGGTCACGTCCGTCCCCGGCCGTTCCACCTTCGCCTTGCCGATCGGCAGGATGAACTCCTCATCCGTCGGGCAGTCGAAGGTCTGCCCGTACATGATCTCGTTCTCGAGCACGATGACCGGGTTGGGGTCGCGGATCGCGGCCCGCAGCAGGCCCTTGGCGTCCGCCGCACTCCAGGGTGCCACCACCTTCAGCCCCGGGCAGTGCGCGTACCACGACGCGTAGCACTGCGAATGCTGCGCGGCGACGCGGGACGCCGCACCGTTCGGGCCGCGGAAGACGATCTGGCAGCCCAGCTGCCCGCCCGACATGTACAGCGTCTTGGCGGCCGAGTTGATGATCTGGTCGATCGCCTGCATCGAGAAGTTGAAGGTCATGAACTCGACGATCGGCTTGAGGCCGGTGAAGGCCGCGCCCACCGCCATGCCGGTGAAGCCGTGTTCGGTGATGGGCATGTCCATCACGCGCTTGGGGCCGAACTCATCCAGCAGGCCCTGGGAGATCTTGTAGGCGCCCTGGTACTGCGCGACCTCCTCGCCGATCAGGAACACGTCGCGGTCACGGCGCATCTCGGCGGCCATGGCGTCGCGCAGCGCCTCGCGCACCGTGATGGCCTTCATCGGGCCCCAGTCGCGCTCGGGCTGCATCTCCGGCGCGCGGGGGGAAGCGGGAATGGTCGCATCCGCGCGCGTCGCGGTGCCGGCATCGGCGATCATCTTCTCGTTCTCGCGCGGGTTCTTGTTGGTGATGCCATGCGCGGTCTTCGCGGCGGTGCCGCCGGCGCCGCCGTCCAGCTCGGCGATCGCGCTGTTCACCTGCACGCCCTCGGTGCCCTCGGGCACCAGGATCGCGGTGATGGTGCCCTCGTCCACCGCCTCGACCTCCATCGTCGCCTTGTCGGTCTCGATCTCGGCGATCACGTCGCCGGACTTCACCGCATCGCCTTCCTTCTTGAGCCAGCGCGCCAGCTTGCCCTCGGTCATGGTGGGCGAAAGGGCCGGCATCAGGATCACGGCACCCATGTCACTTCGCCTCCACGAGCACGTCGGTCCACAATTCGCTCTCCGGCGGCTCGGGGGAGGCCTGCGCGAAATCCGCGCTGTCCTGCACGATCGCCTTCACCTCGTCGTCGATCACCTTCAGCTCGGCCTCGCTCACGCCCAGCTGGTCCAGCAGCATCTTGCGCGCCGTCTCGATGCAGTCGGACTGCTCGCGCATCTTCTGCACTTCCTCCCGCGTGCGGTACTTCGCCGGGTCGGACATGGAATGGCCGCGGTAGCGGTAGGTCTTCATCTCCAGCAGGTACGGCCCCTTGCCCGCGCGGCAGTGGGCGACGGCGCGCTCGCCGGCTTCCCGCACGGCGATCACGTCCATGCCGTTCACCTGCTCGCCGGGGATGCCCCAGGCTGCGCCGTTCTGCGACAGGTCGCGCGACGCGCTGGCGCGCTCCACGCTCGTGCCCATGCCGTACTTGTTGTTCTCGATGATGAAGATGCAGGGCAGCTTGAACAGCGCGGCGAGGTTCAGGCTCTCGAACACCTGGCCCTGGTTCGACGCGCCCTCGCCGAAATAGGTGACGGCGACGTGGCCGTCCTCGCGGTACCAGTTGGCGAAGGCGAGGCCGGCGCCGAGGCTCACCTGCGCGCCGACGATCCCGTGCCCGCCATAGAAGCCCTTCTCGCGGGAGAACATGTGCATGCTCCCGCCCTTGCCCTTGGAATAGCCGCCGATGCGCCCGGTCAGCTCGGCCATGACGCCGCGCGCCTCCATGCCCGTCGCCAGCATGTGCCCGTGGTCGCGGTAGGACGTGATGACCTGGTCGCCGGGCTTGAGGCACATCTGCATGCCCACCACGACCGCTTCCTGGCCGATGTACAGGTGGCAGAAGCCGCCGATCAGGCCCATGCCGTACAGCTGGCCTGCCTTCTCCTCGAAGCGGCGAATCAGCAGCATGTCCCGGTAGGCCTTCATCAGGTCCGCCCGGGCGATCGGCGGTTCCTTGGCCTTCCCGCGGCGCTTCTGTTGGGTCTCTGCGGCCTGGGCCATGCGCGGTTTCCTCCGGGACGACGATCTTTTCCGGACATAGGGCGCCGCATGGCCGCCGCGCAAGCGGCACCGGTCCGAAAAATCCTTCTTTTGCAATGCAATACGACGATTAACCGAATTGCGGTTAAACGCTTGTCCCCGCCTTCGAGGCGCCGCGAGGCATCGCGCCGCGACGAAAGGAAGCCCTCTCAAGCCACCGGCGCCGCGCAACTTTCGCAAAGGGAAGCATCGTCCGGCGGAAGCAGCGGAGCCTGCGGAAGGCGGAAAATTTCCCGTGCGCGGGGCCTCGCCGGGCAGGCCCGCATCGCCCCGCCGCTACTGGTAGAGCCGTCGCTCCGGCCCGTAGGGCACGACGATCTCGTCCCGCCCGACCATGTTCAGCAGCGCCCGGGCCCGCTCGTCCAGCTGGTCGCGGTCGACACGGTCGCCGCGCAGGCCCGTGACGCGCCGCTCGATCGCCTCCCGGTCCGCCTCGGCACGGCTCAACTCGGCCCGTGCGGCGGCGATGTCGGCCATCCGGTGCTCGCGCGCGATCAGGCCGCGCTCGCCGTGCATGGCGTTCCAGATGAAGTATCCGGACAGCGCCAGGAACAGCGACGGCAGGGCGAGAGCCTGGATGACGCGCTTCAGGAAACGCAAAGAGGACAACCCGTGGTGGTGGCGGGACCCGATTCTAGTCGCGCCCGCGAATCCGTGTCACCCGCTTCGTCCAGGAAATCCACGCCGGCGCGTCACTTTTCCGCACCGGCGCGGCAGAAAGGACTCACAGGCGGCGGATCGCGCCGCGCCCGGCATAGCGCGCGGCCGGCCCGAGCCCCTGCTCGATGCGGATCAGCCGGTTGTACTTGGCCAGGCGATCCGACCGCGACAGCGACCCGGTCTTGATCTGCCCGCAATTCGTCGCGACCGCGAGGTCGGCGATGGTCGCATCCTCGCTCTCGCCGGAACGATGGCTCATCACCGAGCGGTAGCCGGCGCGATGGGCGGTCTCGACCGCCTCCAGCGTCTCGGTCAGCGTGCCGATCTGGTTGACCTTCACCAGGATGGCGTTGGCCGTCGCGCGCTCGATCCCCTGGCGCAGCCGCTCGGGGTTCGTCACGAACAGGTCGTCGCCCACCAGCTGGACCTTGGCGCCGATCCGGTCGGTCAGCGCCTTCCATCCGGCCCAGTCATCCTCGCTCATGCCGTCCTCGATCGACACGATCGGCCAGTTGGCGCAGAGGCCGGCCAGGTAGTCGGCCATGCCGCCGGCATCGAGCGTCTTGCCCTCGCCTTCCATCACGTACCTGCCGTCGTGGAAGAACTCGGTCGCGGCGCAGTCCAGCGCGAAAACCACGTCCTCCCCCACCCGGTGCCCGGCCGCCTCGCAGGCCTTGGCGATGAAGCCGAGCGCCTCGTCCGCCGACTTCAGGTTCGGCGCGAAGCCGCCCTCGTCGCCGACATTGGTCGAATGCCCGGCGTCGTGCAGCGCCTTCTTCAGCGCCATGAACACCTCGGAACCGACGCGCACCGCATCGGCGATCGTGCCGGCGCCGACCGGCATGATCATGAATTCCTGGATGTCGATCGGATTGTCCGCGTGCTTGCCGCCGTTGATGATGTTCATCATCGGCACCGGCAGGGTGCGGGCGAAGACGCCGCCGACATGGCGATAGAGCGGGATGTCGAGGTCCGCCGCCGCCGCCTTGGCGACCGCGAGCGAGACGGCGAGCATCGCGTTCGCCCCGAGCCGCGCCTTGTTCGGCGTGCCGTCCAGCTCGATCAGCGTCTCGTCGATCTTGACCTGGTCGAGCGGGTCCATCCCGGAGATCGCGTCGAAGATCTCGCCCTCGACATTGGCGACGGCCTTGAGCACGCCCTTGCCGCCGTAGCGAGCCTTGTCGCCGTCGCGCAGCTCCACCGCCTCATGCGCGCCGGTCGAGGCACCGGAGGGGACGATGGCGTGGCCACGCGCCCCGGTGTCGAGCACCACCTCCGCCTCGACGGTCGGGTTGCCGCGGGAATCGAGGACCTCGCGGGCGATGATGTCGGCGATGGCGGCCATGCGGGCGGCACTCCGGGTCGGGCTGGGGTTGCGGGGTGGCTACACCGCGGATGGCGGCGCGCCAATCCCCCTCAGCGCGCCTGCGCCTCGATCGCCCGCAGCCGCGCGACGGATGTCGCGAAGGCTTCCACCCCCGCCTCGTCGCCCGCCCCGGCGGCGCGGTGCGCGGCCGGCATGGCGGCGAAGACCTGCGCGAGTTCCGCCGCCGCGACATCCGGCGCATCGGCCGCGAGCCGGGCCTGGGTGCGGTTCCACAGCGCCATCCGGTCCTGCGGCGAGAGGTTGCGGTCGTTGCGCGCGGCGGCGAGCACCGCTTCCTGCGCGCCGCGCCAGCCGCGGTGGCGCTCGGCCAGCACCGCGCGCAGGCCGCCGCGCGCGTCGCGCCCGACCAGCGCCTGGAGGAAGCCCGTGGCCTCGGCGACCGCGCCCTGGCGCCCCGCGGCGAAGCCCGCCGCGTCGCTGCCCTGCGGCGCCGGCGCGGCGAGCGCGCGGAAGGCCCCCGCCGCGCGCTGGCGGGCCGCTTCCGCCGGCCAGGGGCCGGGTGTCCCGCGCAGGGCGCCGATGGCGGATTCGACCCGCGCGAGCGCGGCCGTCGCCTCGGCATCCCCCGCGGCGACGCCGCCGAGCGAGAGGGCCGACAGCCGCTGCGCATGGATCAGCAGCAGGTCCATCGCCGGGTCCATCACCGCCCCGGCCGCGGGCACCGCCGGGGGCGGCGGCGTGCGCGGCATGCCGCCGGCGCCGAAGCGCAGCGTCGCGGCCTCCTCCACCTCCCGCCGCTCCCGGAAGGCGAGGTGGTCGACGACGCGCCCGGCCGAGGTGTCGGTCAGCGCGACCAGCCCGGCATGGCGCGCGGCCGGGGTGGGCGGCACGGCGGGCGGGCCCGCGGTGCAGCCCGCGGCGAGCAGGAGCAGGAGGGCGATCATCGGGCGGCGCATGGCGGTTTCCTTCCCTCGGGGCGCGACGGGGCCGCGCGGGCGCGGGTCAGGGGCAGGACAGACCCGGAAGGTGGCGGTAGCGTGGCACCCCATGGATCCGATCCGCTCCCTCGACGACCTCGCCCCCGGCATGGCCTGGGATCTCGGCACGCTCAGCCTCCCGCTCGAGGAGGTGGTGGCCTTCGCCGCGAAATACGACCCGCAATACTTCCACCTCGATGCCGAGGCGGCGCGCGAGAGCATCTTCGGCGAACTCGTGGTCAGCGGGCTGCACACGCTCTCGGCCGTGTTCGGCCGGGTGATGGGCAGCGGGCTGCTCGCCGGCGTCTCGCTCGGCGGCAACCAGATCGACACGAAATGGCCCGCGCCGCTCCGCCCGGGGGAGGAGATCGCGGTGCGCACCGAGGTGCTGGAGGTCCGCCCCTCCCGCTCCGGCCGCCCGCTCGGCATCGCGAAGCTCAGGCACACCGGCCGGCGCGTCGCCGACGGCGTCGTGGTGATCGAGGCGACGGGGACGCATTTCCTCAGGCGCTGAGCGCGAGCTCGGCCACCGCGCCGTCGTCCAGCGCGACCGAGACGATGCGCGCCCCCGCCGTCGCGACAGTGCCGCGCCAGTCGGCGAGCAGCAGGTGCGCAGCACCCGGCAGCACGCTGCGCACCGCGCCGACCGGCAGCGCCGCGCGCCAGGCGATGCGCCCATCGGCGCCGATCCGCATCAGCCCGAGCGGCTGGCCCGGCGCGCCATGCAGCAGCAGCAGCGCATCCGGGGCCGGGCGCAGCGGGTCCGGCGTGCCGGCGGTCAGGAAGCCGGCCAGGTGCAGCCCCGTGGCGCCCGGCACCGCGGCCAGGTCGACCAGGCGCTCGGCCTCCCCGAAGCGGTTCGGCATGTTGGCGGGCCAGTTCGGCGGCGCGGCCGAGGCCATGCGCACCGCGCCGCGCCAGAGCGCCTGCGGCGCGCCCGGCGGCGACACGGCCGGGGCGATGAAGCCGCGCCCGCGCGGGGCCATCGGCCCGGCGAGCTTCTCGGTCTCGGCGGGCAGGCCGAACCAGGCCGGGCCGATCCGCGCCTCGTTCAGCCGGAAGGCGGTGGGGCCGCCCTGCCCGGCCTGGGCCGGGGCGTGCAGCGGCGGCAGCGGCCGAGGCGGGGGCTGGTTGGCCAGGCTCGCCGCGAAGTCCCGCGGGTCGAGCCGCCAGGGCCCGCCCAGCGTCGGCCCCTCGATCACCAGCGCGTCGGCGGTGCGCAGCGCGCCGCGCGCGCGCAGATTGGCGAAGACGACCTGCGGGTTGCGCTCGGCCAGCCCGTCCTGGTCGGCCAGCACGCGCCCATCCACCGCCGAGACGGCGCCGAGGCCGCCGAGCCAGATCCAGACCGTCGCCCCCTGCTCGGCAATCAGCGCGGCATCGCCGAGCGCGCCGCGCGGGACGGAGGCGAGATGCACCTCGAAGCGCGGCGCGAGCGTCCCGGCATCCAGCGCGACCAGCTCGATGCGGTCGCGCGGCGCGGGCGCGTCCGGCGGGTCGGTCGCGTCCTGCTCGGCCCGGCGGGCGAGCATGAACAGCACGTCCGAGGCGCCGACGCGCGCGCGCAGCAGCGGCGGCACCAGCATGCGCGGGCCGAGCCGCTGCGGCGGCGGCGGGCCTTCATCCAGCAGGAACACCGCCCCGGCGCCGAGCGCGGTGAGCACGGTGAAGCCCGCGACACCGGCGAGCAGCCAGCGCCGCCCGCCGCCGCCCGATGGCGGCGCGGCGATGCGCGCCGCCGCTTCGCGCGGCGACACGCGGATGGTCGCGTCGTCGTCGGGCGGCCTGCCCCTCACCGGCAGGAGCAGGAGCCGCCGACGCCGCCGAAATTGCGCCGGGCGAAGTTCTCGGCGTCGGAGCGCGTGCTCATCTGCGGGCCCATCTGGCAGAAGGAGGTGCCGCGCGCGATGCGCATCTGGTCCGGGTCGCGGCCCTCGACCGCGATGCGCCCGCGGTCGCAATAGACCCAGTAGTTGGCGAGCGCGGTCGCGGGGGCGAGCAGCGCGAGGCCGAGCAGCAGCGCGGGGATGTGCCGCATGGCGCCCTCAGCGGCAGGAACAGGGGCGGCCGGCGCCGCCGAAATTGTTCCGCGCGAAATCCTGCGCCGAGGAGAGGAAGCCGAATTTCGGCCCCATCTGGCACACGCCCGAACCGCGCGCGATGCGCATCTGGTTCGGGTCGCGGCTGTCCACCTCGATCCGGTTGTTCGCGCAGTACACGTAGTAGTCGGCAAGGGCGGCGGCCGGCGCGAACAGCACGGCGGCGACGGCGGCGGCGAGCAGCATCCTCATGGGGCGGTCTCCTCTGCCTTTCGGGCCCGGGAAGCATGGCCCCCCGCCTCGCTCGCACGCAAGTGACCGGCGATACGCGAGGGGGGCCAAAGCGGCGTCGCGCGCGCCATGCCGTGAAGCGTTTCGCAGCGCGGCGGGGGTCCGGCGCGGCCGCTCGCTGGAACGCGAGGTGACCGCGCGCCAGCCCGCCGCTACGCCCGGGGGCAAGCGCCCTCGCGGCGCGACACGGTCCCGGACTGGCCATGCAGGGCGACGGCTTCCTCCACCGCTACCTCCTCAACAATGGCGGCAAGGTGCTGGACAAATGGGTCCACTACCTCGACGTCTACGAGCGCCATATCGGGCCCTATCGCGGCCGGTCGCCGGTGATGCTCGAGATCGGCGTCTTCGGCGGCGGGTCGCTGGCGATGTGGAAGGCGTATCTCGGCCCCGGCGCGCGGCTGGTCGGCATCGACATCGACCCCGCCTGCAAGGCGCATGAGGCCGAGGGGATCGAGATCTTCACCGGCAGCCAGGACGACCCGGCGCTGATCGCCGCGGTGCTGGAGAAATACCCCGCCATCGACATCGTGCTCGACGACGGCAGCCACCGGATGGAGCACCTGCGCGCCAGCTTCGAGCTGCTCTATCCGCGCCTGGCGCCGGACGGGCTGTATCTGCTGGAGGACCTGCACACCTGCTACTGGCCCGAATATGGTGGCGGGCTGCGCGCGGCGGGCAGCTTCATGGAGTTCGTGAAGGACAAGCTCGACGAGCTGAACGCGGCGCATGCGCGCGGCGCGGTGGCGATCACCGACTTCACCGCCGCGACGCAGGCGATCTGCGTCTATGACAGCATCGTCGCCTTCGAGCGCCGCCCGCAGGGCCGGCGCCAGGCGCTGGTGACCGAGCCGATGCGCCGCGGCGAGGCAGGGCTGCGCCAGATGGAGGACACCCAGGCGCTGCGGCGGATGGCGATGAAGGCGACGCTGCGCGACATGGGCGGCAAGGGCTGACCGCGCGCCGGAAACGCCGCGCCTGAAACGCGAACGGCGCGGGGGCTTCCCCCCGCGCCGCGTCGCTTCACGCCAGGATCGGGCAGGCGATCAGGCGGACTTCGCCATGATCTCGTCGGCCACGTTGCGCGGCACCGGATCGTAGTGGTGGAACTGCATGGAGAAGGAGGCGCGCCCCTTCGTCATGCCGCGCAGGTTGGAGATGTAGCCGAACATCTCCTTCAGCGGGACATGCGCGCGGACGATGACCGAGGTGCCGGCCATGTCCTGGGACTGGATGACGCCGCGGCGGCGGTTGAGGTCGCCGACCACGTCGCCGACATGGTCCTGCGGCGTCGTGACTTCCACGTCCATGATCGGCTCGAGGATGACCGGGCCGGCCTTCTTCATGCCTTCGCGGAAGCAGGCCTTGGCGGCGATTTCGAACGCGAGCGCCGAGGAGTCGACGTCGTGGTACTTGCCGTCCACCAGGGAGTACTTGAAGTCCACGGTCGGGAAGCCGGCCAGCACGCCGGTGTCGGCCTGCATCTTGATGCCCTTCTCGACCGCCGGGATGTATTCCTTCGGCACCGAGCCGCCGACGACGCCGTTCACGAACTCGATGCCCGTGTTCCGCTCCTTCGGCTCGAAGACGATCTTCACCTCGGCGTACTGGCCCGAGCCACCCGACTGCTTCTTGTGGGTGTAGGTCTCGGTGTGCGGCTTGGTGATCGTCTCGCGGTAGGCGACCTGCGGGGCGCCGATGTTGGCGTCCACGCCGTATTCGCGCTTCAGGCGATCGACGATGATCTCGAGGTGCAGCTCGCCCATGCCGGAGAGGATGGTCTGGCCCGTCTCCTGGTCCGTGCGCAGGCGCAGCGAGGGATCCTCGCCGGCCAGCTTCTGCAGGCCGAGCGTCATCTTCTCGACGCCTTCCTTGGTCTTGGGCTCGACGGAGATGTCGATGACCGGCACCGGGAAGGCCATGCGCTCGAGCACCACGGGGTCCGCCTGGTCGGCGAGCGTGTCGCCCGTGCCGGTGTCCTTCAGGCCCACGAAGGCGGCGATGTCGCCGGCGGAGACTTCCTTGATCTCCTCGCGCTTGTCGGCGTGCATCTGGAACATGCGGCCGATGCGCTCGCGCTGCCCCTTCGTGGTGTTCATCACCATGTCGCCCTGCTTGAGGACGCCGCGGTAGACGCGCACGAAGGTCAGGTTGCCGTACTTGTCGTTGATGATCTTGAAGGCGAGGCCGGCGAAGGGCGCGTTCTCGTCGGCCGGGATCACGCGGCGGTCCGCGGTCTCGTCCTGGCCTTCCTCCGGCGCCACCTTGATGCCCGGGATGTCGACCGGGGAGGGCAGGTAGTCGATCACCGCATCCAGCAGCGGCTGCACGCCCTTGTTCTTGAAGGAGGAGCCGCAGACGACCGGGCGGAACTCGCCGCTGATCGTGCCCTTCTTGATGCAGCGCTTCAGCGTCTCGACCGTGACGTCGCCCTTGTCGAAGTATTCCTCCATCGCCGTCTCGTCGACGCCGACGCAGGTGTCGATCAGGATCTGGCGGTACTCCGCGGCCTTCTCCTTGAGGTCGGCCGGGATCTCGACCTCGTCGTACTTCGCGCCGAGGTCGTCGCCTTCCCAGACCAGCGCCTTCATCTCGACCAGGTCGACGACGCCCTTCAGCGTGTCCTCGATCCCGATCGGGATCTGCAGGGCCACCCAGTTGATGCCGAGCTTCTCGGTCAGCGTCGCCGCCGCGCGGAAGAAGTCCGCGCCCGTGCGGTCGAGCTTGTTGATGTAGATGATGCGCGGGACGTTGTAGCGGTCGGCCAGGCGCCAGTTGGTCTCGGACTGCGGCTGCACGCCGGCCACGCCCTCGATCACGAACACCGCGCCGTCGAGCACGCGCAGGGACCGGTTCACCTCGATGTTGAAGTCGATGTGGCCGGGCGTGTCGATGACGTTGATGCGGTGGCCCTTCCACTCCGCCGTCACGGCGGCGGAGGTGATGGTGATGCCGCGCTCGCGCTCCTGCTCCATGTAGTCGGTCGTCGTGGCACCGTCGTGCACTTCGCCGATCTTGTGCGACTTGCCGGTGTAATAGAGGATGCGCTCGGTCGTGGTGGTCTTGCCGGCGTCGATATGCGCCGTGATCCCGATGTTACGGATCTTCTCAAGCGGGGTGCGCGCCACGATGGGCCTCCATAAGCAGAAACGGGCGCCCGCGCCGGAGCATCGGCTCCGCGCCGCCCGCAAGGGTTCACGCCGGTCAGTTGGTGGGCGCTATCTGCGACGTCCCGGCCCGCTTTGCAAGCGCGGGATGAGGCGATTCGGCTAAGGGCGGCCGATCGGCACCCCCGGCGACGTTCCGTTGCGGACGGGAAACACGAAGCCGGGCTAGGCTTGCCCCCATGCAGCCCGCCACCGTCATCGCCGCCGCCCGCTTCGGCTTCGGCCGCCGGCCGCAGGACCCCGAGCCGGCGGATCCGCGCGCCTGGCTGGCGGGGCAGGTCGCCGCGCCGGCCCCCGCCCCCGCCCTGCCCGAGGGCCACCCGGCCACGCTGCGCGAGATCTTCGCCCTGCAGGCCGAGGACAACGAGACGATGCGCGCCGGCCAGGGCCGGCCGCACCAGCAGCGCATCTGGCGCGCCGAGGCCGCCGCGCACCTCGCCCTCGCCGCGACCGAGGAGGCCGGCTTCCGCGAGAGGCTGGTCCATTTCTGGGCCAACCACTTCACCGTCGGGCGCCAGAAGGTCCCCTACACGGTCGGCCACTTCATCCGCGACGCGATCCGCCCCCATGTGACCGGGCGGTTCGAGGCGATGCTGCTCGCCGTCATCCGCCACCCGGCCATGCTCGCCTATCTCGACAACGCGACCTCGATCGGGCCAGACAGCCGCGCGGGCCAGCGCAGCGGGCGGGGGCTGAACGAGAACCTGGCGCGCGAGATCCTGGAACTGCACACCGTGACACCCGCCGCCGGCTACACCCAGGCCGATGTCGGGGCGCTGGCGCGGATCATCACCGGCTGGTCCTTCGCCCCGCAGCGGGAGCCCTTCGGCTTCCTGTTCCGACCCGCCGCCCACGAACCGGGCGAGAAGCGCCTGCTGGGCCGGACCTTCCCCGAAGGCGAGGCCGGCGGCGTCGAGGCGCTGGCCTTCCTCGCCCGCCACCCGGCGACGCAGCGGCACCTCGCGACCAAGCTGGCGCGGCATTTCGTCGCGGACACGCCCCCACCCATCGCGGTGCGGCGGATCGAGGCGGCGCTGCGCGACAGCGGGGGCGACCTGGGGGCGGCCGCCCGCGCCCTGGTCGCGCTGCCGGAAGCCTGGGACCCGCCGCTGTCGAAGCTGCGGCCGCCGACCGACTACGTGCTGGCCGTGCTGCGCGCCCTGGCCGCGCCGCCGGCGGTGGCGGAACGGGCGGTCGGCACGCTGCAATACCTCGGCCAGCCGGTCTGGAACGCCCGCGCGCCGATCGGCTGGCCGGATGCCGCCGCCGAATGGGCCTCGCCCGAGGCCATGCTCCGCCGCGTCGAATGGGCCAATGGCCTTGCCGCGCGCGGGGCGGAACGCGACGCGGCGGGGCTCGCCGAGGCGGTGCTCGGCCCCCTCGCCCGGCCCGAGACGCTGCGCGCGGCCGCCCGCGCGGGCTCGGCGCGGGAAGCGCTGACGCTTGTCGTCACCAGCCCGGAGTTCCACCGGCGATGAGCAACCCTTCGCGACCGCCGGCCGGGGATGCACGCGGCATGGTCCGTCCCCGCCGGGATGCCGAGGCCGCCGGGGCGGGACAGGCGCGCGGCGCAGGTGGCCCCGGACCGGCTGGCGGCGCGCATCTCCCCGCCCTCGGCCGCCGCGCGGCGCTGCTCGGCCTGTCCGCCGCGCTCGCCTTGCCGCAGGCGCGCGTCGCCTTCGCCCAGGCGCCGGGGGATGCGCGGCTGGTCGTCGTGCTGCTGCGCGGCGGGATGGATGGGCTGCATGCCGTGCAGCCCTATGGCGACGCGGCCTTCGCCGGGCTGCGCGGGCCGCTCGCCCTGCCCCAGCCGGGGCAGGAGGGCGGGCTGCTCGACCTCGGCGGCCATTTCGGCCTGCATCCGCGCCTGGCCGCGCTGCACGCCATGTTCGGCGCGGGGGAGGCGACGATCGTCCACGCCGTCGCCGGCCATTGGCGCACGCGCAGCCATTTCGACGCGCAGGACCTGCTGGAATCAGGCGCCGACCAGCGGCTTTCCAGCGGCTGGCTGAACCGCGCGCTGGCCGCGATACCCGCGCGGCAGGGCGCGCAGCCCGCGGGGCTGTCGGTCGGCACCGACATGCCGCTGCTGATGCGCGGCGCGACGCCAGTCGGCAATTTCGCCCCGCGCGGCAGCGCGACGCCGCCGCCGGACCTTTTCGCGCGCGTGGCCGAACTCAACGCCGCCGACCCGGTGACGGGGCCGGCCATCGCCGAAGGGCTGCGCGTGCGCGGCTACGCCACCGGCACGCTGGGGGAGGACGCGGCGATCCGCCCCGCCCAGGGCGGCGCCTTCCGGGCGCTGGCGCTGGCCGCGGGGCGGCTGCTGTCCCAGCCCGATGGTCCGCGCGTCGCGGCCTTCGAACTCTCCGGCTGGGACACCCATGCGCAGCAGGCGAACCGGCTGAACGCGCCGCTGTCGCAGTTGGATGAGGGGCTGGCGGCGCTGAAGGAATCGCTGGGCACGCATTGGCGGCGCACCGCCGTGCTGGTGGTGACGGAATTCGGCCGCACCGTGCGCGTGAACGGCACGGCGGGGACGGACCACGGGACGGGCGGCGTCGCCTTCCTCGTCGGCGGCGCGGTGGCCGGCGGGCGCGTCGCCGGCACCTGGCCGGGGCTGGCCGAGGCGCAGCTGTTCCAGGGGCGGGATCTCGCGCCGACATCGGACCTGCGATCGCTCGCGAAGGGGTTGCTGCGGGACCATCTGCGCCTGCCCGGCCCGGCGGTCGCGCGCGCCTTCCCCGGCAGCGAGGCGGTCGCGCCGCAGGGCGGGCTGGTCAGGGTGTGAAGCCGGTCACCGCGCGCCCGCGCGCGGCATGGCAGGCTGCCGGCCGCATGTGATGGAGAAGCGGCGATGCGACCGGCCTGGGTGAAGCGGCAGATCGACGACTTCGTCGCCGCCTTCTGCGCGCGCGCCACGCTGATCGGCGTGGCGGGCCTCGAGGAACTCCGCCGCGCCCATCCCGGCGTGCCGGGCTGGCCCGGCGGCGTGAAGGAGGCGATGGGCAACCTCGATGAACCGGAAGGCTTCATCTGGCGGCCCTTCGCCGGCCAGGGCCTGCCGCAGCTCTGGCTCGCGCCGACGAAGACCGGGTATCGCGCGGCGTTCGAACGCTTCGCGCGCCAGGAACTCGGCGCGGCCGGGCTCGATGGCGCGGATGTTCAGATCGACCACGTGTTCCCGAAGCGCGCGGGCTCGCTCGGCGGGCTCGGCTATGTCCGGATGCTGGCGATCCCGCCGGAGTCGAACATGGCGGCGGGACGGACGCTCGAGAAGGTGATGGTCGCGCGGAACGAGGAACTCGGCCCGCGCGGAAAGGCGACGCGGGTCGCCAGCTACTTCAGCATCGGCAAGGCGACGGGCTTCGACGGCTACGACTCGCTCCCCGACGATACGGGGGCCGGCAACCGCGCGATGGTGGGGGCCCTCATGGCCTATCTGCGACACTGGGGGCTGCCGGCCGGCGTGCTGACCGCGCTCGACCAGAGGCTAACCGAGGACACCGCCGGGCGACTGCGCTGACGGGCGGCCGCCGCGAGCCTCATGCCCGGCCGGCACGTGCCGGACCTCCCTCGGCCGCGCGGGAGCCCTGTTCTCGCGCGCGGCCACCCCGTCATCCGCGCGCGCCATCCTGCCGGCCAGCGGTCGGTCCCTCCCCCCGGCCCGTAGCCCTCACGACCCCCGATAGGTCGTGTAGGACCACGGCGTGCACAGCAACGGCACGTGGTAGTGCCCGCGTCCGTCGGCGAGCCCGACATTCACGCTGACCACATCGAGGAACAGCGGCTCCGGCGCGATGCCGCGGCCCTGGAAATAGGCGCCGATGTGGAAGCGCAGCTCGTAGCGCCCGGCGCGGAAGGTGCCGGGCGGCAGCAGCGGGTCGCGCGTGCGGCCATCGGCGTTGGTCACCGTCTCGACCACCTGCGCCGGTTCGGGGTCGAGCCGCCAGAGCTCGACGCGCACGCCTTCGGCGGGCAGCCCCTGGGCGGTGTTGAGCACGTGGGTGGACAGCGTGCCCGGTCCGTTGCCTGCCATGGTGTCGTCCTCCGTTCAATCTGCCGGCGCGCCGGCCGCGACCCAGGCGAGCAGCTTCGCCCGCTCCTCGGCCGTGATCTCGGTGAGGTTGCCCGGCGGCATCGCCTCGGTCTGCACCTGCTGGCGCATGGACGCGGCCCAGCGGCGGACCTGCTGCGGCGTTTCCATCATCACGCCCTTGGGCGGGGCGGCGAAGCCTTCCTGCGTCGGCCGCGCCGCGTGGCAGGACACGCAGCGAGCGGCAACGATGGCCTGCACCTCGGCGAAGGGCGGCGCCTCGGCCGTGCCGCTCGGCCGCTCGGGCGCGCCAGTCCAGATCAGCAGCGCCACCACGGCCGCCGCGCCGGCGGGCAGCCAGGCCGCGTTCCGCCCCTTCTGCCGCAGCACGAAATACTGCCGCACCAGCGCCCCCGCCAGCCCCACCGCCAGCAGCACCACCCAGTTCCAGCGCGACTGGTAGGTCATCGGGTAGTGCGGGGAGATCATGATGAACAGCACGGGCAGCGTCAGGTAGGTGTTGTGCACGCTGCGCTGCTTGCCCCAGCGGCCGTATTTCGGGTCCGGCGCCTCGCCCTTGCCCATCGCCGCGACCATCTTCCGCTGGCCCGGCATGATCACCATCGCGACGTTCGCGACCATGATGGTGCCCGTCATGGCACCCACCTGCAGGAAGGCGCCGCGGCCGCCGAAGACGTGGCAGGCGACGAAGGCGACGACCGCGAGCGCCGCCGCGCCGATCGCGCCGAGCAGCGCCTCGTTCTCGCCGATCTTCGACCGGCACACCTGGTCATAGGCGACCCAGCCGCCCGCCAGCATCGCCGCGCTGATCAGCACCGCGACCCAGGCCGGCATGTCGAGCACCGCGGGGTCGACGAGGTAGGTCGAGGCCTGCCCCCAATAGATCAGCACGAACAGCGAGAAGCCGCTGATCCAGGTCCAATAGGCTTCCCATTTGAACCAGTGCAGCTTCTCGGGCAGCCGCTCCGGCGCCACGAGGTATTTCTGCTTGTGGTAGAAGCCGCCGCCATGGATCGACCATTGCTCCCCGGCCACGCGGGGATTGCCGTCGGCCGGCTTGTCCAGCTGGTTGTCGAGCCCGATGAAGTAGAAGGACGTGCCGATCCAGGCGACGCCGGCGATCAGGTGCAGCCAGCGCAGCAGAAGGTTCGCCCATTCCGAAAGATAGGCAGCGTCCATGAAGCATCCCCGGCGGCCCGTTCCGCCGGCCGCTGCGGCGCAGCATGAAGTGCCACGCCGGAACGGTGCAAGGGGGCGCTACCAGCTATGCTCCCACCCCTCCTGCGTCATGGCGATGCGCGCGCCGCCCGCTCCACCCGGCGCGTTGCGCGCGACGAGGTCGGCGAGCGTCGCCGTCCCCTCGATCGCCGCCATGCCTTCCGCCGTGAAGGTCTCGGCCCGCCAGACATGCTCCGACAGCAGCGGGTTGGTCAGCGCCTGGGAGAAGGCATCGACCGCGACCATCGTGCGGATCAGCGGCGGCAGCGGCGTGTTGGGCGTCGGGTCCTCGGCGAACAGGCCCGGGTAGAACTCCACCAGGTCGGGGGACGGATAGAGCCCGCGCAGGATGCGCAGCACATCGGGGTCGGTGGAGATGTCCTCGAAGCGCCGCGGCGGCTTGAGCCCCACCAGCGCGCGATAGGCGGCGTAGGTGTCGAGCCGCGCGAGCCGCCCCTGGCGGATGGAGGATTCCTCGATCCCCAGCAGCGCGTCGGCCGTGTTGCGCGGGCCGAGCACGCCGGTCGCCTGCGCGCTCATGTCCGCGAAGCCGCGCGCCAACCCGCCTTCGAGCAGCGGCGCGTTGTCGAAGAAGGTGGCGTGGATCGGCACCGTCCGCGTGCCCCAGCGGATCTCGTCCGGCATCAGGGAATGCCAGCGGTAGAGCAGGCTGAACTCGGTCGTGATCCAGTTGGGCCGGTTCCACGGCGCCCGCCAGGCGACGCGCGGGTCGGCCATCAGCCGGATGGGCACGGGGGAGATGTGGTTGATGTACTCCTCCACCACCAGCTTGATGAACATCACGATCACCACGTTGCGCGCGGTCTGGAAGACGCGCTCGTCGTCCCAGTCCGGATGCGCGCGCTCGATCATGCCGGCGATGCGGTTGTGCTCGCGCAGGAACAGCGTGTTCATCATCGAGACCTGCGGCACGCTGTTCGCGCGGTCCCCGCCGAAGGCGAAGATGCGATCGCGCAGGGCCGGGGCGGCCTCGATCTTGTCCCGCCCGAGCGGCGGGTCGAGCACGGCGAATTCCGCCCGGATCGCCGGCCCGTCATACAGGAAGGGCGCCCATTCCTCGCCCGCCAGCACCTGGCTCTTCAGCCGCCCGCGCTCGCCCTTCGCCTCGCTCATCAGCCGCAGCGCGCGGGTCTGCTCCCGCGTCCGGCCATAGAGCGGGCTGAGGTCGATCTGGTGGTTGGAGGTGTTCTGCAGCCGGATCTCCTCCGACTCCCCCGCGGAGCTGTTGGGCATGCGGGTGCGGATGAAGCCGTCCGTCAGGTACTGCGCGAAGGCGGGGAACAGGCAGGTGGACTTGGCCGAAAGCCGCTGCCCGCCCGCCGGCCGGCGGAACAGGTCGGCCACGCGGGCCGTCTCGGGCTGCCCCGGGATGTTCCGGGCCGGCAGGTGCCGGGCGCTGTAGCGCATGTCCGTGAGCGAATCCCAGGACACGTAGTCGTGCACCGTGCTCCAGGGATGCGGGCGCGTTCGCGTCACGCCGACGGACCGGTTGATGGCGATCCGGTTCACCAGGCGATGGAAGCCCGGGAAGATCTCCGTCAGGCGGACCAGGGCCTTGAGCGCCCAGGCGGGCAGCAGGTCGAACATCGGGACGGCCTCCCACATTCTGCGGGCGGCATCGAAACGCCCCGGGCGGCCCCGCCGCAACAACGAAACGGTCCGGCCGCGCCGGCGGGTGATCCAGCGCACGGGACCCGCCCCTTGCCTCGGGGCGCCTCCGGGGGCAGGAAGCGCGGCCCAGCCACGGACCCGGCCCGCCCATGTCCCCTGCCCGCCTCTCCCTCCCCAAGGACAAGATCCGCATCCTGCTGCTGGAAGGCATTTCCGACAGCGCGGTCGAGCGGCTGGCCGATGCCGGCTACACGAACGTCAAGCGGGAATCGAAGGCGCTGGACGGGGCGGCGCTGATCAAGGCGCTGAAGGGCATCCACATCCTCGGCATCCGGTCCCGCACCCAGGTGACGGCCGAGGTGATCGAGGCCGCGGACCGGCTGTTCTCCATCGGCTGCTTCTGCATCGGCACCAACCAGGTGGCGCTGGACGAAGCGGCGATGCGCGGCGTGCCGGTGTTCAACGCGCCGTTTTCGAACACGCGATCGGTCGCCGAGCTCACGCTGGCCGAGATCGTGATGCTGATGCGCGGCATCTTCCCCAAGTCCAACGCCGCGCACAAAGGGGACTGGGACAAGTCCGCCGCCAATTCCTGGGAGCTGCGCGGCAAGACTCTCGGCATCGTCGGCTACGGCAACATCGGCAGCCAGTTGTCCGTGCTGGCCGAGGCCTTCGGCATGCGCGTGATCTACTGGGACCACACCGGCAAGCTGCCGCACGGCAACGCCCAGCCGGTGACGTCGCTGCACGCGCTGCTGGCGGAAGCCGACGCGGTGACGCTGCACGTGCCCGAGACGCCGGAGACGATGAACATCATCGGCCCGGCCGAACTGCGCGCTATGAAGAAGGGCGCGGTGCTGGTCAACAACGCGCGCGGCACGGTCGTCGACCTCGATGCGCTGGCCGCCGCGCTGCGCGACGGCCACATCCTCGGCGCCGCCGTGGACGTCTTCCCCGTCGAGCCCGCCCGCAACGGGGAACCCTTCGTGACGCCGCTGCAGGGCCTGCCCAACGTGATCCTGACGCCGCATATCGGCGGCAGCACGGGGGAGGCGCAGTGGCGCATCGGGGAGGAAGTCAGCCGCAAGCTGATCGAATACTCCGACACGGGGGCGACCTTCGGCGCGGTGAACTTCCCCCAGGTGCAGCTGCCCGCGCGGCCGTCCGGCGCGCGCTACCTGCACGTGCACCGCAACGTCCCCGGCGTGCTGCGCCAGGTGGACGAGGCCTTCGCGCGCCGGCACCTCAACATCTCCGCCCAGTTCCTGCAGACCAGCGGCGGCGTCGGCTACGTGGTCATCGACAGCGACAATGCCCGCGACCAGGCGGAGGCGCTGCTCGAGGACCTGCGCGCGATCGAGGGGACGATCCGCGCGCGGCTGGTCTACGAAAGGCGCTGAGGCCGAGGGCTTCCGCCCCCGGCCCCGCGCGGCGCGTCACGCCTGCGCCGCGCCGCCCGTCCGGCGCGTCTTGAACAGCGAGAACACCACGCCGCCGGCGATCAGCGCCGTGGTGACGGACAGCCCGATCGCCGGGTCCAGCTTCCCGAAGATCTGGTTCCAGAAGATCTTCAGCCCGATGAAGATCAGCACGAGCGACAGCGCGTACTTCAGATAGGCGAAGCGGTGCACCATGGCGGCCAGCGCGAAGTACAGCGCGCGCAGGCCGAGGATGGCGAAGATGTTGCTCGTGTAGACGATGAACGGGTCCTGCGTGATGGCGAAGATCGCCGGCACGCTGTCCACCGCGAAGATCAGGTCGGCGATCTCCACCAGCACCAGCGCCAGCATCAGCGGCGTCAGCCACACCGACACCTTGCCGGTCGTGGGGTCCGGCAGGCGGACGAGGAACTTCTCCCCGTGCAGTTCGTTGGTCACGCGGAAGCGGCGCTTCATGAAGCGCAGCACCGGGTTGTCCTTGATGCTCGGCATGTTGTCGGCCACCACCAGCATCTTCACGCCGGTGGCCAGCAGGAAGGCGCCGAAGATCCACATCACCCAGGCGAACTGCGACACCAGCGCGGCACCCAGCCCGATCATGATCGCGCGCAGCACGATCACGCCGAGGATGCCCCAGAACAGCACCCGGTGCTGGTAGATCGCCGGGATGGCGAAATAGGTGAAGATGAGCGAGATGACGAAGACGTTGTCGAGCGCGAGCGTCTTCTCCACCGCGAAGCCGGTGAAGTACTCCATGCCGCGCTCGGGCCCGAGTTCCCACCACACCCAGCCGCCGAAGGCCGCCGCGACGGCGATGTAGAAGGCCGACATCCACAGGGATTGAGAGACAGGGATCTCCCGCACCTTGCGGTTCAGCACGCCCAGGTCGAAGACGAGCAGCGTGATGACGATGCCGATGAAGGCCAGCCACATCCAGGCGGGCTTGCCCAGCCATTCGGCGAACAGGAACGCATCCACGGGTCAGTTCCTCCAGATGCCGCGCGCGCGCGGCAGGTGAAGGATCCGACATCGCGGCGGGATGTCTCCCCGCCGCCAGAGGGGCCCGGATCCGGATGGCGCGCGAGATCGTTCGCCCGCGCGCCCGATTCAAGGGGTGGGGATTAGCTTTCGATCGCCGACCGCGCGGCGTTCAGCACGGGGCCGCATTCCGGGGCGGCCTGGCGCAGCACCGCCTCGGGGCTCGTCGTGCCGATCCAGGCGCCGAAGGCGGTGCGCATGGCCCACCACGGTTCGGAGGAGGCGCGTTCGACCAGCGCGGGAAGTGCCGCCGTCACGCAGCCTTCCACCTGCGCGACGATCGCGGCCGGCGCGCGCGCGGCGGACAGCCGGTCCTCCAGCGTCGATTGCAGCGGCGCGACCAGGAAGGTCGCGACGAGGAAGGCGATGAGGTCGCCGATCATGCCGAGGCCCCCCGCGTGTCGCGCCGCAGCGCGAGGACCAGGCCCGCCAGGGCCAGGATCGCGAGCGCGGCGGTCGCCGCGCGCGACGCGATGGCCGCCCCCGCCTGGCCGTCCAGCAGCGCCGGCACCTGCGCGAGCGCCGATCCGCCCCCGGCGAAGGCCACGGCGCAGAGCAGCGCCCCGCCCGCCGCGGCAAGGCGCGGGCGCCGCCCGGCGAAGGACAGCAGCAGCGCCGCCGCGCCGAGCCCCGCGGGGATCAGCGCCGTCCAGTGGACGGGCGGCGGCGGCAGGACATAGCCCGCCAGCCCGACGGCCAGCAGCGCGGCGCCGAAGCCGCGCAGCACGGCGGGCACGCGGGATGGTGTGATGGTGTCGCCCATGGCGAACTGCCTCCTCTCCGCCGCGGGCGCGCATGGGACGCGCCCGCCATGGTGGAGGTCCGACATCGCGCCGCGCCCGATGGGCACGCGGCGCCAGAGGGGCCCGGACCGTAGACGCGCAGATGGCCGCGCCGGGCGCCCCGTTCAAGCCCGCCGGCGCGTCAGCGCACCGGCATCGCGTACATCAGCCCGCCGCGCGTCCACAGATCGTTGACCCCGCGCGGCAGCCCGATCGGTGACCCCCGGCCGAGGTTGCGCTCGAAGACCTCGCCATAGTTCCCGACCGCCTTGATCGCGTTGTAGGCCCAGCGCCGGTCGATCCCCATCAGCGGCCCGTGGTCGCCGGCGACGCCGAGCAGGCGGCGGATGGCCGGGTTCGGGCTCGTCAGCATCTCGTCCACATTGGCCTGGGTGATGCCGAGCTCCTCCGCCTCGATCAGCGCGAAGACGGTCCAGCGCACGATGTCGAACCACTGGTCGTCGCCGTGCCGCACCGCGGGGGCGAGCGGTTCCTTCGAGATGATGTCGGGCAGGATGATGTGCTCGGCCGGGTTGCGCAGCGCGGTGCGGATGCCGGCGAGCTGCGAGGCGTCCGTCGTGAAGGCGTCGCAGCGGCCGTTGATGTAGGCGTTGCGCGTCTCCTCGTTCTGGTCGAACACCAGCGGCTGCACCTGCACGTTGTTCGCGCGCGCCCAGTCCGCGAGGTTCAGTTCATTCGTGGTGCCGGAGGTGACGCAGATCGTAGCCCCCGCGAGGTCCCGCGCCCGCTGGACGTTGGCGGACCGGCGCACCAGGAAGCCCTGCCCGTCGTAGAAGTTCACCGCGGTGAAGTTCAGCCCGTTCGCGGTGTCGCGCGTCTGCGTCCAGGTCGTGGTGCGCGACAGCACGTCCACCTGCCCCGATTGCAGCGCGGGCAGCCGCGCCTGGGAAGACAGCACGACCCAGCGCACCTTGTTGCCGTCGCCCAGCACGGCGGCGGCGACGGCGCGGCAGGTGTCGGCGTCCAGCCCGCGATAGACGCCCTGGCTGTCGAGCACGCCGAAGCCCGGCGCGCCGGGATGCGCGCCGCAGATCAGCGCGTCGCGCGACCGCACGGCAGAAAGCGTCGGCCCCGGGCTCGCGGTTTGCGCAAGGGCGGGCAGCGCGGCGCAGAACAGGGCTGCGGTGAGTGCGGGCGTTCGCATGTCGGTTCCTCCCGGAAGCCGCGGCGCGTCGCGCGCCGCTTCGCACGCGCAGCCTAGGCCAGCCGCGCCGCGCTGCCACCCCGCGGCGCGGGCCGAGAATGAATCCGCATAACCCCAGGTTGTGCAGTTCCTCACATTTCCCCTGCGCGCTTGCGCCTAGGACTCCCGCATCACGGGCGAGGGCAGGCCCGGCCGACAGCCAAGGGAGCCTCTGCGATGACGAAGCGCCACAACCGCATCCACTACTACCTGGCCAACAAGGGCATGATCTGCGGGGAGGTCGAACGCCCCGCCACGCCGGCCGAGGAAGCGCGCGCCTTCCGCTTCTCCCGCATCGTGGAAAGCGGCACGCCCGCGGCGTCCGACGCGCTGCTGGAAGCGCTGGCGGACAAGATGGCGGAAGCGGCCCCCGACACGGACAGCGCCATCCCCGCGGGCTTCACCTATCTGGGCCAGTTCGTCGACCACGACCTCACGCGCGACCGCACGCAGGTCGGCCTCGGCACCGCGGTGCCGGTCGAGGACCTGGTGCAGGCGCGCAGCCCGGCGCTCGACCTCGACAGCGTCTATGGCGAAGGCCCGGGCACGGCCTCCTCGGCCGCCTTCTACCAGGCGGATGGGGTGCGGCTGAAGCTCGGCACGACCAAGTCGTCCGGCCCGCCGGCGACGCCCGTCGCGACGCTCGACCTCGACGGCTTCGACCTGCCGCGCAAGGGCGCATCGGGCCCCGCGGAGGAAGCGCGCCAGGCGCTGATCGCCGACCCGCGCAACGACGAGAACCTCGCCGTCGCGCAGACGCATCTCGCCTTCCTGCGCTTCCACAACAAGGTCTGCGACCGGCTGGCCGCCGCCGGCACGCCGTCGGCCGTGCTGTTCGAACGGGCGCGGGAGACGGTGGTCAAGCACTACCAGTGGATGCTGCGCTTCGACTTCCTGCCGCGCATCGTCGACCCCGCCATCGTGACGGACGTGTTCAGCGTGGGTCGCCGCTTCTTCGAGGTGGGGGCGACGGGCTTCCCGACCATGCCCGTGGAATTCTCGGTCGCGGCCTATCGGCTCGGCCATTCCATGATCCGCGACAAGTACGACTGGAACGCGGTCTTCGCCCCCGGTGGCGCGATCGGCGACTTCGGCACGCTCGACAACCTGTTCCGCTTCTCGGGCACCAGCGGCAACCTCTCGCCCGCATCGGACCTCGACAACCCGATCGACGGCCCGTTCGAGCGCCTGCCCACCAACTGGGTCTCGGACTGGACGCGCATGTTCGACTTCGCCAACGAAGGCGTGCCCGCCCTCGCCCCGGAACCCGGCCATGCAGTGAACATGGCGCGGCCCATCGACATCCGGCTGACCGATCCGCTCAAGGTGCTGCCGCTGGGATCCTTCGGCGCGCGGGGCGGCGGCGTGGCCGTGCCGGCGGCGCAGCGCAACCTCGCCTTCCGCAACCTGGTGCGCGGGCGGATGGTGCGGCTGGCGACCGCGCAGGAAGTGGTGAAGGCGATGCAGGATGCGGGCATCGCCATCACGCCGCTGACCTCGGCGCAGATCATCGGCAGCGAGTTCACCGGCCTGCCGCAGGCGCTGCGCGACGAGCTGGTGACCGCGACGCCGCTCTGGTTCTACGTGCTGCGCGAAGCGGGGCTGAATGGCGGGAAGATGGGCAGCATCGGCGGACGGATCGTCGCCGAGGTCTTCCACCGCGCGATCGAGGGCAGCCGCATCTCCATCCTGCGGGACCCCTTCTTCACGCCCACGCTGGGGCGCGTGGCAAACATGTTCCGCATGACGGACCTGCTCGGCATCGCCTTCGACGGGGCGGCGGGGGAATTGCGCCCGCTGTCGCAGAACGCGCCGCGCCCGACGCCGGCGCAGATGCAGCCCGCGCCCTGATGCGCGCCGGGGCCGGCCGCGCGCCGGCCCCGTTCAGGCGGTGCGGTGCCGCGCCGCGCCGAATTGCTGCCAGGCCGCGACGGCGGCGAGCATCCCCACCGCCAGCAGCAGCCGCTGCCAGTCCGGCATCACATGCGCGAAGGCCGCGGCGAGGCCCACGATGCCGAGCGCCGCGCGCAGCGGCACGCCCATCGGGCGCAGCAGGAAGCCGGCGTAGGAGGATGTGATGAGCGTCAGCGCCGCGACCTGGATCGAGGTCGCGGTTACGATCTCTACGATCCCGCCGCGCAGCATGATTCCCGGGTCGTAGATGAAGGCGAAGCCCACGGTGAAGCCGGCGATGCCGAAGCGCGTCGCGTGCACGCTGGTGATGGTCGGGCCCGACTTGGCGATGGCGGCCGCGGCGAAGGCGGCGGCGGCCACCGGCGGCGTCGCGTCCGCGATCACCGCGAAGTAGAAGGTGAACATGTGCGCCTGGAGCATGTCCACGCCGAGCGGCCGCCCCAGTTCCAGGATCGCCGGCACGCCGATGGCCGCGGCGATGATGTAGGACGGCGTGGTCGGGATGCCGAGGCCGAGCA
This sequence comes from Roseomonas nitratireducens, assembly GCF_017813355.1. GTDB lineage: Bacteria > Pseudomonadota > Alphaproteobacteria > Acetobacterales > Acetobacteraceae > Neoroseomonas > Neoroseomonas nitratireducens. The sequence continues at coordinate 46,757 of NZ_JAGIYZ010000010.1, forward strand.
CGAGCACGGTGAGCGCCACCAGCACCAGCAGCAGGCCGAGGTTGCCGTCCGCCAGTTCCTTGATGATGCCGCCGAAGGCCACGACCATCCCCGTCGCGGTCAGCGCCGAGACCACCACGCCCGCGCCGGCGATGGACACGGCGAGCGGCGCCATGGTCAGCCCCGCGGCCTCGAGGCTCGACAGGATGGCGCGCCAGCCCATCCGCGTGCGGGCGCGCAGCAGGGAGACGGCGACCATGGCGAGCGTCGCGCAGAAGGCCGCGTAGTTGCCCGACCAGCGTTCCATCATCAGGTAGACCAGCACGCCGATCGGCAGCACCAGGTGCACATCCGCCAGCACTTCCCGCCAGGCGGGGATCTCGGACAGCGGCATCGGCTCCATGCCGGCGCGCTTGGCCTCGAAATGCACGGCGGCGAGGATGGTGAAGTAGTACAGCACCGCGCCGATCGCCGCGGCGACGATGATGTCGCCGTAGGGGATGTTGGTGATCTCCGCCATCACGAAGGCGGCCGCCCCCATCACCGGGGGCATCAGCGCGCCGCCGACCGACGCCGCGCTCTCGATCCCGCCCGCCACCGCGGGGCGGTAGCCCACCTTGACCATCAGCGGGATGGTCATCGCGCCCGTGGTGATGACGTTGGAGACGGAGGATCCGCTCATCGTCCCGAACAGGCCGGAGGTGATGACCGCGACCTTGGCCGGCCCGCCGGAATACCGCCCGGCCGCGACGGCGCCGAGGTTGGAGAACAGCCGCCCCGTCCCGCTGCCCTGCATGAACGCGCCGAACAGGATGAACACCGCGATGGTGGTGGCCACGATGCCGGTCAGCGGCCCGTAGATGCCGCCCGCGGTCGGCACCAGCCAGGCGGACTCGATGATCTCGGGCGTGGTGAAGACGCGGGTGTTGAGCACGCCCGGCAGGTGGTGCCCCACGAACATGTAGAGCAGGCAGCCCGCCACCATCCAGGCGAGGCCCGGTTCGACCGCGCGGCGGATCGCCTCCAGCATCGTGACGATGCAGGTGACGCCGAGCACGATCATCGTCGTCGTGAACTCGTCCACATACTCCATGCGGTCCGCGACCGCGCCGGCATTCACGAAGACCCAGAGATGCGGCACGGCCGAGGCGATCGCCCAGGCCCAGTCGAGGATGGTCGGCCGATCGGACGACGCGCCGGAGGCGAAGGCGGGGTAGAGCAGGAACAGCGGGGGCGTGAACACCAGCAGGTGCAGCGATCGCATCCCGATCGGCTCCGGGAAGCCGAAGCCGCCGAAATACAGGTGCACCGCCGCCCAGCCCGCGAGCCACAGCGTGACCGCGCCCCTCAGCCAGCCCGAGAGTTCCCGCACGCCCCCCGCCCCGCCGTCAGGCCGGCGGGTTCACGCCCGCCGCGCGGAACGCAGCCGCCGCGCCGGGGTGGAAGGCGACGCCGCGATAGGTGACGGCGTGCTGCGGCGTCCAGCCGGCCATGCTGGCATGGATGTTCGAAAGCCGCTGGCCGCGGTTCTTGATCAGCGTCGCGGTGATCTTCTGCACCACCTCGGCCGACACGCTCTCATGCACCAGGATGACGCTGTCCATCGTCGTCACCGGCACGTCGGCCGCCTGCAGCTGCGGATAGGTCGCGGCCGGGATGATGCCCTGGTCGTAGGCGTAGGTCTGGATCAGGTGCTGGCGCACGTCGTCGGGGAACGACACGAGCCGCCCGCCGCGGCGGCCCTGCGCGACCTCGGTCATCATCGCCGCCGGCTTGGCGAGCGCGACGTAGAGGTAGTCCACCTGCCCGTCATTGTACGCGGCGGCGATGTCGGCGTAGGAGCCGGTCAGGTAGCGCCCGCCATCGCTGCGGATCTTGTCCGGGCTGGTGCCGAGGAAGCGCAGGATGCGCTGCAGCGTCATCTCGTCCGTCGCGCTGCGCTGCGCGGTGCCGATGCGCAGGCCGCGCTGCGTCAGGATGGCGCGCATGTCCTCCGGCCCCGCCGCCGTGTGGCGCAGCATGTGGTGCTCGGTCGGCGAATAGCCGGTGCCCAGGCAGCGGATCTTCTCGTGCTTGCGGTTGTAGGGCTCCACGCCCTGCACCGCGGCGGCCGAGAAAGCGTCGATGCCCCAGCCGATCTGCGACTGGTTGTTGTCCACGCGGGTCGGGTTGGCGAGGCCGCCGCCGGGGACGACGCGCACCTGGATGTCGGGATTCTCCTCCCGGATCAGGGCGGCGAGGCCGGCGGCCATGGTGTACCAGCCGCCGCCGAGCGACCCCGCCACCCATTCGACCGTGGTCTGCGCCGAGGCGGTGCGCACCGCCGGTGCCGCGAGCGCGATGCCGATGCCGCCGCGCGCGAGCGCCCGGCGTCCGATGATGAGGGTCATGGCAGCCTCCTTGCCTTCCTGGATTGTCGCGGAAGTATGGACAGGGTTGTCACGCCCCGGCAACGCCACCGGGCGTCACGCCGAATTCGCATTGCAACATCATGACCGGGCGGTCTACACGCCATCGCGGTTGAGGCGGGCAGGCACCATTCCGAACGGAAGGGTACCCGCACCATGGTTGTCGCCACCCTGCTGGAACACCAGCGGACCCCCTGGACCACCCCCGAAACACCGCTGGCGGAAGCCGCGCGCCTGATGGCCGCGACCGGCTACGGCATGCTGCCCGTGCTCTGCCGCGACGGCAGGCTCATCGGCATGGTCGCGGAACGCGACGTGCTGCGCCTGGCGGCCGAGCGCCGCGCGGGGCTGCGCGGCCTTGCGGTCGAAGCGGCGATGTCGCGCGACCCGGCCGCCCTGCCGGCGGGGGCGCCGATCGACGCGGCGCTGCGCGCCATCGCCTCGGCCGAGGCGCGCCATCTGCCCGTCTGCGACAGCGAAGGACGCGTGCTCGGCCTGGTCGGGCTCGCCGATCTGCTGCGCAGCGGCGCCGCCCTGCCCATTCCCGCCACTACCAAGGAGGAGTCCCGCCCATGACCATCGCCGCCGTGCTGCGCCGCAAGGGCGCGGACATCGTCTCCGTCTCCCCCGAGACCCTCGCCGTCGAGGTCGCGCGCATCATCACGTCCCGGCGCATCGGCGCGGTGCTGGTGTGCGAGCCGGATGGCCGCGTCGTCGGCATCATCAGCGAGCGCGACATCGTCCGCGCCGTCGCGGACCGCCCGAACGCGACGCATGGCGTCTTCGTGCGCGACATCATGACGCGCGAGGTCGTCATGGTCGGGCCGGAGACGCCCGTCCAGGCCGCGCTCGAGATCATGGATGAGGGCTATTTCCGCCATCTGCCCGTGGTCGATGGCGAGGGCCGGCTGCTCGGCATCGTCAGCGTGCGCGACCTGGTGCGCCACCGCTTCGCGCAGCAGGCGCAGGATGTGGAGAGCCTCAAGGCCTACGTGACGCGCACGTATATGCATTGACCCTCAGGCGGCGGGCGCCGGCCATCCGGCCGGCTTGCCTGCGCGCCATGCGCTGTCCCGCCCGGCGCGACTGAAGGTCTGGGTGCGGTCGCGCCTTGCGCTCCCGGATCGCGGCGGGGCCGCGATCCGAAGATAACATCGACCCTCAGGCGGCGGGCGCCGGCCATCCGGCCGGCTTGCCTGCGCGCCGAGCACTGTCCCGCCCGGCGCGACTGAAGGTCTGGGCGCGGTCGCGCCTTGCGCTCCCGGATCGCGGCAGGGCCGCGATCCGAAGAGAACATCGACCCTCAGGCGGCGGGCGCCGGCCATCCAGCCGGCTTGCCTGCGCGCCGTGCGCTGTCCCGCCCGGCGCGGCTGAAGGTGTGGGCGCGGTCGCGCCTTGCGCTCCCGGCCCGAGGCCATGCCTCGGGCCGCCTTTATTTGCCCTCAGGCGGCGGGCGCCGGCCATCCGGCCGGCTTGCCTGCGCGCCGAGCAATGTCCCGCCCGGCGCGACTGAAGGTCTGGGCGCGGTCGCGCCTTGCGCTCCCGGATCGCGGCGTGGCCGCGATCCGAAAAAGGGGTCGCGCGCCGCTCAGCACGGCTCGGCGGCGAAGCGGCGCGTGGGGCTGACGAATTCCTCCTGCGCCGCGACGGTCAGGATCTCGCGTGACCCGGCCTCGGCGGTGCGGCGCAGCAGACCGAAGACCGAGGATGCGGCGGACGAGAGCGCCCCCGCCGCGTCGCCGGCGAGGCGGTGGAACAGGAACAGCGCGGCGATCGCATCCCCCGCCCCGTTCACCGACAGCGGCAGCATGGGCGTGGCCAGCCGCCAGAAGCGCCCGCCCTCGCCGGCCAGCATGCCGATCTCGCCCTCCGGCGTGTCGGCCAGCCGCAGCGAGGTGACGAGCACGCAGCGCGGACCCATCGCCTGCAGCGCCGCGATCGCCGCCTTGGCCTCGGCCAGCGTCGTCACGGACCGCCCGGTCAGCCATTCCAGCTCGAACTGGTTGGGCGTGATGATGTCGGCCTCCGGCAGCGCGGCGTCGCGCAGGAATTCGGGGATGCCCGGGCGGACGAAGACGCCGCGGCCGACATCGCCGATCACCGGGTCGCAGCACCACAGCGCGGCCGGGTTGGCCGCCTTCACCCGCCGTGCCGAATCGAGGATCGCCGCGCCGATCTCGGCCGAGCCCATGTAGCCCGACAGCACCGCGTCGCAGCGCGGCAGCGCGCCGCGCTCCTCGATTCCCTCGACGCAGTCGCGGATCAGCTCCGCCCCGAAGACCTGGCCGCGCCAGGCGCCGTAGCCGGTGTGGTTGGAGAACTGGACGGTGTGGATGCCCCAGACCTCCGCCCCCAGGCGCTGGAGGGGGAAGATCGCGCTGGCATTCCCGACATGGCCGTAGGCGACCCAGGACTGGATGGAGAGGATCGAAGGCATGGCGCACCGTCGCGGTGAAGGGCGCGGACGCTAGATCGGCTTCCGCGGGAGTGGAACCCGCCCCCGCCTTCGCGGGCGCGCATCCGCGCGCGCGGGGCCGGATCATTCGGCCGCCACCCGCTTGCGCGCGGCGGCGATCGGCGTCCATCCTGCCCGCCCGACGCCCGGGATCCAACCCGCGGCGCGCCCGAGGGAGGAACCCAGATGACCGACACGTTCTCGCGCCGCGAGGTGCTGGCCGCCGGCTTCGGCGCCGTGATGCTGCCCGCGACGCTCTCGGCCCAGCCGGCCGCGCGCCCGGCCGAATTCAAGATCGGCGTCACCACCTTCCTCTCCGGCCCGGCCTCGGTCTTCGGCGTCCCTTCCCGCCGCGCCTGCGAGATGCTGGTCGACCAGATCAACGCCGCGGGCGGCATCGCCGGCGTGCCTGTGCGCCCGATCTTCGTCGACGAGGGCCCGGGCACGGACCACCTGGTGGGCGAGATCCGCCGCCTCGTGCAGTCCGAAGGCGTGCACGCGCTTTTCCAGTCGATCTCCTCGGGCTCCTGCCTCGCCTGCACGCCGCTGTCGCGCGAACTGTCCAAGGTCAATCTTCTCTGGGACTGCGGCACGCAGCGCATCTTCGAGGAAGGCCGCTGGGACTACGCCTTCCGCACCCAGGGCTACGCGACGCCGGAAGTGCTCGCGCCGCTGCTGTACCTGCTGCGCACCAAGCCCGACATCCGCACCGTCGCCGTGATCAACCAGGACTACGCCTGGGGCCGCGATTCCTGGGAGATCTGGAAGACCGCGATGGACGCGCTGAAGCCCGGCGTGCGCGTGGTGGCCGAGATGTTCCCCCGCTTCGGCTCGACCGACTTCTCGACCGAGATCACCCGCCTGCTCGCGCTGCGCCCGGACGTGGTCTACTCCACCTCCTGGGGCGGGGAACTCGTCACCTTCATCCGGCAGGCGACCGAGCGGCGGCTGCATGAGCGCACCACCTTCGTCCTGCCGGTCGCCGAGGCCTCGCTGCAGATCCTCGGCCGGTCGATGCCCGAAGGCCACATCATCGGCGCGCGCGGTGACCACTGGAACAACCACCCCGCGCCGCGCGACCCGGCCGCCTTCAACGCCTTCGTCAACGCCTACCGCCAGCGCTTCAACGAATACCCGATCTACCCCTGCCACCACATGGCCCAAGCCGTCTGGGCGCTGAAGGCCGCGGTGGAGAAGGCCGTCGCCGCCAAGTCCGGCGGCTGGCCGTCCGATGCCGAACTGGCCGCCGCCTTCCGCGGCCTGACCTTCCCCACGCCGACCTCGACCATCACGCTGCGCGAGGACGGCCAGGGGCTGGAGGACCAGATCGTCGGCACCTCCTCCTTCAACCCGAACTTCCCCTTCGCGGTGCCGAAGGACATGCGGCTGTATCCCGCGGCGCAGGTCTCCGCACCGGTCGGGCAGAAGAGCACCGACTGGCTCAAGACGCTGACGCCGGCGCTGATCCAGTCCGCCGGCCAGTCGATCTGAGCCGGCGCGCGCCATGGCCGACTGGTTCCAGGACAATGGCCTGCTTCTCGGCCTGGCGCTGCTGGACGGGCTTTCCTCGGCGGGGCTGATCTTCCTCGTCGCGGTGGGGCTCAACCTGGTGTTCGGGGTGCTGCGCATCGTCAATGTCGCGCATGGCTCCCTCTATGCGATCGGGGCCTATTCGGCGGCCTCGATCGGCCTTTTCGCCGCCTCGCTCGGCGTGCCGGCCTGGGCCTCGCTGCCGATCCTGCTGCTGTCGGCCGCGCTGGTGGGGGCCATCGTCGGCCCGCTGATCGAACGCTTCCTGCTGCGCCGCATCTACGCGCAGGAGGAAGTGGTGCAGCTGCTGGTCACCTTCGCCCTGTTCATGATCCTCGAGGACGTCCAGAAGCTCGTCTGGGGCGTGCAGCCGATCCACCACGACCAGGCGATGAAGCTCCTGGGGACCATCGACGTGCCCTTCGCGGGGGACTTCATCCCCTTCACCAACTACCAGCTGTTCGTGCTGCCGGGCATCGCGGTCGTCACCCTGGTGGGCCTCGCCTGGTTCCTGCGCCGGACGCTGACCGGGCGCGTCATCGTCGCCGTCACGACCGACCGGGAAGCGGCGACGGCGATGGGGATCGACGCGTCCAAGATCTTCCTCCTCACCTTCACCTTCGGCTCGATGCTGGCAGCGCTCGGCGGCGCGCTCTCCTCCCCCACCGCGGCACTCGTGCCGGGGATCGGGGCGCAGACCATCGTGCTGTCCTTCGCCGTGGTGGCGACGGCGGGGCTGGGGCAGATCGAAGGGGCGGCGCTGACCTCCCTGATGATGGGCCTCGGCCGGTCCATCGCCGTGTATTTCGAGCCGGAGCTGGAAGTCGTCGTGCCCTACATCATCATGGTGCTGGTGCTGCTGGTGCGCCCGCAGGGCCTGTTCGGCGTGACCGAGACGCGGCGCGTATGAAGCGGATAGAACCCTTCCTCGCGCTGGCGCTCGCCGGCGCCATCATCGCCGCCGCCGTGGCCGCCCCCTGGCTGCGCTTCGTGCTGACCATCGCGCTCGCCAAGGGCATCGCGGTGATGGGGATCCTGCTGCTGCTGCGCGCGGGGCAGGTCTCCTTCGGCCATGCGCTGTACATCGCCTTCGGCGCCTACACCGTCGCCTTCCTCGCCCCCCGGGTGGGGGACGCGGCGGTGCTGCTGCCGCTCGCCGCCATCGGCGCGGGCGCGCTCGGCCTGCTGATCGGGCTGTTCGTCACGCGCTACCGGCAGATCTTCTTCGGCATGCTGAACCTGGCCATGTCCATGGTCTTCTACTCGCTGCTCGAGAAGCTCTACGCCCTGACCAAGGGCAGCGACGGCATCCGGGTCGAGATCATGCCCGTGGCGGGCCAGGCGCTCGACCGCATCGCCTATGAATGGACGATCTTCGGCATCGCCCTGGCGCTGGCATTCGCGCTCGCGCTCCTGCTGCGCCTGTACCTCGCCTCCCCGATGGGGGAAGCGCTGGCGGGCATCAAGACGCGGGAGACGCGGCTCGAATTCATGGGCGTGCCGGCGCGCGGCGTGCTGCTCTCGGCCTATGTGCTCTCGGCCATGGTGGGCGGGCTGGGCGGGGCGCTGATCGCGCTGACCTCGCGCCACGTCACGCCGCTGCTCGCCTACTGGACCTCCTCCGGCGAGCTGGTGTTCATCGCCATCCTGGGGGGCGCGGGCGGCGTGCTCGGGCCCTTCATGGGCGCCATCGCCTATGAGCTGATCCGCGTCTACGCCGCGGCGTCCTTCGCCGATGCCTGGCAGATGATCCTGGGCGCGGCGCTGCTGCTGGTCATCCTGTTCGCCCCGGGCGGGCTCTGGGGGATGGCCGCGCGGGCGGTCGGGGGGCGCGGGCGATGAGCGAGGTGCTGCTCCGCGCCACCGGCCTGCGGCTCGCCTTCGGCGGCGTGCGCGCGGCCGACGGCATCGACCTCGATGTGATGAAGGGCGAATTCCTCGCCATCATCGGCCCGAACGGCGCCGGCAAGACCACCTTCATCAACATGACGACCGGCTACCTCAAGCCCAATGCCGGGGAGATCGCCTACGAGGGCCGCCGCATCACCGGCATGTCGCCCCGCGCCATCGTCAAGCTCGGCATCGCGCGGTCCTTCCAGCTGCCGCAGCTGTTCCTCGAACACACGGTCGAGCAGAACGTGGCACTCGCCGTCGCGGCGCGGATGGGCATCTGGTCGCCGCTCGCCCCCCTGCTGCGCCCCGGCCACCGGGACGAGGCGCGCGACATCCTCGAACGCTTCGGCCTGTCCGCCATCGCCGACAGCCGGGCGGACGCACTGAACGAGGGCGCGCGCAAGCTCGCCGACATCGCCATGGCCGTGGCACTCAAGCCCCGCCTGCTGCTGATGGACGAACCCACCTCCGGCGTCGCGGCGTCGGAGAAGATGACGATCGTCGAGACGCTGGTGAACGTGCTGCGCGACGCGAAGGTGACGGCGGTCTTCGTCGAGCACGACATGGACGTGGTCGAACGCTTCGCCGACCGCGTCGCGGTCTGGTCCCAGGGGCGCATCGCCGCGCTGGGCCCGCCGGCGGAGGTGCTGGCCGACCCCGCCGTGCAGCGGGAGGTGATCGGCATCGAGCGCCACCCGGCCAAGGAGGCGCCCCATGCTTGAACTCGCGGGCGTGTCCGTCGCCATTGCCGGCGTGCCGGTGCTGCGCGGCGTCTCGCTGAAGGTGCCGGCCGGGGGCCGCGTCGCGCTGATCGGGCGCAACGGCGCGGGCAAGACCACCACGCTGCGCGCGCTGATGGGCCTGGTGCCCGCCAGCACGGGCAAGGTCGTGATCGACGGGGAGGACGAGACGCGCCTGCCCCCGCACCATCGCCCCCGCCACGGCATCGGCTACGCGCCGGAGGACCGCCGCCTGTTCGGCTCCTTCACGGTGGAGGACAACATGCTCCTCCCCGCCCAGGTGCTGCGCCTGTCGGAACGGGAGATCGCCGAGCGGCTGTCGCGCGTCTACGGCCTGCTGCCGGAACTGAAGGACCTCGCGCCGCGCAAGGCGGCGGGGCTGTCGGGCGGCCAGGGCAAGATGGTGGCGCTCGGCCGCGCGCTGATGGTCGGCACCAAGGCGGTGCTGCTGGACGAACCCTTCCAGGGCCTCGCCCCGGCGCTGGCGCTGCGCTACGCGGAAGCCCTGAAGCGCCTGCGCGCCGCCCTGCCCGACGTCGCCATCCTGATCACCGAGAGCAACCCGGAACTGCTCCGCCCGCTGGTCGAGCAGACCTATGTGATCGAGCGTGGCGAGATCGCGCCGGATTGATGCCGGCGGGCTTGCCCGATCCGCGGCGCCGGGGCTTCTGGCGCCGGATGCGCCGCGGGCGGCGGGATGCCGGGCGAGGATGAGGAAGTGCTGCGCGCCGTGACCTACCAGGAATACTTCGCGCGCGGCCTCGCCGCCGTGCAGGGCTTCATCACCCCGGGCGCGGCCGCGGCCGTCACCGCGATCCTCGACCTGCAGGCGCGGGCGGGCATCGGCGGGACGCTCGCGGAAATCGGCACCTTCCACGGCAAGACCTTCGTCGGCCTCGCCCTGGCCGCGCGGCGGGACGAAGCGGTGGTCGGCGTCGACCTGTTTGTCCACCAGGGCCAGGATTTCGAGGCGACGCTGCGCGGCCATTGCAGCGCCTTCGGCATCGACGAGACGCGCTACCGCCTGCACCGGGGGCCCTCCACCGGGCTCGCCGTCTCGGCCTGGCGGCGCCTGCTCGGCACCCCGGCGCGCTTCGTCCATGTGGATGGGGAACACGGCCGCGGCGCCGTGCGCCACGACCTCGCCCTGGCGGCGGCGCATCTGGCGCCCGGCGGCGTGATCCTGGTCGACGACGTCTTCCACCCCTGGTTCCCGAACGTCACCGCGGGGGTGATGGACGTGCTGGAAGGCCGGGTGGACCTGCGCGCGGTCGCCCTGCTCGACCGCCAGGGGCCGCTGATCGCGGGCGGGCCGAAGCTGCTGGTGACGAGCGCGGAGGACGAGGCGCTCTACAAGGAGGCGCTGGTCGCGGCCCTGCGCGGCAACCTGGTGGGGGAAGCGGGCTTCCTGACGAGCCGGCCCGCCGTCTTCAACTTCGACGAGGGCGTGCGCCCGGCCCCGCCGGCCGCCCCGGCGCCCGGCGCCTGACCCGCGCCCGGGGGGCGGCCGGCCGGCATTGCGCTCGCCGGTCCGCTCCCCTATACGCCCCGCTTCCCTGCCCGCCGGTCGGTATCGGCGGGCGCCTGAGCATGAGCACCGCCCGATGAAGCCCGACACGCATCCGGACTATCACGTGATCAATGTCATCATGACCGACGGGACCGAGTTCAAGACGCGGTCCTGCTACGGCAAGCCGGGCGACACGCTGCGCTTGGACATCGACACGAAGTCGCACCCGGCCTGGACCGGCCAGCAGCGCGTGCTCGACACCGGCGGCCAGATCGCGAAGTTCAACAAGAAGTTCGCCGGCATCGGCGCCCGCAAGAAGGGCTGACGCCCGGCCCGCGACGGGACGGGGGCGTCGCGCCCCCTCCCCTTCCTCGCCAGGACCGCCGGAGCCCGGCCGCGCGCGGGCCCGAAGCCCGTCGGCCGCTTCGAATTCGCGCGACCTGACTATTCGTAGACCGGCTGGGTGAAGCCGCGCGCGCCGGTCGTCGTCATGGCCGCGCCCTCGCACAGGCGGATGTGGCGCTCGAAGCCCGGCACGATCCGCAGCCGCCCCGCGGCCGGATCCGGCCCCCCATGCAGCGTCCAGACCTCCGAGGCATAGCGCGCCCGGTCCGGCCCCTGGCGCTCGATGCCGGACTCCACCACCCGCACTTCCCTCACCTGCCCCGCCGCGTCGGTCGTGCGCGGCACGGCCAGCACCTGCTCGCGCGCCCGATGCGCCTCGAGGGCCGCGAGGCAGGCCGCGTGGTCGGCAAACGCCTCGGCCTGCGGCATGAGGGGGATGAAGCCGCTCCCGCCCGCCGGCCCCGCGAGGCCGGCAAACAGGACCCCCGCCAGCCCGAATCCTGTCATCCGCGGCATTCCGCGCCTCCGTCCCGCCATCCGTCCCGGGCTTCTAGCGGGGCCTGCCCGCGCCGCCGCTGAACCGGTTCAGCGCCGGGCGCGCGGGCCCGAAGCGGAGGGTCTTGAACCGGCCCGGCGCGGCCGCCATCTCCCCGACTGCCAGGAGGCGCCCCGACGGGGCCTCCGGCGCGGGTCGGCCAGGGATCGCCCATGCGGGGTCCCAGCGTGCAGCCCCGGCCCGCCGTGCAACGAGCCTTGCTGATGCAGGAGGTTCAACTGATGAACGCGATCGATTTCTCCCCGCTTTTCCGCACCGCGATCGGCTTCGACCGGCTCGCGCGCCTGATGGACACCGCGCGCAACGCGCCGGAGGGCAACGGCTACCCGCCCTACAACATCGAGCGGACGGGCGAGGACAGCTACGTCCTGACCATGGCGGTCGCCGGCTTCGCCGAATCCGACCTCGAGATCACCGCGCAGGAGAACACGCTGACCATCGCCGGGCGGCCGCAGCCGCAGCCGGAGGATGGGCGCCGCTTCCTCCATCGCGGCATCGCCGGCCGCGCCTTCGAACGCCGCTTCGTCCTGGCCGACCACATCGTCGTGCAGGGGGCGGATTTGGCCAACGGCCTGCTGCATGTCGCGCTGAAGCGCGTCGTGCCGGAAGCGCTGAAGCCGCGCCGCATCCCGGTCCAGGCCGGCCGGCCGGTCATCCAGGCCGAGGCGAATCCCGCCCAGGCGGCCTGACGCGCCTCACCCGCGCCGAGACACCCCGGGGGCCCGCATGCCGCGCATGCGGGCCCTTCGCGTTGCTGGCCCCGGCCGCCGGTCGCCCGCTGCGGCACGACAAGACCGGCTGATCAGATACGGCGCGAAGGCCGTCGCGGATCAGGTGCCGCAGAAGGTCCGCGTCACGCGTTCCTCGGGCCGCGCCGGGGCCGCGAAGCGCTCGCGCCCGGGCTGCTCCTCGAAGGGGCGCGCCAGGACATCGACCAGCGTCTCGAAGGGCGCGAAATCGTCACGCTCGACCGCCGCCGCGATGGCTTCCTCCACCAGGTGGTTGCGCGGGATATACAGCGGGTTCTCCGCGCGCATCGCCGCCGCGCGGGCCGCCGGCGCCATGCCGTCCTGCGCGAGCCGCGCGCGCCAGCCCTCCGCCCAGCCGTCGAAGGCCGCGGGGTCTGCGAAGAGCGCGCGCACCGGCGCCGCGTCGCCGTCGATCGCATCGGCCAGGCGACGAAAGGTCAGGGTGAAGTCGGCCTCCGCCTCCATCATCCGGCGCAGCAGGTCCTCGATCAGCGCCTCGTCCTCGGGCCGTGCCTGGGGCAGGCCGATCTTGCGCGCCATCGCCGCGCGATAGGCGACGCCGAAGCGCGGCGCGAAGCCGGCGAGCGCGGCCTTCGCGGCCTCCATCGCCGCCTCTTCCTCGGCATCGATCAGCGGCAGCAGGCATTCGGCCAGCCGGGCGAGGTTCCAATGCGCGATGCCCGGCTGGTTGCCATAGGCGTAGCGCCCCTGGTGGTCGATCGAGGAGAAGACCGTCTCGGGGTGATAGGCCTCCATGAAGGCGCAGGGGCCGTAGTCGATCGTCTCTCCGCTGATGGCGCAGTTGTCGGTGTTCATCACCCCGTGCACGAAGCCGAGCGCGAGCCAGCGCGCGACCAGCGCCGCCTGCCGCGCCACCACGCCTTCCAGCAGCGCGAGCGCGGGGTTGGGCGCCTCGCCCGCCGCCGGGTCGTGGCGGGCGATGGCGTGGTCCACCAGCGCGCGCACCGCGTCCATGTCCCGCCGCGCGGCGAAATACTGGAAGGTGCCGACGCGCAGATGGCTCGACGCGACGCGCGTCAGCACGCCGCCGGGCACCGCATCCTCCCGGAACACCCATTCGCCGGTCGCCACGGCGGCGAGGCTGCGCGTCGTCGGCACGCCGAAGGCCGCCATGGCCTCGCTCACAACGTATTCGCGCAGCACCGGCCCGATCGCCGCCCGCCCGTCCCCGCGGCGCGACCATGGCGTGGGCCCGGACCCCTTCAGCTGGATGTCGCGCCGCAGGCCGGCGGGCGTGACCACCTCCCCCAGCAGGATCGCGCGGCCGTCGCCGAGGCTGGGGGAGAAATGGCCGAACTGATGCCCGGCATAGGCCTGGGCGATCGGCTCGGCGCCTTCGGGCATGCGGTTGCCCGCGAGCATCGCCACCCCGTCCTCCGAGGCGAGCCAGCCCGCATCGAGGCCGAGGTCGCGCGCGAGGCCGAGATTCAGCCGCACCAGCCGCGGCGCCTTGACCGGGGTCGGCGGCAGGCGCGCGAACAGCCTTTCCGGCAGGCGGGCGTAGGAATTGTCGAAGGCGGGGCCCAGGCCGGCCGCGCGGGGGGAGAGATCGTCCGGCATCCAGCGGAGATCGCGCGCGGCGGGGCGCGGCGCAAGGGGCGGGCGCGGCGCGGCGGGGGGCGGATGGCGATCATCGCCCGGCCGGCGGGTCATGGGCGGCGCGCCCGGCGGATGCCGGCGACCCGGCCCGCCCGCCCCGCGGTATCGATCGGCCGGTGCGCCGGCCAGCGGGCCAGCCCCGCCCGCCGGGGCCGATGCGCCCCTACCCCTTGCGGAAGAAGGCCTCCGCCGCCGCGCGGTGGCTCTGCCCGGCGGCGATCGCCGCCTCGGCGCGGGCGATCTCGGCCTTCAGGTCGGCGATGTAGTCCTGCAGCTGCGCGACGTCCCACCCGTCGAAGCGCGGCTTCTCCAGGACCTGGCGCTTGCGCGGCAGGTCCCCTTCCTCAAGCAACGTCATGGCTCTCCTGCTCCATCCGGGCTTTGACCCTGCCCGGCCGTCTCATTATAGGGGGCCCATCATATTGCGGGGGTTCGCTTCCGCCCCTCCCGCCTCCCGAGGTTCGCCCATGCCCCAGCCTCTCATGCCGAAGGCCACCGCCGTGTGGCTGATCGACAAGACGTCGCTTTCCTTCGAGCAGATCGCCGACTTCGTCGGCATGCATCCGCTCGAGATCCAGGCCATCGCCGATGGGGAAGTCGCGCAGGGGATCGTCGGCTTCGACCCGGTCGCCTCCGGCCAGCTGACGCGGGAGGAGATCGCGCGCTGCGAAGCGGATTCCGGTGCGCGCCTGACGCTGCAGGAAAGCACCATCGTGCTCCCCAAGGCGCGGGCCAAGGGTGGGCGCTACACGCCCGTGTCCAAGCGCAACGACCGGCCGGACGGCATCGCCTGGCTGCTGCGCAACTACCCGATGCTGAGCGACGCGACCGTCGCCAAGCTGCTGGGTACGACCAAGGACACCATCGCCAAGGTGCGCGACAAGACCCACTGGAACAGCGCGAACATCAAGCCGCGCGACCCCGTGATCCTCGGCCTGTGCACCCAGTCCGACCTGAACGCGGCGGTCTCCGCGGCCGGCGGCAGCATGGCCATCCCCCCGCCCTCCGAGGACGCGGCCTGACCCTGGCCGCGCCCATCCGGGGCCGTGATGCGGGGCGATGCGCGCTGCCGTGGCCGGGCGGGCCGGCCAGGCCCTTCGCTAATGCGGCCGCGACGTCCGCAGCCGCTCCAACTCCTCCTTGAGGCGCAGCTTCTCGCGCTTCATCCGGGCCAGCTCCGCCTCATCGGGCTTCGGCCGGCGATCCTCGTCCAGGATACGACGCTCGAGGGCCGCGTGGCGTTCCTCGAGGGAGGCGATCCGGGGGTTCAAGGGCATGCGTGACGCATCCTCATCCGTGCTGTGCCCCGCGGCGGGCAGCCGCGGCGGCGTTCTTCCGGCCAGTCGGCCGGTCGGGCACCAGGGGGCGCGCATCGTCCGGGATTGGCCTGTCGCGCCCCGGCCCTTGCATGATAAGTGCGTTTTGCGCGCGAATGCATCCACAACTTCGCCCCGGGGCCGCCGGCCATGATCGCCGACCGTGACGCCATGCTTCGCCGCCTGCACGAATTGCGCAGCGAACACCGCGACCTCGACACCGTCATCGCGCGGCTCGACGGATCGCCGGTGGACCAGCTGCAGCTGCAGCGGCTGAAGAAGCGCAAGCTGAAGCTGAAGGACGAGATCGCCTGGCTCGAGGGCCGGCTCGTCCCCGATATCATTGCGTGATGTGATGCCCTCAAACGCCGGGCGGGCCGCGTCCGCGGCCCTTGGCTTCGCGCCCTGTGCTGGTGTGCCGCCGGCGGCGGGCAGGCTGGGCGCGGTCGGGCTTCGCCCTCGCGGATCGAGGCAGGGCCTCGATCCGAAGATGTTGGGTGGCCCCGATCGCCGGCGCGGCCTCCGGCCGCCTGGCTTCGCGCCGTGTACTCGATCGCCGGCGGCGGCGGGCAGGCTTCGCCCTCGCGGATCGAGGCAGGGCCTCGATCCGAAGATGTTGGGTGGCCCCGATCGCCGGCGCGGCCTCCGGCCGCCTGGCTTCGCGCCGTGTACTCGATCGCCGGCGGCGGCGGGCAGGCTTCGCCCTCCCGGATCGAGGCAGGGCCTCGATCCGCATGTCTTCCGGGCCGCGTGGCGGTCCTCCCCCGTATCTCCGTGCATCGTAGGGTCTGAATGAGCGACGTCGCTTCCGCCGCCCCCCTGGTCGGCATCATCATGGGCAGCCGGTCGGACTGGGAGACCATGCGCCACGCCGCCGAGACGCTGGCCAACCTCGGCGTGCCGCACGAAACGCGCGTCATCTCGGCCCATCGCACGCCGGAACGGCTCTTCGACTACGCCAAGGGCGCAGCCGGGCGCGGGCTCAAGGTCATCATCGCCGGCGCCGGCGGCGCCGCCCACCTGCCGGGCATGGCGGCGTCGATGACGGCGCTGCCCGTGCTCGGCGTGCCGGTCGAATCCCACGCGCTCAAGGGCATGGACAGCCTGCTGTCCATCGTCCAGATGCCGGCCGGCATCCCGGTCGGCACGCTGGCCATCGGCCGCGCCGGGGCGGTCAATGCGGGGCTGCTCGCCGCCGCCATCCTCGCCACGGGGGACGAGGCGCTGGCCCGGCGCCTGGCCGCCTGGCGCGCGGCGCAGACCGAAAGCGTGCCGGACAGCCCGGCATGACCGGATTCCCCCTGCCGCCCGGCAGCATCATCGGCATCCTCGGCGGCGGACAGCTCGGCCGCATGTCGGCGCTGGCCGCCGCGCGGCTCGGCTATGCCTGCCACGTCTACGCGCCGGAACCCGACAGCCCGGGGATGCAGGTCGCCGCCCACCGCACCGTCGCGGCCTATGAGGACCGCGACGCGCTGGCCCGCTTCGCCGGGTCGGTCGCCGTCGTCACCTTCGAGTTCGAGAACGTCCCCGCCGCGGCGCTCGAGGCGCTGGCCGGCCTGGTGCCCTGCCGGCCCGGCCTCGCCGCGCTCGCCACCTGCCAGGACCGGGTGGCGGAAAAGGCCTTCCTCGGCCGCATCGGCGTGCCCGTGGCGCCCTGGCGGCCGGTCGAGACGGAAGCCGACCTCGCCGCCGCCGTGGCCGAGCTCGGCCTGCCCGCCGTGCTGAAGACGACGCGACTCGGCTATGACGGGCGCGGCCAGGCGGTGCTGCGCAGGCCGGAGGACCTCGCCCCCGCCTTCGCGCGGCTGGCCCCCCGGCCGCTGGTGCTGGAAGCCTTCGTGCCCTTCGCGGCGGAGATCTCGGCCATCGCCGCGCGCGGGGCGGATGGCGCGGTCGCCACCTTCGACCCGGCGGAGAACCGCCACGCGCACCACATCCTCGACCTCTCCTTCGCCCCCGCCCGGCTGCCGGAGGCCGTCGCGGCCGCCGCCCGCGCCCATGTGGCGGCGGTGGCCGAGGGACTCGACCTGATCGGCCTCGTGGCGCTGGAGATGTTCCTGCTGCCGGACGGGCGGCTGCTGGGCAACGAGATCGCGCCCAGGCCGCACAATTCCGGGCATTGGACGATGGATGCCTGCGCCGCATCCCAGTTCGAGCAGCATGTGCGCGCGGTGGCGGGGCTGCCGCTCGCGGTGCCGGAACGCCACCACGATGCCGTGATGAAGAATCTGATCGGCCCCGAAGGCATGGCCGCCTGGCCGCGGCTGGTCGCCACGCCGGGCGTGGTCGGGCATCTGTACGGCAAGGAATCCGCCCGTCCCGGCCGGAAGATGGGCCATGCGACCCGGCTCTTGCCGCGCGGGGCGCTGGCGGGCATGACGGATGAGGCGGCGCTCGGACCCCTGTGACCGATTTGCCACCGTATCATGTGACCCGAATACAACAGTCAGGGCGATACGGTAGCGCGGGTCTGGCGCTGGGCACCGTAAATGTTGGAGAATGCAGTTACTGAAGCGAGTGACCGGCGTACGGGAACCGCTTCGGGCAGTTTTTAGGCCCCACGGGCCATCGATCGGCCCCCAGGGCCACGAACAGGAGAAGTCACATGAGCCTGAGGAAGGCGCTTCTTGCCGCGACGCTGCTGACGCTGCCGGTGGCCGCGAATGCGCAGAGCTGGGACCCGCGGGTGCAGGGCGTGTATGTCGGCGCCGGCCTTGGCGGCAACTACCTGATGGGGACGTCCGACGGCGTCGCCAACCGCAGCGTCGAAACCGGCTTCGAGTGGGGCTGGGCCGGCGTGCTCAGCGTCGGCTACGGCTTCGGCAACGGCCTGCGCGTCGAGCTCGAGGGCAGCTACCGCACCAACGACATCGACAACCTGAAGGGCGCCCCCGGCCGCTACAACCGCGCCGGTGGTTCCGCCCAGTCCTACGGCGCGATGGTCAACGCGCTGTATGACTTCAACCTCGGTGGCATCGCCCCGTATGTCGGCGTCGGCATCGGCTACCAGGTCCACAACTATGACGGCGTCCGCGGCACGGTGCCGTCGGGCGACGGCGCGGGCACGAACCTGCTGCTCGACGGCGACGAGGGCAACTTCGCCTACCAGGCGATCGTCGGCGTCGCGCTGCCGATCGACCCGGTGCCAGGCCTCGCGCTGACCGCCGAGTACCGCTTCATGGGCACGCTCGGCCACGACATCGACGCCCGGGCGACGACCCCGGCCGGCCTCGTGACGCGCAACACCTTCGAGGCGGAAAACTTCAACCACTCGATCATGTTCGGCGTGCGCTACAACTTCGGCCGCTCGGCCGCCCCGGTGGCCGCGGCCGCCGCGGCCCCGGCGCCGGCGCGCACCTTCCTCGTGTTCTTCGACTGGAACCGCGCCGACCTGACCGCCCGCGCGCGTCAGATCATCGGTGAGGCCGCCCAGGCGCGTCGCACGCAGCAGGTGACCCGCATCGAGGTGAACGGCCACACCGACACCTCGGGCTCCGCCCGCTACAACCAGGGCCTGTCCGAGCGTCGCGCCGCCGCGGTTGCCGGCGAGTTGGTCCGCCTCGGCGTGCCGCGGAACGAGATCGTGACGCGCGGCTTCGGCCAGAGCCAGCTGCTCGTCCCGACCCCGGACAACGTCCGCGAGCCGCAGAACCGCCGCGTGGAGATCGTCCTCCGCTAAGCGGGGGCGCTCGACGCGACACCTACGGGAAGGGCCGCCGAAAGGCGGCCCTTTCTGCGTTCGGGGGGCACCCACGACACACCCGGCGCCGGGTCGCCGCGCGCCGGTCCTTTCTGCATTGCGGCAAAGCCGTGGCGTGCTGCAAACTTCGCTAACTCGAACGTGCGATTCTCAACCTGATGACTGCCCCGCGCCCCCCCCGCCACGCCGCCCTCCTGCCAGGCCTTGCCCTTGCCTGCATGGCGTCGCTCCCTGCCCTGCCCGCCGCCGCGCAATACATCGACGGGCCCTATGTCGCGGGCGGCGTCGGGCTGAACCTTGTCCCCGACACCGACCTCAACCTCGACCAGGCGGCCGTGCGCGGGCTCGGCGCGGCCGGCTTCGGCGCGGGCGGGTCGGTCGGCCTGTCGCCCGGCTTCGCGGGCGTGCTCAGCCTCGGCTGGGGCTTCGGCAACGGCCTGCGGGCCGAGATAGAGGGATCCTTCCGCAGCAACGACGTCGACAGCGTCTCCGGCGCCGCCGGCTGGGCGAGCCTGGGCGGCGGCACGGGCCGGCAGGAAAGCTGGGGCGTGATGGGCAATGTCCTGCTCGACCTCGGCGTCATCGGCCCGGTCATGCCCTATGTCGGCATCGGCGCCGGCTATGTCGCGACGGAATGGAACGGCGTGCGCGGCATCAGCCAGAACGGCGCGCTGCGCATGACGATCGACGACCGCGACGGGCGCTTCGCCTACCAGGGCATCGCGGGCCTCGCCTTCCCGCTCTCCTTCGCGCCGGGCCTCGCGGTCACGGCGGAATACCGCTTCCTCGGCACGCTGCAGCCGCGCTTCGACGCGCGCTGGGACAACCCGGCCACGGGCGCGACCGTGGCGCGCGGCACGGCGGAACCCGACAACTACAACCACTCGCTGCTGCTCGGCCTGCGCTACGCCATCACCGCCGCGCCCTCGGCCCCCGCGCCGTCTCCGGCCGCGGCGCCGCAGGCCTCCCGCACCTTCCTCGTCTTCTTCGACTGGAACCGCGCCGACCTGACCGAGCGCGCCCGCCAGATCATCGGGGAAGCGGCGCAGCAGGCCCGCACCCAGCGCAGCACGCGCATCGAGGTGGCCGGCCATGCCGACCGCTCCGGCACCGTGCCCTTCAACCAGGCGCTGTCGCGCCGGCGGGCGGACACGGTGGCGGCGGAACTCGTCCGACTCGGCATCGCGCGGGAGGAGATCGCCGTGACCGCCTTCGGCGAGACGCAGCCCCTGGTCGCGACGGCGGACAATGTCCGCGAGCCGCAGAACCGGCGCGTGGAGATCATCGTCCGCTAGAGCAATATCCGATCGGCCGGAAACGACCGGTCGGATTTCTTGCTCTGGAAACCATTGCTTCTACAGCACGAAATCCGATCACGCTGATTCAGGGTGATCGGATGGTGCTGTAGGGCGATATCCGACCCGCCGGTCGGATGTCCTGATCGGGAAGCCGTCGGTTCCACGGCACGAAATCCGACCGCGCCGACCCGGTGCGATCGGGTCGTGCCGCACGGCGCCATCCGATCGCACCCGATCGGTTTCCGTGGCCTGGAACCGCCAAGGTCCGGGAGAGGACATCCAACCAGCCATGTCCGGCCAATCGGATGTCGCCCCGGACGCATCCCGGCCGGACCGCATCGGCCAGCCGGATGCATGGCCCCGCTTCACGCCGCGGCCGCCGCCATCGCCGCCATGAAAAAAGGCCGGACCCTGGGGGCCCGGCCTTTGTCCTTTCGCGCGCCGCGCGATGGCGCGGCGGCGTGTCGTCAGCGGCGGCGCGCGGCGGCCTGGCGGGCGGCCGGGGCGCCGGCGGCCGGGCATTCCGGCGCGGTCACCGACTGCGGGATGTTCCGCTGCGCGGCGAACTGGGCGAGCTGCGGGCCGGGCGTGGCCAGCGCGCCCTGGAACAGCGGCTCGGCGTCGCGGCAGAAGAAGGACCCCGCGCGGATCGCGTCCTCGGAATGCTCGTTCGCCATGTTCGTGTTGTTCGAGTCGAAGCGCGTGCGCGCCTGCCCGCCATAGGCGCGGGTGAAATAGGCGTTGGTCACGCGGTTCGCGCTGCTGAGCTCATTGCCGAAGCGGCGGATGAACTGGTTGTAGCTCTCGCCCTTCTGGCAGTTCAGCGCGCTGACCATCAGGTAGGTCTGCAGGGCGCGGACGTCGAGCGCGCCGCGTTCCTCCGGCCGCAGGCAGGCATTGGCCAGCGCGGGGCCGGCGATGGCGACGCCGGCGATCGCGGCGACCACGGTGCGGAACTTGCTGATCTTGCTCATGGGCGCCGGGCGCTCCCTTCTGGATCGTTTCGGGCCAAGGGCCACGCCGCCGGACTCGGGCGCGCGCGGGCTTGGCTCGGGAACCTGCCTCATGGCGCAACCTGCGCCAGCACGCAAATGTATTTTCTGCATTATTCCCGCGCAACGGCAATGGTTTGCAGGACGGAGCGAAGATCGCGCCGCAGGCCGGGGCCGCCCGTAACGAAACCCGCGCGCGTGGCGAAACCTTCCCGCCCGGCCCGCCAAGGGGCCGCCGGATCAGGCCGCCCTGGCCGCGCCGACCCGCTTGCGCAAGCGCCCGAGCCGCGCGAGCCCCGCGAGTCGCCGGTCGAGGAAATCCAGCGTCGGGCCGATATCCTCCTGGTCGTCGCGCAGCCAGAAGGCGAGCGTGGCGCCATAGACCGCCGCGAGGCTGGCGCGGCGCGTGTACCAGGAGAAATCGGCCGACCTGTCCCCCGCCGCGTACCACATGGCGCTCGCCGTGCGCGCGGCGGTGCGCAGGCCTGACGCCGCGTTCCAGGGCAGGCTTTGCAGGGCCAGCGCCTGGCGCACCGCGTCCTTGTGCGGGGTCGCCTGGCGCAGTCGCGTGGCGACCAGCGTGCGGATGCGGTCGGGGGTGCGCAGGCCGGACAGGTCGCCGGCCTCCTCGGCCATCTCCCGGTCGGCGAGGTCGAGCCACGCCTCGATGGCCGAGAGCGGGCCGCGGGGGAACAGGAAGGCGGCCTCGTCCTCCGGCATCCCGGCCGCGGCGAGGCCCGCGGCGATGGCGCGGCGCGTCCAGCCGTACTCGGGCACCAGCGGCAGGATGGCGCGGATGGCGGCGTCCCGCGCCGGGCGGTCGATGTCGTCGGAATCGGTCATGCCTGCTCCTTCGCCGCGGCGCGGGCGAGTTCCTCGTTGAATCCGAAGCGCGAGAGATCCTCCATCCGCATCGGATAGAGGATGCCGTCCAGGTGGTCGGTCTCGTGCTGCATGATGCGCGCGGCGAGGCCCGCCGCCTCGCCCTCGATCGTGTTGCCGGCGATGTCGAGGCCGCGGAAGCGCAGCCGCGCGGCGCGGCGCACCGCCCCGCGCAGGCCGGGGATGGACAGGCAGCCTTCCCAGGCTTCCTCCGTCTCCTCCCCCACCGGTTCCAGCACGGGGTTGATCAGGGCGGACACGCCGCCCGCCCCGGTGCGCCAGACGAAGATGCGCAGCGGCACATGGACCTGCGGCGCGGCCAGGCCGACGCCGCCGGCATCCTCCATGGTCTCGGCCATGTCCTCGACCAGGCGGAGGATCTCGGGCGCGGTGGGGTCCGGGACCTCATCGGCCCGCATGAGGAGGACGGGGTGGCCCATGCGGGCGATCTTCAGGATGGCCATGGGGCTCCGGCGCGGGATGCGGGTGGCGCGACCATGCATATAGTGCGGCGCCGGCGTGCGGGAGGGCTTCCGGCGCGGCGCGCATCCGTGGTAAGGCTTCGCTTCCGACGCGGCGGGGCTTGCCCCGCTGCGCCGCATGCCGTCCATTGTTCCACATCCAACGCGCAGGAGGTTGCGCCGCGTGCAAGTCGTCGTTCGTGACAACAATATCGACCAGGCCCTCAAGGCGCTGAAGAAGAAGCTGCAGCGAGAAGGCGTTTTCCGCGAGATGAAGCTTCGCCGGCACTACGAAAAGCCGTCCGAGCGCCGTGCGCGCGAGGCCGCCGAGGCCGTCCGCCGCGCCCGCAAGGTCGAGCGCAAGCGCCTCGAGCGCGAGGGCTTCTGAGCCCTCCCCGCCGCCCTGCGCGCAGGGCGGCACCGCAGGCACAAAGCCGCGACGCAGGGGATGCCCTGCGGATCGCGGTTTTTTGTGTTTCGTGCCAAGGCGGGCCGGCGATTTGCCTCCGCTTAACCGGCCTCTCCGTAGAAGACCGGCGGAGGCCATCGCATGACCTACGCCGCGAAGCTGTCGCCCGCCGCGACGGATGCCGGGGAGCCCCTCGGCCCCATCGACGAGACCACCGGCCTGCTGCGCCGGGAAGCCTTCCTCGGCGCGCTCGACCGGCGCGCGCGGCAGGAGGAAAAGCGCCCCTTCGCGCTGCTCGCCATCGACCTCGACCGCTTCAAGGCGGTGAACGACTCGCTCGGCCATCCGATCGGCGACGCGCTGCTGCGCGCGGTCGGGCGACGGCTGCGCAGCTGCATCCGCGCGGGCGACCTGGCCGGCCGCCTCGGCGGCGATGAATTCGCCATCCTGCTGCCCGACCAGGGGCGGGAGGAGGATGCCGAGGCCCTCGCGGCCCGGCTGGTCGACCTGCTCAGCCGGCCCTTCCTGCTGGAAGGCCACAGCGCCGTCATCGGCGCGAGCGTCGGCATCGCCATTTTCCCCGAGGATGCGGACGACGCCGACCGCCTGATGCGCGCGGCCGACCTCGCGCTCTATGCGGCCAAGGAGCAGGGGCGCGGCCTCGTCCGGCGCTACGCGCCCGAGATGCGCGCGCGGATGGAGGAACGGCGCAGGCTCGAGGCCGACCTGCGGGCGGCGATCGGCCTCGGCCAGTTCGAACTCCATTTCCAGCCGCAGGTCTCGATCGCCGGCGGGGCGCTCACCGGGTTCGAGGCGCTGCTGCGCTGGCGCCACCCCGAACGCGGCCTCGTCCCGCCGGCCGCCTTCGTGCCGCTGGCCGAGGAGATCGGCCTGATCGTCCCGATCGGCGAATGGGTGCTGCGCACCGCCTGCCGGGAGGCGACGACCTGGCCCGAGGCGCTGCATGTCGCGGTCAACGTCGCCGCGCCGCAATTCGCCCAGCGCGACCTGTTCGACGTGGTCGCCGCGGCGCTCGCCGACAGCGGCCTGCCCGCGCACCGGCTCGAACTCGAGGTGACGGAGACGTCGCTGCTGCACGACACGACCCGCGCGATCGAGACCTGCCAGCGGCTGCGCACGCTCGGCGTGCGGATATCGCTCGACGATTTCGGCACAGGCTATTCGTCGCTGACCCAGCTGCGCGACTTCCCGCTCGACCGCGTGAAGATCGACCGCAGCTTCATCGCCGAGATCGGCACGCGTGGCGACAGCGCGGCGATCGTGCGCGCGGTGACCGCCCTCGGCGCCGCGCTCGGCCTGCGGACCACGGCCGAAGGTGTGGAGACGCCCGAGCAGCTGGCGGAACTGCTCGCCTATGGCTGCTCCGAGGCGCAGGGCTACCTCGTCAGCCGGCCCGTCCCGCGCGACCAGGTGCAGGAGATGATCGCAAGGCTGGCGCAGGGCCAGGAGACAGCGGCATGAGCGGACCGTCCGAAAGCCTCCAGCGCGTGATCTACGCCAGCCGCGCGACGGCGGGCGGCGAGCTCAAGGTCTCCGAGATCCTCGAGACCGCGCGGCGCAACAACGCGGCACTGGGCGTGACCGGCGCGCTGCTGGTCAGCGGCCCCTATTTCGCCCAGGTGCTGGAAGGCCCGCCGGCGGCCGTCGAGGAAATCTTCGAGCGCATCCAGTGCGACCCGCGGCATGAACGGATCACCGTGCTGGAAGTGGCGCACCCGCCCGCGCGCGCCTTCGGCGCCTGGACCATGGCCTTCGCCGAGGAGCGGGAAGACGTGAGCGGGCCCACGCTGCTCGACCCCGCGGCGGCGTGGGGGCTGCTCGACAGGCTGCAGGCGGCGCTGACCAACACCGCGGCGTCGCAGCGCCTTCCGGGCTGACGCCCGCGGCCTGCCGGCCCGCAAGCCGCGCGGCGAAAAGACGAAGGGCGGTCCCTTGCGGAACCGCCCCCCATCCCGGCCGAGGATGCCCGGCAGGCGCTACCGCTGCAGCGCCTGCACGATCTCCTGCGTCACCTTCTTCGCGTCGCCGAACAGCATCATCGTGTTCGGGCGGAAGAACAGCTCGTTCTCCACGCCGGCATAGCCCGACGCCATGCCGCGCTTGATGAAGAACACGGTCTTGGCGCGTTCCACATCCAGGATCGGCATGCCGTAGATGGCCGACGACTTGTCGGTCTTGGCCGCCGGGTTGGTCACGTCGTTCGCGCCGATCACGAAGGCCACGTCCGCGTCGGCGAATTCGGGGTTGATTTCCTCGAGCTCGAAGACCTCGTCGTAGGGCACGTTGGCTTCCGCCAGCAGCACGTTCATGTGGCCGGGCATGCGGCCCGCCACGGGGTGGATCGCGTACTTGATCTCCGCCCCTTCCTTCTTCAGCAGGTCCGCCATCTCGCGGAGCACCTGCTGGGCCTGCGCCACCGCCATGCCGTAGCCCGGCACGACGATGATCTTCTGCGCGTTCTTCATCATGTAGGCCGCGTCTTCCGGGCTGCCGGCCTTGACCGGCGGGCGGTCCACGTCGCCGCCGCCGGCGACCACGCCGCCCTCGGACCCGAAGCCGCCCAGCAGCACGTTGATGATGCTGCGGTTCATGCCCTTGCACATGATGTAGGACAGGATGGCGCCGGATGCGCCGACCAACGCGCCGGTCACGATCAGCAGCAGGTTGCCGATGGTGAAGCCGATGCCCGCCGCCGCCCAGCCCGAGTAGCTGTTCAGCATCGAGACGACGACCGGCATGTCAGCCCCGCCGATCGGGATGATCAGCAGGAAGCCGAGCGCGAAGGACAGCAGCGCGATCATCCAGAACAGGAAGCCCGACCCCGTCGCGACGAACAGGATCACCAGCACCACCAGCAGGATGCCCAGGCCCAGGTTCAGCCAATGCTGCCCGTTGAAGGTGATGGGCGCGCCCGACATCTTCCCCGCCAGCTTGGCGAAGGCGATGACCGAGCCCGAGAAGGTGATCGCGCCGATCGCCAGGCCCAGCGACATCTCGATCAGCGAGGCGGCCTTGATGTTGCCGCGCGTGCCGATGCCGAAGGATTCGGGGGCGTAGAAGGCCGCCGCCGCGACGAACACCGCCGCCATGCCGACCAGCGAGTGGAAGGCCGCGACCAGCTGCGGCAGCGCCGTCATCTGGATGCGCTGGGCGAGGATGGTGCCGATCGTGCCGCCGACCGCGAGCCCGACCACCACCAGCGTGATGCCGCCGAAGCCGATGCCGGGCTTGAACAGCGTGGCCAGGATGGCGATCGCCATCCCGATCATGCCGTACATGTTGCCCTGGCGGCTGGTCTCGGGGTGCGAGAGCCCGCGCAGCGCCAGGATGAAGAGAACCGAGGCGACGAGGTAGGCCAGGGTCGAGAGAGTCGTGCCCATCGGCTCAGCTCCCCTTCTTCTTGAACATGGCGAGCATGCGCCTGGTCACCATGAAGCCGCCGAAGATGTTCACCGCGGCGAGCGTCACGGCCAGGAAGCCGAAGATGCGCGCCAGCGTGCTGTCCGCCATGCCGGCGGCCAGGATCGCGCCCACCACGATCACCGAGGAGATGGCGTTGGTGACGCCCATCAGCGGCGAATGCAGCGCCGGCGTGACGTTCCACACCACGTGGTAGCCGACGAAGCAGGCCAGCAGGAAGATCGTCAGCAGGTACAGGAAGGGTTCGGCCGCCGCGGCGACCGGGGCCGCCGCTTCCGCCGCGCGCCGCGCGGCCTCGGCGAGTTCGAGCGCACGCTGCGCCGCCGCCGTGGCCTGGTTGGCGAGTTCCGTCGCGTTCATCGCAAATCCCCCCCTTACGCCGCCGGCTTCATCAGCGGGTGGACCACGGCGCCGCCGCGCGTCAGCGTCACACCCTTCACGATATCGTCCTCCTCCGGCAGCTTCGGCGCCTTGGCTTCCTTGTCCCAGAAGGTGGTCAGGAAGGTGAGGAGGTTCCGCGCATAGAGCGCGGAGGAGGCCGCCGGCAGGCGCCCCGGCCAGTTGGTGAAGCCGAGGATCTTCACCCCGTTGGCCGTCACCACCAGCTCGCCCGGCTTGGTCGCGGCGCAGTTGCCGCCGGCATCCGCCGCGATGTCCACGATGACCGAGCCCGGCTTCATCGAGGCGACCATCGCCTCGGTCACCAGCGTCGGTGCCTTGCGGCCCTGCACCAGCGCCGTGCAGACCACGACGTCCTGCTTGGCGATGTGCGCGGCCACGACTTCCGCCTGCTTGGCGTAGAACTCGGCGCTCAGCTGCTTGGCGTAGCCGCCCGCCGTCTGCGCCGCCTTGCTCTCCTCGTCCTCGTAGCCGACGAAGGTCGCGCCCAGCGACTTGATCTCCTCCTTCGCCGCGGGCCGGACGTCGGTGGCCGACACGCGCCCGCCGAGGCGGCGCGCCGTCGCGATGGCCTGCAGGCCGGCGACACCCGCGCCCATGATGAAGACATTGGCGGCGGGCACGGTGCCGGCCGCCGTCATCATCATCGGGAAGCCCTTGTCGTAGGCGGTCGCACCCTCGATCACCGCGCGGTAGCCCGCGAGGTTGGCCTGGGAGGACAGCACGTCCATGGACTGCGCGCGGGTGATGCGCGGCAGGAGTTCCATCGAACACGCATCCACGCCGGCCTCGGCATAGGCCGCCGCGGCCGCCGCATCGGCGCCGAGCGTGCCGATCAGCAGCGCGCCGCGCGGCAGCGGCGCCTCGGGCGCGCGCACCACCAGCACGATGCCCGCGCCGGCGAGGGCGCCGGCCGCATCGTCCGCCAGCTTCGCGCCGGCCTCGGCGAAGGCGGCGTCGGTGATGCCGGAGGGCAGACCCGCCCCCGATTCCACCGCGACCTCCAGGCCCAGTCCGACGTATTTCTTGACCGTCTCGGGCGTCGCCGCGACGCGGGTTTCCCCGCTCCGCCGCTCCTTCAACACCGCCACACGCATCCGGGATACTCCCCCACGCGCCACAGGAACGGGCGCACCTAGCCCCTGGGCGCCAGGGTGTCCAGCGCCCGCAGGATGACATGCCGGTACCCTTCCCGGCCGCGTGCAACAGGGGGACGCCCCGGCGGTTTTCAACCCCGGCAGGGCGGATCGGCGGCCCGGCGTGACAATCCTGCACCGGCGCCGAGCCCTCGGCCGGAAACAGGCATGCCCGGCCTCAGCCCGTCGCCTGGTCCAGCAGGCCGAGTTCCAGCCGCACCGCCTCGGCCGCAACGGCGCTGGCTGGGTCGCGCGCCAGCAGCACAGGCAGGATGGCGCGGACAAGGCCAGCCGCGAGGCGCGCGGCATCGACCGCCGCCGAGCCGTCGATCTCCCCCGCCACGGCGTAGTCGGCCAGAAGCCGGTCGCTCAGCAGGCGCGAGAGGTCGCGCGCGGTGTGCGGCGGCAAGGGCCCGTCCTTTACGAAATGCAGCGCGAGCAGGCGGCGCGGGCCCTCATGCGTGCTCGCCTCGAGGCCCGCGCTCGCCAGCAGTGCGGTCGCGGCATGGAAGGCGGCGTACTACGCGTCCGACGTCGCCTGCTCGGCGAGGCCGGCGGCGAGCAGCGTGCGCGCCGCCCGCAGGAAGCGTTCCGCCTTTGCGAGGTGATGGCCCGGCGGCTCCGGGCTCATGCCGCGCGCTGCCAGAGCCGCTCCCCGTCCCGCGCCAGCGCCGCATCCAGCGCGCCGCCCTGGCCCGCCGGCACCACGACCGGGGAGAGGCCGAGCGCGAAGCCGTCGCTGTCCGCCATCGCGTCATGCGCGGCGTCGCTTACGATGCGCCGCGCCGCAAGGGTCGCGGCGCCCGGCGCCAGTTCGACCGCGACATCGACGTCCGAATCCTCATCGGACTCGCCGCGCGACCGGCTGCCGAACAGCGTCACGCCGCGCAGCGCGCCGTCCGGCAGGCGCTGCACCAGCAGGTCCAGGAAGCGGGCGATCAGCCGATCCTCGGCCGGGGTCAGGAAGCGGGCCATGCCGGAACGTAAAGCATGGCCGACCCGCCGCCTCAGCCCGGCGGATGCGGATCGGGCAGCCCGGCTTCCGCCAACGCCGCCCGCTGCCGCTGCGCGAGCACGTCCGTATCGAAGCCCTGGATCAGTTCCTGGAACAGATCGTGCCAGTTCAGCTTCGCCCCCAGCCGCAGGAACACCGAGCCCAGCCCGATCGCCGCGCGGTCCATCAGCGGGAATTCCCGCGGCACCCGCACACCGCCGGTGCGCTTCAGCCCCGCATGCACTTCCTCGGCGATCTTGCGGCCGTATTGCGGGTCGTCGTTCACCTGGATCGGGCGGACCCTCGCATCGAGCAGCGGCTCGTAGAGGAACTTCGCCCAGATGTTCAGGACCTCCATCGTCTCCCGCTTGAGGTTGCGGAAGCCCCAGATGTCGTAGGCCGCGGCGGCCTTGTCGAAATCGTCGTCGCGGATCGCCTCGTACAACATGATCACGCCGCCGATGAAGGTGGGCGGGAAGATCCGCACCACCCCGAAATCGAGCAGGTTGATCCCCCAGCCGCCATTCTCCGGCGCGTCCGACCGCACCTGGTAGTTGCCCAGATGCGGGTCGCCATGGATCACGCCATAGCCGTACAGCGGCACGTACCAGGCGCGGAACAGGGCGCGGGCATAGGCGGCGCGTTCCTCCTCCGGCGGGTCCTCGTCGATGCGCGCCTGGATGGCGCGGCCATCGAGCCAGGTCATGGTCAGCAGCCGCTTCGTGCAGAGGCTCTCGATAGGCGTGGGCACGCGCACGCCGGGCACGCCCTGGAGCATCTTGGCGTACAGCTTCTGCTGCGCGGCCTCGCGCAGGTAGTCCAGTTCCTCGCGCAGCCGCTCGGAGAGTTCGAGATAGGCTTCCTCGTTCTCCAGCGTGCTGTCCATGCGGCGGTAGATCGCCATGGCCATCTTCAGCTGGCGCAAATCCGCTTCCACCACCGACGCCATGTCGGGGTATTGCAGCTTGCAGGCCACCCGCGTGCCGTCATGCAGCGTGGCGCGATGCACCTGGCCGAGCGATGCGGCGGCGGCGGCCTCGCGCTCGAAATCCGCGAAGCGGGATTCCCAGGCCGGGCCCAGTTCGCTCGCCATGCGCCGGCGCACGAAGGGCCAGCCCATGGGGGGCGCGTTGGCCTGCAGCGTGGCGAGTTCCTTCGCGTATTCCGGCGGCAGCGCGTCCGGCACGGTCGAGAGGAACTGCGCCACCTTCATCATCGGGCCCTTGAGCCCGCCGAGGACGGCCTTGAGGTCCTCCGCATGCGCGGCCTCGTTGCCCTTCACGCCGAACAGGCGCTTGCCGGCGTAGCGCGCGGCGATGCCGGTGACGGCGCCGGAGGTGCGCAGCATGCGCCGCGCCTCCCCGAAGATCGTGCTGCCTTCCCGGTCAGCCATCGGCGCGCTCCAACTCATCGATGAAGCCCGAGATGACATCGAGCCCCTTCATCCAGAAGGCCGGGTCTGCGGCGTTCAGGCCGAAGGGGGCGAGCAGTTCCTTGTGCCGCTTCGTGCCGCCCGCGCGGAGCATGTCGAGGTACTTGCCCTCGAAGCCCGGCACCGAGCCGTCGCGGTAGACGCCGTACAGCGCGTTCACCAGGCAATCCCCGAAGGCGTAGGCGTAGACGTAGAAGGGCGAGTGCACGAAGTGCGGGATATAGGCCCAGTAGACGCCGTAGTCGGGCGTGAACTCGAAGGCCGGGCCGAGGCTTTCCGTCTGCACCTGCATCCACAGCTCGGCGAGGCGCTCGGTGGAGATCTCGCCCTTGCGGCGCTCGTCGTGCAGCAGCGTCTCGAAGCGGTAGAAGGCGACCTGGCGGACCACCGTGTTCAGCATGTCCTCGACCTTGCCGGCCAGCATGCCGCGGCGGCGGCGCGGATCGGTCTCGGCGTCGAGCACGGCGCGGAAGGTCAGCATCTCCCCGAACACGCTCGCCGTCTCGGCCAGCGTCAGCGGCGTGGAGGACAGCAGGTAGCCCTGCCCGCCGGCCAGGATCTGGTGCACGCCGTGGCCCAGTTCATGCGCCAGCGTCATCACGTCCCGCGCCTTGCCGTGGTAGTTCAGCAGCAGATACGGGTGCGCCGACGGCACGGTCGGGTGCGCGAAGGCCCCGGATGCCTTGCCCGGCCGCAGCGCGGCGTCGATCCAGGGCTTGTCGAAGAAGCGCCTGCCCACGGATGCGAGTTCCGGGCTGAAGGCGGCATAGGAAGACAGCACGCGCTCCACCGCCTCGGGCCAGGGGACCAGCCGGTCGTCTTCTTCCGGCAGCGGCGCGTTGCGGTCCCAATGCTGCAACTTGGGCAGCCCCAGCCACTTCGCCTTCATCCCGTAGTAGCGATGCGACAGCCGGGCGTAGGAGGCGCGGACGGCGGAGACGAGCGCGTCCACCACCTCGTCCTCGACCATGTTCGAGCGGTTCCGGTAGGACCCGGGGCGCGGATAGTGGCGCCACTTGTCCTCGATCTCCTTGTCCTTCGCGAGCGTGTTCGTGATCAGCGCGAACAGCCGCGCGCGGTCCCCGAAGGCCGCCGAGACGCCCGCCGCCGCCGCCTGGCGCTTGGCCCGGTCGCGGTCCGACAGGCGGTTCAGCGCGGCGGAGACGGTCAGCTCCTCCTCCCCCACCTTCACGCGCATCGTGGCGATCGTCTCGTCGAACAGCCGCGTCCAGGCGGAGCGGCCGGCGACCTCCTTCTCGTGCAGCAGCTTCTCCGCCTCGTCCGACAGCTGGTGCGGGCGGAACACGCGCAGGTCGCGCAGCCAGGGCCGCCAGCGGGCGAGCGCGGGCGACGCGCCGGCCTTGGCCTCCAGCGCCGCATCCTCGAGCCGGTTGATCTCCAGCGTGAAGAACAGCAGGTGGGAGGAGATCAGCGTCACCCTCTCCTGCGTCGTCTGGTAGAAGCGGCCATTCGCCGCATCCTCGGCGTCGCCGGCGAACAGCAGCCCGGCGAATGAGGTGACGCGGCCGAGCGCCTCCCACATCCGCTCGTAATCCGCGATCGCCTGGGCGAGCGCGTCGCCCGGCAGGGCGGCGAGCCGCCCGGCGAGGCGCTGCTCGAAGGCGCGGGCCTCGGCCTCGACCCGGTCGAGATCGGCGGCCAGGCGCGGATCCTCCGGCCCGGAATACAGGTCCGAGAGGTCCCAGGTGGGCAGCGCGGCCTCGGCGGCGGCGGCGTCGAGGGGGGCGCGGGCGGGGGCGGGGAGCGGCGGATTGATCACGCTGCCCATATAGACCGATCGGGGACTTGGCCAAGCATGGGCGCCCCCCCTACATGCCTGCCGGGGATGTTCACGGGGGACCCATGGCCTATTCGGCGGGAGGCTGGCCCACGCTGCCGGCGATGATGCTGGCGCGCGCGGCGGAATGGGCGGACCGCCCCTTGTTCCGCCACTGGCAGGGCGGCGCCTGGCGCAGCCTGCGCTGGGGCGAATTCGCCATCCAGGTCGCCTCGGTCGCCGCCTTCCTGCGCGCCCGCGGCGTCGGGCCGGGGGACCGGGTCATGCTGGTCAGCGAAAACCGGCCCGAATTCCCCATCGCCGACACGGCCATCATGGCCATCGGCGCCATCACCGTGCCGACCTACACGACGAACCTCGCCGCCGACCACGCGCATATCCTGCGCGATTCCGGCGCGCGGGCGGCCATCGTCTCGACGCGCAAGCTGGCCGAGAAGGTGCTGGAAGGCGCGGCCCTGGCCGGCGGGCTCGACCTGCTGGTCTGCGTGGATGAACCGCCGGACGCCGCCGGCATGGCCAGCCACCGGTGGGACGAAGCGCTCGCCACCGCCGGCGACGTCGCCGCCCTGCACGCGGAAGCCGCCGCGGCCGCGCCCGACAGCCTCGCCTGCCTGA
This sequence comes from Roseomonas nitratireducens, assembly GCF_017813355.1. GTDB lineage: Bacteria > Pseudomonadota > Alphaproteobacteria > Acetobacterales > Acetobacteraceae > Neoroseomonas > Neoroseomonas nitratireducens. The sequence goes on from NZ_JAGIYZ010000010.1 coordinate 79,418, forward strand.
TCTACACATCCGGCACCGGCGGCCTGCCCAAGGGGGTGATGCTGCCGCACCGGGCGCTGCTCGCGAACCGCGCGGGCGTGGTGCCGCTGGCGCAGCGGCTGGATCTCGACGGCAAGCCCTATTTGTCCTTCCTGCCGCTGTCGCACTCCTACGAGCACACGGTGGGCGGCTTCCTGCTGCCGTCCATCGGCATGGAGGTGGTCTATTCGCGCGGCGCCGACCGGCTGTCGCACGAATTCGCCGAGATCCGCCCCGCCGTCATCACCGCCGTGCCCCGTCTGTTCGAGGTGCTGCGCGGGCGCATCCTCGCGGGGCTCGAGAAGGAAAGCGCGCTGAAGCGCGGCCTGTTCGACCGCGCCCATGCGCTCGGCCTGCGGCGGATGGACGGGCCGCCGCTCGGCCTGCTCGACCGCATCCAGGACGCGGTGCTGGAAAGACTGGTGCGGGAGAAGGTGCGCGCGCGCTTCGGCGGGCGCGTGCAGGCGCTGGTCTCGGGCGGCGCGCGGCTCGACCCCGACCTGTCGGGCTTCTTCATGGCCCTCGGGCTGCCCGTGCTGCAGGGCTACGGCCAGACCGAGGCCGGGCCCGTGGTCAGCGTCAACCTGCCCTGGGCGAACCGCCGGCACACGGTCGGCCCGCCGCTGACCGGCGTGGAATGCCGCATCGCCGAGGATGGGGAGGTGCTGGTCCGCGGCGAGCTCGTCATGACCGGCTACTGGAACAACCCCGAGGCCACCGAGGCCGCGCTGAAGCCCCCGCCGGGCGAGACCGAGCACTGGCTGCACACCGGCGATGTCGGCGTGATCGAGGACGGCTACCTGCGCATCACCGACCGCAAGCGGGACTTCATCAAGACGCTGGGCGGCGACATGGTCAGCCCCGCCAAGGTGGAAAGCCTGCTGATGGCCGAGCCCGAGGTGCACCAGGCGCTGATCGCCGGCGAGGGCAAGCCCGCCCTCGTCGCCCTGATCGTCCCCGCCGAGGGGATGGAAGCCAAGATCGGCGAGGCGGTGCGCCGCGTGAACGCCAAGCTGCCGACCATCGAGCGCATCCGCCACTTCGCCGCGACCGAGCCCTTCACCATCGACAACGGCCTGCTGACGCCGACGATGAAGGTGAAGCGCCGCATGGCGATCGAGGCGCGGGCCGGCGAGATCGAGAAGATGTGGGGGTAGCGCGCCGTCCATCCGCGCCACGCCCACCGCCAGCCCGCGCGCGCGGGGCTGGACCGCGGCGCGGCGCGGCGCGACGCTCCGCGCATGAGCATCTCCCCCGACACCGCCCTCCGCGCCCTCTGGCGGGAGGCGGGCCTCGCCGACGCGCGCCTGCCTTCGGTCACGCTGACCGGCGCCGACCCGCTGATGCCCTCGAGCTTCGCCGTCGGCGCCTCGGCGCTCGCGAGCATCGGCGCGACCGGCGCGGCGGCGGCCGCGATCCACGAAGCGCGCGGCGGCGGCGCGCAGCGCGTGACGGTGGACATCGCCCACGCCCTCGCCGAGTTCCGCTCCGAGCACCAGCTGCGCATCGACGGCGCCGAGGTGCATGAGGGCTGGGACCGCATCGCCGGCCTGCACCGCGCGGGAGATGGCCGCTTCATCCGCCTGCACACCAACCTGCCGCATCATCGCGAGGCCGTGCTGCGCACGCTGTCCTGCGACTACGACCGCGCCGCGGTGACCGCCGCGCTTCAAGGCTGGACGGCGCAGGACGCCGAGACCGCGATCTACGCGGCCGGCGGCGTCGCGACCATGACGCGCAGCCTGGCGGAATGGGCCGCGCACCCGGCCGGCGCCGCCGCCGCATCCCTGCCCGCGCTGGTCCTGGAACGCATCGGCGACGCGCCGCCCACGCCCCTGCCGCCGCTTGCCGCGCGGCCGCTCGACGGCATCCGCGTGCTGGACCTCACGCGTGTCATCGCCGGCCCCGTCGCAGGCCGCACGCTGGCCGCCCATGGTGCCGAGGTGCTGCACGTGACCGGGCCGCACCTGCCCTCCATCCCCGCGCTGGTGATGGACACCGGGCGCGGCAAGCGCTGCGCGGCGCTCGACCTGCGCGCCGATTCCGGCCGCGCGACGCTGCGCGCGCTGGCGTCAGGGGCGGACATCTTCCTGCAAGGCTACCGCCCCGGCGCCATCGCCGGGCACGGCTTCGCGCCGGAAGCCCTCGCCGCGCTGAAGCCCGGCATCGTCTGCGTCTCGCTCTCGGCCTGGGGGCATATCGGCCCGTGGGCCGGGCGGCGCGGCTTCGATTCCCTGGTGCAGAACGCGAACGGCATCAACGACGCGGAACGCGCGGCGGCGGGCGAGGACAAGCCGAGGCCCCTGCCCTGCCAGGCCCTGGACCACGCCTCCGGCTACCTGCTCGCTTTGGGCGCCATGGCGGCGCTGCTGAAGCGCGCGGAGGAAGGCGGGTCGTGGCTGGTGCGCGTCTCGCTCGCCGGCACGGGGGAATGGATCAAGCGGCTGGGGCGCGTCGAGGGCGGGCTCGCCGCGCCGGGGCTCGCCGACGCTTCGCGCTTCCTGGAGGACAGCGCCAGCGGCTTCGGGCGGATGACGGCGGTGCGGCACAGCGCGGCGCTGTCGGGGACGCCGGCGCATTGGGCGCTGCCGGCGGTGGCGTTGGGGACGCATCCGGCGGCTTGGGGGTGAAGGTCGGGGGAGGAGAACCTCCCCCGAAGCCCCCTCCCTTCTTTTTCACTCCGCCCTCGATGAAGGGCGGAAAACCAAAAAAGGTTGAGGGGGGTTACGGGGGGAGAAGTTCCCTTCTCCCCCCGCCCTTATGCGGCAATGGCACTCCGCCCCAGGATCGCCCCACCCCTCAGCGCCCCCTTCTCCACCGCCCCCCACTGCACCCGGTGCCCCTCCGGCAGCGCCCGGCTGAAGGGTGTGGCCAGCCATATCCGCAGCAGCACGCGATGCGCGCCCGATGCCGCGTCGTCGGCGTACGCCGTGCGCCCGTGATAGGTCGTGTGCTGGTTCAGCAGCTGGATGTCGCCCGGGGTGAAGGGCGCCTCGGCGCAGAGTTCGTCGGCAAGGGCGGCGAGCATGTCCATCGCCTCCACCTGCTCCGCGCGCAGGGGAGGAACCTCCGGCTGGTCATGCGCCATCTCCACATAGGTGCGCGAATACTGGCTGGTGAAGGCGCCGTCCGGCCCGCGGGAGAAGACCGGCATGCGGAAGACGCGGTCGGCGTGCTGGTCCCCTTCCTCATCCGCCGGGCGCATGCGGAAAAAATCCTCGTAGAGCACGGCGAGCAGGTCGGGCCGGCGGCGCGCCATCTCGTCATGGATGGCGATGGTGGACACGACGCGGGAGACGCCGCCCGCGATGCCGTTGGACGCGCACAGCAAGGCCAGCAGGTCGCATTTGTCGGTGTGGAAGCGCAGCGGCCCGGTGGAACGGGACCGCGCGCGGGCGGAGGGCACCGGCCCCGGCCCGCCGCCGGTCACGGCGATGCCCTGGCCGGTCTCGTCCTTCACCTCGGCCAGCACCTCGCCGGTCGTGTTCTGGAACAGCGGCGTGCCGATATTGGCGCACAGGCCCCAGAACAGCGTGCGCAGGTCCTCGCGCGACAGGCGTTCCACCGGCAGGCCGGACAGGCGCACCACGCCCGCGCCGTCCTCCAGTTCGCGCGTCACCTCGGCCAGCAGCGGCGCCAAGGCGGGGATGGAAAAATGCTCGCGCGCGATGGCGGGCGGGGCGCGGCCGGCCTGCTTCACCGCGGCCAGCGCGGCGTCCAGCGCGGCGATCTCGGCGCCCGTCAGCCGCCGCGGCCAGAAGCCGCGCGTGGCGAGTTCCGCGCCGCGCCAGGCGGCCGCGCCTCCGATCGGGGCGATGGCGTGGTCCATGGTGGCCTCCCTCAGTTCACGCTGATGCCGCGCTCGCGGATCAGCGCCGCCCAGCGCGCGGTCTCGGCGGCGATCCGCTCGGCGAAGCCGGCGCGGGTGTTGGGCAGGTAGACAAGCCCCTGCTCGGCCAGGAAGCGCTGCATCTCCGGCGCCTGCGCGACCTGCGTGTAGACGGCGAACAGGCGGTCGAGCACGGCATCCGGCGTGCGCGCGGGCGCGATCACGGCATACCAGGTCGACACCTCGATGCCCGGCTGCCCGGCCTCGGCCAGCGTCGGCACCTCCGGCAATTGCGGCACGCGCGTCGGCGTGGTGACGGCCAGCGCGCGCACGCGCCCGTCGCGGATGGCCGGCAGGATGGTGGGCAGCGTCTCGAACATCGCCTGGATGTCGCCGCCCAGCAGCGCGACCAGGCTGTCCGTGTTGCCGCGATAGGGCACGTGGACCATGTCGATGCCGTCGCGCTGGCGGAACATCTCGAAGATCAGGTGCTGCGCCGTGCCGATGCCGACCGACCCGTAGTTGAGCCGCCCCGGCTGCGCCTTGGCCCGCGCGATGAGGTCGGCGACGGAGGTCGCGGGAAAGTCGCCCTTGGTCACGAGCACGAGCGGCGATGCCGCGAACATCGTGACGGGCGCGAGGTCCCGCGCCACGTCGAAGGGCATGTCGCGATAGAGGTTCGGGAAGATCGTCAGCGGGCCGAGGTTGCCCATGCCGATGACGTAGCCATCGGGCGTGGCGCGCGCCACTTCCGCCACGCCGATCCGCCCGCCCGCGCCGGGCTTGAAGTCGTTGACGATGGTCTGGCCGAGGGCCGCGCCGACGCGGTCGTTGAAGGCGCGGGCGATCAGGTCGTTCAGCCCGCCCGGCGGCCAGGGCACGACGAAGCGGATGGGCCGGTTCGGCCAGGGCGCCTGCGCGGCGGCGGGCAGGGCTGGCAGCGCGAGAAGGCCCGCGAGCGCGCGGCGGGTCGGGCGGAAGGCTGGCACGCGTCTCTCCTCGCGGGGCGGCGCAAAAGCCTCCGCCCGCCCCCGCGGGCCGTCAAGGCGGAAGCGGGCGCAGCAGCAGCCGCGCGGCGCGGGTCGAGGCGCTGTCCTCCATCGCCCGCGTCACGGCGAAGGCGCGCCCTTCCGGCAGGCGGAGGACGCCCAGCCGCGCGCCGCGCCGGCCCGCATCGGGTTCGAAGGCCGCGCCGCCGAGCGCGACCGGGCGCCGCGCCGCCGCGTCGCGCAGCAGGATCGTGACGGCATGCTGGTGGCGATACAGCGCGGCGATCGCGGCATCGTCCGCATCCTCGATGCCGACGGACACGCCGAGCAGCGCGCCGGCGGCGACCAGCGCCGGGTCGGGCGCGCCGATGGCGGCGTAGTGGCGCGGCGGGTCGCGCGGCGCCGCCTGCGCCGAGGCCGCGACGACAAGCGCCGCGGCGCAGCCGAAGATCCCCCTCACCCGCGCCTCCTGCGCTGCCGGTGCTTGAATCTCCGGCGCCGCGCCGCGTCGGGTCAAGCGCGCCGACTGGCGCGGGGGCGCGATCCTTGTTGTATAGGGGCCGAAACAGACGCCCGTTCGGGGCGCTGCCGGGGATTGCTCCATGGGTGTGACGATCGAGGTCCTGCTTCCGCTTGCCCTCTCCATCATCATGTTCTCGCTCGGGCTGGGGCTGGGGCTGGATGATTTCCGCCGCGTCGCGACGCAGCCGCGCGCCTTCGTGGCGGGCCTCGTCTCCCAGGTGCTGCTGCTGCCGGCCGTCGCCTTCCTGGTCGCCGTGATCTGGGCGCCGCCGCCCGCGCTGGCGATCGGGCTGATGATCATCGCGGCGGCGCCCGGCGGCGTGACGTCGAACCTGCTGACGCGCTACGCGGGCGGGGATGTCGCGCTGTCGGTGACGCTGACCGCGGTGACGAGCCTCGCCGCCATGGTCACCGTGCCGATCGTCGTGCTGCTGGCATTCGCGCATTTCGGCGGCGAGGGCGCGGCGGCGGGGCTGTCGATGACCGGCATCGCGATCAGGATGTTCGCGATCGTCGTCGTGCCGGCTGCGCTCGGCATGGCGCTGCGCGGCGCGCGGCCGGCGCTTGCCGCGCGGATCGAACCTGCGGTGGCGCGGCTGTCGGGCGTGCTGTTCGTGGTGGTGGTCGGCGCGGCGATCTGGGCGGAACGGGGGAACATCGCGACCTATTTCGCCGCCGCAGGCCTCGCGACGCTGGCGCTGAACCTGGTCATGATGGCGATCGCCTTCTGGGGGCCGGCGCTGGTGGGCTGCGCGCGGCACCAGCGCATCGCGCTGTCGCTCGAATGCGGGCTGCAGAACGGCACGCTCGCGATCGCGGTCGTGGCCGCGCTCGGGCTGGATGCCGCCCATGCCGTGCCGGCGGCGATCTACAGCCTGCTGATGTTCGCGACCGCCTTCGGCTTCGTGGCGCTGGTCAGGGGCGGGCGGGACGCGCGCGCGGCGGGCTGATCGCGCGCTTCACTCCGGCAGGCGCGCGGTATCGAGCGGCAGCACCGCCCCCATCCACATCGCGTGATGCGCGTGGTCGGCGCGCTGGCGCCCCGTGTCCGGATGCACCAGCACCGCGAGCCCTTCCCGGTTCAGCGCGAGGAAGGGCACCAGCGCGGGGAACAGCCCCGGCGGGAAGGCGATCTGGTACATGGCCTGCGGATGCGGTCCGACCGGCACGTCGTGCCAGCGGCCGAGCACCGCGTCGGGGAAGGCCTGCGCGATGCCCTCGCGCAGCCGTGCCGCGGCCTCCCGGCTGTCCTCGTCGAAATAGACATGCGCATGCCAGCCGCGGATCGCATCGGGGGCGGCGAACATGCGCTGCGCCTCACATGCCGAGCGCGCGGCGATACAGGTCGAGCAGCGTCTCCTGCTCCTCGACATCCGCGGGTTCCTGCTTGCGGATGCGCAGGATCTGGCGGATCACCTTCACGTCGAAGCCGGCGGACTTGGCTTCCGCCATGATGTCCTTGATGTCGGAGGAGAGCGCCTTCTTCTCCTCCTCCAACCGTTCCACGCGCTCGATGATGGAGCGCAGCCGGTCGGCGGCGATGCCGCCCACCTCGGTGCCTTCGTTCTTCGCCGCCGCCTGCGCCATCGTCCTGCCCGCCGTCTGAAGGGAGGCGGGTTTAGCCCTCGGCTTCGCTTGCTTCAATGGTGCCTTCGGCGATCCGCTCCGCGGAGGGGCCATCAATCCACGCTCCCAGGATTTCAGTGGCCGGGATTGGCGGCGGCGAAGGCGGCCTTCTGTTCCGCGCTCGCCTCCTTCTGGAACTTCGCCTGCCAGTCCTTGTAGGGCATGCCGTACAGGATCTCCCGCGCCGCCGGCGTCTCCAGCGCCAGGCCCGCATCGGCCGCGGCTTCCTGGTACCAGCGGGACATGCAGTTCCGGCAGAAGCCGGCCAGGTTCATCATGTCGATGTTCTGCACGTCCGTGCGCGTGCGCAGGTGCTCGACCAGCTTGCGGAAGGCGGCGGCCTCGATCCGGTCGCGCGCGGCCTCGTCCAGGCCGGCGGCGGCGCCAAGCGCGAGGTCGGCTTCGGGCTGGGGTGCGGGCATGGCGGATCTCCTCGACTGGACCTGCCCTAGATGGCCCATCGCCGGCCGCTTCGCCATACTGGCGGCCAGGAGGAAGTTATCCACATGGCCTTCACCGACGAGGCGGCACGCACCGCCCTCCGCCGCCTGTTCGACGCCGCGATCGCCTCGGCCGACCCGCGCACGGTGCTGGCGCGCCACCTGCCGGAAAAGCCCGCCGGGCGCGTGCTCGTCCTCGGCGCCGGCAAGTCGGCGGCGGTCATGGCCGCGGCGGTCGAGGCCGCCTGGCCGGATGTGGACCTCTCCGGCCTGGTCGTGACGCGCTACGGCCATGGCCACCCGACCGCGCGCATCGAGGTCGCGGAAGCCGCCCACCCCGTCCCCGACGAAGCGGGCGCGCGGGCGGCGCGGCGGATGCTCGACCTCGCCGCCGCGGCGGGCGCGGGGGACCTGGTGCTGTTCCTCGTCTCCGGCGGCGGATCCTCGCTGACGACGCTGCCGGCGCCGGGGCTGACGCTGACGGACCTCATCGCGGTCAACAAGGCGCTGCTCGCCTCGGGCGCCACCATCCACGAGATGAACTGCATCCGGCGGCACCTGTCCGCCTTCTCGGGCGGCAGGCTCGCCGCCGCCGCGCATCCCGCGCGCGTCGTGACGCTCGCCATCTCCGACGTGCCGGGGGACGACCCGACCGTCATCGCCTCCGGCCCCACCGTGCCGGACCCGTCCACCTTCGGGCAGGCGCAGGCGCTTATCGCCCATTACCGCATGGCGCTGCCCGAGGCCGTCGTCGCGCACCTGAAGGCCGCGCGCGACGAAAGCCCCAAGCCCGGCGACGCGCGCCTCGGCCCGCCCGACTACCGCTTCATCGCCACCCCGCGCATGGCGCTCGACGCCGCCGCCGCCGAGGCCCGCGCGCTCGGCCTCACCCCCCTCATCCTCGGCGACGCGCTGGAAGGGGAGGCGCGGGAGGTCGGCACCGTCCTCGCCGGCATCGCGCTTTCGGCCCGCGCGCATGGCCAGCCCGTGCCCGCCCCCTGCGTGCTGCTCTCGGGCGGGGAGACGACCGTCACCATCCGCGCCACCACCCCGGGGCGCGGCGGCCGCAACGCCGAATGCCTGCTCGGCTGCGCCCAGGCGCTGGGCGGGACGCGCGGCATCTGGGCGCTGATGGGCGACACGGACGGCATCGACGGATCCGAATCCAATGCCGGCGCCATCGCGACCCCCGACACCCTCTCCCGCGCCCGCGCCGCGGGGCTCGACCCGCGCGCCTGCCTTGCCGGCCATGACAGCCACGCCGTCTTCGCCGTGCTGGGCGATTTGGTCGAGACCGGCCCGACGCTGACCAACGTCAACGACTTCCGCGCCATCCTGATTGGTTAAACCTTACGGAACTTAAGCAGAAAATTCTTCATCGGCAGGAAAACCTTATCCGTGATAAGGTTCCGCCATGCGCGACCCCATCCTCGAAGACATCTTCGCCCGCCGCGGCGCCATCACGAAGATCGCGACCGAACTCGGCATCTCCACCGCCGCCGTCTCCCAATGGAAGCGCGTGCCGGATGACCGCGTGCTCGACGTCGCCCGCATCGTCGGCGTCCCGGCCGCCCAGCTGCGCCCGGACATCACCGAGCCCCCCGCCCCGCGCCCCGACCCGCGCCCATCCACCCGCCAGGCCTTCCGCCGCCGCCGCCGCACCAAGGTGATCGCCACCCTCGGCCCGGCGTCCTCCACCCCGGAGGTGATCGAAAAACTCTACCGCGCCGGCGCCGACGTGTTCCGGCTCAACTTCTCCCACGGCAGCCACGAGGACCACGCCGCGCGCATCACCATGATCCGCGACATCGAGCGCAAGGTCGGCCGCCCCATCGGCATCCTGGTGGACGTGCAGGGGCCCAAGCTGCGCGTCGGCAAGTTCCAGGCCGGGCGCGTGCAACTGCAGGCGGGCCAGCCCTTCCGGCTCGACCTCAACCCCACCCCCGGCGACGTCCGCCGCGTGAACCTGCCGCACAAGGAAATCATCGCCGCCGCCCAGATCGGCACCACCCTGCTGCTGGACGACGGCAAGCTGCGCCTGCGCGTCACCCGCACCCGCCCCGACCATCTGGAAACCGAGGTCGTGGTCGGCGGCCCGCTGTCCGACCGCAAGGGCGTCAACGTCCCCGACGTGGTGCTGCCCATCCCCGCGCTGACCGAGAAGGACCGCGCCGACCTCGACTTCGTCCTGCCGCTGGGCATCGAATACATCGGCCTGTCCTTCGTCCAGCGCCCCGAGGACGTGGCCGAGACCAAGGCCATCGCCGCCGGCCGCGCCTGGGTGATGGTGAAGCTGGAAAAGCCCCAGGCGCTCGAGAACCTGGACGGCATCCTGGAACTGACCGACTGCGTCATGGTCGCGCGCGGGGACCTGGGCGTGGAACTGCCGCCGGAGGAAGTCCCGCTTGCGCAGAAGCGCATCGTCCGCGCCGCCCGCGCCCTGGGCAAGCCGGTCGTCGTCGCCACCCAGATGCTGGAATCCATGATCACCGCCCCCAGCCCGACCCGGGCCGAGGTGAGCGACGTGGGCACCGCGGTGTTCGACGGGGCGGATGCGGTGATGCTCTCGGCCGAGACCGCCGCCGGGCAGTACCCCTATGAAGCGGTCAACATGATGGACCGCATCGTGGCCCGCGTGGAACAGGACCCCGACTGGCGCCGCCTGACCGACGCTTCCCGCCCGCCGCCCGAACGCAGCAGCGCGGGGGCGATTTCCACCGCCGCGCGCCAGGTGGCCGAGACGATCGACGCCGAGGTGATCGCGACCTTCTCCTCCACCGGTTCCACCACGCTGCGCGTCGCGCGCGAACGCCCGGCCTGCCCGATCCTGGGCCTGACGTCATCCGGCGCGACCGCGCGGCGGATGGCGGTGGTGTGGGGCGTGCACCCGCTGGAGGTGAACGAGATCCACTCCATGACCGAGATGGTCGCCCGCGCCGTGCGCGCGGCACAGCACGAGGGCTTCGCCACGCACGGGGACGAGGTGGTGGTGACGGCGGGGGTGCCGTTCGGGACGCCGGGGACGACGAATGCGTTGCGGGTGGCGGTGGTGAAGTGAGGGTGTTTCGTTCGCGGCGGTAGATTGCAGGGGCGCTGCCCCTGCACCCCGGCAGGAAACTTAGTTTCCTGCACCTTCGGGAAGTCGAAATGTGGCGGAGATGCCGCGTCGAGATGCGCCCCGCACGTCATGATGGGCGTACTCTGCGCCAAGCGCGCAAAGAGTTCTGTTCCGATTGCACGCACGTCGTGTAGGGTTCCCCGGAAATCTGAGGCGCTTAGGATTTGATGTAACATGCTAAAGTCCATCAGGCTCGAAAATTTCAAAGCTTTTGGCGACCCGCAAGAAGTTCCAATATCGCCTATTACACTTATATATGGGCCAAATTCCGCCGGAAAAAGCTCTATTATTCAATCTTTACTTCTTATGCGCCAATCGATGCAAAGTGCCTCCGTTCGGACCCCTCTATTCAATGGGGACGACACAAATCTAGGAACGTACCTTTCAGCACTATTCGAGCACAATACAGAAAACAAAATGAAGATTGGATTTAGCTTTCAGACCCGCTCAAGCTACTCGCCCCTCCGCCTTCTTGCACGAAGCACGACCAGAAGCATTGATATTGAATTTGATCTATTGAAATCTGGATACAAATCGGATCAAGGAATTCCGGCTGTTTTCGGCATAAAGTATGGTTTCCACGATACGTCTTCAATCGAATTTGAACTCTCTAGAATTGTACAGAAAAAAACTAGCCCCGCCGATCTAGACGACAGCGCCTCCACGGCAGAGTTTCAAGTCAAAGACCTTTTGTCTGCTAGAAATCTCGCAAAATTTTTTATACTTCATAATATGAGATCCTTAAAACCAGAACCGATTTCCAAAGTTTCTCAGATACATGACATAGAAATTGATGAGGCGTTTGCAAAAATGATCAAAAAGCTACGATTTTATACATGGGGAATTTTGCCATTTCGCGCCGAATCGACAGTCTTATCACAAATTAAGATGAGCGATGAAATAAAATTTTCACTCAGTTCTCCGTATAGCCCGCTAGAACTGGCCCGCCGAGATTTCGCCGATGAGCTTCTTGGTATATCTTACCTAGGACCGCTAAGGAGTCCGCCAGCACGACACTATATTATTTCCGGAACAGACAAACAATCAGTCGGAAGTCGCGGTGAAAGAATGCCTCAAATTATGTATAGAAGAAAGCGAGATGTAATTCCTCGCATAAACGAGAAGCTAAAAGAATTTGGTATCCCGTATTCCATTGATATTCAAATGGCCGGGAATTCCTTGACGGGCGAAATTGTCGCGATTGCACTGTCAGATAGCCGGGGTGTAGTTGTAAGCCCGTCTGATGTTGGCTTCGGAATTGGTCAATTACTTCCGATATTAGTCGAAGGCGTTGTAGCTACAGGGCAAACCATATGCGTTGAGCAGCCTGAGATCCACCTTCACCCGCGTCTACAGGGACACCTTGCTGACTTTCTATACGAAACCGCGAAGACGCACACGGCCGCGCCCAAACCCGGGCTGGCGGCAGCAAATCGGAGGTATGGAGGGAACCAGTGGATTGTTGAAACGCATAGCGAAGCCCTAATGCTTCGGTTTCAGACACTGATCAAGAACAAGGAGATCCCCTCGTCCTTTGTAAGCGTTCTGTATGTAGAACCAACCGACGGGCGCGGTTCACGTGTTCTTAAGCTTCGCCTAGACGATGATGGCGACTTCATCGACGAGTGGCCGCACGGTTTCTTCGAAGAGAGTTTTCAAGAGATTTTTTCGAGGCGAGCATAAAATGCCAGTTCGATTTTTGGTTGAAGAGGACGCCATCTCCGCCTCAAGGCCAGACCAAATCGCATCTAAGCTTGCCCATGAACGCCTAGTTAGATCATGGCTGAACTATGGGGCCCTCATCTACAATCAAGAGAATCAACGTTTGATTGCCGCAGTTGAAAACCTGCCGCCAGATCTACGGAAAATGTGGCAAGAAGCTCTAAAATCTTCAAAATTTCGGAAGATTTCGCGCAGATTAGGTGCAGCGGAAAGCGCATTTGATGATATAGAGAAGGTAATTGCCGAAAATAAAGATATAAAATTGATATGCCTAGAAGAAACCCGAGCGCATCTCTATCATCTTAATGAAAATGAATATTGTCGATTTTCCGAAAATCAAAATGTTGAGTTCTGTCGATTTGACGCGGTGGATAGATCTTCGTCATTTATGAATTTCTCTTCCATTTGGGGTCAAATGATTTTAGCGCGCACGCCGCGCGCGCACATCTGGACTCGTTGGCTAGAAGGCTTCAGCGATCTTTCTAAGCATATATCGATAGTTGATCGATACGCCGGCGTAAATGCGCTCGAGCGTCATGGATCAGGCAAGGTATCCGGCATTGAAATGTACCTTCGATCTCTTGATTCTATATCGGAATCGAGCGTAAAGAAGAAGATCTTGACTATATTTACTTCCGATAAAGCAAATGCGGAAGATTTATATGGATTACTTAAAAAAATATCCTCTCAATTTAGAAAAAATTTGTGCTCCATAACTCTTTTCGTCGCCCCAGACAGGGAGTTTTCCCATGTTGCTCATGATAGATACATTAGATTTGATGCAACAGTAGTTCTTATCGGAAATGGCCTATCTATTCTTGAAGAGCCGATTTGCCACGCGAATAGCACTTGCAGTTTAAGTCTCGACACCAATGGACAATATGAAAATTGCGTAGAGAAGTATCTTCGCCCAAAGAGCGTACTCAAACAAATTCTTTAGTCCGCCTTATCTAGTATTATACTTTATGAAATTTCTTTCATATTTTCTATTTTCTGCTTTGATTTAGATTTCAGATGGATCTTCTCGTTCGGTTATGTGCCGTATTCCAGAGTCTGCTCGGGGGGCTCTGGACGATGCGCCATATTAGGAATAAATTGCTTTTTTGATTCATCTCGCGCATACTCTCGGAATGACCCTCACCCCCCTCCAATTCCACGCCCTCCTCCCCTTCATCCTCCCCCGCTCCCCCGCCGGCCGCCAGATCGGCGACCTGCGCGCGAGGATGGAGGCCATATTCCACCTCGCCTGCACCACCGATCCCTGGCGCTGCCTGCCGCCCGAACATGGCAGGCCGGACACCGTCTCCCGCTACTTCCGCCGCCTCACCCATGCCGGGCTGTGGGAAAGGCTGCTCGTCGCGATCAAGGACAATGATCCCAAGCACCCGCTGAACCAGATCGCGCCCCTCATCTTCCGCGCCTGCCGCCGCGCGGTGCGGCTGCGGGGGCTGAAGTTTGTCGCGCTGATCCGCCGCCTGGGCTTCCTCCAGGCGCTGAACGGCCCGCCATCCAAGGTGCCGGACCCCGATTTGTCCGAAAGGATGCGCCGCACGGTCTGGATGCCCCCGGCGCCCGAGACGCCGCGCCAGCACGACCTCTACCTCGACCTGGTGCACACCCTGCGGCGCATGCACCGGCAGGCGAGCGGGGTCATCCACATCCCCCGCGCGCTCCGCCTGGGCTGGTCGTGACCCGCCGCGCTATTCCGGCCGCACCCCGGCCGCCCGCAGCACCGCGACCGACTGGTCCACCTGGCCACGGAGGAAGGCGCGCACCGCCTCGGGCGTGTCGAAGCCGGGGCGCAGTTCCTCCCCCAGCTGGGCCAGCCTGTCGCGGTTCTGCTGCAGGCCGGACTGGAAGGCGGCGGACAGCGCGGCCAGGATCGGCGCGGGCGTGGCCGCCGGGGCCGCCGCCACGCGCCAGTTCTCGAAGACGAAGCCGGGCAGCCCCGCTTCCTCGGGGGTCGGCACCTGCGGCAGCAGGGCGTTGCGCCGGTTCACCGTCAGCGCGATCGCCTTCATGGTCCCGGCGCGGATGTGCTCCAGGCTGGCGGACGCGGACAGGATCGTCATCTGCGCCTCCCCGCTCACCACCGCCAACGCGGCCGGCGCGCCGCCGCGGTAATGCACCATCTCCATCTGCACCCCGGCCGTGGTGCGCAGGATCTCGGCGGCGATGTGCACCGGCCCGCCCACCCCGGTGGTCGCCATGTTCAGCCGCCCCGGCTGGGCGCGCATCAGCGCCAGCAGCTCCTGCAGGTTGTTCGCCGGCACGCGGGCATTCACGGAAAGGATCAGCGGCGCGAAGACCAGCACGCCGATGCCGGCGAAGTCCGTCACCGGGTCATAGGGCATGCGGGCGATCAGCGCGGGGCCCACGCCATGCGCGCTGTCGTTGACCAGGATGGTGTGCCCGTCCGGCACGGCCTTGGCGACCATGTCGGCGCCGATCGTCCCGCCCGCGCCGGTGCGGTTCTCGACCACCAGCGGCTGGCCCAGCATGGCCTGCACCGGGTCGGACATCATGCGCGTGAGCACATCGGTCGGCCCGCCCGCGGTGAAGGGCACGATGGCGCGGATGGGCCGGCTGGGCCGCCAGCCCGGCGCCGCCCCCTGGGCGCGGGCAAGGTATGGTGCGAACAGGCTGGCGGTCGCGGCGGCAAGCGCGCGGCGGCGGTCGATCATGGTTCATCCTCCCTGGCGAGAGGCTCATGCCGGCCCCGTCGCGACAGGGGGGAGTGTGGGGACGAACCCCGCGCCGCGCCAAGCCCCCCGGTCAGCCGCGGCGGGCCTTCGCCTCGCCTTCCAGCAGCGCGCGCTTGCGCGGCACGCCCCAGCGATAGCCGGTCAGGTCGCCATCCTTGGCCACGACGCGGTGGCAGGGCACGGCGAGCGACACCTTGTTCTGCGCGCAGGCCCGCGCGACCGCCCGCGTCGCCGCCGGCATGCCCATCTGCGCCGCGAGGCCGGAGTAGGTGCGCGTCTCCCCCAGCGGGATCTCGCGCAGCGCTTCCCACACCCGCCGCTGGAAGGCGGTACCCCGCAGGTCGAGCGGCAGGTCGAGCGCCGCCCTGGGTTCGGCGACATAGGCGACGACCTGGCGCAGCGCCTCGGCCAGTGCGTCGGGCGCCTGCTCGATGCGGGCCTGGGGGAAGCGCGCCATCACGTCGCCGGTCAGCGCCGCCTCGTCCTCCCCGAAGCCCAGGAAGCAGACGCCCTTCTCGGTGGCGCCGATCATCAGCGGGCCCAGCGCGGTGGCGGCGGTGGCGACGCGGATCACCTCCCCCGCCCCGCCGCGGCGCGCCGCACCCGGCGTCATGCCGAGCACCCGGCCTGGCGCCTCGTAGACACGGCTCTCGCTGCCGAAGCCCGCTTCGGCCACCGCATCGGCCACGCGCGCGCCGGATGCGAGTGCCGCCGACAGCCGCCGCGCCCGCACGCTCTCGGCAAAGGAGCGCGGCGTGACCCCGGTGACGTCGCGGAACAGGCGGAGGAAGTGGTGCCGCGCATAGCCCGCGCGTTCCGCCAGCGCGGCGAGCGAGGGGATCGTCTCCGACGCCTCGATCATCGCGCAGGCGGCCTGGATGGCGGCGGCGTGGATGGCCGCGCGCTCCCCCTTCGGGTCGCAGCGCTTGCAGGCCCGGAAGCCAGCGGCCTCGGCCGCCGCGGCGTCGATGAAGAAGCGCGTGTTCCGCCGCAGCGGCGGACGCGACGGGCAGCCCGGCTTGCAGAACACCCCCTGGGTCGTGACGGCATAGAGGAACGGCCCGCAGGCCGGCGCGGCATCGCGCGCGAGCACGGCGGCGTAGCGGGCGTCATCGGCGTCGGTCATGGGCAGCGCGTCGGGCATGGGGGGGTTGTCGCACCGCCGCGGCCGCGCGCGCCATCCGCGCGTTGCGCCGGCGCGTCAGGGCTGCGGCAGCGCCGCCGCCGTGCCGGCCACGTCCATCACCCCATGCCCGGTGCGCGACGCCCAGCCAGCCGACCCGTCCGGCTGCTTCGCCGCGTCGCGCAGCGCCTTGCGCAGCGCCTGCGGGGTCAGGTCCGTCGCGGTCCAGCGGGTGCGCAGCAGCGCCACCGCCCCGGCCGCGAGGCCCGTGGATGCCGAGGTGCCGGTGCTGCCGCCCCAGCCATCCCCGTCGTCGAACTGGCTCGGCGTGCACAGGTCCGGCTTCTCCTGCGCCATGCCCTGGATGCCAGGCCCCTGCCCGGCATAGCCGAGCCAGGTCCCGTCGCTGCGCACCGCGCCCACCGTCAGCACGAAGGGGAGCGCGTTGGCGCCGTTGATGCCGCGCCCCGGACCGGTGAACTCCGGATGGCAGCGCGGCGCGGGGCAGAAGGGCCCGCAATTGCCGGCGGCGAAGACGATGTCGGCATCCAGTGCGGCGATGCGCGCCAGCACCCGGGACACGGGATGCGTAGGGTCACTGGAGTACGGCTTGCCGGAGAATTCCTTCGTCGGATCGAACACGCCCCAGGCATTGCACAGCACGAAGCCGGCGCGCGGGCGCTGCGCCTGTTCCTCCCGCCGGCGCTGCCGCCGCAGCGTCACGCGGATCCCCCGCAGCGCCTCAAGCACGGAATGGAGGAACACCGGCAGGTCCACGATGCCATCGGGGATGACCGGGCAGTCGAGCAGCCGCACGCGGTTCGCCGGCGCCAGTGCCCGCGCGTTGCGCGCGACCATCGCGCCATGCGGCGTCAACGGCTCCCCGGGATGGCGGCTGATGCTGGCCGGGTCGTTCGGATCGACCAGCACCTTCCAGCCGCGCATCTGGCCCTTGGGCGGCAGCATCTCCTCCGGCAGGCCGGTGTCGACCATGGCGATCGTCACCGCCTCCCCGCCCGGCAGCGGCAGGCCGGCGAGGTCGCCAGGGGACGCCTTCATGGCGTGCAGCGCGGCAGCGCGGTCGCCGAACAGCGGATCGGCGGCCTCGCTCGGGCACCAATGGGTCCAGAGGCCATCGGCCGCGTAGGCCGCGACGGGCAGGTCCGCGCCGATCGTCGCCTCGGCGCCGAAGGCGAGCGGCACGCTGGCGACGAGTTCCTCCGCCGAGCGTTCCCCGCCCGTCATGCGCAGGCCGATCACGACATCCTGCGTCCATTCCTCGACATCGACATCGTCATCCTCGGGCGGCGTCACGTTGGATGGCAGGGCGACGACCTCGAACTCGCTCGCCAGCCGCCGCTGGCCCTGGAGGCCGGCGCGCTCGAGCCCGTCGGCGAGCATCGACTTGAGCACATTGGCCACCGACTCCAGGCTCCAGGCCGCATAGGCCCGGCGCAGGTCCGGCGTGTTCTCCATCAGCAGCACGAGGCGCGGGCCGTCCTGGTCGCTCATGTGCCATCCTCCTTCGCCGCCGTGACTCTAGCCGGCGGGGCGGTCGCACGGCCATCATGACGTGCGGCCGGCCATGCCCCGGCCGGCACGCGAGGAACCCGAGCGCAGATGAGCGTCGTCGCGGACCAGCCCAGCAGCCCCGCCACCGCCGGCCGGCGGCGCGCCGCGATCGTCTTCGCCGACGTGGTCGGCTACTCGACGCTGATGGCCGCCGACGAGGCCGCGACCTACACCCGCTGGATGGCCCTGCTGCGCGGCCTGATCGAACCCGAGACGGCGCGCCAGGGCGGGCGGATCGTCGACCTCGCCGGCGACGGCGTGCTGGTGGAATTCCCCGCCGTCGCCCCCGCCCTCGCCTGGGCGCGCGCCGTCCAGCGCGGCGCCCGCGCCGCACTCGACGATCCGGCGGGGCGGGACGCGGTGCCGATCGCGCTGCGCATCGGCCTGCATGAGGGGGAGGTCTTCGACACCGGCGCGCGCATATTCGGCGACGCCGTCAACTTCGCCGCGCGGCTGCAATCCCACGCCGCACCCGGGGGCATCGTCGTCTCCGACCGCGCGCGCGCGGCGCTTGGCGACGCGACGGGGGAGGAATGGCGCGACCTCGGCCTCGTGGAACTCAAGGGGTTCGAGCGGCGCGCGCGGCTCTTCGCCATCGAGACCGACGCGGTCGCCTTCAGCGCGCCGCTCCAGCCGCAGGGCGGGCTGCCCTCGATCGCGGTGCTGCCCTTCCTCGACCAGGGCAGCGATCCCGACCAGGCCTATTTCGGGGAGGGCATGGCCGAGGACATCGCGCTGTCGCTCGCCGGGCTGCACGAATTGTTCGTCGTCTCCACCGCCTCCTCCGCCCTGTTCCGCGGAAGGCTGCCGGACCCGCGAGAGGCCGGGCGCGCCTTCGGCGTCGGCTATGCGCTGCTCGGGCGGATCGGCCGGGCGGGCGATGCGATCTCGGTCTCCCTGCAGCTGTGCGACGCGCGCAGCGGCGCGACGCTCTGGGCGGAACGGATGCGCGTGCCCGCGGGCGGCCTGTTCGAGATGCAGGAGCAGGTGGTGCGGCAAGTGGTCGCCGGCCTCGCCCCGCAGGTGCGCACGGCGGAACTGCAGCGCGCCATGCGCAAGCGGCCGGACAGCCAGACCGCCTATGACCGCATGCTGCGCGCGCTGCACGTGATGTCGAGCGCCGACCGCGACACCTTCGAGACGGCGCGCGCGCACCTCGCCGCCGCGATGGCGGAGGAACCCGGCTTCGCCCTGCCCTTCGCCTGGGCCGGGCGCTGGCACAGCGTGCGCATCGGCCGCGGCTGGTCCCCCGATGCGGAGGAGGATGCGGCGCGCGCGCTCGACCTCGCGCGCCAGGCCCATGCGCTCGACCCGGCGAACGCGCTGGCGCTGGCGACGCTCGGCCACCTCACCTCGATCCTGCAGCGCGACAGCGAGACCGCCTGGGGGTATTTCGAGGAAGCGCTCGCGGCCTGCCCGAACCATGCGCTGGCCTGGACGCTGTCCTCCGCCACGCTGAGCTACCTCGGCCGCGGCGCGGCGGCGGTGCGGCACGCGGAACAGGGGCTGCGGCTGTCGCCGCGCGACCCGATGCGCTACGCGCAGTACATGTTCCTCGCCATCGCCCATTACGCGCGCGGCAGCCATGAGGAAGCGGTGCGCTGGATCCGGCGCTCGGCGGCGGAGAACCCGCTGCACGGGGCGACGCTGCAGGTGCTGGCCGCCGCGCTGGCCGCCTGCGGCCGGGCGGAGGAAGCACGCGAGGTCGGTGCGCGATTCATGGCGCTGCGCCCCTCCTTCTCGCTCGACGCCTATGCGCGCAAACGGATACCGTTCCAGACGCCGGCGCTGCGCGAAGGCTTCCTCGCCCATCTGCGCCTGGCCGGCATCCCCGACTGACAGCGCCGCGCGGTGCGCGGCACGGCAAGGAGGAGGCACAGCCCATGGCCCAGGGTCCGGCGATCGGTCCGATGGATGGCGTCGACGGCGTGGACGGCGTCGACGGGGTGGAAGGTCTCGACCTGCTCGGCGGGCGGGGCGGCGGCGGCGTGTTCCGCCCGGTCGGCCTCGCCCCCGAATTCGTGCGGCGGACCAAGGGCAACAACCAGCAGGAACAGGAATACCGCAGCCATCGCTGGCCGCCGAGCTTCAAGAACGCGGCCTGGCCGCCGGCGCAGCCTCAGAACCCGGACGACTGGCCGATCGCGCCGGAGGCGGTGGCGCCGCGGCTGGCGGATTTCTCGCCCTCCAACGCCTCGCTGCTGATCCTCGGCGAATTCGTCCAGGTGCAGCTGAAGAGCGGCCCGGCGGTCGTCGCCTGGAACGGCCTGATGCGCAAGGCGGCCAAGAACGTGCCGGCCACCGCGCAGAACGACGACATGGCGAAGGACATCGCCGACCAGGGCGGGCTCAAGGCGGAACTCGCCGAGCTGCGGCAACTCGCGCAGTTCCGCGCCGGCGTGATGGGCGAGGCGCTGGCCCAGCGCAACGGCATCATCGGCTACTACCGCGGCCTGCTGCACTTCTCCGTCGCGACGCACCCGCACACCTACTACCTGTGTGCGGCGGCGCTGCGCGTCGGCCAGTTCCTCTGCATGCACTACAAGGGCGTGTTCAACCGGCCGCGCCCGATGCGGCTCGACCCCAGCATCATGTCGCCGATCGACCCGCCCGCGCATTCCGCCTATCCGAGCGGCCATTCCATCCAGTCCTTCCTGATCGCGCGCTGCCTGGAACAGGTGGTGCCGCCGACGGTCGGCAGCGGGCTGACGGACAAGCAGAGCCCCTATTGGCGGCTCGCCGAGCGCATCGCGAAGCTGCGGGAGGTGCTCGGCGTGCATTACCCGAGCGACACGGTCGCCGGCCGCCGCGTGGCCGAGGCCGCCTTCCCGCTGCTGATGGCCTGCCCGCGCATCGCCGGCGGCGCGCTGCCGGCGGACACCGCGACGGACGAGGTGCTGCAGAAGGTGCCGCAGCTTGCCGACCATGCGACGGGCTGGCTCTCCCGTGCGCGCGCGGAATGGCGCGGCTGACGCGCCGCGCTTCGAACCGCGCACCGTGGCGTGACGATTGAACCGCGCGGCGCCGCGGCGCAGGATCGGCCGACGGCGCCGGAGGCACCGGAGATGACCGCGGAAAAAGGCAGCGTCGGCGACACGGCGGCGCCCGAGCGGGAGATGTCCCGCCTCGACCGGTTGCGTCGCCTGCCCATCCTGCGCGAGGCGGGCGAGGCCGCGCTCACCCGCGCCGCCGAGGCCGCGTCCTGGCGCAGCTATGGCCCCGGCGGGCTCATCCTCGACCTCGACGACGCGACGGGCGATGTCTGGTTCGTGCTGGAAGGGACGGTTCGCATCCAGGTGCGCACGCCTTCGGGGCGCGAGCTGATCCTGACCGACATCCAGGCGGGCGGCTTCTTCGGGGAGATCGCGGCGGTCGACGGCGCGCCGCGCACGGCGGGGGCGACGGCGCTGACGCGCGCGCGGCTCTGCGCCGTGCCCGCCGCCGCCTTCATGGACGCCGCCTGCAGCACGCCCGCGGCCTGCCGCGCGCTGCTGCGCCACGTGACGGAGATCCTGCGCCGCCAGGCCAAGCGGCTGCTGGAGCGTGAGGCGCTGCCGGTGCGCCTGCGCGTGCATGCGGAACTGCTGCGCCTGTCGCGCCCGCGGATCGGCCGCGACGGCGCGCAGGATGGCGAGCAGCGCATCGTGACGCCGCCGCCGCGCCAGCACATCCTCGCCGCGCGCATCGGCACGCGGCGGGAGGCTGTGTCGCGCGAATTCGCGGAATTGATGCGGCAGGGGATCATCGCGCGGGAACGCGGCGGGATCGTCATCCTCCAGCCCGAGGCGCTGCGCCGGTCGCTGGAGGCGGAGCTCGAGGCCGAGACGGATCTCTGACGGCCGCCGTGATCCTTCGCGTGGGCGGCGTATGGCGAAGCGCCCGGCCGCTCGCGCGGCCGGGCGCCCCTTCAGGCTAGTCGCCGTTCACCCACGGCCCGGTCGGGACGCGCGGGGGGAGCCAGGCGGCGCCGGTCCCCATGCTCAGCGGCACCATGGCGAAGGTGCCGGGCGGGTAGGCGGCGTCGGCCGCGACATAGGTCACCTCGAGGCCGTCGCCGGTCGCCGTCACGATCGCGACCAGTGGTCCCTTCGCTTCCGGCGCCGCGGCGAAGGCGCTGCGGGCGCGCGGGTCGCGGGGGGCGACGTAGACGATCTCGGCGCCCTCCCCGCCGCCGGTGAAGATGGCGACGCGGTCCTGCGCGAGGGCCGGCGTGCCGAGGATCGCGCTCGCGAGAAGGGCGGAGCGCACCGCCGTGTACCGCATGGTCATTGGGGTTCTCCCTTGCCTCGCTCGACGTCCATTCGCCGATGCGATGAAGGGACCTTGCGCCGATGCGCGCGGCACTTCGGTGTGAACGCGCACGTTTTCGGGCGCATCGCGTCGCGCGGCGCGATGCCGCGTGCGGAAACCCACGAAACGCCCGTGATTCAGGTCGCGTCGCCCTCGACCTTGCGGCGCAGTTCGCGCAGCCTCTGCTGGCCGCCGCGCAGGCGCGGATGCAGCGCGAGCGCCGCTTCCATGCTGCGCAGCGCGGCGCGCGGATCGCCGCGTTCCTCCTGCAGCATCGACAGCGTCAGCAGGGCGCCGAAGTGGCGCGGCTCGATGCGCAGCGCTTCCTGCAGGTCGCGCGCCGCGGCGGCCGGGTCGCCGAGCGCCGCATAGGCCTGGGCGCGCTGGTGCCAGGGTTCCGCCGCCTGCGGGGAGAGCACGATGGCGGCGTCGAAATCCTCGAGCGCCTCGTCATGCGTGCGCGCGGCGAGGTTGCGCGCGCCGCGGCGCAGCAGCAGCAGCGCGGCCGGCGATGCCTGCTCCGCCCAGAGCGTGCGGATGCGCCCTTCCATCATGGTCGCGACGGCGTCGTCGGGGGCGGCCTTCAGTCCCTCGAACAGGCTGTCGAGTTCGGCGCGGCGCGAATCCTCGGCGCGGTTCGGCGCGCGTTGCTGTGCGACTGCGGGCACCGCGGCGAGAAGCGTCAGGAGCAGGAGGGCGAGGCGCATGGGCGGATGGTCATCCCGGGCGGGAGGTCGGGGCAAGCCTCATGTAAGGCTCATCACCGCCATGCCCAGGACCGCGGCGGCCCGCGCCGGCCCGGCCCAGCGCGGATCGGCGTCCGGCCGCCCGGCCGCGCGCCAGATCCCGACCGTGGCGAGCAGGTTGTAGGGCAGCGGCACCGCATGGCCGAGGATGAAGCCGGCGAGGCTGCGCTCGGCCATGTGCAGCCAGAGCGCGCCCATGCCGCACCAGAGGTTCAGCGCGATGCCGCCCAGCACGCCCCAGCGCCAGAAGGATTCCCCGAGCGGGACCTCGCCGCGCCAGAACCGGGCGACCGCCCGCACTCAGCCCGCCGCGCGGGCGCGCGCGACCGCGTCCGGTTCCGGCCCGCCCGCCATCCAGTCGAGCAGTTCGACCGTGTGCACCGCAGGGATCGCGCCGTCGCCGAGTTGCGTCAGGCAGCCGATATTGCCCGAGGCGATCAGCGCCGCACCGGTGCGCGCGATGTTGCCCTGCTTGCGCGCCTTGAGCTGGCCCGCGATTTCCGGCTGCAGCAGGTTGTAGGTGCCGGCGGACCCGCAGCAGATGTGGCCTTCCGCCGGTTCCTTCACCGCGAAGCCGGCGGCCTTGAGCAGCGCCTTGGGCTCGTTCGTGATCTTCTGCCCGTGCTGGAGCGAGCAGGCCGCGTGGTAGGCGACCGTCAGGCCGGGTGCGGCGCGCGTGGGCGCGTAGCCGAAGCGGGCCAGCACCTCGCTGATGTCGGCGGCGAGCGAGGCGACCTTGGCGGCGCGCGCCGCGTCCGGCTCCAGCCGGAACGTATGGCCGTAATCCTTGAGCGTGGTGCCGCAGCCGGAGGCGTTGACGACGATCGCGTCCAGCCCCTCGCCCTCGATCTCCGCGCTCCAGGCCTCGATATTGGCGCGCGCGAGGCGCATCGCCGGGTCGTGGTGGCCCATGTGGTGGTCGAGCGCGCCGCAGCAGCCCTGGCCCTTCGTGACCACCACCTCGATGCCCATGCGCGTCAGCAGGCGGATCGTCGCCTCGTTGATCGACGGCGCGAGCACCTGCTGCGCGCAGCCCGTCAGCAGCCCGACGCGCGCGCGGCGCGGGCCCTCGGCGCGATGGACCTGCGGGCGCTCGACCGGCGACGGGGATGGCACGGTCGCTGGCGCCATCCGCAGCATCGCGCGCAGCCGCTGCGCGGTCATCGAACCGCCCGGCACCAGCCCCGCGAAGGGCCGCGCGAACCAGGCGCCGACCAGCGCGAGGCGGAAGCGGAAGGGATGCGGCAGCACGAAGGACAGCACCCGCCGCAGCGCCCGTTCCGGCCAGGGGCGGCGATAGGTCTCCTCGATATAGGCGCGCGCATGGTCGACCAGGTGCATGTAGTGCACGCCCGAGGGGCAGGTCGTCATGCAGGACAGGCAGGACAGGCAGCGGTCAACGTGGCGGACCACTTCCTCGGTCGCCGGGCGGCCGGATTCCAGCATGTCCTTGATCAGGTAGATCCGCCCGCGCGGGGAATCGAGCTCGTCGCCCAGCAGCAGGAAGGTCGGGCAGGTCGCCGTGCACATGCCGCAATGGACGCAGGTGCGCAGGATGCGGTTGCTCTCCGCGGTGTCCGGGTCGGCGAGCTGGGCGTCGGTGAAGGCGGTCTGCATGGCCGCCTTTTCTAGGCGAGGCCGGCGCGCCCCGCCAGCGCCGCCGCGTGGACGCGCCGGCGGCGCCCCGCCTATGCTTCCCTTGGGGGAGAGGGGAAAGCCGAGATGGAGAACCTGGTCCAGGAGATCG
Organism: Roseomonas nitratireducens; assembly: GCF_017813355.1. Taxonomy (GTDB): domain Bacteria; phylum Pseudomonadota; class Alphaproteobacteria; order Acetobacterales; family Acetobacteraceae; genus Neoroseomonas; species Neoroseomonas nitratireducens. Next base: position 103,865 of record NZ_JAGIYZ010000010.1, read on the forward strand.
CGGCCGCCGGTGCCCTCGCCTTCGCCGCCGCGCTGTTCCTGGTGCAGGCCACGGCGCGGGAGGTCGGCTACATCTTCGGCCATCGCGCCGCGGACCAGGAGGCCACGCCCGAAGGCGTCGGCGTGGTGGTGGGCGGCATGCTCGGGCTGCTCGCCTTCGTCCTTGCCCTGACCCTGTCCTTCGCCAGCGCGCGCCACCAGGAACGGCGGGACGGCACGCTGGCCGAGGCGAATGCGATCGGCACCGCCTGGCTGCGCGCGCAGGCGATCGGCCATCCGCGCGGAACCGAGATCGCCCGCCTGCTGGAAGACTACACGCGCGTGCGCATCGACTTCGTCCGCGCGGACCTGCACAGCCCGGGGCTCGACGGGCTGACGGCGCGGACCAACGCCATGCAGTCGGAGATGTGGGGCCACGTGACGGCGATCGTGCGGGAGAGGCCGGACCCGGTCGCCACGGCGCTGATGGCCGCGCTGAACGAGGCCTTCGACCTCGCCATGGCGGAACGCTTCGCCTTTTCCTTCACCATGCCGCCGCAGCTGTTCTGGCTGCTGATCGGCATGACGACCCTGACCATGGCGGCGCTCGGCTACCAGCTCGGCCTCAGGCGGCGGCCGCTTCGCATCCTGTCCTTCCTGCTGCTGGCCATGTGGACGGCGACAATGACGGTGATCCTCGACCTCGGCGCGGCGCGGGTCGGCGACATCCGGGTCGGCGCGGGCGTCTATGAATGGACCTTGCAGGGCTTCGAGGGCGGGGTGGCGGTGCCGCCGCTGCCCGGGCGCTAGGCGCCCTCCCCCTCCGCGCCCGCCCATGCTATCGGGCGCCTGAGAATGGCTCGCAACACGATCATGGCCGAGATGCCCGCCCCGCCCGCCGCGCGCCGTCGGCGCGTGCCCGCCTGGGCCTGGGCCTCGCTGGTCGTCGCGGCGGCCATCGCCGCGCCGCTGCTGGCCGTGGTGGTGACGGCCACGACGCGCCCGGGGGCGAGCTTCCTGCACATCGCCACCACGACGCTGCCGGAGATGCTGCGCAACTCGGCGCTGATGGCGCTGCTGGTGGCGCTGATGGCCGGGTCGGCCGGCGCCATCTCCGCCTGGCTGGTCGCCACCTGCGCCTTCCGCGGGCGGCGCGTGCTGGAAGTCGCGCTGCTGCTGCCGCTCGCCATGCCGGCCTACCTCAACGGCTATGTCTACACCTGGCTGCTCGACGTGGCGGGGCCGGCGCAGCAGGCCTTCAGGGACCTGACGGGGCTGCGCTACGGGGAATACTGGGCGCCCGAGATCCGCAGCCTGCCCGGGGCGGCGCTGATGCTCGCCATGGTGCTGTACCCTTACGTCTACCTGCTGTGCCGCGCGGCCTTCCTGCAGCAGAGCGTCTGCCTGCTCGAGGCGTCGCGCACGCTCGGGCATGGGCTGCCGCGCACCTTCCTCCATGTGGCGCTGCCGCTTGCGAGGCCGGCGCTCGCCGCCGGCATCGCGCTCGCGCTGATGGAGACGCTGGCCGATTTCGGCACCGTCCACCATTTCGGCGTGCGCACCTTCACGACCGGCATCTACGAGGCCTGGTTCGGCATGGATGACCGCGGCGCGGCGGCGCAGCTCTCGGTCGCGCTGCTCGGCTGCGTCGGGCTGCTGCTGGCGCTCGAGCACGTCACGCGCGGCGGGCGGCGCTTCCACGCGACCACCACGCGCCATCCGCCGCTCCGCCCCGTCGAGTTGCGCGGCTGGAAGGAAGCGGCCGCGATCCTCGCCTGCGCCATGCCGGTGGTGCTCGGCTTCGCGCTGCCGGCGGGCGCGCTCGCCTGGCTGGCGGCGACCAGCGGCGATGCGCTGGACCGGTCGCGCTTCCTGCCCTTCGCGGTCAATTCGCTGATGCTGTCGGGCATCACGGCGCTGCTCGCCGTGCTGATCGCGGGGATGATGGCCTGGGCGGCGCGGATGCATCCCTCCCCGCTGCGCGCCGCCGCGAACCGCATCGCGGGGCTGGGCTACGCGCTGCCGGGGTCGGTCATCGCGGTCGGCACGCTGGTGCCCTTCGGCCTGTTCGACAACGCCTTCGACGCCTGGATGCGGGAGAGGTTCGGCGTCTCGACAGGCCTTCTGCTGAGCGGGACGATGGTGGCGCTGGTCTTCGCCTACCTTGTCCGCTTCCTGGCCGTCGCGCTGTCGGCGGTGGAATCGGGCCTCGCGCGCCTGAAGCCATCCTATGTCGCGGCGGCACGGGTGCTGGGCCGCACGCCGGGGCAGGCGGTGCGGGAGGTGGAGCTGCCGCTCGCCCGCGGGGCGCTGCTGACGGCCGCGGTGCTGGTCTTCGTCGACACGATGAAGGAACTGCCCGCGACGCTGATCGTGCGGCCCTTCGACCTCGATACGCTGGCGGTGCGCATCTACAACCTCGCCTCGGACGAACGGTTGGCGGAAGCCTCGACCGCCGCGCTGCTGATCGTCATCGTCGGGCTGCTGCCGGTCGCGGCCCTGACGCGCGCGATGCGCAGCGCGGACTGAACTTCCGCCCGGCCGGCGCGACACCATCTGCCGCCCATGCCGCGCCTGATCCTCCTCCTCCTCGCCATGCTCCTTCCCGGCTGCGAGGCGCTGTCGCCGCGCCCGGCGAGCATCGATCAGCGCCTCGCCGCCTTGCCGACCGCGGGCGCGGCGGTCGAACGGCCGGTCACCATCCGCTGGAACGACCATTTGGTACCCTGGGTGGAGGCCGAGACTGATCGCGACCTGTTCTTCGCCCTCGGCCTGGTGCACGGGCATCTGCGCGGCGCGCAGGTCGCGCTGATGCGCCTCGCCGCGCGCGGGCGGCTGTCGGAAGTGGCCGGGCCCTTCGCGACGGAGATCGACCACGCGCTGCGCATCCTCGATTTCGGCCGCGCCGCGCCGGCCATCCGCGCCGCCTGGCCGGAGGAGACGCGCGCGCTGATGGCCGCCTTCGTCGCGGGGCTGAACCACGCGACGATGAACGCCCGCCGCCCGCCGCCGGAATTCGCGTTGCTGGGATTGTCGCCCGAGCCCTTCACCGAGGACGACCTGCTGGCGATCGGGCGGCTCGCGGGCACGGACGTGAACTGGCTCGGCTATTTCGCGCTGCTGCCGGCGCGCGGCACGCCGGGCTTCGCGCGACTGTGGGAACGCACGGTGCAGGCGGGGTCCTCGGCGACCGAGGCCGCGCTCGACCGGCGCCTTGCCTTGGTGCGGGAGATCCTGGCCGGCACCTCCCGCGCCGGGTCGAACACCATGGCGGTGGCCGGGCGCCGGTCCGCGAGCGGCGGGGCGCTGATCGCATCCGACCCGCATCTGGGGCTGAACCTGCCGAACCTGTGGCTCGCGGCGGGGATGCGATCCCCCTCCTTCCACGCGGCGGGGCTGATGGTGCCGGGGCTGCCCATCCTCGGCGTCGGGCGGAACCCGGAGATCGGCTGGGGCGGGACGAACATGCGCGCGGCCTCGTCGGACCTGTTCGACGTCTCGGCCCTGCCGCCCGAGGCCTTTCGAAGCGAGACCGTGCGCATCCGCCAGCGGCTCTGGTTCACCGCGACGCGGGATGTGCGCACCACGCCGCACGGGCCGGTGCTGACGGATGCGTCGGTCATCCCGCGCCGCCCCGGCGACGTGCTGGCGCTGCGCTGGGTGGGGCATGAGCCGACGGACGAGATCACCGCGCTGCTCGCCGCGGCGCGGGCGCGGGACGGCGCGCAGTTCCGCGCGGCCTTCGGCACCTTCGGCGTCTCCGCGCAGAACATGCTCTGGGCGCATCGCGACGGCAGCATCGGGCAGTTCCACGCGACAACCATCCCCGACCGCCGCGCCATCCCGCGCGAGGACCCGGTGCTGGACGCGCGCGACCCGGCGGCGACCGCGCCCTGGCAGCGCCTGCTGCGCACGCCGGACCTGCCCTTCGTGGTCAACCCGCGCGAGGGCTACCTCGCCAGCGCCAACAACCGGCCTGAGGCGCTGGGCGGCCGCGCGCCCCCGGTGCTCGGCTTCTTCTTCTCCGACAGCGACCGCGTGGAACGGCTGCGGGAGATGCTGGCCGCGACGCCGCGCGCGACGCCGGCGGACCTTGCCGCGATGCAGGCGGATACGCGGTCGCCGCGCGCCGCGCGCCTCGCCGCGGCGCTCGCGCAGCGGATGGACGGCATCGCGGAGGCCTCGCCGCTGCTGGCCGCGCTGCGCGGCTGGGATGGCGACTACACCGAGGACAGCCGCGCCGCAGTGGCCTTCGAGGTGCTGCTCGCGCGCCTCGTCCCGCTGCTCCAGCCCGAGGAACGGCAGGGCGAGACCGGCAACCGCCGCGCGCCGGAAAGCCAGTGGAATTTCCTGACGTCCTTCCTGCTGCGCGACCTCGACGCCCTGCCGCCGGAACGCCGCGCCGCCGTGCTGCGGCAGGCCGCGGGCGTCGCCGCGACGGACTTCGCGGCGCTCGGCACATGGGGGGAGATGCACCGGCTGCGCGTCTCCCATTGGCTGGTGAACCTGCCCGTGGTCGGCGGCGCCTTCGCCTATGGCGACTTCCCCGTCGGCGGATCGCGGGAGACGCCGATGAAGACCAGCCACGGCCTCGTCACCGGGCGCCATGTCGCGGCCTTCGGATCCATGGCGCGGCATGTCAGCGACATGGCGGACCCGGACGCGAACTGGTTCGTGCTGTGGGGCGGGCAGGATGGCTGGCTCGGCTCGGCGGCCTTCGCGGACCAGGTGCCGATGTGGCGGGAACGGCGATCCATCCGCATTCCCCTGCGGCCGGAGACGGTCGCGCGCGACTTCCCGCGTGCAACACGGCTGGAACCGCGGCGATGAGCATCCCCTTCGATTCCACGCCCTACCTCAAGGCCTATGTCGCGGCCCGGCTGCGCCGGCTGCGCGCCATGGACCCGGCGGCGGAGCAGGAAAGGCTGCTGCTGTCCCTGGTGCGTCACGCCGCGGGCACGCGCTTCGGCCGCGACCACGGCTTCGCCGGCATCCGCTCGGTCGCCGACTTCCAGCACGCCGTGCCGCTGCGGCGGTACGAAGCGCTGCACGCGGACTACCTAGCCGCCGCGCTGCCGGTGCTGGAAGGCGTGCTCTGGCCGGGGCGCACACCCTATCTCGCGCTCTCCTCCGGCACCACCTCGGGCACCACGAAGCGCATCCCGGTGACGCGGGAGATGGTGCGCGCCAATCGCGGCGCGGCGCTGGACACGCTGGCCTGGCACCTGGCAGCGAACCCGCGCGCGCGGCCCTTCGGCGGGCTGTCCTTCATGCTCGGCGGATCGACGGATCTGCGCGAGGTCGCGCCGGGCGTGCGGGAGGGCGACCTGTCGGGCATCGCGGCGCATGAGGTGCCCTCCGCCCTACGCCGCTGGTCCTGGCCGCCGGAAGACCTCGCGCTGCTGGCCGATTGGGACGCGAAGCTCGCGCGGCTCGCGGCCGAGGCGCCGGCGCGGGAGATCCGCATGGTCTCGGGCACGCCATCCTGGCTGCTGCTGCTGTTCGAGCGGCTCGCCGCGCGGCACGGCATGGCGCCGCTGCCCGCGCTCGAATTGCTGATCCATGGCGGGATCGCCTGGGGGCCCTATCGCGACCGGCTCGCGCCCTTCCTGCCTTCCGGCTGCGCGACGCGGGAGGTCTATCCGGCGAGCGAGGGCTTCGTCGCCATCGCCGACCGGGGCGAGGGCGAGGGCATGCGCCTCAACCTCGACCGTGGCTGCTTCTTCGAATTCGTGCCCGTGGAGGAACTCGACGCCGCGACGCCCGCGCGCCACTGGGCGGCGACGGTCGAGACGGGCGTGGAGTACGCCGTGGTGGTGTCCTCCTGCGCAGGGCTGTTCGGCTACGTGCTGGGCGACACGGTGCGCTTCGTCGATCGCGCGCCGCCGCGGCTGCTGGTGACGGGGCGGACCTCCTGGACGCTGTCGGCCTTCGGCGAACACCTGGCGGGGGAGGAGATCGAGGCGGCGATCATGCAGGCGGCGCGGGGGATCGGCCTCGCCGTCGCGGAATACATGGTCGGGCCGGAATTCGTGGGCAGCCTCGGGCGGCATCGCTGGTGCGTCGAGGCCGCGGGCGCGGTGCCGTCCGACGCCGCGCCGCGGCTTTCCGCCGCGATCGATGCCGCGCTGCGCGCCGCAAACGACGACTACGCGGTGCACCGGGACGGCGCGCAGATGGCCCCGCCCGAGGTCGCGATCCTGCCGCCCGGCGCCTTCGCCGCCTGGATGCGCGCGCAGGGCAAGCTGGGCGGGCAGCACAAGGTGCCGCGCGTGATCGCCGACCCGGCGCGCTTCGCCGCCGCGGCGGCCGCGCTCATACCGCCTGGCCAAAGGTCTGACCTTTGGCCGGGCGGTATGGCGCGCGGGGTTGGTGGGGCGGCCGCGCGCGAAACCAATGACTGATGCCCGGCCGACAAAGGTCCCACCTTTGTCGGCCGGGCATCAGCGCCGCGCCGCCGCCAGCATCGCCCGGATGACGTCGAGGCAGCGGCCGCATTGCGCGGCGCGGCCGCAGCCTTCGTAGACCTCGGTCGGGCGGCGCGCGCCGGCGGCGATGGCGCGCGCGATGTCCGCGCGCGTCAGCCGGTTGCAGTCGCAGACGATCTCCTCCGCCTGCGCCGTCACGCGTTCAGCGCCAGCCGGCGCGCTGCATGATCTGCAGCGCCTGCGGCGCGAGCGCGCCGTAGCGCTGTGCGTTCAGCACATCGGCGCGGAAGGTGCCGAGTGCTGCGAGTGCGGGATGCGGCGCGACGTCGGCGACGACCGGGTATTCGAAATTGCCGTTGGCGAACATCTCCTGCGCACGCGGACCGGTCAGGTATTCGATGAACTTCAGCGCGACCTCGCGGCGGGAGGAATTGCGCACCACGCCGGCGCCGGAGACGTTCTCATGCGTGCCGCGGTCGCCCGCGCCCTGGTTGGGGAAGATCACGCCGATCCGGTCGTAGAGCGCCTTCTCCGCCGGGTTCTGGGAAGCGCCGAAGCGCGCCAGGTAATAGGTGTTGGCGATGGCCAGCGCACCGACGCCGGCGACCACGGCCTGGAATTGCGGCGTGTCCCCGCCCTGCGGCGGGCGGGCCATGTTCTGCGCCACGCCGCGCGCCCAGGCCTCCGCCGCCTGTTCGCCGTTCGCGACCAGGATGCTCGCCATCAGCGAGGTGTTGTAGGGATGCGCCGCGGCGCGGACGAGGATCTGGCCGCGGAACTCGGGCTTCGCGAGGTCCTCGTAGCGCTCGAGCCCCACCGGGCGGCCCTTCGTCTTGTCGTACATGACCACGCGGGCGCGGCGGGAGACGCCGTACCACTGCCCCTCCGGGTCGCGCAGGCTGGCGAGCACGCGCCCGGCCAGGACATCGGACCGCGTGGGGGCGAGGATGCCGGCCGCGACCGCGCGGGCGAGCCGCGCGCCGTCGACGGTGATCAGCACGTCGGCCGGCGTGTTCGCGCCCTCGGACTGGATGCGGGCGATGAGCTGGTCGGCATCGCCCTCGATCAGTCGGATGCGGTAGCCGCTCTCGGCCGTGAAGCCGTCATACAGCGCACGGTCGGTGTCGTAGTGGCGGGAGGAATAGAGGTTGAGCGTCCGCTCCTGCCCCAGCGCCGGCCGGGCGAGGGCGCCGGCGGCGAAGGCGGCGGGCAGGGCAAGGAGGTTCCGGCGATGCATGGCGTGGTCCCGTCTGGCGTGTGCCGGCTTGCTAAACCGATTGCGAACCGCTCGCAAGTCCAATTGCGAACGCGTCGCAATTACAAACTATTGCGGGCCCCGGCGGCACGCCGCGCGACCGTCGCGCGCCATGCCGCCGGGCGCGGCCGGTCAGCCCTGAAGCCCGCGCAGGAACTTCGCCCGCGCCCCGCCGCCGGCCATCAGGAAGGCGTGGTCGGACCCGCTGAGCAGGAAGCGCGCGCCGAGCGCGATGTAGTCCGGCGCCACCTTCTCGTCGTAGACGCCGCCCATGCCCATGTGCTTCCCCGCCGCCTTGCAGGCATCGGCCACCTTCGCATAGGCCGCGCGCACGTCCGGGTGGCCGATCTGCCCCGCGATGCCCATGGACGCCGTCAGGTCCGAGGTGCCGATCATCAGGCAGTCCACGCCGGGCACCGCGGCGATGGCGGCGGCGTTGGCGACGGCCTCGGGCGTTTCGATCATCACCGTGATCAGGATCTCGGCGTTCAGTTCGCGCTGCGCGGCCGCGGTGTCGTTCACGACGAAGCCGTACTGCGCCGGCGGCCCGCCCCAGGAACGTTCGCCCACGGGCGGGTAGCGGAAGGCGCGCACCACGGTCTCGGCTTCCGCCGCGTTGTCCACATGCGGGACGACGACGCCCATCGCGCCGTTGTCGAGGCAGCGCGTGCCCTCGAACAGCGCGTCCTTACAGCAGCGCACGATCGGCGTGACGCCCTGGCTGAGCGCCGCCATGCACATGCGCGTGGCGTCGTCGACGCTCATCGCGCCGTGCTCCATGTCGATGAACAGCCAGTCGAAGCCCGACGCCGCGGCGATCAGCCCGACCGCGGGCGTGCGCAGGTGGTGCACGCCGAAGCCGAGGGCGAGTTCGCCCTTTTCGAGCCGCCGGCGGGCGAGGTTGGGTGCGATGGGCATGGATGCGTTTCCCCTGGGTTCTGGCGGGCGCAGCGCACCATGCGGCCAGGAGGCGGTCAATCGGCGGGGCGGTCGCCGATCAGCGCCATCACGGCCTCCAGCCGGTCCGCCTCCTCCGCCGGCTTGTCGCGGCGGATGCGCGCGATGCGCGGGAAGCGCAGCGCCACGCCCGATTTGTGCCGGCTGGACAGCTGCGCCGCGTCGAAGGCGACTTCCAGCACCAGGCCGCGCTCGACCTCCCGCACCGGGCCGAAGCGGTTGACGGTGTTGTTCCTGATCCACTTGTCGAGCCAGGCGAGTTCATCGTCCGTGTAGCCGGAATAGGCCTTGCCGATCGGCACCAGTTCCCCGTCCTCCCGCCAAACGCCGAAGGTGTAGTCGGAATAGAAGCTGCTGCGCTTGCCGTGGCCGCGCTGGGCGTACATCAGCACGGCATCGACCGTCAGCGGGTCCCGCTTCCACTTCCACCACAGCCCCTTGGTGCGCCCGGCGAGATAGGGCGCGTCTGCGCGCTTGAGCATCAGCCCTTCGATCGACGCGGCGCGCGCGCCGTCGCGGATGCGGGACAGCGCATCGACGCTATCGAAGGGCACGAGCGGCGAGACATCCATCCGCGCCGGCGCGGTGCGCGCGTGCCAGGCTTCCAGCCGCGCGCGGCGCGCGTCGAAGGGCAGCGGGCGGAGATCCTCCGCCCCCTCGAACAGCAGATCGTACAGGCGCACGGCGGCGGGGAAGTCGCGCTGCATCCTCGCCGTCACCGACTTCCGGTTGAGCCGCTGCTGGAGGTCGGCGAAGGGTGCGACCTCGCCATCCCGCACCACGAGCAACTCGCCATCCAGAACCCCGTGGAACTCCATCGCCGCGAGGATTTCCGGGAAGGCGGCGGAGATGTCCTCCCCGCCCCGCGACCAGAGCCGCCGCCCGCCGGGCCCGGCGGTGAGCTGCACGCGGATGCCGTCCCATTTCCATTCCGCGCGCCAATCCTCCGCGCGCAGCGCGGCGAGGTCCGGTGCCTCCAGCGGGTGGGCGAGCATCAGCGGGCGAAACACCGGCGAATCGCGCGGGTCGGGTGCGGGGGCGCGGCCTTCGAGCCAGGCGAAGATCGGCGCGTAGGGGGGTGCGACGCCGTGCCAGACCTCCTCGATCGCCTCGACCTTCTGGCCCGACCATTCGGCCAGCGCCACGCGGGCCAGCCGTGCCGACACGCCCACGCGCATCCCCCCGGTCAGCAGCTTGATCAGCGCGAGCCGCCCGCCGGCATCGAGCGTGTCGAGCCAGCCCGCGAGCAGCGCGGGGATGTCTGATTTCGGCGTGGTCTCCAGCGCCGCGACGATGTCGCCGAGCGTCGGCGGCGGCGCGTTGATGCCGGCACGCGGCTGCCAGATCAGCGCCACCGTCTCCGCCATGTCGCCCACATAGTCGTAGGAGAGCCGCCACAGCTCCGGATCGGTGCGCGCCGCGACCAGCTCCCGGATCATGGCGGGCTTGGCGGCGGCGAAGGTCAGCTCCTCGGTCAGCGCGGCGAGGCCGATGCCGCGATCCGGGTCGGGCTGGCCCGCGAACCACTGGCCGAGCAGGGCGAGCTTGGCGTTGCGGCCGGGGGTGAAGACCAGGCGTTCGAGCAGTTCGGCGAAGGCGGGCAGGCTCATGCGGCGGGCGCCTCCGCCGCGTCCGTGTCCTCCTCCTCATCGCCGCGTCCGACCAGGTGCAGCGCGCGGCCGCGGATGCCACGCAAGGACAGGGCGTGGATCAGCGCATCCTCCCGCCCATGGGTCACCCAGATCTCGGGGGCCTGGACGTCCTCGGCGGTGGCGAGCAGCTCGTCCCAATCGGCGTGGTCGGAAATGACCAGCGGCAATTCGACGCCGCCCTGCCGCGCGCGCTGACGCACGCGCATCCAGCCGGAGGCGACGGCGACCACGGGTTCGGCGAGCCGCCGCGCCCAGCGATCCGCGACCGCGGAGGGCGGCGCGAGCACGATCGCGCCCTTCAGCTCCTCCTTCTTCGCGACCGTCGCCGTGCGCAGCATGCCAAGCGGCACGCCGAGCGATTCGTACAGGCGGCACAGCGCGACATGCGCGCCGTGCAGGTGGATCGGCCGGTCCCAGCCGGCCTGCCGCAGAAGTGCTACCAGCCGCTGGCACTTGCCCAGCGAATAGCAGCCGACGACATGCGTCCGTTCCGGGAACAGCGCGACGGACCGCAGCAGGCGCGCGATCTCGGCTTCCGCCGGCGGGTGGCGGAAGACGGGCAGCGCGAAGGTCGCCTCGGTGACGAAGACGTCGCAGGGCTCGGGCTCGAAGCCCGCCGCGGTCGGGTCCGGCCGGCGCTTGTAGTCGCCCGAGACGACGGCGCGGGATCCCTGCCATTCCATGCAGATCTGCGCCGAGCCCAGCACATGCCCGGCCGGGCGCAGCCAGACCCGCACGCCGTTGACGACCAGGGTCTCGCCGAAGCCCAGCGCCTGCTGGGCAACGCCCGCCCTGCCCTCCCCCATCCTCGCGGTCATGATGGCGAGCGTTTCGGCCGTGGCCAGCACATGGGCGTGGCCCGGGCGCGCATGGTCGGAATGGCCATGGCTGATCACGGCGCGGTCCACGGCGCGGGTCGGGTCGATGAAGAAGCCGCCCGGCTCGCAGAACAGGCCGGATGGCGTGACCTTCAGCCAGGTCTCGGGGTGGGGTGCTGTCACGGGGCGTATCTGGGCGCCTTCCCGGCGCGTGGAAGCGCCGCCATATTGCCCCGCGAATGAGAACATTGCCAGAACCCTTCGCCGGCTGGTTCGCCGCGCGCGGCTGGACGCCGCGGCCGCACCAGATGGCGCTGCTCGATGCCGCGGGGCGGGGGGAGAACGTCCTGCTGCTGGCGCCGACCGGCGGCGGCAAGACGCTGGCGGGGTTCCTGCCCTCGCTCGTGGACCTGGCGGCGCGGCCGCGGGAAGGGCTGCACACGCTCTATGTCTCGCCGCTCAAGGCGCTGGCGGTGGACATCGCGCGCAACCTGACCCTGCCCGTCGAGCAGATGGGCCTGCCGATCCGCATCGAGACGCGCACCGGCGACACGCCGGTCAACCGCCGCGCCCGGCAGCGCGAACGCCCGCCGCAGATGCTGCTGACGACGCCGGAAAGCCTGACGCTGCTGCTCTCCCTGCCCGACGCGCCGGAGATGTTCCGGGGGCTCGCCGCGATCATCGTGGACGAGGCGCATGCGCTGGCGGGCACCAAGCGCGGCGACCAGTTGGCGTTGTGCATGGCTCGGCTGGCGGCGCTCGCGCCCGGCGCGCGGCGCGTGGGGCTTTCGGCGACCGTCGCGCATCCCGGTCCGCTGCGCGCCTGGCTGTCGCCGACCGCGCGGGCGGAGGATGTGCGGCTGGTCGAGACCAAGGGCGGCGCGGCACCCGTCTTCGACCTGCAACTGCCCGAAGGCCGGCTGCCCTGGGGCGGGCATATGGGCCTCGCCTCCGCGCCCGAGATCCTGGCGCGGATCGAGGGCGCGCGCGTGACGATCGTGTTCGTCAACACGCGGGCGCAGGCGGAACTGGTCTTCGCAGCGCTCTGGCGGCTGAACGAGGCCGCGCTGCCGATCGGCATGCATCACGGCAGCCTGGAGATCGGCCTGCGGCGGAAGGTGGAAGCCGCGATGGCGGAGGGACGGCTGCGCGCCGTGGTGGCGACGGCCTCGCTCGACCTCGGCATCGACTGGGGCGATGTGGACCAGGTGATCCAGGTCGGCGCGCCCAAGGGCGTCTCCCGCCTGCTGCAGCGCGTCGGCCGCGCGAACCATCGGATGGACGAGCCATCGCGCGCCGTGCTGGTGCCGGCCAACCGCTTCGAGGTGGTGGAATGCGTCGCCGCGACCGAAGCGGTCGAAGCGGGCGAACTGGATGGCGAACCGCCGCGCCCCGGCGGGCTCGACGTGCTGGCGCAGCATGTGCTGGCCATGGCCTGTTCCGCGCCCTTCCACCCGGATGCGCTGTATGCCGAGGTGACGCGCGCCGGGCCCTATGCCGGGCTGTCGCGGCGGGACTTCGACGACGTGGTGCGCTTCGTCGAGGATGGCGGCTACGCGCTCGCCGCCTATGAGCGCTTCCGCCGGCTGTTCCGCGACGCGGAGGGGATGCTGCATGTGCGGGACGCGCGCGTCGCGCGGCAACTGCGCATGAACCTCGGCACCATCGTCGAGACGCCGATGCTCAAGGTGCGGCTGCGCGGCGGCGGCGTGGTGGGGGAGGTGGAGGAGTGGTTCGTCTCCACCCTCGAAGCAGGGGACTGCTTCCTGTTCGGCGGCCAGGTGCTCCGCTACGAGCGGCTGGAGCCGGCCGCGGTGATCGTCAGCCGCGGCGGGGAAGGCGAGCCGCGCGTGCCGGTCTATGCCGGGGCGCGGATGCCGCTGACGACGCATCTCGCCGCGCGGGTGCGCGCCATCCTGTCCGACCCGCGCCGCTGGAAGCACCTGCCGGAGCCGGTGCGGGAATGGCTGCGGCTGCAGCGCCTGCGGTCGGAACTGCCGCCGCGGGACGGGCTGCTGGTCGAGACCTTCCCGCGCGGCGGCAAGTGGTTCCTGGTGGCCTACACCTTCGAGGGACGGCTCGCGCACCAGACGCTGGGGATGCTCGTGACGAAGCGGATGGAACGGCGCGGGCTCGGGCCGCTCGGCTATGTCGGGACGGACTATGTGCTGACCGTCTGGTCGGCCTTCGAGCCGACCGACATGGAGGATCTTTTCGCCGAGGACATCCTGGGCGACGAGATGGAGGAATGGCTCGCGGAATCCTCGATGCTGCGCCGGACCTTCCGCAATGTCGCGACCATCGCCGGGCTGATCGAGAAGAACCATCCGGGGCAGGAGAAGTCGGGCCGGCAGATGACGATGAATTCGGACCTGGTCTACGACGTGTTGCGCCGGCACCAGCCGGACCACATCCTGCTGCGTGCGACGCGGGCGGAAGCGGCGCAGGGGCTGACCGACGTGGCGCGCATCGCGACCCTGCTCGCGCGCGTGAAGGGGCGCATCCGGCACCGCGTGCTCGACCGCGTCTCGCCGCTCGCCGTGCCCGCGCTGATCGAGGAAGGGCGCGAATGGGTGGCGGGCGGGGCGGAGGATGCGCTGCTCGCCGAAGCCGCCGCGCTGGTCGAGGAAGCGACCGATGGCGCGGAGCATTTCTCCGAGGTGCTGGCCGAGGTGACGGAGCAGGTGCCGGTGCGCGGCACATCGGTCGCGCGGGAGAAGCGGCGTTCGAAGTACCGGCGGTCGGCGCCGCGCATGGTGACGGGCTGATGCGCGCGGCGCCGGTCCACATGGCGGGCGAGCGGCTGATGCTCGACCCGTCGGGCGTGCTGCACTGGCCGGCGCGGCGCCTGCTATGCGTGGCCGACCTGCATCTCGAAAAAGGCAGTTCCTTCGCCGCGCGCGGGCGGCTGCTGCCGCCCTATGACACGCGGGAGACGCTGTCGCGCCTGCTGCCGCTGCTGCGGCGCTACCGCCCCGAACGCGTCGTGTTCCTGGGCGATTCCTTCCACGACGATGACGGCGCCGCGCGGCTTGGCGAGGCGGAGCGAAGCGCGCTCGCCCACGCGCTGTCGGGGGTGGATGCGGTGTGGGTCGCCGGCAACCACGACCCCTCCCCGCCCGCCGGGCTGCCGGGTGCGGCAGTGGCGGAACTGGCGGAGGGCCCGCTGGTGTTCCGCCATGTGCCGCAGGCGCGCGCGGCCGGCGAGGTGGCCGGCCACCTGCATCCCAAGGCGATGGCGCCGACGCGCGTGGGCGGCGTGGTGCGCCCCTGCTTCGTCGCGGATGGGCGACGGCTGTTGCTGCCGGCCTTCGGCGCCTTCACCGGCGGCCTCGATGTGGGCGAGCAGGCCGTTGCATCCCTGTTCCCGCGCGGCGCGCGGGTGTTCCTGCTCGGCGCCGAGCGCCTCTATTCCTTCCCGATGGCCCCGCGCCGCTTCGGTGCACCCGCCGCGTAGGCGGTTCAGCGCAAATCGGAAAGGAAGGAGGGGGTCCCAATGGGGAGTTCCCTCCCCCTTGGTTCTTCTTCAGGCCTTGAGGAAATTCTGCGCCGCGCTCGCCAGCACCTGGCAGCACAGCGCGAGGTCCTCCTCCTTCGTATCCTCCGCCCAATGGTGGCTGATGCCGCCGATGGAGGGCGTGAACAGCATCGCCGCCGGCATGCGCTTGGCGATGTACTGCGCGTCGTGGCCCGCGCCGGAAGGCATGCGCGTCCAGGCGCCCGGTGCCTCGGCCTCGGCGGCCGTGGCGAGGGCGGCCATCATGCCGGGGTCGCAGATCGCGGGGGTCGCGCGGGATTTCTGGATCAGCGTCGCGGGGCATTTCTCGCGCCGGTTGCTCTCCTGCACGAGGCGGCGGAGCGTGGCTTCCATCCGTTCCAGCACCTCGGTCGAGACGTCGCGGAACTGGAAGAGCACCTCCGCGCTGCCCGGGATGATGGATGGCGCGCCGGGCTCGAGGCTGATGCGCCCCGTGGTCCAGGTGGAGCGTTCGCCGCAGACGCGCGGGAATTCGGCGTCGATGGCGGCGAGCAGGCGGACGGCGGACAGGCCAGCATCCTTGCGCTCGGCCATGGTGGTGCCGCCGGCGTGGTCCTGCTGGCCTTCGAAGCGGATAAGCCACTGCCAGATGGCGACGATGCCGGTGACGACGCCGACGCGCAGCCCGCGCGATTCGAGCTGCGTGCCCTGCTCGATGTGCATCTCGAAGAAGCCCTTGTGGCGGCCGGGTTCGAGCTGCATGCGCGGCTTGCCGGCGAGGCCCGCGGCGGCGAGGGCCTCGCGCAGCGGCTGGCCGTCGTTGCGGCTGCGGGATCGGTCGATCTCGTCTTCCGAGAGTTCGCCGATGATGGAGCGCGATCCGAGGAAGCCGCCTTCGAAATGCCCTTCCTCATCGGCGAAGGCGCAGACATCGACGGGCAGGCCGGCGCGCGCGAGCGCCACGCCGGCCACGACGCCGAGCGCGCCGTCGAGCCAGCCCGCCTGGTTCTGGCTTTCGATATGGCTGCCGACGAGCAGATGCGGCCCCGGCCCCTTGTGCCGGCCATAGACATTGCCGATGCCGTCGATGGAGGGCTCGAGCCCGCATTCGGCGAGGCGTTCCATCAGCCAGCGCCGCGACTCCATGTCCTGCGGCGAATAGGTCGGGCGATGGACGCCGGTCTTGTACGCCCCGATCTTCCGGAGGTCGTTCAGGTCCTTGAGGAAACGCTCGGCATCGATGCGCGGCATGGGTGGGGTCTCCTGTCCCTGCCATGCTGCGGCGCAAAAATTCCGTGGGCAAGCCGTTGCGTTAACCCGGTTGAAACTCACTGCGCGCTTTGCTCGTCATGCCGGAACAAGCCGGCGACATCTGGTTCAGTGAGGCCGAAAATGACCGCCCTCGCCTCCCCTCCGCCTTCGGCGGATTCCGTGCGTTCCGTGGTGCTGATCGAAAGCGCCGCCGGAGCCGAGCTTCACCTCCGGTCGCAGACCGGGGAGCTGATGCGAATTCCCCTCAAGGGGTCCAGCCGCCGCAACAGCCTGGCCGCGCTCGCGATGATGGCGGGCGTGATCGGCGGCGCCGGCGGGTCCCGCTTCCGCAACAAGACGTCCCGGGTCTAGCCTTTCCTCCATGACCCGCCACCAAGGCGGGCGGGAGGAAGCGCATGATCCGAGGGATGCTCGCCGCGGCCGCGGCGCTGCTGCTGACGTCCGCGCCGCCGGCGCGGGCCCAGGTGCAGATGATCGTCAACTTCGCGGCCGGCGGCCCGAGCGACATCGTCGCGCGGCTGATGCAGAGCGAGATGGCGGCTTCCCTCGGGCAGGCCGTCGTGGTGCGCAACGCGGTCGGCGCGGCGGGCACGATCGGCACGGCGGAAGCCGCCCGCGCGCGACCGGACGGCCAGACGCTGCTGATGACGCCGGTCGGGCCGGTGGCGATCCAGCCGCATTTCCGGCGCGGCCTGACCTACACGCTGGATAGCTTCGCGCCGGTCTGCCAGGTGGCCGACAGCCCGGTGGTGATGATGACGCCCAAGACCTCGGGCCTGCGGACCGTCGCCGATGTGGTGGCGCGCGCCCGGGCGCAGGGGCAGGGCTTTCCCTTCGCCTCGACGGGCGCGGGCAGCATCCCGCACATCTCGATGATCGCGCTGATGCGGCTGGCGACCATCGAGATGAACCACATCCCCTATGGCGGGTCCGGCCAGGTGATGCTGGCCTTCCAGCAGGGGCAGGTGCAGCTGTTCACCGACCAGACGCTGCTGATCCGGCAATACGACCTGCACCCGATCGCCTTCCTGACCGAGCGCCGCAATCCGGACTTCCCGGAGGTGCCGACGATGCGCGAACAGGGCTTCGACCTCGTCTACTCGATCTGGTCGGGCCTCTATGCCCCGGCCGGGACGCCGGAGCCGGTGCTCCAGCGACTCGAAGCGGCCTGCGAGCGGACCATGCGCAACGCGGAGGTCGTCGCCGGCATGACCCGCGTCGCGCAGCCCATCCTCTATCGCAACCGCGCGGAGTTCGCCGCCTTCTCCCGCGCGGAGAGCGAGAAGTTCCGCTCCCTGATCGAGAGCGCGGGGCTGCGCGCGGCCGACTGACCTAGGCCTCCGGCAGCGGGTCCGCGCCGTTGATGTGCAGCGCCTCCAGCACGCGGGAGACGCAATTGTAGCCGGCGATCGTCGCGGTCAGCTCCACCAGCTGCCGCGGCGGGAATATCTCGCGCACCGCGGCCGCGACATCGTCCGGCACATGGACCAGCCGCGTCATGGCATCGCAATAGGCGAGGACCGCGCGATCCGTCGCATCGAACAGCGCGCTGCCTTCCCAGGCCGGCAGCGCGTCGAGCTGCGCCTGCGTCATGCCTTCGGCCAGCGCGATCGGCGCATGCGCGGCCCATTCGTAGGAAGCGCCGTTGATCGCGGCGATCCGGCAGATCACCATCTCCCGCAGCTTGCCCGACAGGGTCGAGTTCCAGCGGATGGCGTCGAACATCGTGATCCAGCCGGCCGCGATCGGCGGGGCGTGCAGCAGCATCCGGTGCAGATGGCCGATCTTCTTGCGCGACGCGCGGATCGCCTCCGCGGCGTCGCGGTGTTCCGGCAGGGACGGGTCAGCGTAGGGGATGCGGGCCATGCGCGTGCTTCCTTTCAGGCGTTCCTCTTGCGCAGCAGGTAGCGCTGACGGCCGTCCATGACCAGCGTGCCCGCCTGGTTGTGGACGGTGCTGCGCAGTCCGAGGATGCCGGTGGTGCGCTGCGGCGTCAGTTCATCGACCTCGAGCGCCGGGTAGAGCGTGTCGCCCACGAAGACCGGGTGGAGGAAGCGGCTCGACTGGTCGAGGAAGCCCTTGAGGCTTTCCTCCACCATGTGCGGGAACAGGCCCGCGCCGGCGGCCGTCTGGATCGCCACCTGGAAGCCGTGCGCGAGCATGTGCGGCATGCCGCGCGCGCGGCAGTATTCCGCGTCGTAGTGGACGGGATGGTTGTCCCCCGACGCGGCCTGGAAGGCGAGGAAGATCGCCTCCGTCATCGTCCGGCTGGGCAGGACGAAGCGCTCGCCCACGGCGAAATCCTCGAACCAGCGCTGGTCGGGAACCACGCGATGGGTGCGCGGGTCGAAGCCCGTCATGCGTAGCCGAGGGCCGCATCCCGCGCCGCATCCGCCGCATCGCGCGCCGCCGGGTCGCCGAAGCCGCCGCCGCCGGATGTCTCCAGCCGCACGATGTCGCCCTTGAGCAGCCGGACGCCGTCGGATTTCGGCGCGATCGGCGTCTCGACACCGTCGCGGATGCGCACCAACCGCCCGAGGCTGCCCGGCCCGCCGCCGGCGAGCCCGTAGGGCGGGAAGCGGAAGCGGTCCATGTTCGCGGTGAAGACGCCGGCGGGGCTGTCGACGCGCCATTCGCGATACAGGCCGAGCCCGCCGCGATGCTTGCCCGCCCCGCCCGAGCCGGGCTTGAGTCCGTAGCGCGTGATGGTCAGCGGCATCTGGCTCTCGATCATCTCGACCGGGATGTTGGCGTTGTTGTGCATGCCGAAGGACCAGGCGTTCACGCCATCCTTGGCCGGCGACGCGCCGGTGCCGCCGATCTCGATCTCGACCAGCACCTCGCGCCCTCCGTCGGCCGCTTCCGTCTGGAAGGTCGCGACATAGGACCCGCCGTAATAGGCCGCCGGCATGCGGTCCGGCAGGGCCTGGTGCAGGCAGCCGAACATGACGTTCGCCAGGCGGTGGGAGACGGCGACGCGATGCGCGACGGACGCGGGCGCGCGGCAGGACGTGACGCTGCCCTCCCGGTGGATGATGCGGATGGGCCGGTAGCAGCCGGCATTGGCCGGCATGGCGCCATCCGTCGCGGCGATGATGGAATAGTAGACCGCGCAGTTGGACATGGCGGGGGTGCAGTTGATCGGGCCGCGCTGCTGGTCGGCGCAGCCGGTCACGTCGACCTCGATCTCGTCACCCTTCACGGTCAGCACGGCGTGCAGGCGGACGGGTTCGCCGGAGACGCCATCCTCGTCGAGGAAATCCTCGAACTCGTAGCGGCCATCGGGCATGCCGCGGATCGCGGCACGCATCGCCGCCTCGCTCATGTCGAGGATTTTTCCTGTGGCCTCGACCAGTCCCGCCGCGCCGTAGCGCGCGGCGAGGCGGCGGATGGACGCGGCGCCGACATCGAGCGACGCCAGCTGCGACTGCAGGTCCCCCAGCATCAGGGCAGGCTTGCGGACGTTCTGGCCGATCATCTCCCAGACCGCGCGGTTCAGCCGCCCGTTCTCGATCAGCTTCAGCGGCGGGATGCGCAGCCCTTCCTGGAACACCTCGGTCGCCGTGGCGGCGTAGGATCCCGGCGCCATGCCCCCCATGTCGATGTGGTGGCAGAGCGCCCCGACATAGGCGACGCGGCGCCCCTCATGCATCACCGGCTTGAACACCAGCACGTCGTTCAAATGCTGCGCGCCGCAATAGGGGTCGTTGGTCGCGACCACGTCGTCCGCGCCCCATTCGTCGGCGTTGACGAAGCGGTCGAGCAGCGTGCGCAGCGCCGCGCCCATCGAATTCAGGTGCTGCGGGATGCGCGCCGACTGCGCGACGTTGTTGCCCTCCGCGTCGAATACCGCGGTGGAATAGTCGAGCAGCTCCCGCACGATGGTGCTGCGGCTGGTGCGCCAGATGGTGATGTCCATCTCGGCCGCCGCGGCGGTCAGCGCGTTGCGGATGACCTCGATCTCGATCGGGCCGAGCGTCATGGCGTGTTCCTCCGCGCCATCAATGTGCCCGCGGCGCCGAGCGACGCCGTCCAGCCGCGGGTGATCCAGTGGGTGGCGAAGGCTTCCTCCACCACGGCGGGGCCTTCGATGAGGTCGGACGCCGTCATGGCGTCGCGGTCCCAGACCGGCACCTCCCGCCAGGCGCCGCCCTCGAAGACGCGGCGCGTGCCCTTGCGGGCGGGGCGGCCAGCCGGCGGCGGGTCGGCGGGCTCGGGCTTGTCGAGCAACCCGGTCGCGATGGCGCGCAGCGTGACGATCTCCACCGCGTCGCCGGGATTGGCGTAGGAGAAGCGCTGCCGGTGCATGGCGTGGAAATCCTCGACCAGTGCGGCGAGGTCGCCGGCATCGGGGGATGCGATCTCGCCCCAGGGCACCAGCAGCTCGAAGGCCTGGCCGTGGTAGCGCATGTCGGCGGCGATCGCGATGCGGCGCCGCCCGGCCTCGATCCCATCGGCGGCGAGCCGCGCATCGGCTTCGGCCCGCAGCGCGGCGATCGTCTCGCCCAGGCGCGGCAGGCTCCCGGCTTCCGCGCGCATCACGCGCGACCGCGCGATGTCCTGCGTCAGGTCGGAGAACAGGATGCCGTAGGCGGACAGCGTGCCGGGCTCGCGCGGGAAGGCGACCTCGGTGATGCCGAGTTCGGCCGCGACCTCCGTCGCATGCAGCCCGCCCGCGCCGCCGAAGGACAGCAGGCAGAAATCGCGCGGGTCGAGCCCCTTCTCGAACAGCGAAAGCCGGATCGCCGCGCCGAGATTGGCGTTGGTGACGGTCAGGATGCCCTCCGCCGCCTGCTCCACGCCGAGGCCGAGCGGGCCGCCCACGCGCGCATCCAGCGCGGCGCGCGTGCCCGGCATGTCGAGCTTCATCATCCCGCCCAGGAAGAAATCCGGGTCGAGCCGGCCGAGGGCGAGGTTCGCATCCGTCACCGTCGGTTCCGTCCCGCCGCGGCCGTAGGAGACGGGGCCGGGCCGCGCGCCGGCGCTGCGCGGGCCGACCGTCAGCCGCCCGCCGGCATCGACCGCGGCGATCGATCCGCCGCCGGCGCCGATGGTGCGCATCTCGACCATCGGCAGGCGCACCGGCAGCCGGTCGATCTCGCCCTGGGTGATGACGGCCACGCGCCCGTCCTGCACGACGGAGACGTCGAAGGAGGTGCCGCCCATGTCGACCGCGACCAGGTTCGGTCGCGCCAGCAGCGTCGCGAGGCGGCCGGCCGCGAGCGCCCCGCCCGAGGGGCCGGAGAGCAGCAGCCGCGCGGGCTGTTCGGCCGCCATGCGCAGGGAGCAGACGCCGCCGTTGGACTGCACGAGGAAGACCAGCGGATGGAAGCCACCTTCGCCGAGGCGCGCTTCCAGCCGATCCAGATACGCCTTCACCACGGGCACCAGCAGCGCGTTCAGCACCGTGGTCGATGTGCGCTCGTATTCGCGGATCTCGGGCGAGATGTCCGAGGACAGCGAGACGGGCAGGTCCGGCCGCGCGGCGCGGAGGATCTCGGCCACGCGCTTTTCGTGCGCCGGGTTGGCGTAGGCGTGCAGCAGGGACACGGCGACGCAGTCGGCGCCGAGGGCGGCGATGCGGTCGAGCAGCGCCGGCATCGCGGCTTCGTCGAGCGCGATCTCCGCCGTGCCGTCGGCGCGCATGCGCTCCGGCACGCCAAGGCGGCGGTCGCGCGGGACCAGCGTCGGGAAGGGGTCCGGCGACAGGCCGTAGATGTCGCGCCGGACATGGCGGTTGATCTCGAGCACGTCCTCGAAGCCCGCGGTCGTCAGCAGCACGCCGTTCGCCAGCTTGCGTTCCAGCACCGCATTGGTCGCGATGGTGGTGCCGTGCAGCAGCAACCCGACCTCCGGCAGCGCGAAGCCGAAGCGTTCGGACGCCTCCGTCACGCCGCGCAGCAGGCCGATGGAGGGGTCCTCCGGCGTGGTCGGCGTCTTCCACGCCCGCGCGATGCCGTCGCGGGCGTCGAGGATCATGAGGTCGGTGAAGGTGCCGCCGATATCGACCGCGATGCGGACGGGGCGGGAAGGCGCAGTGCTGGTCACGCGGGGCGTTCCTGGGTCGGTTCAGGCCATGAGGGCGGGCAGCCAGAGGGCAAGGCCGGGGAAGATCATGAGCAGGATGACGGCGAGAAGATAGACGCCGAGGAAGGGCAGCACGCCGACGAAGACGTCGGTGATAGGCCCGGGGCGTTTTCGCATCCCCTGCAGCACGTACATCACCGTGCCGTCGGGTGGGCTGATCTGCGCGATCTCGACCAGCATGGTCACGATCACGCCGAACCAGATGGGATCGTAGCCGAGGGCGACGACGATCGGGAACACCACGGGCACGGTGGTGATGATCATGGAGAAGCCCTCCATGAAGGTGCCGAGCGCGACATAGAGCGCGATGATGCAGAGCATGATCCCCCAGGGCGGGATCGGCAGCCCCGCGATCATGCCCGCCAGCGCCTGCGGCACGTTGATCGTCGTCAGGATGTAGTTGAGCAGGTAGGCGCCGAACAGGATCAGGCCGAGCAGCGCCGTGTTGCGCGCCGTCGCCTCGGCGCTCGCGTTCAGCATGCGGAAGGTCAGGCGGCCCTCGAAGGCGGCGAAGACGGCGGCACCGACCACGCCGAGTGCCGCGGCTTCCGTCGGCGTGGCGAGCCCGCCATAGATCGAGCCCAGCACGAGCAGGATCAGCAGCAGCGTCGGCACCAGGTCGGCCAGCGCGCGCAGCTTCATCGCCAGCGGCAGGCGCGCGGGCTTCTCCATCGGGTGCGTCAGCCCGTGCGCCAGGATCACCAGCAGGAACAGCCCCGTCACCAGCAGCGCCGGGATCAGCGCCGCGATGTACAGCGCACCGACCGAGGTCTCGGTGATCAGCCCATAGATGATGAAGGTGATGCCCGGCGGGATCAGGTTGCCGAGCGCCCCGCCGGCGGCGAGCGAGCCCAGCACCATGCGCTGGTTGTACTTGGTGTCCTGGAAATAGGGCAGCGCGACGGATCCCATCGTCGCCGCCGTGGCGACCGACGACCCGCTGATCGCCGAGAACACGGCGCAGGAGACGATGTTGGTGTGCAGCAGCCCCCCCGGCATGCGGTTGAGCCACACGTTCAGCGCGCGATAGAGCCGGTCCGACAGCCCCGCCCGCAGCAGGATCTCCCCCATCAGCAGGAACAGCGGCACGGCGACGAGCACGAAGTTGGACGACGGCGCCCAGAGCGTCTGGCCGAGGAAGGTCCACCACGGCCGGTCGGAGAACATGAATCCCGTCAGCACGCCGAGCACGCCGAGCACGGCGGCGATGTAGACGCCCGAGCCGAAGAAGACGAGGAACACCGCCATCAGCATCAGGATCTCGGGGATCGGCAGCGCCTGCCCCGTGGTGGCGGCGGCGAAGATGGTCACGCCGAGCAGCCCGACCAGGAAGACGATGGCGATCATGGGCGCGGGGCCTCGCCTTCATGCGCCATGGCGACGGCTTCCAGCGCTTCCTCCGTCTCGTCCTCCAGCGTGCGGGACCCGAGCAGCCCGTCGAGCGCCGCCCCCTGCCCCGCCACCAGCGCCAGCACGGCTTCGAGCATCAGCACCATGCAGGCGAGCACGAAGGCCGAGATGCCGAAGGCCCAGATGCCCTGCGGCCAGATCAGCTGGATGCGCAGCGCGGAATTGTCGTGCGCGTCGAACAGCGCGCTTTCGTCCACCAGTTCCCAGGCCGACCAGGCGAACAGCACGCCGAGCGCGCCGAGCAGCAGCAGCGCCAGCAGGTGCAGCGGCGCCCGCACCCGGACCGGCCAGCGATTGGCGAAGACATCGACGCGGATATGCGCGCGCCGGAACAGCGTATGCGCCAGCGCCCAGGAAATCCCGCCCGCCAGCAGGTAGCCCGTGATCTCCACCGTGGCCTGGGAGGAGAAGCCGAGGAAGGTGCGGGCGAAGATGTCGAAGGTGATGAAGAGCGCGCCCGCGATGTAGGCCCAGCCGGCGAGATGCGCCATCACCGTCGCCACCGCCGCGACCGCGCGCCGTGTGGCGCGGGCCGCGCGCAGCGGCGCCGGGACGGGCCCGATCGCGCCGCTCACCCGCCGAAGCGCACGCCGGAGATCGGGGCGATCACCTCGTTGTAGACCTCCCCGCAGCGCGCGCCGCAGCGGCGCACCCAGCCGGGCAGCACCACCTCGCGGAAGATGCGCCGCGCCTCGGCGCGGTCGGCATCCGTCGCGGGGACTTCCGTCATGGGCCGGGCGGCGACGGTGTGGATGCGGCATTCCGCGGTGCGGCCGATGTTGCAGTCGATGCCGTCGCGCGTCGCCGCGGCGCCGAGCGCCCATTGCGCGTCCGACACCTCCTTCATCGTCGCCTCCAGGAAGGCGCGCACCGGCGGGTCGAGCCGGTTCCACCAGTTCAGGTTCACCATGTAGCCGGCCACGGCCCAGGAAACCGGCAGGGCGGAGATGTGCGTCGTCACCTCCGGCCAGCGCGCCGCGGCACCGGAGCCCGAGCCGGTGATGGCGCAGTCGACCACGCCGCGTTCCAGCGCCGAATAGACTTCCGGGAAGCCGATGCTGACCGGCTGGGCGCCGAGGGTGTTGAAGAAGTCGACCAGCGAGTTGCCGAAGGTGCGGATGCGCCGCCCGCGCAGGTCGGCGAGGGTGGTGAAGGGCGCGCGGCAGAACACCACCTGCGCGGGGAACGGGTAGAGTGCCACGAGCCGCGTGCCGAAGCGCTCCAGGTCGCGGTTGGCGGCGGGGATGATGGCTTCGGCGATGCGCTGCGCGTCGCGGATGTCGGGGGCGAGGCCCGCGAGGTCGACACCGTCCAGGATCGGCACGTCGCCCGACAGCGTCGTCAGCGTCCCGGCGCCGATCTCGACCTGGCCGGAGCGGACGAGACGGACGATCTCGTTGCCCGCGAGGTTCCGTTCCGCGTGCGTTGCGAGCGTGACCTGGATGCGCCCGTTGCTGCGCTGCGCCGTCGCGTCGCGCAGGATCGGCTGGTCGACGCGCGTGTATTGCGGCTGGGTCGGCAGGGGCTGCGTCACGGCCACGATGCGCACCGGCGGCCCGGCGGGAAGGCTCGGCGCCTGCGCCAGGGCGGGAAGGGAAGCGGCCGTGGCCATGGCGAGGCCGGCCATCATGCGTCGCAGCATCGCGAACTCCTCCTGTTGCGCGGGGCCGCGTCTGGCGCGCGGCCACCGTTCCGGCACTCGACCACGCGCGGGCGGGGGCGTCGAGGGGGCCGCGTTGGCGCATCGGGCGGCGATGCGGCGCCGGGTGCCCGCGCGAATGGCAGGACGGGGGCCCGATGCCGCCATGGGCGGCAGGCGTGTTTGCGGATGCGGATCGGCCCGGCGCCGGTCTAGGCTCACCCCGGCGTGATGCCCCGGAGACCGCCCATGCGCAGCGTGATCCTCCTGCTCCTGGCCCTCGGCCTGCTCGCCCCGAGTGCCCAGTCCCAGACGACCAGCTTCGACGGAACCTGGCTCGGCCGCGGGACGCTGCTGCGTGGCCAGGCCTCGAGCCGCTGCGGAGACGCTGAACGCAACGGCCGGCTGACCATCCAGGGCGGCGTCCTCAACATCGAATACAGCACGCGTGACAATGTCCGCTTTTCCGGGCCTGTCGCGGCGGATGGCAGCTTCGACATCCATTTCGGGCAGCACCGCTTCTTCGGCCGGATCGCAGGCGGGGCAATGACGGCGCAGTACGCGCACCCCATCTGCGTCCGGGACTGGCAGTTCCGCCGCGGCGGCTGACCGCGGCCGGTTGCGCCGCGGCGCGGCGCGGGCTACCCGCCCGCCCGTGTCCGATGCCCTCCGCACCGCCGATTTCGACTTCGACCTGCCCGATGGCCTGATCGCCCAGGAACCGGCGCGGCCGCGCGATGCCGCGCGGATGCTGGTCGTCGCGGGCGGCGGGCCGCGCGATGCCGGCGTGCGCGACCTGCCGGCCATGCTGCGCCCCGGCGACGTGATGGTGGTGAACGACACCAAGGTCATCCCTGCGCGCCTGCATGCCAGGCGCGGGGAAGCGCGCATCGAGGTCATGCTGAACCGGTCCGAGGGCGGCGGCATCTGGCACGCGCTGGTGCGCAACGCGCGTCGGCTGCGCGCAGGGGACGTGATCGCCGTCGAAGGCGCGGAGACCTGCACCGCGAAGGTGCTGGAAGCGCCGGAAGGCGGGGCCGTGCGGCTCGACTTCGGGCCGGACCCGGCCCCCCTCGCCGCCGCGCTGGAACAGGCGGGGGAAGTGCCGCTGCCCCCCTACATCGCCCGTCCCGAAGGTCCGCGCGGCGCGGACCGGGAGGACTACCAGACCATCTTCGCCGCCCGCCCCGGCGCCGTCGCCGCGCCCACCGCGAGCCTGCACTTCACCCCCGCCCTGCTCGACGCCGTATCCGCCGCGGGCGTGGCACGGGCGACCGTCACGCTGCATGTCGGCGCCGGTACCTTCCTGCCGATGCGCGCGGAGGATCCCCGCGCCCATCGGCTGCACGCCGAATGGGGGGAGGTGACGGAGGAAGCGGCATCCGCCATCAACGCCGCGCGCGCGGCGGGCGGGCGGATCGTCGCCATCGGCACCACCGCGCTCCGCCTGCTGGAAAGTGCCGCGGCGGAGGACGGGACGATCCTTCCCTTCCGCGGCCTGACCGACCTGTTCCTGTTGCCCGGCCACCGCTTCCGGACCGCAGACCTGCTCATGACGAACTTCCACCTGCCGAAGAGCACGCTGTTCATGCTGGTCTGCGCCTTTTCCGGCACCGACCGGATGAAGGCGGCCTATGCGCATGCGGTCGCGCAGGGCTACCGCTTCTACTCCTATGGCGACGCCTCCCTGTTGGAACGCGCGGCATGACCCTTCACTGGCAACATCGCGCGCAGGACGGCGCGGCGCGCGCCGGCGTGCTGATGACCGCGCATGGGGAAGTGCCGACGCCGGTCTTCATGCCCGTCGGGACCGCCGGCACGGTGAAGGCCATGACGGCGGACGCGGTGCGCGCGACCGGCGCGCGCATGGTGCTCGGCAACACCTACCACCTGATGCTGCGCCCGGGGGCCGAACGCGTCGCGCGGCTGGGCGGGCTGCACCGGATGATGGATTGGCAGGGGCCGATCCTGACCGATTCCGGCGGCTTCCAGGTCATGTCGCTGTCCGGCCTGCGCCAGATGGACGAGGGCGGCGTCACCTTCCGCAGCCATGTCGACGGCTCCAAGCATCGCCTGACGCCCGAGCGCAGCGTCGAGATCCAGCGCCTGCTGGGTGCGGACGTGACCATGTGCCTCGACGAATGCACGCCCTTCCCGGCGACGGAGCAGCAGGCGGCGGATTCCATGCGCCTGTCCATGCGCTGGGCGGCGCGCTGCCGCGAAGCCTTCGTGCCGCGCGACGGGCACGGCCTGTTCGGCATCGTCCAGGGCAGCACCTTTCCCCACCTGCGCGCGGAAAGCGTGGATGCGCTGACGCGGATCGGCTTCGAGGGCTACGCCGTCGGCGGCCTCGCGGTCGGCGAGGGGCAGGAGGCGATGTTCTCCGTGCTGGAAGCGACCTGCCCCCTGCTGCCACCCGACAGCGCCCGCTACCTGATGGGCGTCGGCACGCCGGCCGACCTGGTGGGCGCGGTCGCGCGGGGCGTCGACATGTTCGACTGCGTCATGCCGACGCGGTCGGGCCGCACGGGGCGCGCCTATACCCGGCGCGGCGTGCTCAACATCCGCAACGCGCGGCATGCGGACGATCCCTCCCCGCTCGACCCGGATTGCGGCTGCCCGGCGTGCCAAAGGCATTCCCGCGCCTATCTCCATCACCTGTTCAAGGCAGGGGAGATGCTCGGGCCGATGCTGCTGACCTGGCACAACATCCAGTACTACCAGGACCTGATGGCGGAGCTCCGCCAGGCGATCCTGCAGGGCACCTTCGCGGCGACGGTCGCGCGCATCGAGGCCGGTTGGCGCGAAGGCGAACAGGAGAAGGCGGCATGAGCGGCGGACCCGACCACGAATATCACGGCCTGACGCAGCTCGGCCGTCAGACGGCGATGCCCGCGAACCCCGAGGAGGCCGTGCTGGAACGCGTGCGCGCGCCCCATCCCGGCCTGCGCTACTGCGTGCGCTTCACGGCGCCGGAATTCACCTCGCTCTGCCCGCTGACCGGCCAGCCGGATTTCGCCCACCTCGTCATCGACTACGTGCCCGCCGACTGGATCGTGGAGAGCAAGTCGCTCAAGCAGTACCTCGCCGCCTTCCGCAACCACGGCGCCTTCCACGAGGCCTGCACGCTCGACATCGCGCAGCGGCTGGTGGGCCTGCTCTCGCCCGTCTGGCTGCGCATCGGAGGGTATTGGTATCCGCGGGGCGGAATCCCGATCGACGTGTTCTGGCAGTCCGGAACGCCGCCCGAGGGCGTCTGGATTCCGGCGCAGGAGGTGCAGCCCTATCGTGGGCGCGGCTGACGCCAGCCGGAGGGGCGTCGCCCCTCCAGACCTCCCCACCAAAGGCCGAAAGGCCTTTGGAAACCATGAGCCGCGGGAAACCATCAGGCAGCACGCGCTGGGGCTGGGGTTCGATGCCGTGGGGTTCGCGCGCGCGCATCTGGCACCGGAGGCGCGCGCGCGGTTGATGCATTTCCTGGCCGAAGGCCGGCATGGGTCGATGGGGTGGATGGCGGACCGCGCGGAACAACGCGCACACCCGCGGGCGCTCTGGCCGGAGGCCGTCTCGGTCGTCGCGCTCGGGCTGAACTACGGGCCGGAGACGGACCCGCTCGAAAGCCTGAACCACCGCGACCGCGCGACGGTCAGCGCCTATGCCCAGGGCCGCGACTACCACGACGTTGTGAAGAAGCGGCTCAAGGCGCTTGGCCGGTGGATGAGCGAGACCTGGCCGGGCAGCGGCATCAAGGTGTTCGTGGACACCGCGCCGGTGATGGAGAAACCACTCGCCCAGGCGGCCGGCCTCGGCTGGCAGGGCAAGCACACCAACCTCGTCTCCCGCACGCATGGCTCCTGGCTGTTCCTCGGCGAGGTCTTCACCACCCTCGACCTGGGCGCCGACGGGGGCGAGGTCGACCATTGCGGGTCCTGCCGCGCCTGCCTCGATGCCTGCCCGACCGCGGCCTTCCCCGCGCCCTACGAGTTGGATGCGCGGCGCTGCATCTCCTACCTCACCATCGAGCATCGCGGGCCGATCGACCCGGCGCTGCGGCCGCTGATGGGCAACCGCATCTATGGCTGCGACGACTGCCTGGCCGTCTGCCCCTGGAACAAGTTCGCCCGCGCGCACAGCGAGCCCGCCTTCGCGCCGCGCGACGCGCTGCGCGCGCCGCTTCTCGCCGACCTGGCCGCGCTGGACGACGCCGCCTTCCGCGCCATGTTCTCGGGCAGCCCGGTCAAGCGCATCGGCCGGGACCGCTTCGTGCGGAATGTCATGATCGCGATCGGCAATTCGGGCGACCCTGCGCTGCGGCCCGTGGCACAGGCGCGGGCGGAGGACGCCGACCCGGTGGTTGCGGATGCCGCGCGCTGGGCTGCGCAGAGGCTGGAGGACTCGCCATGAGGGACGATGCCGCGCTCGTGCTGTTCAGCGGCGGGCAGGATTCCGCCACCTGCCTCGCCTGGGCGCTCGACCGCTTCGCGCATGTGGAAACGCTTGGCTTCGACTACGGCCAGCGCCATGCGGTGGAACTGACCGTGCGCGGGGCCTTCCGCGAGGCCGTGGCCGCGCTCGACCCCGGCTGGGCGGCGCGGCTCGGGCCCGACCACCTGCTGCGCCTGGATGCGCTGGGGGAGGTGTCGGAGACGGCGCTGACGCGCGAGGCCGAGATCACCATGACGGAGGACGGCCTGCCGAGCACCTTCGTCCCTGGCCGCAACCTGCTGTTCCTCACCTTCGCGGCCGCGCTGGCGTATCGGCGGGGGATCCGCCGCATCGTCGGCGGCATGTGCGAGACGGACTATTCCGGCTACCCCGACTGCCGCGACGACACGATCAAGGCGCTGCAGGTCGCGCTGAACCTCGGCATGGACCGCCGCTTCGTGCTGGAGACGCCGCTGATGTGGCTGTCCAAGGGCGAGACCTGGCGGCTGGCGGAGCGGCTGGGCGGCGAGGATCTCGTCGCCGCGGTGGTCGAGCATACCCATTCCTGCTATCTGGGCGACCGATCCCACCGCCACCCCTGGGGCTTCGGCTGCGGCACCTGCCCGGCCTGCGAATTGCGCGCCAGGGGCTGGGCGGATTTCGTCTCGGAGCGGCTATGACACTCACCCCGCGCGCGGAAGGCGTGCTCGCGCTGGTCGGCTTCGGCCTGTGCATCCCCGCGGCCAATTGGCTGATCGGCAATGCCGGCACGGTCTGCGTCCCGAACGGCCCCTGCCTCGTGCCCGTGGCACCCGGGCTGATGGCGCCGTCCGGCGTGCTCATGATCGGCCTCGCGCTGGTGCTGCGGGACCTGGTGCAGCGGCGGCTCGGCCTGGGCTGGGCGGCGGGCGCGGTGCTGGCGGGTGCCGCGCTCTCGGCCTTCCTCGCACCGCCGGCGCTGGTCATCGCCTCCGCCGTCGCCTTCCTGCTGAGCGAGCTGGCCGACCTTGGCGTCTACACGCCGCTGCAGCGGCGCGGCCTTGTCCTGGCCGTGGCGGCGAGCGGCGCGGTCGGGCTCGTGGTGGACAGCGTGGTGTTCCTCTGGCTCGCCTTCGGCAGCCTCGACTACCTGGCGGGCCAGGTGGTGGGGAAGGCGTGGATGGTGGTGCTCGCCCTGCCGCTGGTGCACCTGCTGCGCCGGCGCGACGCGCGGCTGGGGATCGAGCCGGCATGATCGCGGGCCGCCGCGTCCTCATCGTCCGCAATTCGGAGACCGCGCCGGAAGGCGCCTTCGGCGACTGGCTGGCGGAAGGCGGGGCGCGCATCGAGGTGACGCGCGGGGAGGACCTCCCGGCGCGGGAAGATGCGGCGCGGGCGGCCGACCTCGTCGTGCTACTCGGCTCCCCGCACGGGGTCTACGACACGCACATCCCCTGGGTCGCGGCGCAGCGCGGCATCGTCGCGCGGCTGGCCGAGGCGGGGCGCCCCATCATCGGCATCTGCTTCGGCGCGCAGATGCTGGCGGCCGCGACCGGCGGCCATGCGGAGCCGATCGGCGAGGGCCGCGCCTTCCTCGGCGTGTTTGCCAATGAGGAAGCGGCCGACGAGCGCTTCCGCGGCCCCTTCGTGCGCTGGCATGGCGACCATTTCGCGGTGCCGCCGGGCGCCGAGGTGATCGCGCGCGACGGCGGCACGGTGCAGGCATTCCGGCAGGCCAACCGCATCGGCGTGCAGTTCCATCCGGAGGCGACGGCGGAGATCGTGAAGGGCTGGGTCGCCCGCTTCGCCGACCGGGTGGACGGGCCGGCGGTGCTGGCGGCGGCGGAGCGGATCGCCCCGCCGCACGCGCTGTACGAGGAGCTGGTGCGGAGCGCGCTCGCGCCCCGCTGACCGGTCAGTCGGCGCGGATGTTGTTCGCGCGGACCACCTCGCCCCACTTCGCCACTTCGCGCGCGAGGAAGGTCGCGAGCTCGCCGGGGCTGGAGGCGACGAGGCGGGCCTGCTGCACCTCCTGCATCGTCGCGCGCACCCGTTCCTCGTTCAGCGATTCCTTCAGCGCCGCGTTCATGCGCGACACGGCGTCCTGCGGCGTGCCGTGCGGGGCGAAGACGCCCCACCAGGCCTCGGCCTCCAGCCCCGCGAGCCCGGCTTCGGCGACGGTCGGCAGGTCGGACAGCGCGGGCAGGCGCTGCGGGCCGAACTGCGCGAAGGTGCGCAGCGTGCCCGACCGCGCATGCGGATGCACCACGGCGGCCGAGCCGATCATCATGTCGGTATGGCCCGCCACCGTGTCGTTCACGGCAAGCCCGCCGCTGCGATAGGGCAGGTGCGTGATGCGCGTGTTCGTCCGCCCCTGCAGCAGCACCATCGTCAGGTGCCCGATCGTGCCGTTGCCGGTCGAGCCGAAGGACACGGCATCCGGCCGCGCGCGCGCCGCATCCACCACATCCGTGATCGAGCGGAACGGCTTGTCCGGCTTGCAGGCCAGCACATAGGGCGCGCCGCCGATCAGCATGACGGGGTCGAGGTCGCGATCCGGGTTGAAGGGCAGTTGCGGCAGCAGGGCGGCCAGCGTCGCGTGGCTGTCGAAGGTCAGCAGCCAGGTCAGGCCATCCGGCCGCGCCTTGGCGACGGCATCCGTGCCGATCGCGCCCGCGGCGCCGCTGCGGTTTTCCACCACCACCGGCGCGCCCAGCCGCTGCGTCAGCCCCGGCGCGACAAGCCGCGCGACGGCATCGGTCGATCCGCCCGGCGCGAAGGGCACGATGATGCGGATGGCGGTGCCCTGCGCGCGCAGCGCGGGGGCGGCAAGCGTGGCGGCGGCCGCGCCGAGGGCGAGGCGGCGGGTGATGCGGGTCATCTGGCGTTCTCCCGGGTGGTCTTGCCCCGAGTGATGCGGCGGGCCGGCGCCCGGCGCAACCCCTCAGGCGGCGTCGATCAGGTCGAGCACGGAAGGGTGGAACAGCGCCTCCGGCGCGATCGGCTGCGCGGCAAGCCCGTCATCCACGGCGAAGCGGATCATGGCCGCGATCTCGTCCCGGTTGCGGGCGAAGCCATAGGGCCAGGGATTGCCGCCCATGGCGGCGATCTGCGCCTCTGCCTCCGCCGCGATCCAGGGCAGGGAGACGCGCAGCACGTTCACCAGGCGCAGTTCCTCGATGGACGCCTTCTTCGCCGCGGCGAAGGCGCGGAACAGTTCGACCGGCAGCCAGGGATGCCGTTCCGCCACATCCTTCCGCACGGCGAGGCAATGCATGATGGGGAAGAAGCCGGTCTTGCCGAACCACGCCTCCTCCTCCGCCCGCGTGTCGGGCCAGAGCCGCGCGACGGGCGCGCTGCCGTCGAGGAAGCAGCGCGGCGGGCGCGGGCCGATCAGCGCGTCGATCTCGCCGGCGGCGAGTGCGGCCTCGAGGTCGCGGCCGAGCGGCTTCACGTCGAAGCCCGCCGGCAGCGTGATCGCCACGCGCTCCCCGCCCGTGCGCCAGGCGATGCCCTTGGTGTCCACGCCGTACTGTTCGCGCAGGAAGCCGCGCACCCACAACGCCGCGGTCTGCTGGTATTCCGGCAGGCCGATGGTGCGGCCCGCGAGGTCCGCCGCGGAGCGGATGCCGCGGTCGGTGCGGACATAGACCGCGGAATGGCGGAAGGCGCGGGAGAGGAAGACCGGCACGCCGACATAGGGGCTGTCGCCCCGCGCGGTGGTGACGATGTGGCTGCCCATCGACAATTCGCTGACGTCGAACGCGCGGTCGCGCAGCGCGCGGCGGAAGATGTCCTCCGGCTCCCCGGGCAGGAAGGTGATGTCGCAGCCCGGCACGCGGAAGCGCCCATCCATGAGCGGCCGCGTGCGGTCGGAGGAAGTGCAGGCGAGGGTGAGGCTGATCATGTCGCGGCGAGATTGTCCGGCGTGAAGGGCATTTCGCGCGGGCGGATGCCGAGCGCGTCGTGGATGGCGTTGGCGATGGCGGCGATGGTCGGCGCGAGGCTCGCCTCCCCCGCGCCGAGCGGCGGCGCCTCGGGGCGAGCGATCAGCCGCGTCTCGACCGTCGGCACCTCGGAGAAGCGGAGGATCGGGTAGCTCTCCCACTCGTCCGACGTCACGGCACGGCGGTCGAACTCGACGCGTTCCTTGAGCGCCATGGACACGCCGTGGATGGCGCCGCCTTCGTACTGGTTGATGACGCCGTCGGGGTTGATCGCCTCCCCCACATCGGCGGCGATCCAGAGGCGGCGGCAATAGATCTGATCGAGCGCCTCGACCTCCGCCGCCACGGCGCAATAGGCGCCGGTGTTCTTGTAGCGGGCGTAGGCGAGACCGAGGCCGAAGCCCTCCCGCTTCGTCCGCTGCCGCCAGCCGCACATCTCGGCCGCCAGCGCCAGCACGTCGCGCCCGCGCGCATCGTCCAGCTGCGCGAGGCGGAACTCGAGCGGATCGCGCCCGGCCATCGCGGCGAGCTCGTCCATCACCGACTCGATCGCGAAGACATTGGCCGGCGCGCCCAGCCCGCGCAGCGCGGAACAGCGCAGCGGCATCCGCGCGATGCGCGTCACGCCCACCGTCAGGCGCGGGATGCGATAGGCCGGCACCGCGTTGCGCTGCGCGCCCCCGCCCGCGGCGAGCGGCGGGTTGATCGCGTTGGGGATGGCGCGCGGCGGGTCCATGTATTCCACGGCCCGGAGCGTCGGCGACGGGTTGCGCCCGGGGCGGGAGGAATGGCCGTGGCTCGTCACCTCCTCCCGCCACGAAGCGATGCGACCCTCGGCGTCGAGCGAGGCCTCGATGTCGACCAGCATGGCGGAGGAGACGGGCGCCCAGGCGAGTTCCTCGGCGCGCGTCCAGAGCAGCCGCACCGGCCGCCCCGGCGCGGCGCGCGCGGCGAGCGCGGCATCGAGCGCGACGTCGTCCGCGCCATTGTGCCCGTAGCACCCCGCGCCTTCGACGTGATGGACGAGGATCGCGGCCTCCTCCATCGCGAGCGCCTTCGCGAGGTCGGCGCGGAGGTTGTAGATGCCCTGGGAGTGGCTCCAGACCTCCAGCGTGCCGTCCCGCCAGCGCGCGACGGCGCAGCATGTGCCGATCGACGCATGCGCGACATAGGGGCGGAAGAAGCTCGCGCGCAGCGTCCGCGCCGTCTCGCCGGCGGCGTCGTCGCGCTCGGCGACGACCTCGCGGTCGCCCTGCTCGGCGCGCAGCCAGGCGGGGAGGTCATGGGCGGGCGGGAGGCTGTCCTCGGCCTCCCAGCGCGCACGGGCGGCGAGGCGTTCCGCGGCGCGCTCCGCCGCGTGCTCCTCCTCGGCCAGCACGGCCAGGAACGAGCCGTCGCGCGCGAGCGTCACGCCATCCGCCAGCGCGCCGTCATCGAGCGCGACGAGCCGCGCGCGCCGCGCCGGCGGCCGCACCACGCGCGCATGCAGCATCCCCGGCAGGCGGAGGTCGTGGACGAAGCGCGGCGCGCCGAAGACCTTGTCCGGCAGGTCGAGCCGCGCGGCGGAGGTGCCGGCGATGCGCCGCTCGGAGGCAGGCTTCGGCCGCGCATCGGCTGGCGCCTCGCAGGCGAGCAGCGCGGCGTCGGCCTGCGCCCAGTAGGAGCCGACCTGCCGTCCATCGGGGGCGAGAAAGGCGCCGTCCTCGACGCGCAGCGCTTCCATCGGCACGCCGCTGCGCTGCGCCGCCACCTGCAGGTGGATCGCGCGCGCCGACGCCGCGGCGTGGCGCAGCGCCATGCCGCTTTCCTGCACCGAGAGGCTGCCGGAGGTCACCGCCTCGTTCGGGCTGCCAGGGGTGGAGGCCGCGCGCACCACGACGCGGGCAAGCGCGACATCGAGCTCATCGGCCACGATCTGCGCGAGCGCGGTCAGGATCCCCTGCCCCAGCTCCACCTTGCCCGGCGTGACCGTGACATGCCCCGCGGCGTCGAAGGCGAGCCAGCGGTCGAGCCGGCGGTTGACGTGCAGGCTGCCCGGCAGTTTCGGCCGCTCGTCCTTCCCACCCGTGGCCTGGACATAGGCGAGGTTCATGGCGCGCCCCTCATCTCCGCCGCCGCGCGCCGCACGGCGCGCAGGATGCGGTTGTGGCTGCCGCAGCGGCAGAGATGCCCGTCGAGCGCGTCGCGGATCGCGGGATCGTCCGGGTCGGGATCACGCGCGAGCAGCGCCGCGGCGGCGACCAGGATGCCCGAGAGGCAGAAGCCGCATTGCCCCGCCTGTTCATCAAGGAAGGCGCGCTGCAGCGGATGCGGCGCGTCGGGCGTGCCGAGCCCTTCCACCGTCGTGACGCTGCGCCCCGCGACGGCGCCGAGGTTCAGCGTGCAGGCATGGGCGGGCCGGCCATCGACCAGCACGGCGCAGGCGCCGCATTGTTCCGCGCCGCAGCCGAAGCGCGGCCCGGACAGGCCGAGCGGCCCGCGCAGCGCGTGCAGCAGCGGCGTCGCCTCCGGCAGCTCCGCGCTGGCCGCCGCACCGTTGAGCGTGAAGGCGACCATGCCGGGCTCAATTCGCCTGGATGCGGGCGAGGCGGATGCCCTCGGCCTGGCGCGCGATGTCCTCCCGCAGGAAGCGGTCGAAGGCCTCGACGCTCATGGGGTTCACCAGCGCGCCGGCGCGCTGCTGGGCGGCGCGCGTCGCCTCCAGCCCCATGACGCGGTTGACCTCGGCGGCGATGCGCTCGCGGATCGGCAGCGGCGTCGCGGCCGGCGCCATCAGGCCGAGCCAGATGCTGGCCTCGTAGCCCGGCAGGACTTCCGCGACCGTGGGAATCTCGGGCAGCAGCGGGCTGCGCTGCGGCCCGGTCGTGGCCAGCGCGCGCACGCGCCCGCCGCGCGCCTGTTCGGCCATGGTCGGGATGGCGTCGAACATCATCGGCACCTGGCCGGCGATCAGCGCCGTGCGCGCCTCGTTCGACCCGCGGAAGGGGATGTGCGTGATCTCGATGCCCGCCATGGCGCGGAACACCTCGCCGGCGACGTGATAGGGCGTGCCGGGGCCGGAGGAGGCGTAGTCGAGCCTGCCCGGATTGGCCTTCGCATAGGCGATCAGTTCCTGCACGCTCGACACGTTCAGCGAGGGATGCACCGCCAGCACGTGGTGCGCGACGTTGATGAAGGCGACCGGGGCGAGGTCGCGCATCAGCACATAGGGCCGGTTGGGCAGCAGCGTCTCGTTCGCCGTGTGGGTGTTGGACATCAGCAGCAGCGTATGGCCATCGGGCTGCGCCTTGGCGACGGCGTCGGCGCCGATGGTCCCGCCCGCGCCGGGGCGGTTCTCGATCACCACGCTCTGGCCGAAGGCCTGCTGGAGCGGTTCCTGGAGGAAGCGCGCCGCGACATCGGCCGACCCGCCCAGGCCGAAGGGGACGATGATGCGGATGGGCCGGTTCGGCCAGCCCTGCGCGGCGGCGCCGCGCGCCCCGAGCCCGGCCAGCGCGCCGAGCGCGAGCGTGGTCCTGCGTCCGATCATCTTCTTTCCCTCCCGGTGCGTGGCGCCATTTGTGGCACCGAAGCCGGGACGCGCAAGGGGTTCAGCCCGGCACCCAGTCCGGCACGGGCATGGCGCGATAGGCGTCCCGCAGGCTGTTCGACCAGCCTTCCCGGACCGACCGGAAATACGGCTCGTCCTCCGTGATGCGCTTGCGCAGCGTCACGCGCTGCGTGCCTTCCCGATAGACCAGCAGGTCGAGCGGCATGCCCACGGTGAGGTTCGAGCGCAGCGTCGAATCCATGCTGATCAGCGCGAGCTTCACGCCATCGACCAGCGTGGTGTCGGGGGTCACGACGCGGTCGAGGATCGGCTTGCCGTACTTGTGCTCGCCCACCTGCAGGAACGGCGTGTCGGCCGTCGCCTCGATGAAGTTGCCCGCGGCGTAGATCATGAACAGCCGCTGCGGCTGCCCGCCGATCTGCCCGCCCAGCAGCAGCGCCACGTCGAAGGTGATGCCCTGCGCGCGCAGCGCCGGCCCGTCCGTGTCGAACACCGCGCGCACCGCCTGGCCGGCCAGCTGCGCGGCGCGGAACATGGTGGGGACGTCGCGCAGCGTGTGCAGCTGCCCGTCGAGCCAGACGCCTTCCTGCATCCGGTTCCACACCGCCTGGCTGATGGCGAGGTTGCCGGAGGTGAGCATGGCGACCATGCGTTCCCCGGGGATCTCCTCGACATGCATCTTGCTGAAGGTGGAGATGTGGTCGACGCCCGCATTGGTGCGGGTGTCCGACAGCAGGACGAGGCCCTCGTTCAGGTAGAGCCCCACGCAATAGGTCATGGCGCGCCTCCGCGGCGCTCAGGCCTGCAGGTAGAAGTCCTGGATCTGCCGGCCGAGCTGTAGATTCCGGTCGATGGTAGCGGTCAGGAAGTCGTGCAGACCGCCCGCCATGATATCCTCGATCCGGCCGAAGCGCAGCCTGGCATGCATCTCCCCCGCCAGGCGGTGGCATTCGCCGCGCCGCCCGCCATGGGCGGCGGCGATGCCCTCAAGCGTCTCCTCGATCCGGGCGTAGCAGGCGATCATGGATCGCGGCAGTTCCGGGCGCAGGATCAGCAGTTCCGCGATCCGCCGCGGCTCGAGCCGCGCATGGAACACCCAGTGATAGGCCCGCAGCGCCGAGACCGAGCGCAGGATCGCCTGCCACTGCACATAGGCGACGGCGCCGTCCTGTTCCGCATCCGCGATCGCGTGATGGTGCACGTCGAGCACGCGCGCGGTGTTGTCCGCGCGTTCCATCGTCGTGCCGAGGCGGACGAAGCGCCAGGCTTCCTCGCGCAGCATGGTGTCGGCATAGGCGCCGTTGAACTGGACCGTGCGGCTTTTGACCCAGTCGAGGAAGCCCGGCAGGTTGTCGGGCGCGAAGGTCGCGGCGGTGGTCCGGCGCGCCTCCGACCACGTCTCGTTGACGGCCTCCCACATGTCGACCGTCAGCGCGGTGCGCACCGCCCGCGCGTTGCGCCGCGCCGCCTCGATGCAGGACAGGATCGAGGACGGGTTCGACGGATCGGCCGCGAGGTAGCGCACCACCGCTTCCTGCGTCGGCTCCGCCCCCGTCGCGGCGAAGCCCGGCGCGCAGCCAGAGGCGATCAGCAGGGCCCGCCAGGCGCTGTCGCGCACCGCGGCGTCGCGCGTCAGGCTCGCCATGCGCAGCGCGACCTGCAGGCCGCGGGCATTGTTGCCCGCCCGCTCGATGTAGCGGCCGAGCCAGAACAGGCTGTCAGCGGTGCGGCTCAGCATCAGCCTGCCTCCGCCGGCTTCGGGATGTCGGCGGGATCGTCCTCCAGCACCCAGGTGTCCTTGGTGCCGCCGCCCTGGGAGGAATTGACCACCAGCGAGCCTTCCCGCAGCGCGACGCGCGTCAGCCCGCCGGGGACGATCCGCACCTCCTTCCCGCACAGCACGAAGGGGCGGAGGTCGACATGCCGCGGCGCGATGCCGTTCTCCACCAGCGTCGGCACGGTGGACAGCGAGAGCGTCGGCTGCGCGATGTAGTCGGCGGGCCTGGCACGGATGCGCGCGGCGAATTCGGCGCGCTGTTCGGCCGTGCTGTGCGGGCCGATCAGCATCCCGTAGCCGCCCGAGCCATGCGTCAGCTTCACCACGAGTTCGTCCAGGTGGTCGAGGACATAGGCGCGGTCCTCCTCCCGCTCGCACAGATAGGTGGGGACATTGGCGAGCAGCGGTTCCTCGCCCAGGTAGAAGCGCACCATCTCCGGCACATAGGGGTAGATCGCCTTGTCGTCGGCGATGCCCGCCCCCGGCGCGTTGGCGAGCGCCACGTTGCCCGCCTTGTAGGCCGCCATCAGCCCCGGCACGCCGAGCACGCTTTCCGGGCGGAACACGCGCGGGTCGAGGTAGTCGTCGTCGATGCGCCGGTAGATCACGTCCACGCGCTGCGGGCCCGTGGTGGTGCGCATGAAGACGACGTCGTCCTCGACGAACAGGTCCGGCCCCTCCACCACCTCGACGCCCATCTCGTCGGCCAGGAAGCAGTGTTCGTAATAGGCGCTGTTGTAGGACCCGGGCGTCAGGATCGCGACGCGCGGCAGGCCGCGGCAATTGGGCGGGGCCACGGATTTCAGCGTCTCGAGCAGTTCCTCGGGGTAGTGCCCGACGGGCGCGATCCGGTGGCGCGCGAACAGGTCGGGAAACAGCCGCAGCATCGCCTCCCGCCCCTCCAGCATGTAGGAGACGCCGGACGGCGTGCGGCAATTGTCCTCGAGCACCCAGAATTCGTTCGGCGAAGTGCGCACCACGTCGATGCCGGCGATATGCGTATAGACGCCGCCGGGCGGCACGAAGCCCTTCATCTCCGGGCGGAAGGCCGCGTTGTCGCGCACCAGCCCCGCCGGGATGCGGCCCGCGCGCAGGATCTCCTGCGCGCCATAGACGTCGAGCAGGAACAGGTTCAGCGCCTTGACCCGCTGCACCAGGCCGCGGGACAGCGCCTCCCATTCCGCGCGCGCGAGGATGCGCGGGATGATGTCGAAGGGGATCAGCCGTTCCGGATCGCCGCCTTCGCCATAGACGGCGAAGGTGATGCCGATGCGCTTGAACAGCAGCTCCGCCTCGTGGCGCCGTCGCTCCAGCGCCTCCTGCGGGGCGGAGGCGAGCCAGCGCGCGATCTCGGCATAGGGGCCGCGGACCAGGCCGTCGGTCGTCATCTCGTTGAAGGCTGGGCTGGGCATGGTCACCGGCGAAATATCCTCCAATGGCGAGCCTTGCCGGGGCGGCGCGCCGGACGCAAGGGCGACGGCGGCCCATCCCGCGCCCCGGCCGCGCTTTCTGCCCAGGAAACGGGCGGCGCCTGCCCCCTTATGGGCAGCGGCGGGGGGCGCGCCTATCCTCCGCCCCCCGCTGCCGGAGAGCCCGCATGACCGATGCCGTCCCCACCACCACCGCCGCCGACGCGATCGCCGCCGCCTTCGCCGCGGCCGGCACGAAGCGCATCTATGGCGTGCCGGGGGGCGGTTCGAGCCTCGACCTGATCGCGGCGGCCAAGGCGCGGGGCCTCGCCTTCGTGCTGGCGCGGCACGAGACCTCGGCGGTGATCATGGCCGCGACCGAGGCGGAGCTGTCCGGCACGCCGGGTGCGGCGCTGTGCACGCGCGGCCCGGGCGTGGGCAATGCCGCGAACGGCATGGCGCATGCGGCGCTCGACCGCGCGCCGGTGGTGCTGCTGGCCGATGGCTTCGCGCCGGCGGAGCGCGCCTTCGCCACGCATCAGTATTTCGACCATGCGGCCATGCTCGCCCCGGTCACCAAGGCGCAGCTCTCGGTCGGGCAGATGGCGGCGGCGGATGCGGCGACGCAGGCGATCGGCGCCGCCATGGCGGCACCGCGCGGCGCGGCGCTGATCGAGCTGTCCGGCGGCGCGGCGAAGCAGCCCGCGGCGCTGCCGGCGCGCGTGGCGCCGTCCGTCCCGCCGGTGCCGGAGGCGGCGGCGATCGCCGCCGCGCGCCGCGTGCTCGCCGCCGCGAGGAGGCCGGTGATGATCGTGGGGCTGGAGGCGGTCGACGCCGCCCCCCAGGCGCGCGCGCTGGCAGCGGCACTCGGCTGCCCGGTGCTCGTCACCTACAAGGGCAAGGGCGTGGTGGCGGATGCCGATCCGCTGTTCGCCGGCATCTTCACCGGCGGCGCGGCCGAAGGGCCGGTGCTGGACGCGGCCGATGCGGTGGTGATGGTCGGCGCCGACCCGGTCGAGTTCATCCCCAAGCCCTGGCGCTGGGAGGTGCCGGTGATCGAGGTCGCGACCGCGCCGCGCGCCCTGCCCTATCGCCAGCCCGCCGCGGCGGTGACGGGCCGGATCGCGCCGGCGCTGGCCGGGCTTGCGGAAGGTGCCGCGCGGTCGGCCTGGGACGTGGCGGAGATCGCCACGCTGCGCGAAGCCTGGCTGCGCGCGCTGGGCAACGACCCGCGGCGCGGCGCCGGGCTCGGCCCGCAGCGCGTGGTCGAGATAGCCCAGGCGGCCTGCCGCAAGGCGGGCTTCGACCCGCGCGTCGCGGTCGATGCCGGGG
The DNA here is from genome assembly GCF_017813355.1 of Roseomonas nitratireducens. Taxonomy (GTDB): domain Bacteria; phylum Pseudomonadota; class Alphaproteobacteria; order Acetobacterales; family Acetobacteraceae; genus Neoroseomonas; species Neoroseomonas nitratireducens. The sequence goes on from NZ_JAGIYZ010000010.1 coordinate 145,258, forward strand.
CGCACATGTTCCCCGCCACCACCTATTGGCAATGCGCGCGGCCGGTGGACCTGCTGATCTCGAACGGGCTCGCCACCATGGGCTTCGCCGTGCCGGCGGGGATCGCGGCCGCGCTGCACGACCCGGCGCGCGGGGCGCTCGCCTTCACCGGCGATGGCGGGTTGCTGATGGGGCTGGGGGAATTGGCGACGGCCGCCGTGCTCGGCGCGCGGCTGGTGGTCGTGGCGTTCAACGACGCGACGCTCTCGCTGATCGACATCAAGAAGGATGCGCGGGACCTGCCCGAGGGTGCGCTCGGCTGGCCGCGCGCGGATCTCGCCGCGGCGATGCGGTCGATGGGCGGCCTCGGCCTCTCGGCCAGCACCGAGGAAGACTTCGCGCAGGCCATGGCGCAGGCTTGCGCGGCGAAGGGCCCCGTGCTGGTCGACGTGGCCGTGGACCCTTCGGGCTATCCCGCGCAGATCAAGGCGCTGCGCGGGTAGCGTTCAGGCGAGCACCGGCGCGCGCGTGTGCCAGCCGGTGTCGCGCTGGTATGCGTCGGCGACCATCAGCGCGCGGCCTTCACCGAAGGGTCGCGCGCTGATCTGCAGCCCCATCGGCAGGCCGCGATCGTCGAAGCCGCAGGGCAGGCTGACCGTCGGCAGCCCCAGGTAGTTGAAGGGCCGCGTATTGGCCGAGATCGCCATGTGCCGCGCCCAGTTGGCCGGATCGGCGTCGATGTCGGTCTCGGCCAGGGTGGGGACGCGCATGCGCAGGGATGGCGTCGCCACCACATGGTGGTCCGCAAGCGCTTCCCGGCAGAATTGCCGCAGCAGCGGGCCGCGGGCGGACAGCGCCTCGACATACCAGGTGCCGGGGATGGCGTAGCCGCCATAGAGCCGGCCCGACAGGTGCTTCGCGTAGTCCCCCGCCTTCTCCCGCATCCATTGCGCGTGGATCGTCGCCGCCTCGACCCGGCTGACGACCGCCACATAGGTGCCGATGGCGCGCAGCGAGGGGCAGGAGACGCGCGCGACCTTGGCGCCGCGCGCCTTCAGCACCTCGAGCGACGCCTCGAAGCCCTTCACCACCACCTCGTCCGCGCCCTCGAAGAACCATTCCTGCGGCACGGCGACCGACAGGCCGCGCAGGTCGCCGGTCAGCGCGGCCTCGTAGTCCGGCACCGGTTCCGGCGCGCTGGTCGCATCCGCCGGGTCGTGGCCGGAGATCACGCGCATGATCCGCGCGCAGTCCCGCGCCGTGCGCGCCAGCGGCCCGACATTGTCCATCGAGAAGGACAGCGGCATGACCCCGGCGCGGGAAACGCGCGTCTGCGTCCCCTTGATGCCGGTGACGCCGCAGATCGAGGCCGGCAGGCGGATCGACCCGCCGGTATCCGACCCCAGCGCGGCGGCGAAGAAGCGCGCCGCGACCCCGGCGCCGGAGCCGGAGGAGGAACCGCCGGTGCAATAGGGCAGGTTCCATGGGTTGTGGCAGTCGCCGAAATGCCGGTTGTGGCCGGTCGGGTTCTGCGCGAACTCGGCCATGTTGAGCGTGCCCATGTCGATCGCGCCGGCGGCGTCCAGCCGCAGCAGCGGCGTCGCGGTGCGCGTTGGGCGGAAGTCGCCGCGGATGCTGGACCCGCAGGTCGAGACCTTGCCCGCGCGGTAGTACATGTCCTTGTGCATCATCGGCACGCCGGCGAGCGGGCCGGCGAGGATGCCGGCCGCGCGCGCCTTGTCCTGCGCGGCGGCGGCTTCCAGCGCCGCCTCGCGATCCAGGCGGATGACGCTGTTGACCTTGCCGTCATGCGCGTCGATGCGCGCGAGGCTCGCGCGGACCAGCGCCTCGGCGGTCGCTTCGCCCTTGCGGAAGGCGTCATGCGCCTCGGTCGTGGACAGGTCGGTGAGGTCGGTCATGTCCCCGGCTCCTTCTCCGCCCGCAGCGCGGCTTCGAAGGTGGAGGGTTCGTCCTCGAAGACGATGGTGCCGCGCACGGCCTCGAACTCGCGGATCAGCGCGGGGAAATCCTCCATCGCGCGCGCGGCTGCCGCGTTCGGGCAGGCGACGCCGGTCCAGAGGCGGATCGCCTCCTTCGCTGCGTCCATCGGGTCGGTGGCCATGCGGCGTCTCCTCGGCTGGGGTGGGCGATCCTTGCCCGCGGGGCGTGGTTTGCAAACCCCGTGCCCGGCTGGCAGCCTCCCGCGCAACGCAGGAGGAAAAGCCGCCATGAAGATCGTCGATGTCCGCGCCTTCCCGACCTCCTTCCCGCTGCCCGCGGGCGGGCCGCGCCTGGGCATCGGCCAGGCGGTCAAGCGCGACGCGGTGATGGTGAAGGTGACGACGGAGGACGGCATCGTCGGCTGGGGCGAAAGCCACCATGGCCGCGCGCACACCGCCGTCGCGAAGCTGATCGAGACGACGCTGCGCCAACTGATCCTCGGCATGGACGCCTTCGACACCACGGGGATCAACGCGCGCATCTACAAGTACCAGCTGGCCTCGCACGGCATGGGCGCGGGCTGCGCGATGGCGATGTCGGGCATCGACATGGCGCTGTGGGACGCCAAGGGGAAGGCGCTGAACCTGCCGCTCTACAAGCTGCTCGGCGGCGCATCCCGCCCCGTCGCGGCCTATGCGGGCGGCGTGGCGCTCGGCTACCAGCCCCCGGCGCAGCTGATCGACGAGGCCGGGCCGCATATCGAGGCCGGCTACCGCGCGCTGAAGCTGCGCGTGGGCGACACGGTGAAGGACGACATCGCGCGCATGGAGGCGGTGCGCGACGCCTTCGGCAAGGACATGGCGATCCTGACCGACGCCAATATCGGCTATTCCATCGACCAGGTGCGCCAGGTGATGCCGGAGATGGACCGGCTCAACATCGGCTGGCTCGAGGAACCCTTCCCCGCCCACGACCACCACCTGTACGCCCAGGCGCGGGGCTATGGCGTGACGCCGCTCGCGGCGGGGGAGAACCACTTCACGCGCTACGAGTTCACCCGCGTGCTGGAAGACGGCGTCATCACCATCTGGCAGCCGGACCTGTCCAAGTGCGGCGGCATCACGGAAGCGCTGCGCATCGCGGGGATGGCCTCCGCCTTCAAGATCCCGATCCACCCGCATTCGTCGATGACGGGCGTGAACCAGGCGGCCTCGATCCATTTCCTCGCCGCGATCGAGAATGGCGGCTATTTCGAGGCCGACATCTCCAAGGCCAACCGCTTCCGCGACGAGCTGGGCAGCACGCCCTGGACGATCGGCGCGGACGGCAATGTCCGCCCGAACGAGGCGCCGGGCATCGGCGTGGAGGTGGATGAGCGCTTCCTCGAAGCCTTCCCGGCGATCGAGGGGCCCGGCTACGTCTGAGCCGGCGGCCCGGCCAGCGCGGCGGCGTGTTCCAGCACCGCCCGCCCGCTGCGGTTCCAGGTGGTGATGCCGCCCACCAGGATGCAGAGGACGAGCCCCTCGGCCAGCTGCGGCAGCGTCAGCCCCTGCCGCAGCGCGTTCGCCGCATGGGCCTTCGCACCGTCCGTCGCGCCCGCCAGCACGTCGAGCAGGACGAGGCAAAGCTCCTTGGTGCGCAAATCGAGCGCGCCGCCGGCCTCGGGCGCGCGCATCGCCGCTTCCCGCAGCAGCCCGTAGCCGGCGAAGGCGCCGGGCGCGTGGGCCAGCAGCAGGCGGAAGCCGTCGGGCACCTGGCCGCTCGTCGCCTCGAAATTCACGATGCCGCGGGCGACCGCCGCGTCCAGAAGTTCATCCGCCATGCCGGGCCTCCGTGCCGCGGCAGCCTCGGCGCCGCGCCCGCGCCGGGTCAAGCGGCGGCGGCGAGGATCTCCTCCGGCCGCAGCACGCCGAGCACGGCGAAGCCCGGCGGGCGGGGTTCCACCATGGCGATCGCGCCTTCGGGGAATTCCTCCTGCCGCAGCATCCGGCCCATCGCGGCGGGGCCGAATTTGTGGATGTGGCCGACCAGCAGCGTGTTGCGCCCCGGCGCCGGCGGCGTGGCCAGCGCGCGGCGCAGCGATGCCATCGCGGCGGGGATGTCCGCCGTATAGTCGTCCGCCACCAGGTCCATCGTCACGTCGACCGGCAGGCCGCGCGCCATGATCCCGGCGGTGTCCACGGCGCGGAAGACCGGGCTGCTGCGCACCGCGCCGAGCGGGATGCGCAGGCGCCCGAAGGCGGCCGAGATGTCCCGCGCCTGGGCGATCCCGGCGGCCGAGAGGTTGCGCTGCCCGGCACGGTCGCCGAGCCGCCCGGTATCGACCTGGCTGCGGTCGGTGATGGCGTGGCGCATGTAGAGCACATGCCCGCCGCCGCGCAGCAGCCCGACCCAGTCCGGTACCGCGCCCTGCGCCATGGCGGGCGACGCCACCAGCGACGCGAGCAGCGCGCGCCGTTCAACCGACGCCATGCGGCACCCCGGCGATCTCGCGGATCAGCTTCGCGCGCATGGCGCGGGCGAAATCCTGCCGCGTCTCGGCGGCGATGACGAAGGCGCCGGGGCCGCCGATCACCTCCCGCTCGTAATGCACGCGCAGCGGCTCCCCGAAGCGGGTGACGGGGGAGACCTCGATGGCCAGCGCATTCACCGTGATGCCCTGCGCCACCGCCGCGTCGCGCGCCTCGGCCGCGGGCAGGTAGGACCGCATGTCGGGCCCGTCCCCCGCCACGTCGATGACGCGGTCCTCCGACCGGAAGGGCGCGGCGGCGATCAGCGCGGCGGAATGGGCGATGGCGTCGCCGATCGCGTTGTAGGATTGGCGGGACCGGGGTGCCGCGCGGATCGCCCCGGCCAGCGCGGCGGCGGAGGCCGCGTCGCGCACCGCCATCCAGTCCACCACCGTCGCGGCGCCGCCCGGGCTGCCCCATTCCACCATGGCCACGGCGACCGCGCCGTTCGGCTTGGACGCGATGGCGGCGAGGATGGCGGGATGGGTCAGGCTCTCGGCGAGGCCTTCGCGCTGCAGGCGGAACTCGTCCGCGTCGATGGAGCCGGAAGCATCCATGGCGAGGACAAGAAGCAGGTCCACCGACGGCGCCGCCTGCGCGGCGACAAGGCCGGGCGCCAGCGCGCCCGGCAGGCCCAGCACGGCGCGGCGGCGCAGGCGGTTCCGTTGCATGATCGCAGAGATGGCGCGCGGCGCGGCGGCGGCAAGGCTCGCCCCCGCCGCGCTCACCCGGCGATGGCGTAGGCTGGGCGGCGGGGATCGGCCCCGGCGCGCACCAGGCCGGCCTTCGGGTCGGACAGCACCGCCTCCACGCTGCCGGCGAGCCAGGTGATGTCCGGCCAATCCTTCACCTCATGCCCGCGGGCGGCGAGCGCGTCCCGCGTCGCCTTGGGGATGCGGGATTCGACCGCGACGCGGGCGGGGAAATAGTCGAAGGGTGCGAAGGAGGAGGGGAAGGCGTAGGAGGCGACGCGCGGCGCCTCGATCGCCTCCTGCAGCTCCATGCCGAAATGGAAGACGTTCAGCATGACCTGCAGCATGGCCTGGATCTGCACATCGCCGCCCGGCGTGCCGAAGGGCATGACGCCGCCATCCTCGGTGACCAGCATCGCCGGGTTGGGCGTCAGGCGCGGCCGCTTGCCCGGCGCGACGCCGGACGGGTGCGACGGATCGGGGCGCGACTGGCTGCCGCGGTTGGAGGGGATGATGCCGAGCCCCGGCACCACCGGCGAGTTCCACGACCCGTCGGACGGCGTGGCGCTGAAGGCGTTGCCCCAGCGGTCCACCACCGCGACGTAGGAGGTGTCGGCCTCCACCTTCGGCAGGTCGGCGCGCTGCGGGCCATCGGCCGGAATCCCCTGCCCGAGCAGCGGCGGGTACATGGACGGATGCGCCCGCGCCGGGTCGATCTGGCTGAGCCGCGCGTCGAGATGCGCGGGGGAGAGCAGCGCCTCGAGCGGCACCTCGGTGAAGCGCGGATCGCCGAAATGGTATTCGCGGTCGGCCATCGCCGCCTTCACGCATTCGACCAGCAGATGCAGGTAGTCGGGCGAGTTGTGCGCCATGCCGTCGAAGCCGGCGCGTTCCATCAGCAGCAGCGCCTGGGCCAGCGCCGGCCCCTGGCACCAGGGGCCGCAGGTGAGAAGGCTGTGGCCGCGCCAGGGCCGCGCGACCGCGGGTTCGAGGCGGGAGCGGAAGCCGGCGAGGTCCTCCATCGCCAGGAAGCCGCCCTCGGCCTGGATGAAGCGGACGATCTCCCGTGCGATGTCGCCGCGGTAGAAGGCGGCGTGGGCGGCGGCGAGGCCCGCCATGCGCCCGCCGGTCGCCGCGGCGCGGCGCTCCTCCTCCACCATGTAGGACAGGGTGCGGGCGAGGTCGGCCTGCACGAAACGGTCGCCCACCTTCGGCGGCTGCCCGCCGGGGAGGAAGATCGCGGCGTTGGACGGGTACTGCGCGTAGTCGTCGCGATGCGCGGCGACCGTCTCGGCCAGCAGCGGATAGACCGCGAAGCCTTCCCCCGCGTAGCGGATCGCGAATTGCGCGACATCGCCGAAGCCCATCGTGCCGTGCCGTTCCAGCGCGGTGATCCAGGCATCGGGCGCGGCGGGGACGACGGTGCGGCGCACGCCGTTGGGGATGCGTCCGCCGTGTTCCCGCATGAAGACGTCGGGCGGCAGGGCGCGCGGCCAGTGGCCGAGGCCGGCGATGGTCTCGACCGTGCCGTCCGCCATACGGACCATGATCGGCGCGACGCCGGCGACGTTCACGAGGTCCGGCAGCAGCACGCCGAGCGCGATGCCGGCGGCGCAACCCGCGTCGATGGCGTTGCCGCCGGCCTCCAGCACCGCGATGGCGGCGGTCGAGGCGAGGTAGTGGCCGGCCGAGGCGGCGTGGCGCGGGCCGGACAGGGTCGGGCGGGTGGCGAACATGGGCGGCGTCCTTCGCGTGCCGGGCCAGCCTTCCGCGCGGCGCGGCCATGCGTCAACGGCGGCTTGGCGCCCGCCGGGCCGGGGCGGAGGATGCCGCACCCCGAAAGGAGACCCGCCATGTCCGATCCCGTCCTGCTGTCCGTCGATTCGCGTGGCATCGCGACCGCCACGCTGAACAAGCCGGCCAAGGGGAATGCCTATGACGAGGACCTGCTCGGCGCGCTGATCGCGGGGCTGGACCGGCTGCGGGACGACCCGGCGGTGCGCGCGCTGGTCATCCGGGGCGCCGGCAAGCATTTCCAGGCCGGCGCGGACCTCGACTGGCTGGCGAAGGCCGCGACCTACGGGCCGGAACAGGCCTATGCCGCGTCCATGGCGACGACCACGGCGATGCAGAAGCTGAACGAATTCCCCAAGCCGACCTTCGCCCTGGTCCATGGCGCCTGCTTCGGCGGCGGCTGCGGCGTGGTCTGCTGCGTCGACGTGGCCATCGCGACGCCGGAGGCGATCTTCGGCCTGACCGAGGTCCGGGTCGGCGTGGCGCCGACGCCCATCAGCACGCACATGGTCCACGCCATGGGCCTGCGCCACACGCGCCGCTACGCGCTGACGGGGGAACGATTCGGCGCCGAGGAGGCGCTGCGGATCGGCCTGGTGCACGAGGTGGTCGCAGCCGACGCCGTTGATGCCCGGCTGGCCGAGATCATCGACCAGACCATGCTCTCCTCCCCCACCGCCATCGCCATGACCAAGGATTCGTTCCTCGGCGCCACGGGGCTGAAGCTGAGCGCGCGGGAGATGTCCCTGCTGGCGCATGAATCGTGGATGCAGCGGGCCTCGGCCGAGGGGCGGGAGGGGCTGGCGGCGTTCCGGGAGAAGCGGCGGCCGGCCTGGTACCGCTAGGAATAGGGGCGGATAAGCGCGAATCTTGTCCGCAACCCTGTCATCGAACTTTCATCGAACTGCAATCCGGGCGACTTTCCCGGCGCCTAGAAGCCGCGACGAAGCCGCCCCGACCGGAGCGGCAATAACGAAGATGCGGAGAGACGCTGTGAACAGGCGGTCCATCCTTCTCGGCGCCGGTGCGGCGCTGGTCCTGCCGGCCTTCGGCGCGCGCGCCCAGGGCGCCCAGATCACCGGCGCGGGGGCGTCCTTCCCCAACCCGATCTACCAGAAGTGGGCCGAGGCGGCACGCGCGGCGGTCGGGATCCAGGTGAACTACCAGTCGGTCGGCTCGGGCGCGGGCATCAACCAGATCCGCAACCGGACGGTCGATTTCGGCGCGACCGACGCGCCGCTGAACCAGCAGCAGCTGGCCGAGGGCAACCTGCTGCAGTTCCCGACGGTGATGGGCTCGCTCGTCGCCATCGTGAACATCCCCGGCATCGAGAACGACCAGCTGAAGCTGACCGGCCCGATCCTCGCCGACATCTACCTCGGCAAGATCACGCGCTGGAACGACGCCCGGATCACCGCGATCAACCCGGGCGTGAACCTGCCGAACCTCGCCATCGCGCCCGCCTACCGCGCGGACGGGTCGGGCACGACCTTCGTGTGGGCCTCCTACCTCGCCGACGTGTCCGAGGAGTGGAAGACGCGCGTGGGCGTGGGCACCTCGGTCCGCTTCCCCGCCGGCACCGGCGCGCGCGGCAATGAGGGCGTGGCCGGCACGGTACGCCAGGTGCGCGGCGCGATCGGCTATGTCGAGAACGCCTACGCCATCGCCAACCGGCTGATCACTACGCAGATCCAGAACAAGGACGGCAACTTCGTGAAGCCGGAGCACGACACCTTCATGGCCGCCGCCGGCGCCGCGGACTGGTCCGTGCCGGGCTTCGCGGCCAATGTCGTGAACACGCCGGGGGCGAATTCCTGGCCGATCGTGGCGCCGACCTTCATCCTGCTGCCGACCAACCCGACGGATGCGGCGCGCAGCGCCAATGTGCGCCGCTTCTTCGACTGGGCCTTCAAGGATGGCGACCGCCTGGCGCAGGAGCTGGAATACATCCCGCTGCCGCAGGCCACCAAGGATGCGGTCCGCGCCGCCTGGGCGCGCCAGTTCGGCGCCTGATCGACCGGATGGGGGCTCGGCGCCGTGCCGGGCCCCTTCTTCTTCTTCCTCCTGACGGGCAGACACAGTGAGCCAGGCCGCGACAGCCTCCCCCCCGGCCCCCGCGCGCACGGCGCGCGGCGCGGGCAATCTCGGCGACACGATCTTCGAATGGGCCTGCAGGGGCGCGGGCGTCTTCGTCCTGCTGCTGCTGGGCGCGATCATCGTCGAGCTGTTCATCGCCGGCCTGCCCGCCTTCCGGGCCTTCGGCCTCGGCTTCATCACCTCGACGGACTGGGATCCGGTGCAGGAGGTGTTCGGCGCCGGCGTGTCGATCTACGGCACCATCGTGACCGCGCTGCTGTCGATCGTGCTGGCCGTGCCGCTCGCCTTCGGCATCGCCTTCTACCTGACGGAGCTAGCGCCGGTCTGGCTGCGCCGCCCGGTCGGCACCGCCATCGAGCTGCTGGCCGCCGTGCCGTCCATCATCTACGGCATGTGGGGCTTCTTCGTCATCGTCCCGGCCTTCGCGACGCATGTGCAGCCGACGCTGATCGACGTGCTCGGCGAATTGCCGGGGGTAGGCTTCCTGTTCCAGGGCGCGCCCTTCGGGACGGGCATCTTCACCGCCTCCTTCATCCTGGCGATCATGATCCTGCCCTTCATCGCCGCGACCATGCGCGACGTGTTCGAGCAGGTGCCCCCGGTCTACAAGGAAAGCGCCTACGGCCTCGGCGCCACGACCTGGGAAGTGATGAAGGGCGTCGTCATCCCCTACACCCGCGTCTCGGTCGTGGGCGGCATCATGCTGGGCCTGGGCCGCGCGCTGGGAGAGACGATGGCCGTCACCTTCGTGATCGGCAATGCGAACCGGATCAGCACGAGCCTCTTCGGGCCGGGCAACACCATCGCCTCGCTCGTCGCGCTCGAATTCGGGGAAAGCCAGGAAGGCAGCCTCAAGCTCGCCTCGCTGCTCGCGCTCGGCTTCATCCTCTTCGTGCTGTCCTTCATCGTACTCGCCACCTCGCGCTACCTGCTGCGCTCGCGGCTGAAGGCCTGATCCCATGAGCATCACGCTCTCCGCCGGCGCCGTGCCCGGCCCGCGCAAGGACCCCGCGGTGGCGCTGGCGCTCGGCCGCCGGCGCAAGCGGGCCGACATGATCGTCCGCACGCTTTGCGTGCTGGCGACGCTGATCGGGCTCGTCTTCCTCGCCTCGATCCTCGCCACGCTGTTCTACCGCGGGTTCGAGGCGATGAGCCTGCGCGTCTTCACCCATGTGACCGCGCCGCCGGGCTCCGAGGGCGGGCTGCTGAACGCCATCGTCGGCAGCCTGATCCAGGCGATGCTGGGCACCGCCATCGGCACGCCGATCGGCATGCTGGTCGGCACCTACCTCGCGGAATACGCCCGTGAATCGCGCTTCGGGAACATGGTGCGGTTCGTCTCGGACATCCTGCTCTCGGCGCCCTCGATCCTGGTCGGGCTGTTCGTCTACCAGATCCTGGTGCTGCCCTTCGGCGGCTTCTCGGGCTGGGCGGGCGTGGCGGCGCTGGCCATCATCGTCATCCCGGTGGTGGTGCGCACGACCGAGGACATGCTCCAGCTGATCCCGAACACGCTGCGGGAAGCGGTGATCGGCCTTGGTTCGCCCAAGTGGAAGATGATCGTCTTCGTGTGCTGGAAGTCCGCGATGTCGGGCATCATCACCGGCATCCTGCTGGCCGTCGCCCGCGTGGCGGGAGAGACCGCGCCGCTGCTCTTCACCTCGCTCGGCAACAACACCTGGTCGACCGACCTGTCCAAGCCGATGTCGAGCCTGCCGGTGACGATCTACTCCTTCGCGGGCTCGCCCTTCGAGGACTGGATCGCGCTCGCCTGGGCCGGCGCGCTGCTGATCACGCTGAGCGTGCTTCTCCTCAACATCCTCGCGCGCAGCCTCCTGCGCACCCGCAAGTGACCGGAAGGAAGGACCCGATGTCCACCACCACCGAGAACGGCACGACCGAAGCCGCCAGCCAGAGCTTCGGCGGCGTGCAGGCGCGCTCGGGCGCCACGCTGAACGCGCCGCGCATCGCCATCCGGAACCTGGATTTCTTCTACGGCGACAACCGCGCCCTGAAGTCGATCGACTTCGACATCCCGGACCGCCAGGTGACCGGCATGATCGGCCCGTCGGGCTGCGGCAAGTCGACGCTTCTGCGCGTGCTGAACCGGATGTACAGCCTCTATCCCGGCCAGCGCGCGACGGGGGAGGCGATGATGGACGGGATGAACATCGTCGCCCCCGACGCCGACCTGAACGCGCTGCGCGCCAAGATCGGGATGGTGTTCCAGAAGCCCACCCCCTTCCCGATGACGATCTACGAGAACATCGCCTTCGGCGTCCGCCTGCACGAGAAGATGTCGCGTGCGCAGATGGACGAGCGGGTGGAATGGGCGCTGTCGCGCGCCGCCATCTGGGACGAGGTGAAGGACCGGCTGGACAGCAGCGCGCTCGGCCTTTCGGGCGGGCAGCAGCAGCGGCTGTGCATCGCCCGCACCATCGCCGTGCGGCCCGAGGTGATCCTGTTCGACGAGCCGACCTCCGCGCTCGACCCGATCAGCACGCTGAAGATCGAGGAACTGATCGACGAGCTGAAGCGCGACTTCACCATCGTGATCGTGACCCACAACATGCAGCAGGCCGCCCGCTGCGCCGACCAGGTCGCCTTCTTCTACCTGGGCGAGCTCATCGAGGTGGCGCCGGCCGCGCAGATGTTCACCGCGCCGAAGCACCCCAAGACCCAGGAATACATCACCGGCCGGTTCGGCTGAGCGGCGGAAGGAACAGGACCATGCCGACCGAACACATCGTCCGCAGCTACGACGAGGACCTCCGCCGCCTTCGGGACATGACCGGGCGGATGGGCGGGCTCGCCGAGCGCCAGGTCGCGGACGCGACCCGGGCGCTGGTGCGCCGCGACACCGCCCTCGCATCGGAGGTGGTGCAGCGCGACGCCCAGATCGACCAGCTGGAGCGGGAGATCGAGGCCTTCTGCGTGCGCCTGCTCGCGCTGCGCCAGCCGGTCGCGCAGGACCTGCGCGTCGTCATCGCCGCCATGAAGACCTCCAACGACCTCGAGCGCATCGGCGACTACGCGCGCAACGCGGCCAAGCGCGCGATCGTGCTCGCCTCCCTGCCCTCCATCGGCAGCCTCGCGGGCTTCGAGCGCATGGCGCAGCTGGTGCAGGAGAACCTGAAGGCCGCGATGGACGCCTTCGTGGCGAACGACGCCGAGGCCGCCCGCCGGGTGTGGGAGGCGGACGAGCCGGTCGATGCCATCTACAACGGCATCTTCCGCGAATTGCTGACCTTCATGATGGAGGACCCGCGCAACATCAGCGCGGCGACCCACATGCTGTTCATCGCCAAGAACCTCGAGCGCATCGGCGACCACACGACCAACATCGCCGAGCGCATCCACTACGCCGTGCTCGGCGACAGCCTGCCGGACGACCGCCCGAAGGCGGACCAGTCCGCCTTCGCCGTCGTCCGCCCGGCCGGCGAATAGGCAGCGGGGACCCCGACATGGCCGAGGCCTATTCCTCTCTCGCCAAGCCCACCATCCTCGTGGTGGAGGACGAGGCGCCGCTGCTGACGCTGCTGCGCTACAACCTCGAAAAGCAGGGCTTCCGGGTGGAGGAAGCGGCCGACGGGCAGGAGGCGCTGCTGCGCGTCTCCGAAGCGCGCCCCGACCTCGTGCTGCTCGACTGGATGCTGCCCGCGCTCTCGGGCATCGAGGTCTGCCGCCAGCTGCGCCGCCGCCCCGGCACGCGCGACCTGCCCATCATCATGGTCACGGCCCGCACCGAGGACCAGGACGCGGTCCGCGCGCTCGACACCGGCGCGGACGACTACATCGCCAAGCCCTTCGCGATGGACGCGCTGCTCGCGCGCATCCGCGCCCTGCTGCGCCGGTCCGGCGGCGCGGCGACCAAGGGTGCCATCTCCTACCGCGACCTCAGCATGGACCAGGATGCGCACCGCGTGACCCGCAACGGGCGCGCGCTGCATCTCGGCCCGACCGAATACCGCCTGCTGGAATTCTTCCTCTCCCATCCCGGGCGCGTCTTCACGCGCGAACAGCTGCTCGACGCGGTCTGGGGGCGCGACATCCATGTCGAGCCGCGCACCGTCGACGTGCACATCCGCCGCCTGCGCAAGGCGATCAACGGGCCGGGGGAGATCGACCTGATCCGGACGGTGCGCTCGGCCGGCTACGCGCTCGACGCCGAGGGGCACTGAAGCCTTTTTTCGCCCTCAGGCGCCGGGCGCCGCCTCCGGCGGCTTGGCTTTCGCGCCCTGCACTGGCGCGCCGGGCACAACTGATGGGCTGGGCGCGGTCGCGCCGTGCGCTCCCGGATCGTGCGGTCGCACGATCCGCCGGTCTCTCACCGCCGCGCGATCCAGGCGCAGCAGCGCTCGAATGCCGCGAGGTCGCGCCATCGGTCGCCAGGCGAATCCTGCCGCTCGAACACCCCGCCGGCGGCCGCGATGCCGCCATCGATCATCAGGTTGTCGGCCAGGCCGAAATCCTCGAGGCCCATCGCATCGGCGTCCTCCCAGCCGCCATCGGCGCGCGGGCGCGCCTGCCCGCCCAGGAAGGCACGGGTGCGGTCGAGGAAATCCGCCGCCAGGTTGGAATAGCCCGCGACCGGCCGGCCGAGCGCGCGCATGAAGCCCAGCTCGTAGACCGTCCCGGCATCGGCCGAAGGCCCGCGGAAGGGCGTGAGGTTCGCGATCAGCGCGCCGCAGGATCGGATATGCGCCTCGTTGCCGAGGTAGATGCGCATCCAGTAGGGCCGGTCGGCAGGGGCGGCAGCCGGCGGGGGGTCGAGCGGGAAGACGCCCTCCAGCCCATGCGCCGCGCAGACGCGCTTCTTCGCCGCCGCGACCTCGAGCGCGTCGGGCAGGAAGACCTCCGGTCCGGCCAGGTAGACCCGCATCGCCCCATCCTGCCTTGCACGGCCGCCCCGGGCCATGCGCAATGCGCCACATGGACGCCGAAGCCGAATACAACAACCGGGCGCGGGTGCCGGAGAGCGCCGCAATCCTGGCCCGATGGATCGCGGATGCCGCGGCGTTCCGCGAATCCTGGCCACGCGCGCGGCTCGACATCGCCTATGGGGAGACGGAGCGCGAGGCGCTCGACCTGTTCCTGCCCGAGGCCGAGGGCCCCTGCCCGCTCGCCCTCTTCATCCATGGCGGCTACTGGCAGGCGCTGGACCGCAAGGCGGTGAGCCATTTCGCGCGGGGGATGCTGCTGCGCGGCGTGGCGGTCGCGGTGCCCTCCTACGGGCTCTGCCCCGAGGTCAGCATGGCGACCATCGTCGCCCAGCTTCGGCGCTGCGCGGCCTCGCTCTATCTCGGCGCGCGGCAGCGGATTCTCGCCACGGGGCATTCGGCGGGCGGGCATCTCGCCGCCATGCTGCTCGCAACCGACTGGCCGGCGCTCGATGCGGCGCTCGGGACGGATGTGGTGCCGGCCGCACTCCCCGTCTCCGGCGTCTTCGAGCTGGAGCCGCTGCTGCCCACCAGCATCGCCCGCGCCCTGCAACTGACGCGGGAGGAGGCGCGCGCGCTCTCGCCCCGCCTCATGCCCTCCCCCGGCCTGCCGTTCCATGCGGTGGTCGGCGGCGCCGAGAGCGACGAGTTCCGCCGCCAGACGCGGGACTTCGCCGCCGCCTGGGGTGGCACGGCCGAGGAAATCGCCGGGGCGAACCACTTCACGGTGCTCGACCCCTTCACCGATCCCGACCACCCCCTGACCGCCCGCGCCGCGGAGATGGCCACCCGGCTTGCGTCCCTGTGACGCTTCGCGCTTAACAGGGGCCGGAATCCGAACATACGGGGGAGCTTCCATGACCGGGATCGCACGGCGCCTGCTTCTGGGCGGCACCACGGGCTTGCTGGCCGCGCCGGCCATCCTGCACGCGCAGCCCGCCGGCGGCGTGAAGATCGGCCTGGTCGCCGTGCAGACCGGCCCGCAGGCGGCCCTCGGCACCCAGCTGCGCGACGGCTTCCTGCAGGGGCTGCGGCACCTCGACGGCCGGCTCGGCGGGCTGACGACGGAGGTCGTGCACATTGACGACGAGCTGCGCCCGGAAGTCGCCGTGACCAAGGTGCGCGCGGCACTCGAGCGCGACCGCGTCGACTTCGTGGTGGGCGTCGTCTTCTCGAACATCCTGCAGGCGATCATCCGGCCGGTGACGGAAGCCAACACCTTCCTCATCAGCACCAATGCCGGCCCGTCCACCTTCGCCGGCCGCGGCTGCAACCCGTTCTTCTTCACCACATCGTACAACAACGACCAGGTCCATTCGGTGATCGGCCAGGCCTGCGAGGACCAGGGCTATCGCCGCGTCTTCGTGATGGTGCCGAACTACCAGGCCGGCCGCGACGCGGTCGCGGGCTTCAAGTCCCGCTTCAAGGGCCAGGTGGTGGACGAGGTGTACGTGCCGCTGACGCAGCTCGACTTCTCGGCCGAGCTGGCGAAGATCGCCGCCGCGCGCCCGGACGCCATCTTCACCTTCATGCCCGGCGGTCTCGGCGTGAACCTGGTGCGGCAGTACCGGCAGGCCGGGCTCGCCAGCATCCCCTTCCTGTCCACCTTCACGGTGGATGAGGCGACGCTGCCCGCGCAGGGGGAAGCCGCGCTCGGCTTCTTCTCCGCCGCTTCCTGGGCGCCGAACATGGACAACGACCAGAACCGCCGCTTCGTCCGCGACTTCGAGGCGCAGTTCAACTACGTCCCGGCCTCCTACGCCGCGCAGTCCTATGACGGGGCGATGCTGCTCGACAGCGCGATCCGCAAGGTGGGCGGCAACCTGCGCGACAAGGACGCGCTGCGCGCTGCGATCCGCGCGGCCGATTTCCGTTCGGTCCGCGGGCCCTTCCGCTTCGGCGTGAACCACTACCCGGTGCAGGATTTCTGGCTGCTCAACGTCGCCCGCAGGGCCGACGGCAAGTTCCAGACCGAGACGGTCCGCCGCGTGCTCCAGGCGGATGTCGACCCCTGGGCGGCCGAATGCCGGATGCGCTGACGCGGGCGGCGCCGAAGTCCGGGGCGTGACCACGCAGCTGCTGCTGGTGCAGGCGCTGAACGGCCTGCAGCTCGGGGTCCTGCTGTTCCTCGTCGCGGCGGGGCTGACGCTGGTGTTCGGGGTGATGGACTTCATCAACCTCGCGCACGGCGTGCAGTACATGCTGGGCGCCTATCTCGGCGCGGCCTTCGCGGCCGCGACGGGGTCCTTCTGGCTGGGGCTCGCGCTCGCCCTGCCGGCGGCGCTCGCCGCGGGGCTGCTGCTCGAAGTGCTGGTGTTCCGACACTTGTACGATCGCGACCACCTCTCCCAGGTGCTCGCGACCTTCGGCGTCATCCTGGTGCTGAACGAGGGCGTGAAGGTGATCTGGGGCGCGGCACCGCTGCAGGTGCCGATCCCGGCGCTGCTCGAAGGCGGCATCGAGATCATGCCCGGGCTGCAATACCCGATCTACCGCGTTGCCGTGCTCGGCGCCGGCATCGCGACGGCGGGGCTGCTGTGGTGGCTGGTGGAACGCACCCGGGCGGGGATGCTGGTGCGCGCGGGCGCGACCAACCCGGCCATGGTCTCGGCCCTCGGCGTCGACGTGCGGCGGCTCTTCACCATGGTCTTCGCCTTCGGCGCCATGCTGGCGGGCTTCGCCGGCGTGCTGGCCGGGCCGATCTTCTCGGTCGAGCCGGGCATGGGCGACAACGTCCTGATCCTCGCCTTCGTCGTCATCGTCATCGGCGGCATCGGCTCGATCCGCGGGGCCTTCGTGGCCGCGCTGCTGGTCGGGCTGATCGACACGCTCGGCAAGTCGCTGATGCCGGACCTGATGCGGCTTTTCCTCGATGCGTCGGCGGCGCGGCAGGCTGGGGCGGCGCTCGCCTCCATGCTCGTCTATGTCGCCATGGCGGCGATCCTCGCCTTCCGGCCGGCGGGCCTGTTTCCCGTCCGCGCGGGCTGAGAGCGATGGCGCGCGAGGCCTGGCTGCCGCTCGCCGTTCTGCTCGCCCTCGGCGCCGCGCCCTTCCTCGGCCTCGGCGGGTCCTACGAGACCACGCTGATGGCGCGCGCCATGATCCTCGGCATGGCGGCGGTCTCGCTCGCCTTCCTGGTGGGCGGGGCGGGGCTGGCGAGCCTCGGCCACGCCGCCTCGCTCGGCATCGGCGCCTATGCCGTCGCGATCCTCGATGCGCATGGCGTCACCGATGCGGCGCGCGTGCTGCCGGCCGCGATCGGGGCCGCGGCGCTCTTCTCCCTGGTCACGGGCGCGATCTCGATCCGGACCTCGGGCGTGCATTTCATCATGATCACGCTCGCCTTCGGGCAGATGGCCTTCTTCACCGCCTCCTCGCTGGCCGCCTATGGCGGCGATGACGGCTACACCCTGTACCGCCGCACCGAGGTCTGGGGCGCGCGGCTGCTGGAAGACCGGCTTGCCTTCCACTTCATCTGCCTCGGCGCGCTGGCGCTGACCTGGGGCGGCTGCGCGATGCTGCTCGCCTCCCGCTTCGGGCGCGTGCTGCGCGCGGCGCGGGAGAACGCGCAGCGGGTCGAGGCCGTCGGCCTTTCCCCCTACCCCTTCCGGCTGCTCGCCTATGTCATCGCCGGCGCGATCGCCGGCGCCGCGGGGTTCCTGCTGGCCAACGCGACCGAGTTCGTCTCCCCCGCCACCCTGTCCTGGCAGCGCTCGGGCGAACTCCTCTTCATGGTCATCCTGGGCGGCGTCGGGCGGCTCTGGGGCGCGATCCTGGGCGCGCTCGTCTTCGTGGTGCTGGAGACCTGGCTCGCCCAGCAGATGCAGCACTGGAAACTGGTGTTCGGGCCGCTGCTGATCCTCGCCGTGCTGTTCCTGCGCGGCGGCCTGTCCGGCCTGGTGGCGCGCCGCCATGGCTGACGCGCTGCTGCGCCTGGTCGACCTGCGCAAACATTATGGCGGCCTCGCCGTGACCGATGGCGTCTGCCTCGATGTCATGCCGGGCGAGATCCACGCCGTGATCGGCCCGAACGGCGCGGGCAAGACGACGCTGATCCACGAGATCACCGGCATCGTCGCCCCGGATTCCGGCCGCGTGGTCTTCGCCGGGCGGGACATCACGCGCCTGTCCCTGCCGCGGCGCGTGCGGGCGGGGCTCGCGCGCACCTTCCAGATCACGAGCGTGGTCGCGGGCTTCACCGCGCTGGACAACGTCGCCCTCGCGGTGCAGGCGCGCGGCGGATCCTCCTTCCGCTTCCTCCGCCCCGCCTCGTCCGAGCGCGCGACGAACGAGGCCGCCCTGGCGGCGCTGGCCGAGGTCGGGCTCGCCGACCGCGCCGCCATCCCCGCCGGCGCGCTGAGCCATGGGGAGAAGCGGGCGCTGGAACTCGCCATCGCGCTCGCGACGAAGCCTCGCTTGCTGCTGCTCGACGAACCCCTCGCCGGGGCGGGGCCGGAGGAGACGGAGCGGCTGATCGCCCTGCTGACGCGGCTGAAATCCACCTACACCATCCTGCTCGTCGAGCACGACATGCAGGCGGTCTTCGCCCTGGCCGACCGCGTCTCGGTGCTCGTCTACGGCCGCGTCATCGCCACCGGCACGGTGGCCGAGATCCGCGGCGACCCCGCCGTGCGCGCCGCCTATCTGGGGGAGGACGAGGGCTGATGCTGGCGGTGGACGGCCTCGTCGCCGGCTATGACGGCAGCCGCGTGCTGCACGGCATCGACCTTGCCGTCGGCGCGGGGGAGGTCGTGACGCTGCTCGGCCGCAACGGCATGGGCAAGACGACGGCGGTGCGCAGCATCATGGGGCTGGTGCGGCCCATCGCCGGCCGCATCGCCTTCGACGGGCAGGACGTGACCGGCCTGCCGCCCTACCGCATCGCCCAGCGCGGCATCGGCCTGGTGCCGGAAGGCCGCCAGGTGTTTCCGACCCTGACGGTGGAGGAAAACCTCGTCGCCACCGCCGCCAACCGGGCCGGCGGCGCGCCGCGCTGGACGCTCGATGCGGTGCTCGCGCTGTTCCCGCGCCTGTCCGAACGGCGGCGCAACCTCGGCGCGCGGCTGTCGGGGGGGGAACAGCAGATGCTGGCCATCGGGCGGGCGCTGATGACGAACCCGCGCCTGCTGGTGCTCGATGAGGCGACGGAGGGCCTCGCCCCGCTGATCCGCGCCGAGATCTGGTCGGTCCTCGCCCGCCTGCGGGCCGAGGGCCAGGCGATCCTGCTGATCGACAAGAACCTCGCCGCCATCCTCAGGCTCGCCGACCGCCATGTGGTCATCGAGAAGGGCCGCGTCGTCTGGACCGGCACCAGCGAGGCCCTTTCCGCCGCGCCTGAAGTGCGCGACACCTATCTGCACGTGTGAGGGAGGCATCACCATGACCGCATTGAGCGCGGGCATCACGCCCGCCGGCGAAGGCATCGACGGCGTCGTCTGGAACATCCTCGGCCAGACCTACAAGCCGGTCGCGTCCTGCGATTCCTGCTTCGCCTTCGACACGCTGTTCCCCGACGGGACCTTCGTGCCGCCGCACATCCACGCCACGCAGGACGAGTTCATCCGCGTGCTGGAAGGCCGCTTCGACCTGGTGCTGGACGGCCAGCCGGTGGTCGCGAAGGCGGGCGACCTGATCCGCATGCCGATGGGCATCATGCACGGCATCTGGAACAAGTCCGGGTCCCCGGTGCGCGCCCTGTTCTGGGTCAGCCCCGCGCGCAGCCTGCACACGCTGTTCACGCGCATCCACAACGTGCCGGACCCGGCCGAGGTGATCCGCATCGCCGCGGAGCATGAGGTGGAATTCCTGCCGCCGCCGGGCTGACGCCCGACGCCCGAAACCGGACGGCACCTTCAGCAGGACAGCGAGACTGATGACCCAGACCACCAGCGTCGGCGTGCCTTCCTACGCGTTTTCCAACACCTGGTTCGCCGACGCCTCCGCGGAGGTCTGGGAGGGGCTGCTCGCTGCGAACCGGATCGACAGCGTCCTCGAGATCGGCTCCTACGAAGGCGCTTCGGCCTGCTTCCTGGTGGACCGGATCGCCGCGCAGCGCCCGCTCGAACTCCACTGCGTCGACACCTGGTCCGGCGGAATCGAGCACCGCGCGGGCGGCACCGCCGAAGCCGACATGGGCGAGGTGGAGCGGCGGTTCCGCCACAATATCGGCCTCGCCTGCGGCCGCGCCGCGCATCCGGTGGACCTGCACATCCACAAGGCCATGTCCGACCAGGCGCTGGCCGGGCTCATGGCCTCCGGACGCACCGGCCATTTCGACTTCGTCTATGTCGACGGCTCGCACGAGGCGCCGGACGTGCTGCTGGATGCCCTGCTGGGCTTCAAGCTGCTGAAGGTGGGCGGCATCCTCGGCTTCGACGACTACTGGTGGCATGAGGCGCTGCCCCAGGGGCGAGACCCGATCCGCACGCCGAAGATCGCGATCGATGCCTTCGCCAACATCTTCTGCCGCAAGACCGAGACGCTGTGGCACCCGAACCACCAGGTCTACCTGCGCAAGACCTCGGACTAGGAGGCCCGGCGCTGCGCCTCAGTCACGCGCCGCCCGGCGTGCCTTCGCCGCCAGGAAGCCGCCGAGCATCCTGGCGGGCTCCTCGGTGCGCCACGACGCCGCAAACGCGTAGATCCCCGCCGCGATCGCCTGGGACAAGGGCAAATCCTCCCACCGCCGGATCAGCGCCTTCTGCGCGCGGATCGCCTCCGGCCCCGCTTCCAGCAGCAGGCCGATCCACGCCTCGACGGCGGCGTCGAGCGCCGCGTCGGGCACGACGCGCTCCAACAGCCCCCAGTCCAGCGCCTCCGCCGCGCCGATGGTCTCGGCCAGCAGCAGCAGGCGCCGCGTGCGGCCCCAGCCGATCAGGCCGGGCAGCAGCGCAGCCTCCACCACGGATGGGATGCCCACGCGCACTTCGGGCATGCCGAACTTGGCACCCTCGGCCGCGATGCGCAGGTCGCAGGCGGCCGCGACCTCCAGCCCCGCGCCGAGGCACCAGCCGTTGACGCGCGCGATCACGGGCACGGGGCAGTCGCGCACCGCGCGGCAGCATGCGTGCACGAGCCGGATGAAGGCCTCGCCCCCCGCCTCGCTGTCGATGCCGGCCATCACCGTGATGTCGGCGCCGCCGATGAAGGCGCGCGCCCCGGCGCCGGTCAGCACCACGGCGCGCAGCGCGGGGTCCGCCGACAGCGTCGCGAAGGCCGCGACGAAGTCGCGCATCAGGTCGGGGTTGAGCGTGTTGAGCTTGGCGTCGTGGTCCACGGTGACATGGGCGACGGCGCCGGCATGGGTGCGGGTCAGCGTAATCTGGCCGGGCATCTGAACCTCCGGGCGGGGGGAGAAGGGAACTTCTCCCCCCGGACCCCCCTCAACCTTTTTTGGAACCTGGAGACTGACCTCAGACGTCAGCTCCCAAACGATAAAGAAGGGAGGGGGAGCGGGGGAGGTTCCCCTCCCCCGCACTTCACCGCGGCGCGGCAAACCCCGCCATGGCGGCGTAGCCACCAGCAATCGCCGCCAACTCCTCCCGCGCGATCACATCCTCCAGCCGCGCGAAGCCGTCCGGCGCGCGTTCGGAGACGACATCGACCACGCGCTCAGGCCCGCCACGGCGGTTGCTGCGCACGATCTCGGCCGTCTTCGGCAGGCGCTCGGCCTCATAGGCCGCGAGCGCGGCGGGGCCGGGCGCGGCGGCGATCGCGTCGGCCAGGCAGCGCGCATCAAGCACGGCCTGCGACGCGCCGTTCGAGCCCACCGGGTACATCGGGTGCGCCGCATCGCCGAGCAGCGTCACGCGCCCGCGCGTCCAGAAGGGCAGCGGGTCCCGGTCGCACATCGGGTACTCCCAGAATTCCGGCGTGGCGCGCACCAGCGCCGCGACGTCCAGGAACGGGATGCGGAAGCGCGCGACATGCGGCAGCACGTCCTCGAGCCGCCCGGGCCGCGACCAGTCCTCCCGCCGCGGCGGCGGCTTCGTGGCATCGCCGATCTGCGCGCAGACCACCCAGTTGGTCAGGCGCATGCCCGGGCGGGATCCGGCGGCGATCGGGTAGAGCACCAGCTTCTCCCGCATGTCGCCGGCGACGATCATGGTGTCGCCGCCCTCGAATTCCGGCCAGTCGATCGCGCCGCGCCACATCTGGATACCGTTCCAGCGGATGCCGCCATCCTGCGAATGCAGCGCGGCGCGCACCACGGAATGGATGCCGTCGGCGCCGACGAGCAGGTCGCCCGTCGCGACGCGGCCATCGGCGAGATCGACGCGAACGCCCTCCGCCGTCTCGGCGAAGGACGCGAGCCGCGCGCCGGTCATCAGCGCCGGCTCGCCGAGCCTCTCCCGCGCCGCGGTCCAGAGCACCTGGTGCAGGTGGCCGCGATGGATGGAGAATTGCGGCACGTCGTGCCCGGCCCAGGTGCCGCGCTTTTCGACCCAGATCTCCTGGCCGAAGCGGTTGAGGTAGCGCAGTTCGCGCGTGCGCACCGCGACGGCATCGAGCGCGGGCAGCAGGCCGAGCCCCGCCAGCTCGCGGATCGCGTGCGGCAGGGTGTTGATGCCCACGCCGAGGGGCCTCACCTCGGTCGCGGCCTCGAGGACGGTGCAAGCGATGCCGCGCTCCCGCAGCATCAGGGCGAGCGTCAGGCCACCGACGCCGCCGCCCGCGATCAGCACATGCATGGCGGGGTCAGGACTCCTCGTCGTCGGGCGGCGGGGGCGGCGCTTCCTCCGGCCAGGCGGCGCGCGCCTCGGCGCGGCGCTTCGCCGCGCAGGCCAGCAGCGCGATCCCGGCGCCGGTGGCGACCAGCGCGGTCCCGGCGAGCGCGGCGCCGACCATCCCGACAGCCATTGCGCGAATGAACATTGGCACTCCCATTTCGCCTCAGGGTAGCATCGTGGCGCGGCATGCACCCGGGCACCGGGGCATGCCCGCCAGTCTAGCCCGCCGCGGCGGCGCCGTCGCGCCAGCGGCCAACGATATCGGAGGAGCCAGATCCATGAGCACCAGCCGTCGTGCCCTGCTGGGGGCGGGCCTCGCCACCGCAGCCCTGCCCTTCCTGCCCGCCGAGGCCGCCGCCCCCTTCGTGGGCCGCGGCGCGCCGGCCTGGTACCGGTTCCGCTTTGGTGCCTATGAGGCGACGATCGTCTCCGATGGCGCGCTGCCGCTCGGCAAGGCGGAGGACGCCTTCACCGGCGCCCAGCCCGGCCAGGTCAACGAGCTGATGCGCGCGAACTTCCTCGACCCGGCGAATGCGGTGCTCGAGCAGAACGCGCTGATCGTGAACACCGGCCGCCAGCTGATCCTGTTCGACACCGGCATGGGCGACAGCATGGGCGAGGCGAGCCGCATGTTCGGCCCGACGACGGGGCGGCTGCTGCGCAACATGCGCGCGGCGGGGATCGAGCCGTCGCAGATCGACCTCGTCGTGCTCTCCCACGCCCATTGCGACCATTGCTGGGCGCTGGTCGACGCGCAGGGCAACCGCAACTTCCCCAACGCGCAGGTCGCGCTGGCCGAAGCCGACCTGAACTTCTGGACGGATGACGCGAACAAGCGCGGCCCGGCCTTCATGGTGCCCTTCATCGACGGGGCCAAGAAGAACCTGTCGGCCTATCGCGACCGGATGGTGATGGTGCGCAACGAGCAGGAGGTGGTCCCCGGCGTGATCGCGCTGTCCGCCCCCGGCCACACGGTGGGGCACACGGTCTATGCCGTGACCTCGGGGCAGGAGGCGATGGTCTATACCGGCGACCTCGCCCACCATCACATCCTGCTGCTGCGCCACCCGATGTGGGAATTCGCCTTCGACACCAACCCGCAGCAATCGGCGCAGACGCGTGCGCGCATGCTGGACCGCTTCGCGACGGACCGGACCACGGTGATGTCCTACCACTTCCCCTGGCCGGGGACGGGGCGGATGGTGAAGGAAGGCCAGGGCTTCGCCTGGCACCCGACGCCGATGGACGTCACCAGCCTCGGCTGAGGCGGCGCCGTTCAGCCCTGCGGCGCGTCCTTGTCGGGCAGCGGCCGCAGGGCGCGGATGCGCTCGGCAAGGTCCGGGCGCCCCGCTTCCAGGGCGAGGAAGGCGGCCTCGTCCCGGGCGATCTCGTAGCCGAGGCGATACCCCTCCCCCGTCGCCTGGGAGAGGGTGCGGGCGAGCCCCCGTGCCAGGCCGCGCGGCGCATCGGTCATGGGACGCCCTCCGAAGGGGTTAATATACTGCCATTCCGGGATTTTCCGGCCCGAGGCGGACTTGCCGCACCGCACGCCCCGGTGCAAGGTCCGCCCGCGCCGGCCGCCCCCAGGCGGGCCAGCACCACGAATGCGCCGCATGAGGACAGGCATGGCAAAGATCAAGGTGAAGACCCCCGTCGTCGAGATGGACGGGGACGAGATGACCCGCATCATCTGGGGGTTCATCAAGGACAAGCTGATCCTTCCCTATCTCGATATCGACCTGAAGTACTACGACCTCGGTATCCAGAAGCGCGACGAGACGGACGACCAGATCACCGTCGACGCGGCGCATGCGACGAAGCAGTACGGCGTCGCGGTGAAGTGCGCGACCATCACGCCGGATGAGGCGCGCGTCGCCGAGTTCGGCCTGAAGAAGATGTGGCGCAGCCCGAACGGGACGATCCGCAACATCCTCGACGGCACGATCTTCCGCGAGCCGATCATCTGCAGGAACGTCCCGCGCCTGGTGCCGCACTGGTCGAAGCCGATCGTCGTCGGCCGCCACGCCTATGGCGACATCTACCGCGCCGCCGAGACCAAGATCCCCGGCGCCGGCAAGGCGACGCTCACCTGGACGCCGGCCGACGGCTCCGCGCCGGTCGAGCTCGAGGTGACGAACTTCCCCGCCGGCGGCGGCGTGCTGATGGGCATGCACAACACCCGCGCCTCGATCGAGGGCTTCGCCCGCGCGAGCCTCAACTACGGCCTGGCGCGCGGCTACTCGGTGTACTTCAGCCACAAGAACACGATCCTCAAGGCCTATGACGGCGAGTTCAAGGACATCTTCAAGAAGGTGTTCGACGCCGAGTTCGCCGACCGGTTCAAGGCTGCGGGCCTGACCTACGAGGACCGGCTGATCGACGACATGGTCGCCTGCGCGCTGAAGTGGGAAGGCGGCTATGTGTGGGCCTGCAAGAACTACGATGGCGACGTGCAGTCCGACATCGTGGCGCAGGGCTTCGGCAGCCTCGGCCTGATGACCTCGGTCCTGCTGTCCCCGGACGGCAAGACGGTGGAAAGCGAGGCGGCGCACGGCACCGTCACGCGCCACTACCGCGAGCACCAGAAGGGCCGCGAGACCAGCACCAACCCGATCGCGTCGATCTTCGCCTGGACGCGCGGGCTGGCCTATCGCGGCCGCTTCGACGGCACGCAGGACGTGGTCGACTTCGCCAACGCGCTCGAGGCGGTCTGCGTCGAGACGGTGGAAAGCGGCCACATGACGAAGGACCTCGCCATCCTGATCGGCAAGGACCAGCCCTGGCTCAGCACCCAGGCGTTCCTGGCGAAGCTGGACGAGAACCTGCAGAAGAAGATGGGCTGACGCCCGCGGCCGTGGCGGGACGCGACAGCGCCCCGCCACGGCGCCCCCCTGGCATGGGTCACGCAACCTTGCGTTGCGTCCATCGGGGAAGACCGTAAGCCGGATCCCGCGAAGGCTTGTTTTTCGCCGAGGATCGCGAGGCTTCTCCTTGCCGCGTCTGCCGCTTGCCGAGTTCAACCGCGAACAGGCCACCCATGTGGTCTCGCTCGGCGCGTATTGCGCGGCGGCGCACAACATCCGTCGCTACTACGGAATCGAGACCGCCTATTGCTTCGACTGGTGGGTCACGCCGCTCACGGCGCTGCCGAAGCTCTTCGACACGCCCGACGCGGACGCGCTCTACCGCCGGGGCGACCTCATGCCCGTGGTGAACGACGCCGGCATTCCGGTCGTCATCAACCGGCATGTCGGCATCGAGTACTTCCACGAGTTCAAGGTGATCGGCACCGAGGACGGCCCCCGCGTCACCGAGGCCTTCGAAGGTGAGGTCGCGCAGGCGCGGGAGAGGACGGCGGCCCTGCTGGCGCGCCTGCTGGCACTGAATGCGCCGGGGCGCCGGATCGCCTTCCTGCGCACCGCCTTCCCGCGGGATTTCCAGGAGGATGCGGCGGCGCTGACCGCGCGGCTCGCCGCTTCACTCGACCGGTGCTTCGACCGGGCCAGCTATACCGTGGTCATGGGCACCACCCGCGCGGTGGCCTGGACGCTTCCGCCCGGCTTCACGAGCCTGCGCCTCGTCGCGACGCAGGCCGCCGACTGGCGGGGGCATCCGCCGGACTGGGACGCCTTCCTGGCTTCCACCGGCATCGCCATCGCCCCGCCCGGCTGAAGGCCGCCATCCAGGTTCCTCTCCGGCCGGCCGGCGCGATAGGCTGGCGCCCATGCTGCCCTTCACGTTGCTCGACTGGATCGCCCTCGCCGTCTTCGTCGCCTGCTGGGTCGTCTATGCGCTGGTGGTGGACCGGGTGCCGTCGATCCGCGCGCGCAGCGTGATCGCGGCGATGGACGAGCACCGGCGCCGCTGGATGATCGCCGCCCTGCCGCGGGACAACCGCATCGCCGACATCGCGGCGATCGGCAACCTCATGTCCTCGGTCTCCTTCCTCGCCACCACCTCGATCCTGATCCTGGGCGGCCTGGTGGCGATGATGGCCGCCCCCGACCTCGGCCGGCGCGTCGTCGCGGCCTTCCCGTGGTCGACGGTGCCGGACGACGCGATGTGGGAGATCAAGATCGGCCTGCTGCTGCTGATCTTCGTCAACGCCTTCTTCGAACTCACCTGGGCGCTGCGGCAGTTCAACTATGTCAGCATCCTGGTGATGAGCATGCCGCAGGACGGTGCCGCGATCGGCACGGCGGAAGCGGCGGCGCGGCTGGCCAACCGCGCCGCGCGGCACTTCAACACGGGGCTGCGGTCCTACTATTTCGGGCTCGCCGCGCTGGCCTGGATCGTCCATCCGGTCGCGCTCATCGCGGCGAGCCTGCTGGTGCTGCGCGAACTGCACCGGCGCGAATTCCGTTCCGCCGCGCGGGACGCGCTGGCGAGCCAGGTGGTGCGCTAGGTCGTGTGGACAGTTACCTGAGCCATAGGATGGTGGCGGCGAGTGTGACGACGGCGAGGTAGTTGCGGGCGGTCTTCTCGAAGCGTGTTGCGACGCGGCGGAACTGCTTGAGCTTGGAGA
>NZ_JAGIYZ010000011.1 GCF_017813355.1 Roseomonas nitratireducens
TGCGCGGCTTGCCGCCATCATCGGCGCGGCGCGCGGCATGGTGCTGGTCGACGCGCCGGCGCTCGATGCCGGGCTTGCCGGGCCGGTCGCGGCGGAAGCCTGCGGGGAGGCGCTGCTGGTGGTCCGCGCGGGTCGCCTGCCGCGCGAGGCCGCCGCCGGCGCGCGCGACGCGCTGCGCGCGGCGGGCGTCGCGGTGGCCGGCGTCGTGCTCAACGCGCATCGCGACCCGGTGCCGCGCTGGATGCGGGGGTGGCTGCGATGAGCGCGCCGGAAGTGAGCGTCGTCATCCCGTGCAAGAACCGCGCGCGGATGCTCTGGGACTGCTTCGAGGGCCTCGCCGCCCAGACGCTGCCGCGCGACCGCTTCGAGGTGGTGCTGGTGGACAATGTCTCCAGCGACGACCTCGCCGGGCTCTGCGCGCGGGCGCGGGCGGAACTCGGGCTGGCCGTGACGCATGAGCGCATGGCGGAGGATCGTGGCCCGGCGCCCTCGCGCAACCGCGGCGTCGCGCTCGCCCGCGCGCCGATCATCGCCTTCACCGACAGCGACTGCCGGCCGGAGCCGGGATGGCTCGCAGCCGGGCTCGCCGCCTTCGACGATCCCGCGGTCGCGCTCGTCAGCGGGCCGGTGCTGCCCAAGCCGGGCCAGCCGGTGCGCGTGACGTCGAAGATCACCTTCGTGACCGAGGCCGAGCATCCGACCTTCCCGACCGCGAATGCCTGGTACCGGCGGGACCTTTTCCTCCGCCTGGGCGGCTTCGACACGGCGCTGTCCTTCCGCGATCCCTTCGACCGCGCGACGGAGGGGGCGGATGTCGACCTCGCCTGGATGCTGATCAAGGCCGGGCATGCGCGGCGTTTCCTCCCCGAGGCGCGGGTCGCGCACGAGGTCGAGGACCAGCCCCTGGGCCTTTGGCTGATCGAGGGCACGCGTTTGTTCATCCTGCCGGAACTGGTGCGGCGGCATCCGGAGCTGCGGCGCGAATTGCTGCGCGCGCGGCTGTTCTTCCACCCGCGCGGCACGGCGAAGGTCGCACTGGCCGGCGCGCTGCTGGCGGCCTCCGTGTCGCAGCCCTGGCTGCTCGCGCTGCCGGCCGCGGCGCTGGTCGCGCATGCGGTGCGGCGCGCGGGCGGCATCGCCCCGCGCGTGGTCGGATTCCATGCGGCCAAGGCCTGCGGCGACCTGGTGCGCGAAGCCGTCGTCCTGCTCGCCCTGCTCTACGGAAGCCTGCGCTTCCGCTGCGTCGTGCTCTGACCGCCATGCACGACGCCGCCCGCCCGTCACGAAAGCCCCGCATGAATCCCGCGCGACGCCTGCTGCTCTCGGCCCTTCTGCTGCCTGCCTGCGCGGAACGCCGCGGCTTCGACCGCGGCCATGGGGAGGCGGCGGAGCATTTCGACGCGCTCGACCCCACCGCGCGCGATGCCGCGGCGCGGGCGGTGGGCGAGGGGCTGCTGCGCGGCACCGGCGCCTATCGCCTGCAGCCGGGCGACCGGATCGAGGTGCTCTACCACACCGACAACCAGCGCCTGCGCCCTTACCGGTTGTCCATCGGCGACGAGATCGAGTTCGACTTCGCCTTCGACCGCAGCCTGAACCGGCAGATGGTGGTGCGGCCGGACGGGATGGTCTCGCTGCCTGGGCAGGGGGAGGTGCGCGCGCTCGGCCAGGCGCCGGCCGCGCTGTCCGCCGCCGTCGCGCAGCGCTACCGGGAGGTGGCGCGCGACCCGGTCGTGACCGTGATCGTGCGCCGGTTCACCACGCCGGTGGACGACCTGGCGGAGGTGGTGCGCAACGGCGCGGAAGGGCGCGCGCGGACCGCGCTGGTGCGGCCGGACGGGCTGCTCGACCTGCCGCTGGTGCAGGGGATGCGCGCGGCGGGGCAGACGCTCGATGAGCTGAGACAGGATCTCGACGCGGCCTATGCGCGCGCGGTGGGCGGCGTTCGCGTCAGCGCGCGGCTGTCCGCCATCGCCGCCAACCAGATCTTCGTCTTCGGGGAGGTGCGGACGGCCGGCGCCATTCCCGCGCCGACGCCGCGCACGCTGCTGCAGACCGTGGCGGCCGCGGGCGGGCCGCTGCCCACCGGCGCGATGGACCAGGTCCGCGTGCTGTATTTCGACGCCGCCGGCCGGCCGCGGCTGCGGCAGGTGAACCTGACCCGCGTGCTGACGGAACTGGCGCTGGAGGAGGACATGGTCGTGCCGCCCAACGCCACCGTCTACGTGCCGCCGACCACCGTCGCGCGCGTCGGCCGCTGGGTGGACCAGGTGATCCGGCAGATCTTCCTGTTCAACGGCACCTCGGTCAGCTTCAACTACGGCAACAGCTTCCGCTTCCCGAACTGACGCGCGCGGGGCGGCCGCGCGTCGCCTCGACGCCCGTCAGGCGCGGGCGCGCCACTTGGCGAGGTCGGCCTCGACCATCTCGGCGATCATCTCCTCGAGGCTCGTCTCCGGCACCCAGCCGAGCCGGGTGCGCGCGCGCGTCGCGTCGCCGATCGTGATCTCGACATCGGCCGGGCGCATGAAGCGCGGGTCGATGGTGACATGCGCCTCGTAGTCCAGCCCGACATGCGCGAAGGCGATGCGGCACAGGTCGCGGATCGAGGCCGCGCGCCCGGTCGCGATCACGTAGTCGTCGGCCTTGTCCTGCTGCAGCATCAGCCACATGGCGCGGACATAGTCGCGCGCATGGCCGAAATCCCGACGCGCATCGAGGTTGCCCATCGGCAGTTCCGTCGCGCGGCCGAGGCTGATGCGCGCCGCCCCGTCGGTGATCTTGCGCAGCACGAACTCGATCCCGCGCAGCGGGCTGTCGTGGTTGAACATGATGCCGTTGCAGGTGAACAGGCCGAAGCTCTCGCGGTAGTTCACCGTGAGGCAATGCGCGAAGACCTTGGCCGAGGCGTAGGGGCTGCGCGGGTGGAAGCGCGTCTCCTCGTTCTGGGACGGCGTCTCGGCGCGGCCGAACATCTCGGAAGAACTTGCCTGGAAGTACCGCGCGCCGGGGGCCGCGATGCGAAGTGCCTCGAGCATGTTGGCGGTGCCGATGGCGGTGACCTGCGTCGTCAGCAGCGGCTGGTCCCAGGACATGCGCACGAAGGACTGGGCGGCGAGGTTGTAGATCTCGTCCGGCTGGATCTTGCCGAGCAGGCGGATCAGCGAGGACAGGTCGATCAGGTTGCCGTCGACCATCTGCACGTCGCCCTTGCAGCCGAGCCGGCGCAGACGGTCCTCCACGGCTTCCGACCCGCCATGGCGGTGCAGCAGCCCGTGCACCTCGTAGCCCTTGGACAGCAGCAACGCGGCGAGATAGGCGCCGTCCTGCCCGGTCACGCCGGTGATGAGAGCCCGCGCCATCGCCTTCGCCACTCCCCAGGTCCGATCGGCGCGCCTTACACGATCGCGCCGCCGGCGTCCAAGCGCGCGGTGCGTCAGCCGACCGGCGGCAGCGCGGGCAGTGCCGGCAGGGGGGGCGTGACCGGCGGGGCGAGCAGGGCGCGTTGGCGGACATGGAAGCGCATCTCGATCCGCGCGCCGTCCTCGGCGAAGGAAACGCGGACCGCGGCGCCGGGCCCGAGGTCGTGCGCCAGGCCGCGCTCCAGCAGCCGCATGCCGAAGCCGCGCCGGGCCGGCGCGGGCGTGGCGACGGGCGGGCCGCCGCTTTCCTGCCAGGTCAGCACGACCACGCCATCCTCCCCGAGCGTCCAGGAGAGCTCGACCTCCCCACCCGGGCGCGACAGGGCGCCGTAGCGCGCCGCATTGGTCGCGAGTTCATGCAGGCCCAGCACCAGCGCCTGCACCTGCGCGGCGCTGACCAGGATGCGCCCCGAGCCGAGCACGCGGATCGGCTTGCCGCTCTCGATCCAGGGGGAGAGCGCGGCACGCGCGACGCGCGGCAGCTCCACCTCGTCGCCATCCTGGTCGGCGATCAGGTCGTGGCCGCGCATCAGCGCCTGCAGGCGGCCGACGAATTCCCGGCCCAGCGCCGCCGCGCCCGCGCCG
The DNA here is from genome assembly GCF_017813355.1 of Roseomonas nitratireducens. Classification (GTDB taxonomy): domain Bacteria; phylum Pseudomonadota; class Alphaproteobacteria; order Acetobacterales; family Acetobacteraceae; genus Neoroseomonas; species Neoroseomonas nitratireducens. The sequence goes on from NZ_JAGIYZ010000011.1 coordinate 4,008, forward strand.
CGCAGCGACTGGGCGGCGAGCGACTGGACGGTCGCCAGCGTGTTCTTGACGCGATGGTTCAGCTCGCTGACCAGCGCCTCGCGCGACTTCTCGGCGCGCACGCGGTCGGTCACGTCCTGCAGCACGGCGGACACGCCCGTCACCTCCCCGCCCGCGTTCTTCACCGGGTGGCAGGAAGCGAGCCAGTGGCGCAGATGCTGCACCGCCCCCGGCGCCTGGGCGGAACACGTCACGTCGAGCACGGGGCGGCCGGTGGCGAAGACGCGCCGCTGCGCATCCTCGAGCGGGCGGGCGAGGCCCTCGGGCATCACCTCATGCGCGGCGCGGCCGATATGGGCCTCGGTCAGCAGGCCGCTGATCGCGGCGAAGCGCGCGTTCACGTTCACGAACTTCAGCGACTGGTCGACCAGCGCCAGGCCGACCGGCACCGTGTCGTACACCGCGCGCAGCTCCGCGACGGTCTGGCGCACCTGCGCCTCGTTCACCCGGTGCGCCTGGCCGGCGCCGCGCGCATCGGCCACGTCGTGGATGGCGCCGACCCATTCGAGCAGCAGGCCGTCCTCGTTCACCACCGCGACGCCGGTCGCGCGCACCCAGCGCCAGCCCGCGGCCTCGTCCGCCGTGCGCAGGCGGAACTCGACGCCGATCGGGTTGCGCGCGACGAGGCTGCGGCCCCATTCGGCGAGCGTCGGCGCCCGGTCGTCCGGGTGCACCATCTCGAGCCAGCCATCGCCGCGGAAGGCCGGCGCGGCCTGGCCGGTCAGGCCGGCCCAGCCGGCCGCCTCGATCCAGCCGCCCGCGGCATCGGCCCGCCACAGCACGATCGCCCCGGCCTCGGCCAGCGCGCGCAGGCGGCGTTCCCGCCCTGCCGCGGCGCTGAAGGCCTCCGCGAGCGCCGTGCCGATATCGGTCACCTCGGCCGGGCCGCGGATCGCGGGCGCGGGCGGCGGGGCGCCGTCGCCGCGCAGCGCCTCGGCGATCGCGAGCGTGTGCCGTTCCAGCGCGCGCGCCGGCTCTCGCACCGAGGTCAGGGTGCGCCGGTAGGCGAGCCCCGCGATGCCGAGCGCGAGCAGCACGAGCGTGGCCGCGAGCGGGATCTGCTGGCCGAGCGCGCCGACGGCCGCGGCTTCCGGCTCCCACACCACCACGCGCCAATCCGGCGCGGCCGACAGGTGCATCACGGCGTAGTGGATCGTCCGCCCGCCGGCGTCGCGCCCCGTCAGCGCGCTGCCGCGCGGGGAGGAGGAGAGGGTGGGCCAGTCAGGCAGTTCCGGCGGCAGGGTGCGCTGCGCGGCGACGATGCGCCCGCGCCCGTCGAGCAGCACGGCACGGCCCGCGCCGAGCGCGCCGCGCAGCCGGTCCGGCGCAAGGCCCGCGCTGACGACGCCGATCGGGCGGCCGTCGCGCATCACGGGCACCATCAGTGCCGGCGCCTGCGTGGCGCCGCCGGGCAGCGGCAGGATGTCGCTGACGCGCGGGCGGCCGGTCTCGACCGCCCAGATCGCGGCGGCCACGGCCGGGCTCGACCCCAGCGGCGTGCCGAAGGGATGGTCGGTGTCCACCAGCAGGCCGAGCCCGCGGTCGAGGATCGCGACGCTGCTGCCGAGCGACTGGGCGAGCCGGCGCGCGGCGCCGTCGAGCGCGGCGAGATCGGCTTCCTCGGGCGGGGTCGTGAAGGTGGCGGCGAAGCCGGCGAGGGCGACGAGGCGGCCTTCGATCTCGGCATCCGCGGCCTGCGCCGTCGCGCGCGCCGTGCTCGCCAGGCGGATCGCGGAATCCTCGGCGCCGCTGCGCAGCAGCATGGCGGCCAGCAGGCCGATGGTCACCAGCAGCGGCAGCAGGCAGGCCAGCACCAGCCCGCGCAACCGACCCGCGAGCGCGGGCGTCCGGCCGGTAGTGCGCTCCGCCGTTGCCGACATCCCCTGCGAACCTGATCCCCGAGGCAGCACCCAGGCGCGCTGCAATCGGTAAAGGATCAACTAAAGGGCGTTTTGATGCAAGGTTCACGCACGATACGGCGACTTGGAACCGAAACGATGGCTCGACCAGACGTGACCCGGGCAGCGCCATGTCGCGCCTCCCCACGCCGGCACCGGGCGGGGTGGTGGCGGCGGGGTTTCATCGTGCTGGCATAAGTCGCTCTAGAATCGGTATTTTTTCGTCGATGACGTTCGATCAGGTGATTTCGCGACGTCGAATATCGCGCTAGGGTCGCTGCATGCCGCGATTCGCTTCAGGGCTTGTCCTGGCTGCGGCCCTTCTCGCGCTTGGCGCCTGTGCGCCCGAGCCGCCGCCGGAGGAGCCGTTGCCGCTCCCGCCACCGCCGCCGCCCCGCTTGGCGATGGCGCGGCAGCCCATGCCCGCCATCCGTCCCGATGCGAACGGCGCCGTCGAGTCCGGCGCCGAGTCCACGCCCGGGGCCGGTGACGAGGCCAGCGAACCGGCTGCCGTGACCGAGGCCGCGGCCACGGTGCCCGCCCCGGCGCAGCCCGCGCGCCAAGTCTGGCGCGTGGCGCGGGACGGCACCATCGGCTGCGCCGACCCGAATGCCGTGCGCCTGTTGCGGCAAATGGCGGGCGGGGATCCGCGCATGCTGGTCGAGGCCCGCGCCGCCGGCGGCTGCCGCACCACCTTCCGCGTCAATGAATGGGTCGCCGAGGGCGGCGATGCGGAGACGGTGCGCATGCGGCTGACCAATGGCGCGCCGCTGACGCTGTGGTTCCTGCGCAGCGACCTCGCCGCCCCCTGACCCCCGCTTGCCGCCCGGCCCTGGCGGCGGGAGGATGACGCCCGGGAAGGAACGGGCGCGCATGGTGGGCTGGAACGCCGAACTCGAGGAATTGCGGCGGCGGGAAGCGCTGGCGCGGGAAATGGGCGGGCCCGACAAGGTCCGCCGGCAGCATGAAGGCGGGCGCCTGACCGTCCGCGAGCGGGTCGAGCGGCTGGTCGACCGCGGATCCTTCCATGAGGTCGGCGCCATCGCCGGCCGCGCGGACTACGACGCGCAGGGCGAGCTCACCGCCTTCACCCCGTCCAACTGCGTCATGGGCCGCGCGCTGGTCGATGGCCGGCCGGTGGTGGTGGTCGGCGACGACTTCACCGTGCGCGGCGGCAGCGCGGATGCGACGATCCGCGAAAAGCCGATCATGGCCGAGCGCATGGCGGCGGAACTCCGCCTGCCGATCATTCGGCTGATCGAGGGCTCGGGCGGCGGCGGCTCGGTCAAGACGATCGAGACGACGGGGCGGGCGAACCTGCCGGGCGGCGTCGGCGGCACGCAGCTGTACCACCAGACGACCGCGAATCTGGGCTTGGTGCCGGTGGTGACGCTCGGGCTCGGCTCGGTCGCGGGGCTTGGGGCGGCGCGGCTCGCGGCGGCGCACTACTCCGTCATGACCAAGACGAGCGCGATGTTCGTCGCCGGCCCGCCGGTCGTCGCCCGGCTGGGGGAGAAGCTCGACAAGCGCGACCTCGGCGGCTGGGAGATCCAGTGCAAGGCCGGCGCGGTCGACGACGCGGCGGAGAACGAGGAGGAGGCCTTCGCGCTCGCGCGGCGCTTCATGTCCTACATGCCTGCCTCGGTGCACGAATTGCCGCCCGCCATCCGGTCGCGCGACGATCCGGCGCGGCGCGACGAGGCGCTGCTCTCGGCCATCCCGCGCGACCCGCGGCAGGCCTACAAGATGCGCCCGATCGTCGAGACGCTGTTTGATAAGGGCAGCTTCTTCGAGATGGGCCGCTGGTTCGGCCGGCCGGTCGTCACGGGCCTCGCGCGGCTCGAAGGCCGCGCGGTCGCGGTGCTGGCCTCCGACCCCGTCTTCCAGGGCGGGTCCTGGACGGCGGATGCCTGCCAGAAGGTGATCCGCTTCGTCGACCTGGCCGAGACCTTCCATTTGCCGGTCGTCTACCTGATGGACTGCCCCGGCTTCGCCGTGGGGCTCGAGGCCGAGAAGACGGCGACGATCCGCTGGGGCGTGCGCGCCATGGCGGCGGTGAACCAGTGCCGGCAGCCCTGGTGCACCATCATCCTGCGCAACGCCTTCGGCGTGGCGGGCGTGGTGCACCAGCCGGCGGGGCGCTTTTCGCTGCGCTACGCCTGGCCTTCGGCGCGCTGGGGATCCCTGCCGCTGGAAGGCGGCGTCGAGGCGGCCTACGCGGCGGAAGTAGCGGCGGCGGACGACAAGGACGCCAAGGTCGCCGAGATCGAGGCGCGGCTGCAGAAGCTGCGATCCCCCTTCCGCACCGCCGAGGCCTTCTGGGTCGAGGAGATCATCGACCCGCGCGATTCCCGCCGCCTGCTGTGCGAGTTCGCGCGGCTGGCGGACCCGCTGCGCGCGCCAGGCGTGGCGGGGTTCACGATGCGGCCGTGAGGCCGCGCGCTATTCCGGCGTGATCCCCGCCGCCTGCACCACCTGGCGCCATTGCGCGACCTCGGCCCGCAGGCGCGCCGCCAACGGGTCCGGCCCGCTGAGCACCAGCAGCGACCCGCGATCGGCCATGCGGCGCGAAAGCTCGCTGGTCGGGGCGGCGAGCGGGGCGAGTTCGGCGTTCATCCGGCGGATCGCCTCCGGCGCCGTCTGCTTCGCGGCGAACAGCCCGAACCAGAAGGGCACGGCGTAGCCCGCGATCTGCTCGCCGATCGCCGGCACATCGGGCAGCAGCGGCGCGCGCGCCTGCGTCGTCACGCCGATGGGGCGGATGGTGCCGGCGCGGATGTGCTCGAGCGCGAGCGACAGGTCGCCCACGAAGGCGTCGATCTCGCCCGCCAGCAGCGCCGTCATGATCAGCCCCGCGCCGCGATAGGGCACGTGCAGCAGTTCGATCCCGGCCTTCTGCATCAGGAAGGCGCTGGCGAGATGCGTCGCCGAGCCGATCCCCGAACTGCCGACCGACACGCGCCCGGGCGCTTCCTTCGCGCGCGCGATGAAGGCCGCGAGGTTCGCCGGCCCGTTGGCGCGCACGCAATAGACCAGCGGCGCCTCCGTCACGATGGTGACGGGCAGCAGGTCGGTGAAGGGATCGAAGCCGAGGTCGCGCCGCAGCGCCGGCAGCGTCGCGACGGAATTGGAGGTGATGAGAAAGCTGTGGCCGTCCGTCGCCGTCGCGACATGCTGCATGCCGAGCTGCCCGCCCGCCCCGGCGCGGCTGTCATAGACGACCGGCTGGCCGAGGCGTGGCGTGAGGTAGTCCACGAAGTAGCGCGCCGGCACGTCCTGCGGCCCGCCGGGCGCGAAGGGGCTGATCAGCCGCACCGGCCGGGTCGGCCAGGGGGCTTGCGCGCGCGCCGGCGCGGCGAGCGCGGCGGCGAAGGGCGTCGCGAGCAGCGCGCGGCGGGCGGTCTTCATGGCGGTGTCTCCCCGGATGCGATGGCGTCCTCCCAGCGCGGCAGGGGTCGGTCCTCCGGCGGCGTCAGGAAGGCTTCGTGGTTGGCGCGGTCGATGACGCGCGCGGGCAGCAGGATCTCCCGCGGCACGGGCGCGCCGCGCAGGTGGCGCAGTGCCGCCATGGCGGCGACCGCGCCCATGCGGAACCCGTCATAGTCCATGCTGGCGAGCAGCCGGCCGCGGCCGATCTCCCGCACCGCGTCGAGCGTGCCGTTGTTGCCGACGACGAGCGCGTGGCGGCCGGCGTCGTCGAGCGCGTCCAGCGCGCCGAGCGCCATCAGGTCGTTGGTGCAGATCACGCCGTCGATGCGCGGATGCGCCAGCAGCAGCCGTTCCATCGCCGCGTGGCCCGGCCCGCGCAGGTAGCGCCCGGGCGCGGTGCCGAGGAGGCGGATGGAGGGGAATCGGGCCAGCGCCTCCCGGAAGCCGCGGCCGCGGTCGCGGCTGGTGGGCGCGGTGTCGGGGCCTTCGACCAGCACCACGTCGCCGACCTCGTTCAGCGCCTGGGCCATCACCGTCGCGATGGTGCGGCCCATCGCGACGTCGTCGGCGCCGACGAAGGACACGAAGTCGACCGACATGCGGTTGACGAAGCCGATGAAGGGAATGCCGCGCGCGATCGCCGCCGCGACCGGCGCTTCCAGCGCGCGGTCGTCGGCGGGGGCGAAGATGATCGCGTCCGGGCCTTCCGCGACGACGGCCGACAGCAGGGCGAGCTGGCCGTCCGGGTCGTCCGGCACGGGCGGGAAATGCCGCGTCGCGCGCGCGCCCTCGGCGGCTGCGGCCTTTTCCACCCCGAGCAGGAAGGCCTGGTAGTTCGGATTGACGCCGTTCTTGGTGAAGGCCGCGAGGCGGAGCGCCACCCGTCAGTCCCCGCGCACGCCGGCGGCGCGGATGACCTCGCCCCAGGACCGCAGGTCGGCGGCGATGCGGGCGTTGAAGGCGCGCGTGTCCTCGAACAGCGGGGTCAGCCCGTTGGCGAGCAGCCTTTCGCGGAAGGTCGCGTTCTCGAGCGCCTTGCGCGTCGCCTCCGACCAGCGGGCGAGGCTTTCCTCGTTCATCCCGCGCGGGCCGCAGATGCCGAACCAGCCGGCCATCTGCAGGCCGGGCACGAAGGCCGAGATCGGCCGCGCATTGGGGAACAGCGGCGACCCGGCATCGTCGCCGAGCGCGAGCAGCCGCAATTCCCCGCCCGTGATCTGGCGCATCACGTCGCCGAGGTTGGTGATCATGAAGTCGACGCGCCCGCCGAGGATGTCCACCACCGCGATCGCCGCGCCGCGATAGGGCACATGCGCGATGTCGAGCCCGGCGCGCGCCTTGAGCAGTTCGACCGACAGGTGCTGCGCCGAGCCGACGCCGGCCGAGGCGTAGGACAGCGCGCCGGGCCGCGCGCGCGCCGCGGCGAGCAGCCCGGGCACGTCCTGGTGCGGCCCGCGCGCCGCGACGACGAGCGCGTAGGTGGACAGCGCGACATTGGCGACGCCCACCATCTCCGTGCGCGGATCGACGGGCAGGGCGGCGCCGGGCAGGTTCGGCGTGATGGTCATGCTGCCCATCGGGCATTGCAGCACGGTCATCCCATCCGGCGCGCCGCGCGCCACCACCTCGGCGGCGATCAGGCCATTGGCGCCGGTGCGGTTCTCGACCACGCCGCGCGCGCCCATCTGCGGCGGCACGTATTCGGCGATGAGGCGGGCCATGAGGTCGCCCGCGCCGCCCGGCGCGAAGCCGGAGATGACGCGAACCGTGCGTTCCTGCGCCATGGCGGGCAGGGCAAGCAACGCCGCCGCGGCGGCGGCGAGCAGGGTGCGACGCATGATGTCCTCCCGTTGGTTGGGAGGAAGGCTAGGCGGCTGGCCCTGCCCGGTCCACCCCGTCGTCAGCCCAGCGCGAAGGGGTCCGCGGCGAGCGGGGCGGGCAGAACCTCGATGGCGCCGGCGACCTCCGCCGCGCTCGCGCCCTTCACCAGGATCGTGCCGCCGACATTGGTCGTGATCAGCGCGTCCCCGCCCGCATCGACGACCGAGACGGGCTCGGTGCCGAGCTCGAAGCGGATCACGTCGGCGCGCGTGGAAAAATCCTCGATCACGTCGGCATCGGTCGGACCCGTGCCGGCGCCGAAGACAAAGAGGTCCGCGCCCCCGCCGCCGCGCAGCGTGTCGTCGCCGGATGAGCCGTCCATCCAGTCGGCGCCGGCGCCGCCGATCAGCAGGTCGTCCTGCGTGCCGCCGAACAGCGTGTCATGGCCGGCGCCGCCTTCGAGCGTGTCCTCCCCGCGGCCGCCATCGAGGTCGTCATGGCCCGCGCCGCCATCGAGCAGGTCCTCCTGGTCGCCGCCGGACATGGTGTCGTCGCCTGTGCCGCCGCGCAGCGTGTCGTCGTCGGACAGGCCCGCGAGGATGTCGTCGCCCGCGCCGCCTTCCAGGCTGTCGGCGCTGCTGGTGCCATAGACCGCGTCGTCGCCGGCGCCGCCATCGAGCGTGCTCGGACCGCCGCCGATCGGCAGGTCCTCGCGCGATCCGAACAGCGTGTCGTCGCCCGCATCGCCGGCCATGCGGTTGGAGCCCTCGCCGCCGACGAGCAGGTCGCGGCCGGCGCCGCCATCGAGGCGGTCGTCGCCATCCCCGCCGCGCAGCGTGTCCGCCCCGGCGCCGCCTTCGAGCGTGTCGTTGCCGCCGCCGGCTTCGAGCAGGTCGTCGCCCGCACCGCCATCGAGCAGGTCCTCGCCGGTCCCGGCCGTCAGCGTGTCCTGCCCCGCGCCGCCGCGCAGCGTGTGGTCGGCCAGACGCGCGGTGATCAAATCGTCGCCGGCGCCGCCGTCGAGCAGGTCCCCGCCGAAGACGCCGCTGAGCGTGTCGTTGCCCGCGCCGCCGAACAGGCTGTCGCTGCCGGACCGACCGGCATAGAGGTCGTCATTCCCCGCGCCGCCTTCGATCCAGTCATCGCCGGTGAAGCCGCCGGCGATGACGTCGTCGCCCGCATCGCCGAAGAGTCGGTCGCTGGCGCGCCCGCCATCGATCGTGTCGCGGCCGTCGCCGCCATGCAGCGTGTTCGGCCCGGCGCCGCCCTGCATCCAGTCGTCGCCCGCGCCGCCATCGCCGGTGCCGAGGTTGGCGACGTGGATCTCGTCGTTGCCCGGCCCGCCTTCGACGCGCCAGCCGCGCAGCGTGTCGTCGCCCGCGCCGCCATCGACCAGGTCGTTCTCGTTGCCGCCGTCGAGCGAATCATCGCCGGGGCCGCCGCGCAGCGTATCGTCGCCGAGCCCGCCATTGACCGTGTCGTTGCCGGCGAGCGCGTCGATCAGGTCGGGGCCGTCCGTGCCGTCGATCCTGTCGTCGCCCCGCGTGGGAAACCCTGCGGCGAGCGCGGGGAGGATGGACCGTGTGGCGCTGCCGCTCATGCTTGCATTCCTTCCTGTCCGGCGCTGTGAGATGCGCGCCGCCAGTCACGGGAATGCTAGCCGGGGCTCGAGAGTTTCATCGAGATCGATTATATAAGTTAAGACTAATTAACTAATGATCGCGGAACGGGCGCGAGCGAAGGGCGCGGCCGTCCCGGGCCGCCTCTATACCGTCGCGTCGAGCGCGGCGAGAACGGCATCGGCCATCGCGCGGGTGCCGAGCACCGCCTCTCCCGGCAGGGCGATATCGGCCGTGCGCGCGCCCGCGGCGAGCGCGGCCTCCACGGCGTTCTCCAGCCTGTCCGCTTCTTCCGGCCGTCCGGCCGTCCAGCGCAGCAGCAGCGCGGCGGACAGGATGGCGCCGAGCGGATTGGCGATGCCCTTGCCCGCGATGTCGGGCGCCGAGCCGTGGATGGGTTCGTACAGCGCGCGCCGCCGCCCATCCGGGCCGGGGGCCGACAGCGCGGCGGACGGCAGCATGCCGAGGCTGCCATTGATCGCGCCCGCGCAGTCGGACAGCAGGTCCCCGAACAAATTGTCGGTGACGATGACGTCGAAGCGCGTCGGCGTGCGGCCCAGCTGCAGCGCGCAATTGTCGGCCAGCATGTGTTCGAGCGTCACGTCGGCGAAGTCGGCGCGGTGCACCTCCGTCACCACGTCCCGCCACAGCCGCCCGGCCTCCATCACGTTGGCCTTGTCGACGGACGTCACGTGGTTGCGGCGCGTGCGGGCGAGCTCGAAGGCGAAGCGCGCGGCGCGCGCGATCTCGGCTTCCGTGTAGGTGTGGGTGTTGACGCCGCGGCGCGTGCCGTCGGCCTGCGTCTCGATCCCACGTGGCGTGCCGAAATAGACCCCGGCGGTCAGTTCGCGCACGAAGACCAGGTCCGCGCCCGCGACGGTGCGCGCCTTGAAGGGGGAGGATTCGGCCAGCGGCGCCCAGGCGCGCACCGGCCGTACATTGGCGAAGACGTCGAGCGCCTTGCGCATCCGCAGCAAGGCGCCCTTGCGCCGTTCCTCCGGCGGGATGTGCGTCTGGTCCAGGCTGCCGACGGCGCCGAACAGCAGCGCGTCGGCGCGCATGATCGCGTCCCAGGTCGCCTCGGGCATCGTCGTGCCCTGCGCGGCCCAGGACGCCGCGCCGAACAGGTGCCGCGTCATGCGCAACTGCACGCCGCGCTTCGCCACGAACCAGTCGAGCACGCGCACCGCCTCGTCCGTCACCTCGGGCCCGATGCCGTCGCCGGGCAGGACGCAGATGTCGAGCATGCTCATCGTTCCACGCTTTCCCAGGCCCAGGCGCGCGCGGCGCGGTCCGCCTTCTGCCAGGCGGCGATGGTGTCCTTGTGGCGCAGCGTCAGCGCGATGTCGTCGAGCCCTTCGAGCAGCGATTCCCGGCGGCGCGGGTCGATGGCGAAGGGGATTTCCGCGCCCTCCGGCGTGACGACCACTTGCCGGACAAGATCGACCGTCGTGTGGCGCGAGCCCTGCGAGGCTTCGGTTTCCTCGGCGATGCGGCGGATCACGTCCTCCGGCAAGGCGACCGGCAGCAATCCGTTCTGGAAGCAGTTGTTGAAAAAAATGTCGCCGAAGGATGGGGCGATGACGGCGCGCACGCCCATGCCCATCAGCGCCCAGACCGCGCCTTCGCGCGACGATCCGCAGCCGAAATTCGGCCCCGCGAGCAGCACGGGGCTGCCGCGGTACTGCGCGCGGTTCAGCACGAAGTCGGGGTTGTCGCTGCCATCCTTCAGGTAGCGCAGCCGCTCGAAGGCATGGGGGCCGAGGCCCGTGCGCCCGGTGCCGACCAGCCGCTGGATCGGGATGATGACGTCGGTGTCGATGTTCGCCTGCAGCATCGGCACGGCCGGGCCGGCGACGGTGGTGACCTTGTCCATGATGCTGCCCCCTTATGCCGCGACCAGGCGGACATCGGCGATCGCGCCCTCGATCGCCGCGGCCGCCGCCATGGCGGGGGAGGCGAGGTGCGTGCGCGCCCCCGTGCCCTGCCGGCCGACGAAGTTGCGGTTCGACGTGGAGACGCAGCGCGCGCCGGGCGGCACCGCTTCCCCGTTCGCCGCGACGCAGAGCGCGCAGCCCGGCTCCCGCCATTCGAAGCCGGCGGCGCGGAAGGCGGCGTCCAGCCCCTCGGCCTCGGCCGCGTGCTTCACCCGCTCGCTGCCGGGCACCACCCAGGCGGTGACGTGCGGCGCCACCTTCCGCCCGCGCAGCACAGCGGCGGCGGCGCGCAGATCCTCGATGCGCGAATTGGTGCAGGATCCGATGAAGACCCAGTCCACCTTGGTGCCCGCGATGGGCTGGCCGGGCGTCAGGCCCATATAGGCGATGGCGGATTCCCAGGCGGCGCGCTGCTCCGCGCCCGGCGCCTCGGACGGGTCGGGCACGCGGCCGGTGACGGGCAGCACCTGGTCGGGGCTGGTGCCCCAGGTGATCTGCGGGGCGATGTCGCGCATGTCGATCGTGAGGTCGCGGTCGAAGGCGGCATCCTCGGCGGAGGGCAGGGTGCGCCAATGCGCGACCGCCGCGTCCCACGCACTGCCCTTCGGCGCGAAGTCGCGGCCGGCGAGCCATTCGAAGGTCGTCTCGTCCGGCGCCACCATGCCCATCTTGGCGCCCATCTCGATCGAGAGGTTGCACAGCGTGAGCCGCCCCTCGACCGACAGCGCGCGCACCGCCGAGCCCGCGTATTCCACCGCGTGGCCGACGCCCGCCGCCGCGCCGAAGCGGCCGATGGCGGCAAGGATCATGTCCTTGGGCGTGACACCCGGCGGGGCCGCGCCCTCGAAGCGGATGCGCATGCGCCTGGGCTTCTTCTGCGGCAGGGTCTGCGTGGCCAGCACATGGCGCAGTTCCGACGCGCCGATGCCGAAGGCGAGCGCGCCGACGCCGCCATTGGTGCAGGTGTGGCTGTCGCCGCAGACCAGCGTCGTGCCCGGCAGCACGATGCCGAGTTCCGGCGCCATCACATGCACGATGCCGTTGCCGTCCTGGCCGAGGTCGAACAGCCGCACGCCCGCCTCGGAGGCGCGCTTGCGCAGCCCCGCAAGCAATTGGCCGCCCTTGGGGAAGGTCTCCGAGGTGCGGCCGGGCAGCGTGGACACGGCATGGTCCGGTGTCGCGAAGACGAGGTCCGGGCGGGCGCATTTGTAGCCCGATTGCGCCAGTTCCTCGAGCGCGCGGCCGCCCGACAGGTCGTGCACCAGCACGCGGTCGCAATGCAGCAGGGACCAGCCATTGCCGAGATCCGCCACCACATGCGGGTCCCAGATCCTGTCGAACATGGTCGCGGACATGACGTTCCCTCGTTCTTGACCCGTGCGCGCCTGGGCCGCACCGTTCCCGGAAAGCGGCGGCATCACGCCGCGCGGATCGGGCGCGGTCAAGCGCCCGCCGACGGGAAGGAAACGCCATGACCTCGCTCCCCCGACGCGCCGTCACGCTTGGCCTGCTCGCCGCGCCCGCGATCGCCCGCGCGCAGACCACCTGGCCGGACCGGCCGGTGCGCCTCGTCGTGCCCTACAGCGCCGGGGGCGTGGCCGACACCATCGCGCGCACGCTGCAGGCGCGCGTCGCGGAGGCGCTCGGCCAATCCTTCGTCATCGAGAACCGCACCGGCGCCTCGGGCGCGATCGGCGCGCAGGTGGTCGCGCAGGCGCCGGCCGACGGCTACACGCTGCTGTTCGAAGGCGCGACCTTCGCGACCCTGCCCGAGGTGCGGCGCGACCTGCCCTTCGACTACGCCGCGACCTTCGTCCCGGTCGTGCAGGTGACGACCCAGCCCTACATCATCGGCATCCGCGCGGGCTTCCCGGCGACCGACCTGGCGGGCTTCGTGGCGGAGGCGAAGCGCCGGCCCGGGGAGGTCACCTACGGCACGCCCGGCGTCGCCCATATCGGGCATTTCATGGGGGAGGCGCTGCAACTCGCCGCCGGCATCCGGCTGGAGCACGTGCCCTTCCGCGGCGGCGCGGACGTGGCGCGCGAACTCGCCGGCGGGCGGATCGACGCCGGCATCATCTCCTTCTCCTCGCTGCGTCCCGCGGTGGAGCGCGGGGCGACGCTGATCGCGAGCACGGCCGGGCAGCGCCAGGCCTCCCTGCCGCAGATCCCGGTGATCGGGGAGACGTTTGCCGGCTACGACATGTCGTCCTGGACCGGCGTCTTCGCGACGTCGGGCACGCCGGCCATCGCCATCACGCGCATCGCGCAGGCGATGCGCAGCGCGCTGGCGGATCCCGAGGCGCGGCGGCGGCTCGACGCGGCGGGCGCGGATGCGGTGGAGTCCGATCCCGTCGCCTTCGCCGCGGTGATCCGGCGGGATAGGGAGACGGCGCGGCGGATCGTGCAGGCGACGGGGCTGCGGGTGGGGTGAAGGGCAGGGGGGAGAAGGGAACTTCTCCCCCCCCCCGACCTTACTCCGCCGCCTTCGGCGCGTAGCCCAGCCCGCCCTCGTACTTCCGCGCGCTGTCCGCGCCGAGGAACTCCGCCTCCATCTCCCGGATCCGGTCGAAGCCCGAGAAGCCGTGCAGGTTGCCCATCGGGTGCGCCTTGAAGCGCGCGTCGTACTCGGCTTCGGCCATCGGCCCGCCCGCCTTCAGCGCCATCGCGAAATCATGGATCGCCATGATCGTCGCGCGCATCGCCGCCCCCGGCAGGATGCACACGCGGATGCCGAGTTCCGCCATGCGTTCGGCCGACAGGCGCGGGGAGATGCCGGTCATGTTGTAGAAGACCGGGCCCTTCACCTCCCGCCCCACGCGCTCCACCTCGGCCTCGTCCTTCGGGCCTTCGACGAAGGCGAGGTCGGCGCCAGCATCGAGGAAGGCGTTGGCGCGGTCGATCGCTTCGTCGAGCGAGCCACCATGCGCGCCTCGGGCGTCGGTGCGCGCGATCAGCACGAAGTCGGGGTCGAGCGCGTCGCGCGTCCGCGCCGCGGCGCGCACCTTCAGCACCGCTTCCTCCCGCCCGATCACCTCCCGCCCCGCGACATGGCCGCAGCGCTTGGGCGCGACCTGGTCTTCCAGGTGCAGGCCGGCGACGCCGCCGCGGATGTATTCCTCGACCGTGCGCACGACGTTGATGGCGTTGCCGAAGCCGGTGTCGGCGTCGGCGATCAGCGGCACGCGCACCGCCGAGGCGATCAGCCGCGCGTTCAGCGCCATCTCGGTCAGCGTCGCGAGGCCGGCGTCGGGCAGGCCGAGCAGGTTGAGCGAGGTGCCGTAGCCCGACATGTAGAGCGCGGGGAATCCGGCATTCTCGAGGATGCGGGCCGACATGGCGTTGAAGCAACCCGGCACGACGAGCGGGCGGTGTTCGGCGATCAGCGCGCGCAGGCGCGTGGTGGGGCGGGCGGTCTCGCCCTGGCCGAGGCGCATGGGTTGGCTCCTTTCCCGGAAAGCGGGTTGCGCGGGAGCCTAACCCCGCGCGGCTAGAGCCGGAAGGTGACCGTCGCGTTGTCGTTGAAGCTTTGCTGGCCCACGCCGAAGGGATTGACCACGAAGGCGAAGCGGATGCGGGTGGTCACCGTGACCGTCACGTTGCCGTTCGCCGCCTCTGCGCGCCGGACGCAGACGCCCAAGGGGTCGTCCTGCGTGCCGGTCGCGGTCACGTAGCGCGTCACCACGCCGCCGCGGCCCATCTGGTTCACCAGATCCGTCCGGCAGACCTCGACATTGCCGCTCAGGTTGACGATGCCGAAGCGCTCCGCATCCGCGATGAAGTTCCTCATGCCCTGGATGGTCATGTAGTAGCGGCCGAGGTCGATGGTCGCGAGAAGCGTGAGGAAGAAGAGGCCGGCGACGACGGCGAATTCCACCGCCGCGACGCCGCGGCGGCAGGAGACCGCGTGGCGGCTAGAGGACACGGACTTCGACATTGCCGCGCAGCGTGGTGACGGGGACGACGATGAGCGGCGAATAGGGCCGGGTGACGGTGATCGAGACATACTGGCGGATCGTGCAGCCACTCTGTTCGGTGTCGCAGTCCACGCGGTTGGCGTAGTTGACCGCGGCGCTGCCGCACTGGCACCAGCTGAGCGGCGTGATGCAGACGCCATTGCCCACGCCGTCCACGCAGGACGTGGCGAGCGGCGGATTGCCCAGATGCGCGCGTACCGTGTCGCGGATCTGCGTCGTCGCGGTGGGATTCGAGAAGGCGATCTGCGCCCCGGCGCGGGCGGCCGATTCCATACGGATCGCCTGCTGCATGGCGTTGCCGAAATCGGCCACGGCGAACATGACGAGCACGACGATCGGCATCACCAGCACGAATTCGAGGGCCGAGGCCGCGCGGTCGCGGCGACGGAGGAGGGAGGTGATGGTCATTGGACGAGTCTCACGGTCCAGATCTGTGCCACCCCCGTGCCGTAGGGCTGGCAGGCATTCACGTTCATCGCCGAATTCCCGCTGAGGCTGATGCGCCCGGCGACGATCGACATGCAGCCTTCGGACGCGCCGGGCGGGGGATTCATGGTCGCGGTGCCGACGAGCTGGATCTCGCTGGTCGGCGCGTAGACGCCGCCGAACAGCGTGCTGCCGGAATTGCCCTCGATGCGGATGTTGTCGCCGGCGGCGTTTCGGACCGCGCCGGCGTTGTCGCGGTAGATGGCGACGCCGTCATAGGCCGCGGGCGCGCCGTTGCCGGTGCCCGGCGCGATCAGTTCGAAGGTGCCGCCGGTCAGGCGGATGGCACCGACATCGTTGGAGGAGTTGCCCGTGAAGACCAGGGTGACGCCGCGCCGGTCGGCGACGGAACATCCGTCGCAGACGATGCGCCCGCCGGTCTGGATCAGGCTCGCACCGCTGAAATAGTAGGTGCCGGGCGTCAGGCGCAGGGTCTGGCCGGCGCCGATCTGCACATTGCGGCCGCAGGTTGCGGTGTAGTCGCGGGGCACCGCGAGGCGGTCGGTGACGCTGGTCAGCGTCATCGTGGTCCAGCCATTCGGCTCGTTGTTGCCGTTGCCGCGCAGGATGGTGTTCTGGGCGTCGCGATAGGTCGGCTCGACGCAGGCGCCCCCTGTGAAGCGGGGGATCGGGTTCACCGTGCGGTCGTCGAGGTCCTCGAAGGGGTTTTCCGTGAGCGGGGCGCCCGATGCGGTGCCGCCGGGGACATTGGCCTCGGGCACATCGTCGCAGTTGTAGCACTGGCCGTGCGCGCGCAGCGCTGCGGCGATCAGGCTGCCCGCGGCGTTGTTCCCGAGTTCGATGGAACGCCGCCCCGGCCTGTTCGACGCGATCAGGCAGTTCGGCGCGTTCAGCGCGTTGCTGCCGGAGATGTAGACGCTGCCGTCGACCTGCGTCGTCCCGCCGCCCGGCGGCGGTACGGAAAGCACGCAGGCCGGTCCGCCCGGGGTCCGCGCGGCCACGGCCCCGCCCCAGGCGATCGGCGCGACGGTGCTGATGAGGCGGGCGAGCACCATCGTCTGCGTCTGCGTCACCTGGACGCGCACTGCGTTGGGGGTCTGGCCGCTCGGTACCGGCGTGGCGAAGGCGCCGCCGGCCCAGAGGCCGGTCTCGACCGTGACGGTCGCATTGGAGCCGTTTGTGAACCCGTTGCGGGTCACCACTTCGCGGACGCGGCTGTCGACCTCGTTCGTGCCGACCTGGGTCAGGGCGTAGATGCCGGCGATCGCGCCGGCATCGGCGGCGCCCTGGGCATTGCGGCGGACCGTCAGCCAAGTGCCGGCCTCGCTGGCGAGCGCGGCCATGCCGAGCAGCGCGGTGGCGCTGACGGCGAGGGCGACGGCGATCGAACCGCGCCGCGCGCCTGGCCTCGATCGGGGAAACCAACGCGCGCCGGGGGGGGATTTTTTCGCGGGCATGGGGCGATCGATCATGGTGCGGTAACTGACATAACAATTATGTGATCGCCTGTCGCGCGATCAATCACAAAATCGCGAACATTTTCGCGCCGATGGGACCGGCTGCGCGGGGCGGATCATTCGCCGCGCGACACCAAGATCGTTCGCAGCCTTGCCGATCGGGCATCGCGGCCGGTCTCCGCGAGGTTTCCCCGGCGGGATGCGCGGGCGCGCCTCACCCGATCGTCAGGGTGACCTACCCCTATGCCAAACAGAGGATTGATCGGGATTTCGAGCGAATTCTCAATTTGGAGATGGACATGAAAATTAGCAGTTTGTTTATATCTCGACAGCGGAACGAGTTGGTCCCTGACTGGCCGGACCGCACCGCTGCCTGGCGACGCGCCGCACGACGCGAGGCCTGGCAGCGGCCCAGTGACCAGAGGCGCCGCGGGCGCCCAGCAGACGGAAGACACCGATGATCCGCAAGTTCCTTGCCTCCCTCCATGGCGCCGCCGCCGATCGCAAGGGCGTGACCGCCGCCGAATACGCCATCCTCGCCGTGGGCGTGGTCATCGTGGTGGGCGGCGCCGTGCTGGCCTTCCGCGAGCCGCTCAACGACGCCTTCGCCAACATCGGCGGGCAGATCACCAGCACGCAGGGCTCGGTCCGGACAACCGCCCGCTGACGCGCGTCGCACCCGCGCCATGCGCGCCGGCGCCCCGTGCGCCGGCGCCTTCCGTCGGGTCGGCGAATGCCAGGGCGTGGCGGAAGGCAGGGTGCCGTGGGCGTTGCCTCGGCCATCCGGGTCGGACTCGCGCCTCACGCCCGTTGTCGTCGCCAGCGCGGCGCCGACTCCAAGATGGGCGCCGCCCCATCGAATTCCTTCGGAAATTCAATCTGATGCGCTGGATGCGCGACGACGAAACTCGTGCGTCGATCCATTCGAAAAAACAAATATGTGAAAAAGAGCCCGAATCTCAAAAAAGATCGTTCACATCTGATTAACGAAACTGTTTAGTCGCGCCAGGGCGGTTGCTGACGTTCTCGTTGGCGCCGCTTGCCGACCGTCCCGAATATCGTCCTGGCGAGCAGGCGTGGGGCGCGAGGTCCTCAACCCGCTCGCGTGTCCGTACCGAAGGAAACCCCCATGATCCGCACCTTCCTCGCTTCCCTCCGTGGCGCCGCTTCCGACCGCAAGGGCGTGACCGCCGCCGAATACGCCATCCTCGCCGTCGGCGTGGTCATCGTGGTGGGCGGCGCCGTGCTCGCCTTCGCGCCGGCCCTGAACAACGCCTTCACCACGATCGGCACGCAGATCACCAGCACGCAGACCTCGGTCCGCGCCCGCTGATCCTGGACGCGCCGGCGCCACGCGCGCCGGCGCCCTCCACGCCCGCGGCGAATGGCGCGCGGGCGTTCGGCCCCGCCCGCCTTGAGCGGGCCTTCCCCGGGCCGGGCCATCGATGCGATGGCATCCAAAGCCTCCCCTCCCGATCCCCTTGGCGCTCTCCGCGCCACACCTGGTGGCCGTCGCCCGTCGGGGAGAGCTGCGGGTGAGGCGTCGCCGTCCCGCTCGAGCCCGCCCGGCGCTGAAAGGTTGCGAAATCCAGAATTTCATCACCCGCAACGGACAGCCCTGCAACCTCCGGGTGTGTTGATGACTAACGAAGGAAAAACAGCCAGTTACAAGGAAAGCCTGCCGGAAAACGCGAACAAAATTGCTGGTCGAAAGCGAATGATCGGTAAAAAAATCGCTGAATCTCAATTTTTAGCGTTGACGCCTGCTTAACCAAGTTGTTCACTCCGTCTCGAGGTCAAGCACACACGAAAGCGTGAGCAAAGCCTCCCACCATCCTCAGAAGGCGCCCCGTCGAGCGGGCGTGGGGCTGGCGGTCCGCAACAGGCTCGTCCGTTTTTTGACCGAAGGGGAATATCATGATCCGCAAGCTCCTCGCCTCCATCCGTGGCGCCGCTTCCGACCGCAAGGGCGTGACCGCCGCCGAATACGCCATCCTCGCCGTCGGCGTGGTCATCGTGGTGGGCGGCGCCGTGCTCGCCTTCGCGCCGGCCCTGAACAACGCCTTCACCGCGATCGGCACGCAGATCACCAGCACGCAGACCTCCGTCAGCCGCTGACGTCGCCTACCCCATCGGTTATCGCCCGGACCCCGCCACGCGGCGGGTCCGGGCAGCCGAAGGGGGGGTCCGCCTGGCCCTGCCCCGCCTGATCAGACGCGGGGGAGGGCCCCGGCCACCGCCGAAGACCGGCCAAGTGGCCTGATGCCCGCGGTGCCGTCGCGCCGACGCGGGACCCGACTGCGGATCCCGCCGTCAGCCCGGATCACCCTTGGGTTCGAGCGGCTTGTGTCGTAATGGTCACGCCAAGTCGCGGTGGCCATGCGGTTCACTCGGGGAGACGGGGCTGCACAATGCAGGATCGGTTCACCTTTATTTTATGCCGCCTCTTCCGTGGCGTCCGCGATACGCGCGGCGTTACGGCGGCGGAATATGCCATCCTGGCTGTTGGCGTGGTCATCATGGTCGGCGGTGCCGTGCTCGGCTTCTCCCCGTACCTGGTCAACGCCTTCAGCGATGCCGGGACGGCCATCACCTCCACCCAGGCATCCCTGCCGGCTGCCGCCCGCTAGTGCGGCCGGTGGCCACCCACCAACGCCCCGCGAACGGGACAGGACCGAGATGAGTGGCGTGCTGCTCCTCCAGATCGTCGCGATCCCGCTCCTCTGCTTCGCCGCGGCGCGCGACATCGCGACCCGGCTGATCCCCGACGGCGTCTCGATCGGCATCCTCGTCGCGGGCATCGCCGCCCGCGCCATGGTCGGCTGGACCGAGGCCGGCATCTCCCTGCTGGTCGCCATCGCGGTCTTCGCGGCCCTGCTGCCGCTCGCGATGCGCGGGCTGCTCGGGGGCGGCGACGTCAAGCTTATGGCGGCGCTCGCCGCGGGGCTCTCGCCCTTCGAGACCTGGTCCTTCGTGGTGGCCACGGTCTTCGCCGGCGGCGTCCTGGGCCTTGCATATATATTGGGACGCTACCTCGTCCCCGAGACCCGCCTTGCGCCGGGCGGCCCGCTGCTTCGCCGCGTCCTGGCGGTCGAGGCGCGGCGCGTCCGGCGCCGCGGGCCGCTTCCCTACGCCGTCGCGATCGCGATCGGCGGCACCCTTGTCCTCCTCAACTTGCCGGGAGCCTAAGCCATGTTCCTGCGGCTTCTTGTCATCTTCTCCCTGGTGCTGAGCGCCACCGGCCTCGGCATCCTGGGCCTGCAGCTCATGCAGCCGGCCGGCCAGCCCCAGCAGGTGGTGCGCGTGGAAGCGCCCCCCTCCGTCGCCCCCGTTCCGCGGGTGCGCATGGTGGTCGCGGCCAGGCCGCTGTCCATCGGCACGCTGCTGAAGGACGACGACCTGCGCGAGATGGAGATCCCCGGCGACGCGGTGCCCGAGGGCGCCTTCGTCGGCGGCGGCGAAGCGCTCGCCGAGCTGCGCGGCGCGCTGCTGCGCCGCTTCGTCGACCCGAACACGCCGATCATCCGCACCGACGTGCTGCGCCCGCGGGACCGCGGCTTCCTTGCCGCGGTGCTGCGGCCCGGCACGCGCGCCATCTCGATCGGCGTCGATGTCGTCACCGGCGCCTCCGGCCTGATCTGGCCGGGCGACGAGGTGGACCTGATCCTGACCCAGAACCTGCAGTCCGGCGGCCAAGAATCGCCTGGACGGCGAGTCGTCGGCGAGACCATCCTGTCGGCAGTCCGGGTGATTGCGGTGGACCAGCAGATCAGCCATAGCGGCACGGATGCTACGGCGGGACGTGTCGTTGCCCGCACCGTGACGCTCGAAGTGACGCCCGAACAGGCGGAACGGGTGGCGGTCGCGATGCAGCTCGGTCGCATCTCGCTGGTTGTGCGTTCGATCGAGGGCGTGCCCGAGGCCTCCGCGCCCCGGCCGTCCCTCGTGTTCGGTTCGGATGTCTCGTCGGCCCTGACGGGCCCCCAGGCACCCACGCCGGCGGCGCCGCGCATGCGCATCATCCAGGGCGGGTCGCAGCAGGAGGTTACGTTTCGATGATGCTGGTGCGCTTCACCGGGGAGAACGGCTCCCGCCCCCTGCGGGCAGGGACGGCCAACCCCGGACGGCTTCTCCTGTTGGCGGCGGTCTCGGCCTTCCCCCTTCTGGCCCTGTCCGCCGAGCCGGCGCGGAGCGCGGCGGCGGCTGATCCCGCCGCCGCCTCCGATGCGCCGGCCGTCGGCGTCCGCGTCGGCAGCCACCCGGGCTATGGCCGCGTCGTCTTCGACTGGAGCGCGCGCACCGACTACCAGGCCACGGTCGAGGGCGACACGCTCGTCCTCCGCTTCGCCGAGCCGGGCCGGCCCATGGTCGGCGCGGTCTCCGCCCCGCCGCGCAACGTGCTGGGCCTTGCCGCGACGGGCGGCGAGGTGCGGATCGCGGCGCGCGAAGGCGCCCGCTTCCGGCATTTCCACCACGGGCCGAAGCTCGTGGTCGACATCCTCGACCCCGGCGCGCCGGCGGCCATGGCGGCCGCCCCCCGGTCCGTCGCGACGGTCCCGACCGCCCTGGCCGAAGGCGCGCCGAGCACCGAGAACGTGCTGAGCGACCTTGCCGCCGCGACCCGGCTGCCCGCCCCGGCCGCCCCGGGCGCGGCGATGGCGCGGCTGGCGAGCACCTCGCCGATCGTGCCGTCCGCCCCGGCGAACGTGCTGGTGCCGGATGCGCTGGGCGCCCCGGCTTCGCGCGGCGTCCAGACCGTGCAGGCGCAGCAACTGCCCCCGACCCGCCCGCCGGCCTTCACCGTGCCGCTGCAGGCGCCGGGGACGACCTTCATCCCGCAGGCCCAGGCGCAGGGCTTCCCGCAGCAGGCCCCGCAGGTGCCGCAGGTCCCCGGCATGCCGCAGGTGTCGGCGCCCGCGCCGGGTGCGACGCTGACGCGCCCGCTGGTGCTCGAGCAGGGATCCGGCCGGTTGGTCGAACTGCCGGCGGCCGCGCTCACGGTGCTGGTCGCCGACCCGCGCATCGCGCGCGTGCAGCCGGCATCGCCCACCAGCCTCTTCATCATGGGCGTCAATCCGGGCCGGACGAACCTGATCGCGACGCGCGAGGACGGATCGCTGGTCGCGGAATTCGACATCAGCGTGCAGTCGAGCGCGGCCGGCGCGGCGCAGGTCGCCCCGGTCGGCGCCGCGGCCGCGATGCCCGCGGTCACCGCCGGCCAGGTGCAGAGCATGATCCGCCGCACGGTGCGCGGCGGGCAGAATGTGCGCGTGACCATGACCAACCGCGGCCCGATCGTGCTGTCGGGCATGGTGCCGACCGCCGCCGACGCCTCGCGCGCCGAGGCGGTGGCCAAGGGCATGGCCGGCGAGGGGCGGGAGGTGCTGAACAACCTCACCCTGCTGTCCGGCATCCAGGTGAACCTGCGCGTGCGGGTCGCCGAGATCTCCCGCGAAGTGACGCGCGACCTCGGCTTCAACTGGCTCGCGGCCTTCAACGACGGCACCTGGCAGCTCGGGCTGCGCACGGGCGGGGGCGTGGTGGGCAGCGTGATCGGGGCGATCACCGGCGCAGGCACGAGCACGGGCGGCCTGGTCGGCGCCAGCTTCAGAAGCGGCAATTTCGACATCAACAGCATCGTCGACGCGCTGGCGCAGGACCGCCTGATCACCATCCTCGCCGAGCCGAACCTCACGGCGCAGTCGGGCGAGATGGCCTCCTTCCTCGCGGGCGGCGAGTTCCCGGTCCCGGTCGCGGCCTCGGGCAACTCGAACGCGCTGACGGTGGAGTTCAAGCAGTTCGGCGTCAGCCTCGCCTTCGTGCCGACCGTGCTCAGCCCCGAGCGGCTGAACATGCGCGTCCGCCCGGAAGTCAGCGAATTGTCCGAGGCGAATTCGGTGGTCTTCCCCGTCGCCGGCGGCACGGTGCGCGTCCCGGGCCTGTCGGTCCGCCGCGCGGAGACGACGATCGAGGTCGGCTCGGGCCAGAGCTTCGCGATCGCGGGCCTGCTGAGCCGCAACTCCTCGATCAACAACAGCGGCATCACCGGCCTCGGCGACATCCCGGTGCTGGGCACGCTGTTCCGCTCCGACCGGTTCCGCCGCAACGAGACGGAGCTTGTGATCATCATCACGCCCTATCTCGTCCGGCCGGTGTCCGACCCCTCGGCGCTCGGGACGCCGCTCGACACCTTCCGGCCGGCGACGGATCTCGAGCGCGTGCTGATGCGCCGCCAGACCGGATCGCAGCCGCCCTATCGCCAGATCAGGCCGCCCGCGGCGGCCGGGTTCATCGTGGAGTGATGGCCATGCTTCGCCACCCCGCCCCCGTGCTTCTCGTCGCGCTCGGCCTCGCAGCCTGCGCCGACACGGATTTCGACCGCCCGTACACCTGGCAGGCGGATGGGATCAACGATCGCAACCTCCGCGCCATGATTGTCGACCCGGCGCATCTCGACCGCGGCGTGGGTGCCGCGACGGATCGCGGCCAGCAGGGCGCGGCGGCTGTCCGTGCGCTCGAGGCCGGCGCGCGGCCCGCCCTGCCGGCGGGCCTGTCCGACATCGGCGGCAGCGGCGGCGGTGCCGCCGGCGTGTCGCAGGGCGGCGGTGGCGGGGGAGGGGGCGGCGGTGGGCGCTGAACCTATGGCGATGCGTGAAGTCCCCGACGCCCAGCGCGGCGGGGCGATCACCTCGGCGGACCGTCCGACGCTCACGGTCTTCGTCTCGGACGAGGCGAGCGAGGCCGCCATCCGTGGCGGCCTGGGCGACGTGCTCGGGATGCAGATCCGGCGCGGCACGGTCCGCACGGCGGTGAAGTCGCTCGAGAAGGAAGTGACGCCCCGCATCCTGATCGTGGACATCAGCGGCGTGGAGGATCCTTTCGCCGCGCTCGACGACCTTGCCTCGGTCTGCACGCCGGACGTTCGCGTTCTTGTCGTTGGCGAGAGGACCGAAATCGGATTCTACCGCGACATTACCCGCAATATCGGCGTGCATGAATACCTGCACAAGCCGCTGACGCGTGACAATGTCGCGAGGCTGTTCGCCCCGCATGTCCAGGGCAGCAGCGATGTCGGCCAGGACCGCGGCGGCCAGGTGACGGTGGTCTGCGGCGTGCACGGCGGCGTCGGCGCGACGACGCTCGCGGTCAACCTCGCCCTGCAACTCGAGGAAGCGACGCACAGCCACGTCGCCATCCTCGACCTGCATCTGCGCGGCGGGACGGCGGCGATGATGCTGGGCGCGCGCGTCACCTCGGGCCTGCGCATCGCGCTCGAGGAACCCGAGCGCGTCGACAGCCTCTTCCTCGACCGCGTGGCGGTGCCGATCGGCGAACGCGTCCGCCTGATCGCGGCCGAGGAGCCGATGGAGGCCGATACCTGCCCGACCGAGGAAGGCGTGCGCCGCGTGATCGACATGCTGCGCCAGCGCTTCAACCATGTCGTGGTCGACCTGCCGATGCCGCCCGGGCCGGTGGAGAAGCTGGTCCTGCAGCGCGCGCGGCACGTCGTGCTCGTGCTTGGGCCGGATGTCGCGAGCATCCGCGACACGGTCTCGACCCGGAAGCTCGTCTCGACGACCGGCGCGCCGGGCCGTGTCATGACCGTGCTGAACGGCGCGGGACGCCGCGGCTACCTGCCGGACAAGCTGGTGGCCGAGGGCATCGGCGCGGCACCCGAGGTCGTGATTCCCGACCTGCCGCGCCAACTGCCGCGTGCGGCCAATCTCGGCCGCCCGGCGCTGCGCGACAGCCCGCCGCTGCGGCGCGCGCTGTCCCAGCTCACGCAGGAGATCGCGGCCGTGCGCGCGGCGGAAAGGTCCCGCTCGCTGTTCGCGCGGCTTTTCGGACGCGGAGGCTGAACCATGCGACCCTTCGGGCGACGGAGCGAGGGCACCTCGCAGCTCCCGGTGCCGATCTCGACCGATGGGATGGCGAGGTCGGTCAACCTTTCGGCCGCTGACATCGCGCTGTCGGACAGCGCGGAACTGGCGCGGCTGCGCACCCTGGTGCTCGAGCGGATCGACCCGGTCGTCGCGGGCGAATTGCCGCCGGCCGCGCTGCGCCAGCAGCTCGACGCCCTGGTGCATGAGCTCGCGAGCCGCGAGCGCATGGAGATCTCGGCGCGCGACCAGTCGCGCATCGCCGAGGAGATCGCGCGCGACATGGTGGGCTACGGCCCGCTCGAGCCGCTGCTGGCCGACGACACCATCAACGACATCATGGTGAACGGGCCGGACAACGTCTTCGTCGAAGTCCGCGGCAAGCTGATCCGCACCAATGTGCGCTTCCGCTCCTCCGCCCAGGTCGCGGCCATCGCGCAGAAGATCGCTGCGACCGTCGGCCGGCGCGTCGATGAATCGAGCCCGCTGTGCGACGCGCGCCTGCTCGACGGCTCGCGCGTCAACATCGTCTTCCCCCCGCTCGCGCTCGACGGGCCCTGCATCTCGATCCGTAAGTTCGCCAAGAAGCGCTACGACCTCGGCTCGCTCGCCGCGAACGGGTCGATGTCCGCGCCGGTGCAGCGGATCCTCGAGATCGCGGCGCGCTGCCGGCTGAACGTGGTGATCTCGGGCGGCACGGGCTCGGGCAAGACCACCATGCTCAACGCCATGTCGCGGCTGATCGACCATGGCGAGCGCATCGTCACGATCGAGGACGCGGCCGAACTCCAGCTGCAGCAGCCCCATGTGGTGCGCCTCGAGACCCGGCACGCCAACCTCGAGGGCCGCGGCGAGATCACCGCGCGCGAGCTCGTGCGCAACGCGCTGCGCATGCGGCCCGACCGGATCATCGTCGGCGAGGTCCGCGGCCCCGAGGCCTTCGACATGCTGCAGGCCATGAACACGGGCCATGACGGGTCCTTCTGTACCGTCCACGCCAACTCCTCCCGCGACGCGCTGACGCGTATCGAGAACATGGTGATGATGGGCCAGGCGACGCTGCCCTCGCGCGCCATCCGCACGCAGATCGCCGCGGCGGTCGACGTCATCGTGCAGATCGAGCGCATGCGCGACGGCGGCCGCCGCGTCTCCCAGGTCAGCGAGATCTGCGGCCTCGAAGGCGATGTCATCACGATGAACGACATCTTCACCTTCCAGTACGAGGGCGAGAACGCGGACGGGCGCCTGCGCGGCTCCTGGGTCTCGCCCGGCATGCGCCCGGCCTTCGTCGAGCGGCTCAACTACTTCGGCATGCTCGACCCCTGGATGCGCGCGCTCCAGGAGGCCTGAACATGGACCAGACCCTCCTCCTCGGCGTCGGCGCCCTCCTGACCCTCGCGCTCGTCACGGGGATCGTGACGCTCGTGAAGACGGGGCAGGCGCGCCGCCTGAAGGAGAGGGTCTCGGTCGCCGGCGCGCTGGAGTCGCAGGCCGCGCTGCAATCGGGGCTTCCGAGCATCCGGCTGCAGACCAACGAGACGCAGCCGCTGGTCCAGCGCTTCCTTCGCCTGCTGCGTTTCAACCCGGACCTGCCGCAGGAACAGGTCATCCCCTGGTGGCTGACCATCCTGCTCGGCGTGATCGCGGGCGCGCTCGGCGGCTACTACATCGGCTTCCTGATCGGCCGCTCGATGTCGGTGCCGCTCGGCATCGTGCTCGGCTTCTTCGCCATCCGCGGCCTGTTCGGCTGGCAGCACCAGCGCTACGTCGAATCGATGTTCGTCCAGATCCCGGACGCGATCGGGATGATGGTCCGCGCGATCCGCGCCGGCCTTCCGGTGGGCGAGGCGATGCGCAGCGTCGCGGCCGAGATGACGGCTCCGCTGCGCGAGGAATTCGCGCGCATGCTGGGTGATGTCGCCGTCGGCCGGCCGGTCGACCAGGCGCTGATGCGGCTGTACAAGCGCACCGAGCTGCCGGAATTCTCCTTCCTCGCGGTCACGCTCGGCCTGCAGTCCCAGACCGGCGGCAATCTGGCCGAGACGCTCGAGAACCTCGCCGACATCGTCCGCAAGCGCGTCGCGCTCGCCAAGCGGGCCAAGGCGCTGGCGGCGGAAGCGCGCATGCAGGCCGGTATCCTGATGGTGCTGCCCTACATCGCCGCGCTGGCCATGTCGCAGATCCAGGACTTCTACATCGAGAACTTCTTCTACAACCCGACCGGGCAGAAGCTGCTCATGGTCGGGCTCGGCTTCTCGGTGTTCGGCTACCTCGTGATCCGCTGGATGATCAAGCGCGCGGGATCGGATTGAGGCGATGATCGACCAGATCCAGGGTTCCGGGCTGCTCGCCGTCCTTGCCGTCGGCGGCGCCATATTCTTCGCCATCCTCGCCGCCGTGCTGCTCGCGCGCGGGGCGGAGGACAAGGACATCTCGGGCCGCGTGCGCGGCCTGGTGCGCCCCGCGGCCGACCAGCCCTCCGCCGTCGCCGGCGCCGCCGGCGCGAGCGCGGCTGCGGCGCCCTTCCGCCGCCTGGGCGAGATGCTGCGCAACACCGCCATCGTGTCCGAGAAGGACATCGGCGACTTCCAGATGGCGATCGCCGCGGCGGGGCTCAATCCGCGCGCCGCGGTGCCGACCTTCATCGGCGTCAAGGCGGTGCTGATGGTGGCGCTGCCGGTGCTCGCCTACGCCTACGCGCATGTGACGAACATGGGAGGGCCGCAGACCGCCTTCGTCGTCTTCGGCGGCATCTTCTTCTCGATCTTCGGGCCGAACTTCGTCCTGTCCTACCTGAAGGGCAAGCACCAGGAGAAGCTGCGCAAGGGCCTGCCGGACGCGCTCGACCTCCTTGTCGTCTGCGCCGAGGCGGGGCTCGGGATCGAGACCGCGCTCGACCGCGTCGCTCGGGAGATCGAGAACAGCAACCGCCCGCTCGCCATCGCCTTCCTCGTGCTGGTGCAGGAGCTGCGCATGCTGCCCGACCGCCGGCAGGCGCTGGAGCGCTTCGCCGAGCGTTCGGAATTCGACGGCTTCAAGCGTCTGGGCGGGACCCTGTCCCAGACCCTGAAGTACGGCACGCCGCTGGCCCAGGCCCTGCGGGTGCTGGCGGCCGAGATGCGCCAGGACCGCATGCTGCGGATCGAGGAGAAGGCGATCCGCCTGCCGGCGCTCTTGGTGATTCCGCTGATTCTCTTCATCATGCCGGCGGTCTTCATCGCCCTGGTCGGCCCTTCGGTGCTCGAACTCGGCAAGGGCCTCCTCTCCGGCATGGACCAGTGATGCGCAGCCCTTCAGCCCTGCTTCTCGCCCTTGCCCTCGGCGCTTGCGCGAACAGCGATGCGCCGCGCGACCCCGACACCGCCTCCCGCCTGCGCGTCGCCAGCACGGCGGAGTCGCAGGGGCAGATGGACGTGGCCCTGTCGATGTACGGCGCCGCCGCGGCGCGGGACCCGAACAATCCCGAGGTGCAGGCCCGCTTCGCCGGCGCCCTCATGCGCTCGGGCAACATGCGCCAGGCCGAGCAGGTGCTCGCCGCGGCGGTGGAACGTTCTCCCAACGCCCGGCCGCTGATGGTCACGCTCGGCCGGCTCCGCCTGCGCAACGGCGCGGCGGGGGAGGCGCTCGGCCTGTTCGACCGCGTGCTCGCCTCCGAACCGCGCAACGTCGACGCGCTCGACGGCCGCGGCGTCGCGCTCGACCTGATGGGCCGGCATCCGGAAGCGCAGGAGGCCTATCGCCGCGCCCAGGCGGTCGATCCCGACCGGATCTCGGTCGCCAACAACCTCGGCCTGTCGCTGCTGCTCGACGGCCGTCCGGACGAAGCCCGCGCGGTGCTCGAGCCGCTGGCCCGCCGGTCGGACGCGCCGCAGCGCGTCACCGCCAATTACGGCATCTCGCTCGCCGCCACGGGCGACGTCGCCGCGGCGCGCAACGTGCTCGGCGAGGAAGGCGGCGACGTCCGCGCCCTCGGCGAGAGCTTCCGCACGAACCGCCAGGTCATCGAGGTCACGCCCGGCGACGGGCGCAGCTGACCCTCCCATGCCCGGCGGCGCGGGGGAGATGCGCTGGCTGACCGGCGCGCGCGTGGCGCTGTTCGGCGGCGCGGTCGTGGCGCTCTACTTCGCCATCCTGCTCGTCGGCACGCTGTTCCGCGCCGACGGGGCCCCGCCCACCGACTTCCTTGCCTTCCACACGGCCGGCCGCCTCGCCCTCGCGGGACAGGCGCCACAGGCCTATCACTGGCATGTCCTGCAGGCCGCGCAGGCCGAGACGGTGGGCGCGCCGCCGGATGCGATCAGTTCCCTCGCCTGGCTGAACCCGCCGCATTTCTTCTTCGTGGTCATCCCCTTCGCGATGCTGCCTTACGCCTGGGGCTGGCTCGCCTGGGTGCTGGCGACGGGCGTGGTCCATGCCGCGGCCGCGTGGGCGGTGCTGGCGCGGCCGGCCGCCATGCTCGCCGCGCTCGCCGCCCCGCCGGTGCTGCTGACCGCGAGCGTGGGGCAGAACGGGCTGCTGACGGCGGGACTGATTGGCCTGACCTTCGCGCTGATGGACCGGCGGCCCTGGGCGGCGGGCCTCGCGCTCGGGCTGCTGACGGTCAAGCCGCAATTCGGCCTGCTGCTGCCGCTGATCCTGGCGCTGACCGGGCGCTGGCGGGTCTTCGCCGCCGCCGCGGCCGCGGCGCTCGCGGCCATGGCCTTGTCCTGGCTCGCCTTCGGGGGCGCGACCTGGCTCGCCTTCCTCCCCTCCATCGGGGGGAATGCCGAACGCTTCCTGGGCCCGGGGATCGAGGTCTCGCCCCGCATCCAGTCGGTCTTCGCCTTCGTCGCGCGGCTGACGGGGGCAGATCGCGCGGCGATGCTCGCGCACGGGATCGTGGCGCTGGCCGCCGCGGCGCTGACGCTGCGCCTGTGGCTGCGCCGGCCGGAAGGGCCCGAGGAAGCGCGCGCGGCGGCGGGCATCGCCTCGGCCTACCTGCTGACGCCCTATGTCTGGGGGTATGATTCGCCGGCCATCGCGATCGCGGTGCTGTTCCTCGCCCGCGCCGCGCTGCGCGACGGGTTCCTGCCCTGGGAAAAGCCGCTGCTGGTCGCGGCCTGCCTGTGGCCGGCGATGCTGGTCCTCCGCCCCTTTCCGCTGGTCATGCCGCTCGCCTGGGGGCTGGTGCTGTGGCTCGCCTGCCGGCGGGACCGGGCCTGGCGGTTCAGCCCGGCGCGGTGCGCGACGACGTCCTGAGGCACATGATGCGCGGCCGCGCCGGGCCGGCGGCCTGCGGGGTGCCGCGCAGGCGAAGCTCGACGCTCGGCGCGCCGACGATCGGCATCAGGTTCGGCTCGCGCGACCCCAGCAGCAGCACGGCGCCGCGGCCGGAGGCGCAAAGCCCCGCCATCTGCGGCCCGGGGAGCGGGATCACGCCCGGCGCCGGCCCGGGCATGAAGCCCTGGCCCGTCATCGCGGTCATGACTCGCTGGTGGTAGATCGCGCCGCGCTCGGGCGTCGCGGAGTGATATTGCGCGGTCGCCGTCGCCCAGTCCCCGGTGCGGGCATGCAGGGCGCGCAGGAAGCGCACGGCGTAGGCGACGTTGGTCGCGGGGTCGAAGCCGGCATCGACGCTGGGAAAGGCGTCCGGGTGGTGCAGAAGGTTGATCTGCATGCAGCCGATGTCGATGGACCGCACGCCGCGCGCCTGCAGGGCCTGCACCTCGGCGACGGCTTCCGGGCGGTTCGCCGCGTAGCGGCCTTCCCCGGCGGCGTTGTAGGACCAGGGCCAGGGCTGGACGCCGCCGCCCGGCGCGCGGCGGCCCGTTTCCACCCGCGCGATGGCGCCGAGCAGGCCCGGCGGCAGGCCGGAATTCGCCTCGGCCGCGGCGATGGCCTGGGCGCAGGCGCTCCAGGGATCGAGGCTCGAGACGATGACGGGCGCCGCGGCGGCGGCCGGCACGCGGGCGGCGACCTGGCGGGGCTGGGCGGCGGGGGCGGGGCGCGCCGGGGTTGCGGCCGGGCGCGCCTGGGCCATGCGCGCAGCCTCGGGCTGGCGGGGCGCGTTCGCTGCGGCGGGGAGTGCCATGAACGGCAGCGCCAGGCCGAGGGCCAGGGGCGCGAGGCGGCGTCGCATCGGCATGCGCCGGTCATGGACCGATCCGCCGCGCCGGGTCAAGTCCGAAGGCCAAGGGCTCATCGGGACGGATCAGAAATGATCCGCCCGCAGCACCTGGCATTCCGTGATGCTGACGATGGCCGGGCGGGCGCCGAGAAGTTCCGCCTGCGCGCCCATGATCCGCTCGGCCACCGCCTCCGACGCGATGCAGAGCACCACCACGTTGTCGTCGACCCCGCCCGGGTCCCCGGCGCGGCGGATGCCCTGCCGCCCGCGCCCGGCCAGCACCGGCAGCACCGTCCAGCCGGTCGCCCCCAGCCGGTCGAGCAGCGCCGTCACCGCCTCGGCCCGCACGGCCTCCACCACGATCTCGATCCGCTTGCGCGCGTGCACCGCTACCCCCCCGTCGCCGCCCTTGCCGCCCAGAGCCAGAGCGGGATGCCGGCCAGGATGTTGAACGGGAAGGTCACCGCGAGCGAGAGGGTCACGTAGATCCCGGCATCGGCCGAGGGCAGCGCCATGCGCATCGCCGCCGGCACCGCGATGTAGGAGGCCGAGGCCCCGAGCACCGCCATCAGCCCCACGCCGCCGGGCGAAAGCCCCGCCAGCAGCCCCGCCCCGAGCCCCGCCGCGCCGCCGATCAGCGGCATCAGCAGCGCGAATCCCACCAGCCGCGCATCGAGCCCGCGCCCGCGGTCGCGCAGGCGCCGCGCCGCCGTCAGCCCCATCTCCAGCAGGAAGAGGCAGAGCGCGCCGGGAAACAGCCCGGTGATGAAGGGCGCCAGTTGCCGGTCCGCCGCGGGGCCGGCGATCCAGCCGATCAGGAAGGCGCCGAGCAGCAGCACGACCGACCCGTTCAGCAGCACCTCATGCGCCAGTTCGCGCGGCCCGCCCGAGGTCGCCGCGCCGCCGCGGCGCGCGAGCAGCAGGGCGGTCAGGATGGCCGGCGTCTCCATCGCGGCGAGCACCGCCGGCATGAAGCCTTCATAGGGGATGCGCGCGGCGTCCAACTGCCCCGCCGCCGCGGCGAAGGTGACGACGCTGACCGAGCCGTAATGCGCCGAGACCGCCGCGGCCGTCGCGCGGTCCAGCCCCGTGCCGGCGCGCAGCATGGCATAGGCCGGGATGGGCAGCAGGGCGGACAGCGCCACGCCGAGCCCGAGCGCGGGCAGCATCGCCGCCGCGGCCCCGGGCTGCGCCACCGCGATGCCGCCCTTCAGCCCGATCGCCATCATCAGGTACAGCGACAGCGCCTTGGCCAGCGCATCCGGCACGGACAGGTCAGACCGCAACGCCGCCGCGGCGAAGCCGAGGGCGAAGAACAGCACGGGCGGCGGCAGCAGGTCGGCGATCGGCATGGGTGCGCGCTCTTGGCGGCCCGCCGCGCCGATGTCCAGGCCCCGATGGACTTTCGGCCCCGCGGTTGCGACCCTGCGGCCAACCAAGCACACCGGAGGAAACGACGATGGCCTTCACCCTGCCGCGCCGCGCGCTGCTCGCCGCACCGCTCGCCGCCCCCGCGCTGGTCCGGGCGCAGGGCAGCGCCTGGCGGCCGACGCGGCCCGTCACCTTCATCGTTCCCTTCGCGGCGGGGTCGGGGACCGACACGGTGACGCGGCTGCTGACCTCGCTGCTCGAGCAGGAATGGGGCATCCAGCCGGTGGTCGAGAACCGGCCCGGCGCGAACGGCGCCATCGCCGCGGTCGCGACCGCCCGCGCCGCGCCGGACGGGCACACTGTGATGATCACAACGAACAGCCCGCATGGCGCCACGCCGGCGCTGATGCGGCGCCCGACCTACGACGCGGTGGCGGATTTCACCGCCATCTCCCGCATGGGCACGTACATCTTCGTCTTCGCGGTGAACGACCAGGTGCCGGCCCGGACGATGGCGGAATTCCTGGCGCTGGCGAAGGCGCAGCCGGGCCGCTTCACCTGCGCGTCCGGCAACACCACGGGCGTAGTCGGCGCGGCGATGCTCAACCGGATCGGCGGCGTCGAGGTGACGCATGTCCCCTACCGGTCCTCGCCCCCCGCCATGACGGACGTGATCGCCGGGCGGGTGAGCTCGATGTTCGCCGATGTCGCGGCCTCCCGCGCCTTCCTCGCCGAGGGGAAGCTCAAGCCGCTCGGCATCACCTCGGCCCGCCGCACGCCGCTTTTCCCGGACTGGCCGGCCCTGTCCGAGGTGGGGCTGCCCGGATTCGAACTGCTGTCCTTCATGGGCGCCGTCGGCCCCGCCCGCATGCCGGAGGAAGCGGTCATGGCCTGGAACGGCGCGATCCGCCGCGTGTGGGAGCGGCCGGAGACGGAGCGGCGCCTGGGTGATTTCGGCATCGAGCGGGTCACCTCCACCCCCGCCGAATTCGGCACCTTCATCCGCGAGCAGATCGCCTTCTGGGGCGAGCAGGCGCGCGCGGCGGGGATCGAGCCCGAGTAACCGCCGGCCCGCCTCGTGGCAGGATTGCGGCGAGTACGGTGCTTGTTTTGACCGATTCATGACCAATATCGGCGCCACGCGCGAAGAGAATGGGGGAGGCCGCGCGCAACGCCCGAAGGGGGACCTGATGACCGTGAACGCCCGTGATTCCAATGCCCTGGCCCGTGCGATCGCCGATCTGGCCGACGGCAGCCTTGCCGACCGCATCCGCCTGGAGCAGGCGGCGCGCGTGATCGTCACCGCCCGTCGCGCCGCGCGCCTGGCCGATGCGGGCGCCATCGCCCTGCCGTCCGTGACGGACCCGGCGGTGCAGGCGGTCACCGAGATCGCCCGTCATTGGGACGAGATCGCCGTCACCGCCTTCGAATACGCGGAATCGCTGCCTGTCGCGGCGCTCGAGCGCCTGCTGCGCGCCGCGCCGTCCTGGGCCGCGGCCTTCGGCCCCACCGTCGCGCCGCGCCTCGCGGCCTGACCGTTACCCACCCGGCGCATGCGCGCCGGGTGTGCCCTGAGCCCATCCGCGCTATACCCGCGCACAATCGAAAGCGCGGAGGTATTGCATGGCGGGCAGCACGGGGACGCGAAGCAGGCCATCCAATGAGCCGCGGCGCGTCCTTCTCCTCACCGGCGCGTCGCGCGGCATCGGCCATGCGACCGTCAAGCGCTTCTCCGCCGCCGGGTGGCGCGTCATCACCGTCTCGCGCCAGCCCTTCCCCGAGCAATGCCCGTGGGAAATGGGGCCCGAGGACCATATCCAGCTCGACCTGACCGACCCTGCCGCGACCGAGCTCGCGGTCAAGGAGATCCAGGCGCGCCTCGCCCCCGACAACGGGCTGCTGCACGCCCTGGTCAACAACGCCGCCATCTCGCCGAAAGGGCCCGGCGGGTCGCGCCTCGGCTCGCTGGAGATGGACCTCGAGGGCTGGCTGCGCGTCTTCCGCGTGAACTTCTTCGCCCCCGTCCTGCTGGCGCGCGGGCTGGTGGAACCCCTGCAGCGCGCCAAGGGGTCGGTGGTGAACGTCACCTCGATCGCCGGGTCGCGCGTGCATCCCTTCGCCGGCGTCGCCTATTCCACCTCAAAGGCCGCGCTGGCCGGCCTGACGCGGGAGATGGCGAGCGACTTCGCGCCGCTCGGCATCCGCGTGAACGCGATCAGCCCGGGGGAGATCGACACCTCGATCCTGTCGCCCGGCACCGAGAAGATCGTGCGGGAGCAGATCCCCATGCGCCGGCTGGGCCGGCCGGAGGAAGTCGCGCAGGCGATCTACTTCCTCTGCACCGAGGCGTCGTCCTACGT
The DNA here is from genome assembly GCF_017813355.1 of Roseomonas nitratireducens. GTDB lineage: Bacteria > Pseudomonadota > Alphaproteobacteria > Acetobacterales > Acetobacteraceae > Neoroseomonas > Neoroseomonas nitratireducens. The sequence continues at coordinate 38,349 of NZ_JAGIYZ010000011.1, forward strand.
GAACGGCGCGGAACTGCACATCAATGGCGGGCAGCATGTTTGATGCCTCAGGCGCCGGCGCGGAGTCTTTTTTGACCTCAGGCGCCGGCGCGGCCATCCGGCCGTTTGGGTTGCGCGCCGTGGACTGTCGCGCCCGGCACGGCTGATGGTCTGGGCGCGGTCGCGCTTTGCGCTCCCGGATCGAGGCGGGGCCTCGATCCGTTTGGGTGTGCCTCAGGCGCCGGCGCGCGCATCCGCGCGCTTGGCTTGCGCGCCGTGGACTGTCGCGCCTGGCGTGGCTGATGGTTTGGGCGCGGTCGCGCTTCGCGCTCGCGGATCGAGGCGGCGCGCGATCCGCCGGGGTGGTGCGGGTGGCTGAGGGCGCGGATGGCCGATAGCGCGGCTGCGCGGCCGCGCAGCGTCACGGCGCTGCGCCTGCTGCTGCCCTTCCTCCGTCCCTATCTGCTGCGCGCCGCGGGGGCCGCGACCGCGCTGGTCGCCGCCGCCGCGCTCACCCTCGCGGTCGGGCAGGGGCTGAAGCACATCATCGACGACGGGTTTTCCGGCGGGCCCGGCGCGCTGAACCAAGCGGCGCTGGTGATGGGCGGCATCGTCGCGGGACTCGGGGTCGCGACCTCGCTGCGCTACTACCTGGTCACCTGGCTCGGCGAACGCGTCGCGGCGGATTTGCGCGCGGCGGTGTTCGACCATCTGACGCGGCTCGACGCCACCTTCTACGACACCGCGCGCACCGGCGACCTGATGTCGCGGCTGACGGCGGATGTCGCGCTGCTGCAGTCGCTGATCGGCTCGGCCGTCTCGATGGGGCTGCGCAATGCGCTGACCGGCATCGGCGCCTTCGCCATGCTCGTGCTGACCAGCCCCAAGCTTGCCGGCATCATGGCGGTGGTCGTGCCGCTGGTCGTGCTGCCGATGATCGCCTTCGGGCGACGCGAACGGCGCCTGTCCAAGGCCGCGCAGGAACGCATCGCCGACCTCGCCGCCCGCGCCGAGGAAGCGATCAACGCCATGCGCACCGTCCAGGCCTTCACGCAGGAGGATGCGGAGCGGCGCCGCTACGGCGCCGATTCCGAACGCTCGGTGCAGGCGGCGCTGAAGCGCGTGGCGAACCGCACGGTGCTGATCCTCTCCGTCATCCTGCTCGGCTTCGGCGCCATCACCTTCGCCCTCTGGGTCGGCGGGCAGGACGTGATCGCGGGGCGGATGAGCGGCGGGGACCTGACCGCCTTCGTCTTCTACGCCGTGATGCTGGCGAGCGCGGGGGCGACCGTCAGCGAATTATGGGGCGAGATCCAGCGCGCCGCCGCGGCGGCCGACCGGCTGGGCGAGATCCTGATCGTCCGCCCCGCCATCGCCGCGCCGGCGGACCCGCTGCCCCTGCCGCCGCCGCAGGGCCGCGTCGCCTTCCGCGACGTCACCTTCCGCTACCCGTCGCGGCCGGAGACGAAGGCGCTCGACGGCTTCACGCTCGATGTCGCGCGGGGGGAAACGGTCGCGCTGGTCGGACCCTCGGGGGCGGGCAAGACCACGGTGCTCGCGCTGCTGCAGCGCTTCCACGACCCTGACAGCGGGCAGGTGCTGCTCGATGGCGTCGACATCGCGCGCGCGACGCCGCAGGAGGTGCGCGCGCGCCTCGGCGTCGTGCCGCAGGACCCGGTGATCTTCGGCGCGACCGTCGCCGACAACATCCGCTACGGCCGGCCCGAGGCGAGCGACTCCGAGGTCGCGGCCGCCGCCGAGGCCGCTTCCGCCGCCGGTTTCATCGCCGCGCTGCCCGAGGGATTCGCGACGCATCTCGGCGCGCGCGGCGTCACGCTCTCCGGCGGGCAGCGCCAGCGCATCGCGATCGCCCGCGCCATCCTGCGCGATCCGCCGGTGCTGCTGCTGGACGAGGCGACGAGCGCGCTGGATGCCGAAAGCGAGCATGCCGTGCAGCAGGCGCTCGCACGGCTGACGAGCGGGCGCACCACCATCGTCGTCGCCCATCGCCTAGCCACTGTGCGCCGCGCGGACCGGATCGTGGTGATGGAAGCCGGACGCATCGTCGCGACCGGCACGCATGAGGCGCTGCTGGCTGAAGGCGGGCTCTATGCGCGGCTGGCCGCGTTGCAGTTCACGGATGCCTGAAGGCGCGCGTTTTCGCCGCGCCTCCTGAACGGTTCCGGCGCACCCAAATCCTGGTTTCCAAAGGCCTTTCGGCCTTTGGTGGGGTGGTGCGGAGGGGCAAGGCCCCTCCGTTCAACCCTGGCCGAGGAAGTCCAGCACCGCCGCGTTGAACGCCGCCGGATTGTCCGCCTGGACGCTGTGCGCCGCGTTCGGGATCGTCACGCGCGTCGCGTTCGGCATAGCCCCTTCCAGCGCATCGAGGATCCGCCCGAATTGCGGCTGGGACTGGTTGCCGCCCATCAGCAGCGTGCGCGTGCGGATGCCTTCGGCCTCCGCGCGGCGATAGGGGCTGCGCTGCTCATGGATCTGGCCGAGCAGCGTGCGGGCATTGTCCCGGTTCACCGCCTTGCGCGCTTCCGACCGCTTGGCCCAGGCGCCGGGGCCGCCGGTATGCTCGGCGACGACGGTCAGGCCTTCCTCCTCCCGCCCCTCGGCGATCAGCGCGGCGGCCTTGGCGAAGGCGGAGGCCTGGTTGCCCGCCGGCGGCGCGCCGCCGAGGCTTTCGTCCAGTTCCCCGCCAGGTTCCACCAGCACCAGCGCCGCGATCAGTTCCGGATGGTGCTGGGCGACGCGGAAGGCGATGTGCCCGCCGCGCGAATGGCCCATCAGCCGCACCGGCCCGGCGCCGAGCGCGCGGATGAACCCGGCGATGTCGGCGGTGTGGCGCGCGATGGTGAAATCCCCGCCATCCTCCCACCGTCCGGGCCAGCAATGGCGCAGACTGACCGCCATCGCGCGGAAGCGTTCGCCGAAGGGCGCCATCTGCGCCGACCAGGACCGCTGATCGCCCAGCGTCCCGTGCACCATGACGAGCGGCGGGCCGGACCCGGCCTCGGCATAGGCGATGTCGTAGCCGTCGACGGCGATGCTCGGCATGGCGTTCCTCCTCAGGCCGCGCGCGCGGCGTCGATCAGCGCGCGGAAGCGCCGCACCACGGCGGGCAGTCCTTCGAACACGCTCTGCGAGATCAGGAAATGGCCGATGGAAACCTCGGTCACCTCGGGCCAGGCGGCGATCGGGCCGACCGTGTCGTAGGTCAGCCCGTGCCCGGCGTGGCAGAGCAGCCCGGCGGCGCGCGCCGCCTCGACGCCGCGCCGCAGCCGCGCGAGTTGCGCCGGCCGGTCGGCGACCGGGCCTTCGGCGTAGGTGCCGGTGTGCAGTTCGATCGCCTGCGCGCCGATGCGAGCGGCGGCCTCGATCTGCGCCGGATCGGCCTCGATGAAGATCGACACGCGCACATGCGCGGCGCGCAGCCGCTGCACGGCCTGCGCGAGGAACGGCCCGGCGCGCAGCACGTCGAGCCCGCCTTCGGTCGTCAGTTCCGCGCGCTTTTCCGGCACGATGCAGCAATAGGGCGGGCGGATGCGCTCGGCGAAGGCGACCATCTCCTCGGTCGCCGCCATCTCGAAGTTGAGCTGCGTCGCGACCTCGCCGCGGATGCGCTCCACGTCGCGGTCGCGGATGTGGCGGCGGTCTTCCCGCAGATGGACGGTGATGCCGTCGGCACCCGCCTCGACCGCGACGCGCGCGGCCTCGACCGGGCAGGGGAAGGTCCCGCCGCGCGCGTTGCGCAGCGTGGCGACGTGATCGACGTTCACCGAGAGATCGAGATGCGTCATGCGAAACCCCTGGCGCGCGCCAGTTCCGCCGCCAGGCGGATGGCCGCGATCAATGATGCAGGATCGGCGCGGCCCGTCCCCGCGATGTCGAGCGCCGTGCCGTGGTCCGGGCTGGTGCGCACGATGGACAGGCCGAGCGTGACGTTCACGCCGCCCGCCATGTCGAGCGTCTTGATCGGGATCAGCACCTGGTCGTGATACAGGCCGATCGCCGCGTCGTAGGTGGGCCGCGCCAGCGCGGTGAACATGGTGTCGGGCGGCATCGGGCCGCGCGCGTCGATCCCCTCCGCACGGAGCGTCGCGACGGCGGGGGCGACGATCTCGATATCCTCCCGCCCCATCGTGCCCGCTTCCCCCGCATGCGGGTTGAGCCCCGCGATGGCGAGCCGTGGTGCCGCGATGCCGAATTCGTCGCGCAGCGCGCGGGCGGTGATGCGCGCCGTCTCGACGATCATGGCGGGCGTCAGCCGCGCGATGGCGCGCGCGAGCGCCTCATGCACCGTGACGGGCACGACGCGGAGTTCGGGGCAGGCGAGCATCATCACGGGCGGGATGCCGGTGCCCGCGATCTCGCCCAGATATTCGGTGTGGCCCGGGTGCTTGAAGCCGGCGGCCGTGAGCGTCGCTTTCTGGATCGGGTTGGTCACCACGCCGGCGGCGCGGCCCGCCTTGGCCAGTTCGACCGCCTCGGTGATCGCGGCGATGGTCGCGGCCGCGTTCGCGGTGTCCGGCCGGCCGGGCACGGGTGGGGCGGGCAGCGGGCGGTGCAGCACGGGCAGCGCATCAGGGAAGACCGCCGCCGCGTCCTCGGGTGCCGCGATGGCGCGCACCGGCACCGCGAAGGGCCGCGTCGCGTCGTCGATCAGGAAGAAGGCCGGGCCGGCCGCGCGCAGCGCCGTCCAGGCGCCGGCGGCGATCTCGGCGCCGATGCCGGCGGGTTCTCCCATGGTGAGGGCAAGCGGGCGCATCGCCCCGGATGTAGCCCCGCAGCCGGCGTCTGGCGAGGGCTTGCGCCGGCGCAAGCCTGGGCGTGCCTGCCATGCTATCCAGACGTCATGGAGTTCCTGGCGAATTGCCTCCATGACCTGACGGCGATCGGCCCGGGCGGGGTGCCGATGGTGATGGCCGCGCTGTTCCTGGCGGGGCTGGCCGGCGGTGCGACGCATTGCGCGGGCATGTGCGGGCCCTTCGTCATCGCCCAATCGGCCGCGGTCGCGGACCGCGCGGCGGCCGGCGGGATGCTGGCGCGGATTTCGGGTGCGGCGCTCGCGCCCTATCACCTGGGGCGCGCGCTGGGCTACGGGCTGCTCGGCGCGCTGGCCGGCGGCTTCGCGGGGCTTGTCGCGCTCGGCACGGGGCTGCGCTTCCTGCTCGCCGCGCTGCTGGTCCTCGCGGCGCTGCTGATGCTGGCGCAGGCGAGCGCGCGCATCGCAGCGCTGCTGCCGCGCCTTCCCGCGCCGCGCCTGCCGGCGGGGATCGAGGCGCGCATGGGCGCGCTGATCGCGGCACCCACGGGGCTGCGCGGTGTCGCACTCGGCCTGATGCTCTCGGCGCTGCCCTGCGGGCTGCTCTATGGCGCGCTGGCGGCAGCCGCGGCGACCGGATCGGCGCTTGGCGGCGCGCTCGCCATGCTCGCCTTCGTCGCCGGAACGGTGCCGGCGCTGGTGGGCGTGGCGTTGCTCGGGCGCTTCTTCGGGCGGCGCGCGGGGCCGGGGATGCGCGTCGCGGGTGCCGCGCTGTTCGCGCTGAACGGCGTGATGCTGGGCGCGATGGCGGTCAGGCTCGTGGCCTGACGCCTACCGCACCAGGTCGCGATAGGCGTGCCAGGTGGCGTGCCCGACCAGCGGGATCACCAGCGCGAGGCCCAGGAAGAAGGGCACCATGGCCATCGCCGTGAACACCACGATCAGCCCGGCCCAGAAGATCATCGCCGGCGGGTTGGCGATGACGGCGCGGACGGAGACCGAGATCGCCTCCATCGCCGTGATGTCCTTGTCGACCAGCATGGGGATCGAGACGGCGGAGATGGCGAAGGCGCCGGCCGCCAGCACCGCGCCGGCGGCCGTGCCCACGATGAGGAAGGGGAGCAGCATGGGCGAGCGCAGCATCGCCATGGGCAGGTCCTCGAGCGCCGGGGCGAAGTTGATGCCAAACATCAGCATGAAGACCAGCGCCGCCACGCGCACCCAGAACAGGTGCAGGATCAGCAGCACGACGCCCATGAAGGCGAGTTGCCCCGCATTGCGCGTATAGCCCTTGAGGCAGGCGGCGAAGGTGACGGGCTGGCCTTCCTCGCGCAGGCGCGATGCCTCGTAGAGCCCGGCGGCGAGGATCGGCGCCACCATGAAGAAGCCGGCCGAGGCCGGCAGGATCGCCCAGGCTGTGCGCGCCCAGAGCAGCAGCAGCGCCAGCGCCCAGCCGCCGAGCGTCAGCGCGCCGCCGTAGAAGAAGCCGATCTGCGGATTGGCCATCAGGTCCCGCCATCCCGCCGTCAGCCACGCCCAGGGCCGATCGGGCGGCACGGTGCGAATCAGGGCGGGTCGGCGCGTGGCGCTGTCCGCTTCGCTCGGCATGGCGCGGTTCCCCCGGAAGCCTTCGTGACGGAATCGCAGCCTAGCCTGTTGCAGTGCGAGAGAATTGATCCGGATCAAGGACGCATCCGGACCGGAACGCTTCCTTTCCGACCGTGGCAGGCATGGCGACTCCGCCATGCGGCCGTGGTGGGAGAGATTGGTCGTGGCAGCAGCAACGGCAACCGCCGCCCTGGCTCCGGGGCAGGCGACAAGGGCTGGGGAGGTGACCTATGTGGAGGCGCCGATCCGCGCCTTCGCGGCGATCACCGCCTTCTGGGGGGTGGTCGGGTTCCTCGTGGGCGTGGTCATCGCCCTGCAGCTGGCCTTCCCGCTGCTGAACCTCGACCTGGAATGGACCACCTTCGGCCGCCTGCGGCCGCTGCACACGAGCGCGGTGATCTTCGCCTTCGGCGGCAACGCGCTGCTGTGCACGAGCCTGTTCGTCGTGCAGCGCACCTGCCACGCGCGGCTGTTCGGCGGCGACGACGCGGGATGGTTCCTCTTCTGGGGCTACCAGTTCGTCATCGTCATGGCGGCACTCGGCTACGTGCTCGGCATCACGCAGGGCAAGGAATACGCCGAGCCCGAATGGTACGTTGACCTCTGGCTGACGGTCGTGTGGGTCGTCTACCTGATCGTGTTCGGCGGGACGATCGTGAAGCGGCAGGAGCCGCACATCTACGTGGCGAACTGGTTCTTCCTCGCCTTCATCATCACCGTCGCACTGCTGCACATCGGCAACAACATCTCGATCCCGATCAGCCTCGGCTCCTCCACCTCCTACGCCGCGCCCCCGGGCGTGCAGGGGGCGATGATCCAGTGGTGGTACGGCCACAACGCGGTGGGCTTCTTCCTGACCGCGGGCTTCCTCGGGATCATGTACTACTTCATCCCCAAGCAGGCGCAGCGGCCGGTCTATTCCTACCGGCTGTCCATCGTGCACTTCTGGACGCTGATCTTCCTGTACATCTGGGCCGGTCCGCACCACCTGCACTACACCGCGCTGCCCGACTGGGCGCAGGTGCTGGGCATGGTGTTCTCCGTGATCCTGTGGATGCCGTCCTGGGGCGGCATGATCAACGGGCTCATGACGCTCTCGGGCGCCTGGGACAAGCTGCGCACCAACCCCGCGCTGCGCTTCTCGGTCACCGCCGTCGGCTTCTACGGCATGTCGACCTTCGAGGGGCCGGTGATGTCCATCCGCGCGGTCAACGGCCTGTCGCACTACACCGACTGGACGATCGGCCACGTGCATTCCGGCGCGATGGGCTGGGTCGGCTTCATCACCTTCGGCGCGCTCTACTACCTGTTCCCCGTGCTGTGGCGGAAGAAGGCGATCTGGAGCGAGAAGCTGATCGCCTGGCACTTCTGGCTCGCGACGTTGGGCATCGTCTTCTACATCACCGCGATGTGGGTCTCCGGCATCATGCAGGGCCTCATGTGGCGGGCGTACGACGAGCTCGGCTTCCTCCAGTACTCCTTCGTGGAGACGGTGGAGGCGATGCACCCCTACTACGTGATCCGCGCGCTGGGCGGCGTGCTCTACCTGAGCGGCGCCCTGATCATGGCCTTCAACCTCTGGAAGACCGTCACCGACAGCGAGGCCTCCGAGCCCGCGCCGTCGGCGGCTTCCGCCATCGCCGTCGCGGCCGAATAAGGAGGAACCGCACATGTTCGCCTGGCTTCGCGACCACGGCATCATCGAGCGCAACGTGATCCTGATGGGCGTGCTCACGCTCATCACGGTCTCGATCGGCGGCCTCGCGCAGATCGTCCCGCTTTTCGCGGTGGAGACGACCATCGAGCGCGTCGCCGGCGTGCGCCCCTACACCCCGCTCGAGCTGCGCGGGCGGGACATCTACATCCGGGAAGGCTGCTACAACTGCCACTCCCAGATGGTCCGCCCCTTCCGCGACGAGCTGGAACGCTACGGGCACTACAGCCTGGCGGCGGAGAGCATGTACGACCACCCCTTCCAGTGGGGCAGCAAGCGCACGGGGCCTGACCTCGCCCGCGTCGGCGGCCGCTACTCGGATGACTGGCAAGCGGCGCATCTGCGCTCCCCGCGCGCGCTGGTGCCGGCCTCGATCATGCCGCCCTACGCCTTCCTCGACCGCCCGCTCGACGTCTCGGACGTGCAGTCCCGGATGCGCGCGCTGCGCGCGGTCGGCGTGCCCTACACGGACGAGATGATCGCGAACGCGGTCGCCGACCTCCGCGCCCAGGCCACGCCGGATGCGGACGCGGCCGCCTTCCAGGGCCGCTACGCCCGCGCCCGCCAGGCGGCCTTCGACGGCAATCCCGGCGTGGTGACGGAGATGGATGCGCTCGTCGCCTACCTGCAGATGCTGGGCACGCTCGTCGACTTCCGCGACGTGACGCCCGCGCAGCTGCGCCAGCCTTGAGGAGATGACGGTGGAAGCCCTGACCTCCCAGCTGCCGCTGATCCGCACCCTCTGGGTCGTGTGGTTCTTCGTCCTCTTCCTCGGGATGCTCTGGTTCGTCCTGCGCCCGTCGAGGAAGCAGCACTTCGAATCCCAGGCCGACATTCCGCTGCGCGACGATGTCGCGCGCCCGAGCCGTTGAGGAGCATCCGAGGATGCCGACCAAGATCGAGAAGGACACCCTCTCGGGCCAGGACACCACGGGCCATGAGTGGGACGGGCTCAAGGAGCTCAACACCCCGCTGCCGAAATGGTGGCTCTGGACGTTCTACGCCTGCATCGCCTGGGGTGTGGCCTGGGTGATCATCTATCCCTCCATCCCCGGCTGGCGGGGCACCTCGGGCTGGATCGCGCGGGAGGCGATCGTGGAGGAGGTGCGCGCGGCGACCGAGCGCAACGCGCCGATGATGGCGCGGCTGCGGGAAGCCACGCCCGCGCAGATCGCGGCGAATGACGAGATGCGCGCCTTCGCGCTGGCCGGCGGGCGCGTCGCCTTCGCCAACAACTGCGCCGCCTGCCACGGCGCGGGCGGGCAGGGCGCGGCGGGCGGCTTCCCGTCGCTCGCGGACGATGACTGGATCTGGGGCGGCAGCCTCGAGGAGATCCAGCACACCATCCGCCACGGCATCCGCGCGAATGAAAGCGACGACCAGCGGCAGAGCCAGATGCCCCGCTTCGGCGCCGACAACCTGCTGACCGCGGCGCAGATCAACGACGTGGCCGAGCATGTCCTGTCGCTGACCAACCGCGCGACCGACCAGGCCGCGGCCGGCCGGGGTGCGGCGCTGTTTGCCGAGCAATGCGCCTCCTGCCACGGCGAGCGCGGCGAGGGGAACCGGGAGTTCGGCGCCCCCCGCCTGAACGACCAGATCTGGCTCTATGGCGCGAGCAAGCCTGAGATCGTGGCGATGATCCGCAACCCGCGGGCCGGCGTGATGCCGTCCTGGCAGGGGCGGCTCGACGCCGCGACCGTCAACATGCTGACCGTCTACGTGCAGTCCCTCGGCCGCACCAACTGAGGCCGGGGGCAAGCGAGGCAGACATGGGCACCGTCGAGGCGCCGCACCGCGCGAAAGGGGACCGGCCGGCCGACGCGCCGGTCTCCGCCGCGCCGCAATCGCTCTACGCGGCGCGGCAGAAGGTCTATCCGAAGCGCGTCTTCGGCCTCGTCCGCTCGGCCAAGTGGGCGGTGCTCGGGCTCTGCCTCGCGTTCTACTACATCGTGCCCTGGCTGCGCTGGGACCGCGGCGCGGGGATGCCCGACCAGGCGGTGCTGGTCGACATCACCAACGCCAGGCTGTTCTTCTTCTGGATCGAGATCTGGCCGCAGGAGATCTACTTCCTCACCGGCGCGCTGATCCTCGGCGCCTTCGCGCTGTTCGCCGTCTCCTCCCTGTTCGGGCGGCTGTGGTGCGGCTTCACCTGCCCGCAGACGGTCTGGACGGACCTGTTCATGTGGGTGGAGCGCTGGATCCAGGGCGACCGCAACGCGCGGATGAAGCTCGACCAGGGGCCGAAGGACGCGAACTACTGGACGCGCAAGGGCCTGACCCATGCGGTGTGGGTGCTGATCGCGGCCGCGACGGGCGGCGCCTGGGTGATGTACTTCAACGACGCGCCGACCGTGACGATGGAGATCCTGACCGGCACGGCGGGCACGCAGGTCTACTTCTTCTTCGCCATGTTCGCCGGCTTCACCTACCTGCTCGCCGGCTGGGCGCGGGAACAGGTCTGCACCTACATGTGTCCCTGGCCGCGCTTCCAGGCGGCGATGCTCGACGAGAACTCGCTCGTCGTCACCTATCGCGACTGGCGCGGCGAACCGCGCGGCAAGGCGAAGGCGGAGAATGTCGGCGATTGCGTCGACTGCTACGCCTGCGTCCATGTCTGCCCGACGGGCATCGACATCCGCGACGGGCAGCAGCTGGAATGCATCGGCTGCGGGCTTTGCATCGACGCCTGCGACAGCGTCATGGGCAAGCTCGGCCGGCCGAAGGGGCTGATCGCCTTTGAGACGCTGAAGAACCTCGCCGCCAGCGAGGCCGCCGTCGCCGGCATGGCCCCCGGCCCCGAACGCCAGGCCTGCGGGATGAAGGCGCGCACCATGCCGCGCTTCGTCCGCCCGCGCACGCTGATGTACGCCGGCGCGCTCGCCGTCGTCTCGCTCGCGATGCTGCTGGCCTTCGTGCTGCGCTCGACGCTCGACGTCACGGTGCTGCGCGACCGCGCGCCGCTGTTCGTCCGGCTGTCGGATGGCGGCATCCGCAACGGCTACACGGTCAAGATCGTGAACAAGCGGCGCGACGACACGCCGCTGGTCCTCTCGCTCCAGGCGCCGGAGGGCTTCCGCCTGTCGGTGCAGGATGCCGCGACCGACGCGCAGGGCCGCCCGCTGCTGGCGCGCCGCGCCGACGGCATCACGCAGTACCGCGTCTTCGTCACCGCGCCGGCGGGCCTGAGGGTCCGCGAGGATACGCATGTGACCTTCCGCCTGCTGGACGCGGGCGGCCGCGTGATCGCGGGCGAACGCAGTTCCTTCCGGGGGCCGGGCCATGACCGCAACGACCATCATGACTGACCGCGGCCAGCCGCACGACCCTTCCCGCGGCCGCTGGATCCCCTGGGCCTTCGCCGGGGCCATGACGCTCGTCGTCCTGGTCAACGCGGTGCTCGTCTACTTCGCCATCTCGACCTTCACCGGCGTGACCGTCCCGCGTTCCTACGAACGCGGCCGCGGCTATGACGGGGTGCTGGCGGAAGCGGCGCGGCAGGATGCGCTCGGCTGGAAGGCCGATGTCGCGCTGGCAGGCGGGCGGCTGAGCCTGGTCGCGACCGACCGCGAGGGCCGCCCCGTCCCCGGCCGCGTCGAGGGCGTGCTGCTCCGCCCGCTGGAAGGCACCGAGATCCCGCTCGCCTTCTCCCCGGTCGGCGGCGGACGCTGGGCCGCGGACGCCGTCCCGCCGCAGCGCGGCCAGTGGGAAGCGCGGCTGACGCTGTTCGGCCCGAACGAGACCGCCTTCGACATCCGTCGCCGCGTGGTCGTGCCGTGAGCCTGATCGTCCCGGCCCGGCCGATCGCCAGCGAGGCGCTCTCGGCCGCCGCCTGCGCGCATTGCGGCGCGCCGCTCGCGCCGGGCCAGGCGCGCTTCTGCTGCACGGGCTGCGAGGGCGCGCATGCGCTCATCGCCGGCCTCGGCCTCGCCGCCTTCTACGCGCGGCGGGAGTCGGAGGCCGGCGCGCTGCGGCCGGAAGTCACCGCGACGTCCATCGACCTCGTCCCCTTCGCGGCGGCCGGGCGGGACGGCACGCGGCGGCTTGAACTCGTCGTCGCGGGCCTGACCTGCGGCGCCTGCGTCTGGCTGGTCGAGCAGGCGCTGGCGCGCGAGCCCGACATCCTCTCCGCCCGCGCCTCGCTGTCCGCCCGCCGCCTCACCGTGACCTGGCGGGGGGAAGCGGGGCGCGCGAATGACATCGCCGCGCTGCTCGCGCGCCTCGGCTTCCGCGCCGCGCCCTTCTCCCCCGCCTGCCTGCGCGCGACCGAGGATGCGGAAGGGCGCGAACTGACCCGCGCGCTCGGCATCGCCGCCTTCGGCGCGATGAACGTCATGCTCGTCTCGGTCGCCGTCTGGGTCGGCACCGACATGGGCCCGGCGCTGCGCCACGGGCTGCACTGGCTCGCCGCGCTGATCGGCATGCCGATCGTGCTTGTCGCGGGCATGCCCTTCTACCGCTCGGCCTGGGTGGCGCTGCGCGCTGGCCGGCCGAGCATGGACATGGCGGTCTCGCTCGGCGTGCTCGCCACCGCGCTGATGTCGCTGTCCGAGACGGTGTTCAACGGCCCCTACACCTATTTCGACGGCGCGACCGCGCTGCTCGCCCTGCTGCTGGCCGGCCGCGCGCTGGACCGCGGCGCGCGGCGACGCGCGCGGCAATCGGTCGCGGAACTGCTCGCGCTGCAGGAAGGCACCATCCAGCGCCTGCTGCCCGATGGCCGCACGGAAGCGGTGCCGGCCGAACACGCCGCCGCCGGGGACCGCGTGCTGGTCGCGGCGGGCGAGCGGCTGCGCCTCGATGGCGTGGCGGAAGGCGACACGCTGCTCGACGCCGCCGCGACCACGGGCGAGAGCCTGCCGCGCCGCTTCGGCGCTGGGGAGGCGCTGCCGGCCGGTGCGGTCAACATGGGTGCGGCCTTCACCATGGTGGTGAGTGCCGCGGCGAAGGACGGCTCGCTCGCCGCCATGGCGCGGCTGCTGGAACGCGCCGAACAGGCGCGCGGCCGCTTCGTGTCCATCGCCGACCGGGCGTCGCGCTGGTACGTGCCGGTGGTGCACGTCGTCGCGGCGGCGACCTTCGCGCTGTGGTGGGGCGCCCTCGGCGCGCCCTGGCAGGTCGGCCTCGTCAACGCCGTCTGCGTGCTGCTCATCACCTGCCCCTGCGCGCTGGCGCTCGCGGTGCCGGCGGTGCAGGTGGTCGCGGTCGGCGCGCTGTTCCGCCGCGGCGTGCTCGTCACATCCGCGACCGCGCTGGAACGGCTGGCCAGCGCGGACCATGCGGTGTTCGACAAGACCGGCACGCTGACCGAAGGCCGCCCGGTGCTGATCCCCGAGGGTCAGGATCCGGCGGTGCTGGCGCAGGCCGCCTCGCTTGCGCGCGCCTCGCGCCATCCGCTGGCGCAGGCGCTGGCGCGCGCGGCGCCGGACGCGCCGGCCCTCGATGGCGTGCACGAGGTTCCCGGCCAGGGGCTGGTCCGCGGGGTCGCGCGGCTGGGTTCGCCTGCCTTCTGCGGGCTGCCCGCCTCGGTGGACGGCATGACGCTCGCCTATCGCGACGGGGATGCGGCGCCGGTGGTGTTCCGCTTCGCGGACCGGCTGCGCGCCGATGCGCCGGCGGCGGTGGCGGCGCTGGCGGGGCTTGGCCTCGATGCCGAGCTCCTGTCCGGCGACGGCGCCGGCGCCGTCGATGCGGTCGCGCGGGACGCGGGGATCGCCGGCTGGCGCGCCGGGGTCGATCCTGCCGCGAAGCAGGCGCGCATCCTGGCGCTGAAGGCGGAAGGGCGCCGGCCGCTGATGGTCGGCGACGGCATCAACGACGCGGCCGCGCTCGCCGCCGCGCATGTCTCGGCGAGCCCCGCCGGCGCGACCGACCTCGCCCAGACCGCCTCGGACCTCGTGCTGCAGCGGGAGGGGCTGGCCATGCTGCCGGGCGCCATCCGCATCGCGCGGCGCGCCCAGGCGATCGCGCGGCAGAACATCGGCTTCTCGCTTGTCTACAACGTGCTGGCGGTGCCGATGGCGGTCGCCGGCTTCGTTACGCCGCTGGTCGCGGCGCTGGTCATGGCATCCTCCTCCATCATCGTCGTGGTCAACGCGCTGCGCGCGGGGAAGGAGGGCTGATGGACAGCCTGCTGCTGCTGATCCCGGTTTCGCTCTTCCTGGGCTTCCTCGGCCTGGTGGGCTTCCTCTGGGCGCTGCGATCGCGCCAGTACGAGGATCTGGATGGGGCGGCCGCCCGCATCCTGTTCGACGACCAACCCGACAAGGAGACACCGAGATGAGCGGTGGCCGCGTCTTCTTCCTCGCCTTCTATGCCGTGCTCGCGCTGCTGGGGCTGTTCCTCGCCGCCGCGGCGCAGGATGCGGGCATCACCATCTTCGCCTGGGGCCTGATCCTGTTCGGCGTGCTGAACGCCTACCGGACCATCGGCGCGCATTATTCCGAGGCCGGCCGGGCGCATTGAACATGGGCGGCGCGGCCCACGCGGCCGCGCCCTTCACGGCACCGGGGAGATCGTGCGCTTCAGGCAGCGCAGGGTGAAGGCCGTGCGCGTGTGGCGCACGCCGGGCAGGCGGTAGATCTTCTCCCGCAGCAGCGCCTCATACCCCGCGGTGCCGCCCACCGCGGCCTTCAGCACGTAGTCGTATTCGCCGGTGACGAGCCAGCATTCCAGCACCTCGGGGATGGCGAGCACCGCTTCCTCGAAGCGCGCCAGATGCGTGTCGTCGTGGCGTTCCATCATCACCTCCAGGAACACCGTGTCCGGCAGGCCGAGCGCGGCCTGGTCCAGCACCGCGTGGTAGCCCTGGATCACGCCGGCCTGCTCGAGCCGCCGCACCCGCGTCCAGCAGGGGGAGGGGGAGAGGCCCACCTCCTCGGCAAGCTCGGCATTGGTCAGCCGCGCCCGGCGGGCCAGCGCGCGGAGAATCTTTCGGTCGATGGCGTCCATGACGGCAGGATGTTCCGCCCCTTCGGCGCCGCACAACAGAAATCGGTAAAATCCGCCGCGCGCCCGGGCGCATCATCCCGCCATTGGCATCCTCGCGGGACGCACGCAACATGACCGCCATGGGCAACATGATCCGACCCGACGCGACGCTCGAGGAACGCTGGGAGGCGACCGGCGGCCCCGTGCTGCTGACCGGCACCCAGGCGCTGGTCCGCCTGCCGCTGCTGCGGCGGGAGATGGACGCGGCGCTGGGCTGGACCACGGGCGGCTTCATCTCCGGCTATCGCGGCTCGCCGCTCGGTGGCTTCGACCGGGAACTCGCCAAGCAGAAGAAGCGGCTCGACGCCGCGGGCGTCGTCTTCCAGCCCGGGCTGAACGAGGACCTCGCCGCGACCGCCATCTGGGGCACGCAGCAGGTGGGCATGACGCCGGGGGCCAAGGTCGAGGGCGTCTTCTCGATCTGGTACGGCAAGGGGCCGGGCGTGGATCGCTCCGGCGACGTGCTGCGCCACGCCAACAGCGCGGGCACCTCGCCGAAGGGCGGCGTGCTGGCGCTGGCCGGGGACGATCCTTCGAGCAAGTCGTCCACCATCACATCGGGATGCGAATACGCCTTCATCGATGCCGAGATCCCGGTGCTCGACCCGTCCGATGTGGCGGAGGTGCTGGAATTCGGCCTCAAGGCCATCGCGCTGTCGCGCTACGCCGGCACCTGGGCCGGCATGAAATGCGTGGCCGACACGATGGACGCGTCGATGACCGTCCTGCTCGACCCCGCCCGCTACGTCACGCGCGACCCGCAGGGGCTGCCCGAGGGGCCGGACGGCATCCATATCCGCCTGACGGATACGCCGATCGCGCAGGAAGCGCGGCTGCGCCACGTGAAGCTGCCGCGCGCCGTCGCCTTCGCCCGCGCCAACGGCTTCGACCGCATCGTGCTGGATTCCCCCGACGCCCGCTTCGGCATCGCCGTGCGCGGCAAGGCCTATGGCGTGCTGCGCCAGGCGCTGGAGGAAGCGGGCATCTCGGACGCCTTCGCCCGCGCCAACGGCTTGCGCATCTGGAAGGTGGGCCTGGCCTGGCCGCTCGATGCCGAGGCCGCACGCGCCTTCGCCGAGGGGCTGGACGAAGTCCTCGTCGTCGAGGACCGCCGCCCCGTCATCGAATGGCAGCTGCGCGACGCGCTGTTCCACGCCGCCACCCGCCCGCGCGTCACCGGCAAGAAGGACGAGGCCGGGCGCCCGCTGCTGTCGGACCTGACGGAACTCGACGCCGGGCAGATGCTGCGCGCGCTCGCCGCGCGCCTGCCGCCGGCGCTGCGCACCGAACGCCTGGTCGCGCGCATCGCGGAGCTGGATGCGCTGGCCGCCGCGCAGGCCACGCCGCTGCACCAGCGCGACCCGTATTTCTGCCCGGGCTGCCCGCACAACACCTCGACGCGCATCCCCGAAGGCTCGCGCGCGCTGGCCGGCATCGGCTGCCACTATCTCGCCCGCTTCATGGACCGGAACTCGGACGAGTTCACCCAGATGGGGGGCGAGGGCGTGCCCTGGATCGGCCAGGCGCCCTTCACCAGCGAGGAGCATGTCTTCGCCAATATCGGCGACGGCACCTGGGGGCATTCGGGCAGCCTGACCGTGCGCTTCGCCGTCGCGGCGAAGGCCAACATGACCTTCAAGATCCTGGTCAACGGCGCCGTCGCCATGACCGGCGGCCAGACGCCGGAAGGCGAGATCGACGTGCCGCACATCGCCGCGCAACTCCGCGCCGAGGGTGTCACGCGCATCGAGATCGTCTCGGACGATCCGGACCGGCATCGCGGGCATCCGCTGATCCCCGCCGGCACGGGCTTCCATCATCGTTCGCGCCTGGATGACGTGCAGCGGGAACTGCGCGTGGCCCGCGGCGTCACCGCGCTGATCTACGACCAGGAATGCGCGACCGAACGGCGCCGCAAGCGCAAGCGGGACCTGGCCGCCAAGGCCGAGCGCCGCGTGATGATCAATCCGCGCGTCTGCGAGGATTGCGGCGACTGCTCCCGCGCCTCCAACTGCCTGGCGGTCGAGCCGGTGGAGACGCCCTTCGGCCGGAAGCGCCGCATCGACCAGTCCGCCTGCAACCAGGACCTGTCCTGCGTGCAGGGCTTCTGCCCGTCCTTCGTCACGCTGCTGGGCGCCGAACCGGCGGAACACGCAGCCGGCGGGCCGATCTCCGAACCGCCCGAGCCCGCGCGGCCCGAGGTGCAGGGCGAGGCCTGGAACCTGCTGATGGCGGGGGTGGGCGGGCAGGGCGTGTCTTCGCTCGCCGCGATCCTCGCCCAGGCCGCGCATCTGGAAGGTCGGCCGGTGCGCAGCCTCGATTTCCTCGGCCTTGCGCAGAAGGGCGGCGGCGTCTACGCGCAGCTGCGCATCGGCGCGGTGGGGGCGAGCGCGGAGAGCATCGCCGGCGCGCGCATCGCCGCCGGCGGGGCGGACCTGCTGGTCGCGGCCGACATGGTGGTGGCGCATGGCAAGACGGCCCGGCCGCTGCTCGGCCCCGCGCGCACGGCGTCCGTGGTGAATGCGGACCTCGCGCCGACCGCGCAGTTCGTGAAGGACACCGGCACGCGCTACCGCGCGGCGGAGATGCTGGAGAGCATCCGCACCGCCTGCCGGCAGACCATCGCGCTGCCCGGCGCGACGCGCGTGGCCGATGAACTCGGCGACGCGGTCTACCTCAATGTCTTCCTGCTCGGCATCGCCTACCAGCGCGGCCTCGTGCCGCTCTCCTCCGAGGCGATCGGCCGCGCCATCGAGCTCAACGGCGCCAAGGTGGCGCTGAACAAGGAGGCCTTCGCGCGCGGCCGCGCCGCGGCGATGGAGGAACTTCACCCGCCGGCGGATGCGGCGGAGACGCTCGACGCGCTGGTCGCGCGGCGCATGGCCGACCTCACCGCCTGGCAGAACGCCAGCCATGCGCGCGACTACGCCGATTTCGTCGCGAAGATCCGCGCCGCCGAGGCCGCGGCGATGCCGGGCGAGGAACGCCTGTCGCGCGCCGTCGCGACGCAACTGCACCGGCTGATGGCCTACAAGGACGAATACGAGGTCGCCCGCCTGCACAGCCTGCCCGAATGGCGCGACGCGCTGGCGCGCGGCTTCACCGGCACGCGCGCCGTCGAGATGCACCTTGCCCCGCCCGCGCTGGGTGCGGCGAAGCGGCGCTTCGGCCCCTGGATGTTCCGCGCCATGGGCCTGCTGCGCCACGGCAAGGTGCTGCGCGGCACGGTGCTGGACCCCTTCGGCCGCACCGAGGAACGGCGGATGGAACGCGCCTTGCCGGGCGAGTTCCGCGCCGGCGTCGAGCGCTTCCTCGCCACGCTCCCCGCTTCCCACGCCACCGCGAGCGCCTGGGCGGAAGCCTGGGCGGACGTGAAGGGCTTCGGCCATGTGAAGGCGCGTAACCTCGCCGCCGTCCGCGAACGGCTCGCCGCGCTCGAGGGTTCCGCGCGCTGAGGCGTGCCTCAGCCCGGCGTGCGGACGCCCTCGATCTCCTGCAGCACTTCGAAGCCCTCGAATTGCGGCGGGCCGAGGGTGGTCGGCTTGCTCGCCCCGGCGCCGGCATGGGCGGCGCGGAACTGCTCGGACCGCGTCCAGGCCTCGAAGGCCGCCCGCGACGCCCAGAGCGTGGTGGAGGAATAGAGGATATGGTCCGCCGCTTCCGGCCCCTTCAGCAGGTGGAAGCGGATGAAGCCGTCGAGTTCGTGCAGCCGGCTCTCGCGGCCGAGCCAGCGGGCCTCGAACTCCGCCGCCATGGCGGGAATGACGCGGAAGCGGTTGGTGGCGACGAACATGCGGGCGCGGTCCCTGTTGCGGTTCGGCGCAGCATAGCCGCGATCCGCCCCGGGCGGGGCAGGGGCGTTCCCGGCGCGGCGCTGTCCTGTATGCTTCCCCCATGACGCGCTTCGACCTGCCCGAGGACACGCTCGCGCTGCAATCCGTCGCCCGCGACTTCGCGCGGGATGTGCTGGCACCCCATGCCCGCCGCTGGGACGAGGAACGCCATTTCCCGGTGGAGGAGATGCGCGAGGCCGCCGCCCTCGGCATGGCCGCGCTCTATGTGCGGGAGGAATCGGGCGGGTCGGGGCTGACGCGGCTCGACGCCGCCGTGGTGTTCGAGGCGCTGGCGACCGGCTGCCCGACGGTCTCGGCCTATCTGTCGATCCACAACATGGTCGCCTGGATGATCGACCGCTTCGGGTCGGACGCGCAGCGCGCGGAACACCTGCCGGCGCTGGTGACGATGGAGCGCATCGCCTCCTACGCGCTGACGGAACCGGGGTCGGGCAGCGACGCCGCCGCGCTGCGCACGCGCGCCGCGCGCGACAACGAGGGCTATGTGCTGAACGGGACGAAGCAGTTCATCTCCGGCGCCGGCGTCTCGGACCTGTATCTCACCATGGTCCGCACTGGCGGCGATGGCCCGTCCGGCGTCTCGGCCCTGCTGGTGCCGAAGGAGACCGCGGGCCTGTCCTTCGGCGCCAACGAACGCAAGATGGGCTGGAACGCGCAGCCAACGCGGCAGGTGATCTTCCAGGATGCCCGCGTCGCGGCGAGCGCGCTGCTGGGGGAGGAAGGGCAGGGCTTCCGCTTCGCCATGGCGGGGCTCGATGGCGGGCGGCTCAACATCGCCGCCTGCTCGCTGGGCGGGGCGGAGGCCGCGCTCGACATCGCGCTCGCCTATGTGAAGGAACGCCGCGCCTTCGGCCGCGCGGTCAGCGACTTCCAGAACACGCAGTTCCGGCTGGCCGACATGCGGACGGAGCTGGAGGCGGCGCGGTCGCTGCTGTGGCGCGCCTGCGCCAAGCTCGATGCCGGCGCGGCGGATGCGACGGCGTTCTGCGCCATGGCCAAGCGCTTCGTGACCGACACCTGTTCGCGCGTCGCGGACGACGCGCTGCAATTGCTCGGCGGCTATGGCTACCTGGCCGACTACGGCATCGAGAAGATCGTGCGGGACCTGCGCGTGCACCGCATCCTGGAAGGCACGAACGAGATCATGCGCCTGATCGTGGCGCGGCAGATGCTGGGGACGCGGTAGCAGGGTTTCGCGCCCCCGTTCGCGCTTCCGTCCGCTGCGCCCCGCCCCCCTACGTCCAGGAACTAGGCCCAGATCACCGAATTGCCGTCGAAGCCTTCCGGCGGGAAGCCCGGCAGCAGGAAGGCCATGTCGGCCAGCCCGTCGCCATCCAGGTCGATGCGCAGCGACCCCGATGCCTCGTCGAAGCGGCCTTCCATCCCGCCCGCGCCGCTGAAGGCGAAGGCGCCGCGCCAGCGGAAGTCCCCGCCCACGCCGATGCCGGCGAAGCCGAACACGTCGCCCTGCAGCGGGTTGAAGTTGATGATCGTGTCGGGCGCATCGACCGGGGACTGGCCGATGGCCGTGAAGACGAAAAGGTCCGCGCCCGCCCCCGCCGAAAGCCGGTCCGCGCCCGCGCCGCCGAACAGCGTGTCCTGGCCATCCCCGCCGGTCAGCGTATCCGCCCCGCCGCCGCCTTCCAGCATCGTCCCGCCACCGGCCGCGGTCACCGCGACATGGTCGTCCCCCGCGCCGCCGCGCACGACCTCCACCCCCGTGACGATCACGGAAAGGCCCGCATCGTCGAACGCCAGCACGTCCCGCCCCGCCCCGAGCGCGACCGTCGCCGTGCCATCGGCACCCGACAGCGTCACCGCATCCCCGCCGCGCCCGCCCTGCACCACCTCCACGCCCACCAGGCGCAGCGCATTCGCGCCCGGGCCCAGCACCAGCGTGTCCCGCCCCGCGCCGAGGTCGACCACGCCCCGCGACATGCCGCAGGCGAGCGTCACCCGGTCATCGCCCGCGCCGCCCGTGACCGATTCCACATCGGCGAGCGTCACGCGGTTGCCGCCATCGGCAAGGACGACCGCATCCTCCCCCGCGCCGAGGCGCAGCACGGCGCCATCGACCGGCGCGGCGAGGATGATCTCGTCCCGCCCCTCGCTGCCCGTCACGCGCTCGACGCCGGAGAGCAGGATGCGGTTGCCGCCGCGCGCGAGGAGCAGCGCGTCCTCCCCCCCGCCGAGATCGACGACGCCATCCGCCATGGCGCCGCCCAGCGTCACGCGGTCATCCCCCGCTCCGCCGGCGATGGTCTCGGCGAAGATGATGGTCGCGCTGTTGCCGCCATCGGCCAGCGCGATCCGGTCGGCCCCGGCACCGAGGTGGTAGTGCCCGCGCGCGACGGGGGAGAGCAACGTCACCGCGTCGTCGCCCGTGCCGCCCTGCAGCATCTCGACGTCGCGCAGCAGCACGCCGTTGGTGCCATGGGCGAGCTTCACGACATCCCGCCCGGCGCCCATCTGGATCAGCGCGTTCGTGGCGGGGGCGGCGAAGCGCACCTCGTCATGCCCCGCGCCGCCGTTCAGCACCTCGACGCCCGCGACCGTCAGCCAGGCCCCGCCGCCGGGCAGGTTCAGCACGTCATGCCCGGCGCCGAGGTCGACCAGCATGCCCTCCACCGGGCGCAGCAGCGTGACGGTGTCGGCGCCCGCGCCGCCCGTCAGCGTCTCGACCCCGCCGATCGTCACGGCGTTGCCGGCATCGGACAGCCGCAGCCGGTCCTGCCCGCCGCGCAGGTTGATCGTGCCGGAGGCGGCGTCGGCGAGGGCGAGGTCGCTGTCGCCGCCGCCGCCCTCGAGCGTTTCCACCCCGCGAACCAGCGCCGCGACATTGCCGCCGCGCAGCACGAGGACATCGGCGCCGCCGCCGAGGTCGATCACGCCGTTCGCGATGAAGCCGGACAGCGTGACCTCATCCGCCCCGCCGCCGCCGAGGATCGTCTCCGCGCCGCTCACGCGCAGCGTGTTCGTCCCGTCCGCGAGCACCAGCCGGTCCGCGCCGGAGCCAAGGTTCATCACCCCGTCCGCGACGGCGCCCTCGAGCGTCACCTGGTCGGCGGCGGCGCTGCCCGCGAAGGCCTCGACATCGACCAGCCGGATCGCCCCGCCGCCGTCCATCGCCACGCCGTCCCGTCCGGCGCTGCCGACCAGCCGCTCGATGCCGCGGATCAGCAGCGCCTCGGTGGCCTCGGCCAGCGTGACCGTGTCCGCGCCGGCGCCGCCTTCCAGCGTCTCGACGCCCGCCAGCGCGAGGCGGTTGCCGCCATCGGCGAGCAGCAGCCGGTCCGCCCCGCCGCCGAGCGCGACGCGACCGTCGGGCAGCGCCGTGCCGAGCAGGATGTGGTCGGCGCCCGCGCCACCCTCGATCGTCTCGGCGCCCGCGACGGTGATCTGCGCGCCCTGGCCGGCAAGCAGCAGCCGGTCGGCGCCCGCGCCGAGGTCGAACCACCCCGTCGCGGCGCCTTCGAGGCGGACCGTGTCGTGGCCGGCCCCGGCATCGAGGCTCTCGACGCCAAGGAGCATAAGCGCGTCGTCCGTCGCGCCGAGCAGCAGCGAATCCGCGCCCGCGCCGAGATCGATCCGGTTCCCCGAAGCGGCGCCGAGCAGGGTGACGGCATCCGCCCCGGTGCCGGAGGCGATGGTCTCGATGTCGGCGGAGAGCAGCGCGACATTGCCGCCGCCGCCGGTCATCGCGATCCGGTCGGCCCCGGCGCCGAGGCTCGCATGGCCGGTGAAGCGCATCGGGCTCGCGACATCGTCGTCGCCTGAACCGCCGAGCACGGTCTCGACGCCCGAGACCATGACGGCATTGGTGCCATCCGCCAGGCGCAGCAGGTCGCCGCCGCCGCGGAGATTGGCGTGGAAGCCGGCGACGGGCGCGGCAAGGCGGATATCGTCCGCGCCGTTGCCGCCTGTGACGCTCTCCGCCCCCGCGAGCAGGATCGTGTTGCCGGGATGATCGAGGAACAGGTGGTCCGCGCCGGCGCGGAGGTCGATCTCGGCGCCGGAAAGCGCGCCCTGGACGGTGACCTGGTCGGCGAGCATGCCGCCGGTCAGGCGGTCGAAGGTGCCGAGGGCGAGGCTGTTGGGTACGCCCTGGGCCAGGGTGATGACGGACACGACGCGGCTCCTGGATCGAGGCCGCGCCGTCTTGGCGCCGGACCTCGTCAGAATGCCGGGTTGTTTCTAAAAAGAGATAAATTCGTGAGACGAATATCTTCGAGTGAGACGATGTCTCACACTACGCGCGTCCTGGCGGGGTGGCGCCCAGGGGGACGCAACCTCGGCGCCCGGTCGCGCGGACCGGGGCCGGGTCGCAATTGAACGCGCCGTCCGGGGTCAGGTCTTGACCGGCCCTTGGCCCTGGCCGCCACGGCCGCGGCCGGGCGGATCGGTGGGGTCGGTGTCGGACGGGCCGGAGGGCGGGCGCGTGCCGCCCCCGCCGCCGCCCCGGCCCTGGCCGGCCGGGTCGCCGGGATCGGCATCGGAAACGCCGCCCTGGCGCGGGCCGCCGCTGCCGCCACGGCCACTGCCGGGCGGGTCGCCGGCATCGGCGTCGGTCGCGCCGCTGCGCTGGCGCCCTCCGCCCTGCGCGCCGCGGCCACCGCCGGGCGGGTCGCCGGGGTCGGCATCGTTCACGCCGGTGCGCGGGCGGCCGCCGCCCTGCGCGCCGCGGCCACCGCCGGCCGGGTCGCCCGGATCCGCGTCGTTGATGCCGGTCAGCGGGCGCCCGCCGCGCTCGGGGCCACGGCCATTGCCGGGTGGGTCCTGAGGGTCGGCGTCGTTCAGGCCGGATGGCGCCTGGCGCTGGCCGCCCTGGTCGGGCTGCCGCGGCACGATGCTCGGGGCCGGGGTCGGCGCCGGGCCCGGCGCGGGCGCGCCGCCCGATTCGCCCTTGGTGCCTTGCGCGAGCGCGCCGGCCGGGACGGCCGCGCCGCCCGCGACCGCCGCGCGGATGATGAGAAGCCGCCGCGCGAGGCGGGTATCGGGGGTGTCGGCCATGGGCGCCTGTCCCTTGTTGTCGGCGCATCTTCGGTGCCGGAGGCCGCAGGGCACAAGGGCGTGGGTGTGGAAGGGCGGAAACATTTCACGGGGGCTTGCATTGATGTTCGTGTTTTGTTCTTATCTTTGCCATGAGCACGCGCACCGCCGACGACCTCTCCCTGGTCATCCCGCCCTGTCCCGTTGCTGTCCGTTTCGTGCCGGCGACGCCGCGCCGCCGCCTGGTGCGCCGCGCCATGCGCGACTTCACCAGCTTCCTCGCCCTGGCCTGGGCGGCGGCCGAGATTGCGCTCTGGGCCGGCGGCGCCTGAGCGCCCCGGGCGCTACGCCGCGCGCGAGCGCAGGATCGCGACCGCCCGCCTGAGCCCGTCCGCCATCCGGTCCGCCGGCATGGCGCCCGAGAACAGGAAGTGGCGGTCGAGCAGAAAGGACGGCACGCCCGAAATCCCCGCCTGCGACAGGCCGAGGGATTCGGCCATCACCTCCTCCCGCACCGCGTCGCTGTCCCCGAAGGCGGCGAGCCCCTCCTCCGCCATGCCGGCCTCGGCGCCGAGCGTGGCCAGGGTCGCGGCGTCGCCGATGTCCTGGCCTTCCTGGAAATAGGCGCGGAACAGCCGGTCCACGACGGCGTGCTGGGCGGGGCCGGCGAGCTTCACCAGGCGATGCGCCTCGACCGTGTTGGGCGTGCGCGCCATCAGGTCGTGGCGGAAGGCGAGCCCGGCGGCGCGGCCCGCATCGGCCACCCGCGCATCGAGTTCGAGCGACTTCTCCCAGGAGCCGAACTTCTCCGTGCGGTAGGCGCGGCGGTCGACGCCGCCCGCCGGCATCTCCGGGTTCAGCTGGAAGGGCAGCCAGCCGAGATCGAAGACGAGCCCTTCCTCGGCCAGCCGCGCCAGCGCCGCGTCCAGCTGCGCCTTGCCGATCCAGCACCAGGGGCAGATGGCGTCGGAGACGATCTCGAGCCGGCCGGCGGTCGCGGGGGCGGTGTCCATGGCAGGCTCCTTGGGCCGGATGTCCGGCGCGGAGGATGGGTCCGGCCAGCCCGCCCGGCAAGGCGCGGGGCGCCGCCCGCGCCTGGGCGTCCCGATACCCGCCGCCACCCATGGCTCGCGATCGCGGCCGGTGCGGCGCCCGCGACGGGGCGATCCGGCCACGCCGGATCGGTGCGACCGGCTGTCGTGCCGGCGGATCGACGGTTCACGGGCAGGGCGTCCGATCAGCCCTTCCCGGCCGACTCGATATCGCCCTACGCCACGCGGTCGCGCGGCGGGCACCCTTCCAGCATGTCGGCGATGTTCGCCGCGGCGCGCAGCTCGATCGCGCGGCGCACCTGCTCGACCGCCGAGCCCAGATGCGGCGTGAACAGCGTGCGCGGATGGGCGAGCAGGCGCGGCTCGATCGCCCGTGGCCGGGCCTCGATCGCCCAGTCCTCCAGCTCGAACACGTCCGCGCCGTAGCCGCCGAGGCGCCCGGCGGCCAGCGCGTCGGCCACCGCCGCCTCGCTGACCGTGGAGCCGCGCCCGACATTGACCAGCAGCGCGCCGGGCCTGAGCAGCGCGAGCCGCGCCGCGTCGACCAGGTGCAGCGTTCCGGGCAGCAGCGGCAGCGCGGCGATCACGAGGTCGGCGCGCGCCAGCGCGTCCTCCAGCGCCGTCGCCTCGACACCGGGCGGCGCGGGCCGCGAGGGATCCACGCCCAGGACGCGGCAGCCGAAGGGCTGGAGCCGCGCGCAGATCGCGCCGCCGAGCGCGCCGAGTCCGAGCACCGCGACCGTGGCGCCGTCCAGCCCCTGGCCGTAGAGCACCGGCCGCCAGCCGGAAAAGCCCCCGCCGCGCACCGCCGCATCGCCGTCGCGCAGATGTCGCCCGAGCCCGATGGCCAGGCCGATGGCGAGCTCGGCCGTGGGCGCCGTCAGCAAATCCGGCACCAGGGAGACGGCGACGCCGCGCGCCCGGCAGGCGTCCAGGTCGAAATTGTCCGCGCCCTTGAGCGCGCAGGCGACGATGCGCAGCCGTGGCGCGGCGGCGAGGAAGCCTTCATCGACCCGGTCGGTCATGAAGGCGAGCAGCGCATCGGCGCGCGCGGCGCGGGCGCGGCGCTCCTCCTCCGGCCAGGGCTCGATAGCCTCGTTCGCCACGACCTCGCCCAGCGGCGCGAGCGCATCGCGCGTCTGCGGGAAGATGCGCGCGGTGGCGAGGATCAGCGGCCGGGTCATTTGAGTCTCCTGCGCAGCGTGGCGCCAATGCCATCGACGATCACCACGCAGCCGAGGATCGCGAGCAGGATGGCCGAGACCTGCTGGTAGTCGAGCAGCCGGAGTGCCGCGATCAGTTCGAAGCCGATGCCGCCGGCACCGACGATGCCGAGCACGGCGGAGGCGCGGAAATGGTATTCCCAGCGGTAGATGGTGATGTCGGCGAGTTGCGGGATCACCTGCGGCAGAACGGCATGGCTGACCACCTGGACGCCGGAGGCGCCGGCCGCGCGCGCGGCCTCGAGCGGCCTCGGGTCGGCGTGTTCGATCGCCTCGGCGTAGAACTTTCCCACCATGCCGACCGAATGCAGCCCGAGCGCGAGCACGCCCGGCAGCGCGCCGAAGCCCACAGCGGCGACGAAGATGATGCCCATGATGATCTCGGGCACCGAGCGCAGGAAGGCGAGCAGCGTGCGCACCGCCACCATCACCGCCGGGTGCGGCGCGGTGTTCGGCGCGGCCAGCAGCGCGAGCGGGAGCGAGAGCGCCACGGCCAGCACGGTGCCGGCGACCGACATCGCCAGCGTGTCCGCGAGCGGGCGCAGCCAGGACCGCCAGCGGGAGAAGTCGGGCGGCATCATCTCCCCGAACAGCTGGGCGAGCGCGGGCGCGCCTTCGAGGAAGCGCTCCGCGTCGAGGAAGCCGGTCTGCCACAGCGCGGCGAGGCAGGCGGCGAGCACGATGCCGACCAGCCCCGCGTGCCGCAGCGAATCGCGCCGCGCGGCACCGAGGATCGCCTCGTGGCGGAGCGCCGCGCCGCTCATCCGCGCATGCGGCCGAGGTCGAGTTCGAGCACCCGCGCGGTCTCCCGCAGGATGTCGTAGGCGGCGTCGGTCGTGGGCGCGAAGCCCTGCACGCGGAAGGCGCCGAGCACCGCTGGATCGCGCAGGTTCAGGAAGGCGTCGCGGATCGCCGCCTTGAGGGGGTCGGCGAGGTTGCCCTGCATGACCATCGGATAGTTCGGGATCGGGTCCGACAGCGTGATCTCGACGACCTTCGCGCGGTCGACCGTGCCGCGCTCGAACAGCACGTCGAGGATCGCCTTGGAGAGCGCGCCCGCCGGCACCTGGCCGTTCTGCACCGCGCGCGCCACCGCGTCATGCGTGCCGAGATGGACCGGGCGATAGTCGTCCCCGCCCTTGAGCTGCGCGCGCGTCAGCAGCAGCGCGCGGGGGATGAGGTGGGAGGAGGTCGAGGCCTGGTCGCCGAAGCCGAAGGGCCGGCCGCGGACATCGCCCAGCGCCTTCACCGGCCCGTCGGCGGTGGCGACGATCACGGACTGGTAGGTGGGCGAGCCCCGCTCGATCCCGACGGCGAAGGGCTCGATCCCCGGCGCGCGCGACTTCGCCAGCACGTAGGAGAAGGGGCCGAAATAGGCGACCTCGATCCGGCCGAAGCGCATCGCCTCGATCATCGAGGAATAGTCGGTCGTCACCACCAGCTCGATCTCGCGCGACAGCACGCGTTCCAGATGCGCCTTCAGCGGCTGCGCGTTCTGGATCAGCGTCGAGGCGTTCTCGTCCGGCAGCAGCGCCACGCGCAGGCGGCGCGGGTCGCGCGCCTGGGCCAGTGCGAGCCCGGGCATGGCGACGATGGGCAGGGCGGCGAGCAGCGTGCGGCGGTTCATGCGAAGGCCTCCTCGGGCTGGGATGCGTAGGCGTCCGGCGGCGCGGCGCCGTAGATGCGGGCGACGGCGGCGGCATCGAGCGCGGCGGGCGGGCCGTCGAACACGACCCGGCCCTGCGCCAGCGCGACGATCCGGTCGGCGAAGCGCCGCGCGAAATCGAGTTGGTGGAGGGAGACGATCGCGGTCAGCCCGTCCTCCCGGCAGATCGCGGCGAGCAGCGAGAGCACGCGTTCGGCCGTCGCCGGGTCGAGGCTCGCCACCGGCTCGTCCGCCAGGATCAGGCGCGGCTGCTGGACCAGCGCGCGGGCGATGCCGACGCGCTGCTGCTGCCCGCCCGAGAGCTGGTCGGCGCGGCGCAGCGCGTAGTCGATCAGCCCGACGCGCTCGATGGCGGCAAGCGCGGCGAGCTTTTCCGCCTGCGGCAGCGGCCAGAGGCTGCGCAGCGCCGAATGGTAGCCGAGCCGCCCTGTCAGCACGTTGCCCAGCACGCTGACGCGGCCGATCAACTGGTGCTGCTGGAAGATCATGCCCGTACGGCGGCGATGCGCGCGCAACGCCGCGGGCCGGGCGATGTCCCCGGCATCGGCCGCGACCACGCGTCCCGCGCTCGGCCGCACCAGCCCGTTCAGGCTGCGCAGCAGGGTCGACTTGCCGGCGCCGGACGCGCCGAGGAGCACGGTGAAGGCGCCCGGCGCGAAGGCCAGCGAAACCGGCGCGAGCGCGCGCGTTCCGCTCGGATAGACGACCTCCACCTGCTCGACGCGGATCATGTTGTCTGGGCCTCCGGCGGCGCGGGACGTAGGCTGCCCGCCTTGCGGTCGCGTGACGCTTTCGAGATGCTTCCGTGACATGCTCGGCCGGGTGCGGAGGAGGCGGCCGGTCATCCGTCGCCGCCGGCCCCCTTGGAAGGGCGAGCGCTTCCGCGCAGTCTCCGCCCATGTCCATCACCTTCCCCGCCGCCGATCCCTTCCCCTGGCCCGAGGCCGCGCCCGCCGCGGCGGGCTTCGACCCCGCGCGCCTGGCCGACGCCGTGGCCTTCGCCGCCGCGCATGAAACGCCCTGGCCGCGCGACCTCGCCGGCCATATCGGCCGCGGCGGGTTCGAGCCGCCGCCGGACAACGAGGTGCTCGGGCCCCTCTGGCCGCGCGGCGGGCCCTGTGGCCTCGTCACCCGCCACGGCGTGCTCGTCGCCCGCTGGGGCGAAACGCGGGAGGTGAGCCAGACCTTCTCGGTCGCGAAATCCTACCTTTCGATGCTCGCCGGCATCGCGGTCGCGGACGGGCTGATCCCCGACATCGACCGCCCGGTGCGGGAGACGGTGGACGATGGCGGCTTCGACGGGCCGCAGAACGCCCCCGTCACCTGGCGGCACCTGCTGACCAACACCTCCGAATGGGAGGGCGAGCTGTTCGGCAAGGCGGACACGATCGACCGCGGCCGTAACCTCGGCGTGGAAGGGCAGGGCAGGAAGGGCAGCCGCGCGCTCGCCGCCCCGGGCACGCATTGGGAATACAACGACGTGCGGGTGAACCGGCTCTCGCTCGCGCTGCTGCGGCGCTTCCAGCGCCCGCTGCCGGAGGTCTTCGCCGAGCGCGTGCTCGCCCCCATCGGTGCCTCCCGCGACTGGCGCTGGGACGGCTACCGCACGTCCTGGGTGACGCTGGCGGATGGGCGGCGCGTCCAGTCCGTCCCCGGCGGCACGCATTGGGGCGGCGGCATGTCGATCCATGCCGAGGACCAGGCGCGCGTCGGGCTGCTCGCGCTCGCGCGCGGGGCCTGGGCGGGCACGCGGCTGATCCCTCAGGAATGGTTCGCGCTGTCCACGCAACCCTGCCCGCTGAACGCGCAATACGGCTTCCTCTGGTGGCTGAACGCGGACGGCACGCGCTTCCCCTCCGCGGCGCGGGACGCCTTCTTCGCGTCGGGCGCGGGCGGCAACCTCACCTGGGTGGATCCGTCCTCCGGCATCGTCGCGGTGCTGCGCTGGACCGACCCGGCGGCGATGGACGGCTTCGTCGGGCGCGTGCGCGCGGCGCTGGGGGGCTGACGGCGATGCAGATCGGGATCGTCGGCCTCGGCCGCATGGGCGCGAACATCGCGCGCCGCCTGATGCGCGCGGGCCATCGCTGCGTCGTGTGGGACCGCGACCCTGCCGCGGTCGCCGCCGTGGTGGCGGATGGCGCGACCGGCGCGGCTGACATGGCGGCGCTGGTCGGCACGCTGGCCGCGCCGCGCGCCGTCTGGGTCATGCTGCCGCATGGCGAGCCCACCGAGCAGGCGATCGCCGCACTCGGCGACCTGCTGTCGCCCGGCGACGTCGCGATCGATGGCGGCAACACGCAGTGGAAGGACGATGTGCGCCGCGCCGCCGCGCTCGGCGCGCGGGGCATCGACTATCTCGACATCGGCACCTCGGGCGGCGTCTGGGGGCTCGAGCGCGGCTACTGCCTGATGATCGGCGGCAAGCCCGAACCCGTCGCGCGGCTTGCGCCGATCTTCGACGCGCTGGCGCCGGGGCGGGGCGAGATTCCCGCCACGCCGCGCCGCGAAGGCCGCGCGCCGAATGTCGAGCAGGGCTGGCTGCATTGCGGCGGCCATGGCGCCGGGCACCTGGTCAAGATGGTCCATAACGGCATCGAGTACGGGATGATGCAGGCGCTGGCCGAAGGGCTCGACCTGCTGCGCGCGGCCGACAGCCCGGACCTGCCGGAAGACCATCGCATCACGGTGGATGTCGCCGATGTCGCGGAGGTCTGGCGGCGCGGCTCGGTCATCACGTCCTGGCTGCTCGACCTGACGGCGACGGCGCTGGCCCAGGATCCGGCGCTCGAGAAATACGCCGGCCGCGTCGGCGATTCCGGCGAGGGGCGCTGGACGGTGCAGCAGGCGGTGGAAACGGGCGTGGCCGCCCCGGTGCTGACCGCGGCGCTGTTCGCCCGCTTCGCCACGCGCGACGACGCACGCTTCGGCGCGCGCGCGCTGTCGGCCATGCGCGCGGGCTTCGGCGGGCATCTGGAGCCGAAGAAGGGATGATCGCGGCCATCGTGCTGATGGGCGTGTCGGGCAGCGGCAAGTCCACCGTCGGCGCGCTGCTCGCGGCACGGCTCGGCTGGCCCTTCGAGGATGGCGACGCCTTCCACCCGCCCGAGAATGTGGAGAAGATGCGCGCCGGCACGCCGCTGATGGACGAGGATCGCTGGCCCTGGCTCGCCGCCCTCGCCGCGCGCATCGACACCGCGCGCAAGGGCGGGACGGGCGTGGTGCTCGCCTGTTCCGCGCTGAAGCGCGCCTATCGCGACCGGCTGCGCGACGGGCAGGGCGATGTGCGCTTCCTGCACCTGACGGGCGATCCGTCGCTGATCATGGCGCGGCAGGCGGCGCGGCAGGGCCACTACATGCCGGCGAGCCTGATCGCGAGCCAGTTCGCCGCGCTCGAGCTTCCCGAGACGGAAGCGGATGTGATCGACCTCGATGTCGATCCGCCGCCGGAGGAGATCGCGGCGAAAGGCTTCGCGGCGCTGCGCCGGCGCGGCGACGTCGCGTGACGCGCCGCGTCGCCGTGGTCGGCGCCGGCGTCGCCGGCCTGGCCGTCGCGACGCTGCTCGCCCGCGCGGGGCATCGGGTCGCGCTGCATGAACGCTTCGCCGAACCGGCGCCGGTCGGCTCGGGCCTGATGCTGCAGCCGACGGGGCTCGCGGCGCTGGCGCGGCTCGGCCTGCTGGAGGAGATCGCGGCCCTCGGCGCGCCCATCACCCGGCTGCACGGCACGACCGACCGCGGTGCGACGGTGTTCGACCTCGGCTATGGCGACCTCGCGCCGGGTCTGCATGCGCTCGCGGTGCATCGCGCCGCGCTTCATGGCGTGCTGTGGCGCGCCTTCGCGGCATCCGGCGCGCGGATCGCGACCGGCAGCGCGGTGGCCCGTACGCGGGAGACGCCGACGGGGATCGAGCTGCTCGCCACGGACGGCGCCGTGCTGGCGGAAGCCGAGCTCGCCATCGACGCGACGGGCGCGCGGTCCGCGCTGCGCGCGCAGGTGGATGCGACGCCGCCGCGCGCCTTCGCCTATGGCGCGGTCTGGGCGAGCGTGCCCGATCCGGGCCTCGCGCCGGGGATGCTGCTGCAGCGCTACGTCGCGGCTCGGGTGATGCTGGGCTGGCTGCCGGTCGGGCGCGCCACGCCGGGCGGGCCGCCGCTCGCCGCGCTGTTCTGGTCGCTCAAGCCCGGCGAGCACGCCGCCTGGGCGGCGCGGTTCGACGAATGGCGGGCGGACGCCTCGGCGCTGTGGCCACCCATTTCCCCGGTGCTGGCCGCGCTGCCGGGGCCTGGGGCCTTCACGCCGGCCGCCTACATCCAGTTCACGAGCAAGCGGCCCTGGCGCGGGCGGCTGGTGCTGCTGGGCGATGCGGCGCATGCGACGTCGCCGCAACTCGGGCAGGGGGCGAACAGCGCGCTGCTCGACGCGCTCGCGCTGGCGGATGCGCTGGCGGCGGAGCCGGCGCATGAGGCCGCCTTCGCCCGCTACGCCGCGGCGCGGCGGGCGCATGTGCGCTTCTACCAGCGCGCCAGCGCGCTGATGACGCCCTTCTTCCAGTCGGATTCGGCCGCGCTTGCCTGGGTGCGGGACGCGACCTTCGACCGGCTGCGCATCGTCCCCTGGCTGCGGCGGGAGATGGTGCGCACGCTGGCTGGGCTGAAGACGGGCGTGCTGACACACGCCACGCCGGAACGGCTCGCCAGCGGGGCGTAGCCTATCATGCCAACCGCACCAAGTTCCGACCTGCGCCCGCCGAAGGCGGGCGAGGCCGCGAATGCGGCCCGCCGCGAGTGCGGCGAGCCAAGCGAAGCGCCGGCGTTTGAGGGCACGAAGGTGGAACCTTCGTGCGGCTGGAATCAGCGCTCCAGCGCCTGGTACACCAGCATGTTCACCAGCCGCCGGTAGCGCAGCCGCATCTCGCCCGGCGCGTGCGCCATCAGCACCACCGCGAGCCGTTCCGCCGGGTCGACCCAGAAATAGGTGCCGAAGACGCCCGACCAGCCGAAGGCGCCGGGCGCGCCCATGAATGCCGACCCGCCCGCGTTGCGGCGCACCGCGACCGTCACGCCGAAGCCGTAGCCCGTCAGTCCCGGATCCATCCGGTCCGGCCCGCCCGCGATCCCCTGCAGGTGGTCGGATGCCATCCAGCGCACCGTGGCGGGCGAGAGCACCCGCGCACCGCCGAAGGACCCGCCCGCGCGCAGCATCTCGGCGAAGCGGATATAGTCGGATGCGGTCGAGACCAGCCCCGCCCCGCCCACTTCCAGCTTCGGCGGCGCGAGCGGCGCCGCGACGGATTGCGCCGCGCCGGTGATGGGGCAGGTGGGCAGCGGCTTCGCGAAGCGCCCGGCCTTCTCCGCCGGCAGCACGTAGCCGGTCTCGGCCATGCCGAGCGGGTCGAAGATGCGGCTTCGCATCAGCGTGCCCAGCGAGGCCCCGCCCGCCGCGCCGGCGACGAGGCCCAGCACGTCGGTGGAGAACCCGTATTCCCACTGCTCGCCGGGATGGTGGCGCAGCGGCGTCGCGGCGAGTGCGCGCGCCAGGCTGTCCGCGTCATGGTCCCGCGCGACGGTGATGGAGGTGCCGGGATGGGCGGCATGCACCGCCGTGCCGCCGAAGCCGCCATAGACGAAGCCGGTGGTGTGGCGCGCGGCGTCCTGCACCGTCATGCGCCGGCGCTGCGGCTCGACCTCGATCGGGCCGGCGCCGGACAGCATCGCCTCGGTCGGCCGCGCGACCTGCACCTCCATCAGCGGCGGCACATAGGCGCCGACCGGATCGGACAGCAGCAGCCGCCCTTCCTCCACCAGGCTCATCGCGACCGCGCCGCAGACCGGCTTGGTCATGGACGCGATGGAGAACATCGCATCCGCGCGCATCGGCGTGCGCGCGACCGGGTCGAGGAAGCCGGCGGCTTCCAGGTGCACCAGCCGCCCGTCGCGCGCGACCGCCACCACCGCGCCGGGCAGGCGGCCTTCCGCCACCTCCCGCTCGAAGGCCGGGCGGATGCGCGCGAGGCGCGCGGAGGACATGCCCACCGTCTCCGGCCGCGCAGGCGTCAGGGGCGGGGTGTCGGTCTCGATCACGGGGCTCATGCGGCGCCGTCTCCGCAATAGGGGTTGGAGCGCCGCTCGGCGCCGAAGGTCGATCCCGGCCCATGGCCGCAGACGAAGCGCATCCCGTCGCCGAGCGGGAACAGCTTGCCGCGGATCGAGGAGATCAGCGCGTCGTGGTCGCCATAGGGGAAGTCCGTGCGCCCGACGGATCCGCGGAAGATCACGTCGCCCACCAGCGCGACCTCCAGCGCCGTGGAGACGAACACGACATGCCCCGGCGTATGGCCCGGGCAGTGCAGCACGGCGAAGTCCTGGCCGGCGATCTCCACGCTCTCCCCTTCCTCGAGCCAGCGGTCGGGGGTGACGGCGCGGCAGGCCATGCCGTAGCGCGCGCCCTGCTCGGGCAGGCCATCGAGCAGGAAGGCGTCGGCGCGGTGCGGGCCTTCGATCGGCACGCCCAGGGATTCCGCCAGTTCGGCCGCCGCGCCCGCATGGTCGAGATGGCCGTGGGTGAGCAGGATGCGCTTCACCGCGACGCCGGCCTGGGCGATGGCCTCGAGGATCTGCGGCGCGTCGCCGCCCGGGTCGACGACCACGCCTTCCTTCGTCGCATCGTCCCAGATCAGCGCGCAGTTCTGCTGGAAGGGAGTGACCGGGATGATGGCGGCGGCGATCGTCATGCGGACCGTCGGGGCGTTGCGCGGCAGGATGCTATAGCCCGCCGGCCGCGTCCTGGCGCCACCCGCTCAGCGGAAGCGCTCGGCGGAGCGCAGTTCGGTGAGCGCGCTGTTGATCAGGTTGATCGCGCGCTGCTTGTGCCCGCCGAAGGTCTCCGGCGCGCGGTTCAGGTCGGCGAGCGCCTCGCGCAGGTTGCGCTGCGCGGAATCGATGTTGGGATGCACGCCGCGCTGCTGCGCGGCGGCCTCCCCGCCGAGGAAGCCGAGCCCCGCGGCCGCGGCCAGGGCGAAGGCAAGAAGGGCGAGGCGGCGTCGGATCATCGGTGCTGCTCCATGAATGCATTCCCCGGCCGGACCGATGCTACCCCGGCGCGCATCTGCGGCAAGCCGGCACCATCGCTGGAACGTGAGGCGCGGAACCCAACCATTCCGCGATAAACCCGCCTTCCTCCTGTCGCGGTATGCGATGACCACCTACGCCTTCGCCGATGTCGCCGGCGGCAGCCTGGCCTTCGTCCCGGCCCAGGACCTGCTGGTCTTCGGCCCCGACCGCGCCGCCGCGACGCTGCGCTTCACCGCGAGCGGGGCCGACCTCGTCCTCGCCTCGGGGACGGAGACCCTGCGCCTGACCGGCATCGGGCTCGGCGCGCCGGGGCTCACCGGGGCCAACCTGCTGTTCCAGGACGGCAGCGTGCTGATCCTCGACGGCACGGGCATCAGCCTGCGCAACGGGACGGCGGCGGATGACTGGATCGCGGCCGACCGCGGCGGGTCGGACACCGTGGTGGCCGCCGCGGGCGACGACCGGATCACCGCCGGCGCGGCGCTGGATGTGGGGGACAGCCTCGATGGCGGGGCCGGGGAGGCGGACACGCTTGCCCTGTCCGGCACCGTCGCCATCACGCTGGCGGGCGGGATGGTCGCCGGCTTCGAGCGCATCGAGACCGGCGCGGGCGACATCGCGCTGACCATCCTCGACCCCGTCGTCGCCTCCGCCACGCCCGGGGCGGGGGCGCTGTTCACCGTGGACGCGACGTCGCAGGCGGCGGGCTCGCGCCTGGTCGTCGATGCGCGCGCGGTCGCCGCGGCGGGCCTCGCGCTGCTCGGCGGCGGGGGCGACGATTCGCTGGCCGGCGGCGCGGTGGGCGACAGCCTCGCGGGCGGGGCGGGCGACGACACGCTGGTGGGCGGCCTCGCCGCCGACACGCTGGAAGGCGGCGCCGGGGCCGACCTGCTGGAAGGAGGCGGCGGGGACGACCTGTTCCGCTTCGACCGGCGCGACGCGCCGCAGAGCGAGCCCGCCCGGCCCGACCGCATCGCGGATTTCGCCGGCGCCGGCCGCGCGGGTGGCGACCGCATCCAACTGCCTGGGTCGGTGGCACTTGGCCTCGGCCTCGCCTTCCACGTGCCGGAAGGCGACTTCGCCTTCGAGGGCTATGGCCAGTCCGGCGTGCAACTGCCCGCATCGCAGGTCGGCGACGGCTTCGCCGACGTGCTGTGGCGTCGCGTCGAAGGCTTGCCCTGGACCTTCGAGATCTGGGCGGACCTCGACGACAACGGCCTGTTCGGCCCGGCCGACCTGCTGATCCGCGTCACCATCGCGCCGCTCGACGGCGCGGCGGGCTTCGTCGCCGAGGATTTCGCCGTGGGCTTCGGCGGCCTGTTCGGCGGCGCGGGCAACGACGTGCTGGCCGGCCTCGGCGGCACCGACGACGCCATGTGGGGCGAAGGCGGCAACGACAGCCTTGCCGGCGGCGACGGCGTGGACCGGCTGCTGGGCGGGCTCGGCGACGACACGCTGGCGGGCGGGGACCTCGCGGACGAATTGCTCGGCGGTCCGGGCTCCGACCGGCTGGAGGGCGGGGACGGGCTCGACACGCTCTACGCCGCCGACCCCTTCACGCCCGAGACCGAGGACCCGGCCGACCGCAACACACTGGCCGGCGGCGCGGGGCGGGACGCGCTGTTCGGCGGCGCCGGGCTCGACACGCTGGATGGCGGAACCGAGGACGACCTGCTCTGGGGCGATGGCGGCGCCGACAGCCTGGCGGGCGGGGAGGGCGCGGACCAGCTCTTCGGCCGCGAGGGCGACGACGTCATGGCCGGCGGGGATGAGGCGGACACGCTCGCCGGCGGGCCCGGCGCGGACACCATCGCCGGCGGCGCGGGCGCGGACCGCTTCGTCATCGACCTCTCGACCGCTGGGCTGGACGAGGCGACGGGCGCCGCGCCCGACTGGGTGCTCGATCTCGACGCCGCGGGCGGCGACGTGATCTCCCTGAACCTCGCGGACGGGCTGGTGGCCGCGCCCGGAGGGCCGGCGCCGCTGGTCTGGCGCGGGGCGATGGCGCCGCGGGACGCCTCGGCCGGGGTGCCGCTCGGCATCGCCCTGGCGGGGGAAGGGATCGGGCCGGGCTTCGTGCAGTCCTTCTTCCTGCCCGCGACGCTGGGCGGGGCGCCGGCCGGCGGCTGGTTCATCGTCGATCTCGACCAGGACCTGGTGCTCGGCGCCGACGACGCGGTGGTCTGGCTGCGGCCGCCGGGTGGCGGGGCGCTCGCGCTCGATCCCGCTTCCTTCGCGCCGGGCACCTTCCGCGTGCTGGTGGGCGGGGCGGGGGCGGACAGCCTGCTCGCCGCCGCGGGCGGGCAGGAAGCCTTCGGCCTGGGTGGGGCCGACACGCTGGCGGGGCAGGGCGGCATCGACCGGCTGCTCGGCGGCGCGGGGGATGACAGCCTGTCGGGCGGCGGGTCGGCCGACCAGCTCTGGGGCGGCGCGGGCGCGGACCGGATGGAGGGCGGGGAGGGCGCGGACGAGCTCTTCGCCGAGGGCCCGGGGATCGAGGAGGTGGACGGCTTCTTCGGCCGCAACACGCTCGCCGGGGGCGGCGGCAACGACAGCCTCTGGGGCGCGGATGGACGGGATTCGCTGGCGGGCGGGGCGGGGCTCGACCGGCTGCATGGCGGCGTCGGCGCCGACACGCTGCTGGGCGGGGAGGATGCCGACACGCTCCAGGGCTTCGACGGGGCGGATTCCGTCGATGGCGGCGCCGGCCCGGATTCCGTCGATGCCGGGGCGGGGGAGGACACGGTCGCCTACGACGCCGCGGACCTCGTCATCGATGGCGGCGACGAGCTCGACCTGCTGCGGCTGTTCGCCCCCGCGACCGTCACGCTCGACAGCGTGGTGGACCAGGTGGCGGGCGGCGGCCTCGCGACCGGCTTCGAAGGGGTGGATGCCGGCGCGCTCACGGCCGCCATCGCCATCGCCGGCGGGACGGGCCGCAACCGGCTGATCGGCGGCGGCGGTGCCGACCAGCTGGAGGGCCGCGCCGGCAACGACACGCTGGAGGGCGGGTCCGGCGCCGACACGCTGTCGGGCGATGAGAATGACGACCTGCTGCTGCCCGGGGAGGGGCCCGACCGCGCGGAGGGCGGGGCGGGGCGCGACACCCTGTCCTACGCGGATGCGGCGCGCGGCGTGACGGTCGCGCTCGGCGCCGGCAGCGCGGGCGGCGGCGCGGCGGGGGACACGATCCTGGGGATCGAGGCCGTGATCGGCTCGAACCTCGCCGACAGCCTATGGGGCAGCACGGGGGCGGATGCGTTGTCGGGCGGGGCGGGCTTCGACACGCTGTCGGGCTTCGGCGACGCCGACACGCTCAATGGCGGCACGGGGTTCAACAACCTGCGCGGCGGGGCGGGCGACGACAGCCTGTTCGGCGGCGCCAACGCCGACACGCTGGAAGGCGGGGACGGCAACGACCGGATGGTCGCCAATGGCGGCGCCGACTTCCTGTTCGGCCTGACCGGCAACGACGCCTATGAGATCGGCCTGTCCAACCAGGTGGTGTTCGAGCCGACGGGCGGCGGGACGGACACGGTCTTCGCCACCTCCTCCTGGTACCTGCGGCCGAACATCGAATGGTTCGTCCTGCGCGCGGGCGCGGGGGACCGCTTCGCCGTCGGCACGGCGGGGGCCGAGCGCATCCTGGGCAATGAGGGCAGGAACCTGCTGATCGGCGGGGAGGGCGCGGACACGGTGCAGGGCGGCGGCGGGGCGGACCGCCTCCAGGGCAATGGCGGCATCGACCTGCTGCTGGGGGAAGGCGGCAACGACACGGTCTTCGCCGGCGACGGGGCGGATTCGGTCGCCGGCGGCGCGGGGGCGGACGACCTCAACGGCGATGCGGGCGCGGACACGATGACCGGCGGCGGGGAGGACACGCTGCGCGACATCCTCCGCGGCGGCGCGGGGGAGGATTGGCTGGATGGCGGCCCGGGCGGGGACCTGCTCTACGGCAACCTCGGCAACGACACCGCGATCGCCTCGGACCCCGGCGACCTCTTCGTCGAACTCGCGGGCCAGGGCGTGGACGCGCTGCTCGCCCGCGGAAGCGGGACCTTCACCCTGGCCGACCATGTCGAGCACCTGGTGCTGGAGGGCGCCGGGGCGGGCATCGGCAACGCCCTGTCCAACCGCATCGCCGGCGGGGCGGGGGCGGAGACCATGTTCGGGCGGGACGGGGCGGACACGCTGGAAGGCGCCGGCGGGGCGGACATCCTGTTCGGGGAGGCCGGGCGCGACGCCTTCCTGCTCGCGCCCGGTGCCGGGCTCGACGCCATCGGCGACTTCGCCCCGGGGACCGACCGGCTGCTGCTGCGCGGCCTCGGCTTCGCGGATTTCGCCGCCGTGCTGGCCGCGACGCGGCAGACCGCGAGCGGCGCGGTCATCGACCTCGCCCCGGGGGATTCCGTGCTGCTGGCCGGCGTGCCCCCCACCGCCCTGGCGGCGACGGACATCGTCTTCCTGCCGTGACCTTTCGACCCCATCTGGCGAAACTGGATGGCTACAGCACCATCCGATCACACTGAATCAGTGTGATCGGATTTCGTGCTGTAGAATAAATGGCTTCTAGAGCAAGAAATCCGATCAGCCGTTTCCGGCTGATCGGATATTGCTCTCGCGATGAAAGGACCGGCGCGATGAGCGGAACCCATGAGAGCGCGGTGCTGGGCGGCGGCTGCTTCTGGTGCCTGGAGGCGGCGTTCAAGGAATTGCGCGGCGTCGTCTCGGTCACCTCGGGCTATGCCGGCGGGCATGTGGACAACCCGAGCTACGAGGAGGTCTGCGGCAAGAAGACCGGCCATGCCGAGGTCGTGCGCGTCGTCTTCGACCCGGCGGAACTGTCCTTCGAGGACCTGCTTCGCGTCTTCTTCGTGATCCACGACCCGACCACGAAGGACCGGCAGGGCAACGATGTCGGGCCGCAATACCGATCCATCATCGTGGCCGAGAACGAGGCCCAGATGGCGGCCGCGCGCGCGATGATGGCCGCTATCGAGGGCTCCGGCCTGTGGGACGGCGACCTAGTGACGGAATTGGTTCCCGCCGCGCGCTTCTGGCCGGCGGAGCCCGAGCACCATGACTACTTCGCCCGGAACCCCTGGTCGGGCTATTGCCGCGTGGTGGTGGCGCCGAAGGTGGCCAAGGTGCGCAAGGTCTTCGCCGACCGGCTGAAGCGCCCGGCGGCGTGAGGCGGGGCGCGCGAAGGCAGCGCCTTCGCGCCCTCGGTCGACCCCAGGCCCAGCCGTGGCGGGCGCCGATGGCGCCGGGTCGGGCCATGCAGGACAAGGAGCGAGACGATGCTGTTCAAGCGCGACCAGGCGGCCGAGGAGACCTTCCCGGTCACGAAGACCGAGGCGGAATGGCGTGCCGCCCTGTCGCCCGAGGCCTTCCGCGTGCTGCGCCAGCACGGCACGGAACGCCCGGGGACCTCGCCGCTCAACGCCGAGAAGCGGCCCGGCACCTTCGCCTGCGCCGGCTGCGGGGCCGCCCTGTTCGACGCCGCCGCGAAGTACGAGAGCGGCACGGGCTGGCCGTCCTTCTTCGCGCCGATCGAGGGCGCGGTCGCGACGCGCACCGACCGGTCCTTCTTCATGACGCGGACCGAGGTGCATTGCGCGGCCTGCGGCGGGCATCTGGGCCATGTCTTCCCGGACGGGCCGGCGCCGACCGGGCAGCGCTTCTGCATGAACGGGGTCTCCCTGGCCTTCACCCCCGCCGGGGATTGACCGGCATCAACAGGCCGGGCGCGGCGCGACTCCGTGCTTGCGTCAGGACCCGCCGCGGCGCAGTTTCCGCCGCGACGGAAGCCCCCTCCGCCGCCCCGAACCCCCTGTTGCATCCATGCGCCGATTGCTCGCCTGCCTGCTGCTTCCGATCCTCCTCGCGGCGCGGCCGGCGGCGGCGGACCTTGTCTATGTGCTGAACTCGACGGATCCGAGCATCTCGGTCCTCGATGCCTTCACGCGCCAGGAAGTCCGCCGCATCCCGGCGCTGCGGGAGGTGCACCACCTCGTCCTGAGCCCCGACGGGCGGGACCTGCTGATCGCGGATTCCGGGGCCAACGAGATCCTGTTCGTCGACCCCGCCACCGGCGACGTGCGCCGGCGGGAACGCGTGTCGAACCCCTACCACCTGGATTTCTCGCCGGACGGCCGGCACCTCGTGGTCGCCAGCCTGCGGCGCAACCAGGTCGACATCTACGAAGCCCGGACGCTGGCGCTGCTCGGGCGCCTGCGGATGCCGGACAAGCCCTCCCACATCGCCTTCCGCCCGGATGGCGGCATCGCCTACGTGACGCTGCAGGGCAGCGGGACCGTCGCGGCGATCAGCCTCGAGACGCGCGAGGCGCTGTGGGAAGTGCCGGTCGGGCGGGAGCCCGCGGGCATCATCTGGCATCGCGGCCGGCTGATCGTCGGCATCATGGGCACCGAGAACTTCATCGTGCTGAACCCCGAGACGCGGGAGATCGAGCGCGAGATCCCGGTCGGGCGCGGCGCGCACACCATCTTCCCCGCGCCGGACGGCCGCACCCTGTGGGCCACCAGCCGTGTGCAGAGCCGGATCGCGGAAATCGACCCGACGACGCTCGAGGTCCGGCGCATCCATGACGTCCCCGGCGGGCCGGACTGCATCGCCTTCGACCCGGATGGGCGCGTCTGGGCGACGCTGCGCTGGGCGCGGCGCGTCGCGCGGCTCGACCCGCGCACCGGCGTGGTGGAAACCATCCCCGTCGGGCGCAGCCCGCACGGCATCTTCGTCCATCCCCGCCGTGCGGAATAGGCGCGGGGCGCTCCTCGCGCTGGCGTTCGGCCTGCTGGCCGCCCCCGCGGCGGCGCAGGTCGCGCCGGCCTGCCCGTCCGGCACGCTCTACCTGACGATCGACACGGGCTGGGGGCGGGAGGCGGAGCGCATCGCCGCCATCCTCAAGCGCCGCGACGTGCGGGCGACGCTGTTCGTGGCGCATGAACCCACGCATACGGGCGAGCGCAGCCTCGGCCCCGGCTGGGCCGCCTTCTGGCGCGCCCGCGCCGCCGAGGGCCATGTCTTCGCCAGCCACACCGACCGGCACTGGTATTTCCGCGGCGATGTCGCGCCGGGGCGCGTCCGCTACGTCTCCCGCACCGGGGAGGGGGAGGAGGTGCTGGACCAGGCCGGCATGTGCCGCGAACTCGCGGCCCCCGTCGCGCGGCTGCGGGAGGCGGTGCCCGACGCGGTCGTGCTGCCGCTGTGGCGCGCGCCGGGCGGCATCACCACGCCGGGGGCGATCCGGCTCGGCGAAGCCTGCGGGCTGCGCCACCAGGGCTGGACGGCCAACGGCTTCCTGGGCGACGAGCTGCCCTCCGACGCGCATCCGAACCGCGACCTGGCGGCGCGCACCCTGCGCAACGTGCGGGACGGGGAGGTGCTGGTGATGCATTGGGGCATCCGCAGCCGCCGCGAACCCTATGCCGAGGTGCTGGAGGACGTGATCGTCCGCCTGCAGGCGCGCGGCTTCTGCTTCGCCACCTTGCCGCCCGAGGGGCGCCGATAGATTTTCACCCCATGACCGACCTGATCACCCGCCCGCTGGACGCGCTGACCGGCTGGATCTTCGAGCATTTCCTGCAGCCCGCCATGTACGCGGCGGGGCTGATGGACTGGGCCGAGGACGCCATCGAATGGCTGGAATTCGGCCTGTTCGGCCTGTTCTCCATCGCCATCGTCTGGCTGGTGTGCCGCCCGCTGGAAGCCTGGCGGCCGGTCGAGCCCGTGACCGACCGCGGCGCGATCCGCACCGACATCGTCTACACGCTGCTCACGCGGTTGGGGCTGCTGCCGCTGGTCGCCTTCGTCTTCCTCGCCTCCCTGCAGGCCTGGTGGGAAGGCACGGTGGCCGACAGCGGCTTCGTGCCGCCGACGCTCGAGACGCTGTTCCCCGCGCTGCGGGAGATGCCGCTGCTGGCCTTCGCGATCTACGTCGTCATCCTCGATTTCGGGGAATACTGGCGGCACCGCTTCCAGCACATGTTCGGCTGGTGGTGGGCGCTGCATTCGATCCACCACGCGCAGCGCCAGATGACCTTCTGGACGGATGACCGGAACCACATCCTGGACGAGGTGATCGCGGCGCTCTGGTTCGGCGCGATCGCGCTGCTGATCGGCGTGCCGCCGGGACAGTTCCCGCTGCTGGTGCTGGTGATGCGGCTCGCCGAAAGCCTGAGCCACGCGAATGTGCGCCTGTCCTTCGGCCGGGTGGGCGAGAGGCTGTTCGTCTCGCCGCGGTTCCACCGGCTGCATCACGGCATCCTGTCGATCGCCGACCACGGCAAGAACTACGCCGTGCTGTTCCCGGTCTGGGACTGGATCTTCGGCACGGCGGATTTCCGCCGCGACGTCTATCCGCGCACCGGCGACCCCGAGGCGCCGGAGGCCCTGGCGACCGGCGGCTGGCTGCGCCAGCAACTGGTGGGGCTGCGCCGGATGGGCGCGGCGCTGACCGGCCGCGGGCAGGGCTGACGCCGGCCGCGCGAAGGGTCGACCTTCGCGGGATCAGGACCGGCGACCGCGCGTCGCGCGCGGCCGCCCCGCGCGCCATCCCCTGCGCGCGATGGCCCAGCCACCGCGTGCTTGGCCGGGGATCGTGCTGCCCCGCTGACCGCCGGCCTGCCCCCGGCGCAGGTGCAGTGCCGGGCGCCGGACCGCGGCACGCGAGTCCGCGCTGCCGGCGGGACCACCCATCGGGCGTCGATCGGCCGGGCGATTCAATCGGCGGCGCGGTTCCTTTCGTTGGCGCGGAGATTCTCGCGCGGCTGACGCAACCGAGGCGAGCATCGATGCGGAGACGACGCGCGCTGGGCGCGACCGAGGGCGCTGCTGCGCGCGGCAGAATGGCGCAAAAAAAGCCATTGTGCACTTATTGAGACAATACCTAACGTATTCTTGACGCAGATGCCGGGTTCGGGCGCCGCCTCGCGAGAGGAGGCCCGACGGGGAGGCTACGGTTTCCTGCGCCCGACCGGACGAAAGGACCACGCATGAGGCTCTTGATCATTGGCGGTGCGGCGCTCGCGCTTTTCGCCGGCGCCGCGGAGGCGAGTTCCACGCGCGGCGGGCATGGTGGCGGCGGGCATGGCGGTGGTGGGCATGGCGGCGGCAGCAGCGGCGCCCAGCCGCGGGCCGAGGCGGAGGCGGAGGCAAGCGCCACGGCACGCCAGCGCCAGCGGCAGCGCCAGAACCAGACCCAGACCGCCCGCGGCGGCAACGCCCGCGCGACCGTCATCGTCAACAATGGCGCCGGCGGCGCGGGCG
Organism: Roseomonas nitratireducens; assembly: GCF_017813355.1. GTDB lineage: Bacteria > Pseudomonadota > Alphaproteobacteria > Acetobacterales > Acetobacteraceae > Neoroseomonas > Neoroseomonas nitratireducens. The sequence continues at coordinate 82,560 of NZ_JAGIYZ010000011.1, forward strand.
GCGGCACGGGCGTCAGCGGCGGGCCGACCGGCGCCGCGGCGACGACGGGCGCGGGGGTCGGCGCGACCGGCGCGGCCGGCACGCTCGGGGCCGATGGCGGCGGCGCGTACCACTCCACCGTCTCGGGCACGACCACGCTGCGCACTGCGCCGGATGTCGCCGCGCCCGCCATCTGGTCGAACAACCCCTGCATCATCTCGGCCAGCGGGTCGGTCAGCGTCGTCGGCTTCGGCGCCTCGATCGGCGCCGGCATCGAGGATCCGGACTGCACGCGTCGCGCCAATGCCCAGCTGCTCGCCGTGCTCGGCCAGCCGGACGCGGCGCGGGAGGTGTTGTGCGCGAACCGGGAGGTGCGGGAAGCCTTCATGCGCTCGGGACGTCCCTGCGCGGCGGATGCGGCGAATTTCCGCCCCGTGCGCGCGACCGTCGCGCCGGCCGCCGCCGTGGCGATCCCTGCGGCCGCCGCGCCGGCGCCCCAGCCTGTCGCCGCGCCGGCGCCCGCCGCCTTCTGCCAGCCGCAGCCCGGCGAAAGCGCGGCCGACCGGCTGATGCGCCAGCACAATTGCCGGTGACGGCAGGCTCGTACCGGCCCTGACGCCGGCCGGCGCGCGCCCCTTGACCGTGCGCGCCGGCACGCCACCCTCCTGCGCGACATGCCGGGGGAGCGAGGAATGAACCGCAGGATGATGCTCGGCGCCGCAGGGGCGCTGCTGGCGGGTGCGGCGCGCGCGCAGCATCACGGCCATCACGGTGCGAACATCCCGGCCGACCAGATGTCGGCGCTGCGCGGGCCGAACCCGCAGGCGCTGACGCCCGAGCAGCTCGCCCAGCGCGTGATCGAAAGCCCGGCGCCGCCGGGCGCGCCGGGCCGCTGGGTCGCGCGCGCCCCGCTGCCGCTGCCGCGCAGCGAGATGGCCTGGGCGACATCCTGGAACAACCGCCTGCACGTCATCGGCGGCTATGCCCGGGGCCAGGTCGACAAGCCCTACCACCACATCTACGACCCCGTGGCCGATCGCTGGCAGGACGGCGCGCCGCTGCCGCGCGGCGCGAACCATGTCGGCGTCGTCGCCGATGCGGGCCGTATCTACGCGCTCGGCGGCTTCACCGAGCAGAACCGCTCGGCCGACAACCTCGCCTTCGCCTACGACGTGGCACGCGACCGCTGGGACCGCATCGCCCCCATGCCGCGCCCGCGCGGGGCCGGCGCCGTCGCGGCGGTGGGCGGGAAGATCTACCACATCGGCGGCGCGACCGACCCCGCGCCCGAACGCGCCAGCATCGGCTGGACCGAGGTGTACGACCCGCAGGGCGACCGCTGGACGATCCTGCGCGCGCTGCCCGCCGCGCGCGACCATGCCGGCGTCGCGGTGTGGGAAGGGCGCATCCACATCGTCGGCGGCCGCTTCAACACCTTCGAGAACAACACCGGCCTGCACCACGTCTACGATCCGGCGAGCGACACCTGGCGGCTGCGCGCGCCGATCCCGACGCCGCGCTCGGGCCATGGCATGGTGCTGCTGCGCGGGCGCATGTGGTGCTTCGGCGGCGAGGAGCGGCTGTTCGACGCGCAGAACCGCCCGATCGACCGCGTGCTCGGCAGCACGGAATCCTACGACCCGGTGACCGACAGCTGGCTCAGCCACGCGCCCATGCCCACGCCGCGCCATGGGCTGGGCGCGGCGCTGGTCGGCGACTGGATCCATGTCGCCGGCGGCGGGCCGATCGTCGGCGGCGGCATCCAGACCGCGGTGCACGAGGCCTTCCAGCCGGGCTGACCGGTGGTGCCCCCGCCGGCTCTGCCGCGCGGTCCGGGCGAACGCGGCGCGCGGCGACATCGATGGTCGTGCGTAACCGCGTCCTCTCCGCGGGCGAAGTCATCCCCGGCCGCGTCCGGCCGGACCAGGAGATTGCCATGACCGACGCCCTTTCCCGCCGTGCCGCGGGCCTTGCCGCCGGCGTCGCGGTCGCGCTCGCCACCGGCGCCGCCAGCGCGCAGGAGGCGGGCCTCGTCACCCGGCCGAGCGCGCATCCCGTGCGCGCGACGCTCGACCGCTTCGCGGCCGCGGTGCGGGAGGCCGGCTGGGTGGTCTTCGCCGAGATCGACCACGCCGCGGCCGCGCAGGCGGTCGGCATGGCGCTCGCGCCGCGCACCGTGGTGCTGTTCGGCAATCCGCGCGCGGGCACGCCTGGCATGGCGGCCAACCCGACGCTGGCGATCGACCTGCCGATGCGCGTGCTGGTCTGGCAGGACGCCGAAGGCCGCACCCAGGTAACGCGCAGCACGGGGGAGGATCTCGCGACGCGCGTCTTCGCACGGCATGGCGTAGCGGTGCCGCCCGAGGGCCGCCGCATGACCGACGCCTTCATCGAGGGGCTGGTCCGCAAGGCGGCCGATTAGGCTGGTTTCCGCCGGTGGGGATGCGCGGCGGCGGCGGACGATGCCCCCGCTGACGGTCCTGCCCGCCCCGCGGGCGCATGGGCTTGGCCTGGCGCTCGGCCTGTGCGCCCTTGCCGCGATCGCGGCCGGTATTGCGGCGCGGGATACGGCGCTGCTGCCGGTCCTGGCGGTCGCGCTCGCGCTCGGCGCCGCCTTCGTGCTGCTCGACTACGGCTTCACCGGGGGCTTCCGCGCCTTCCTCGCCGAGGGCGACGGGCGCGTGCTGGGGGCGACCTTCATCGTCCCCGCGGTCGCGGCCCTGGTGGTGCTGCCGGTGGGGGCGCTGGTGCCGGGCTACCAGCGCTGGGTCGCGCCGATCGGGCCGTCCATGATCCTCGGCGCGATGATCTTTGGCGTCGGCATGATGATCGCGAATGGCTGCGGGTCCGGCACGCTGGTCGCGGCCGGGCAGGGGGCGCGGCGGATGCTGGTGGCACTCCCCTTCTTCTGCCTGGGCGGCGTGGCGGGCAGCCTCGTCTTGCCCGCGATGCTCGACCTGCCGGGCATCGAGATCGACCTTGTTGCCGCCCTCGGCCCCTGGGGCGGGCTCGCGGCGAGCGAGGCGGTGCTCGCCGCCGGCGCGGCGCTCGTGCTGCGCGGGCGGGCGCCGCCGCGCGGCAAGCTCATCGCGGGTTCGGTGATCGGCGCGCTGGCGGCGGCGATGTTCCTCGTCTCCGGCCAGCCCTGGGGCATCACCATGGCGCTGACGGTCTGGGGCGCGCGGGCGGTCGCGGCGCTGGGCGTCGACCTGTCCCGCAGCGCCTTCTGGTCCGACCCCTGGGCGGCGGGGCTGCTCGCCGAACCGCTGCTCGCCATGCCGGGGACCGTTGCCGATCTGGGGTTGATGCTCGGCGCGCTGCTCGCCGCCGCTGCCACGGGCGGGCTGCGCCACGGCGTGCCGATCGGCTGGCGGGGCGTGCTGGGCGGCGTCGCGGGCGGGCTGCTGATGGGCTTCGGCGGGCGGCTGTCCTTCGGCTGCAATGTCGGCGCCTTCCTCGGCGGGGCGGCCTCGGGCAGCCTGCACGGCATCGCGTGGCTGGCCTGCGTGATCCCGGGCTGCGCGCTCGGGCTCAGGCTGCGGCCGTTCTTCGGCCTGCCCCGCGACTGATCGTGCCGCCGCGGTCAGCCGGCGCCCGCATCGTTCAGCGCCCAGTCATAGCCATGCTCCGCGATGGCCGACGCCGCGGCAAGGCGGGCGGCCAGCGGCGGTGCGGCGTATTGCCGCAGATGGGCGATGACGCCCGCCTCGCTGCCGGAAAAATCCTCGCGGAACCAATGGTAGATCGAGGAGACGCGCAGCCTTCCATCGGCCAGCACGGTGACGCCGCGCGGATGGTTGACGAAGGCGCGCGCGGCGTCGTCGAGGTCCCGTTCCAGCGTCTCGGCGCGGAAGGCGCGCGGGCGCAGGTTGGGGCAGCCGATCGACGCGCAGTTCACCGCGTAGTGGACGCGCGGGTCGCGGAAGGTTGGGCGCATCGTGCCGTGCTCGATGTCGTCGAGCGACATCGCGCGGCCTTCCACCGTGACGAGCCGCGTGCGCCAGGGGCCGCCGAACTGGCGCGGGTCGAAGGGCACGCCGGTCGAGCGGATGTCGCGGATCGAGCGCACCGGGTGGCGGTCCAGCACCACCTTCAGCGTCAGCGCGTTGTACAGGTTGGCCCAGAAGGCGAAGGCCTCCGCCCGCGCCATGGCCGAAGGGCGGCGCGCGGCGGCGGCGGCGATCCAGCCCTCCAGCGCCGCCATGTCGGCGGCGGAGGCCTTCCACCGCGCATAGGCGACGCGCGCGACGCCGTCTGCCGGCAGGGACACGTGCCGGGCGAGCAGCGCGTCGAGCGAGGCTTCCGTCGCCCGCGCCGATGTGGCGAGGGCGAGGGCCGGCAGGGTCAGGATCGTGCGGCGCGGGGCGGTCATGGGCGTGCTCGGCAAGGATCGTCGGGTCATTCGCGGCGACCGCGCCGCGGGTTACGCTTCGCCCCCGGCGTAACCGGCCTGGCGTCCGGCGCGAAGCCGTCCCTGTCCGAAGGAAGCAGGCGATGCCCGATCCCGACCACCGTCCGACCCGGCGCGGCCTGTTCCTGGGCGCGGCCGGCGGCACCGCCGCGCTCGCCGCCTGCGGCCCGGCGCCGCAGGCCGACCTCGCGCTGATCTACAACCCTTCCGCCCGCCACCACGGCATCGACCGCAATCCCATCATCGTCATCCCCGGCCTGCTCGGCAGCCGGCTGCGCGACCCGGCATCGGGCCGCATCGTCTGGGGCGCCTTCGACGGCGACGCGGCCGATCCCGCCACGCCGGACGGGGCACGGCTGGTCGCGCTTCCCTTCACCGACATGATGGCGACGCCGGGGTCCGCCGTGCGGGCGGATGGCGTGCTCGACCGCGTGCGCATCCGGGTCGCCGGCATCCCGATCGCGCTGCAGGCCTATGCGGAGATCCTCAGCACGCTCGGCGTCGGCGGCTATCGCGACCAGGCGCTCGGCCTGGGGGGCGAGGTGAGCTACGGCGACGACCACTTCACCTGCTTCCAGTTCGACTACGACTGGCGCCAGGACAACGTCGCCAATGCCCGCCGCCTGATGGCCTTCATGCGGGAGAAGCGCGCCTATGTGCAGGGCGAATACGCCCGCCGCTTCGGCGTGCGCGACGCGCCGGTGAAGTTCGACATCGCGGCGCATTCCATGGGCGGGCTCGTCGCGCGCTACGCCATGCTCTACGGCGGGGCGGAACTGCCGGCGGACGGGTCCCTGCCGCGGCTGACGTACGAAGGCGCGGGGCTGATCGCTCGGCTGATCCAGATCGGCACGCCGAATGGCGGCTCGCTCGATGCCTTCAAGGCGCTGGTCGATGGGCGGGATTTCGGCGCGCCGATCGTGCCCGCCTACAGCCCGGCGATCCTCGGCACCTTTCCATCGATGTACCAGCTGCTGCCGCGCGCCCGCGCGCGGGCGGTCGTGGCGGGGGAGGAAGCGCTCGACCTGCACGACCCGGCCACCTGGCGGCGCATGGGATGGGGGCTCGCCAAGGCGGACAACGACCGGGACCTCGCGACGCTGATGCCGGGCGTGCCCGACGCGGCGGAGCGCCGGCGCGTCGCCCTGCTGCTGCAGGCGCGGCTGGTCGCCCGCGCGCGCGCCTTCGCCGCGGCGATGGACCGGCCCGTGAGCCTGCCCGCGGGCACGGAGCTGATGATCGTCGCCGGCGACGCGATGCCGACCGCGTCGCGCATGCGGGCGGACCCTGCGAGCGGCGGCGTGGTGCAGGTCGCGACCGCGCCGGGCGATGCGCTGGTGCTGCGCGATTCCGCCCTGCTCGACCTGCGCCAGGGGCAGGAGGCGCGGGAGCCGGTGGTGCGCAGCCCGCTCGGCTTCAGCCGCACCCTCTTCCTGCCGCGGGAACACCTGGAACTGACCCGCGACCCGACCTTCCGCAACAACATCCTGTTCTGGCTGCTGGAGGAACCGCGCATCGCCGGCGCCGCGCCGGCGCGGCGCTGACCCCGCGCGCTATTCCGCCGCCGTCGCCAGCAGGCTTTCGCCCGGCCGCAGCCGCGTGAAGGCGACGGGCTGCCAGCCGAGCGCGATGCGGCCTTCCCGCAGCGTCGCGACGGTGGCGGACAGGCCTTCGGCCTCGTCGCGCGTCGCGGGGAAATCCTCCCGCCAATGGGCGCCGCGGGATTCCTCGCGCGCCTGGGACGCGGCGACGATGGCGCGGCTGACCAGCATCTGCGACTTGAGGTTCAGCCAGTCATGCCAGGTCAGGTTGAAGGCACGGTTGGCGCCATCGACGCCGGAGGCATCGAGTTCCGCCTCCAGCGCGTCGAGGCCGCGCGCGGCCTCCGCCAGGCCCGGCCCGTCGCGCAGGATGCCGGCCTTGTCCCACATCAGGTCGAGCAGCGCGTCGCGGATCGGCGAGAGGTTCTTCGCCGGTCTCGCGAAGGGCGAGGCGACGAAGGAAGCGGCTTCATCGAGCGCGGCTTCGTCCGGGTCCTCGAAAGTGCCTTCGCGCGGCACCCAGGCGCCCATCGCGTCGCCGGCGATTCCGCCGAAGACGGTGGAGTTCGCAACGCCGTTGCCGCCCAGCCGGTTCGCGCCGTGCACGCCGCCGGTATCCTCCCCCGCCGCGAAAAGGCCAGGCAGGTCGGTCGAGCCGTCGGCGCGGAAGACGAGGCCCCCCATCATGTAGTGCGCGGTCGGCACCACCGGCACGCGGCCGGCGGCGAGGTCGAAGCCCATGTCGGCGCAGCGTTCGACCATGCCCTTGAACTCGCGGCGGACGCGGTCGGGGCCGAGATGGCCCATCTCGATCCAGAGCCCGCCTTCCGCGTTCACGTTGCCGGCCAGGATCTCCCGCTGCATCGATCGGCTCACGATGTCGCGCGTCGCGCGTTCGCCGCGCGGGTCGTATTTGTGCATGAAGCGCTCGCCATCGCCGCCGAGCAGGTAGCCGCCGGCGCCGCGCAGCCCTTCCTCGATGATGGTGCCGGACATGCGCGTCCCCGGGCCCGCCAGCACGCCGGTCGGGTGGAACTGCACCATCTCCATGTCGCGCAGCGGCAGGCCCGCGCGCAGCGCCATCGCCATCCCGTCGCAGGCCTTGTCGCCCGATGGCGTGTGGTACTTGTACATGGTCGGCCCGCCGCCGGTGCCCAGCAGCACGGCCTTGGCCTGCACGAAGACCAGCCCGCCCGTGCGCATGTCGATCAGCAGCACGCCCGCGATGCGGGCCCCGTCCTTGGCGCGGACCAGGGCGACGGCGCGATGTTCCTCCATGCGGTGGATGCCGCGCGCCCAGACCTGCTCGGCCAGGCGGTTGACGATCTCGATCCCCGTCAGGTCGCCCTTGTGCACGGTGCGGTCGAAGGTCTGCCCCGCGAAGGCCTTCTGGTGGATCGTGCCGTCCGGGTTGCGGTCGAAGAAACAGCCCCAGCGGTTCTCGAGGTCGCGGATGCGGCGCTGCGCGCCCACCACCAGCGTCCAGGCGAGGTCCTGGTCGTTCAGCCACTTGCCGCCTTCGAGCGTGTCCATAAAGTGGCGCTCGGCGGAATCCCCCGCGGCGATGGCGACGTTGTAGCCACCCTGGACCATGCGGGTGCAGCCGCATTTGCCGAGCAGGCCCTTGACCGCGATGGTCACGTCGAGTTGCGGCGCGGTGTCCTTCGCGTGCAGGGCCGCGAGCAGACCGGCGCCGCCGGCGCCCAGGACGAGGATGTCGGTGCGGCGGCGGGCGATGGCGGTCATCGCGGCCCCCGCGGGCTTGCGGGGACGCCGCAGTTGCAATCCTCGGCCGGGGCGGATTGCAGGCGCGGCGGCGGCACCGGCAGGTCGCGCTCGCCCGTGCCATAGGCGCGCCCGAGGACCAGGATCATCGTGACCTGCCCGAGCGGCGGCGGCATGACCTGCATGAGGAACAGCAGCGGCAGGGCGACCAGGCTGATCATGCCGCCCCCAGCTTTTCCAGCACCGCCTGGCGCCGCTTCGCCGCTTCGGCGTTCACCGCCGCGTAGAGGCTGCCGCCATGCGCGTCCATCGCCACCAGCAGCGGCCCGAAGCCCTTGATGCGGAACTTGTAGAGGCTCTCCGGGTTCAGGTCGTCGAGGTCGACATCCTCCACCGCCTCGATCCAGGTCGTCTCCAGCGCCGCGGCGCCGCCGACCACGGCGAGATAGGCGCCGCCGAGGTCGCGGAAGGCGTCGAGCGAGCCTTCGCGCAGGCCCCCCTTGCCGATGATGATGCGCACGCCCTCGCGTTCCATCAGCGGGCGGGTGAAGCGTTCCATGCGGTCGGAGGTGGTGGTGCCCACGCACACCGCCTCGTAGCCCGAATGGTTGGTCCCTGACCGTTCCACCTTCCGCAGGTTGGGCGCGGTGTGGATCACGGCATGGCCGCGCAGGTCGAACTTCGTCCGCCGGCCATGGTCGAACATGTGGATCTGCGTCGCGTCGCGGATGCCGTAGAGCGTTTCCTCGAGCGTCACCGTGTCGCCGGCGCGGAGTTCGCGAACCTGGGCCTCGGTGATCGGCATCGACAGGACATGATGCGTCATGCGGCGTTTCCTTCCGGCCAGGCGCCGGCCGCGGCCCGCGCCAGCGCTTCCCCCGTCACACGATAGAAGATTTTTCCGGCTGGCACGACGCCGAGCCCGGCATAGAAGCGGCGCGCGCGGGCGTTCGTCGCATCCGTCGTCCAGTCGATGCGCGTGTAGCCGCGTTCGCGCGCGAAGCGCATCGCGCCGGTCATCAGCGCACGCGCCACGCCGGTGCCGCGCGCGGCTTCCGCGACGTAGAGATCCTTCAGCAGCAACCCCCAGGTGAAGTCGAAGGCGGGGAAGAAGCCGGAGAGGGAGACGAAGCCGGTGCCGTCACGCGCCACCAGGCAGAAAGGGCCCGCGCGGCCGGCGGACGTGGTCAACGCCTCCGCCGCCGCGGCCAGCGTCGCGGCGTCGGTCCGTTCCGCGTAGAAGCGCCCCATCTCGGCGAGCAGCGGCAGCAGCGCCGCGCGATCCGCCGGGCCTGCCTGCGCGATCTCCATCCTCAGAAGCCGATCGCCACGCCCTCGGGCGTGAAGGTCGCACTCGCGCGCCGCGCCGAATGGCACTGGATGTTCACCGCGACGGGATTCATCGTGATGTGCGTCGCGGCCGTTTCCACATGCACGGCGAAGGCGGTGGAATCGCCGCCCAGCCCCTGCGGGCCGATGCCGAGGCTGTTCACCGCCTCGCTCAGCTCGGCTTCCAGCTTCGCCCCTTCCGCATCGGCGCAGCGCGACCCGAGCGGCCGCGTCGCCGCGACCTTGGCAAGATGCATGCACAAATCCGAGGTGCCGCCGACGCCCACGCCCACGATGGTCGGCGGGCAGACCTTGCCGCCGGCCTGGATCACGCGGTCCACCACGAAGCGCTTCACCGCGGCGACGCCGTCGGCCGGGATCAGCATCTGCAGGAAGGACCCGTTCTCGGACCCCGACCCCTTCGGGATCATCTCGAGGCGCAACTCGCGCTCGGCATCGGTGAAGTCGATGTTGATGACGGGCACGCGCTCCCCGCAGGAGGTGTGCTCGTTCTTCCGAGTGATGGGATGGACGACGGAAGACCGCAGCGGATGCTCGCGCGTGGCGCGCGCCGTGCCCCGCGCGATCGCTTCCTTCAGCGCCCAGCCATCCACCTGCACGTGGCGCCCGACCAGGACGTTGAAGATCGGGATGCCGGTGTCCTGGCAGAGCAGGTTGTCCATCCGTTCCGCCACGCCGATGTTCTCGATCATGGTCGCCAGGATCGTCTTCGCGGTCGCGTCCGTCTCGCTGCCGTCCAGCCGCGCGAAGCCCGCCTTGATGTCGTCCGGCAGGATCTTGCAGGCGCGGATGTAGAGCAGCTTCGCCGCTTCCTCGATCGCCTCGGGCTCGATGCGCAACGGCTCGACACCCGGCTTCGTCATCAGCGTCATGGCGCGCCTTTTCCCTCCCGTTCAGACCAGCAGCGAGATGCCCGAGACGAGCAGCAGCCCCAGCAATACCACGCGGAAGCCCTGCGCGGGCAGCACCCTGTAGGCGCGCAGGCCCAGCCAGGTGCCCAGCACCAGCGCGGGCGTGGCGAGCGCGGCCAGCACCAGCGACTGCATCGTGAAGAAGCCCGCCAGCGCCAGCCCCACCGTGGTCAGCGCCTGCATGAAGACGATGAAGGGCTGCATGAAGGCCCGCGCCCGGTCCTTCGGCCAGCCCTGGATGTCCGACCACATCGCCGGCAGGGCGCCGACGAAGCCGCCGATGCCACCGAGGATGCCCGAGGCGAAGCCGATCGCGCCATCGGCCGCGCGGCTGCCGCGAACCTCCGGCGGCGCCATGCGCAGCGCGATGCGGGCCAGCATGTAGCCGGCATAGACCACCAGCAGCAGGCCGACGAAGCCCACGATCACACCCGCCGGCCCGCGCGAGAGCACCAGCAGCCCGACCGGCACGCCGAGCAGCGCCAGCCCCACGAAGAACCGCATGCGCGGCCATTCGATCTGCTTCCACAGCGTGGGCAGGCTCATCCCCTGGGAGATCAGGCTGCCCAGCACCAGCACCGGCGCGGTCAGGGTGGGCGGCACCGCGTGCAGCAGGATGCCGGCCGCGACCAGCACGAAGGCGAAGCCCGCCATGCCGGAGCAGAAGCCCGCCACGAAGCAGGCCCCGGCGACGAGCGCCGCCTCAGACCACATTGAGCAGGAACAACAGGCCGGCGAGCAGCGCGAGCCCGGCGGAGGCCGCGACCATGTCCTTCTGCCGCCGCCGCCAGCCGAGGAATTCCAGCGCCATCACGCGCAGCCCGCCCGCGAGATGCGCGGCGAGCAGCACGACGAGGATCGTCTCGGCGGCCTTGACCAGCGGGTTGTCCGCCCAGCGGAGGAAGCCCTCGAGCCGCGCCTCGCCCTCGATCGCCGTGCCCAGCGCCCAGAAATGCAGCGGCAGGAACAGCGCCAGCAGCAGGCCGGAGACGCGATGCACCAGGAAGGCGATCCAGGTCGGATGCGAACGGGTGCGCAGGTCCATCAGGCGTAGAGCCCGATCGCGGCGCGGATGCCGAAGGCGGCGGTGGCGAGGCCCGCCGCGAGCCAGGCCAGGTCTGCGCCGCGTCCGCGCAGGCCGATCGTCTCCGCGGCGATGGCGCGCAGCCCGATCGCGCCATGCAGCCCGGCGGCCAGCGCGAAGACCACGTAGAAGATCAGCCAGCCTTCGTGCCCCTGCAGCCGGCCGAGGATTTCCGTGGCACTCAGCCCGCCCCGCACGGCGCCGATGATGGTGACGAGGTGCACCGTGACTGCGACGGCGAGCAGCATCGCCGTGACGCGCTGCACGACCCACAGATGTGTCTGTCCGCGGATTGCCTGGCGCGACCGATTCACGCCTCCGGTGCTCGCCTCCGGCTCCGCCCTGCGGCGATCGGGCGCGCTTGTCTGGCGCGACCGATTCACGCCTGCGGTGCTCGCCTCCGGCTCCGCCCTGCGGCGATCGGGCGCGCTCACCGCCGCCCCAGCAGCGTGTCCCAGAACAGCGTCCGCTTCAGCCCGGCGATGGCCGAGGAAGGATCGAGGTTCTTCGGGCAGCGTTCCGTGCAGGATTGCGTCGAATGGCAGGAATGGCAGCCGGCATCGCCGGCGACGGCCTCCAGCCGCTCGCCCCGCGCGCCGTCGCGCACGTCGTTCACCAGGGTCCAGGCGCGGTTCATCGCGGCGGGGCCGAGGTAGTCCGGGTTCCAGGCCACCACGTCGCAACTGGCGTAGCAGACGGCGCAGCCGATGCACTCGATGCCCGCATCCGCTTCCCGCCGCGCCTTGGACCCCGGCGGCACGACCGCGAAATCCTCCGGCACCGCGCCGTCCGGCGCGTCCTTCGGCTGGAAGGACCCCTTCGCGCGCTGCCACTTGTCGAAGAAGGGCGCGAGGTCGGCGGCGAGGTCCCGGATGACCGGCAGGTTCGCGAGCGGGCGCAGTTCCAGCGCGCCATCGGCATCGACGACCTTGCGCACATGCGTCCGGCAGGTCCAGCGCGCGCGGCCATTCACCGTCATGGCGCAGGACCCGCACATGCCGACGCGGCAGGCGAAGCGATAGGCGAGGGAGGGATCGAGCTCCCGCTGGATATGCGTGACGACGTCGAGCACGGTCTGGTTCGCGCGCGCCGGCACATCGTAGCGCGCGAAGCCGCCGTCTTCGCCGCCGCGCCACACGCTGACCTTGAGGCTGGCCGCTTCGGCCATGCGCTTCTCCCCTGGACGCGCCCGAGACTACCGGCGCTGGACAGGCTGTCCAGCCCGTGGCGAGGTGCGCGCAAACCCACGGAGGAAACGCATGGCCGAGACGATCCGCGGCGCCGACATCCTGGTCCGCGCGCTGAAGCAGGCGGGCACCAGCCGCATCTTCAGCCTGTCCGGCAACCACATCATGCCGGTCTACGACGCGCTGCTCGGCTCGGGCATCGAGATCATCCACACGCGGCACGAAGCGGCCGCCGTCCACATGGCCGATGCCTGGGCCAGGCTGACCGGCGAATGCGGCGTCGCCCTCGTCACCGGCGGGCAGGGGCATTCCAACGCGGTCGCGGCGCTGCCCACCGCTTTGGCCGGGGAGGTGCCGGTGCTGCTGCTGTCCGGCCACGCGCCGAACGCGGAACTCGGCCTGGGCGCCTTCCAGGAACTGGCGCAGGCGCGCATGGCCGAACCCGTCTGCAAGAAGTCCTTCACCGCGAGCACGCCGGAGGCGCTGGCGCAGGAGGTGGCACTCGCCATCCGCATCGCGCGCAGCGGGCGGCCCGGCCCGGTGCACCTTTCCCTGCCGACCGACGTCCTCGACGCGAAGATCGATGCGCCGACGATCCGCGGCCCCTCGGCCTATGCGGCGGCGCCCGCGCCCCTTTCGGCCGACAGCGCCGCGGCGATCGCCGCCGTGATCGCGCGGGCGGAACGTCCGGTGCTGGTCGCCCCGCCCGCGCTCTGCACGCCCGCGGGGCGGCGGGCGATCGCGGCGCTCTCGGCCGCGTCGGGCCTGCCGGTCGCGGCGATGGAAAGCCCGCGCGGGCTGGGCGACCCCTCCCTCGGCGCCTTCGCCCAGGCGCTGGCGGAAGCGGACCTGGTGGTGCTGCTGGGCAAGGCGCTGGACTTCACGCTGCGCTTCGGCCGCGCGCCGGCCATTCCCGCCGCGGCGCGCTTCGTGGTGGTGGACCCCGATGCCGCGCTGCTGGCGCGCGCCGCCGGCAGCCTGGGCGAGCGCATCGCCATCGCCGCGCTGGCCGGCGCGGCGGAAGCCGTCGCGGCGCTGACCGCCGCCGTCGCGCCGCATGGCAACGCCGCCTGGGCCGCGCGGCTGGCCGGCGCCATCGCCTTCCGCCCGCCGGGCTGGGCGGCGCTCGCCGACGCCGCGGAAGGCCCGATCCATCCCGCGACGCTCTGCCAGGCGCTGCGGCCCTTCGTCGCCGGCGCGGACGACGTGCTGGTCTGCGACGGGGGGGAGATCGGGCAATGGGCGCAGGCGATCCTGTCGGGACCCGCGCGCATCATCAACGGCGTGGCGGGCGCGATCGGCGCCGGGCTGCCCTTCGCGCTCGCCGCGCGCGCGGCACGGCCGGCGGGGCGCATCCTCGCGGTGATGGGCGACGGCACCTTTGGCTTCCACATGGCGGAATTCGACACGGCGCACCGGCACGGGCTGCCCTTCGTCGCCGTGGTCGGCAACGACGCGAAGTGGAACGCGGAACACCAGATCCAGCTGCGCGAGTACGGCGCGAACCGCGCCCATGGCTGCGAACTCGCCCCTGGCACGCGCTACGACCTGGTGGCGGCGGCGCTCGGCGCGCATGGGGAATTCGTGACGCGGGCGGAGGAGATCGCGCCGGCGGTGGAACGGGCCTTCGCCTCCGGCCGCGCAGCCTGCGTGAACGTGCTGATCGAGGGACAGCCGGCGCCCTCGATCCGGATGGGCTGACGCGGCCCCCCGCTTTCGGGTGACGGGCGGCGGTTCGCGGCCGGGCCGCGAATCGCCCCGGCTGTCGAAATCCGTCCTGATTGCTGTGAAAATCTCCTCGCGGGCGCGATGATCCGCGAGCAATCCGATGGCCTTCGACATCCTGTGAATAGTGTAATGGGAAATACAGATCTGCCTTGGTCCGGAAAAAATGAGCGAAACGGGTCCGATATTGACTTGATAGTGATTTGGCCCCATTCCTGCCGCATTGTCCGCGGTGGCGGTGCGGACAATCTGTTGTCGAAAACGAGATTTGATCTTTGGCGCCGCCCGTGTTTCTAGGGCGCCATGACGACCGCGAATGGATCGTCGGCATCCCCATGCCGGCGTCAGCTAGCGGCGTCCTCGCGCGCGTTGCCGCGGGGCGCCCGTCCCCCAGGGTTCCGGTTCCGCCGGACATCCACTTCCACCCACCGTGCCCGGCCGCGCCTGATGGCGCCGCTCTGGGCCGCGGCGATCGCCGGTGCGCTCGCCCTGTCCGCCTGCGCCCCCGAAGCCGGCGCCATGACCCGCAACCTCGGCGCCGCCGCCGAGCGGGACGACCTTTCCCCCCGCGCCGCCTGCCTCGAGGCCGCGCGCGAAGCCGAGCGCAAGCACGGCCTGCCCGAAGGGCTGCTCGTCGGCATCGCCCTCAATGAAAGCGGGCTGCACGCGCATGCGATGAACATCCGCGGCCGCGCCATCTATCCCGAAAGCCGGGAGGAAGCGGTGCGCGTGCTGCGCGCCTCCGGCGGCCACGCCGTCATGGCCGGCTGCGTGCAGGTGAATGCCGGCGTGCATGCGCGCGGCGGCGCGGCCTGGCCGCTCGACCCCTGGCAGGCGACCGACTGGGCGGCGACCTACCTGCGCCAGCACTATGAGACCTATGGCGACTGGGGCATGGCCGTGGTGCGCTGGCATGGCGGATCGCCGCGCCAGATGACGCGCCTCGTCTGCCGCGTGCGCAGCAAGATCGACGTCGTGGCGCCGCAATCCGACCTCTTCGTCGAACGCTGCCGCGCCACGAGCGCGCAGATGGCGAATTTCCGCCGCAACGGCCAGGCGCTGCTGGAACTGGCGGAAGCGCCGTAGGGCGACGTCCGTCCGTGCGGACGGATGGCGTGCTCTCGGAGTTGAGCCGACCGCACCAGATCCGACCGGGCGGCGCCGGGCGTCAGCCCGGCAGGCGCGCCAGCACCCGGTCGGTGAAGGCCTGCGCCGCGCCCAGATAGGCGGCGGGGTCGGTCATGCGCGCGATCGCATCGCGGTCGAGCCGGCCGGCCAGTCGCGCATCGCGCAGCAGCGCATCCGCCAGGCTCAGCCCCTCGGCGATGGCGAGGTCGCAGGCATCGTTCACGACGTGATGCGCTTCCCCGCGCCCGATCACGGGGGCGAGGCCCATCATCACCGCCTCGCTGACGATCAGCCCGCCGGTCGCATCGAGGTTGCGGCGCATCCGCGCCGGATCGACGACCAGCCCCTCGGCGATAAAGCGCGCCTGGCAGACCGCGCCGTGGGCGAGCAACATCGCCTGCGGCAGGGCGAGCATCTCGGCCTGCCAGGGGCCCGTCCCGCGCTCGAGGTCCTGCGCCATGGCGGCGAGCATCTGCGGCACCAGCGCGTGCACGCCGCGCGCCTGCGCCAGCACATACTCGCAGGCGATCGGGTTGCGCTTCTGCGGCATGGTCGACGACCCGCCGCGGCCGCGCACATGCGGCTCGCTGACCTCGGCCACCTCCGTCTGCATCAGCAGCATCACGTCGGTCGCGAGCTTGGAGAGGTTGCCGCAGAGGATGCCGAGCCAGCAGGCGGCCTCGTTCAGCCCGTCGCGGGCGACGTGCCAGGGGATCTCGGCTTCCGCGAGGTCCAGCTCCTTCGCGAGTTCCCGCCCGACATCGAGCCCCTTGTCGCCGAGCGAGGCGAGCGTGCCCGCGGCACCCCCGAAGGACAGGCGCAGCAGCCGCGGCCGCATCTCCGCCAGCCGTTCCAGCGAGTTGAGCAGCGGCGCGAGCCAGACCGCCGCCTTGTAGCCGAAGGTGACCGGCAGCGCGTGCTGAAGATGCGTGCGCCCGGCCATCACCGTGTCCCGGTGCGCGCGCGCCATCGCCGCGAGGCCCGCGCAGTTGGCGCGCAGATCGGCCTCGATCAGCGCCAGCCCGTCGCGCATCTGCAGCACGAGCGCCGTGTCCATGATGTCCTGGGTGGTCGCACCCCAATGCGTCCAGCGCCCGGCTTCCGGCCCGGCAAGCGCCGTGAGTTGCTTGACCAGCGCGACGACGGGATAGCCGGTGTTGCGCGTGGCGGCCGCCATCGCCGGCAGGTCGAGCCGCGTCGCATCCGCCGCGGCCGTGATGGCGGCCGCCGCCTCGGCCGGGATCAGCCCGAGCCGCGCCTGGGCGCGGGCAAGCGCCGCCTCCACGTCCAGCATGCGCTGGAGGTAGGCGTGCTCCCCCATCACGGCGCGCATCGGGTCGGTGCCATACAGCGCGCCGAGCACGGCGCCATCGGCGGGGTTCACGGGCATGGGCTGCTTCTTCCCGAACGGAGCGGCGGGGTCAGTAGACGACGACGGACCGGATCGACGTGCCCTCATGCATCAGGTCGAAGGCGGTGTTGATCTGGTCGAGCGGCATGGTGTGGGTGATCAGGCTGTCGATCTCGATCTTCCCGTCCATGTACCAGTCCACGATCTTCGGCACGTCGGTGCGCCCGCGCGCGCCGCCGAAGGCGGTGCCGCGCCAGTTGCGCCCCGTGACCAGCTGGAAGGGGCGGGTGCTGATCTCCTGCCCCGCGGCGGCCACGCCGATGATGATGCTCTCCCCCCAGCCGCGATGGGTGCATTCCAGCGCCTGGCGCATCAGGTGGACGTTGCCCACGCATTCGAAGGAGAAATCGGCGCCGCCGCCGGTCAGGTCGACGATCGCCTGCACCACCTTGTCGCGGCCGATCGCGTCGGGGTTCACGAAGTCGGTCATGCCGAACTTCCGGGCCATGGCTTCGCGCGCGGGGTTGATGTCGACGCCGATGATCCTGTCCGCGCCCACCATGCGCGCCGCCTGCAGCACGTTCAGCCCGATCCCGCCCAGGCCGAACACCGCGACATTGGCGCCCGGCCAGACCTTGGCGGTGTTGATCACCGCGCCGATGCCCGTCGTCACGCCGCAGCCGATGTAGCAGATCTTGTCGAAGGGGGCGTCTTCCCGGACCTTCGCGAGTGCGATTTCCGGCAGCACGGTGAAGTTCGCGAAGGTGCTGCAGCCCATGTAGTGGAACACGGTTCCCTGGTCGCAGGAGAAGCGGGAGGTGCCGTCCGGCATCACCCCCTTGCCCTGCGTGGCGCGGATCGCGGTGCACAGGTTCGACCGGCGCGACAGGCAGGTTTTGCACTGCCGGCATTCCGGCGTGTAGAGCGGGATCACGTGGTCGCCCGGCTTGAGCGTGGTCACGCCCGCCCCGACCTCCCGCACGATGCCCGCGCCTTCATGCCCCAGGATCGCCGGGAAGATCCCTTCCGGGTCGGCGCCCGACAGGGTGTAGGCGTCGGTGTGGCAGACGCCGGTCGCCATCACCTCGACCAGCACCTCGCCCGGCTTGGGGCCGCCGATCTCGATGGTCTCGATGGTGAGCGGGGCGCCCGCCTTCCAGGCGACGGCGGCACGGGTCTTCATCGGCGGGGACTCCTAGGGCTGCGAGCGCGGCATGCTTTGCCGCGCCCCAGGTTCAGGTCAAGGCGCGCACGAGTGCGAGCGACAGCGCGGGAAAGGCGATGAGCAGCGCGAGCCGCAGGAAGTCGGTCGCGAGGTATGGCAGCACGGCGCGGTAGATCGCCCCCATCGGCACGTCCCGCGCCATGCCGGAGACGACGAAGACATTCAGCCCGATCGGCGGCGCCGTCAGCCCGATGCCGACCACGACCAGCACCAGGATGCCGAACCAGATCGCCGTCTCCTCCGCCGTCAGGCCGAAATCGAGCGCCGTGACGACTGGGAAGAACACGGGCAGCGTCAGCAGCATCATCGCGAGCTCGTCCATCACCGCGCCCAGCAGGATGTAGACGGCGAGGAAGGCGACCAGCACGCCATAGGGCGGAAAGCCCTGGTCGGCGACCCACATCGCCAGCAGGTCGGGCGCCTGCGACAGGGCGAGGAAGGCGTTGAACACCTCCGCCCCCAGCAGGATCACGAAGATCATGGCGGTCGTCTCCGCCGTCGCCTGCAGGCTCTCGCGGACCTGCCGCGCGCTGAGCGTCCGGCGCGCGAGGCCCACCAGCAGCGTCGCGGCGCAGCCCACGGCTGCACTCTCGGTCGGCGTGAAGATGCCGCCATAGATGCCGCCCACCACGACGACGGCGATCAGCATCACCGGGATCACGCGCAGCAGCGCCGAGCGCCTCTCGGCCGCCGCCACGCGCGCCCCCGCGGGGCAGAGCGCCGGGCGCCGGCGCACGACCAAGGCGATGGCGAGGATGTACAGCCCCGTCGCCATCAGCCCCGGCACCAGCGCCGCCATGAACAGCTTGGCGATGTTCTGCTCGGTGCTGATGGCATAGACCACCAGGATGACCGAGGGCGGGATGAGGATGCCGAGCACCCCGCCCACCGCGACCGTCCCCGCCGCGAAGCCGGGGGCGACGCCGTAGCGGCGCAGTTCGGGCAGCGCCGCGCGGCCGAAGGTCGCCGTCGTCGCGACCGACGACCCGCACACCGCCCCGAAGCCGGCCGAGGCGCCGATCACCGCCATCGCCATCCCGCCGCGCCGGTGCCCCAGCAGCGCGTTCGCCGCCGTGAACAGGTCCCTCGCCAGCCCGCCGCGCTCGGCCAGCGCGCCCATCAGGATGAACAGCGGGATGACCGACAGCGTGTAGTTGGCGAACAGGAAGAAGGGCGTGGTCTTGAGGTAGGCGAGCAGCCGCGTCGTATCGACGATGTGCGCATAGCCCACGCAGCCGACGATCAGCATGGCGAGCCCGATCGGGCAGCGGATCGCGAGCAACAGCAGCAGCGCGGCGAAGCCCGCGCCGGCCAGGACGAATTCCTCGGCCATCAGCCGCGCCCCCGCGCCGCGCGCCACGCCCAGTACAGCGCGGCGAGCCCCGTCGCGGCGAAGCCCACCGCGCCGGCCAGTATCGCCCACCAGATCGGCACGGCGAGCAGGCCGATGGTGGTGGTCCCGGTGCGCAGCGCCTCCAGCGCGCCGACCGCCATGCGCTCGGCGAGCACCAGCGCGACCAGCCCCCAGACGAGGCTCCAGAAGCCGTCGATCGCCTGGTTCACGCGCGCCGGCAGCCAGCCGGTGAAGCTGTCGACGAAGATGTTGGCGCGCATCAGCGTCCCGTAGGCGAGGCAGCCCAGCACCGCGAGCCCGCCGCCCAGCTGCACGAGTTCGACGTCGCCGCGGATCGGCTGCCCCGCCAGCCAGCGCAGCAGGACCGATGCCGTGACCATGAAGGCGACGGCGAGCAGCACCAGCCCCGCGCCGAGCGCGATGACCGTGGCAAGCCGCGCGACCGGCCCGGCAGGCGGCGCGGGCTGGCTCACGCCGGACCCCGAGCCGGGCAAGCCGCGGCCGGCCGGTCACCCGGACAGGTGCGGCGAGCAGGGGCGGACCGGACGCGATCCGCGCGCAGCGGGATCACGCGGCGTGACGCGGCGCGGTCAGGAAACGCCCTGGCCGAG
The DNA here is from genome assembly GCF_017813355.1 of Roseomonas nitratireducens. GTDB lineage: Bacteria > Pseudomonadota > Alphaproteobacteria > Acetobacterales > Acetobacteraceae > Neoroseomonas > Neoroseomonas nitratireducens. Next base: position 102,142 of record NZ_JAGIYZ010000011.1, read on the forward strand.
TTGCGCGACGAGGGCGCGCGTTTCCTCGACCAGCGCGCCGCCATCGATGTTCCTCTCGCGCATCTGGCCGATCCAGGCCTGCACCACGGGGGCGGTCGCCGCCTGCCAGCGCGCCTTCTCCTCGGCGGTGATCTCGGTGATGGAATTGCCGCGGCGGCGCACCGTCTCCTCGACCTTCGGGCCTTCCTCGTCCCAGACGCGGGAGGCCATGATCGCCGCCGCCTCGCCCGAATTCGCGTCCAGCACGCGCTTGAGGTCGGGCGCGAGCCCGTCGTAGCGCGCCTTGTTCATCGCCAGGATGAAGGAGGCCGAATAGAGCGTCGGGCTGCCCGGGATGCCGACATGGTTGCGCACCATCTCGTGGATGCGGATGGAAGGCACGATCTCCCACGGCACGACGGCGCCGTCGATCACGCCCTGGGACAGCGCCTCGGGCACCTGGGGGACGGGCATGCCGATCGCGGTCGCGCCGAGGGCGCGCAGCGCCTCGCCCGCCTGTCGGGTGGGGAAGCGCAGCTTCAGGCCGCGCAGGTCCTCCATGGTCTTCACCTCGCGCCGCGAATGGATCAGCCCATGGTCGTGCGCCCAGGCGCACAGGATGTGGGTTTCCGCGAAGTCGGGGCGCATGTGGCGGTCGAACATCTGCCAGGTGACGCGCGCATTCACGCTCGCCCGCTTGTGGGCGATGAAGGGCAGCTCGATCACCTCGATGCGTGGGAAGCGGCCGGGGGTGTTGCCCGGCAGCGTCCAGATGATGTCCGCCACACCATCCTTCGCCTGGTCGTAGAGCTGCGGCGGCGCACCGCCCAGCTGCATGGACGGGAAGATCTGGATGCGCAGCCGCCCGCCCGATTCCTCGCGCACCTTGTTCGTCCAGGGCATCAGGAAGTGGCGATGCACGTTCGACACGGCGGGCAGGAAGTGATGCAGCCGCAGCGTCACCTCCTGCGCCGCGGCGCGGCGGGGCGTGGCGAGCACGGGCGCGGCAAGCGCCGCGCCGGTCAGCAGCAGGCGGCGGTGAAGCATCGGACATGTCCCCCTGTCGAACTCTTGCTTGCCGCGATTGGTCGCCCGATCGCGGCCGCGGCGCAAGGGAAACCGCGTGCTCAGCCGAGGCCGAGGGCGCCGCGCAGCGCGCGCGCCTTGGCGCGCACGGCATCCGGCGTGTCGCCGGGCCGATAGAGCCACGAGCCGAAGCCGAAGCCTGCCGCCCCCGCCGCGCGCCAGGGAGCGATCGTCTCCGCGGTCATCCCGCCCACCGGCAGGATGGCGGTACCGCGCGGCAGCACGGCGAGCAGCGCGCGCAGCACGGCGGGGGAAGCGCCCTCCGCCGGGAACAGCTTCAGCGCGTCGGCCCCGGCGGCGAGCAGGGAGAAGGCCTCGGCCGGGGTGAAGAAGCCCGGGCAGGCGATCATCCCGCGGGCGCGGGCGGCGAGCACGAGCGGCGGCGCGGCATGGGGTGTCACCATCAGCCGCCCGCCGGCGCGCGCGACCGCGGCGACCTCCTCCTCGTTCGTCACCGTGCCCGCGCCGATCAGCGCCCGCTCCCCGAAGGCGGTGGCGAGGCGGCGGATGCTCTCCATCGGCCGCGGGGAGTTGAGCGGCACCTCGAGGATGGTCAGTCCTTCGGCCAGCAGCGCCGCGCCGACCGGCTCGGCGTCCTCCGGCGTGATGCCGCGCAGGATGGCGACGGCGGGGCAGGCGTCCAGCCAGGGGGCGAGGCTCATCGCAGTGCCGCGCCGATCAGCGCGAGCCCGCGGGCGGCGGCATCGGGCGGCGCCTCCCGGCTCGGCACGCCGAAGGCGTCGAGCGCCCTGGCGTAGCGTTCCGTCAGCAGGCTGCTGCCGACAAGGATGACGGGCGGCGCGACGCCGGCCTCGAGCGCCGCCGCCACCTCATGGCCGATGAGCAGGCCGGAGAGGAAGGACCCGGCCTCCTCCTCCCCCAGCTCGTCGAACAGCGCGGCGGCGCGCAGGCCGAACAGGTGGTGCAGCAGCCCGCCACCCTGGCGGGCGCGCGCGAGCCCGCGGGCGAAGGCGCCGGCATGGTGTGGCGCGCGCGGGTCGAGCGTGCGGGCGAGGATGGTGTGCCCGGACAGCGCCGAGAAGGCTTCCCCGGTCATGTAGGTGGCGAAGCCCTCCACCCGGCCGCCCGACAGCCGGGCCCATTTGGAATGGCTGCCGGGCAGGCAGACCGTCGCCTCGCCCCCGCCCAGCGCCGCGGCGGCGCCGAGCATCTCGGTCTCCTCGCCGCGCAGCACCTCCGGCACGCCCTGCCGGTCGCGGCAGGTCAGGCCGGGGACGAGCAGCGCCTCCGCATCCTCGAAGGGCATGCGGATGAGGCGCGCGACGAGGGTGTCGAAGCCGGCCGGGCAGGGGATGTAGGGCGCTTCCTGCCAGCCCTGGCGGCTGCCGACCATGCCCGAGAGCAGCACGCGCGTCTCGCCCGCCGCGATCCAGTCGCCCACCACGGCCCGCAGCGCATCGGGGAAGCCGCCGGGCTCGATGGTGAGGATGCCGCGCGGTGCCTCCCGCCGGGCCAGGACGCGGCCATCCTCCGCCAGACGGTAGGCGCGCAGGTTCGATGTGCCCCAATCGACGCCGATCATTGCTTCCCCTCAACCTTGCCGCGCCGGGATGCCAAAAACCCGGCCCCTCGCGCAACGTCCGCTTGCGTCGGACCCATCCGCGGGAAATCCTCCCATGCCGGGCACGATATCGGGAGGAATCAAATCCATGAACAGTTATATGTCGCGACCGCCCCGCTGGGCGCTGGCGCTGACCATCCTCGCCGCCTCGGCGCTGCCGGCCGTGGCGCAGATCGCGGTCTCCGGCAACGACAGCAAGCGGCGGCTCGAGAACGGGGTGAACCGCGTCGTCTCCGACGCCACGACCGACACGGCGACCATCATCGACCTCGGCGGCCGCGCCCCGCGCGTGGTGGGGGAGGTGCCGCTGTCCCATTCGGTGGTCGGCCCGCCCACCTCGGTCGCCATCACGCCGGATGAGCGCTACGCCATCGTCACCTCGGCCGAGCGGCTGGATCCGGCGAATTCCTCCCGCACCGTGCCGGACAACCGGGTGCAGGTGATCGACCTTCGCGCCACGCCGCCGCGGGTGTCGCAGGTGGTCGAGGCCGGCGCCGGGCCGTCCGGCGTCTCGATCAACCGGGCGGGCAACCTGGTGCTGGTGGCCAACCGCAATGCCGGCACGGTCAGCGTGTTCCGCTTCGCCAACGGCGCGCTCGCCCCGGTCTCGACCGTGACGATCGGCAACGCCACCTCCTCCCCCGCCCATGTGCAGTTCACGCCGGACGGGCGGCGCGCGCTCGTCACCCGCGACGATCCGGCCGGGTCCTTCGTGTCGGTGCTGACGGTGGAGGGCGAGACGGTCACCAAGACCGACCGCGACATCACCGCCGGCATCCGCCCCTACGGCATGGGCATCACGGCCGATGGCCGCTGGGCGGTGGCCGCGAATATCGGCCGCGGCGGCGGGGATGCGGACACGGTCACGCTGATCGACCTGCGGCGCGAACCCTACCTCGCGGCGGACACGATCTCGGTCGGGCCGACGCCGGAAGGCATCCAGGTCAGCCCGGACAACCGCCACGCGGCGGTGACGATCCACAACGGGTCGGCGCGGCCGCAGGGGCACCCGCTGCGCGGGCGCGGGCAGCTGGTGATGCTGCGGATCGACAATGGCCGGCTGCGGGAAGTGGCGCGCGCACCGATCGGGGACTGGGCGCAGGGCATCGCCTTCTCCCGCGACGGGCGCACCATCCTTGTGCAGAACATGGCCGACCGGAACATCGCGGTGTTCCGCTTCCAGGACGGGCGGCTGACGGACACGCGCCAGCGCATCGCCGTCAATGGCGGCCCGGCGGCGATCCGCACGGCGGACGCGCCGACGCGGCGCTGACCTGTCACGCGCGGCGCGGATCGTCCCGCGCCGCGCGGCATGGCCGCGCCCGGTTCAGCCGGCGTGGCGGTGCCGGGCGACCCGCAGCAGCAGGGCCACGCCCACCAGGCCGAGCCCCGCCCCGATCGCCGTCGCTGCGCCATGGCCCGCAGCGGCTTCGGCCAGCACGGCGAAGCCGGGCGGCGCGCCGAGCAGCGCGATCCCCCGCCCCGTATAGGCGATGCCGATGACGGTGCCGGCCGCGCGCCGGCCGAAGACATCGGCGGCGAAGGCCGGCAGCAGCGCGATGACGCCGCCATAGGCGGCGCCGAACAGCGCGGCGAAGACGACGAGCAGCGCCAGCCCGTCCGCCCCGGCCCAGAGCAGCGTCAGCAGCGAGGAGAGACCGGCGACGGCGAGGAAGACCAGCGCCCGCCCCGCAAGGTCCGCCACCGCGCCGATCAGGAAGCGGCCGGCGATGGAACCGACGCCCATGACGCCGAGCAGCCCGAGCGCATCCCCGGGCGGGACGCCGAGGTCCCGCGCGCTCGCCACGAGATGCGCGAAGGGCAGGGCGAGCGGGATCTGGAGCAGCAGCGTGCCGAGGTAGAACAGGCCGAAGCGCTTCGTCCCGATGACGAGGTCGGGCACCTCCCCCGACGGCGCCGTGGCGACGCCCTCGGGACCGTCCGGCCGCAGGCCGCAGGCCTCCGGGCTCGGTCGCAGCAGCAGCGCGCCGGCGATGCCGACCAGCGCGGCGGCCGCGCCGGAGATGAGGAAGGCGGTGCGCCAATCCCCGAATTCCCGCAGCAGCGCCGCCATGGGCGGCACGAGCGCGGTGCCGAAGCCGACGCCCGCCGCGGCGATGCCCGAGGCGAGGCCGCGCGCCGCGACGAACCAGCGCTGCACCGCCGCCATCGCGGGCACGTAGGCGAAGCCGGCGCCGAGCCCGACCAGAACGCCATAGGTCATGAGCAGTTCCGTCATGCTCCGCGCGGCGGCGCCGCTGACCAGGCCGAGCGCCACCGTCGCCATGCCCGCCACCGCGAGCGCGCGCGGCCCCACCCTGTCGGCCAGCGGGCCGGTCAGGCCGCTGACCACGAAGCAGCAGGCGCCGGACAGGGCGAGGATGAAGCTGCTCGAGATGCGGGAGGCGCCGAAGGTCGCGGCGATCTCCTCGGCGAAGGCGGCGCAGGAATAGATCGCGCCGAAGCCCACCAGGCAGACGATGAAGGCGCCGGCCACCACGCGCCAGCCGGGAAAGAGGGCGTCGCGCTCGTCGAGCGTGCCGGACGGGCCGTCGGCCCGGGCGGGGTCCCGGTTCCATGCGCGCGGGGCCGCATCGCGTGGTCGTGGCCGCGGCAGGCCCGGACCGCCCGGGCCGTGCGCGCGGGGGATGGCGTGCATCGGGGCAGCGGCGGGCGCCCCGTCCTCGGCCGGCACCGCGCGGCCCCTCACCAGCCCACCGCCGGCATGGACGCGAGGAAACCAGCCGCCTCCGCCGCCGAGAGCGCGGTGAGCGCGGGCCAGCCGCGCACCGTCACGCGCCCGGCGAGCCCCGGCGCGGGGTGCCGCCAGGGCGAGAGCGGCTCCGCCTGCGGGAAGTCCCAGGCATAGCCGGCGCTGCGATAGGCGACGCGGCGCGCCGGCTCGGGACCCGCGATGCGCGCGGCGAGCGTGGCGCAATCCGGCTCCCGGTTCGCCTCGTCCGCCGTGCCGTGCAGCAGCAGGAGCCGGCCGCGCGGCGGGGGCGCATCCGCGGGCAGCGCGCCGAGCAGCGCGCCGCAGCCGGGATAGAGCAGCACCCGCGCGGCGAAGGGATCCTGCCCGGCGAAGGCTTGGGCGGCGACGAAGCCGCCATGGCCGAAGGCGAGCAGCCCGATGCGCGAGATGTCGATCCGCGGATGGCGGGCGAGCGCCGCCTTGGCGCGGCGGACGTCGTCGCCCGACAGCTGCTCGGGCTCGGCGGTGACTTCGAGGACGACGAGGCCCGCGCCGACCAGCTGCTCGACATAGGCATCGCTGCGCCTGTCCGGGCCGAGCAGGTCCGGCACGACGAGCACCGCCGGCAGCCTGGCGGCGGCGGCATTGGGCGGAATGGTGAGCAGGCCGGCCGGCCTGCCGTCCTGCTCCAGCATCACGGGCGGGTCGAGCGTCTCGAGCAGGAGCCGCGCCGAGGCCGGAGCGGCGAGCGCGAGGAGCGGGGCGAGGAGCAGCGGCGCAAGTCTGTTCATGCCGCGACCGTGGCCGCCGAGGCGCGCCGAATCTGTGCCAACTCGCACAGGCGACGGTGCGGATGCCTGCATCATCGGATCCTCCGCGAGCGGGGAGTATCCGGGAGCCTAGGCATGTTCGATGACTTAGCGGGCGTTAATATTTCTTCAGAGAATACTTTCGATATTCAATATTTCTTTTAAAGAATGAATTCACTATTGAATCTGGACCCATTGAATGCTGGCGATCGCGCGCGGCGGGGATTTCGGTTCAGTCGAGCCGGGCGAGCACCCCGAGCGCAGGCACCCGCGCCGGCGCCGCGCCCGCCGCCCGCAGCGCGCCCCACAGCGCCACCGCGACGGAATCGAGCACCGGCACCGCGGTGACCTCGGCGGCGGCACGCAGGCCGCGGAAATTCGTGCAGTGGATCGCGATCGCGTCGCAGCCTTCCGCCGCGACCTCCGCCGTCAGGCGCGCGACGAGGTCGTCCGGATGCTCGGCGAAGGAGTAGTTGCCCGGATCCTCGAGGTGCCGCTCGGGCCCCGGCTCGTAGCCCGCCGCGGCGAGGTTCGCGAGGATCGCCGCCTGCACGCTGCCGAGATAGGGCGTCACCAGCCCTATGCGCCTGGCGGCGAGCGCGCGCAGAGCGTCATGCAGCGCGAGCGTCGCGGTCGTGGCCGGGATGCCCGTGGCGTCCGTGATGGCGGCGCAGAGCGCGCGGTCGGCCTCGAGCCCGAGCCAGGAGCCCGAGGTGCCGTTCCAGCAGATCGCGTGCACCTTGGCGTCGGCCAGCATCCCGGCCGCGGCGAGCATGGGGGCCGCGTCGAACTGGCCGGTCGATCCGCCATCGAGCGTGATGGACAGCACGCGCAGGCGCTGGAAATGCGCGGTGATGTCCGGCGTGCCGGCGAGCAGCGCAGCGGTCGCCGGTTCCAGCACGGTGTTCGACGACGGCGTCAGCATGCCGAGCCGAACGCCCGGCGGGCTCATCCCCCCGTCGCGAGCCTCGGATCGTTCTGCCCGCGCGTTGCCCATCCCGTCGTCCGCTCCTCGATCGTCACCGCAACCCAGTACATCGCGACACCCATCACGCCGGTGACGATGAGCCCGGCAAACACCAGCGGCACGTCGAAGCGGGAGGAGGCGACGAGCATCAGATGCCCGATTCCCTCGTTGGCCGCCACCGTCTCGCTGATGATCGAGCCCACGAAGGCGACGGTGATCGCGACCTTCAGGGAGGCGAAGAAATACGGCATGGCCCGCGGCAGGCCGACCTTCGTGATGATGTCCCGCGGCTTCGCACCCAGCGCGCGCAGCACGTCGCGCAATTCCGGTTCCACCGTCGCGATGCCGGTCGCGACATTCACCACGATCGGGAAGAAGGAGATCAGGAAGGCGGTCAGCACCGCGGGCCAGAAGCCGGCGCCGAACCAAATCACCAGGATCGGCACCACCGCGACCTTGGGCACCGAGTTGAAGGCGATCAGCAGCGGATACAGGCCGCGATAGACCAGCACCGAGGACCCGATCGCGACGCCGAGCGCGAGGCCGAAGACCACCGCCATCAGGAAGCCGATCACCGTCGTGACCAGCGTCGCCCAGGCGTTGGTCAGCAGCGGCTGCCACCACTTGCCCATGCTCTCGGCGATCAGCGTCGGCGCGGGCAGGATGAAGGGCTGGATCGACAGCGCGCGGACCAGGATCTCCCACGCGACGAACATGCCGGCGATGACGAGCCAGGGCAGGGCGCGTTCCAGCCGGCGGCGCCGGCGGGCGGCTTCGACCAGCGCCTCGGCGCTGCGCGGGGCGTCAGCGGGCATCTTCGGCGGCCTCCGCCTTCCGCGCGTCGGATATGCGGTCGCGCAATTCGTGGACGATCGCCTGGAACTCGGCCTGGTAGGTCAGGTCGAGGCTGCGGCGGCGGGGATAGGGCACGGTGCGTTCCGCGATGATGCGCCCGGGCCGGGAGGACATGATCAGCACCCGGTCCGACAGGTAGACCGCTTCCTTGAGGTCGTGGGTGACAAGGATGACGGTCGGCTTGCGCGCGATCCAGACATCCTGGAGCACGTCCCACAGATCCTCCCGCGTGAAGACGTCGAGCGCGCCGAAGGGCTCGTCCAGCATCAGCAGGCGCGGGTCGTGGATCAGCGCGCGGCAGAGCGAGGCGCGCTGCTGCATCCCGCCCGAGAGCTGCCAGGGGAATTTCGCCTCGAACCCCGCGAGCCCCACCAGCTTGAGCAGGTCGCGCGCCTTGCGCTCGTACATGCCGCGCTGGGCGCGCAACTGCTTGCGGTGCGGCTGCACCACCTCGAGCGGCAGCATCACGTTGTCGAGGATGTTCCGCCAGGGCAGCAGCGTGGGGTTCTGGAAGGCCATGCCGGCGATCGACAGCGGGCCCGCGACTTCCTGCCCGCCGACGATGACCGTGCCTTCCGTCGGCGGCCACAGGCCGGTGACCAGGCGCATGAGGGTGGATTTGCCGCAGCCCGAGGGGCCGACGACGGCGACGAACTCGCCCTCCCCGACATCGAGGCTGGCTTCGCGAAGGGCGAGCGTGCCCTCCACGCCGCCATAGCGCATGGCGACGTTGTCGATCTGGACGAAGGGGCGGGCGGCGAGGGTCATGGGGTGTGTCCTGGCACGTGGCGTGCCGGAAGGCCGGGGGGAGAAGGGAACTTCTCCCCCCGGACCCCCCTCAACCTTCTTTGGAACCAGAAAGACAAAGAAGGGAGGGGGTGCGGGGGAGGTTCTCCTCCGCGGCCCTTCAGATCGCGCGATCGGCGGCCGGCGGCAGGAAGTCCGGCGTGTAGATCTGCGCCGCCTGCAGTCGCGGCTGGAGGTTGTAGGCCTCCTCCACCGCCCGGATGCCCGTCTGCAGCCGCGCCATGTCGACGCTGGACAGGCCGTTGGCGCGCACATGGTCGCTCATGATCACGCGCTCGAGGTTCAGCTGGTGCCGCTCGCGTTCCAGCGCGACGTCGGTCAGCGGCTCGATGCGCCGCAGCGTGTCGATCATCTCCTGCCCGTTGCGCACCGTCTCGCGGAAGCCCTTCATCAGGGCCGCGGTCGCGCCCCGGACGATGGCCGGGTTGCGCTCGATGAAGGCGCGGGTGGTCAGCAGCGCGCCGCCATACAGGTTCAGCCCGTGGTCGTAGTACATCATCACCCGCTGCGCCGGGTGATCCAGCCCGATGCCCTTCAGCGCCAGGGCCGAGGTGGTGACGAAGCCCGTCACGCCATCGGCCTCGCGGCGGACCAGCATCGGCTCCCGCAGCGCGGGCGTGACCGAGATGAAGTTCACGCGGCTCGCATCGATGCCGGCGGCCTTTGCGAAGGCGGGGAACAGTTGGCGCCCGGCGTCGAAATCGGGTGCGGCGAGCCGCTTGCCTTCCAGGTCCCTGGGCGTGCGGATCGGCCCGTCGGCGCGGACGATGGCGCAGAGCGGGCTGCGGTCGTGCAGCACGGCGACGGCGACGATGCCGCGGTCCGGGTTTTCCGCCATGAAGCGGATGGCCGGGTTCAGGTCGGCATAGCCCATGTCGTAGGAGCCGCCGGCGAGCGCCACCGGCACGCCGCCCGAGCCCTGGCCGCGGTCGATCGTCACCTCGATGCCGGCTTCGCGGAAATAGCCCTTCTCGCGCGCGAGCAGGGCGAAGGCGTTGGGCGACTGGAAGGCCCAGTCGAGGGTCATGCGCAGCCTCTGCGCCTGGGCGCGCGCCACATGGGGCGCGGCGAGCAGCCCGCCCGCCGCGAGGAGGGCGGTGCGCCGCGTGAAGCCTGGGACCATCGGTTCTGTCTCCCTGAACGCCTGTTGGCGGCATTCTCTGCGGCAAGGAGACGGTCCAGGGCAAGGGCGCGGCGGACCGAAGATCGGGCCGGCCCCGCGATTCTGCCCAGGAGATATGCGCCCATGCCCTGATTCAGGGCGGAACCATGAAGGCGGAGGCGGCGCAGGCGCGGCCGAGCAGGGAGCGCATCGCCGGGTTCTCATGCCCCTCATGCGCCGTCAGCGCCTCCATGGGGCAGAAATACTCATGCGGGTGCGGCACCTGGTGGCGGGCGAAGCCGTCATACTGGTCCCTCTGCAGGCCATAGAGCACGCGCAGGTCCCGCACCGGCAGGGTAAGGCCCGCGCCAGGCGCGGCCGACAGGAAGGGGATGATCGCCCAGCGCGGGGTGGTGTCGTTGGCCTGCAGCGGCGCGAGCAGCCAGGGCAGCGGGCAATGGGCGAGCAGCGCGACGGTGGAGGGCGCGAAGCGCGACCGCTTGTCGAGCAGGTTCTGGTAGGTCGAGCAGGCCTCGATGCAGAGGATGTCGGCATAGGGGTCCTCCGCCGTGCCGCCGAAATGCAGCCAGAGCCCGTCGGGGATGGTGCGCATGCGGTCGGAGCCCGGGATCTTGAGGTAGGGCTGGGCGACGGGTTCGCCCTCGCTCGGCCGGCCGCGCATCCAGGCCCCCTCGGCGCCGAGCGCCGCGGTGCCCGGCGGCCGCTGCGGCCAGGTCCTGAGCCGGTCGCGGATGACGTTGTCGAGGCGCTTGGGGTGTCGCGCCGACGGGCCGGTGGCACTCATGGTGGGAGACCGTCGTCCTTCTCAACCTATGCGCGAATATCTCCATCTGACACGGGCGCGTGACAAGTGGAATCGACATCGGAATGATGCGTGGCGGCCAAATTCACGGAAGAAAAACGCGAGTCGCCACGGCGCGCTCCGCGCCGGACCTCATCTTCCGCATGAGGTCGGCGGGCTAAGGGATTCCGCGGATTCGCCGTGCCGCCGAAGCCCCGGCTACTCCTTGCCGGTGGCCTTGGTGCTGGCCGCGATGCGGTCGGTGATGGCGAGCACCAGCGCGCCGACCAGGAACACCGCATGCAGCCCGAGCGCCCAGGCGAGCGTCCGGTCCGAGTAGCCATCCCCGCGCATGAACATCTGCAGCAGCTGGATCGAGGAGATCGCGACGATCGACCCCGCCAGCTTCACCTTGAGGTTCCCCGGGTCGAGCTTGCGGATCCAGGACATCCCCTCCGCCTTGGTCCCTTCCCCGAAGGGCTGCACCAGGCTGTCCCAGGAGGCGAGGATGACCATCACCACCAGCGCCGCGACCAGCGTCCAGTCGAGCAGGTGCAGCAGGTCGAGCAGCGCCTGGTCCTCGGGCGCGCTGAACACCGTGGTGCCGAACTTCCACAGCTTCGTCAGGTAGCGCAGGGCGAAAAGCCCGAGCGCCACCGTCAGCCCGATCAGGAAGATCGCGGCGAGCCACCGGCTGGCCAGAATGAGGTTGGCGAGAATCGGCCGCATGGGATGAACCTCCGTGCGCGCATATGGCCGATCCGCGGCCAGGAAGGGAGTGACGTCATGCTGATTCGGCGGTTGGCGGAGGAAGGGCGCCTGTCCGGCGCGGTGGTCGCCGGCGGCTTCGTCTGGCTGGCGGGCCAGGTCGCGGACGACGCGACGCTCGACGCCGAGGGCCAGACCGCGGACATCCTGCGCCAGGTGGACGCGCTGCTGGCCGAAGCCGGGACCGACAAGCGCGCCCTGGTCTCCGTGACCGTGGTGCTGGCCGACATCCGCGACGCGCCGGGCATGAACCGCGCCTGGGATGCCTGGCTCGACCCCGCCCACAAGCCTGCGCGGATGACGATCGAGGCGCCGCTCGTCGATCCCGCCTGGAAGGTCGAGATCACCGGGGTGGCGCTGGCACCCGCCGCGTGAACCCTGCCGCGCCGCGCCGCCGCCTGCCGCAGGGCTGGCTGCGCTCGTTCGCCATGACGCTCGGCTTCGGGCTGCTGGTCGCGGGCGGGGTGGCGGACCAGGGGACGGTGTTCCCCTACCTCGTCATCGGCGTCGCGGCCCTCGGCCTGGGCACGCTCTACCTGCTGTTCCCGCACGGGCTGCATGTCGCCTTCGGGACCTCGGCGGGGCTCGCCGTCTATGCCTGCCTGTTTGCCGTGATGGGGCGCGCGGCCTTCCCCCTGGCGCCCGACCTTGCGCGCGCCGTCGCCTTCCTGCTGCCCGTCGTCACCTTCCTCGCCGCGGTGTGGTGGCGGCGGCGGTCGCTCCGGCTGGTGGCGGAACAGGAACATCCCTTCGACCTGGGGCACCTGCCGCGCATGGCGCGCTGGCTGATCCCGGTCTGGGCGGTGGGCGCCTTCTCGCTCGCCCTGCCGGTGAACCGCCTGCCGATGCTGGAGCAGGGGACGGCGATCATCGCGGCGATGGGTGTGATCGCGCTGGTGGTCGCCGCCTCGGTGCGCGGCGTCGTGCTGCTGCTGACCGACATGGCGCTGATCACCGAGGAACTGGCCGGGCGCGCCGCGCGCATCCTGGTGCCCATCGTCGCCTTCCTGGCGATGTACGCGATGCTGGTGGTGGTCTTCGCCTGCTTCTACCGCATCGCCCAGGGGCTCTCGCTGGAGCCGCTGTTCCACGGGCCGCAGGGGCCGGTGCCGCTGCCCTTCCCCGATGCGCTCTATTTCAGCCTGATCACCCAGGCGACGGTCGGCTATGGCGACCTCACCCCGCATGACGACGGCATCCGGCTGCTGGCATCGATCCAGGTGATCGCAGGCCAGGTGCTGCTGCTGTTCGGCTTCGCCGAGATCATGCGCACGCGGCGCGCGCTCGGCGCCGACCATGCCGCGCGGCGGCAGGCGGATTGAACTTCCCCGGCGTGCGCGGCGCGCCGGAATCGCGTATCCCGCGCGGCATCGCAAATCGGCCCCGGGCGCGGCGACATTCCGCCGCATTCCGGGACGACCATCAGGGCACTGGAAAGGATCGACCGCAGGATGGTGACCCCTGGCTTCTGGCGTGGCCGCCGCGTGCTGGTGACGGGGGGCGCGGGCTTCCTCGGCTCGAACCTCTGCCACGCGCTGGCCGGGCTCGGCGCGCGCGTCACGGCGCTCGACGCGATGATGCCCGATGGCGGCGCCTCGGCCCGCAACCTCGACGGCGCGGGCGTGCTGCTGGTGCGCGGGGACATCCGCGACACCGAGCTCCATTCCCTGTGCGAGGGCGTGGACGTGCTGTTCAACATGGCCGCCCAGACCTCCCACATGGGCGGGCAGAAGGACCCGGTCGCCGACATCGCCATCAACGCCGTCGCCCAGGTGCGGCTCATCGGCGTGATGCGGGAAGTCGCGCCCAGGGCGGCGGTGGTGCACGCCTCCACCCGCCAGTTCTACGGCCGCCCGCGCAGCCTGCCGGTCGATGAGCTTCATCCGGTCAATCCGCCCGACGCCAACGGCGTGTCGAAATGGGCGGGGGAACAGTACTGGCTGCTGGAACAGCGGGTGCACCACCGCCCCGTCGTCTCGCTGCGCCTGACCAATTGCTACGGGCCGCGGCTGCGCATCCGCGATGCGCGGCAGACCTTCCTCGGCATCTGGATCCGCCGCGTGCTGGAAGGCGAGCCCTTCGAGGTCTGGGGTGGCGCCCAGCTGCGCGACCTGACCTATGCCGACGACGTGACCGACGCCTTCCTGGTCGCCGCCGAGAAGGCGTCCGAACCGGCGCTCGCCGGCCAGGTCTTCAACATCGGCGGCAGCCCGCCCGTGTCGCTGACCGACCTCGCGCGGCGGCTGATCGCGGCCAATGGCGGGCAGGGGTCCTTCGAGACGAAGGAATTCCCCGCCGATCGCGCGCCGATCGATATCGGGTCCTACGCCGCCGACGACCGCGCCTTCCGAAACGCTTCAGGCTGGGCGCCGAAGGTCGACCTGGATGAGGGGCTCTCCCGCTCCCTCGCATGGTATCGTCCCCGCCTCGCCGACTATCTTTAAGGCCCTGCCCATGAACGCGCCCACCCTCGCCATGATCCCCCAGGCCGACCCCGGTGCCGGCTACCGCGCCCAGAAGGCCGAGATCGACGCCGCCGTCGCGCGCGCGCTCGACTCCGGCTGGTACATCCTCGGCAAGGAAGGCGCGGCCTTCGAGGCCGAGTTCGCCGCCTGGCTGGGTGCGGGACAGCACGCGGTCGGCTGCGCCAACGGCACCGACGCGCTCGCGCTGATCCTGCGCGGCCTCGGCATCGGGCCGGGCATGACGGTCGCGACCGTCTCCCACACCGCGGTCGCGACGGTCGCGGCGGTGGAGATGGTGGGGGCGACGCCGCTGCTGCTCGACATCGATCCCGACACCTACACCATGGACCCGGACGAGCTGCTGAGCGTGCTCGACCACCCGCCGCCGGGCCTGCCGCCGATCCGCGCCGTCATCGCCGTGCACATCTACGGCCAGGCCTGCGACCTGGGGCCGATGCTGGAAGCGACGCGCGCCCGCGGCATCCCGCTGATCGAGGATTGCGCCCAGTGCCACGGCGCCACGCTCGGCGGCCGTATGCTCGGCACCATCGGCACCGCCGCGGCCTTCTCGCTGTACCCGACGAAGAACCTCGGCGCGCTCGGCGATGGCGGCGTGCTCGCCACCGCCGACGCGGAACTTGCCGAACGCATCGCCGCCATCCGCCAGTACGGGTGGAAGGAGCGCTACATCAGCAGCATGGTCGGCGTGAATTCGCGCCTCGACGAGATCCAGGCCGCCATCCTGCGCGTGAAGCTCACGGCGCTCGACGCCGGCAACGCCCGCCGCCGCGCCATCGCCGCCGCCTATGACGCGGCGCTCGCCGGGTCCTCCATTGCGCCCCCGCACCGCCGCCCCGGGGCCGAGCACGTCTTTCACCAATACGTGCTGCGCACCGAAGACCGCGCGGCCATCCAGGCGCAGCTCAAGGCGCAGGGCGTGGGCACCGGCATCCACTACCCCGTGCCTGTCCACCTGCAATCCGCCTACCAGGACCGCACGCCGCTCGGCCCCGCCGGCTGCGCCGAAACCGCGAAGGCGGCGGGCGAGGTGCTGAGCCTGCCCATGTATCCGGAACTGACGGACGCGCAGGTGGAACGCATCTGCGCCGCGCTGCGCGACCTCGGCGCCTGACAGCGTCGCGCGGACCGCGCGCATGATAGCGTCGCGCGGACCGCGCGCATGACCGCGGCGCCGCTCACCCGCGTCACGGTGGTGACCGTGGCGCATGAAAGCGCCACGGCGCTGGCCGGCTTCCTCGCCGCGCTGCCGCCGGGGCTCGGCCTCGTGCTCGTGGACAATGCGAGCACCGATGGCGGTGCCGGGTTGGCGCGCGCCGCCGGGGCCGAGGTGATCCGCAGCGAGACGAATCGCGGCTTCGGCGCCGGCTGCAACCTTGGCCTCGATGCCGTCGCGACCGAATTCGCGCTGCTGGCGAATCCCGATGCGCGCCTGTCGGCCGAGGCCGTCGCCACGCTGGTCGCCGCGGCGGATGCCTTCCCCGATGCGGCGATCCTCGCCCCGATGATCCGCGACGGCGCGGGCGGGCTGGTGCGGTCCTGGGATACCGGCCAGGCGCGGCGGCGGCGGATGCAGCGTCGCCCCGCGGGCGAGCCCTGGCCGGAGGGACCGCTCTGCGCCGAGTTCCTGTCGGGCGCCTGCCTGCTGCTGCGCGGCTCCGCGCGGCTGCGCTTCGACGAGGCCTTCTTCCTGTACTTCGAGGATGACGACCTGTGCGCCGCGGCGCGCGCGGGTGGCCACGGCCTTGTGCTGCTGCCGGCAGCGGAGGTGCTGCACGAGGGCGGCCGGTCGAGCGCGCCCTCCGCGGCGATCGACCGGCTCAAGGCACGGCATATGGGCTGGTCGCGGCTGCACTTCCTCGCGAAGTGGGAAGGGGAGGCCGAGGCGCGCCGCGAAGGGCTGCGCCAGGCGCGACGGCTGCTCGGCAAGGCCGCCGGGCATGCGCTGACAGGACAGCGGGCGAAGCTGCGGCGTGATGTCGCGGCGCTGTCGGGCACCATCGCCTGGCTGCGCGGCCGCGGGCATGGCGGCCCGGCGACGGGGTGAGCGGCGACACGCGCACGTCGATCGCGCGTCGCGGGGGACGTGCACCCGGCGCGGATTGGTGAAAACCCCCGGCTGCCCCACTCGCCGATCCGTGCGCCGATTCCGTAAGGCAATGATTCCAACGCGTTGCGATTTTCGGCGCGCTGCCGGCCCGCATGGCACGGGCGATGCAGAACACCTCCTGCCCGGCATGAGGCTGGGCCTCAGGAGGAAGTCACATGCGAAACTCGTTCATCGCCACGCTTCTGGTCGGCGCATCCATCATCGCCCTGGCGCCGCACTCCGCCTCGGCCGCCAGCAGCACCGTCGCGGTCCTGCCCGTCGCCGGCCAGGAACTCGTGGTTCCGGCGCGCGAGGCGAGCGAAGGCCCGCGCCGCGAGGACCGGCGGCAGGACCGCCGCAACGACCGCCGCCAGGACCGCCGCACCAGCGCGCTCGAGACGCAGGACGCGCCCTTCGTGCTGGCGCGCGAGGCGAGCGAAGGCCCGCGTCGCGAGGACCGGCAGCAGGACCGCCGCAACGACCGCCGCCAGGACCGCCGCACGAGCGCGCTCGAGACGCAGGACGCGCCCTTCGTGCTGGCGCGCGAGGCGAGCGAAGGCCCGCGCCGCGAGGACCGGCGGCAGGACCGCCGCAACGACCGCCGCCAGGACCGCCGCACCAGCGCGCTCGAGACGCAGGACGCGCCCTTCGTGCTGGCGCGCGAGGCGAGCGAAGGCCCGTGTCGCGAGGACCGGCAGCAGGACCGCCGCAACGACCGCCGCCAGGACCGCCGCACGAGCGCGCTCGAGACGCAGGACGCGCCCTTCGTGCTGGCGCGCGAGGCGAGCGAAGGCCCGCGTCGCGAGGACCGGCAGCAGGACCGCCGCAACGACCGTCGCCAGGACCGCCGCACCAGCGCGCTTCCGACGCTCGGCGCGTGATGACCTCGCCGGGGGCCGCCGCCATGCGCACCACGCCGACGCGGCGGCGTTCGCCGATGGCGTGGCGAAGGTGGCGCGCGGCCCTCGGCATTCTCGCCGCTGCCTGCCCATGGGTCCTTGCGGGCCCGGGGCAGGCGGCTGCCGCGGAGTTCCGCTTCGACACGGTCCGCGACTATTCGGACGCGCGCGGGGGCGGCGCCGCCGCGGCGCGCTTCGGCGTCGGCGAGTCCGTCGACCTGGTGCTGGTCGGCGCCGCCACCCGCTTCGCCCTTCGCCTGCCGACCTACGCGCCATCCGCCCAGGACGCCTTCGGCCCGCCGGTCGCGGAGGATCGCGCGACGGCCGCGCCGCGCAGCCGGAGCGATGCGGCGCTCGGCGATGTCCGCCTCACGCTCGGACAAACCCTGGCCGAGACCGAGGATGGCGATCATGGCCTCGGCGTCTCGCTGCAGACGCGCCTTCCCTCGGCGACGGCGACGTCCCTCGGCAGCGGGCGGCTCGATCACCTGCTGCGCGTCGAGGCCTATACGAAGTTGGCCGAGGGCGTGACGATGGACGTCTCGCTCGGCCGCCGCTTCGCCGTCGCGTCCCGCCGTGCGGAGGCGGCGGAACGCTGGGTCGTGCAGGGAAGCCTCGCCTTCGCCATGGCGGATGGCTGGTCGGCGGGGCTCATGGTCGACGGGCAGGATCGCGACGCCACCAGGAACCGCGCGGTGGTGGACATCGGCGCCTTCGTCGAGCGCGAGGTCGCGCGCGACCTTTCCGTCGGCCTGGTCGCCTGGCAGGGCATGGGCCGTGGCGGCGACTTCGCGATCGGCGTGCGGCTGTCGCACCGCGCCAGCATCGCCCTGGAACGCGGGCCGCGCTGAAAGGCGGCCCGGGCGGCCGCCCCCCGTCCTCGCGACGCGGTTCTTCCTAGAGCAATATCCGACCGGCCGGAAACGGCTGATCGGATTTCTTGCTCCAGAAACCATCGATTCTGCAGCGCGAAATCCGATCACACTGATTCAGTGTGATCGGATGGTGCTTTAGGCCGCCGCGCGCCGCCCCCATGCGGCGTTCAGCAGCGGCGACCCCGCCGCCATTCGCTGCCGCGCCGCCGCGTATTCCGCCGCGAGCCGGTCGACCAGCGCCGCCGTCGGCACCACCGCGCCCACGCCGCCCACCGACTGCCCGGCGCCCCAGATGTCCTTCCACTTGCGCTTGCGGTCGGTGCCGAAATTCATCTGGGAGCCCTCGACGCCGGCGAGGTTGTCCGGGTCGAGCCCCGCATTGCGGAGCGAGGGCTTCAGGTAGTTGCCGTGCACGCCGGTGATGAGGTTCGTGTAGACGATGTCCTGCGCCGCGCTCTCGACGATCATGCGCTTGTAGTCCTCCACCGCGCGGGCTTCCGCCGTCGCGATGAAGGCGCTGCCCATATAGGCGAAGTCCGCGCCCATCGCCTCGGCCGCCAGGATCGACCGGCCATGCGCCATCGCACCCGACAGGGCGACGGGCCCGTCGAACCAGGCGCGGGTTTCCTGCAGCAGCGCGAAGGGGGATTGCGCCCCGGCATGCCCGCCCGCGCCCGCGGCGACCAGCACCAGCCCGTCCGCCCCCTTCTCGACCGCCTTGTGCGCGAAGGTCTGGTTGATCACGTCGTGGATGACGTAGCCGCCATAGGAATGGATCGCCTCGTTCACCTCCGGCCGCGCGCCGAGGCTCGTGATGATCAGCGGCACGCGGTGCTTCACGCAGAGCGCGAGGTCCTGGTCCAGCCGGTCGTTGGACCGGTGGACGATCAGGTTGATCGCGAAGGGCGCCGAAGGCCGGTCCGGATGCGCGGCATCGTGCGCCGCGAGCCGTTCCTTGATCTCGGCCAGCCATTCGTCGAGCTGCTCGACCGGCCGCGCGTTGAGGGACGGCATGGAGCCGATCACGCCCGAGGTGCATTGCGCGACGACGAGATCGGGCACCGAGATGATGAAGAGCGGCGAGCCGATCAGCGGCAGGCGCAGGCGCCCCTTCAGGCTTTCGAGCAGGCTCATGGACGTGCTTTCCCTCCGGTCGTGGGCGAAGCCTCGCCCTGCCGGGCGCGGCTGTCGAGGGCCGCTGCGTTGCGTTTCCGACTCGCTTTCCGCGTCTTCGCGGGTGCAGCATGACGGGATGGACGATGCCGCCGCCCCGCCCGACCTGCTCGCCCGCCTGCGCATCGCGCGGGAAGCCGCCGCCGCCGACCCCTTCGGCGACCCGGTCCTGCTCGTGGCGCTCGACATCAGCCGGGCGATGGATGAAGGGCGGGTCACGGCGGACGACCTGGCTACCCTGGTCGCGGGCCTGGCGCGCGACGCGGCCGCGGACCGGGCGGGCCGGCTCGCCGCCTATGCCAGGCTCGGCGACGACGCCGCGGCGCTGGCCGCGGTCGCCGCGCGGCTCGTGCGGCCGGATCCCGACGACAGCCCCATCCCCTTCGCCACGTATCGGGAGGCGGTGGAACGGCCGCGCTTCGCCGCCGTCTTCACCGCGCACCCCACCTTCTCCCTGCCGCCGGAGACAGGTGCGGCGCTCGCCGCGGCCGCCTGCGGCGCGCCGCTGCCCGAAGGGCTGGCCCATCGCCCGGCGCCGCCGACGCTGGAGGCGGAATTCGACCAGGCCGCCGCGGCCATCGCGCGCGGGCGGGATGCGCTCGATGCGCTCGCCGCCGCGCTGATCGAGGCGGGGCAGGCGGTCTGGGGGGACCGCGCCCTCGCGCTACAGCCGGCCCCTGTCATCATGTCCTCCTGGGTCGGCTACGACACGGATGGGCGCACCGATATCGGCTGGCAGGACACGCTGCGGCTGCGCCTGTGCATGAAGCGGCTGCAACTGGCGCGGCTGGCCGACCGGCTGGCGCCGCTGGGCGATTGCGCCGCGCCGATCGTGGACCGCGCCCGCGCCGCCGAGGCCGCCGTCGCCGCGCAGATCGAGGCCGCGCCGGTGAAGACGACGGCGGAATCGGTGCAGGCCTTCGCCCAGGCCATGCTCGGCGGCCAGGCGGCGGCGCTGACCACCCCCGCCGCGCTGCTCGACCTGTTCCCCGCCGCCATCGCCGCGGCCCCGGATGCGGCCGCGCGGCAGGCGCTGGCGGTGCAGCGGGCGGGACTCGCCGCGCATGGGCTGGCGCTGGCGCACACCCATGTCCGGCTGAACGCGACGCAGATCCACAATGCGCTGCGCCAGCGCCTGGGGCTCGCCGCGGCACCCGACGACCCGGCCGGGCGGCGCGGGCTGCTCGCCCAGGTGAACGCGGCGCTGGCCGAGGTCGCGCCCGTGCCGGTCGACTACGGCGCGCTGCTGGCGGAAAAGGCCTCCGCCGCGCGGCTGATGATGACCGTCGCGCAGATGCTCAAGCACATCGATGCGAGCCAGCCCGTCCGCTTCCTGATCGCCGAGACCGAGACAGGCTACACGCTGCTTGCCGCGCTGTGGCTGGCCAGGCGCCTGGGCATCGCTGAGCGGATCGAGATCTCGCCCCTGTTCGAGACGGCGGAGGCGCTGGAGCGCGGCGAGCGGGTGCTCGAGGAAGCGCTGCGCAGCCCGCATTTCCGCGACTACCTCCGCGCCCATGGCCGGCTCTGCCTGCAATTCGGCTATTCCGATTCCGGGCGCTATGTCGGGCAGCTCGCCGCCTCCTACCTCGCGGAACGGCTCAAGATCCGGCTTGCCGAGCAGATGCGCCGGCACGGGCTCGAGGGCATCGAGCTGGTGCTGTTCGACACGCATGGGGAAAGCATCGGCCGCGGCGGGCATCCGGGCAGCCTCGCCGACCGCTTCGCCTACCTCTCCCCGCCGCAGGCGCGGGCCGCGCTGGTCTCCTCGGGGCTGCGGCTGCGGGAAGAAGCGGCCTTCCAGGGCGGCGACGGCTACCTGCTGTTCGGCACCGACGCGCTGGCGCACGCGACCGTCGCGCGCATCGCCGAACACGCCTTCGCGCCCCCGCCCGCCGAGCCCGACCCGATCTACGCCGAGGCCGATTGGGGCGCGGATTTCTTCGCCACCGTCCGGCGGGAGGTCGCCGCCCTGGTCGAGGACCCGGGCTATGCCGCCATCCTCGGCGCCTTCGGCCCCGGGCTGCTCGACAAGACCGGCTCGCGGCCATCCGCGCGGCAGACCGACGGGCTGGGCGGCGCGCTGCGCATCACCCACCCCTCGCAGCTGCGCGCCATTCCGAACAACGCGATCCTGCACCAGCTGGGCTTCCTGGCGAATTCGCTGCATGGGCTCGGCGCGGCGGCGGCCGCGAGCCCGGACACCTTCGCCGACATGCGGGCGCGATCGCCGCGCTTCGCGCGCGCCATGGCGATGGCCGCGCGCGCGGCGGAATGCTCGGACCTCGGCGTGCTGCGCGCGGCGGTGGACATGCTGGACCCGTCGCCTTGGCTGGATCGCGCCGGCTTCACCAAGCGCCCCGGGCGGCGGGAAGCGCTGACCGCGGTGGCCGAGGCGCTGGAACGGCTCGGCATTTCGCCGCTGACGCGGCGGATGTTCCGCCGGCTGCAGGCGGACCACCAGAAGCTGCGTGCCGCCTGGCCGGACCTGCCGCGCATGCCGGACCGGATGGTGCTGGCGCATGCGGTGCGGCTGTGCCTGGTGCAGCGGCTCTGGCTGCTCGCGGTTGCCCTGCCCGAATTCAGCCCGCGCCACGGCGCCACGCGGGACAGCCTGATCGCGCGGCTGTTGCAGCTGGACGTGCCGCCGGCGCTCGACCTGCTGGCGGAGATTTTTCCGGCCTCGCCCGACCCTGCGACGGGGCTGGATTTCGGGGAAGCGGCCGGCCCGCGGGAGGGCGTCTCCTACGAAGCCGAGCACGCCGCCATCCTCGGCCCCATGGCGCGGATCTTCGCCCTGGTGCGCGAATGCTCGGCGGTGGTCTCGCATGAGGTCGGCGCCTTCGGCTGAAGCGCTTCGGCGCCGCTCGCCCCGGGGATGTGGCAGCCTCGGCGGCGATGACGACGCGCCTCGCCGCCTTCCTTGCGCTGCTGCTCCTCGCCATGCCGGCCCGGGGCGAGGAGCGCTGCCCGCGCCGGGCGAATGTCGATTGCGCGGGCGCGATGCGCGCGGTCGACGCGGCGATCGCCGCCGATCCCTGGCTTGCGATCCTCGATCAGGCGCGGGCCATGCGGCTCGAGGAACTCGGGCGCCTGCTGGATGCGGACAGCGCGGCCGCACTCCGGCGCCAGGATGCCACCTGGCGGCGCAGCCTGTCGCGCCACCTGTTCTTCCGCCCGGATGGCAGCCTGGACGAGACCGACCCGCGCGCCATGCTGCGCGGATCGATGGAGTTCTGGCTCATGCGGCTGATGCGCGTGCAGCACGAGCCGTCCTGGCGCATCGGCGGCGTCTGGTTCGGCGTGCAGGGGCAGGTGGCCGTGGCCGAGGCCGGCCGGGGGCGGCATCGCATCGAGGCCAACACGGCGGACGTGTTCCACGTCGCCTGGACCTGTGAGTACGAGGGGGAGGGGGAGAGCCACCGCGAGGATTGGCTTGAGACCGCGGATGGCGCGCTGGAATTGCGGCGCGTCGGCAGCAGCCTGCGCCTCCGTGTGATCGGGCCGGCGCCGGTCGATTACTGCGGCGCAGCCGGCAGCGTGGCCGGCGTCTATTTCCGCATCGGCGACGCGGACTGAGGCCCGCTCAGAAGGCCACGCAGGCGCTGCGATGGACCGTCAGCACGGATTGCTGGCGGAAGCGGCGCTTCCATTCCTCCTCGACCGGGCGGAGGCGGGCGCGCGCCGTGGCGGCGTCCTGGCCGGGCAGGATGAGGACCAGCACCTTGCTGTCTTCCTGCAGGATGCGCCCTTCGCGGCTGCGCCACTGGCCGCGCCCGTCGAGCGCGGTCAGCCCGTCCGGGAAGGCGGGGGTGACGGTATCGGCGAGGAAGGCGCGCCACTCGGCCTCGCTGACCGGCGCGCGGTCCCGCACATTCCGGCCGAAATAGGCCTCGGAGACGGTCGCCGCCTCGGTGCCCGGCGGGCAGGCGGGCGGCGGCGCGGCGCAGGCGGCGGCCAGGGCGGGCAGCAGCAGCGCGGCAAACCTCCGCGCCATGGCGCTAGCGCACGGCAATGCACACCGGGAGCAGGCGGGCCTCGACCGGCGCTTCGGGAAAGCGGGCGGTCCAGGCGCGGATCACGGATTGGACTTCCGGCGGCAGGGCGGGCGGCGCGTCGGGGCTCCAGCTGGCGCGGACCTCGGCGAAGACGGCGCGAATGCGCTGCGGGCGCGGCCGCGTCACCGGCGGCTCGTCGCGTTCGGTGATCCGGCTGCGCAGCACGGGGTCCAGGATGTCGCTGCGGAAGGTCCGCCACTGGGCGTCGGTCACGTCGTCGCCATTGGGCAGCAGGAGGCCGAAGCGCAGCTCGGCGAGGACGCCCGCGCGCGTGCCCGGCTCGCAGGGCGTCATGGCGCGCGCCGTGGCGGGCAGGAGCACCCCACCCAGCAGCAGGATGCCCCGACGCCTCATGCCGTGGTCGCCAGCAGCACGACGCCGGCCGAGATCAGCGCGATGGCCGCGATCTTGGCCGCGCCGAGGCTTTCCCCGAACACCGCCCAGCCGACGATGGCGATGACGACGTAGGAGGCGGCGGTGCAGGGCAGCGCCACGCTCATCGGGATCTTTCGAAGCGCCACGATGTAGAGAAGCGCCGCGCCGCCGTAGCAGACCAGGCCGATCATCGTCGCCGGCCGGAACAGCTGGTGGATGAAGCCGCCGGCGGCCTCCACCGCGTCGTTCGCGCCGGACTTCAGCAGCAGCTGCCCGACCAGGGAGGTCGTGATCGCGGCGGCCAACGCCAACCAATAGGGCATCATGCCGGCGGGTCCTTGGCCGCGATCACCTGCCGTACCACGCCCTGCGGCTTGCCGTTGGCCGACATGAAGGCGCGCCCGACATATTCCCCGAGCACGCCGAGGATCAGGAACTGCACCCCCGCGATCAGCAGGGTGACGGTCATCAGCGAGGCCCAGCCGGAGGGAGTCTCGCCCACCAGCGCCTCGAAGATCACATAGGCGGCGGCGAACAGCCCGAGCACGCCCATCGCGACGCCGGCCAGCACCGCAAGCCGCAGCGGCAGGACCGAGAAATTGGTCGCGAGGTTCAGCCAGAGCCGGATCAGCCGCCGCAGCGTATAGTTGGACCGGCCCTCGGCGCGCGCGAAGTGCTTCACCTCGATGCTGTCGAGCCGCTGCGTCACCTGCATCAGCAGCCCGTCCACATAGGGGTAGGGGCCGCGATACTTCACCACCTCGGCCACCGCGAGGGCCGACATGCAGCGGAAGGAGGACAAGTAGAGCCCCTTCGGCTTGTCCATCAGCTGGTCGGCCACCCAGTTGGCGAAGCGGCTGCCGATGTTGCGCCAGCCCTCGTGCTCCTTCACCGCGTAGCGGGTGTAGACCACGTCGAAGCCGCCGCGGCGGGCGTGGTCGTACAGCTTGATGACCTCCTCCGGCGGGTTCTGGAGGTCGTCGTCCATGGTGATGACGAAGGCGCCGCGCGCGTGGCGGAGCCCGGTCATCACCGCGTTGTGCTCGCCGAAGTTCCGGGCGTGCTCGATATAGGTCAGCGGGACGGTCGCGGTCCGCGCCAGCTCCCGGCAGACATCCCCGGAATTGTCCGGGCTGCCGTCATTGACCAGCACGATCTCGATCCCGCCTTCGGGCGTGAGCTTGGACAGCTCGGCCACGAGGGTGCCGACGGTGGCCGCGCCGCGATAGACCGGCACGACGATGGACAGGCCGACCGGGTGCGAGGCCCCGGCCGCTTGGGTGGACATGGAAGGCGTCTCCGACATTCAGGGCCTTGTGGCGAGCAGCAGGATGGAACCCCCGGCAGGATAGCGCAGGCCGAGGCGCGCGAGGCCGCGCTCGACGGCCGTGACGCCATGCAGCGTCGCGTCCAGCCAGGGGGGGAAGTCGTGCACGTCGCTTTCCGCCTTCTCGTCCGCGCGCAGCACCTTGCGCTGCAGGACCATGAGGGGGAGCAGCAGGGCGTTCCAGTAGCGCGCCTCGATGGCGGCGAAGCCGGCGGCGGCCAGCATCGCTCGCGCGCCGCCGGCGGTGAAGCGCCGGGTGTTGTGGACGCGGATGTCGTGCGCCGAATGCAGCCAGTCATAGGCCGGGAGGTTCAGCACCAGCGTCCCCCCGGGGGCGAGCACGCGGCGGAACTCGGCCAGCGCCGCGTCCGGGTCGACCGCGCGGTGGCAGAGCACGTCGCAGGATGCGAGCGCGGCGAAGGCGCCGTCGGCGAAGGGCAGCCGGTTCGCATCCCCCGCCGCGGCCAGCGCGCCGGACTTGGCCGTGGCGCGCGCGGCGGCCGAAGGGTTGAAGTCGAGGCCGACCAGCGGCCGGCCGAGTGCGGCGAGCCGCCGCAACAGCCCGCCCGTGCCGCAGCCGGCATCGAGCAGCGCCCCCGCCGGGCCGGGTCGGCGGGCAAGCGCGTCCAGCACGCGGGCATGGAGGGCGCGGTACCACCACATGCGCTCCTCCGCCGCGTCCATCAATTCGTATTCGGCGGGTTCCACGCGGGGCGTTGTCGCATCGCAGCAAGGCGGGATGATGGCGGCAGGCCGCGTGCGCGCGGCATGGCAGGCCAGGGTGCCTTGCGCGTCATTCGTGTTGCACCGGCGCGCCAAGGCCGCGAGGATCGCATCCCAGATGAACCAGATACGACAGCCCGGGACTGCCAGCGCCGCCGATGGCTGACAATGCGCCGGCCCGAATGCACGGTCTCAGCGTGCCGACGGGCGCCGAGGCGGTCCGGGGCATCCTCCTGATCCTGCTGGCCTACCTCGTCATCACCGGCGCGGACGTGGCCGTGAAATGGGCGCTGCCCGAGGTCGGAGTCGCCGTCTCGATGATCGCGCGCGGCGTCGTCGGCGCTTCCTTCGTGCTGCTGATCACGCGCGGGCGGGGCATCGCGCCGGTGAACCGGCGGCTGCTGGCCACGCGCGGGCTGCTGCACTGCGCCGTCTCGGCCACCTGGTACTGGGCCTGGCTGTCGGGGATGTCGCTGGTCGATTCCTACG
Organism: Roseomonas nitratireducens; assembly: GCF_017813355.1. Classification (GTDB taxonomy): domain Bacteria; phylum Pseudomonadota; class Alphaproteobacteria; order Acetobacterales; family Acetobacteraceae; genus Neoroseomonas; species Neoroseomonas nitratireducens. The sequence continues at coordinate 128,085 of NZ_JAGIYZ010000011.1, forward strand.
CCATCGCCGCGGCCGCGCCGCTGATGATGACGGTGCTCGCCATCCCGCTGCTGGGGGAGAAGGTGGGCTGGCGGCGCTGGACCTCGACCGCCGTCGGCTTCGCCGGCGTGATGTTCATGCTGCAGCCGGAAGGCGACCTCTGGCGGTTCGAGACGCCCTTCCTGCTGGTCGCCGTCATCGCCATGGCGGTCACGCGCATCTGGACCCGCGTGCTGTCGGCCACCGACGGCCCGGCCGCGGTCGCCTTCTGGCTGATGGTCGCGCATATCCCGGTGGGCATCGCGCTGCTGCCCGTCTTTCCGCCGCCGGGCGCCTTCCCGACCATGGGGGTGGTGCTGGCGCTGGTGTTCTTCGGCGCGGCGAACGCCATCGCGCATATCCTGTTCGCGCGCGCCTTCGCCCTGGCGCCGGTCTCGGCCCTCGCGCCCTACGAATACTCGCCGCTGCTGCTCGGCGGCATCCTCGGCTTCCTGATCTGGGCCGAGGTGCCGGCCTGGACCACCATCGCGGGCGCCGTCATCGTCATCGCCGCCGGGCTGTACAACCTGCACCGCGAAAGGGTGCGGCGGGAGGCGGAGCGCAAGCGCGACCGCGGGGGCTGATGGCGCTGCGCCACGACATCCGCCGCGGCGCGCTGCTGATGCTGGGCGCGACGGCGCTGTTCACCATCATGTCGGCGATCATCAAGGGGATCTCCGACCAGATCCATTTCGTCGAGACGATGTTCTTCCGCTCGGCCTTCGCCCTGCCGGTGATGTTCGTGATCGCCGCGCGCGGGCGGGACTGGGGGCTGCTGCGCACCAGGCGCTTCCCCGGCCACCTGGTGCGCGCCTTCACCGGGACCATGGCGCAGGGCTGTTCTTTCTACGCCCTGACCGTCCTGCCGCTGGCCGAGCAGACGGCGCTGACCTACACCACGCCGCTTTTCGTCACCCTGCTGTCCATCCCCTTCCTGGGCGAGAAGGTCGGCATCCATCGCTGGTCCGCCGTGCTGTTCGGCTTCGGCGGCATCCTGGTGATCGCGCTGGGGGAGGGCGCCTTCCAGGGTGGCGGGCCGCCCGACCGCGCCGTCGCGATCGGCATGGGCGTCGCGGTCGCCCAAGGCGTCTGGTCGGCCATGACCACGCTTCTGGTGCGCAGCCTGTCCGCGACCGAAAGCTCGGCCACCATCGTGCTCTGGCAGTCCCTGCTCATGACCGCCTTCACCCTGGTGGCGCTGCCCTTCTTCTGGACCACGCCGAGCCTTGTCGAGTTCGCGCTGCTGATCCTGATCGGCCTGGTCGGCGGCGTGGCGCAGGTGATGCTGACGGAAGCCTATGCCTCGGCGCAGGTCTCGGCGCTCGGGCCCTATTCCTACACCTCGATCCTGTGGTCGGTGGCGATCGGCTGGGTGGCCTTCTCGGACGCGCCGACCTGGAGCACGCTGGCCGGCGCGGCGCTGATCGTCGCCTCGGGCCTCTATATCCTGCACCGGGAACTCAAGCGCGCGGCGCAGCGGAGGAAGCAGTGAGCATCCCCTTCCTGAAGGACGACACCCTGCCGCCGGGAGAGGTCCAGCACGTGGCCCCCGGCATCCGCCGCATCCTGTGCGGCAATCCAGGGCCCTTCACCTTCCGCGGCACCAACACCTGGCTGGTCGGCGGCGGATCGTCGGTCGCGCTGATCGACCCCGGCCCGGCGGATGAGGCGCATCTCGCCGCCATCCTGCGCGCGACGGCGGGGGAGCGGATCACGCACATCATCGTCTCCCACACCCATCGCGACCATTCGCCGGGGGCGGCCGCGCTGCAGGCGGCGACCGGCGCGCCCACGCACGGCTTCGGCCCGCACATGACGCCGCCCGACCAGGGCGGCGAGGGGGGCGACCACGCCTTCCGCCCGGACGTGACGATCGCCGACGGCGCGGCGGTGCAGGGTGCTGACTGGCGGCTGTCCGCGATCCATACGCCGGGCCATTGCGCAAACCACCTGTGCTTCGCGCTCGAGGGCACGGGCGTGCTGTTCAGCGCCGACCACGTCATGTCCTGGTCGACCAGCGTGGTCAGCCCGCCGGATGGCGACATGGCGGCGTACATGGCCTCGCTCGCGCGACTCGCGGCGCGGGACGACCGGCTGTTCCTGCCCGGGCACGGGCCGCCGCTGCCCGACCCCGCGCCCTTCGTCGCCGCGCTGGCCGCGCACCGGCGGGAGAGGGAGGCGATGGTGGCCGACGCGCTGCGCCGCGCCGGGCGCGCGACGGCGCGCGAACTGGTCGCGCCGGTCTATGGGCCCTCGCTCGATGAGCGCCTGGTGCCGGCGGCGGCGCGCAGCCTGCTCGCGCACCTGATCAAGCTGGAGGGCGAGGGCGTGGCGACGCGCGAGGGCGAGCATTGGGAGATGAAGGGCGGGGGAGGGTGAACCTCCCCCGCACCCCCTCCCCTTTTTCTATCTGTTGGGAACTGACAACCGAGGTCAGTTCCCAAACGACAAAGAAGGTTGAGGGGGGCGAGGGGGGAGAAGTTCTCTTCTCCCCCCTCTCTACAATGATGCTTCCGGGTCCAGCCTGATCACGTAGGACCGCCAATCCGCCCGCTCCGCGATCCGTTCATACAGCGCGATCGCCGCGCGGTCGGCCTCGGGCACGATCCAGCGCAGATGCGACCAGCCGCGCGCGCGGCCGAGGTCGGTGAGCGAGGCGACCAGCGCGCGCGCGATGCCGCGCCCGCGGCGGTCCGCGCGGACGAAGAGGTCGTCGAGCGCGCCGCAGCGCCGGGCGAAGACCGCCTCGGGCAGGTCGAAGAAGATGGCGAAGGCGATGATCTGCGCGCCCTCGGTCGCGGCGAGGATCTCGGTGCGCGGATCGGCGGCGAGCAGTGCAGCGGCCTCGGCGCCTGGCGCGGGGCGGCTGCCGGCGAGGGTGGCGCGCATCTCCGCCGCATAGGCTTCGAGCAGCGGGGCGAGGCGATGGCGCTCGGCCGGGGGAAGGGGCGTGATCGCGGTCATGGCGTGGGCTGGATGCGAAAAGGGCGCCGCCCGCATCGCGGACGGCGCCCCCTCGCCGGGATCGGCGTCGACGTCAGCTCGACGGGGTTTCCGTCGCGGCCGGCGCGGCGGCAGCGGCGGCGGCGCGCTTCGCGGCGCGGGTCGCGGCGGCCTTCTTCGCGGCTTCCGAGCGGGCCGAGGACTTCACGGCCGGCTTCTTGGCGGCGGCCTTCTTCGGCGCGGCCTTCTTCGCGGCCGGCTTCTTGGCGGCGGCCTTCTTCGGCGCGGCCTTCTTCACCGCCTTCTTCGCGGCGGGCTTCTTCGCGGCGGCCTTCTTCGCGGCCGGCTTCTTGGCGGCGGCCTTCTTCGGCGCGGCCTTCTTCACCGCCTTCTTCGCGGCGGGCTTCTTCGCGGCGGCCTTCTTGGCAGCCGGCTTCTTCTTGGCGGCGGCCTTCTTGGCGGCGGGCTTCTTCGCCGCGGCCTTCTTCGCGGCCGGCTTGCGCTTCGGCGCGGCCTTCTTCTTGGCGGGCGCCTTCTTCTTCGCGGCGGCCATGGCCATCGCCTGGGCGCGGGGCTCGGCGCCCTCGGCTTCGACGGTCTCGATGATGTCGGTCATGATGAACGGTATCTCCGTGCGTTCCGGTGGGTGGAGGCGGCACCAGCCGACCTCCGGGGTACAGCAGGTGCGGACGGTGCGGCTGCGCGCGCGCGGATCCCGTGGCGCTCGTCGCTGGCCGGTGTCCCGGGGCAGGCGTCGGAATGGGCGATGCGCGCGATCGATCCCCGATGCGCGCTTCCTCCGACCTCTCTCCCGCCGAGGTGCCGCGATCCTGTCGCGTCACCGGGCGGTGCGGGATGGATGGTGGTTTGCGCCATCCGTCCCATGAGCCTGCGGTCCATGGACCGTCCTTCCCTGCTGCGGCGATCATCCCTCCGATCCGTCGGTCGCTTCTGCCGCTGCCCGATGAGATGTGGAGCGACGTGCGAGAGAACGTGTCCGACGAATCGCGCAAGATGATTCGCGCGCACGTCACGCTATCTGCACGCGACTATTGCGTGTCAACAGAATCCGTGCACGCACGCGCGCAAAATGCGCACGACGTGCATCGCGATGCGATCCGTGTTGCGTCGGTGTCGCGCTTTCGCGCGAGAGCGGATGCGCGATGCGCGATCCGCGATCGCTCCCGCCGCGCGATGGCGGCGGGAGCGTGGCGCGTCATCCGCGCCCGGGAACGGCGTGCGTCATCCGCGCCCGGGAACGGCGTGCGTCATCCGCGCGCGGCGAGCGGCAAGCCTCACCCGCGCGCCGCGATCGGCACGACGGCGCGCTCGGCGACGCCGGTGTAGTGCGACAGCGGGCGGATCAGCCGGTTGTCGGCCGCCTGCTCCAGCACATGCGCCGCCCAGCCGGTGATGCGGGAGCAGACGAAGATCGGCGTGAAGAGCGGGATGTCGAAGCCCATCAGGTAGTAGGCGGGCCCCGCCGGGAAATCGAGGTTCGGGTGGATGTTCTTCTCGGCCAGCATGACCCGCGCCAGCACGGCGGAGGTGTTCATCCAGCGCTTGTCGCCCACCACCTCGGCCATGATCTCGGCGTACTTCTTCATGGTGGGCACGCGCGAGTCGCCGGTCTTGTAGACCCGGTGGCCGAAGCCCATCACCAGCGCCTTGTGGTCGAAGCGGTCGCGCAGCCAGGCTTCCGCCACCTCGGGGGAGGGGATCTCCTTCAGCATGTGCATCACCGCCTCGTTCGCCCCGCCATGGAGCGGGCCCTTGAGGCTGCCGATCGCCGCGGTGATGGCCGCGTGCATGTCGGACATGGAGGAGGTGACCAGCCGCGCCGTGTAGGTCGAGGCGTTGAAGGTGTGCTCGGCGTACAGGATCATCGAGACGTCGAAGGCCTTGATGACCTCGGGCTGCGGCACCTTCCCGAAGACCATGTGGAAGAAGTTCTCGCAGAAGGGCAGCGAGGGGTCCGGGGCTATCGGCGCGAGCCCCTTGGACAGCCGGTTGGACGCCGCGACCGCGGTCGGGATGCGCGCCAGCAGCCGCATCGCCTTGCGCCGCTGGGCGGCGTCGGAGATGTCCGCCGTCTCCGGGTCCTCCATGCCGAGGAAGGAGACCGCCGTGCGGATCATGTCCATCGGGTGCGCGGATTTCGGGAATTCCGCCAGCACCCGCAGCAGCGCCGGGGTCAGCGCCCGGTTCGCCTTCTCCTCCGCCCGGAAGGCGGCGAGCTGCGCGGCCGTCGGCAGCTCACCGTTCCACAGCAGGTAGGCGGTCTCGTCGAAGGAGGCGTTCTCGCAGAGGTCCTGGACCGGGTAGCCGCGATAGGTCAGGGAGTTCGTCTCCGGCATGACCTTCGAGACGGTGGAGACGTCGGCATAGACGCCGACCAGGCCCTTCTTGATTTCGGGCGTGTCACTCATGGCTTTCCTCGTTCGTGCCTTGGGGGTCTTGCGACGGGCGGCGCGGGCCGCCCGCAAGGGATCGCGCGTCCAGCTGCGGACGCGCTCAGGAATTGCCGGGCTTGGCCTCCGGCAACCCGCGGGCGGTCGGCGCGACGTATCTCGCGCCGCGCTCGCCCGGCTTCGGATTCAGCAGGTCCCGCACCACCGCGCTGGCGCGCTTCGCTGCCCGTGCCGGGCGGATGCCCCCGGCCAGGATGCGGAACCCGCGGATCTCGTGCGACCGACCGGCCAGCGGCGCGGCGATCGCGCCGTCCGCGCTCTCATATATAGAAGGGGCCGCGCGCGCCCCGCGCATGCGGCGGGCGCGCGCGGGCAGCGCGCTGGACCGATGGACCTTCACGGGGTGCAGCTTCATCGGCATTCGCCCTCCCTCATGGCGTGGACCGCGTGGCGCATGTTGTGCGCCCGCTTCGCGCCATCGTCCATTCCGTAGGCCGGGGCGCGGCGCAGGAATTCCGTATCGCGGGGCGTGTCGGCGCGCTTCGCCCGCGGCCCGGCGCCCTTCGGGCCGCGAGGGTCGCGCCTGCCGGCGGGCGCGGGAATCGACGCCCGGCGGGGCCGCCGCCGCCGGATCCTCGCTGGTGCCGAGGAAGGGCGTCTGCCCATCGCCGCGCGCGGCGCGGATCAGGGGCCTGGAACGGGGGTGGGTCGGGGGGCGCCGCGCGTCAGAACCGCTCGCCCGCAAAGGCGAAGAGATAGGCCGCGGCGCCGAGCAGCGCCGCGTAGGGCAGCGCCAGCGCGGCGAGCAGGCCGAGCAGCAGGGTCGCGCGCCGCGCCTCGCCCGCGCGGCGCAGCCGGAAGGCGTGCCCGAACGCCGCGCCCGCGGCGATGAGCAGCGCGGCGTGCAGCGCGACGCGCCCCACGCCACGGCCATAGGTCAGCCAGCATTCAAGCGCGGCGAGGGTCGCGACGCCGAGCACGGCGAGCCCGGCGACGCCGGCCGCGACCAGCAGGCGCCAGACCATCCCGGGGCCGGTACGCGGTGCGTCGGTCATGGGGCGATGGTCCATCGCTGCCGCGCCGCCATCAAGCACGGGCGGGCGTCCCGGCACGCCGCGCGTGGCCTGTGCGGCGATCGGCTGGCGCGAGGATGGTGCCGTGGCCGAAGCCAGTGGCATAGTCATGCGACATGCCTGACTCTCCCGGGCAGGGCGCGTGCCGGCGACATGCCGATCGCGAGCCCCGTCGGCCTGACTTTTCATGGCACCGCGATAACGGGATGTTAGCGGGTGTGTCGCGTTTCGTCGCACAAGGACGAGGCGTGTCGCCGAGCGCAGATCAAGGATGCCCCGAATGTCCGACGCCGCCCCCTTCGATGCCGTGATCCGCGGCGACATCGTCCTGTCCGACCGCGTGCTGCGCGACGGCTACGTCGCCATCCGCGGGGAGACGATCGCCGCGATCGGCGATGGCGCGAGCCCGCCGGCCAAGGCGGTGATGGACCATTCCGGCAAGTATGTGCTGCCCGGCCTGGTGGACGGGCACATGCACACCTCATCCTCCCGCGGCTGGCCGGGGATCAAGGGCGCGTCGATGTCCGCGGCGGCGGGGGGTGTCACCACCTGCGTCGACATGCCCTACGACGTGCCGCGGCCGGTGACCGATGCGGCGATCCTCGCGGAGAAGGTCGAGCACGTGAACCGCCTGTCGCATGTCGACATGGCGCTGTACGGCACCATCACCAAGACGGGCGGGATCGACGCCATCGCGGGGTTGGCGGAAGCCGGCGTCTGCTCCTTCAAGCTCTCTACATATGAGTATGACGCGGTGCGCTTCCCGCGCATCGACCACCCGACCATGGTCGCCGCCTTCCGCGAGATCGCGAAGACCGGGCTGATGGTGGCGGTCCACAACGAGGACCAGGAGATCGTGGTCCGCCTGACCGAGGAAGCGAAGGCCGCGGGCAACACCAGCCCGATCTGGCATTGCCGCACCCGCCCGCCGCTGTGCGAGACGATGGCGGACCTCGAGATTTTCGAAATCGGGCTCGAGACGGGGGCGCATGTGCACATCGCCCATTCCTCGCTCGCCCGCGGCTTCGAGATCGCCGAGGTGTTCCGCAACATGGGCGGCAAGGCGTCCGGCGAGGCCTGCATCCAGTACCTGTGCATGACCGAGGAGGACATCGTCCGGCTGGAAGGCTTCGGGAAGTGCAACCCGCCCTTCCGCACGGCGGAGGAAGTGGCGCGGGTGTGGGACGCGCTGGCGGCGGGCAAGGTCGCCTATGTCTCGACCGACCACGCGCCCTGGCCGAAGGATCGCAAGACCTATACCGGGGACATCTTCACCGTCGGCGCCGGTCTGACCGGCATGCAGTCCTTCGCGCCGCTGATGTACACGCTGCTGTCCGAACGGTCCCTGCCGGTGACGATGATGGCGCGCTACTGCGCCGAGCGGCCGGCGAAGTTCCACGGGCTGTTCCCGCGCAAGGGCGCGATCCGCATCGGCGCGGATGCCGATTTCCTGGTGCTCGAGACCGGGGAGTACACCTTCGACGCCCAGGACATCCAGGACGAGCCGGACGCGAAGTGGTCGCCCTATGATGGGCGGCGGATGGCCGCGCGGGTGGCGGCGACCTATCTGCGCGGCGCCTGCATCTGGGATGGCAAGCAGGTGCTGGCGAAGCCGGGGACGGGGCGCTTCGTGCCGCGGCAGCACAATGGGACCTATGTCGGGGAGGGATGAAGGCGAGCCATGCCCGCGCGCGTTCGCGTGACCCCATTCGGGAACCTCATCGCTGTCGCTTCGCGCGGCCTGCTGATGGGAAACCGAGGCTGTCTCCACGATCAGACCGGCGAGGTCGTGCGAGAAACGGCATCCTACAAGGGCTGGGTGACCTGTCTTCTGGACTTCAACGGTCGAAAGCGCGAACTGCGCCGGCCCGGGCGATATACCGAGTTGTTCTTTCTTGACGAGGCGACTGCCCTGGCAGCCGGACACCGTCCCTGCCACACGTGCCGCCGTCATGCGCTCGGTCGGTTCCTCGACTGCGTGGCAGCGGGCATCGCGCTGGATCGTCGCGAAAGGCCCGGGCAGTTGGACCACAGGCTTCATGCCGAGCGGCTGAACGGCCGAGCTTTCCGTGGCGGATGGCCGGGACGGCTCAGCGAATTGCCGCCCGGCACGATCGTCACGCGCATGGGCGACCCATCATCCGCCTATCTGTGGGTCAACGGTTCCTTGCGACGTTGGATGCCTGATGGCTACGGCGAGCCAGAAGCTGGCGCGTTGCCTGCCGATGTTCTCGTGCTGACGCCGCCCACCGTCCTTGCCGCGCTGCGTGCCGGGTACGAGCCTCTGCTCCACGCAACTGCGCGAGTGAACGGATAGCGTCCACGGGCTCTGCGATCCGTCCGGCGTGCGACTCGGTCAGGTCGTCGCCGTACTTGCAGGGCGCCGCCGACGTGTTGCGCGTATGCGGCAGCCCAGGGGCCGCCCTGGCCCCATTCGCCTTCCCTGGCAGGGCCGCGTTTGGGCATCGTCTTTCCCCGGTTATGACGCGGCACGGGTGCGCAACGGCGCGCGCGGGGTCAGTAGTTCTCCGGACCTGCAAGCCACTGAAACGACGGGGGGAGGCGATGCAGCGGCCGGCACCCCGACACCATCTCGCCATGCTCCTGGATGCGGAGCTCGATCCGGCACGACGCGGGACGACGACGGTCGGCGTCGAAATCGACGCGCCGCGTTTCGCCGCCCGCTCTGTCGCGCAGCCGTAGGTAACCCGGGCTGAGGAGGCGAAACACGTAGGTTTGCGCGTCGAGGGAGGATCCATGTTCGCCGGCCCGCGCCAGGATGTGGTCCGTTCGCGGCGATGGCGGGTGCCAGTTCCAGCCTTCGAGGGCGAGGCCCTCGATGAGGAAGTCGCGCGAGGTTTCGTTGACGACGCGCAGTTCCGCGTATCCGTAGTCGACATCGTCCGCCCGTTCCGCCTGTCGGAAATAGCGCCGGTCGCCCTCGGCGAAGGTCCGGTCGTGCCAGGACCAGACATCCCAGGCCAAATTCGCGACGGCGATGAGGAAGACCCCGCGCAGCGACCACCGCCTCAGCCAACGCAGGATGCGGCGAAACGTGCCTTGGGGCGGCTGAGGCAGTGTCATGGCGTGCAATCCGATTTATTCTTACGATCAAGGAATGTTTGCCGCTTTCACCGTCAAGGGGCTTGTCTTCCGACGCACGGCGCCGTCTGTACCGCCGTGCGCTGCGAGCGACGGCGCGCGCATCGCGAACCGACGCCGTGGAATGCCGGAGGATCGAATCTCGTCGTGCTGGTCGACTCTTCATCCATGCCGCTGACGGTGATCGCGGAGCAGCGTCCGCGCGGGCGGTCCCTACCTCTCAGCGCGCGGCGCCTGGACATCACCAGACCGGATAACTGCCATGCCCGGCCGCGGTGAGCGGCGCCCGCCGCGCCACTGGATCAAGCGCCCGCCGCGCCCTTCCCGCGTCGGCAATGCGCCGCCGCCGCGGGAGAAGCCGGGCTTCGGCCCGGCGGCGATGGCGGTGGGCGCGGGGTTGCTGGTCGGGCTGCTCGGCGCGAGCCTCGCCGCCCAGGCCGGCCTGCGCGAAGGGCTGCCCGGGCTGATCGCGGGGGGCGGCTTCTGCCTCGCCTCCATTCTCGTCTGGCGGGCCTTCGGCGGCACGCTCCAGGATGTCAGGGACCTTTTCAAATGAGCCGTATCCTCCGCATCGCCGGCGCCCAGATGGGCGGTAACCAGAAGGCGGACAGCCGCCGGCAGATCCTCGACCGCATGATCGCGCTGCTGGAACAGGCGGCGGGGCAGGGGGCGAAGCTGGTCGTCTTCCCCGAACTGCCCTTCACCACCTTCTTCCCGCGCTGGCTGATCGAGAGCACGCAGGAACTCGACACCTATTTCGAGCGGGAGTTGCCGGGGCCGCAGACGCAGCCCCTGTTCGACCGGGCGCGGGACCTCGGCGTCGGGATGTATGTCGGCTACGCGGAACTCACGCCGCAGGGCCGGCGCTACAACAGCGCGGTGACGGTCGGGCCGGATGGCGCCATCCTCGGCAAGTATCGGAAGATCCATCTGCCCGGCACGGTCGAACCGCGCCTGGGCGACCGCTTCCAGCAGCTGGAGAAGCGCTACTTCGAATATGGCGACCTCGGCTTCCCCGCCTTCCGTGGGCCGGAAGCCTGGGGCAGCCCGGTCGCGGGCATGCTGATCTGCAACGACCGGCGCTGGCCGGAAGGCTGGCGCGTCTATGGGCTGCAGGGCGTGGAGCTGATGCTCATCGGCTACAATTCCGCCGCCTACGACCCGATGGGCGGCACGACGGAAAGTGCTGACCTGCGCACCTTCCACTCGACGCTGGCGGTGCAGGCGAACGCCTACATGAACGCGACCTGGGCCGTCAGCGTGGCGAAGGCGGGCGACGAGGACGGATCGGGCCTGATCGGCGGCAGCGTGATCGTCGACCCGAACGGCGTCGCGGTGGCGCAGGCGACGACGCTGGGCGACGAGGTGATCGTCGCCGATGCCGATTTCGACGCCTGCCGGCAGGGCAAGGAGAAGATGTTCAACTTCGCCGCCCATCGCCGGCCGCAATGGTACCGGCCGATCATCGACCAGGTGGGGGCCGTCCCGCCGGCCTGACATGCGCCCGGCGCGGCTTGCCGCGCCCGGGACCGGCGCCCAAACTCCCGCGCAACAAGGCAGGAGGGGATACGGGCCATGGACGGCATCCTGACGGGAAGCTCGGCCGAGACGGCGGCGCGCGACTGGCTCGCGGATTTCGCCGGCGCACTCGACAGCGGGGATGCGGGGCGCATCGCCGGGCTCTTCGCCGCCGAATGCCATTGGCGCGACCTGCTCGCCTTCGAATGGGACCTGCACACGCTCTCGGGCGCGGCGGCGATCGCCGCACGGCTCGTCGCCCGGCGTGGCGCGACGGCGCCGCGAGGCATCGCGCTCGCCGCCGGCCGCACGCCGCCGCGCCGCGTCACGCGCGCGGGCATCGAGGCGATCGAGGCCATCTTCACCTTCGAGACCGCGACCGGCCCCTGCAACGGGGTGGTCCGCCTGGTGAACGAGGGCGGCGCGCCGCGCGCCTGGACGCTGATGACCGCGCTGGACGAGATCCGCGGCCATGAGGACCCGGCCAATGGCGCGCGCTGGCAGGATGTCGACTGGAAGCGGAATTTCGGCGGGGAGAACTGGCTCGACCGGCGGAAGAAGGATGCGGCCTTCGCCGATCGCGACCCCGCGGTGCTGGTGGTCGGCGCGGCGCAGGCGGGGCTGACCATCGCCGCGCGGCTCGGCTTGCTCGGCGTCGACACGTTGGTGGTGGACCGGGTGGCGCGCATCGGTGATTCCTGGCGCCACCGCTACCACGCGCTGACGCTGCACAACGAGACGCGCGTCAACCACCTGCCCTACATGCCCTTCCCGAAATCCTTCCCGGTCTTCATCCCGAAGGACATGCTGGCGAACTGGTTCGAGCTCTACGCCGAGGCGATGGAGCTGAACGTCTGGACCGGCACGGAACTGACCGGCGGGGCCTGGGACGAGGCCGCGGGCTGCTGGGAGGTGACGCTGAAGCGCGCCGACGGCACCGAGCGCCGGATGCGCCCGCGCCATATCGTCATGGCCAATGGCGTCAGTTCCATCCCCATCATGCCGGACCTGCCGGGGCTGAAGGAGTTCCGCGGCGCGGTGCGCCATTCGGGCGGCTATGGCAGCGGGCTCGACTGGGCGGGCAAGCGGGCGCTGGTGCTCGGCACCGGCACGTCCGGGCATGACGTGGCGCAGGACCTGGCCGTCTCGGGCGCCGCCGAGGTGACGCTCATCCAGCGCCGGCCGACGCTGGTGGTCAGCCTCAAGGAAGCGCAGGCGCCCTACGCGCTGTACGACGAGCCGGTGCCCTTCGAGGACAAGGACCTGCTCGCCGTGTCCTTCCCCTTCCCGGTCTATCGCCAGGCGCATCAGCGCATGACGAAGATGAACGAGCATGCCGACCGCGCGATGCTGGAGGGGCTGAAGGCGCGCGGCTTCCGGCTGAGCTCGGGGGAGGACGGGACGGGCTGGCAGATCATGTACCAGTCCCGGGGCGGCGGTTACTACTTCGACGCCGGCTGTTCGCAGATGATCGTCGAGGGCCGCGTCGGGCTGATGCAGTTCGACGACATCGACCGCTTCGGGCCCGAGGGCGCCATCATGAAGGATGGCAGCGTGAAGCCGGCCGACCTGATCGTGCTGGCCACCGGCTATGAGGGCCAGTTGGCGGCGGCGCGGCGCATCCTGGGCGATGCGGTGGCCGATCGCGTCGGCCGCGTGTGGGGCTTCGACGCGGAAGGGGAACTGCACGGCATGTGGCGCCCGACCGGGCAGCCCGGGCTGTGGTTCCATGCCGGCGGGCTGGCGCAGTGCCGCATCTTCTCGAAGGTGCTCGCCCTGCAGATCAAGGCGCGGGAGCTCGGCCTCGTCGGCTGAGGGGATGGCGGGCTAGGCTTTGGGCGGATTCCGCCGGAGACCCCGCCATGACCCGCAGCCTCGTCCTCGCCGCCGCCCAGCTCGGCCCCATCCAGAAGGATGAGGGCCGCGACGTTGCCGTCGGCCGCATGGTCCGCCTGATGGAAAAGGCGCACCGCATGGGCGCGCAGGTCGTGGTGTTTCCCGAACTCGCGCTGACCACCTTCTTCCCCCGCTGGTATGAGGAAGAGATCGCCAACGCGGACCACTGGTACGAAAGCGCCATGCCGTCGAACGCGACGGCACCGCTGTTCGAGGCGGCGCGGAAGTTCGGCATCGCCTTCCACCTCGGCTATGCGGAGAAGACGCCGGACGGGCATCGCTTCAACACCGCGATCTTCGTCAACCCGAATGGCGAGACGATGCTGAAGTACCGCAAGGTCCACCTGCCCGGGCACAAGGACTACGACCCGATCCGGAAGGTGCAGCACCTCGAGAAGCGGTATTTCGAGGTCGGCGACCTCGGCTTCCCCGTGGTCCGCGCGCCCGTCGCGGGGCACGAGGTCAATGTCGGCATGATGATCTGCAACGACCGTCGCTGGCCGGAATCCTGGCGCGTGATGGGGCTGCAGCAGGTCGAGCTGGTGATGCTCGGCTACAACACGCCCAGCCTGAACATGGACAATCGCGGCTTCGAGGCGCACCACCTGCGCGTCTTCCACTCCCACCTGACGATCCAGGCGGGCTGCTACCAGAATGCCTGCTTTGCAGTGGCGACCGCGAAGGCGGGCACGGAGGACGGGCACGAGCTGTTCGGCCATTCCATCATCGTCAACCCGCAGGGGGAGATCATGGCCCAGGCGACCTCCTGGGGGGATGAGCTGATCGTGGCCGATGCCGACCTTGGCATGTGCGAGTTGGGCCGCAGCACGATCTTCAACTTCGCGAAGCACCGCCGGCCGGAAGCCTATGGCCGCATCACCGCGCAGGTGGGCAGCGAGAAGCCGCCGGCCTGGGCCCCCGCCCGCGCGGCCGAATAGCGGATGCATCGCGGCGCCCGGCTGCTGCTGGCCGGCGCGGCGGTCGCCCTGCTTCTCCTCGCGGGCCTCGGCGCCGCCGCGCTGTACCTGATCGGCGGCGCCGGCTGCGCTTCGACGGACACGGCGCGCGCGACCGACGGCGCCTGGCGGATCGCGCAGCGAAGCTGCGGCGCGACCGTCGGCTTCATCTGGCGCGTGCATGTCGTAGGCACGGATGGGCGGGAAAGGCTGGCCGCCGAATCCTATGCCTATCCCGAATTCACCGGCGCGGCGGTCGCAGGCGAGGTGCTGCGGCTGTCGACCGGGGAGGGCGGGCGGATGTGGGAGGTGGCGCTGGACGCGCAGCGCCGTCCGCGCGCGCCGCTGCACCTGAACGAGGGCGCGCGGCGCTGAAGCGTTTTCAAGCCGAGCGGAATCGCTCGGCGATTCGGAAAACGCGTTCAAACCAACAGCTGGACCCGTTTCCGCGCGCTCGGACGCGGTGAAGCGGGTCCAGCCCTCAGGGCAGCATCTTCCCCGGATTCATAAGTCCCTCCGGGTCGATCGCGCGCTTGACCGCGCGCATCAGGTCGAGCGCCACGCGGTCCTTGTGGGTGGCCATGGCGTGGCGCTTCATCTGCCCGATGCCGTGCTCGGCGGAAAAGGACCCGCCCAGTTCGACCGCGATGGCGTTGACCATCGGCTCGGCCTCCCGCGCCCGGGCGTACCAGGCCTCCCGGTCCATCCCCGGCGGCGCGCCCAGGCTGACATGGATGTTGCCGTCCCCCGCATGGCCCAGCGCGAACAGCCGCCCTTCCGGCCAGCGTTCCGCGAGCGCCTTTTCCACCCGCGCGCAGAATTCCGGCACGGCGGAAACGGGCACGGAGGTGTCGGTGTTGACCGATGGGCATTCGCGCCGGGCGCAGTCGGGCCAATCCTCCCGGATGCGCCAGATGTTGGCGCGCTGCGCCTCGTTCTCGGCGATGGCGGCGTCCAGCACCTCCCCGGCCTCGGCCGCGGCGCCGAGGGTTTCCTCCAGCATCTCCCGCAACGGCACGGCGGGGTGGGCGGCGGCGAGTTCCACCATCACGTACCAGGGGCTGCCGAGCGGCAGCGGCACGCGCACCCCGATGCCGTTCTTCGCCACGATGTCCATGCAGCGGCCGATCAGCAGCTCGAAGGCGATCACCTCCGCCCCGCTCTCCATCATCCGCGAGAACAGCGCGAGCGCCGCATCCGGCGAGGGCACCGCGACGAAGGCGGTCTCGACGCGCTTGAGCGCGGGGACCAGCCGCAGCGCGGCCGCGGTGATCACGCCGAGCGTGCCTTCCCCGCCCAGGAACAGGTGACGCAACGCATAGCCCGAATTGTCCTTCCGCACGCGGCGCAGGTCGTTCAGCACGCGCCCGTCCGGCAGCACCACCTCCAGCCCCATGACCAGGTCGCGCGCATTGCCCCAGCGCAGAGTGCGGATGCCGCCGGCATTGGTGGACAGCGCCCCGCCCACCATGGCCGAGCCCTGCGCGCCCCAGGAAAGCGGGAACAGCCGCCCGACCTTCGCCGCCGCCTCCTGCACATGCTGGATGATGCAGCCCGCTTCCGCGACCAGCGAAAAATCCCGCGCATCCACGTCGCGGATGCGGTTCAGCCGCTCGAGGCTCAGCACCACCGAGGCCGGCCCGTTCGGCGGCAGCACCGCCCCGCCCGCGAGCCCCGTCCGCCCTCCGGCGGGGACGATGGCGAGGCCATCCGCCGCGCAGGCGCGCACCGCCGCCTGCACCTCCTCCACGCTGCCGGGGCGAAGGACGGCGCGCGGCGTGGCGCCGCCGACGCCGCGCCAGTCCACGGCGTAGGGGGCGACATCGTCCGGCGCCGTCAGGCAGTTGCGGGGGCCGAGCGTTGCGGCGAGGGTCGCGAGCGTTTCCATGGGCCCGATCCTGCGCCCGCCGCCCGGCCGGTCAAGCGGGCAGGTAGCGGACCAGGTCGTCCGCCCGCATCACCTCGCAATAGATGCGGTTGAGGATCTCGATCTCACGCAGGTGCAGTTCCATCGTCCCGGCCGCGCAGCCATCCTCCACCAGGATCACGTCGAAGGATTCATCGGCGAGCGACCGGACGGTGGAGGAGACGCACTGGTCCGTGAAGATGCCCGTGCAGGCCACATGGGTGATGCCCATGTTCGCCAGGATCAGGCGCAGGTTGGTCCCGGTCAGCGCGGAATCCGTGGTCTTGGTCACCACGACCTCGCCATGCCGCGGGGCCAGCGCCGGGGCGATCTGCGACGCGTCGGAGTCATGCGGCAGGAACAGGTTGTTCCAGCCCGGCTTCTTCTGGCTGAGCGAGCGGTCGCGCCCGTCCGGCGTCAGGCAGGCGATGCGGGCGAACAGCACCGGGTTGCCGTCGGCGCGGAAGCGCCCGATCAGGCGCGCGATGGTGGGGATGACCGTGCCGTGCATCCGGTCATGAAAGCCGTCCCAGGCGGCCTCGCGCGCCTGTTCCAGCGGCGGCAGGCTGGCGCGGTCCGCGGCGCGGGCGAGGTAGGTGTTCTGCACGTCGATGACGAGCAGCGCGACCTTGCCCTTCGCCAGCACGGGGTCCGCGGCCTCCGGCGCGCCGGCGTAGTAGAAGGATCGCCAGGCGGTCTTCCAGCCGGCCATCACGCCTTCTCCGGATACATCGCCGCGATCGCGGCCTCGGTGGCCGGGATCCGCCCGCGCTCGGTGATCAGGCCGGTGACGAGCCGGGCCGGCGTCACGTCGAAGGCCGGGTTGGCGGCGGGGCTGCCGGCGGCGACGACGCGGATGGTCTCGATCCGCCCATCCGCGGTGCGGCCGGTCAGGTCGGTGACCTCCGCCGCGCCGCGTTCCTCGATCGGGATCTCCCGCACCCCGTCGCGCACCCGCATGTCGAGCGTCGAATGCGGCAGCGCGACCCAGAAGGGCACGCCATTGTCCCGCGCGGCGAGCGCCTTGAGGTAGGTGCCGATCTTGTTCGCCACATCGCCGGTGCGCGTCACCCGGTCCGTGCCGACGATGACCAGGTCGACCTCGCCATGCTGCATCAGGTGCCCGCCGGCATTGTCGGCGACGACGGTGTGCGGCACGCCATGCGCGCCGAGCTCGAAGGCGGTGAGTGCGGCGCCCTGGTTGCGCGGCCGCGTCTCGTCCACCCAGACATGGACCGGGATGCCGGCGTCATGCGCCATGTAGATCGGCGCGAGCGCCGTGCCCCAGTCGACCGTGGCGAGCCAGCCGGCATTGCAATGCGTGAGAAGGTTCACGCGCTGGCCGGGTTTGCGCGCCGCGATCTCCTCGATCAGCGGCAGGCCGTTCCGGCCGATCGCCTCGCAGGTCGCGGCGTCGTCGTCGGCGATGGCGGCGGCCTCGGCATAGGCGGCGGCGGCGCGCTGCCCGGGCGGGATGTTGCGCAGGGCCGCCAGCATCCGCCCGATCGCCCAGCGCAGGTTGATCGCGGTCGGGCGCGTTTCCGCGAGCATGGCGCAGACCGTCTCGAGCACCGCCGGGTCGCGCCGCATGGCGAGCGCCACGCCATAGGCCGCCGTGGCGCCGATCAGCGGCGCGCCGCGCGTCTGCATGGACCGGATGGCGTGCGCGACCTGGTCCTCATCGGCCAGGCGCAGCCAGGTCACCTCCCAGGGCAGGCGCGTCTGGTCGAGGATGCGGACGGACCAGCCATCCGCCTCGTCCACCCGCACGCTGCGGTGCCATGTGCCGTCGATCCTCATGCGCGCCTCCGTCCCGCGGGGGATAGCGAATGGGGCGTCAGGCGACCAGCCGGATCGGGCCGGGATACTGCGCCAGCGTGCGGTCGGCGGTGAGCAGCGTGGCGCCTTCCGCCTCGGCCTGGGCCAGCAGGATCCGGTCGAAGGGATCGCGATGCAGCGGCGGCAGGCGGCTGAGGCCGATCGCGTGCTCGGCCGTGACCGGCACCTCCCGGTAGCCGGCGGCCAGCAGCCCGCCGCGCAGCAGCCGCGCATCGAGCGTGAAGTCGGCACGCCCCAGCCCCGTCTTCAGCACCACTTCCCAGATCGAGGCCGCGCTGAAGGCGAGGTCGTTCGAAGGGTCCGCGATCAGCGCCCGGGCGGCGGGCGTCAGGCGCGCATCGTCCAGCGCGGCCCAGAGCAGCAGATGCGTGTCGAGGAGCAGCAGGCTCACGCGCCGTCGAACTGCCGCGCGATCTCGGCCCCGCCCATGGTGTCGAAATCCTCCGGCACGCTGAAGGCGCCGGCGAGGAAGCCGATGCGCGGCGCGGGCGCGTCGGTGGCCGAGAGCGGCACGAGCTTCGCCATCGGCTTGCCGGCCTTGGCGATCACCACCGTCTCCCCGGCCGCCGCACGATCGACGAGGCGGGAGAGGTGCGTCTTGGCCTCGTGGATGTTGAGCGTGGACATGGGCCGAATTTAGTGGACCAAGTCCGCTTGGTCCAGTCCGCTGGCGCCCCGGCCCTCAGATCCGCTGGTGCAGCGCGCAGACCAGGGTGAACAGCCGCCGCGCCGTCTCGAAATCCACGTCCACGCGGCCTTTCAGGCGCTGCTGGAGCAGTTCCGCGCCCTCGTTGTGCAGGCCGCGCCGGCCCATGTCGATCGCCTGGACGCGGCTTTCCGGGCCGCTTTCGGCGACCGCCTGCTCATGCGCCTCGACCACCATGTGGTAGTCCTTGATCAGCCGACGGAACGGGCCGAGCGCCAGCGCGAGGACATGCAGCGGCCGATTGTCCACATCGCGGATGTCGAGCACCAGTCGCCCTTCGCGCACCGAGACCGCCAGCGCATAGGGCCCGGGCGGCAGGTTCGGCGGATCGAAGCGGTTGCCGGCCAGCAGGTCGGCGATCGCCTGGCGCCGGTCGGCCTCGGCGAAGGCGGAAGGGGCCGGCGGCTCCTCCGGCAGTTCGAGGCGGACGAGGCGCTGCTCAGGCATCGCCCGCGCCTCGGCGTGGCGGGGCGATGGCGGGGCCGTTCTCGTTCCCCGTCAGCCCGATGCGCAGCATCCAGGCGAGCGTCGCGCCCTTCACCGGGCGCAGCAGCAGCAGGCAGGCGATGGCGAAGAGCGGCAGCCACACCGCCATGTGGATCCACATGGCCGGCTGGTAGGCCTTCTCGATCCAGAAGACGCCGGGCAGCAGGATGTGGCCCGCGATGAAGATGGTGAAGTAGGGTGGCGCGTCGTCGGCGCGTATGTGGCCGAGCGGCGTGCCGCAGGCCTCGCAGTCATCGACCACGCGCAGATAGCCGCGGAACAGCCGGCCTTCGCCGCAGCAGGGGCAGCGGCCCATGGCGCCGCGCCGCAGCCCGGTCAGGATCGGGGGGCGGGCGGCGACCTCGGCGGCGGCCGTCTGCTCGGTGTGCCAGGGCATCGGCGTTCCTTTCGCTGGACACTCTGCGGCGTCCATTGTGCGGCGCAGCATAAGACACGCTTCCGGCCGCCGCTTCAAGGAAACTTCGCACGACCGGGCTTGAACCGGCAGGCGCGCCGGCGCGAGGATGCGTCATGGCCGAACGCATCCTCCTGATCAACCCGAACTCCTCCGTCTCCTGCACCGAGGGGATCGCGACCGCGATCGCGCCCTTCGCCGCGCCGGGACTGCCGCGCCTCGACGTGACGCGGCTGGTGGAAGGCCCGCCCGCGATCGTGACGTGGCGCGACTGGTACGGCGTGGCCGAACCGCTGTGCCGGATGGTGGAGCGCGAGAAGGCCGACGCCTACATCCTCGCCTGCGTCTCCGACCCGGGGCTCGAGGCCGTGCGCACGGCCACCACGGCGCCGGTCTTCGGCCCGCTGCGCTGCGCCGTCGCCGCGGCCATGATGCGCGGGGAACGCTTCGGCATCATCGCCTTCACCGACAAGTCGAAGCCGCGCCAGCGCCGCGCGCTGCAATCGATGGGCGTGGAGGACCGGCTCGCCGGCGTCATCCCGCTCAACCTCGACATGGAGGTGCTGACCGACCCGGTCGCCCCCCGCGCGCGGCTGGCGGAAGCCGCGAAGGAACTGGTCGCGATGGGCGCGGAGAGCGTCATCCTGGGCTGCGCCGGCATGGCCGGGCATCGGGATTTCGCGGAAGACGCCTGCGGCGTGCCGGTCATCGAGCCCTGCCAGGCGGCGGTGACGCAGGCGATCCTCGCCGTCGTCGCCGCGCGTGGCGGGCGGATGCGGCTCGCCGCGGAATGAGGCGCGCGCTTGCCGCGCTGCTGTTGCTGGCCGGCGCGGCACAGGCCGTGCCCCCCGCCGACCCGCCCGGGGACCCGGAGGCGCGGGAAGCGATCCGCCTGACGGAGTCCGGCCGCTACGACCTGTCGGTGCCGATGCTGGAATCCGTGCTGGGCCGCCTGCCGGGCGACCCGGACCTGCTCACCTACCTCGCGCTGGCGCTGCGCCGCACCGGGCGGCTGGCGGAAGCCGAGGCGCGCTACGCCGAGGCGCTGTCGCGCGACGCCGCGCACCTGCCCGCCATCGCCTACCAGGGCGTGCTGTATCTCGAGACCGGGCGGCGGGGGATGGCGGAGGCGAATCTCCGCCGGCTGGAGGCGCTGTGCCCGCAGGGCTGCGTCGCGCGCGAGGACCTCGCGCGGGAGATCGCGCAGCGGCGCTGAACGCGCGCCGCCACGCGACACTGGTCAGCGCCCGCTACCGGTCCAGCGCCTCGCCCTTCAGCCACTTCGCCCCCGAGGCATAGAGCGCCTCGACCTCCGGCCCCGCCAGCCCCGGCATGTCGCGCTTCACCTTGTAGCCGATGCGCGACTGCAGGTAGGCGAGATGCCGGTAGCCTTCCGGGAATTCCGCCAGCAGCGCCGGATCGAGCCGCAGCGTCGCGGCCGGGTCGACCGGGTCCATCCGGTCCTTCTCGTAGATCGGCTGGCGCAGCACCACGCCCCAGCGCCCGTCGCGCTTCTCGCAGAAATCGTAGAAGCGGCCGGTGCAGACCACGTCGACCTTCACGCCCTCGACCTCGGCGCGCTGGGAGATGGTCATCTTGGTCTGCACGATGGCCCGCGCGCCGGCGAGGTCCACGCTGGTGCCGCCGAGGAAGTGCAGGATGCGCACCCCCTTGGCGAAGCCGGCCTTGGACACCTCGATGAACTGCGCGGCCGGCCCCTGGAACCAGGTCGCCATCATCCGCGCATCGTCGTGCCAGCAGCCGGCGAAGCGCGCCCAATCCCCGGCATCGCGCCAGACCGCCCAGTCCTGCACGAGCCGGCGCAGCGCCAGGTCGTCGATCAGCGCCTGGTCGATCATGCCGGGCTGCCCGCGGCGCCCCAGGCGCCGAGATGGGTGAACTCCGAGATGCCCTTGCGCGCGCGCGGCGCCGCTTCCCGCGTGGCGAGCGCTTCCGGCAGCGCGGCCGCGGCACCCGGATAGCCGAGCGTCAGCATCACCAGCGGATCGAATCCTTCGGGAATGGCGAAGGCCTCCCTTGCCTTGGCCGCGTCGAAGCCCGCCATCTGGTGCGCCTGCAGCCCGAGCGTGGCCGCCTGCGCGGCGAGGTTCGCGGTCGCCTGGCCCAGATCGTAGGCCGCGTGGCGGTTCGGGTTGCCGTTATGCGCGAAGGCGGTGCGCGCGACACCCAGCATCAGCACCGGCGCGCGCCCCGCCCAGCCCTGGTTGTTCTGCGACAGGCAGGAAAACAGCTTCGCGTAGCCATCCTCCTCCCGCCCCTTGCGGGCGAGGATGAAGTTCCACGGCTGGTCGTTGAAGCAGGACGACGCCCAGCGCGCGGCTTCCAGCACCTGCGCGAGCGCGGCGTCGGGCACCGCGCGGTCCTCATAGGACCGGGGGGACCAGCGCGCGGCGAAAGGGGCCGCGATCGGATGGGCGGCGGGGGCGGTGCGGTCGGTCACGATGCTACTCCTGCTGGGGAATGCCGGCGGATGCGACGAGGTCGCGCCACCGGGCGATGTCGCGGCGGATGACGGCGGCGGCGGTGGCGGAATCGCTGCCGACGGGGGTCAGACCCATTTCCCGCATCCGCGCCGCGAGGTCGGGGTCGGACAGGGCGCGGCGCGTCTCGGCCTCGATGCGCGCGACGGCCGCGGCGGGCACGCCGCTGGGGAACCCGATCGTGAACCAAGTGGCGAGGTCGAACTCCGCGAGCCCCGCTTCCCGCATCGTCGGCACATCCGGCAGGCCGGGGAAGCGTTCGGCGGTGGACAGCGCGATGGCGCGTGCCTCCCCGCCGCGAACCTGGCCGAGCACGGCGGCGACGGTCTCGACCACCAGCTGCACCTCCCCCTGCCGCAGCGCGAGCACGGCGGCGGGCGTGCCGCGATAGGGCACATGGGTCAGCTTCACGCCCGCCATGGCCTGGAAGGCCTCGGCGACGAAATGCTGGGTCGATCCGATGCCGACCGTGCCGAGGTTCAGCCCGCCCGGATTGGCCCGCGCCGCGGCGATCAGCGCGGCCACGCTGCCGAGCGGCCCCGCGGGCGGCGTGAGGAACACCAGCGGCATGGTCGCGACCTGCGTCACCGGCACGACATCCGCGAGCGGGTCGTAGGGCAGGCGGCGGAAGGTCGCGGCCGTCACGGCGAAGGCGTTGTTCAGCATCATCATGGTGCGGCCATCGGGCCGCGCGCGGGCCAGCGCCTCGGCCGCCAGGGTGCCGCCCGCGCCGGGGCGGTTCTCGACCACGACAGGATGCCCAAGGGCGGCGGCGAAGGCGGGGCTGAGAAGGCGGGCGACGATGTCGGTGGTGCCGCCCGGCGCGAAGCCCTGGATGAAGCGCACGGGCCCGTCGGGCGCCCAGGCGCCCTGCGCGCGCGCGGGCAGCGCGGGGATGCAGGCGGCGGCGATCAGCGCGCGGCGGCTCGGCATGGCGGTCTTCCCGGTCGTTGGTCTCCCGCGCGCGGTCTCGCGCGGCGGGGCGGCGCGGTCAAGCGGGCGGGATGTCGTCCACGGCGCGGAACACCGGCTTGCCGGCGGCGGCGAAGCGCGCGACCTCGGCATCCGCGCCCTCGCTGTCCCCGGGCAGGCGCAGGATCGCGTCGCAGCGTTCGGCCAGCGCGAGGGAGAGCGGCATCATCACCTCCTCATACGCGTCGCCTTCCGCCGCCGCGATGACGGGCAGCGCCAGGTTCACGCCGAGGATCGGCACATGCCCCAGCCGGAATACTGCGAGCGCGGCGCGGTTCAGCGCCGCAGCCCGCGCCGCGCGCGTCGCCGCGTCGGCCCCGCCGGAGGAATAGGGCCCGGCGACCATGATCCACATCAGCCGAAGGTGGCGAGCAGGTCGTCCACCTGCGCCGGCGTCAGTTCCCGCGCCCCCGCGCCGCGCAGCAGCAGGGCAAGGCGCGCGGCTTCCTCGAGTTCCTCCGACGCGTGCACGGCATCCTCCAGCGTCCGGCCCGACACGACCGGGCCATGGTTGGCGAGCAGCACGGCCTTCGCACCCTTCGCCGCTTCGTGGATGTCGGCTTCCATCGCCGCGTCGCCCGGGCGGTAGTAGCGGATGACCGGCAGCGTGCGGCCCACGCGCATGACGAAATACGGGGTCAGCGGCGGGATCGGCGCCGTCTCGCCCGGCCGGGCCAGGCAGCCGATGGCGGTGGCGTAGGTGGAATGGAGATGCACCACCGCCCCCGCATCGGGCCGCGCCGTCAGCACCGCGCGGTGCATGAAGACTTCCTTGGACGGCTTGTCGCCGCCGAGATGCGACCAGTCCGGCCCGAGCTTGCTGATCCGCGCGGGATCGAGCCGCCCGAGGCAGGAATTGGTCGGCGTCATCAGGTAGCCGTCCGGCAGCCGCACGCTGATGTTGCCCGCCGTGCCGACCGAATAGCCGCGCTGGAACAGCGACGCGCCGAGCATGGCCAATTGCTCGCGGAGCGCGGCCTCATCCATGGTCGAAGGCCTTCAGGAAGAAGTCGCGCGCGCCGAAATTGCCCGACTTGAGCGCGAGGTGGATGCCGCGCGGCGCGGCGAAGGTCCAGGGCACGCCGGGGTCGATCTCCGGCCCGATGCGCAAGGACGTGACGCCGAGCCGCTGCACCACCGCGCCCGAGGTCTCCCCGCCCGCGACCACGAGCCGGCCCACGCCGCGCGCGACGAGGCCTTCGGCGATGGACGCGACCGCTTCCTCGACCAGCGCGCCGGCGGCCTCGCGGCCGAGCTTCGCCTGAAGGGCGGCGACCTTGTCGGGCGGGGCGCTCGCCGCGATCACGACGGGGCGCGCGGCCTCGAGCTTGCCTTCCACCCAGGCCAGCGCCTGCGCCGCCAGCGCCGCGGCATCGGGGGTGGCGAGCGCATCCAGTTCCAGCACCGGCACGTGGTCGCGCGCGAGGCCGATCTGCCCGAGCGTCGCGCGGGAGCAGGACCCCGCGACGACCGCGGCCGCGCCCTGCATGGGCGGCAGGCTCGCCGCGTCGCCACGTTCCGGCAGCAGGCCGGCACGCCGGAAATTCTCGGGCAGGCCCATTGCGACGCCCGAGCCGCCGGTGACCAGCGCATGGTTCGCGACCGCCTCGCCGATCGCCATCAGGTGCGGGTCGCTGACGGCATCGACGATCGCCCAGCGCCGCCCCTGGTCGGACAGGCGCGTCATCTCCCGACGGATCGCCGCCGCGCCCTGTTCCACCACGGGGAAGGGGACGAGGCCGACGCCGCCCTCGGCCTGGCGGGAGAGCACGCGGACCAGGTTCGCATCCGTCATCGGCGTCAGCGGATGGTGCTCCATCCCGCTCTCGCTCAGCAGCGCGCCGCCGACGAACAGGTGGCCGAGATAGATGGTCCGCCCATTGGTCGGGAAGGCGGGGCAGGCGATGGCGAAGCCCGATCCCAGCCGCTTAAGCAGCGCATCGCCCACGGGGCCGATATTGCCCGCATCGGTGCTGTCGAAGGTGGAGCAGTATTTCCAGAACACCTGCTTCGCCCCCGCCTTGGTCAGCGCGTCGCAGGCGGCGAGGGACTGCGCGACCGCATCCGCCGCCGGCGCCGTGCGGATCTTGAGCGCGACGATGACGGCATCGGCCTCCGGCAGCGGGCCTTCGGGCACGCCGATCACCTGCACGGCGGACATGCCGCCCTTGACCAGCGTGTTGGCGAGGTCGGTCGCACCCGTGAAATCGTCGGCGATGCAGCCGAGCAGCAGAGGCATGGGATCGGTCCTTCAGAAGACGGGCGTGCCGTCCTTGCGGAAATAGACGGACTTCCCGTCCGGCCCGGGGCGGATCATCAGGTCGTCGTCGGGGTATTCCACACGCTCGAACAGCGTGCGGTCGCCCACTTCCAGATAGACCACATCCGCCGCGCCGCGGTTGACCAGGTGGTGCGCGTCGCCCGTGCCGGCCGGGAAGCCCGCGCACATGCCGGGGGATAGTGCCGTCTCCCCCGCATCGGTCACCAGCGTCGGATGGCCTTCCAGGATGTAGACGAACTCGTCCTGCTTCTCATGCGCATGGCGCAGGGCGGAGGCCGCGCCGGGCGGCAGGCGCGTCAGGTTCACGCCGAAATTGCGCAGGCGGAAAAGGTCGCCGAGGACGCGCTTCTCCCGCCCTCCGATCTTGTTCACCAGGTCGGGCGGGTAGCCGGACGGGCGCGCGCGCGGCGGGACCTCGGCGGCGATGACGGCGATGGGCGGCTTTTCGTCGGGCATGGCGGCCTCCTCACCCCGCCGGGGGCAGGGCCAGCACATCCTGATGCCCGATGCGGACGGAGAGAAGCCCGTCGGCCGCCTGGGCGCGGCGCGCCTCGATCCAGTCCTCGATCGCCGCCGCGCCGCGGCGTTCCCAGGCGAAGGCGGCCGCGCCGTGGCCGGTGGCGATTTCCTGCGCAAACAGGCGCGACCGACGGTCGACGATCCAGTCCGACGGCCCGCGATGGACCGAGAAGCCGCGCCCAGCGAAGGCTTCCGCGATGGCGCGCGGCGCCTCGGGGCCGAGCGCCACGCCGCCGAACCCCTTGTCCCGCCGCTGGTCGCGGCGGAAGCCGCGCATCACCAGCGCATCGGCCGGATGGGGGGGCATGAAGCGCTCCCGCCCCGTGACGTTCAGCGCGGAATAGAAGGGCAGGCGATGGCGCGCGCAGGCATCGGCCATGCGCTCCACCCAGTCGCGGGAGACGAGGTCGCACAGCGCCGTGCTGACGACGGCGTCGACGCTGTCGAGCGGCAGGTTCTCCGGCGCCTCGGCCAGGTCTGCGAGCAGCGCTTCCACCCGCCAGGCGCCGCCGGGCGCGTGCACCAGCAGGGTGCGGCGGTTGGGCTGCGTCACCGTCCAGCCCACGCCGTCGGCGCGGTCGGCGATGGTGTCGAAGGCGCGCTCGACCAAGGCGGGGTCGGCATCGACCAGCGTCCAGGCCTGGGCGCGGCCGAAGAAATGGCCGAGCCAGCGCAGCAGGCTGCCCGTGCCGGCGCCGAGGTCGAGGATGCGCGGCCTGGCCGGCAGCGCGGCGGCAAGGGCCGAGGCGAGTTCGGCGTTGCGCGCGGCGGCGTCGTAGGGCTCGCGCAGGTCGAGCCAATCCCCGTCGAAGGCCTCGGTCATGCGGCGTGCGCCTTGTCCAGTTCCGCCAGGAAGGCCTGGGCCCGGTCGGCCCAGCGCGGCAGGCGCTGGCCGCCCTGCCAGGCGGCCTCGGCCATCTCGGCGCGGAGTTCGGCATCGAAGATCGGCCGGCGCATGCCCTTGGACAACGAGACATGGTCGTCGACCGGGGAGACGATGGCCGAGCCCGTCGCCACCACCTCGGCGATCGCGCCGCCGGCGGTGATGGCGAGCGGCAGGCCGCGGGCCATCGCCTCGGCCGCGGCCATGCCGTAGCCCTCCCAGCGCGTCGCCAGCGCGAACAGGTCGGCGCCGTCGTACAGCGCGTCCAGCGCCGGCCCGCTCACCTCGCCCGCGAAGGTCACGCGGCCGGCGATGCCGAGCTCATCGGCCAGCGCGCGCAGCCCATGCGCATGCGGCGGGTCGCGCCGTTCGTCGCCGGCGAGCGTGAGCGACCAGTCGAGGTCGGTCAGCCGGCCAAGCGCGCGCAGCAGCACGTCATGCCCCTTGCGCGGCACCAGCGTGCCGACGGACAGGATGGCGCAGCCGGGCCCGCCGGAGCCTGCCGCGCGCGGGGCGGGGTCCGTGCCGGGTTCCACCACGCCGATCCGCGCGGCATCCGCGCCGAATTCATCGGGCAGGCGGCGCGCCGTGAGGGGGGAGGTGCAGACCAGCCGGGCGCAGGCGCCGAACAGCGCGCGCTCCTTGGATTTGAGCACCATGCGCGTCGCCTCGGCGAAGCCGTGCTCGAGCGCCGTCGGGTGGTGGATCAGCGCGACCGCGCGGCGGGCAGACAGGTCCTGCGCCAGCGGCAGGAAGGCCGGCAGGCCGAGCCCGTCGATGACGATGCGCGCATCGGCCGGCAGGGCGGCGAGCGCGGCGCGGGCGCCTTCCGTCGCGGCGTCGTCCGGCACGGGATGGCTGCCGGGAAGTTCCACCACCTCGACCGTCTCGCCGAGGGCGCGCAGCCCCTCGACCAACCGGCGATCGTAGATGTAGCCGCCGGAGATCGCGTCGAAGGGGCCGGGGACGAGGAGGTGGATGGCGCTCAAGCCGCGGGCGCCCCTTCATAGGCGGCCCAGGCGACATGGCTTTCGCGCAGCAGCACCTTCAGCCCCGTCACGGCGCGCCCGCCATCGCCGAGCAGACCTTCGGCGAGCGCGGCCGAGAGCAGCTTGTGGATATGGGCGCAGAGGAATTCGGTCGTGGTGTTCTGGCCGGCGAATTGCGGCTCGGCATCGAGGTTCCGGTAGTCGAACCCGTCCAGGATTTTTCGAAGCTCCACCTTGGCCGCGGCGATGTCGACCAGCAGGTTCAGGTGGTCGAGCTGCGGGGCGCGGAATTCCGCCTCCACGATGAAGGTCGCGCCATGCAGGCGCTGCGCGGGCCCGAATTCCGCCCCGCGGAAGGAATGGGCGATCATGACGTGGTCGACGACGGTGAGGCTGTACATGGCTGTCCTTCTATCCGGCGCGGGGGGCCGCGTCACGCCGCGTAGGTGACGAGCGGGCAGAGCGGCGCAAGGGTCCCGGGCGGCGGGTTGAGCAGGCCGGGCATGGCCGCGGGCAGGTCCTCGAACCGCGTCGCGGGCCCGACCAGCGCGTCGAGCCGCGGGTCGGCCAGCAGGGACAGGGCGAGGGCCATGCGTTCGCCATGCGTCCGCCGCCCGCGCATGGCGGGGGATACGGCACCGACCTGGGTCGAGACGATCGAAAGACGTTTCGCGTGAAACGCTTCGCCGAGCGGGAGGGTCGCTTCCCGGTTGCCGAACCATGACGCTTCGACGATGCGGGCCTCGAAGGCGCAGAGTTCGAGGGCGCGGCGCAGCCCGGTCGGGTCGGCGGAGGCGTGGATGACGAGGTCGCGCCCGTCCGGCGCATCCTCCGGCGGGGTGAAGCGGGCGCCCAGCGCCTCGGCGGTGGGGCGGCGGCGCGGGTCGATGTCGCAGATGGCGACGTCCATGCCGGGGATGCGCGCGAGCAGCGAGGCGACGAGCAAGCCGACCACGCCGGCGCCGATGACGAGGGCGCGCTCGCCGGCCAGCGGCCGCGCGTCCCACAGCACGTTGACCGCCGTTTCCATGTTGGCGGCGAGGACCGCGCGCGCGTCGGGGACGTTGTCCGGGACGGGGATGCACATGGCGGCCGGGGCGAGGAAGCGGTCCTGGTGCGGATGCAGGCAGAAGACGCGGCGGTGGCGGAGGTGGTCGGGGCCGTCCTCCACCGTGCCGACGGCGCTGTAGCCGTACTTCACCGGATACGGGAAATCCCCGGCCTGGAGCGGGCATCGCATGGCGGCGTGCTGGCTTTCCGGCACGCGTCCGGCCAGCACCAGCCGCTCCGTCCCGCGCGAGATGCCCGTGGCGCGGGTGCGGATGAGGGCCTGCTCGGCCTGTCGCGTGGGCAGGGTCTCGGTGCGGATCTCGCACCGCCCTTGCGCGATGGTCCAGAGCGCGCGCGCCGTGGTCATGCTTCGTGCTGCCCTTCGCCGTCGGTTCCCAGGAAACAAGGAAGGAGGGGGATTCGGGGGAGTTCCCTCCCCCGATGCTTTCTAGTCACCGTTGCCCTGGCCTTGCCCGATGCAGCGGGATGTCGAGCAGGATGTCCGGCGCGATCTGGTGCACCGTCCAGTCGAAGCGCAACCCGTCCGCGATGCGGGCGACTTCCGGCAGGGTGAAGGCCGGGATGCCGGAGCCGAGCAGCACGGGGGCCACGGTGACGTGCAGGTGGTCGAGGCAGCCCGTGGCGAGGAAGCGGGAGACGGTGAGCCCGCCGCCCTCGACGAAGATGCGGGTCAGGCCGCGCACGGCGAGGGCCGCGAGCAGCGCGGCGGGCGCGATTCCGCCCGTGGCCTCGCGCGGCAGGCGCAGCACCTCGGCGGTGCCGTGGCGGTCGGCCCCCGGCGTGTCCTCGGCGCAGGCGAGCAGCGTCGGCGGGCCTTCGCGAAAGACGCGGAATTCCGTCGACAGGCGCCGGTCGGTGTCGATGACGACGCGGACCGGATCGGGCCCTTCGACCTCCCGCGTCGTCAGGCGCGGATCGTCGTGGCGCACGGTGCCGGCGCCGACCACGACCGCGTGGCAGAGCGCGCGCAGGCGGTGGGTGTGCAGGATGTCCCCCGGCCCGCCGATCCATTGGCTGCTGCCGGAGGCGGTGGCGATGCGCCCGTCGAGCGTCTGGGCCAGGCGCCCGACCACGCGGCAGCCATCGGCCGCGACGGGCGGGGCGAGGATGGGCGCGAAGAGCGGCGCGAGCGGCCCGGCGGCCGGCGACGCGCCGTCCCGCGCCGCGAGCAGCGCGGCCCATGCCGTATCGGTTTCGGCCCTGTCCATCGTCGCGCCTCATGCCCGAAGCGGGCCGGCCGCGCCAGGGACCGTTCGGGAATGCCGAAGTGTCCCTCAGGGCCCGCCCAGGGTTATGGGCAGGATCTGCACCGCCGCTTCGGCCAGCAGCCCGGCCAGGATCGGCAGCGGGAAGGCCGAGACCAGGCGCAGCGCCACGAAGCGCCATCCCAGCACCGGGTATTCCCAGGTGATGATCCGGTGGATGGCGAAGATCGACCAGCCGGTGATCAGCGCCGCCATCTGCGGCACGCCCGCGCCGGCCTTGGCGAAGGCCAGCACCAGGGGGAAGGTCACGAAGGGCCCGCCCGGCATCAGCCCGCCGGCGAGCGAGGCGACGAGGATGCCGGAGAAGCCGGATTCGGGGCCGATCCAACCCTCCGCCGCATCGGCCGGGATGAGTTCCGCGAGGAACGCCGCCATCGGCAGCGCGACGGCGAAGATGGGCAGGATCTTCAGCAGGCTCTGCCCCGCATCGGCGCCGACCTTGCGCGCCGTGCCGGGCCCGCGCCGCAGGGCGAATCCGAAGGCGATGGCCGCCAGGGCGGCGAGCAGCAACTGCCCGCCGGTCATTTCGGCGCCTCCCAGGCGATGGGCAGGCGGCGCGCGATCCAGCCGGCCAGCATCGGCATGGGCAGGGTCAGCAGGGTGCGCAGGATGGCGAAGTCCGGCCCGAGCAGCGGCATCTCGTAGACCAGCAGCTTCTGGAAGCCGTTCAGCGACCAGGAGAGGATGTAGGCGACGAGCGCGCCGCGATCCGCCCCCGCGCCGGCCAGCACGAGCACGAGCGGAAAGGCCGCCATCGGCCCGCCCGGCGTCAGCGCGCCGGCGAGCGTCGCGACCGCGAGGCCGAACCAGCCGCTGTCCGCCCCCATCCAGCGCGCGAGCGCGCCGGGGGACATCAGCTGCCGCAGCGCGGCCGCGAGCACCAGCCCCGCGACCAGCGAAGGCGCGATGAAGAGGAACAGCTCCCAGGCATGGAACAGCGCGGCGCCGAGCGCGCCCGCCCCGTCGCGCCGCCACAGAGCGGCGCCGGAGGCGGCGGCGATCGACCCGATGAGGAGCAGGCTGGCGTGGCGGCGGAGGAAGGCGGTCACGCCGGCAGGCTGCGCCGGGCGGGGGCGCCGGGCAAGGCACCCCCGCCCGGGTCGCGGCTAGACGCGCGCCGAAAGGGCGAGCGCGGGGGCGCGGGTCTGCGTCATGCGCCCGAGCGCCGCGTAGCCCGGCGGCGCGGCCTTCGGCATGGCGGCACCCGCGATCGTCTCGATGACGCGGGACTGGAGGGAGACGGCGCGTTCCAGCAGCCGCTTGTTCTCCCGTCCCAGCTCGTCGATGCGCCGGGCGAGGATCTCGGCCGCGGCGCGCACCTCGCCGGCCGGCGGGCCGCCATGCTTGGC
The DNA here is from genome assembly GCF_017813355.1 of Roseomonas nitratireducens. GTDB lineage: Bacteria > Pseudomonadota > Alphaproteobacteria > Acetobacterales > Acetobacteraceae > Neoroseomonas > Neoroseomonas nitratireducens. The sequence continues at coordinate 159,184 of NZ_JAGIYZ010000011.1, forward strand.
CTGCGCCGCGTAGGCGGCGGCGAAGGCGTCGGATGCGGCGATCTTGCTGCTGGCCAGGGTCGCGGCGCGGGAGAGGTCGAGCGCGGCGAGCGCCTCGTTCTCCGCGCGCAGCGCCTCGGCCAGCCGCTGCCCGGCCAGGATAAGCGTGTCCATCATCGTCCCGTATCTCCCGTATTGGGGTTCTGGGTGGCACCGCGCATGCGCGTCATTTCGCGCAGCACGGAATCGGCGAGGCCGAGCCCATGGCCGGACCGCGTGGCGGCGGCGGCGAAGGCATCGACGAGCATGGGGCGCCACTGCGCCTCGGCCGCCCCGCCGCCGAAGCGGCTGCGGGACTGGTCGACGGTGGCGAACATGGGCTGGAGCATCAGGCCGAAGGCCTGCGCCTCGAAGTCGCGGGCGGCGCGACGCATGGCGGCATCGTTGCCGGTCGCGGCGGGGGCGGACAGGCCGCGGGGCTGCACCGGCGGCATGGCGGGGGCGTCCATCAGCGGATCTCCAGTTCCGCCTGGAGGGCGCCGGCGGCCTTGATCGCCTGGAGGATGGTGATCATGTCGCGCGGCCCGACGCCGAGGCTGTTCAGGTTGCGCACCAGGTCCTGCAGCGTGACGGATTGCTGCACGATGCCCAGGCGCCGCTCGCGCTGGTCGTCGACCTCGATGCTGGTGCGCGGCACCACGGCCGTCTCGCCGCCGCCGAAGGCGTTGGGCTGGCTGACCTGCGGCGTCTCGGTGACGCGGATCGTCAGGTTGCCCTGGGCGATCGCGACGGTGGAGACGCGGACATTGGCGCCCATGACGATGGTGCCGGACGCCTCGTCGATCACGACGCGGGCGACCTGGTCGGGCTCGACGCGCAGCTGCTCGATGCGGCTGAGGAACTCGACCGGGCTGCGGCCGCCGAGCGCCACCGTCACGGTGCGCGAATCGGATGCCTGGGCGACGTCGCCGCGCATGGAACCGTTGATCGCCGCGGCGATGCGCCGGGCCGTCGTCAGGTCCGGGTTGCGCAGGGAAAGGCGGATGCGGTCGCGGCTGGCGAGCTGGAAGGGAACTTCCCGTTCCACGATCGCGCCATTGGCGATGCGGCCGGAGGTCGGCACGCCGCGGGTGATGGAGGCCCCCGCGCCGCGGGCGCTGACCGCGCCGGTGGCGATCGAGCCCTGGGCGACGGCATAGACTTCGCCATCCGCGCCGAGCAGCGGCGTGACGAGCAGCGTGCCGCCCGTGAGGTTCGTGGCGTCGCCGAGCGCCGAGACCGAGATGTCGATCCGGCTGCCCGGCCGGGCGAAGGGCGGCAGGTTGGCCGTGATCATCACGGCCGCGACGTTGCGCGTATCGAGCTGGCGCTCGTTGTCGCGGGTGTTGACGCCCAGGCGCTCGAGCATGCCGACCAGGGATTGCCGGGTGAAGACCGCTGAGCGCAGCCGGTCGCCGGTGCCGTTGAGCCCGACGACCAGCCCGTAGCCGACGAGCTGGTTGTCGCGGACCCCCTCGACATCGGCGATGTCCTTGATGCGGACCTGCTGGGCCGCGGCGACCGGGACGAAGACGAGGGCGAGCAGCAGCGCCGCCGCGGCCATCTTCGTTCTCGCGTAAGCATTGCCGATCAAGATGTGTCTCCTGCGCGCCGCCCGCGTTGCGTCGTGGCGCGTTTGCCTGCTGTGCCCCGGAAGCGGGGGCAGCCGGGGCGGATGGGACAGGGCAAGCCCTGTGCCAGCCCGAACCCCGGCCCACAGGGCGCCTGGGGCGGCAGGGATTGCCGGGAGACGGCCGGAGGTGCCGGTCGCACGGAAGGGATGGGACCATGGTCGGTGTGCGGGGCGTGACAGGCGGGGTGGCGACGGGGGCGGGACGGCAGGTCCGGTCCTCCGGCGGCGGCTTCCGGCTGGGCGGCACGGGCGGGACCTCGGGCGCTGCGGCCGCGCAGTCTGCCTCCGCGCCGCAGGGAATCGGGCTGCTCGCATTGCAGGAGACCGCGCCGGCGGCGGAACGTGACGCCCGCGCGCGCAAGCGCGGGGAGGAACTGATCGAGGAACTCTCCGCCCTGCAGCTGGCGATGCTTTCGGGCCGGGCGGACCCGGCGCGGCTGCGCCGGCTGGCGACGCTCTCGGTGGGCGAAGCCGCGGCCGATCCGGGGCTTGCCGCGGCCGTTGCGGGGCTGCAACTGCGCGCCAGGGTGGAACTGGCGCGGCTTGGCCTGTCACCGGACTGAAAAGCGCGCCGTTTCAGGGATTTGTCGCGAAAGCCCCTCTTGGCTTTCGCCACGGGGCGCGTCTATGTTCCGCCCGCGCTTAGGGGGGGTCGGCAGCCACACAGGCGGCCAGGCCCTCGGGGCCGGGGAAGAACATACATGCTCGTGACGCTGCCGCCCGATTACAGGCCCTCGGAAGCCGAGGAGTTCATGAACCCGCAGCAGCTGGAGTATTTCCGGCAGAAGCTGCTTCGCTGGCGCCAGGACCTGTTGCGGGAGGCAGGCGAGACACTCTCCTCCCTCTCCGAAGGCGGCATCACCGAGCCGGACCTGACGGACCGCGCCAGCGTCGAGACCGACCGGGCGCTTGAACTCCGCACCCGCGACCGGGCCCGCAAGCTGATCAGCAAGATCGACCAGGCGATCGACCGGATCGAGAACGGCACCTACGGCTATTGCGAGGAAAGCGGCGAGCCGATCGGCCTGCGGCGCCTCGAGGCCCGCCCGATCGCGACCATGAGCATCGAGGCGCAGGAGCGCCACGAGCGCATGGAACGCGTGCACCGGGACGACTGATCCCGCCCGCGCGCCCCGCATGCGCCCGGGGCGCCGGCCATCCGCCGGACGGGCCATCGCCACGCTTCCTTCTTGTGATGCCATGGCCGGCGGTGATCGCCGCGCCGCGATGACGTCGGCGGCCGGCAGTCGCGCGACTCGCGGTGCGCCATGAGGCCGCTACGCCGCCGACGGCCCGTATCGGCCGCCCCCGCGCGGGACCAAGCGCCGCCGCCGGCCCGACTCGTCCGCCTGCTGCTGATCGGCGCGGCGGGCCTTGCCCTGCCGATCCTGCTGCACGCCATCCTGCTGCCGGTCTGGGGCGAGGGCGCGACGCCGCTCTTCGTCGTGTTCCTCCTGTCCCTGCTGCCGGCGACCGCCGTCGCCTTCGTCTGTGCCGGCGAGGGCATGCTGCGCATCGGCTACGCCATGTGCATCATCGTCGGCGCCGCCTTCCTGTCCGTCGGCCTGCACGAGGCGCGCATCTTCGGCGGCGTGCCGAGCCTCGATGCGGCGGAGGCGCCGTCCCACCCGGCGGCCGCCGGCTTCCTGCTGCCCGCAGCCGTCCCGCGCGCGGATCTCGCGCGCACCGTCGAAGTCCGACTCGAACTGCCGCGGCGCGACATGCGGGGGTATTCCACCAGCCCCAGCCGGCTGCGCGGCCGCTTCACGGTCGTGCCCGTGGTGGGGCCGGACTGGACGCCGGCGCAGCGCGTGCCCGTGGTCGCCGTGCTGGAACACGGGCCGGATGGCGTGGCGCGTGCGGTGCCGGGCGCGCCCTGGGATGCGGGGCGCGGCGTGCTGCGCCTGCTGCCCGAGCCGCTGCGGGATTTCGCCGTCGAGGAAGCGCTGCGGCAGGCGGGATGGACGGCGGCGCCATACATCGTCGTCGGCCGCTGGGTGACGGATCCGCACTGGGCCAGGCTCGACGCCGCGCGGCCGCTGCTGTGGCTGTACGGGGCGGCGCTGCTCGGCCTGGCGCTGGTGATCCTGTCCCGCCATGCGCTGATCGCGGGGCGGCTTGACCGGCTGACGGAAGGGCTGGGCGAGGAGGTCTCCACGGGCCGCGAGATCCTGCTCGGGATTGCCGGACTCACGCTGCCCTGCGTCTTCGCCCTGGCGATCCGTCATTCGGGGGCGGATGGCTTCCTCGGCTTGCTCGCGGTCTGCTTCGCCGTCGTGCCGTCGCTCATGCTCACGCTCGGCGCCTCGGGCAAGGCCACGCCGATCGGCGTGGTGATTGCCGGGATGATCCTGGTCGTCACCCTGCCCATCGCCGTGCTGGTGCGCGGCGGGGGGCCGCGGGGCGACCTGCCTTCACTCGCCGGCGCGCGCTGGGCCGATGTGCAGGAGGCGATGATCGTGATCGGCGCGGGCTGGCTCGCCTGGGCCCTGCTCGTGATCGTCGGGCGCGCGCTGCAAGGCCGGGGCGGCGGCGCCTCCCGCTGACCGGCGCGACCCTGCTCAGCCCGGCAGCGGCGGCGGGGGATCGTCGAGCCCCGCCGGCGCGACCGCGAGTGGGTCCCGCGCGATCAGTCCCGCGTCGTTCTCCGCCACGCGGCCGACGCGCGACGCGACGGGCCAGAAGGCCAGCAGCGCATCCTCGGCCGGGCGCAGCAGGGCGAGCAGCGCCGGCTCGTCATCCCCCGCCAGCCACGCATCCCAGGCCGCGGGCGGCAGGATCACGGGCATGCGGTCATGCAGCAGCGCCTGCCGGCCGGCGGCCGCGCAGGTGACGATGGTGTAGGTCCGCAGCCATTCGCCGTCCGGCTGCTTCCAGCCTTCCCACAGGCCTGCACACGCCATGGGCTCGCCCGACCGCAGCGAACAGGCGAAGGGCTGCTTGCCCTTCCCCTCCGCCCGCCATTCGTAGAAGCCGTCCATCGGCACGAGGCAGCGGCGCTTGTGGAAGGCATCGCGGAAGGCGGGCTTTTCCGCGACCGTTTCGCCCCGCGCGTTCATCATCCGCGCCGCCCCCGTCGCATCCTTCGCCCAGCGCGGCACCAGGCCCCAGCGCAGCACGTCGAGATGCCGCGCGCCGGTTTCCGGATGCCGCCGCACCGCCAGCCCTTCCTGCGTCGGCGCCTTGTTGAAGGACGGCAGCAGGTTCGGCGTGGCGTTGGTGGTGCCGAAGTAGCGCGCGATGTCGCCCGAGGACCGGGCCTGGAAATACCTGCCGCACATGGGGTTTGTCCGCCGGTAGGTTAGCCGCCACGCCAACCCTAACCTCCCGGCGGAAGGGGGGGCAGGCCCCCCCTAGACCCCCCCTGCCGCGGCGCACCGCCGCGGCGGTTTGGGGGAGCGCGGGCGGGCAGGGCGCGCATGCGAAGGGCGGGGCGGCCCCTCGGCCACCCCGCCCCACCGTTCCGCCTGCCGCCGTCAGAAGGGCAGGATGATGTCGAGCAGTTCCTGGCCCACCCGCGGCCGCTGCACGTCGCTGATCGTGCCCCGCCCGCCATAGGCGATGCGCGCTTCGGCCAGCCGGTCGTGCCGGACCGTGTTGTCGGACGCGATGTCCTGCGGGCGGATCACGCCGCCGACCGTCAGGTCGCGCATCTCGCTGTTCACCCGCACCTGCTGCCGGCCGGTCACCACCAGGTTCCCGTTCGGCAGCACCTGCGCGACGGTCGCGGCGACGCGCAGCGTCACCGTCTCGTTGCGCCGGATCGCGCCGGTGCCGTTCACGCCGGAGGTCGAGCTCGCCTCCACCAGCCGGCTCGGGTCGATCCCCGTCGGGAACAGCCGGGCATAGGAGGATTCGAGGCCCATCAGCCGCGGCAGCCCCATCCCTTCCGTGTTGTCGCGCGACCGCACGGTGCGGTTCTGCAACTCCGCCTCGTCGGCGATGGAGACAAGGACGGTGATGATGTCGCCCACCGCCGCCGCGCGCTGGTCGCGCAGGAAGGTCCGGCTGCCCGGCCGCCACAGCGAATTGTTCGCCAGCGGCGGGTCCTGCGGGTTCGGCATCGGCATCGACACCGGCCGCCAGCGCGGATCCTGCGTCGGGTTGGTGATGCCCGCCATGTCGGGCGCATCGCCCAGGCGGGAGAGCCGCTCGGCGCCCGAACAGGCGGCCAGCAGCATCGGCACCATCAGAAGAAGGATGCGGCGCATCTCAGCCCCTCCGCGCGATGGTCACGGGTGTCGATCCCGGCCGCACGCGCACGCGGCCCGGTCCGATCGCCTCCGCCTCGACGACGGTGCGCGACATCAGGTTCATCACCGGCACCATCTGCCCGCGCGCCGCCGATTCCATCGCGCGGCCCTGGGCGGTCAGCGAGATGCCGGGTCCTTCCAGCACCATGAGCACCAGCTGGTTCTTCGTGACGATCGCCGGCGCGGCCAGGTCCACCGTCATGAAGGGCAGGTCGGAGGCGATCGGCCGGCGCAGCTGCTTGCCGAGCACGTCCTCGGCCCGCTGCGCGGTGCCCGGGCGGACGCGCTCGGCGCGCTGGCGCACCTCCCGCAGATCCTCCGGCCCGACCACGTCGCCCACCGCCATCCGGCGCGTGGCGACCACGACCGGCACGGTCGGCACCGCGCGCCCGGCGAGCCGGATGCGCTGCGTCGCCATGCCCTCGGCCGAGACCACCAGCGTCACCGCGAAGCGGCGCGAGGCGGTGTCCACGTAGGGTGCCTCGACCATCACCTGCGGCAGCGCACCGAGCGGGACGAGCGGCGGGGAGAAGCCGGGCAGTTCCAGTTCCGCATCGGCATCGAGGCCGAGCCGCGACAGCTCGTCGCGCAGCATCGCCTCCACATCCTCGCGCGGCAGGGGGCGGCCGGGGCGCTCGACGACGCTCCGCTCCTCCCCCGACAGGGGCCGCCAGTTGAGGCCGTGCCGGCGGGCGAGGCCCGACAGCTGCGCGGCGTCGAGCATCATCCGCCGGCCCGGCGCCGGGGCGGCGCCCACCGTCCGGTCGGCCAGCGCGCCGGCATTCTCGAAGATGTCCCCCAGCCTGAGCACCGTGTCCTCGGCGAGCACGAGCGGGCGGGGGAAGGGGGGCGCCACCTCGGCCCGCGCGGGCAGCGCGAGGGCCGGCAGCAGGAACAGCGCGCGGCGCTTCATCAGCGGAGCCTCGTCAGGGTGGACAGCATCTCGTCGGATGCGGTGATGACGCGGGAATTCATCTCGTAGGCGCGCTGCGCGGTGATCAGGGAGGTGATCTCCTGGACCACGTTGACGTTCGACGTCTCGATGAAGCCCTGCATGGTCTGGCCGTAGCCGGGCGTGCCGGCGGCACCCGCCTGCGGCTCGCCCGAGGCCGGGGTGGCGAGGAAGAGGTTGTCGCCGATCGCCTCGAGCCCGCCCTCGTTCGCGAAGATCGCGAGCTGCAGCTGGCCGACGTTCTGCGGCTGGACCTGGCCGTCGATCTTGGCCAGCACCTCGCCATTGGCGTTGATGGTGACGTCGCGCGCATTGGCCGGGATGGTGATGCCCGGCTGCACGACGAAGCCTTCGGCCGTGACGATCGTGCCCTCGGCGCTCAGGCCGAAGGTGCCGTCGCGGGTGAAGGCGGTCTCGCCCGAGGGCATCTGGATCTGGAAGTAGCCGTTGCCGCGGATGGCGACGTCGAAGCGGTTCTCGGTCTGCTGCAGGTTGCCCTGCTCGCTGATCCGGTAGACGGCGGCGGTGCGCACGCCCAGGCCGATCTGCGCGCCCGACGGCAGGACGGTGCCGGTGTCCGCGCTCTGCGAGCCGGTGCGGCGGAGGTTCTGGTAGATCAGGTCCTGGAACTCGGCGCGCCGGCGCTTGAAGCCGGTGGTCGAGATGTTGGCGATGTTGTTGGAGATGACCTCGACGTTGTTCTGCTGGGCCATCATGCCGGTGGCGGCGATGTGGAGGGATCGCATGGTGGCTCTCCTCAGGCGCGGCGGCGCAGGATGCGCTCGACGGCGGTGGACAGGCGCTCGCCCTCGCGCTCGGCGAACTGGGCGGCGAACTGGAATTCGCGGAGTTCCGCGGTCAGGCGGGTCATTTCCATGATCGGGCGGACGTTGCTGCCCTCGAGCGCGCCCTGGACGATGCGCGGGCGGTCCATGGCGCGGGCTTCCTCGCCCGCCGGGTCGAACAGGCGGTCGCCTTCGGCGCGCAGGTTCTGGACGTTGTCGAAGCGGACGATGCGGACGCGGCCGAGATTGCCGTTCTCGCTGCGGATCGTCCCGTCGCCCAGCACCTCGATGCGCGAATCGTTGGGTGCGACGGCGATCGGGGCGCCTTCGGCGTTGAGCAGCGGGTTGCCTTCCATGTCGACGATCCGCCCGCCCTCGCCGAGGGAGAAGCGGCCGGCGCGGGTGAAGCGCTCGCCGCGCGGGGTCTCGACGGCGAAGAAGCCTTCCCCGTTGATGGCGAGGTCGAGCGGGTTGCCCGTGGTCTGGATCGGGCCCTGGTCGGTCTCCCGCCAGGTGGCGCGGTCCTGCACGAAGGCGACGGGCCGCGCGCCCGCCGGGCCGGCGACCTGGTTCTGCCGGGCCACGTATTCGGCGAAGACGGGGCGCAGCGCGCGGAAGCCGGGCGTGTCGGCATTGGCGACGTTGTGCGCCAGCACCTGCGTCGCCCGGTTCTGCAACGACAGGCGCGAGAGGATGATGTAGCCGGGATTGTCCATGCCGCTCTGGTCTCCGTCCCCGGGGCGTGGCCGCCGGGCGGGGGCATCAGGGCAACCGGCGTGCCAGCCCTGGCGGCCGATCCGGCCGGCAAACCCTGCCGGTGGGCGGCAGTGTTGCGCCCCGTGCGGCAGCGCCGGCCGGGCGTTAACGAACGGCGCAAGGGTTCCTTAACGACCGGGGTGGATGCTGTGGGCCTGACAGGAGGTCGGGCATGGCGTCGGCGGCGGCACCCGCGGCAGAGGCTGCGGAAGGCGAGGCGAAGAAGGGGGGCGGCAAGAAGAAGCTGCTGCTCATCGCGCTGCCCGTCATCCTGATCGGCGCGGGCGCGGGCCTGTGGTTCACCGGGATCCTGCCCGGCCTGCTCGGCATGAACCCCCCGCCCGCCCAGACGGCGGAGGGCGAAGGCGCCCCGGCGGCCGAGGCCCCGCGCCCGCCCGCCTTCTTCGACATGCCCGAGATCATCACCAACCTGAACGTGCCCGGCCGCCGCCCGGTCTTCGTCAAGCTGCGCAGCAAGCTCGAGATCACGCGCGCGGAGGATTCCGCGGCCATCCAGACCGCCATGCCGCGGCTGCTCGACCTGTTCCAGACCCATCTGCGGGAGATGCGGCCCGAGGAGCTGCGCGGTTCCGCCGGCACCCAGCGGCTGCGGGAGGAACTGGTGGCGCGCGCCAACATCGCCGTCGCCCCGCCCGCGGGCAGCAACCAGCCCACGCCGCGCATCACCGACGTGCTGTTCACGGAGATCCTGGTCCAGTGAGCACGCAGGAGGAAGAAGACCTCGCCGCCGCCTGGGGCGCCGCGCTGGACGAGGAAGGCGCGCAGCCCGAGGCCGAGGCCGCCGCGCCCGCCCCCGACGCCATGCGCGTGCTGAACCAGGCCGAGATCGACAGCCTGCTGGGCTTCGAGACCGGGCCCTCGGGCTCGGGCGAGGAAAGCGGCATCCAGAAGATCATCTCCTCGGGGCTGGTCTCCTACGAACGCCTGCCGATGCTGGAGATCGTGTTCGACCGGCTCGTGCGGCTGATGTCGACCACGCTGCGCAACTTCACCTCGGACAACGTGGAAGTCTCGATCGACGGCATCGTCTCGCTGCGCTTCGCGGACTACCTGAACTCCATCCCGCTGCCGGCCATGCTCGGCGTCACGCGCGCGGACGAATGGGACAATTACGGCCTGGTCGTCGTCGATTCGGCGCTGATCTACTCGGTCGTCGACGTGCTGCTCGGCGGGCGGCGCGGCACCGCGGCGATGCGCATCGAGGGCCGGCCCTACACCACGATCGAGCGCACGCTGGTCGAGCGCCTGATCGGCGTCTTCCTCGAGGACCTGACGGCGGCCTTCGAGCCGCTCTGCCCCGTGCAGTTCAAGTTCGACCGGCTGGAGGTGAACCCGCGCTTTGCCGCCATCTCCCGCCCGTCCAACGCCTGCGTGCTGGTGCGCCTGCGCATCGACATGGAGGATCGCGGCGGCAAGCTCGAGCTGCTGCTGCCCTACGCGACGCTGGAACCGGTGCGCGAACTGCTGCTGCAGCAGTTCATGGGCGAGAAATTCGGCCGCGACAGCATCTGGGAAACCCACCTGGCCGAGGAGCTGCGCTCGACCGAGGTCGCGCTCGACGTCGTGCTGGACGAGCAGGTGATGCCGCTGGCGCAGATCGTCGAGCTGCGCGTGGGCGACCGGATCACGCTCGGCGTCGCGCCGGGCGCGCCGGTGCGGCTGCGCTGCGGGGAGGTCTCGCTGTTCGAGGGCGAGCTCGGCCGCCGCGACCAGCGGCTCGCGGTGCGCATCTCGCGCGAGCTGGAACGCCGCAAGGAAATGGGGGCCGGGTCATGAGCATCCTGGAATGGGGCCTGCAGATCGTGCTGCTCGCCCTGCTGGGCGCGGCGATCCCCTTCGCGCTGCGGCTGGAACGCGCGCTGCGCGAGATCCGCCGCGACCGCGGCGCGATGGAGACGAGCGCGCAGGGCCTGAACGAGGCCGCGCGCATGGCCGAGGCGGCGATGGTGCGCCTGCGCGCATCCGCCGAGCTCGCCGGCCGGCAGATCGCCGAGCGCACCGCCCAGGCGGAGCCGCTGCGCGACGACCTGCGCTACCTGATCGAGCGCGCCGAATCTCTGGCCGACCGGCTCGAGGGCCTGGTGCGCGCCGGCCGACCGATGGCGGCCGACGCGCCGCGCGCGGCCGAGCCCGCCCCGGCGTTGCAGAGCCAGGCGGAGCGCGACCTGCTGCGTGCCATCTCCCTCGGCGCCGCGAGGGCCGGCCGATGAAGCTGCCGCGCCCGCGCCTCCTGCCGCTCGCCATCCTCGCCATGGGCGGCCTGTTCCTCGTGAAGGCGGAATCGCTGCTCGCCGTGCTGCGCGCGCCATCGAGCCTGCCCGCCGTCGTCGTCGCCCCCGCGCAGGCTGCCGATCCCGCGCCGCCGCCCCCTTCCGCGCAGCAGCGCCAGCCCGCGCCCGCCGCGCAGGTGCCGGCCGCCGCCGCGCCCGTCAACCTGGCCGCCCTGACCCAGCCCGACCCCGCGGCCGAGGCCGAGCGCGCGCTGCTCGAGCAGCTGCGCGCCCGGCGCGCGGAGATCGAGGCGCGCGAGCAGGCCGTCGCGCAGCAGGAGGTGATGTTGCGCGCGGCCGAGCAGCGCCTGACCCGCCGCGTCGAGGAACTGGCCGCGCTGCAGTCGCGGCTCGAGGCGCTGGACCGCGGTCGCGGCGAGCGCGAGGAGGCCGGCTGGCGCGGCCTGGTGCGCACCTATGAATCGATGCGTCCGCGCGATGCGGCCGCGATCTTCAACGACCTGGAAATGCCTGTGCTGGTAGAGATCATCGACCGCATGAGCGAGCGCAAGGTCGCGCCCGTCATCGGCGCGATGCAGCCGGAGCGGGCGCGACTGGTCACTACCGAACTTGCCCGTCACCGCGCGCGTCGCACGACGGTTGACTGACCCACGGACCCTTGAGAGAGCAGCAGGAGGCCGCAGAGCCGATGGACAAGAACATCAACGTCCTGATCGTGGACGACTACCGGACGATGCTGCGCATCATCCGCAACCTGTTGAAGCAGCTGGACTTCAACAACGTGGATGAGGCGACCGACGGGCAGGAGGCCCTGGCCAAGCTGCGCGCGGGCAATTTCGGCCTCGTCATCAGCGACTGGAACATGGCGCCGATGACCGGTCTCGACCTGCTGAAGGAGGTTCGGGCCGATGCGCGGCTGAAGAACCTGCCCTTCATCATGATCACGGCCGAGAGCAAGACCGAGAACGTGGTCGCGGCGAAGCAGGCCGGCGTGTCGAACTACATCGTGAAGCCCTTCAACGCCGAGACGCTGAAGGAGAAGATCGAGAAGGTGATGGTCCATGCCTGACGGTGCGCAGGCAGGTCCCGACGAGGACCGGATCGAGGCCGCTGTCCGCGCCGTGCTGGTCAGCATGTCGGGCGACCTGACGGCCAAGGAGGCGGCGCTGCTGGCCGAGCTCGAGGCGCTCGGCCGCACCATCGCCCGCGCCAAGGCGGAGATCGCTCAGCTTTCGGTGGACGACATCACCGGTGCGCACATCCCCTCGGCCACCGACGAGCTCGACGCCATCGTCGACCACACGGCGCAGGCGACGAACGAGATCCTCGACGCCTGCGAGACGCTCGAGAAGCTGGAGGCGGAGGTTCCGCCCGCGGCGGCGGAGGCCCTGCAGGGCGCGGTGACGCGCATCTACGAGGCCTGCTCCTTCCAGGACATCACCGGCCAGCGCATCAGCAAGGTCGTGTCCGCCCTGAAGGCGATCGAGAGCCGCGTCGAGGCCGCGGTCGCCAATGCGAGCGGCCGTCCCGCCCCGGCCCCGGCCGCGGCGGCGCCCGTCGCGCCGAAGACCGAGGGCCAGGAACTGGCCAACGGGCCGCAGCTGCCGGGCGGCGGCACCTCCCAGGAGGAAATCGACCGCCTGCTGGCGAGCTTCGACTGATGCGCCGCGCGGCGCCGATCCTCCTGCTGCTGCTTGCCCTCGCCGCGCCGGCGGGGGCGGAGGAGGCGCCGCGCGTTCCGCTGCGCGCGGGCAGCCATGCCGACCACGGCCGGATCGTCTTCGACTGGCCGTCCCAGGTGGGCTACCGCGTCGAGGAACAGGACGGGCGGGCGGTGATCCGCTTTGCCGCGCCTGCGCGGCTCGACCTTGCCGCCGCGCGCCGGCCGCCGCGCAACATGCTCGCCGTCGAGCAGGAGGAGGACGCGGTGGTGCTGCGCCTGGCACCGGGCGCGCGCCTCCGTCACTTCAGGCTCGGCAACCGCATCGTCGTCGATGCGCTGGATGCCCGCGCCGAGGGCGAGGCCGCGCCAGCCGCCGCGCCCGCCGAACGCAACGCCGCCCGCCGCGACGCCGCGCGCCCCCGCGCCGCCGAGGCGAACGAGACACCCGCCGCGCCGCCGCCTGCCGCCGCCGCTGCCGCCACTCCCGCCGCGCCGAGGCCGGCTGAGGGAGGCGGCGATGCGCATCGAGGACATGCTGCCCGAGGGCCGCCCCGT
>NZ_JAGIYZ010000012.1 GCF_017813355.1 Roseomonas nitratireducens
TCTCCAAGCTCAAGCAGTTCCGCCGCGTCGCAACACGCTTCGAGAAGACCGCCCGCAACTACCTCGCCGTCGTCACACTCGCCGCCACCATCCTATGGCTCAGGTAACTGTCCACACGACCTAAAGCGGCCGCGGCGATCAGATGATCTTCGCCTCGAAGGGCGGCACCAGGTCCGGCGCTTCGAATTCCAGCACCCAGAGATCGGGGTCGCGCTTCACCTGGCGGTCCACATAGGCGTTGGCGAGCGCTTCCTCGACCGGCGCGCTGCCGGTGCCGCGCACCCAGGCGGGGCGGCCTTCCGCATCCCGCGCCTGGGACAGCACGACGCAGCCCTCCCGCCCGCGCAGCACGGCGAGGATGCCGCCCGAGTCCGGATCGCCCTTGCGCAGCACCGCGGCGGGTCGGCCGGCCATGTCCGACAGCCGCACCGCCATGGACACCCAGATGCCCGCCTTGACCTTCGGTTCCATTGTTATGCCCTCAAGCGCCGGGCGCGGCCTTCGGCCGCTTGGCTTGCGCGCCATGCGCTGTTGCGCCGGCGGCGGCTGGCGGGTTGGGCGCGGTCGCGCTTCGCGCTCCCGGATCGCGGCAGGGCCGCGATCCGCTTTTGTTTGCCCTCAGACGGCGGGCGCCGGCCGTCCGGCCGGCTTGCCTTCGCGCCGTGTGGTGGCGCGCCCGGCGCGGCTGATGGGGTGGGCGCGGTCGCGCCTTGCGCTCCCGGATCGCGGCGGGGCCGCGATCCGCTGGGGTTTGCCCTCGACGGCCGGCTTGCCTTCGCGCCGTGTGGTGGCGTGCCCGGCGCGGCTGTCGGGTTGGGCGCGGTCGCGCCTTGCGTTCCCGGATCGCGGCGGAGGGTTCTGGCCATGACCGGTTCTCGCATGGCGCCCCCCTTGCCGGAAGGCGCGGCGCGCGCCATTGACCGGGCAGCGAGCGGGGGTCCCGGCGATGAACGATCGGAAGATGACGGATGCGCAGCGCGCCTATGAGGCGAAGCGCGCCGCCAAGGCGGGGATGAGCCTCGAGAAGTGGCTCGTCGAGAAGGACAAGCGCGCCGCCGCCGAGGCGAAGGAAGCCGCCGCCGCCGCCCCTCCGCCGCCCACCGCCGCGGCGAAGAAGCCCGGCTTCTTCTCCCGCCTGCTCGAAAAGGCGCAGAAGCCGCTCTGAGCGGCATCGCCGCATCCGCGCTATCGTCGCGCCCATGCGGGGCGCGATCACCGGGATGACCGCGATGCTCGTGCTGGCCCTGGCGCCGGCGCGCGCGACGGAATTCGCCCCCGGCACCACCAGCATGCTCTTCGCGCCGGGGTCGGCCGAGATCACGCCCGAGGCGCGCGACGCGCTGCTCGGCTTCCTGCGCCCGCCGCGCCCGCCCGCCTTCCGCGGCCATTGCCTGACCGGCCACGCCGATCGCGGGCCGGCTGCCGAGGCGCTCGCCCGCGCGCGGGCCGAGGCGGTCGCCGCGATGATGGCGCGGCAGGGCGTCGATCCCGCCGACATCGCGGTCGCGGCGATGGGGGACCGCATGCCCGCGCGCCTGGCCCCGCCCGGCCGGGCGGAACCGATGAACGACCGGCTGGAACTGACCCCCTGCCCCGGCCCGCGGCTTGCCGGCGTGGCGGAAGCCGAGGCGCTGGCGCTCGACGCCGCCGTGGTGCCGCCCTTCGTCGCGGCGATCGCGCCCATGGTGGCGCGCGCGGTCGGCTGCGCGGAACCGGCCGTGCCGCGCGGGGCGCTGGCGACGCCGCCCTTCGCCTGCCCGGCCGAGGTGCCGCCCGACGCGGTGCCCGTGCTCGTCGTGCTGCGCGTGGCGGGGACGCGGCGGGTGATGGTGGCGCTCGACTGGCCGGCGGGCTTCGGCTCGGACCAGGCGCAGCGGCGCGGGCTGGCGGCGGCCGGGGCGGTGCTGGACCTGTTCGGCCTGCCGGTGGCGCTGCCGCTGGCCGTGCTGGCGGCGGAACCCGGCGCGGCGCGGCGCGCGGAAGTTTCGGCGCGCGGCTTCCGCGCGGAGGTCGAGGCCGGGCCGGGGGCCGCGCGGCGGCTGCGGCTGGTGCCGATCGGCGGGGATGGGCCGTGAGGAGGCGGCGCGCGCGCGACGCTTCCGCGCGCCATCCGCGCGACGACTCAGCACGCTATCCGCGCGACGCCCCCGCACGCTATCCGCGCGACGGGCGCCGCTTCATGTCGCGACGTTCAGCCTTTCGCGGGCTCGGGCAGTTGCCGCTCCGCCGCGCAGGAACACACGGTCGTGCCGTCCGCCAGGGCGTTCGGCAGCGTCGCCTCCCCGCAATGGGGGCATTCGACCGGTTCGCGCGTCGCGCTCATCACAGCATCCGCATCAGCGTGCCGTCCTTGCGGATGGCGTGGTGGAAGATCGCCGCGCCGATATGGGCCACCAGCAGCAGGACGAACAGGTAGCCGCCGATGGTGTGGCCCCAGGAGAGCACCGTCGCCAGGCCGGTCGAGGCCTCCATGAACTTCGGCAGTTGGATGAAGCCGAGATAGGCGGTCTTGCCCTGCATCGGGAAGCCCCAGGCATTGGTCGCGAGGAAGCCCAGGATGGGCTGGGCGATCAGCAGCGCGTAGAGCCCGTGATGCGTCGCCGTCGC
The DNA here is from genome assembly GCF_017813355.1 of Roseomonas nitratireducens. GTDB lineage: Bacteria > Pseudomonadota > Alphaproteobacteria > Acetobacterales > Acetobacteraceae > Neoroseomonas > Neoroseomonas nitratireducens. The sequence continues at coordinate 2,608 of NZ_JAGIYZ010000012.1, forward strand.
GGCGGTGCGCATCAGCGGCGGCAGGTCCGACGGATGCGGCGGCGGCGGGTTGCGCCACTTCCACAGGATGCGCGCGAGGGCCGCGAACAGGATGGTCAGCCCAGCGCCTTCATGGATGGCGTAGAAGGCCATCTTGTACGCACCCTCGGCCTCACCGGTGATGAACTTGATGACGAAGCCCGTCGGCAGCGCGATGGCCATGAGGCCGACCGTGATCCAGTGGAACCACTTCGCGGCCGAGCCGTACTGGCCATCCGGGTGCGCGGCGTCCTGGCCCGGCAGCGGGGCGGCGGCGGTGGCGTCCATGGTCGTTCTCCGCGGGCGTGCGCGCGCAGCCTATCCCAGCCGGGGCCCTGCCTGCACGTGAGGATGATCGCCGCCCATGCCGATTGGAGCACCGACCCGCGCAAGCGCTGGGTCAGCCTCGCGCGGCGCGGGGCGGAGGGCTGGCGCGCCGCTGCGCCGGTGCCAGTGGGCGACCCGGCGGCGCTGGTCGCGGCGCTGCTGGCCGAAGGCGCGCCGGTCGCGATCGGGCTCGACCTGCCGCTCGGCGTGCCCCGCGGCTTCGCGCGGGGGCGTGCCGAGGACGGCTTCGTGTCCTTCCTGCGCGGGCTCGCCGCGCGGCCCGGCTTCTTCGAGGTGGCGGCGACGCTCGACCAGGTCTCCCGCGACCGGCCCTTCTATCCCGCGCGCGGCGTGAAGGGGATGACGCGGGCGGCGCATGCGCAGGCACTCGGGCTGGGCGATGCGCGCGGGCTGTCGCGGCTGTGCGACCGCGCGACCGCCGAACGACCCGCCGGCGCGCCGGTGTTCTGGACGCTCGGCGCGAACCAGTCGGGCAAGGCGGCGATCGCGGCCTGGCGGGACTGGCTGGCGCCGGGGCTCGCGCGGGGCGCGCCCTATGCGCTCTGGCCCTTCGAGGGCGGGCTGCACGCGCTGCTCGCCCCCGGCCGCGCGGTGCTGGCGGAAGTCTATCCGGCCGAGGCGCTGCGGCATCTCGGGCTGGTGCTGCGCGGATCGAAGCGCGCGCGGGCGGACCGCGCGGCGATCGCCGGGCCGCTGCGCGCCGCCCTCGCCGCGCGGCGCATCGCGGCGGACGCCGCCCTGTCCGCGATGATCGAGGACGGCTTCGGCGCCGACGCGGCGGGCGAGGACCGCTTCGACAGCGTCATCGGCCTCGCCGGGCTGGTCGGCGTGCTGGACGGCGCGCGGCCGGACTTCGTGCCCGACGACGCGGCGGTGCGGGCCTGGGAAGGCTGGGTGCTGGGGCAGGTCGCGCTGCCGCGGGGGTGACGCGCCGGCCGGAAGCGGGAAGGATGCGCCGGCACGCAAGGGGCATGGCATGCGCATCGCGGTCATCACGGATATCCACGGCAATGTCGCGGCACTCGAAGCCGCGCTCGATGACATCGCGCGGCGGGGGGCGGACGCCACGATCTGCCTGGGCGACATCGCCTCCGGCGCCGGCTGGCCGCGCGCGACGGTGGAATTGCTGCAATCGACCGGGATGCCCTGCGTCCGCGGCAACCACGACCGCTGGATCACCGAGCATGCGGGCGAGAAGCTCGGCATGCAGGACCGCATCGCGCATGAGGATCTTTCCGCCGACCAGCGCGAATGGCTGATGGAACTGCCGGGCACGCTGGAACCCGCGCCGGGGCTGCTCGCCGTGCACGGCACGCCCGACTCCGACGTGCAGAACCTGATCGAGGAAGTCGTCGCCGAACGGCTGCGCCCCGCGCCGATGGCGGTGCTGCGCGAAAGGCTCGGGGCCCGCGGCATGGCGGCGCGCGTCGTCGTCTGCGGGCATTCGCACCGGACGGGGATGGTGCAGGTGCCGGGCGGGCCGCTGGTGGTGAACCCGGGCAGCCTCGGCCTGCCGGGCTTCCGCATCTCCCGCGAGCCGATGCACCGGCAGGAAGCGGGCACGCCGCATGCGCGCTACGCGATGGTCACGCTGGGCGCCGAGGTCGCGGTGGAGATGATCGCGATCGGCTACGACTGGGAACGCGCGGCGCGGCGCGCGGACGAGGTGGGGGCGAACCCCGCCTGGGCGCATGTGATCCGGACGGGGTTGCTGCCGGAAAGCGCCTGAGAAAAAGAACGGGGGGAGAAGGGGACTTCTCCCCCCGCCCCCCCTCAACCTTCTTTGTCTGTCGGGGAATGGCCTGCGTGGTCAGTTCCCTGGTGATGGAAAAGGGAGGGAGGGTCGGGGGCCCAGACCCGCCTTGCAGAACGCGCGTCGACTTCGGGCGACCTCACGATCGCCGGTCGCAGGCCCCTTGAGACCGGGCCAGATCAGGACTGCGCCTCGCCTTGTTCCGCCCCCTCGGTGAGCGAGCGCCAATACGTCCGCGCGGTGTGAATCCCTTTTGCTTCGGCGGCGGCCGGCGTCATACCCACTTCGCTCGGGAGCGACGACCGACGGCGCTGCCCAGGCGATACCCGTCGGTGATGGCATCGCAGCGCGGGCACACCCAGGTCGGCATCCAGGTAGCGTCCCGGAAGTCCAAGGCAAGCGCGGCGCCGCGGCGCCAGGCCGTGCGCAAGAGCCGGTCATGCTCGCCGTTCACCACCATCGCCCCGGATGACCTAACCGGCAGCGCCCTCGGCGACGTCACCATGGCCGCTCGATTGATGCCCCGGACGATCGCGCGGCTTGGCGGTGCCCAGCGGTGAGCGGGGCGAACCTTCGCGCCGTTCGCGGGCGGCCCCGCGATCGATGCCAGCTGCGCCGCATACGTCCCGCTGGCGGTCCGTGCCTTGAGCTACCGCATCGCCGGGGCGTCCGGCCGCGCTCTATCGTTGCTGCGATGCCGTCGTGAAGAGCGGCCTTCGGATCGCGTTCCTCCGTTGGCGACCGCCGCGGGGGGCATGCTTCGCAGCGCCTCAGTCCGGGGGATTGTTGCCGTGGATGGAATGACAGTTCCGCGCTGGAGAAGCCGCACAGCGGACAGGCCGGGGCGTGGAATAAGGGCCTGGACCGGCTGGCTCCTGGCCGCCTTGACCCTGGTCGCGGTGACGCTCGCATCGACGATGGCCGCCGCGCAGTCGGAACGCCGCGTGGCCCTGGTGATCGGCAACGGGGCCTATCGTCATGTCTCCCCGCTGCGGAATGCCGGCAACGATGCGCGACGGATGGCAGAAGTCCTGCAGCAGGCGGGGTTCGAGGTCATCCTGGGCGTCGATCTCGACCGGCAGGGCATGGATGCGCGGATCCGGGACTTCGGCAACCGTCTCGACGGAGGCCGGCTCGGGACCTTCTTCTACGCCGGGCATGGCCTGCAGGTTGGCGGGGAGAACTACCTGCTGCCCGTCGATGCCCGCCTCGAGCGGGAACGCGACCTGGAATTCGAGGCGGTGCCGCTCAACCGCGTGCTTCGGGTGGCGGAGAGCGCCGCACCGACCAACCTCATCTTCCTCGATGCCTGCCGCGACAACCCGCTGGCGCGCAGCCTGGCCCGCAGCATGGGCACGCGGTCGAGCGCGGTGGGGCCAGGCCTCGCGCAAGTGACGCTGAGCGGGGTCGGGACCCTGGTCGCCTTCGCCACCCAGCCCGGCAACGTGGCCCTCGATGGCGAGCAGGGCAACAACAGCCCGTTCACCGCGGCCCTCGCGGAGCACATCGCGACGCCTGGCTTGGACATCGGCGTGGCGATGCGCCGCGTGCGCGAAACGGTGATCGCCGCGACCGAGCGGCGGCAGGTTCCCTGGGACCATTCGTCCCTGGTGGGTGACGTCGTCCTGGTGCCCGCTGCGGTACGGCCGGTGCAGCCGCCGCCTGCCGAGGCGCAGCCCCGGATGCCGCCCAACGTCTCGCCCGAGGCCTTCGAACTGACCTTCTGGCAGAGCGTGCAGGCGAGCGACACGGTGCACGAATACGAGGAGTATCTGCGCCAATACCCGAACGGCCGCTTCGCCGGACTGGCCCGCGCCCGCATCGAGGACCGGCGCCGCAACGAGGCTCCGCCATCGGAGCGGGCTGCCCCACGCGTCCTCGCGCGCGACCTGACCCAGCCCGAGGTCATGGAGTTGCAGGCGCTTCTCGACGCCCTGGGCTTCGAGCCGGGAACCGCCGACGGTGTCGCCGGGCCGCGCACGCGCACAGCGGTCGAGGCCTTCGCCCGCGCCGCGCTGCGGCCGGAGGAGGTGGCGCTCGACACGGTGCTGCTCACGCGGCTGCGCGAGATGACGGCCGAGTTCCAGCAACTCACCGTCCGGCCCGCGGCTTCCCCGCGCGGCGTCGCTGCCACCGCGGCACCGGACCCGGGCGACCGCTATCAGCGCGGCTGGGCGGCCGAGCACGCTGCGCCGCCGGACTACGCAGAGGCACGCTACTGGTACGGCCTCGCGGCCCGCGGGGAGAATGTCCCGGCTCTGCTGCAACTCGGATTGCTGCTGGTGCGCGGACAAGGCGGGCCTGCCGACGCGATCGGCGGCAGCCTGCTGTGGCGGATCGCGGCCGCGCGCGGCAACGGAACGGCCGCGTACAATCTCGGCGCGATGCTCGAGAACGGCATCGGCATCACCGCGCATCCGCGGTGGGCCCGATATTGGTATGATGTTGCCGCGGAGGCTGGGCACGCTCAGGCCCGCGACGCGGTGCGGAGGCTTGCGCGTTGATGAGGAGGAGCGCCCCGACACGATGCAGGCGACCGCGCGCGCGGGGGAGGAAGGCACCGGGGACCTGGTTCGAGAATGCGCGCCTGCTCGCCGCGCTGTTCCTGGCCTTGGTCGTTGCCATGCCTGGCCAGGGCTTCGCCCAGCCGAGGGATCCGTTCCAGGCGGCCGAACCGCCGCCCCCCCGCACGCGCGGAACGTCACCCGCCCCCCAGCAGGCGCCGCAACAGCAGCCGGTGCCTCAGCAGGCGCCGTCGCAACGGCAGGCGGGGAACCCGTCCTTCACCTTCGTCAACGAGACGAACGACACGATCTTCTACCTCTATGCATCGCCGCACCGCGACCCGAACTGGGGGCCCGACCACCTTGGCTCGGGCGTCCTGGGACCGGGCCAGAGCTTCCACGTGGCGTTGCCGCCAGGCGACTGCGTCTACGACCTTCGCATCGTCTTCCGCGACAGCCGAGCCCTGGAACGGCGCGACGGGGTGAACCTCTGCCGTATGCGGACGGTCAACGTGGCGTTCATGCGCCAGCGGTGAGATCGAAGTTCAACCAGTTGATCTGACACCGGAGGCTCGGACGCCTGGGGCGCCTCCGCTGCGACCTGGATACCTCCAGAAACCGCCTCGCAGCGCTGACTGGCGCCGACTTCACCGACGCGCTGCGACGCGCGGAGACCGGCAACCTCATCGAGGCGATCACCGACGGCGTCCGCGCGCCGGCGTGCCGGAGGCAGCGCGCGCGCTCATCGAGAAGGTCGTCATCAGCCCCGGCGAGGGGCCGAATGATGGGCCAGCCATCAAGATCGTCGGCCACCTCATGGCCATGCTCAAGGCCGGTAGCGCTTTTCCTGGCGGGAAGGACCCGATCAGGTGCTGGCTCGTGACCGTCCTGGTGTCAGGTTCCACACGGAAGGGTATGGGGCAGGGTCAGCCTTGCCCGCGATACAAACCCGCCGCTGCGGCGGCCCGCGTCGCCAGCCGGGCGCACAATTCGAACGTCGGCATCGCCACGCCCGCCTCCCGCGCCATCTCGAGCGGCACGGTGAACAGCGCGTCGATCTCCATCGCCCGCCCCAGTTCCAGGTCCTGCAGGATGGACGGCTTGTGCGCGATCATCCCCGACCGCCGGATGCGCTGCTCGGCCGAGGTCGCCAGGTCGTGCCCATAGGCGAGCGCCAGCCCCGCCCCTTCCTCGGCGATCCGCACGCCGGCGGCGAAGACCGCCGGGTCGGAGAAGGTCGTCATCATGTCGGAGCGGGAGAGGATGCACAGCGGCCCGCTCGTCATGTTGCCCATCAGCTTGCCCCAGACGCGATGGCGCATGTCCGCGACCACCGGCGTGGGCATGCCGCCCGCTTCCATCGGCGCGGCGATCATCCGCGCGCGGTCGCTCAGGCTGCCGTCGGGCTCGCCCAGGAACAGCCGCAGGTCGGCATGTTCCGACGACACGGTGCCGGGCTCGACGATCGCGCTTGCCGAATAGATCACGCCGCCCAGCGTGCGCTCGATGCCGATGGCGCGCTCGATCACGCCGCCCGGATCGAGCAGCGGCAGCCGACGCCCTTCCATCGGCCCGCCATGGCGCAGGAAGTACCACCAGGGAATGCCATTGGTGACGAAGGCGACAGGCGTGTTGGACCCAAGCAGCGGCGCGATCGCCTCCGCCGCCGCCGGCAGCGCGGGCACCTTCGTCGTGACCAGCACGGCATCCACCGGGCCGACGGCGCGCGCATCCGCTTCCGCCTGCACGCGGACGGTCTTCACCCCGTCATGCGCGCGCAGCGTGATGCCCTTGGCGCGCACCGCGTCCAGATGCGCGCCGCGCGCGACGATGGCGACATCCGCCCCGCCCAGGGCGAGCCGCGTGGCGAGGTGGCTGCCGATCGCCCCGGCGCCGAAGACGCAGATGCGGGTCACGGCGCGTGCTCCCGCAGCTGGACGCACATGGCCGCACCGGCGGCGATCAGGCGTTCGGTGATCGCCGCGCCATGCACCGCGTTGGCGCCGCGCGGATCGGGGGCGGCGACGCCGCCGGGGGCGACTTCCTCCACCCACATCGGCACGGCGAAGTCGACGCCATGGGCGCGGATGGCGCCGAAGCCGGTCGGCGGCGTGCCGAGGTACGGGCCCGTCGCGGCGCGCACCCGCGCGGCGTCCGGCCGGCAGAGATCCGGGCGCAGATGCATCGTCACCGAGGCGACCGGGTCGCCGCCATGGCCGAAGGTCTCCGGCCCGCCGCCCAGTTCCGCGTGCAGCCGCCCCGCTTCCCGCCACAGATGCAGGGAGGGGATGATGGCGCCGTGCCGGTGGCGGACGGTGCGCGCCGCGGCCTCGGCCGGCGCGATGGTGCCGGCATGGCCGTTGACGATCAGGATGCGGCGGCAGCCGATGCGCAGGAAGGCTTCCGCCGTCTCCTCGATCACCGCGGTCAGCGTCGGGACGGACAGGGTGACGCCGCCCGCGACCCCGGCGAAGAAATCCTCCCCGCCGAAGGGGATCGGCGGCGCGACCAGCGCATCGGCGCCCTGCACCAGCGCGGCGGCGGCGATGCGTAGCGCGATCTCCTCCGCCACCAGGTAGTCGCCCATGGGCAGGGCGGGGCCATGGGTTTCGAGGCTGCCCATGGGGAGGATGGCGACGGCACCCGCGGCCAGCCGCGATGCGACCTCGGGGGCGGTGAGTTCGGCGAGGCGGTGGGTCATGCGGTGGTCCCTTCGTGCAAGGTCGGGGGAGGAGAACCTCCCCCGAGCCCCCTCCCTTCTTTGCCTACTTGGTTCCAAAGAAGGTTGAGGGGGGTTCCGGGGGGAGAAGTTCCCTTCTCCCCCCGCGCGTCGTCAGCGCAGCAATTCCAGCGCGGCGCGGCTCAGCGCCTGCACCCCCAGTTCGATGCAGCGTTCGTCCGGCTGGTAGAAGGCGTTGTGCAGCCGGTCGTCGCGCCCCGGCGCGCCCGACCCGATGCGCAGCTGGAAGGCCGGCGCGCGGGCGGCGAATTCGGAGAAATCCTCCGCGCCCATGGACGGCTCCCCTTCCTCCGGCGTCACGCCCATCTGCGCGGCGACCGCGGCGATGGCGGGGTCCAGCACCCGGTCGTCGTTGACCAGCGGCGGCACCTTGCGGACATAGGTCATCTCGCAGCGCACGCGCATCGTCGTCTGCAGCCCGTCGGCCAGGCGCTTCAGCGCGGCCTCGGCGGTGTCGCGCGCATCGGCATGGAGCGTTCGGACGGTGCCCTTCAGGTGCACGCGCTCGGGGATGATGTTGTAGGTCGTCCCGCCCTGCACCATGCCGACGGTGACGACCGCCGGGTGCAGCGGCCGGATCTCCCGGCTGACGACGGTCTGCGCCTGGGCGATGAAATGCGCCGCCGCGACGATGGGATCGACCGCCGCATAGGGGTGCGCGGCGTGGCCCGACTTGCCCTGCACCACTAGGTCGAAGCGGTCGGACGCCGCGAGGCAGGCCCCGCGCACATAGCCGAAGGTGCCGACCGGCATGTCCGGGTGGTTGTGGAAGCCGAGGGCGAGGTCCACGCCGTCCGCCGCGCCGTCGGCGATCATGGCGGCGGCACCCTCCAGCACCTCCTCGGCCGGCTGGAACACCAGGCGGACGGTGCCGGCCATCTGCGGGGCCATCTTCAGCAGCACCTCGGCGACGCCGAGCAGCGTGGCGGTGTGGATGTCGTGGCCGCAGGCATGCATCTGCCCGTCGACGGTGGAGGCGAAGTCGATCCCTGTCTCTTCATGGATCGGCAGCGCGTCCATGTCGGCGCGGATGGCGAGCGTGGGTCCCGGCCGGCCGCCCTTGATCTCCCCCAGCACGCCGGTGCGGCCGATGCCGGTGCGGTGCGGTATGCCCAGCCGCGCGAGTTCGGCCGCGACGATGCCCGCGGTCCGTGTCTCCTGGAAGGCGAGTTCGGGCACGGCGTGGATGTCGCGGCGCAGCGCGACGAGGCGCGGCGCGGCGGCCTCGGCGGCGGCGCGGATCGCGTCGGCGGGGTCGTTCGGAAGCATGTGGCGTGTCCCGGCGATGGGGCGGATGGGCGGAGCATAGGTGCGCGTGTAACCCTGGCAAGGCACGGCGCTTGCGGCGCCCATGGACGCGTGCCATAGGGCGGGAAGTGCTTTTGGGGAGGCACAATGTCCTGGGCAGTTGGCCGTCGGGCTATCTTGGCCTGTTCCGTTCCCGCGATCGGCGGGACGCGGGCGGCGCTTGCCCAGAACTGGCCGTCCCAGCCGATCCGCCTTGTTGTTCCCTTCGCGCCGGGCGGGACGACCGACCTCGTCGCGCGGCTTGTCGCCGCGGGGCTGCAGGAACGGCTCGGCGTTTCGGTGGTGGTCGAGAACCGCGCCGGCGCGGGCGCGACCGTGGGCAGCGAGATGGTCGCGCGCGCGGCACCCGACGGGACCACGCTGGTGATGTCCAACATCGCGAGCCACGGCATCAGCCCGTCGGTCTATCGCGGGCGCATCCGCTACGACGCGGTCACCGACTTCACGCATATCGCGCTCGTCATCACCAACCCGACGGTGTGGGTGGCGAACCGCAATTCCGGCATCCGCACGCTGGCCGATGCCGTGGCGCGGGCGCGCAGCGCGAGCGGGCTCGATGTCGCGACCTCCGGCGCCGGTTCCTCGAACCACCTGATGGTGGTGCGCATGGGCCAGCTGGTGGGCAAGGAGCTGAACCACATCCCGTTCCGCGGCGCCGGCCCGGCCATGCAGGCGGTGATCGCCGGTCAGGTGGCGATGATGTCCGACAGCCTGCCTTCGGCGAGCTCGCACATCCGCCAGGGCTCCGTCGTGCCGGTGGCGATGGCCTCGGCCGAGCGGCACCCGTCCTTCCCCGACGTGCCGACCTTCCGCGAGCAGGGCTTCGACCTGGCGAGCGATTCCTGGTTCGGCCTGTCGGGCCCGGCCGGGATGCCGGCGCCGATCGTCGAGCGGCTGCACCGGGAGACGATGGCCTTCGTCTCCGCGCCCGACATCCGGGCACGCTTTGCCGAGCTCGGCGGCACGCCGGGTGCGATGACGCCGGCGGCCTACACCGAATTCATCCGCAGCGAAGTGGCGCAATGGGCCCCACTGGTGCAGGCTTCCGGCGCGACGGCGGATTGATGGCGATGAACTTCACGACTCCTTGGGTGGACCGACGGGCATGAAACTGAACACCAAAGACCTGATCTCGGCCGCGATCCTGATCGGCTTCGCGGTCGTCGGGCTGTGGCTGAACACGGACCATACGATGGGCACCGCCCGACGCATGGGGCCCGGCTACATGCCGTTCCTCGGCTTCGCGATCCTGCTCGGGCTCGGGGTGATCGTGCTGATCCTCGGCCTGTTCAACGGGCCCGACCCGATCGAGAAGTGGACGGGGGCGGAAATCGGCTTCCTGCTGGCCGGCGCGGCGGCGGGAACCGCCGCGGGGCTCGTCGCCTCGAAGGTCGGCGGTTGGCCGTCGGCCGGCTGGAACTCCCTCGGCATCGGCATGTTCGTGGGATGCCTTGTCCCGTCCATCATCAAATCGTGGCGACCTCTGTTCCTCATCAGCGCCGCCTTCGCGCTGTTCGGACTGATCCTCGAACCGCTCGGCCTGATGCTCGCGATCGCGCTGTCCGTCATCCTCTCCGCCTTCGCGGACGAGACGCACACGCCCAAGGGCGTCGCCGGGCTTGTCGCGTTCCTGTGCGTGCTGTGCTGGGCCGTGTTCATCTACGAACTCGACATCCGCGTGCCGGTCTGGCCGCAGTTCTGACCAAGGGGACCGGCTGACATGGACCTTATCGCAAACCTCGGGCACGGCTTCGGCGTCGCGCTCACCCTCAACAACCTGCTGTTCTGCCTGATCGGCTGCATCATCGGCACGGCGATCGGCGTGCTGCCGGGCATCGGGCCGGTGGCGACCATCTCGCTGCTGCTGCCGATCACCTTCGGCCAGCCGGCGACGACCGCCATCATCATGCTCGCGGGCATCTACTACGGCGCGCAGTACGGCGGTTCGACCACCGCCATCCTGCTGAACCTGCCAGGCGAGGTCAGTTCGGTCGTCACAACGCTCGAAGGCTACAAGATGGCCCGGCGCGGGCGTGCCGGCGCGGCGCTGTCGATCGCGGCGCTCGGCTCCTTCTTCGCCGGGTCGGTCGCGACCATCCTCGTCGCCGCCTCCGGCCCGCTGCTGACGCAGGTGGCGCTGTCCTTCGGCCCGGCGGACTACTTCTCGCTGATGTTCCTCGGCCTGATCATCTCCGCCGTGCTCGCGCAGGGCTCGGTGGTGAAGTCGATCGGCATGGTGGTGTTCGGCGTCTCGCTCGGCATGGTCGGCACGGACGTGCAGACCGGCCAGCAGCGCTTTACCTTCGGCATCCCGGAACTGTCGGACGGCGTCGGCTTCGTCTCGATCGCCATGGGCATGTTCGGCATCGCCGAGATCATCCTGAACCTCGAGCGGCCGGAAGCGCGTTCGGTCATGTCGGGCAAGGTCGGCTCGCTGATGATGACGCGGGAGGAGTTCCGCCGCTCGATCCCCGCCGTGCTGCGCGGCACGACGGTAGGCTCGCTGCTCGGCATCCTGCCGGGCGGCGGCGCGGCACTCGCCTCCTTCGGCTCCTACATGATGGAGCGGAAGGTCTCGAAGGGCCGGCATGAATTCGGCACCGGCGCGATCGAGGGCGTGGCGGGGCCGGAGGCGGCGAACAACGCGGCCTCCCAGACCTCCTTCATCCCGCTGCTCACGCTCGGCATCCCGGCCAACGCCGTGATGGCGCTGATGGTGGGCGCGCTGATCATCCAGGGCATCCAGCCGGGCCCGCGCATGGTGGAAGCGCAGCCTGACCTGTTCTGGGGCCTGATCGCCTCGATGTGGGTCGGCAACCTGATGCTGCTGGTCATCAACCTGCCGATGATCGGCGTGTGGGTGAAGCTGCTCGCGGTGCCCTACCGCCACATGTACCCGTCCATCATGATCTTCTGCGCGATCGGCGTGTACTCGCTGCAGAACAACGTGTTCGACGTGTACCAGACGGTGGTCTTCGGCATCTTCGGCTACCTCTGCTCGAAGCTGCGGCTGGAGGCGGCGCCGATGCTGATCGGCTTCGTGCTCGGCCCGATGATGGAGGAGCACCTGCGCCGCGCCATGCTGCTGTCGCGCGGCGACCCGATGGTGTTCCTCGAGCGCCCGATCAGCGCGACGATGCTCGGCATCGCCGCGATCGCCCTGATCGCGATGCTCCTGCCCAATGTCCGCAAGGGCAAGGACTCGGCGCTGGCCGAAGGCGGCTGACCGCCACCGGCCCCGGCCGGATGCGATGGAAGGCGGGTCCCGCGGGGCCCGCCTTCCTGCGTTTCAGGCGCTGGGCTTCGGCAGGTTGAACACGCCGCTCGCGCGCAGCACGGGCTTGCCGTCCGCCTCGAACCGCCCTTCGACGAACATCAGCCGCGACGTCCGGCGCAGCAGCACGGGCCGGCATTCCAGCCAGGCGCCGAGCGGCGCGGGGGCCAGGTAGTCCGTCACCAGGCTGATGGTGATGAAGTGCCCCGCCGTGCCCGCCTGTTCCGCCCCGCCGATGCCCAGCGCGATGTCGGCGAAGGTCGCGAGCATCCCGCCATGGGCGACGCGCTGGTTGTTGCAGTGGCGCGTCTCGATCCGGATGCCGAAGCGGGCGCCGCCATCCTCCGGCCGGCGCCAGAGCGGGCCGATCGGCTCCAGGAAGGGCCCGCCCGCCCGCCGCGGCAGGAACCCCTCGGGCACATCCGCGCCGCCTGCATCGTCCAACGCCATGCCCATCCCTTTGCCTTTCGCGCGATGTCTTGATCCTAGGGCGGCGCCGCCGTGGCGCCAGCCGCCTTCCCTTCGCCGCCTTTGGGTTGCATGAACGCGCCGCACCAACCCAAGACGCACGGCCCCATGAGCGAGACCGCACCGCAGATCCTGCCCGTCATCCTGTCCGGCGGCACCGGCACCAGGCTCTGGCCCCTGTCGCGGGAGGGCTATCCGAAGCAGTTCTGGCCGCTCGCCTCCGACCGGCCGATGCTGACCGAGACCGCCGCCCGGGCCGAAGGGCCGGGCTTCCTGCCCCCCATGGTCGTGTGCAACGAGGCGCATCGCTTCCTGGTGGCCGAGCAGCTGCGCGGCCGCGGCGCGCGCATCGTGCTGGAACCGGCCGGGCGGAACAGCGCGCCGGCCATCGCGGCCGCCGCCCTGCTGGCCGAGGAAGCCGGTCCGTCGACCATCCTGTGGATCATGTCGGCCGATTCGGCGATTTCCGACCTGCCCGCGCTGCACCGGGCGCTCGCCGCCGCGGCGCCGGCCGCGACCGCCGGGCGGATCGTGACCTTCGGCATGCGCCCCACCGCGCCCGAGACCGGCTACGGCTACATCGAGGCCGGCGCCGAGCTGCCCGGCCTGCCCGGCGTGCAGGCGACCGCCCGCTTCGTCGAGAAGCCGGACGCGGCGCGCGCGGCGGAATTCGTCGCCGGCGGCCGCCACCTGTGGAATTCGGGCATGTTCGTCGCCACCGCCGCGACGCTGCTGTCGGAACTCGAGCGCCACGAGCCCGCGCTGCTCGCCATCGTCCGCCGCGCCGTGGACGGTGCGAAGCGCGACATGGACTTCGTGCGGCTGGACGCCGAGGCCTTCGCCGCCGCCCCATCCATCAGCATCGACTACGCGGTGATGGAACGCACGCAGCACGCCGCCGTCGTGCCGGCCTCGATCGGCTGGTCGGACATCGGCTCCTGGGCCGCGATGTGGGAGATCAGCGGCAAGGATGCCGCCGGCAACGCCACGACCGGGCCTGTGGAACTGGTCGATGCCCGCAACTGCCTGGTGCGCAGCGAGGGCATCCTGACGGGCGTGGTGGGGCTCGAGGACGCGGTCGTCGTCGTCACCGACGACGCGGTGCTGGCCATGCACCGCGACCGCGCGCAGGACGTGAAGAAGCTGGTCGACGCGCTGAAGGCCAAGGGCCGCAAGGAAGCGACCGAGCACCGCCGCGCCTACCGCCCCTGGGGCCACTACGAAGGCCTGATCCTGGGCGAGCGCTTCCAGGTGAAGAAGATCCAGGTGCGCCCCGGGGCGAAGCTCTCGCTCCAGAAGCATTTCCACCGGGCGGAGCACTGGGTCGTCGTCTCCGGCACCGCCATCGTCCGCCGCGACGCGGAGGAGATCCTGCTGCGGGAGAACGAGAGCGTGTACCTCCCGCTCGGCTGCGTGCACCGGATGGAGAATCCGGGGATGATCCCGCTGGTGCTGATCGAGGTGCAGTCCGGCTCCTATCTGGGCGAGGACGACATCGTGCGCTTCGAGGACACCTACGGGCGCGCGTAGCGCGCCGTAGGTGTCCTCGAAGCTGAGTCTTGGTTTGACCCTCAGACGGCGGGCGGCGGCCGTCCGGCCGCCTTGCCTTCGCGCCGTGGAATGTCGCGCCCGGCGCGGCTGACGGTCTGGGCGCGGTCGCGCTTCGCGCTCGCGGATCGCGGCAGGGCCGCGATCCGTTTTCGTTGTCCCTCAGACGGCGGGCGGCGGCCGTCCGGCCGCCTTGCCTTCGCGCCGTGGAATGTCGCGCCGGGCGCGGCTGACGGCCTGGGCACGGTCGCGCTTCGCGCTCGCGGATCGCGGCAGGGCCGCGATCCGTTTTCGTTGTCCCTCAGACGGCGGGCGGCGGCCGTCCGGCCGCCTTGCCTTCGCGCCGTGGAATGTCGCGCCGGGCGCGGCTGACGGTCTGGGCGCGGTCGCGCTTCGCGCTCGCGGATCGCGGCAGGGCCGCGATCCGTCTTGCTCGGCTCTCAGACGGCGCCCGGCGCCCCGATCCTTGATCCGGCGCAAGGCGCCCGCCCGCAAGGCGCGGACAATGGCGGCCACGGACCCACGGCACGAAAGGCCCGCCATGAACCATCGCCACCGCAAGGTGCTCCACGCGCTCTTCGCCCACCCCGTCAGCGCGAACATCGACCCCAAGGCCGTGCACGCGGTCTTCGAGGAACTGGGTGCCGAGGTCAGCCACAACGGCTCCGGCCGCGTCGCGGTCAACCTCAACGGCAAGGCGCACGCCTTCCACGACGCGCATCACAGCCTGTCCAAGGACGAGGTCGTCGCGATCCGCCACTTCCTGACCGAGGCCGGCGTCGACCCGACCGCCTACCCGGCCTGAGCCACGGCGCGCGGGCGGCTTTGCCGCCCGCCGCTTCCCATGCCTATCCTCCGCCCCAAGGCCGCCCTCGCCGGCGGCCGCACAGGAGGATGACGGACCGATGACCCTACCCCGCCGCGCCCTGTTGGGCGCCGCCGGCGCCGCAGCACTCGCCCCCCCCGCCCGCGCCCAGACGCGCTGGCAGATGGCGACCCCCTATGCCGACGGCAATTTCCACACCCGCAACATCCGCACCTTCGTGCAGGAGGTCGAGCAGGCCTCCGGCGGGCGGCTCGCGGTGCAGATCCATTCGAACGGCGCGCTGCTGCGCATGCCCGAGATCAAGCGCGGCGTGCAGACCGGCCAGGTGCAGCTGGGCGAGATCCTGCTGACCGCCTACGCAAACGAGGACCCGCTGTTCGATGCGGACGCGCTGCCGCAGCTCGTCACCAACTTCCAGCAAGCCAAGCGCCTGTCCGACCTGCAGAAGCCCTTCATCGAGGCGCGCTTCGCCCGGCAGGGGCTGAGCCTGCTCTACATGGTGCCGTGGCCGCCCGCGGGGCTTTACGCGCAGCAGGCGGTCACCAGCCTCGAGCAGCTGCGCGGCCAGCGTTTCCGCACCTTCTCGCCCATGACGAACCGCTTCGCGCAGCTGATCGGCGCGCAGCCCACGCTGGTGCAGGCGGCCGAACTCGCCCAGGCCTTCGCGACCGGCGTCGTGCAGGCGCAGATCACCTCCGCCGCGACCGGGGTCGACACCCAGGCCTGGGATTACGCGCGGGTGTTCACGCCGCTCGGCTTCTCGATGACGAAGAACGCCGTGCTGGTCTCCCGTCGCGCGCTGGAAGGGCTGCCGGCCGACCTGCAGCAGGCGATTCGCGCGGCCGCCGCACGCGCGGAGACGCGCGGCTACGAACTCGCCGAGCAGGCGACCCGGGAGACGGAAGCAACGCTCGCGCAGCGTGGCATGCAAGTGGGCCCGCCTTCCCAGCAGCTGCTCGACGACCTCACCCGCGTCGGCCGCGCCATGGCCGATGAATGGGCGCAGCGCGCCGGAGAGGACGGGCGGCGGCTGCTCGAACAGTATCGCGCGGCAGGCTGACCCGGCGCGAATCCGGGCGGCTGCGCATCGCGCGGGCAGATCCGGCCCGGCCGGCCCAGGATGGATGCATCCGGAGGGCCGGCGGGGAGCGCCCTCGCGCCCGTACCCCTTGCGCCCTGCCTCCACCGGTGCCGAAAATGCGGGCATAAGATCGAACAAAAGGGGCTTCGCATGACCAGCATCACCCGCCGCACGCTGCTCGCGGCCACGGGCGGCCTCGCAGCCGCCGCCATCGCCGGGCGCGACGCCGTCGCGCAGACCCGCTGGCAGGTCGCCACGCCCTACCCGGATGGCAACTTCCACACACGCAACATGCGCGCCTTCGTGGAGGAAGTGCAGACCGCCTCCGGCGGGCGGCTGCAGATCCAGGTCCATTCCAACGCGTCGCTGCTGCGCATGCCCGAAATCAAGCGCGGCGCGCAGACCGGCCAGGTGCAGATCGGCGAGATCCTCCTCTCGGCCTATGGCAACGAGGACCCGTTCTTCGAGGTCGACAGCGTACCGCAGTTGGTCACCAGCACGGATCAGGCACGCAAGCTCGCGGAACTTCAGCGCAGCTACGTAGAGGCGCGCTTCCAGCGCCAGGGCCTCTCGCTGCTCTATTGGGTGCCGTGGCCCCCCTCGGGCCTGTACACCAACACGCCGGTCGAGAGCGTAGACACGCTGCGCGGGCTCAAGATGCGGACCTTCAACGCGCTGACGAACCGCTTCGCGACGCTGAGCGGCGCGACGCCGACGCTCGTGCAGCAGGCGGAAGTGCCGCAGGCCTTCGCGACCGGCGTGGTCAATGCCATGGTCACCTCGGCCGCTACGGGTGTCGACGTGCAGGCATGGGATTTCTGCCGATTCTTCACACCGATCGGCTTCACCCGGACGAAGAACGCTATCTTCGTCCAAGCGCGCGCCTTCCAGGGACTGCCGGCCGACCTCCAAGCCGCGGTCCGCGCGGCGGCCGCCACGGCCGAGGCCCGCGGCTGGGCGGCATCGGACACCGAGACGGTTAACCAGCAGAACATCCTGGCGCAGCGCGGCATGACAGTCGGCACGCCCACACCTGCGCTGATGCAGGGCCTCGCACGCATCGGCGCGACGCAGGCCGATGAATGGGTGGCCAAGGCAGGCGACGAGGGCAAGCGCCTGATCGACGCCTATCGCGCCGCCATAGCCTGACGCAGTCCGGGGGGGCCGCCCGCCCCTCCGGCCCTTCCAAGGAACACCCTTCGCATGTCGTATCGGGGCCCGCCCGCATGAACGCGCTGCGACGCGCGCTCGACGCGCTCTATCTTCTCGGCGGGATCGCGGGCGGCATCGCGCTCGCCGCGATCGGCGCCATCATCGCGACGCAGGTGATCGGCCGACAGTTCGGCGCGACCGTGCTCGGCGCGGACGACCTGACCGCCTTCTCGGTCGCGGCATCGGCTACGCTTCCGCTGGCCTACGCCTTCCGGCACGGGGCGCATATCCGCGTCGACCTCATCATCGGGCGGCTGTCGGGCGCGCCGCGCTTCGTGATGGAGACAGTGGCCGTCGGCGTTTCGGCCGCACTCTGCGCCTTCTTCGCTTACGCCATGCTCGACCTCGCCTTCGACAGCTTCGAGTTCGAGGACGTGGCGCAGGGCTCGGTCGCCTGGAAGCTCTGGGTGCCGCAGGGGATGGTCGGCACGGGCGTCGCCATCTTCGCGATCTGCTTGATCGACGATCTCGTCGTTCATCTCACGGGCGGCGTGCCGTCCTACCGCCGCGCGGCGGAGATGTCCGCGCTCGAACGCGCGGCGGAGGAAGTGTGATGGAATTTGCCCAGACCGAAGCCGGGATGCTGTTGCTCGGCCTTCTGTTCGTCTTCCTCGGCCTCGGCATATGGATCGGGCTCGCGCTCGCGCTGGTGGGGCTGGTCGGCGTCGTCGTGCTGCCCATCCTAATCCCGGCCATGCCATCGATGCCGCCCGAGAAGGTGATGGGCACGGCGATCTGGCAGTCGCTCGCATCCTGGACGCTCGCCGCGCTGCCGCTGTTCATCTGGATGGGGGAAATCCTGTTCCGCACGCGGCTGTCGGAAGACATGTTCCGCGGCCTCGCCCCCTGGGTGCAGCGCCTGCCGGGGCGGCTGATGCATGTGAACGTGATCGGCTGCGGCATCTTCGCCGCCGTCTCGGGCAGTTCGGCGGCGACAGCGGCGACGATCGGCAAGATGTCGCTGCCCGCCCTGACGCAGCGCGGCTACCACGTGCCGATGGCAGTGGGTTCGCTGGCCGGCGCGGGCACGCTCGGCCTGCTGATTCCGCCTTCGATCGTCATGATCGTCTATGGCGTGGCGGCCGAGGTCTCGATCGTGCGGCTTTTCATCGCCGGCGTGATCCCGGGGATCATGCTGATGGTCCTGTTCAGCGGCTACATCGCGGTCTGGTCGCTGATGAACCCGACCCTGACGCCGCCGGCCGACCCGCCCATGCCCTTCATGAAGAAGGTGCGGGAAAGCGGGCAGCTGATCCCCGTCGTGCTGCTGATCGCCTTCGTCATGGGCAGCATCTATCTCGGCTGGGCGACGGCGACGGAAGCGGCGGTGTTCGGCGTGGTGGGCGCGCTCGCGCTGTCGGCCTGGGGCGGGTCGCTGTCCTGGAAATCCTTCGCCGACAGCCTGATGGGCGCGGTGCGGCTGTCGTGCATGATCAACCTGATCCTGGCGGGCGCTGCCTTCCTCACGCAGGCCATGGCCTATTCCGGCATTCCCGCCGCGATGGCCGCCTGGGTCGGTGCGCAGGGTTTCAGCCCCTTCATGATCATCGCCTGCCTGACGGTGATCTACCTGATCCTGGGCTGCTTCATCGACGGCATCAGCATGATCGTGCTGACCGTGTCGGTGGTGCTGCCGATCATCGCGAGCACCGGCTTCGACCTCGTGTGGTTCGGCATCTTCATCGTGCTGGTGGTGGAACTCGCGCAGATCACCCCGCCCGTGGGGTTCAACCTGTTCGTGCTGCAAGGGCTGACGGGCAAGGGCATCTTCGAGGTGGCGAAGAACACCCTGCCCTTCTTCTTTTTGATGCTGGTCGCGGTCGCGATCGTCACGGTCTTCCCCGGCGTCGTGACCTGGCTGCCGCAGACGATGCTGGCACGCTGAAGAGCGCGCGCGGCGCCGGGCGCCTGTTCAGCCCGAGGCGCGCGCCGCCGCCTTCTCCCGCGCCCGGATGCGGAAGTGGCGGATGACGAAGAAGGCCAGCGCGCAGAGCGCGATGCCGCAGATCGTCCAGAACAGCCGCTCCACGCCGAGCCATGCGCCCAGGAACCAGCCCGCCGCGACGAAGGACCCGGCCCAAAGGCCGGCCGCGATGAAGTTCAGCACCGCGAAGCGCGCCCAGTTGTACCCCGCCAGCCCGCAGACCACCGAGGCGACGTTGCGGATGCCATAGAGGAAGCGGAAGGACAGGATGAACAGCGTGCCGTACTGATCGAGCAGCCGTTCCGCCTTCTCGACCTTCGGCCGCTGGCCGGGGAAGCGCCGCAGGATCGCCGGGCCGTAGCGGCGGCCGAGGTAGAACCAAGTCTGGTCGCCGCAATAGGATCCGATCCAGACCGAGGCCATCAGGATCCAGGGGTCGACAAGCCCCACCGTCGCCCCGATCGCGGCGGCGGCAAGTACGAAGGTCTCACCCTCAAAGAAAGCCCAGAGCGCCGCCGCCAGATAGGCGAGGTTGCCCCATTCGGCCCAGATTTCGGCCAATCTCGGAAGTCCCCTGCTGTGGGGGGAGACTGCCCGATCCGCGACCAAAGTGGAATGGGCTGCGCGCTACTTCCCCGGCGTGGGCCAGTCCGGCCGCTCGAAGCGCTGCACTTCCAGCGTGTAGCCGGCCGGATCGCGGAAGAAGAAGGAGGTGACGCGGTAGGTCGCCGAATAGGCCGGCGGGGCCGGGACCTCGACGCCCTTCTCCTTCAGCTTCTCGTACCAGCCTTCCACGTCCTGGTGGACGAAGGTGACGACGGTCCCGCCCTCGACCCGCGGATTGTCCGAGGCGCGCGGCGCCCTGGCGCGGCAGACGCCGATGAAGCCGCGCCCGCCGGGTGCGGCCGCGTAGATGCGGCAGAACCCCTGGTCCTGCGCGAGATGGAGGCCGAGCACCTCCTCATAGAAGCGCCAGGAGGCTTCCGGCTTCTCGGCGTAGAGGAAGGTGATCTGTTGCTGGAAGGGCGTGGACATGGGGCGAAATCTGTCGCGTCCGCGCGCAATTGCCAACGGCCTGGGCACGGATGGCGCGATCACAGCCGCGCGGATGCGCGGCGAAAGGCGCAATTCTGCGTGACCGTGCAACCGCCGCCGCCGCTCGTTCCCGGCTGGCAATGCATTCGCGAACGCGTGATTATCGCATGCTTGGCCATCGAATGGCCGATTGCGGAAAGGGGAGACAAGGCATGAGCGACCTCGCGAACAAGATCGGCGGCAAGATCCCGATCAAGGAGCCCGCCTGGCTGAAGGAATTCAAGACCTTCATCATGCGCGGCAACGTCATCGACCTCGCCGTGGGCGTCGTCATCGGCGCCGCCTTCACCGCCATCGTCAGTTCGGTGGTCGAGGACCTGATCAACCCCATCGTCGGCATCCTGATGGGCGGGATCGACTTCTCGAACCTGTTCATCGTGCTGTTCGGCGAACGCCGCGCCTCGCTCGACATGACGCGCCAGGGCGGCGCCTCGGTGCTCGCGATCGGCGCCTTCCTCAACGCGGTGATCAAGTTCCTGATCGTCGGCTTCGCGGTGTTCTGGCTGGTCAAGATCCTCAACCGCCTGCAGGCCGCCAAGCCCGCCGAGCCCGCCCCGCCCCCCGGTCCCACGCCGACCGAGGCGCTGCTGGCCGAGATCCGCGACGAGCTGCGCCGCCAGCGCGGCGGGGCGCCCTCGGCGAACCCCTGACGCCAGCCGGGCCGCGGTTCAGTCCGCGGCCCCGCCCGCGGCGCGCGCCGGCGGGGCCGCGCCGGCCGGCGCGCCAACCGGCCGTGCCGGCGCCGACAGGCGCGACAGCACGTCCGCCAGCCTCCAGGGATGCACCGGCCCGCTGAACAGGAAGCCCTGCGCTTCCTGGCAGCCGGCCGCGACCACGGTGGCGAGCTGTTCCTCCGTCTCGATGCCCTCGGCGATCGTCGCCATGCCCAGCTCGCCGCACAGCGCGCTGACCGAGCGCACGATCGCCGCATCCCCCTGGCGGATATGGATCTCCCGCACGAAGCCGCGGTCGATCTTCACCCGGTCGAAGGGGAAGGCCTGGAGGTAGGCGAGCGAGGAATAGCCCGTCCCGAAATCGTCCAGCGCGAAGCCGACGCCCAGCGCCCGCAGCCGCTTCATCGTGTCGAGCGCGTCGTCCGCGTTCTCGATCAGCAGGCTCTCCGTGACCTCGAGCTCGAGCCGCCGCGGGTCGAGCCCCGTCGCGGCGAGCACCTCCGCCACCTCCTGCACCAGGCCCGGCATGGCGAACTGGGCGGATGACAGGTTGACCGACACGCGCATGTCGGGATCGGCCCAGGTGACGGCCTCGCTGCAGGCGCGGCGCAGAACGTGCAGGCCGAGCGCGGTGATCAGGCCGGTCTCCTCGGCCACGTCGATGAACTCGCCGGGGCTGGTCAGCCCGTCCTGGCCCGGGCGCTTCCAGCGCACCAGCGCCTCGCAGCCGGTCGGCCGGCGCGTCAGCGCATGCACCTGGGGCTGGAAGAACACCAGCAGGTCGCGACCCTCATCTTCGAACAGGGCGCGGCGCAGCTCGGTCTCGATGGTGCGGCGGCGGCGCGCCTCGTGGTCCATCGCCGGCTCGAAGAAGACATGCCGGCCGCGGCCGCCCGCCTTGCCGTGATAGAGCGCGAGGTCGGCCGCGCGCAGCAATTCGTCCGCGCTGCCGCCATCCTCCTCCCACAGCGCGATGCCGATGGTGGTGCCGATATGGGCGATCTGCCCATCGAGGTCGAAGGGCGAGGTCAGCGCCTCGACGAGCCGCTCGCCGATCATCGCGGCGATCTCCCGCTTGTCGGATTCCATGCCCGGGGCGATGCGCAGCATGACGACGAACTCGTCACCGCCGAGGCGCGCGACCATGTCCTGCGAGCGGCCGTCGACGCCGGAGCGCAGGCCCTGTCGGATCCGCGCGGCGACCTGGCGCAGCAGCGCGTCCCCGGCCGGATGGCCGAGCGTGTCGTTGACCTGCTTGAAGCGGTCGAGGTCGAGATAGAGCAGCGCGAGCGCGCCGATGCCGCCGGACACCTCGGCGTCCGCGCGCAGCTCCGCCAGGGCCCGCTCCAGGCACTCCATCAGGTAGGCGCGGTTGGCCAGGCCCGTCAGCGGGTCGTGGCGCGCCATGTGGCGGATGTGGCGTTCGGATTCGTGCCGCTCGGTGATGTCGTCGAAGGTCGCGAGCCAGCCGCCCTGCGGCAGCGGCCGGTAGGCGACCGAGATGGCGCGGCCGTCGGGCTCGCTCTCGACGAAGGAGTCCGCGGCACCGCTGCCCGCGAGCGCGCGCAGCCGCCGCACCACCGTGGCCGCGAGCCCGTCCCCGTCCTGGACCTGGATGGCGCCGAGCGGCGTGCCGGGCACGATCGGCTCCGGCGCCATGCCGAGCAGCGGCGCGGCGCGCGTATTCGCGATGACGAGCCGGTTCTCGGAATCGAATTTCCACACGCCCTGGGGCATGCCTTCCAGCGCCGCGCGGAACTCGGCGTGACCCAGCGCGAGGTCGCGCGCGCGCGCCAGACGCAGTTCCGCCGCCTCGCGCCGCTCGCGTTCCAGCCGCACCCGGGTGGCGGCCGCGCGCGCCTCCGCGCGATTCGCGCGCAGCGCCGCGAAGACGGCGAGGACGAGGACGCCGACCGCGATCAGCGAGCCGACCCAGAGCCGCGTCGCGAGCGAGCGCCAGCTTTCGAGCACCGCCGAGACGGGCGTGCTGATCTGCATGCGCAGCGGATAGCGCCCGAGCGCGTGGATGCCGACCAGCCGTTCCTCGGAATTCTCGAAGGCGCCGCGCCGGACGATGAGATGCGCGCCGTCGGTCAGCGGCGGGAAGCGCGGCGTGCCGGCGAAGTTCCGGCCGAACTCCTCCTCCAGCCGCGGATGGCGCGCGAGCATCACCCCGTCGCTGCGATACAGCGAGACGCGCTCGCCCCGCTCCAGCCCGAGGGCGCCGTAGATGCGCTCGAAATAGGCGAGCTCGATGACGCCGAGCGCGACGCCGAGGAAGGCGCCGTCCACGCCCTCGACCCGCCGCGCGATGTGGAAGGCCCAGGTGTTGGTGCCGCGGTTGAGCACCGGCGGGCCGATCACCACCGGCGGGCCGCCGGCGCGCAGCGCCTGGAAATAGGCCCGGTCGGCGAGGTTGTTCGGCGGCGGGGGAAAGAAGCGGGAGGAGCCGACGACGACGCCGTCCGCGTTGAGGAGGACCAGCGCATCCACCTGCGGCAGCAGAGCGACGCGCGAGCCGAGCGCCACATGGGTGGCATAGGCCTGCGCCCAGCCGGTGAAGGTCTGCGGCCCGGTCAGCGCCTGTTCCATCGCCGCGCGTTCGAGCACGCCGTTGATCGCGACCTCGATCGCCTCCAGCGCGCGCTCCGTATGGTCGCCCAGCGTCAGCGCGATGTTGCCCAGTTCGCGCTGCGCGTCGTGCAGCGCGTTTTCCCGCGTGTTCGACACGGTCATGGCCGCGAGGCCGAGCAGCGTGGCGGTCAGGACAAGCCCACCGGCCAGGAGGCGGGACGCAGTGCCGAAGCGCTTGAGGAAGGGCAGCCGCGCGGGTGCGGCGGCGCTTTCGGCAGGCATCACGTCCATCGTCTCTCTCGGACCAGTGAACCAGGCCGGGCTTGGGGAGCGCGGTCAGGTGTCACGCAGTCTTGACCCGAGAAGTTTATTTTTTGTGAGGCTTGCCCGCCCCTCCGCGGCAGCCGATCGCCGCGGATCCGCGCGATCGGAGTTCCTGCCGCGCGATCAATGGCTTCCGGGGCAGGACATCCGATCGGCCCTGGGCGGCCGATCGCATATCCCTCTAGCCGAGCCGTATCGCTCCCGCGCCGACCAGGGCCGCGATGCGCGCGGCGATCGCCACCTCCGCCCCGGGATCGAGGCCCAGCAGCGCCGGGATGGCGGCCGCGAGTTCCGCTTCCGTCAGCCCCGGACGGCGCGCGAGCAGCGCCTCGGCCGCCGCCGCCACCTCGGCCGGCGGCACCGCGGCGGCGCGGCGCAGATGCGCGGCCGCCCCGCGCCGGTCGCGCGGGACCACCTTCGTGTCCGCGCGCGCGAGCACGCCGGCCTGCTCCGTGACGCCGAGTCGGTCGCGCGCCAGCGGCAGGGCGGCGCGGACCGCGTTGCGCTCGGCGGGGGAAAGCGCGTCCCGCCGCGCGACCAGGCGCAGCCGCTCCAGCAGGCTGTCCTGGGTGATCGGCGCCTCGGCCGCGACGATGGCGGCGACCAGCGCGGCGAGGTCGGCCGACGGCATGGTCGCGATGGCCGCCCCTTCGGGCAGCGCCGCGTCGCTTTCGCGATAGGGCTCCGCGAGGCCGGCTTCGGGCGGCGGCGCGGCCGGCGCGGCGGCGGGCGCGGGCGGCGCTTCCGCCCCCAGCAGGGCGGCGATGCGCGCGGCTTCCGCATCCGGCCGCGCATACCAGGCGAGCGACCAGGACCGGGTCAGCGTCCAGCCCATCATCTCGAGCGCCGATTGGCGCCCGCGCTCCCGGTCCCGCGCGCAGCGCAGCGCGGCCCAGTCGCCGGCATCGGCCTCGATGCCGAGCTCGTAGCCCTTCTCCCCCTTCGCCGCGACGTCGAGGAACAGGCCGGCGAGGCCGACGCGCGCGACGGCTTCCTTGCCCGCCGCCGTGACGGCCTCCGCGATGGCGGCGCCGATCGGGCTGCCATCGGCCCCGCCGCCCTGGCGGGGCGCGTCTGCGGGCGCGGCGGCGAAGGCGAGGAAGGTCTTCAACGCGGCCACGCCGCGGCCGGAGGCGCGTTCCGTGTCGATGTCGTCCGCGCCGATGCCGGAGAAGACGATGCAGCGTTTCTTCGCGCGCGTGATCAGCACGTTGAGCCGCCGTTCCCCCCCTTCGGCCGAGAGCGGGCCGAAGCGCATGGCGAGCCTGCCATCCTTGTCCCGGCCATAGCCGACCGAGATCAGGATCGCGTCGCGCTCGTCGCCCTGCACGTTCTCGAGGTTCTTCACGAAGAAGGGCTCGTCGGCGTGGTCGGCGAAGAAGGCATCGGCGGACGGGTCGGCGCGGCGCGCGGCCTCGATCGCGTCCATGATCGCGTCGCGCTGCTTGATCGAGAAGGCGGCGACGCCGAGCGTGTCCCCCGGCGTCTCCTTCGCGTGGCGCATCACGGCCTCGGCGATCGCCTGGGCTTCCGCGCGGTTCACGCCCTCCCCCGTCTCCCAGGCGCCGTCCACGCGCACCAACGACAGGCCGAGGGCCGCCGAGCGCGGCCGCGGGGACGGCAGCACCAGCAGCCGGTTCTCGTAGAATTCGGCGTTCGACGTCGCGATCAGGCTCTCGTGCCGGCTGCGATAGTGCCAGCGCAGCATGGCGCGCGGGACGCCGCGCGCGTTGCACAGGCCGAGGATGGATTCCACGTCCCGCGCCGCGACGGCGTCGGGCGCGTCCTCCGGCGCCGTTTCCTCCGCTTCCTCGGTCATGCGCTGGAAGAAGCGGGTGGGCGGCATCTGCCGGTCGTCGCCCACCACCACCACCTGGCGGCAGCGGGCGATCGCCCCCAGCGCGTCCACCGGTTCGACCTGCGAGGCCTCGTCGACCACCAGCAGGTCGAAGGTCAGGCCCGGGCGCAGCCCGTGGGGGGGGCTGAGGAATTGCGCGACGGAGAGCGGGCTCATCATGAAGATGGGCTTGGCCTGCTGCACCGCGCCGGCGGCGCGGAGGAGCAATTCGCGCACCGGCAGGTGGCCGCGCTTCTTCTCCATCTCGCCGCGGATCACGGTCATGCCCGCGGCGCCGTCGCGCACCTGGCGGACGCGCTCGGCATGGGCGCGGGCGGCCTCGGCGCGGGTCAGCGCGATGCGGGCGCGGTCGGCCTCGCGGAACTCGGCGACGGTGCGGTCGTAGGCCGCCGCGTCGAAGGCGGCGAGGTCGGGGAAGCGCGCGGAGGCCGCGCGCAGCAGCCCTTCATGCAGCGCGTAGGCGAAGGCGTCCTCGGCGGCCTCGGGGGCGAGGCGCCCGTCCTGAAGCCGCTGGACCACGGGCTCGATGCCGCGCGCCTCGGTCAGCGCGCGCCGCCAGCCCTGCCAGAGCGGCAGCGCCTCCGGCCGCGAGGCCCATTCGCCGAGCCGGTCCGACAGCGCGGCGAAGGACGGGTCGGCGGTTCCGAAGGCGGCGAGCGGGTCGAGGCCCGTCGCCTGCTTCACCTCCGCCCAGGCGGTCGCGGCGGCGTCCAGGATCGCGGCATCGGCCGCGGGCGCGGGGGAAGCGAGCGCGGCGGCGGCTTCCGCCCCATGCTTCTGCCGCCAGAGGATCAGCGCGGAGAGCGCGGAGGGGTCGGTCTCCTCCCCCCGCCAGAGGCTGCCGAAGGCGGCGGCACCCAGGGCGTTGCCGTTGCGCACGCGCGCCCGCGCCTCCTGCCCCGTGATCGCGGCTTCCAGCGCGGCGACGGGGTCCGCGCCGTCGCGCACGACGCGGGAAGCGACCTCCTGCGCCGCGCGGCGGCCGGAATTGAGGAAGCCGAAGAAGCCGCCGGAGGAAGCGAGCCCCGCGCGCGCTTCCGCCAGCCCCTGCACGTCCAGCGCGCCGGGCTTGAGCCGCGCGTCGCGCGTCGCGATGGCAAGCCGCGCGACCGCTTCGGTCAGCGCCACCAGCGGCGCGGGGTCCCCGCGCCAGGCGGCGTGGCCCATCGCCGCCTTGTCATGCCTGGGCGCTTCCCGCAGCGCGGCGGCGGATTTCAGCCGCGCCGCGATCGCCGCCGGGCCGGTCGCGGGCGCGCCGGCGGCGGCCAGCGCCGCGCCGGCGGCGGCGAAGGCGCGGATCCAGCCGGGCAGCCGCGCCATCAGCCGGTCCGCATCCGCCGGGCCGAGATCGGCCGTCACGCCCCGCCAGGGATTGTGCGCGCCATCCGCTTCCACCGCGCGTGCGGCAAGATCGCGCACCGCGTCGCGCTTGGCCGCGATGGTCGCGCCATCCCAGCCCGCGACGTCCAGCGTGAAGTCCGGCACGCGCGCGCCGCGCCGGCGCAGCGCGACGAGCGTGCCGATCACCTGGTGCAAGGGAATCCCCGACGCGCCGGCAGTCTCCCGCATCGCCGCCGCGTGGCGGTTCAGCCGCCCGCGCAGGCTGGCGAGCCGGTCCACCACCGTCGCGCGGTCCGGCTTGGGCGGCGGCGGCAAGGCGAGTGTCGCGCGCAGTTCATCCAGCACGGCGCGCTTGGATTGCTTTTCCGAATGCAGTTCCAGCACTGCGGCGCCGAGGCCGATATTCTCCAGCCGCCGCTTCACCACCTCCAGCGCCGCCAGCTTCTCGGCGACGAACAGCACTGAGCGGCCGTCGAGGATGGCCTGGGCGAGGATGGTCGCGATGGTCTGCGACTTTCCGGTGCCCGGCGGGCCCTGGATGACCACATGCCCGCCACGGCGGACGGCTTCGGCGGCCAGCGCCTGCGACCCGTCCATGTCGACCACGTGGTCGAGCCGCTCGACCGGGATCTCGGCATCCACATCGGCGTCGTCGGGGAAGGTGGGCGGGGCGGAGAGCGGCTCGCCGCCGACCAGCGCGCGCACCAGCGGATGATCGGCGAGGCCGGGATTCTCCTCCGGCCCCAGGTCGCGCCACATCAGGAATTTTGCAAACGAGAACAGGCCGACGGCCAGCGCATCGGCCTCGACCGTCCAGTTGGGCTGGTCCTTTACGGCCTGCGCCACGGCCTCGGCCCAGGCGGTGGGGTTGTAGGTCTCGGCGTTGAACTCCGGCAGCGTGGTGCGGAAGTTCACCTTGAGCATTTCGCGCAGCGAGAGGTTCTCGGCCGGTTCCTCGGCCCCCGCGCGCAGGCGGAAGCTGCGGGAGACGCCCTCGCGCTCGATCGCCACGGGCAGCAGCACCAGCGGGGCGCGGCGTTCCGTCTCCGGCGTCATCGGGTCCCGCCAGACCAGGGCGCCGAGGGCTAGGTAGAGCGTGGGGACGCCCGTTTCCTCCCGCGCCGTGCGGGCATCGGTCATCAGGTCGCGCAGGCGGCGGGCGAGGTCCGCGGGCGGCAGGCGGACGCGCAGCGCCTCGTCGCGCTGCCATTCCTCCCGCGCCGCGGCGCCGTCGGCCTTGGCGACGCCGTCGGCCTTGGCCGCGGCCTTGCTGGTGCGACGGCGGGCGCGCTTCGGCTTGCCCTCGGCGGGCGCCTCGGTGGTTTCGGGCGGCGCTTCGGGCGCTTCCTCCCCCGCCGCCTCGAAGCCGAAGGGCTTGCCGGCGACGAGCGCGCCCGCGACGAAATCCGCATCCTCGTCGTCCAGGATGACGACGCCGCGCGACCGCCCGGGCTTGGGCAGGGCGAGCAGCCGGTTGCGGGTGGAGAGGTCGAGCAGCGCCCGGCGGGCGTCCTCGAGGGCCTGGCGAAGGTCCGTCATGCGCCCCCTATAGCGCGCGCGGTCGATTCCCGCGCGGATCAGCCCTCGGCCACGCCCATCAGCCGGCGCAGGCGCAGTTCCTCGAGGTCCAGCTCCTCGGTCAGGCGGGCCATCAGCTCCTCATCCACCCCGTCCTCCCTGCGGTGGCGGAGCAGCCGGGCGCGGCCGGCGCGCAGCGCGTGCAGGCGGAGTTCGAGCCGGGCGGCGCGCTCGGCGGCAATCGCGCCCTGGTTGATGCCGTCGAGCAGCCGCACCCGGTCGCGGTATTCCGGCAGCAGGTCCTGGGCGATGACGCCGGCAAGGATGTCCTCCGCGCGGCGTTCCATCTCCCGCAGCGAGGCATGGGCGATCAGCGTCCGCGCGGCGGCCTCGTCGACCCCCATGCCGGGGCGGCGCTTCTCCTCGACCCCCAGGCGCCGGATCACCCATTCCAGCGTCGTGCCCTGCAGCACCAGCGTGGCCAGGATGGCGCAGAAGGCGAGGTAGACGATGATGTCGCGTTCCGGGAAGTTCAGCGGCAGGGCCAGGGCCGCGGCCAGCGAGACCACGCCGCGCATCCCCGCCCAGGAGACGACCGTCGCTTCCCGCCAGCGCGGCGGCCCGTCGCGCAGGCGCGCGCGGTCGATCAGCCACTCCGCGCCGACCGCGGGGAAGATCCAGACGAAGCGCGCCGCGATCAGCGCCGCCGAGACGGCGATGGCGAGCAGCGCGAGATGCCAGGCCGGCTGGTCCTGCATGCGGCCCAGGATCTCGTTCAGCTGCAGGCCGATCAGGATGAACACCAGCGAGTTCAGGACGAACTCGATGAATTCCCACACCGTGCGCGAATCCCGCCGCGTGCGGGCGGAAAAGCGGTGCTGCGCGCGGCCGAGCACGAGCCCCGTCGCGACCACCGCGATGACGCCCGACACATGGATGAACTCGGCGGCGAAGAAGGAGGCGAAGCAGGCGATGAAGGAGGCCGCCGTTTCCAGCAGCGTGTCGTCCAGCCGGCGGATGGCGATGACGGCGCCGCGCCCGATCGCCCAGCCGATGGCGGCCCCGCCGATCGACAGCAGGACGAAGGACAGCCCGGCCTCGGCGATGGAGAAGGCGCCGGCCAGGGTCGCGGCGACCGCGAAGCGGTAGAGCACGAGCGCGGAGGCGTCGTTGATCAGGCTTTCGCCTTCCAGCACCACGACAAGGCGGCGCGGCAGGCGCAGCCGCTGCAGCACGGCCGCGGCGGCGACGGCATCCGGCGGGGCCACGATGGCGCCGAGCGCGATGGCCGCCGCCCAGGGCAGGCCAGGGATCAGGCCCTTCGCCACCACCGCGACCACCAGCGCGGTGAACAGCACCGCGCCGACGGCCAGGAACAGGATCGGCCGCAGGCTGCCCTTGAAGGCGGGCCAGTCGGTCCGGTAGGCGCTCGCCTGCAGCAGCGGCGGCAGGAAGAAGGCGAGCGCGATTTCCGGGTCCAGTTCGACCTGCGGCACGCCGGGGATGAAGGCGAGCGCCATGCCGCCCAGCACGAGCACCACGGCGTAGGGAAGGCGCGCGCGCCGGGCCAGCAGGGCGAAGCCGATGCAGGCCGCGATCAGCGCCAGCAGGGCCTGAACGATTGCCATCCAGGGCCAAGGTGCCTTGCCGCGCGCGCGGTGGGAAGCGCGGCGTGCGGGGCCGGGCGCCTATTCCTTGCGGCGCCAGCGCCAGAGCACGACGAGCAGCACGAAGCAGACCAGCACGACGGTGGAGAGCATGCCCTGCACCACGCCGAAATTCGGCGAATCGCGGGCGACGAACAGCGCGGCGATCGATCCGCCGAGGGCGAGCAGGACACGGACGGCGATGTTGATCACGGCGTGGCCTTCCTGGATTCCAGCGTGTCGATGCGCGCGAGCGCGGTCTTGAGCAGATGCGTCAGTTCCAGCAATTCGCGTTCGCGCATCAGGTCGATCTTCTCGTGCAG
Source organism: Roseomonas nitratireducens (assembly GCF_017813355.1). Lineage (GTDB taxonomy): Bacteria > Pseudomonadota > Alphaproteobacteria > Acetobacterales > Acetobacteraceae > Neoroseomonas > Neoroseomonas nitratireducens. Next base: position 32,965 of record NZ_JAGIYZ010000012.1, read on the forward strand.
CAGGGCGATCTCCGCCTCCGCGCGGATGTTCACCTGATAATCCGCCATGGCGCGCTCCCGGTCGACATCCGAGAGGCGGTTCTGGCTCATCATGATGATGGGCGCGGTGTAGGCCGCCTGGAAGGACAGCAGCAGGTTCAGCAGGATGAAGGGATAGGGGTCCCAGGCGCCGCCGCCGAAGACCGCGTTGCCCGCGATCCAGCTCAGGATCAGCGTCGACTGCACCAGGATGAAGCGCCAGGAGCCGACCGTCGCCGCGACCGCGTCGGCGAGCCATTCGCCCAGCGGCGGCGGCGGCGCGGGGCCCAGCGCGCGACGCCTTCGGCGGGCGAGCGCGATGGCGGCGCGCAGATGGCTGGAATGGCCGTGATGCGACCGGAGCGGGGCGGCCTGGTTCGCGGGCTGGTTCATGGCGGCTCCTGCGACGGGGCCACAGCCTCGCGCCGCCGGCGCCCCCGCTTCAATGGCTGGAGCGCAGCGTTCCGCCATCCACATGAATGACCTGGCCGGTGATGTAGCGGGCGAGCGGCGAACAGAGGAAGGCGACGAGCACCGCAAGGTCGCGCGGCTGCCCGATATAGCCCACGGGCACTTCCTTTTCCGCCCAGGCGCGGCGGGCTTCGTCGCTGGTCAGCACGCGGGCGTCGATCTGTTCGGACCGGATGCGCCCGGGCGGGACGCAGTTCACCGTGATGCCGTCGCGGCCCAGCACGCGCGACAGCGCCTTCGACCAGATGTGGACCGCGCCGTTGGGGGCGTTGGCGGGGTTGATGGAAAAGGGCTCGTCGGTGCCGGTCAGGCTGACGATGCGGCCCCATTGGTTGGCCTGCATGGCGGGGATAAGCGCGTGGGTGATGCGGCGCCCGGCCTCGAAGTTCAGCAGCATCGCTTCCTGCCAGACCTCGTCCGCGCCGAGGTCCGGCTGCGGGCGCGACCCGCCTGCATTGTTCACGAGGATGTCGAGCCGTCCGAAATGGCCGAGCACCGCGTCGCGGATGCGCGGGGCGGCGTCCGGCGCCGTGATGTCCTGCTCGATCACGAAGGGCGTGGCGGAGGCGGGCAGTTCGCGCGCGAAATCCTCCAGCAGGTGCCGCCGGCGCGCGAGGATGGCGAGGCGGCAGCCCTCGGCCGCGAGTTCCTGCGCGATGGCGCGCCCGAGCCCGGCCGAGGCGCCGGTGACGAGGGCGATCTTGCCGGTGAGTTGCAGGTCCATGGCGTGCTCCGCGGTGTGACAAGCGCAGCGTGCCACGGCCGGCGGCGGGGGGCGATGGCGCCCCACAAGGACGGGCGGATCGAGGCAAAGCCTGGATCCGGGAGCGCAAGGCGCGACCGCGCCCAACCCGCCAGCGGCGGCCCGCGCAACAGCCCACGGCGCGCAAGCCAAGCGCGCGAATGCGCGCGTCGGCGCTTGAGGCACAGAAAAAACGGATCGAGGCCAAGCCTCGATCCGGGAGCGCGAATGCACGACCGCGCCCAACCCACCCGTCGCGCCCCGCGCAACAGCCCACGGCGTGCAAGCCAAGCGCGCGAATGCGCGCGCAGGCGCCTGAGGCACAGAAAAAACGGATCGAGGCAAAGCCTCGATCCGCGAGCGCAAAGCGCGACCGCGCCCAGACCGTCAGCCGCCGCCGACGCAACAGCGCACGGCGCGAAAGCCAAGCCGCCGGATGGCGGCGCCGGCGCTTGAGGTCAATAAAACTACGCCGCCGTCACGAACGCACGCAGGTTCTCCGCCTCCTGCTCCGCCTCGGCGATGCGCGCCTTCACCAGGTCCCCGATCGAGACCATGCCGGCGAGGCGCCCGCCTTCCATCACCGGCAGGTGGCGGCAGCGATGGTTGGTCATCAGGGCAAGCGCCTCGGCCACGCTCGTTTCGGGTGTCGCGGTGACGAGATCGGCGGTCATCAATTCGCGCGCGGTGTGGGCGAGCGCGGGCGTACCCTCCCGCGCCAGCGCGCGGACGATGTCGCGCTCGCTGACGATGCCGAGGACGTTGCCGTCCCCGTCGCGCACCAGCGCGGCGCCGATGCGATGCGTGGCCAGGGCGCGCGCGATCGACGTCGCATCCTCCCCCGGTCCGACCGAGAAGACGTCGGCGCCCTTGCCCTGCAGGATGGACTTGATCGTCATCGCCAAACCCCCTGTTCGTGCGCCGCCGGCCGAAGGGCTGGCGGGGCGCGGCTCCGGGGCGCCGGGCGGCGGATCAGGAAGGCGGCCCGGCATCCCTGCCCGCGCAACCATCGCGCGAGCATGACAGGCGGGGTCCGCCGCGCGCAAGCGGTCGCTTCGCGCCTGCGTCAATGCGCCGGCGCGGCACCGCCGGCGAGCTGCGTGCGCACCAGTTCCGCGAAGCGCCCATCCTGCGCGACCAGCGTCGCGAAGGGCCCGCGCTCGGCCACCTGGCCGCCGTCGAAGACCATGATCTCGTCGGCCTCCCGCACCGTGGACAGGCGATGGGCGATGATGAAGGTGGTGCGCCCGGCCATCAGCCGCCCCAGCGCCTTCTGCACGCGCGCTTCCGTCGCCGCGTCCAGCGCGCTCGTCGCCTCGTCCAGGATCAGCACCGGCGGGTTCTTGATCAGCGCGCGGGCGATGGCCAGGCGCTGGCGCTGGCCGCCCGAAAGGTTCGACCCGCGTTCGCCCACGATGGTGTCGTAGCCCTGGGGCTGGCGAAGGATGAAGTCATGCGCCTCGGCCTGGCGGCAGGCATCCTCGATCTCGGCCTGGGTCGCGTCGGGGCGGCCGACCAGCAGGTTCTCGCGGATGGTGCGGCTGAACAGCATGGATTCCTGGAAGACCACGCCGATGTTGCGGCGGAGCGATTCCAGGCTGACCTGCCGCAGGTCGTGCCCATCCAGCGTGATGCGCCCCTCCACCGGGTCCCACAGCCGTTGCAGCAGCGCCATGGCGGTGGATTTCCCAGCGCCGGTCTGGCCGACCAGCGCGATGGTCTGCCCGGGTGCGGCGGCGAAGGACACGTCGCGCAGGATGGCCGGGCCGCCGGGATAGGCGAAGCCCACGCCCTCGAACGCCACCTCGCCCTTGGCGCGGCCGACATCGATGGCGTCCGGCGCCTCGGGCACGCTCGAGCGCGCGTCGAGCACGCCGAACAGTTCCTCGATGCGCGGGGCGACGAAGACCATGTGGGAGACGAAGCCGACCGCGCCTTCCAGCCGCCCGATCATCAGCGTGGCGAAGCCCATGAAGGACACGATCTCGCCCACCGTCGCCTGGCCGCGCACATGCAGCACCGTGCCCAGCACGAAGATCGCGATGACGCACAGGGTCGACGCCGCGCGCGTCAGCACCGCCACCACCGCCCACCAGTTCAGCACCGGGAACTGGTGGTCCAGCACCTGGCGGACGATGTCGCCGAACATCCGCGCTTCGGAGTTCAGCCGGGTGAAGGACTGCACGACGACGACGTTGGACAGCGCATCCTGCGCATTGCCGGCAAGCCGCGAATGGAACTGTTCCACCTGCGACTGCGCCGCCTGGGTGCGGCGGATGACATAGGCGGAGACCACGGCGAAGACGACGACGAGCCCCATCAGCAGCAGGCCCAGCCGCCAGTTCATCACCAGCGTCAGCGGCAGCAGCACGATCAGCGAGACGAAGGTGACGATGTGCTCGCGGAAGAAGCCCAGCCACAGGCCGAACAGGTTGTCCGTGCCCACCAGCATGATCTTCATCAGCCGGCCCGACTGCGTGTCCCCGTGGAAGGACAGCGGCAGGGCGAGCACGTGCTGGAAGTAGTCGTGCATCACCTTGAGCCGGTTGCGATGCGCCATGCGGTCGGCGAAGAGCCCGACCGCGACGTTGGCGGCGATGCCGCTCATGCCGACGATGCCCCAGACGATGAGCAGCGTCGCCGCCTCGGACCACAGCGCGGCGGACTCCATCCGGTCCGAGCGCGCCAGCAGGTCCACCACGCGGCCGAACAGGACGGGTTCGAGGAATTGCAGCCCCGCCATGGCAAGCGCGGCCACGGCAAGCCCGGCCGCCATCGGCCGGTCCGCGCCGAGCAGCCACAGCACGCGCCCGTACAGCCTGAGGAACCCCATCGGCCCGAAACCCCCTGCCCCGCCGCCCCCGATGCGGCGCAGCGTAACGGCACCGCGCCCGGCGCGCGAGGTTGATCCCGCGGCGATGATTGCCCAGTTTGCTGGGATCGCGACAACGGACCCCGGCAAGGGGCCACTGGGGAGGACACACGCCGCCATGATCGACCGTCGTTCCATGCTGGGCGGCATCGCCGCCGCCACACTGGGCAGCCCGGCCCTGGCCCAGGCCTGGCCGGCCCGGCCCATCCGCCTCGTCGTCGGCTTCCCGCCGGGCGGGACCACCGACCTGGCCGCCCGCGTCCTGATCGAGCCGCTGACCCAGCGCCTGGGCCAGAACGTCGTGGTCGAGAACCGCCCCGGCGGCGCGGGCGGGAACATCGGCGCCGACGTGGTCGCGAAGTCGGACCCGGATGGCTACACGCTGCTGATGCAGACCGTCTCCTCCGGGGCGATCAACCACGGGCTCTATGGCGCGCGCATGCCGCACCGGCCCGATGCGATGACCGCGGTCGCGCTGGTGGTGAAGGTGCCCAACGCCATCTTCGTGACCAACAGCCTGCCGCCGCGCACGCTGCGCGAGCTGGTGGACTACGCGAAGGCCCGGCCCGGTCGGCTCAACATCGGCTCCTCGGGCGTGGGCACCTCGCTGCACATGACGGGCGAGCTGCTGAAGCAGGCGGCGGGGATCGACCTGACGCACGTGCCCTTCCGGGGCGCGGGACCGATGCTGCAGGAGGTGATCGCCGGGCGGATCGAGGTGGCGGTGGACAACCTGCCTTCGGTCATCGGCCACCTGCGCGAGGGGCGCCTGCGCCCCCTGGCGATGACGACGAATGTCCGGTCCCCCGCCCTGCCCGAGGTGCCGACCACGGCCGAGGCCGGCTTCCCGGCGGTCGAGGCGACCGCCTGGTTCGGCGTGACCGCGCCGGCGCGCACGCCGCGGGAGATCGTCGAGCGTATCGCCCGCGAGATCAACGCCTGCCTCGCCGACGCGGCGGTGTGGCGGCGGCTCGAGGATCTCGGCGGGCTGAAGCCCGGCCTGACGCCCGACGGCCTGTCCAACCCCACGACCTTCCAGCGCTTCATCGACGAGGAGATCGTGAAGTGGGGCGAGGTCGTCCGGCGCGGCAACATCACGGTGGACTGACGCCCGCTCATTGCGGGTCGCGGCGCATGGTCTAGTCTCGCCGCGATGAACGAGCCGGGGAGCGGTCGCAACCCCGGCGGCATCGGGAAGGAAAACGTCATGGCCCTGCTCCGCCGCCCCCTCCTGGGCGCGATCCCAGCGTTGCTCGCAGCGCCGCGCATCGCCGCGGCGCAGGGCTTCCCCACGCGGCCGATCCGCGTCGTCATCCCCTTCACGCCCGCCGGCACGACGGACCTGGTGGGCCGCCTGACCGCCGAGATGCTCGGCCGGCGGATGGGCGCGCAGGTGGTGGTGGACAACCGGCCCGGCGCCTCGGGCAACGTCGCGGCCGAATTCGTCGCGCGCGGGGAGGCCGACGGCCACACTCTGCTGCTGACGACGATCGGCACGGGCGCGATCAACTTCGCCGTCTTCCGGGAGCGGATGCCCTACAAGCCGGAGGACCTCGCGGCGGTGGCGCTGATGACGCGCGTGCCGAACGTGATGATGGCGGCCAACCGCACGACCATCCGCGGCATCCCCGACCTGGTGCGGGAAGCGCGCGCGGCACCCGGGCGGCTCAACTACGGCACCGCGGGCATCGCGACCTCGCCGCATGTGGTGGTCGAGCAGCTGCGCCTGGCGACCAACATCGACATCACGCACGTACCCTTCCGCGGATCGGCGCCGATGCTGACCGAGATGGTCGCCGAGCGGATCGAGCTCGGCATGGACAACATCCCTTCCGCCCTGCCCTTCATCCGGGACGGGAAGATCCGCGCCATCGGCGTCACCAGCGCGCGGCGCAACGCCTCGATGCCGGATGTGCCGACCATCGCGGAACAGGGCCTGCCGGGCTTCGAGGCGACGGCCTGGTTCGGGCTGCTCGCCCCGGCCGCCACGCCCGCGCCGATCGTGCAGCTGCTGGGGCGGGAACTGAACGCGGTCGCGCTCGACCCCGCCTTCCGGCAGCGGATGGAAGCGCTCGGCGCCGACCCGCCGGGGCTGACGGCCGATGGCGGCACCAGCCCCGAGACCTTCGCCGCCTTCCTGCGCGCGGAAGTGGCGAAATGGGCCGATGTGGTCACGCGCGCCAATGTCCGGGTGGAGTGATCCGATGCGCCTTGAACGTCGCGCGCTCAGCGCGCGCCTCGAACGTCGTTCCCTGATCGCCGGCCTCGCCGCCCTGCCGCTGGCGCGGCCCGCCTTCGCGCAGGGCGCGTGGCCCGTGCGGCCGGTCCGGCTGATCATTCCCTTCCCGCCGGCCGGGACCACCGACATCACCGCGCGGCTCTTCGCCGAGCGCGTCTCGTCGCGCATCGGCCAGCCCGTGGTGGCGGAGAACCGCGCGGGGGCGACGGGCAACATCGGCGCCGAGGCGGTCGCGCGCGCCGAGCCGGATGGGTACACCTTCCTCACCTGCACCATCTCGACCGCGGCCATCAACTACTCGCTCTGGGGCGCGCGGATGCCGGTGAAGCCGGAGGACCTCGCCGCGGTCGGGCTGCTGATCCGCGTGCCGAACGTGATCTTCGTCCCCGCATCCTCGCCGCACCGGACGGTGGCGGACCTCGTCGCCGCGGCGAAGGCGCAGCGCGGGCGGCTGACCTACGGCTCCTCGGGCTCGGGCGGGTCGCCGCACATGACGATGGAGATGTTCAAGCTGCGGACGGAGACCGACATCACCCACGTGCCCTTCCGCGGCGCGGGGCCGATGCTGGTGGAATCGATCGCCGGGCGGCTCGATGCGGGCTGCGACAACATGCCCTCCTGCATCGGGCATATCCGGGACGGGCGGCTGCGGGCGCTGGCGGTCACGTCGGACGTGCGCGCCTCCGCCCTGCGCGACGTGCCGACGCTGGCCGAAGCCGGCGTGCGGGACTTCGAGGCGACGGCCTGGTTCGGCATCCAGGCGCCGTCGCGCACGCCGCGCCCGATCATCGAGCGCATGGGGGCGGAGATCGATGCGATCGTGCGCGACCCGGCCTATATCGCGCGCATCGCCGAACTGGGCGGCAGCCCGCCCAACCTGACGCCGCAGGGCGGCAGCAGCCCGGCGGCCTTCGAGGCCTATATCCGCGCCGAGATCGCGAAATGGTCGGAAGTGGTGCGGGTGTCCGGCGCGACGGTGGACTGACGGGCCGGCCCGGCCTTCACCACAGGCCGGGCAGCCACAGCGACAGTGCGGGCGCGAAGACGAGAATCACGATGCGCACCACGTCGGAGGCGACGAAGCCCATCACGCCGCGATAGGTCTCGCCCATCGGCACGTCCTTCGCCATGGCGTTGATGACGAACAGGTTCAGGCCGAAGGGCGGGGAGATCATCCCCACCTCCACGCTGACCAGCATCAGGATGCCGAACCAGACCAGCACCTGCTGCGGGTTCAGCCCGAAATCCAGCGCCAGCATCAGCGGCACGAAGATGGGCAGCGTCAGCAGTACCATCGCCATGCTTTCCATGAAGCAGCCGAGGATGAAGTAGATCACCAGGATGGCGAGCAGGATCGCGATCGGCGGCACGTCGAGCCCCGCGATCGCCGAGGACAGTTCCGCCGGCACGCGAGACAGGGCGAGCGCCGCCGAGAACAGTTCCGCGCCCAGCAGCATCAGGAAGATCATCGCGCTGGTCTCGGCGGTGGACAGCAGGCTGTCGCGCAGCCCTTCCCAGCGCATCCCGCCGAGCGTCACCGCAAGCACCCCGGTCGCCGCCGCGCCGACCGCCGCCCCCTCGGTCGCGCTGAACCAGCCGGCATACATGCCGGTGACGACGAGGACGAAGACGAGGATGACCGGCCAGACCTCCGCCGTGGGCTTCCACCGCCCGGCCCAGGGGATGCGTTCGGCCGGCGGCGCGGCGCCGGGATGCATGCGGGCATAGAGGTTGACCACCAGCATGTAGCCCACGGTCGCGAGCAGCCCGGGCAGCACGGCGGCGATGAACAGCACGCCGATGCTCTGTTCGGTGTAGATCGCGTAGATCACCAGGATGACGGAAGGCGGGATGAGGATGCCGAGCGTCCCGCCCGCGGCGAGCGTGCCGGTGGCGAGCGCCGGCGAATAGCCGTGCCGGCGCATCTCCGGCCCCGCCACCTGGCTCATTGTCGCGGCGGTGGCGAGCGAGGACCCGCAGATCGCGCCGAAGGCCGCGCAGCCGCCCACCGTCGCGACGGCGAGCCCGCCCCGCCAATGCCCGAACCAGGCGCGCGCCGCGTTGAACAGCGCGCGGTTCAGCCCGCCCTTGGTGGCGAAATCCCCCATCAGCAGGAACAGCGGGATGACCGACAGCGTGTAGGAGGAGAACTTGCTGAACGGCATGCTGCGCAGGGTCGCCAGCAGCGGCGTCCAGCCGGCGATGGCCGCGTAGCCGATGCCGCCGACCAGCAGCATCGCAGCACCCACGGGCATGCGCAGCCCGATCAGCCCCAGCGTCGCGACGAACATCGCGATGCCGATGTCGAAGCCGCTCATGCCGCGCGCCTGGCTTCGCCGAAGCGCTCGGCCGCGACGAACAGCGCCGTCACGGTCCACAGCGCGAGCCCGACCGCCGCCCCCGCATAGCCCCACCAATACGGCAGTTCGAGGAACATGCTGGCCCTTTCGCGGTCCCATTGCCCATAGGCGCCGTCGGCGATCTGCACCGCGAGAACGGTCGCGACCAGCGCCACCGCCGCGCGCATCAGCGCATCGAGCCAGGCCACGCCGCGCGCCGGCATGCGCGCCGTGAAGACATCGACGATGACGTGCCCGCCGCGCATCTCCGCCCAGGGCAGCGCGAGCGCGATCGCCACGCCGAGGCACAGCTCCACCACCTCGCTGTCGCCCAGGATCGGCTTGCCCAGCAGCCCGCCAACGACGGAGGCGCAGGTCACGCCGACCGCGACCAGCAGCAGCAGGCCGCCGAACAGCGCCGATGCGCGGGAGATCGCGGTCAGCGCCTCGCGCAGCGCGCTCATCCCGTGCGCCCGTGGCTCCGGGTGATGGCGAGGATGTCGTCGAACATGGCGCGCCCGTTGCGGCCGCGCCGCGTCATCTCGGCGATCCAGGCCTCGTAGACGGGCTGGACGGCGCGCGACCAGCGCTCCTTCTCCGCCGCGTCCACCTCGATGATCTCGTTGCCCTGGGATGCGCGCGTCGCGTCGATCGCGGGCTGGGTCTGGCTGTCCCAGATCTCGCCGAGGCGGCGGGCGAGCGGAACGCCCGAATCCGCGTCGATCACGGCCTTCAGGTCCGCCGGCAGGCGGTTGTAGGACCGCATCGACATCAGCGTCAGGATGCAGCCCTGGAACAGGCCGCCCGGCGGCTCGGTGTGGAACTTCGCCACCTCGTAGAAGCGGTAGGGCTGGGTGATCGCCCAGTTGATCAGCATGCCGTCCACCTGGCCGCGCGCCAGCGCCTCATAGACGCCGGGCAGCGGGATGCCGACGGGCGTGGCGCCGAGCGCGGTCACCGCCTCCCCGATCCAGCGGCCAGCGACACGCAGGCGCAGGCCGCGGAAATCCTCCAGCGTGCGGATCGGCTTGCGCGTGGTGTGCACCAGCGCGCGGTCGGTCGCGTTGATGGCGATGACCTTGATGCCGCGCAGCTCGTTGTCCGCCAGGTGCTTCTGCGCGTATTCCATCGCCGCCGGCGACTGCGTCAGCGACCGGCCGGTGTTGAGGAAGGGCAGTTCCAGCCCCTCGATGCCCATGAAGCGGCCCGGCGTGAAGCCCGGCACGGTCCAGATGATGTCGACGACGCCGTCCTCGAGCTGCTGCACAAGGTCGCGCGGCTGCCCGCCGAGCTGCATCGCCGGATAGACCTCGACCTTGATGCGGCCCTGGGACGCGGTCGCTATGCGTTCGGCCCAGCGATCGAGATGCATGGTGTGGTCGAGCGCGGTGGGCGAGGAGAAGGAATGCAGGCGGAAGGTGAATTGCGGCGTGCCCTGCGCATGGCCGAGCCCCGGCAGCGTCACGCCCGCGCCGGCCGCCGCCAGCAGATTGCGCCTGTTCAGCATCCTCGCCTCCACTTCCCGCGGTCAGGAGGAGAGCGTGTCGCGAAACGGGCCGGAAGGGAAAGGGACTTTCTGCGCGCCGGACGCGCCCGCGGGACCTCGCGGCAATCGCGCTGCATCGGCGACAGGCAGCCGCGCCCAAGGAGCGGTCACGCCGCCGCGTCGCGCGGCGCTGGCGTTCCATGCTGCCTCCCGCCGCCATAGGATTCCGCGAATCGTGGCAACGACGCGGCACGGAGGGAATGCGGCGGGTGAACAACGAGGCTGACGGGACGGACGGGCACGGCAAGGCGCCGTCGCCCTACAGTTGGGAAGTCCGGCGGCTCGAGCTGCGGAAGCGCGAGCCCACGACATGGCGCGATGTGTGGGACGCGCTGCAATACATCGCGGTCTCCCTCTCACCGGTGCCGCACTGGTTCCTGTTCGACAGCTGGTGGGCCTGGGGGCTGACCCTGCCGATCCTGGGGGTCTTCGTCCTCGGCTTCATGCTCTACAAGGGCGCGCAGGTCGGGCCCGGGCGCGGCGACCGCTGACCCCTTCAGCCGCGCAGAAGCGCGGCAAGCGCGGGGGAGAGGTCGAGGCTCGCCCGCCCCGCGCAGGCGGCGTAGGAGCCCGTGCGCGGCTTGGGCAGGCGGAGCGAGACCAGCATCTCCGCCATCCGCACGCCGCAGGCCATGCCATCCAGCAGCGCGACCGGCGCGCGCGCCTGCAGCAACCGGTCGAAGCCGGCCAGTGCCGCGCCGGCGAGCACGACGGAATCCGCCCCCTGCGCGGCGAGGTCGGCGACCGCCGCCAGCACCTTCACGCCGACGCCTTCCGGGTCCGCCACCGCGTCATGTGGCGTCGCGCTCACGCCCGCGAGCCCGGCGAGGCGGGAGGACAGCCCGTGCCGCGCGACCAGTTCGCGATAGGTCTCGATGCCGCCGAAGGTGACCAGGCCGAAGCGCCCGCCCACCATGCATCCCGCGAGGCAGGCGGCTTCCGTCATCCCGACCACCGGGCAGGGCATCATCTGCCGCGCGGCTTCGAGCGCCGTGTCGTGGCTGACCGCGAGCAGGCAGGCATCCACCTTCCCCGCATGCTCGGCCAGCAGTTCCAGCAGCGCATGCCCCGCGATCACGTTCTCGGCGCGGGAGGAGATGACGGCAGGGCCGAAGCGCGGCGTGGCGGGCACGATCTCGGTGCCCGGCGCCGCGGCGGCGCGCGCGGCGGCGGCGCAGGCCTCGGTGATCGCGGGCGTGGTGTTCGCATTGGCGACGAGAAGGCGCATCAGCCGGGCTCCGCGACGGTACGGCGGGAATGTTCCATGGCGATGCGCAGCCGGCGGAATTCCTGCGGCGCATCGGGCGCATCGGCGGGCGTCTCGGCGAGCGTCCGCCGCTTCCACACGATGTGCGGGTTGAACAGCAGCAGGTCGCCCGGCCGCGGTTCCAGCTTCAGCATCAGCGCCGGTTCGGCGCAGACGGAATCGAGCAGGTCGAAGGCGGGGCGCAGGCCGGCCGACAGCGGCGGCGCGCCGGGCTGCGGCAGCGTCGCCGCTTCCTCCACCGCGTGGCGCGTGTAGCGCGCGGCGAAGGCGCCCTCGGTCATGGTGAAGACGGCGCGCTCCACCGGCTCGCCGTTCTCGAGCAGCGGCGCGGGGGTGTAGAGTTCCCCCAGCGCGGCGCGGTCGCGGCGCATCACCTCGTTGTGCACCGCGCCGGCGGACACCAGGATATGCGCCGGCGCCTCCGGCCCATTGGCCAGGCAGAGCAGCGCGATCACGTCGCAGGCCTCGATGTGGAAGCGCGGCGGGCCGGACCCGGCCGCGCCCTCGGCCGGCGCGGGGCCGGTCAGACGCGCGACCGGCGCGGCGCTGGAATTCAGCGGCTTGCCGATCTGTTCGCCGAGCGCGAGCAGCGCCGCTTCCGCCGCCGCCGCGCCGTGCCGGTCGAAGGGCAGGCCGCGCAGCAGGCAGAAGCCGCGCCCGGTGTCGAGCCGCGCGACGACATCGGCGAGGATCGGCGCGAGGCGCGTGAGCGGCGGCACGGGCGCGGCCGCCTCCGTCGCCGTCAGCACCGCTTCCAGTTCCTCCGCTTCCTCCACGCCCACCGGCACCATCCAGTCGGCGGCGGTCAGGTCGGACGCGGTCCAGACGGCGGGGCCGGTCTGCGGCACGGGGCGCGGGCGGGGGCGGGTCGTGCTGCTCATGTACCAAGGCTAGCACGCGGCGGGCGCGGGCGCGAAAGCGGGGGCCTTGCCCGCCCCGCGCATCGGGTGGAGGCTTCGCACGCGCCTGCGACGGAGATGCGAGAATGACCGAGTTCCCCGCCACCGACCTGCCCTTCGACGCCGAGGAGATCCTCGCGCGGCTGATGCGCTGGGCGGCCTGCGAGAGCCCGACCTTCGACGCGGCGGCGGTGAACCGGATGATGGACCTCGCGTCGCGCGACCTGGCGCTGATGGGCGCGCGGATCGACCGCATCCCGGGGCGGATGGGCCTTGGCGACTGCGTGCGCGCGCGCTTCCCGCATCCGGCGGGCGATGCCGCGCCGGGCATCTGCGTGATGGCGCACCTCGACACGGTGCATCCGGTCGGCACGCTGGCGAAGCTGCCGATCCGGCGGGAAGGCAACAAGTGCTACGGCCCCGGCATCCTCGACATGAAGGGCGGCACGGTCATCAGCGTGGAGGCGATGCGCCACATCCTCGCCGCCGGCATGGCGACGAAGCTGCCGGTGACCTTCCTGCTGACCAGCGACGAGGAGATCGGCAGTCCTTCCACGCGCGACATCATCGAGGCCGAGGCGGCGCGCAACAAATACGTGCTGGTGCCCGAACCGGCGCGGCCCGATGGCGGCGTGGTGACGGGCCGCTACGCCATCGCGCGCTTCAACCTGAAGACCACCGGGCGGCCTTCCCATGCCGGCGCGCGGCTTGCCGAAGGGCGCAGCGCGATCCGGGAGATGGCCAAGCAGATCATCGCCATCGAGGAGATGACGACCGACGACTGCACCTTCTCGGTCGGCGTGATCCATGGCGGGCAATGGGTGAACTGCGTCACCACCACCTGCGAGGCCGAGGCGCTGTCCATGGCCAAGCGGCAGGAGGACCTCGACGCCGGCGTGGCGCGGATGCTGGCGCTGCGGTCCTCGGCCAACGACGTGGCGCTGGAGGTCACGCGCGGCGTGACGCGCCCGGTGTGGGAGGCGGATGCGAAGGGCATGGCGCTGTTCGCGCATGCGCGGCGCATCGCCAACGCGATCGGCTACGACATCAACCCGCAATCGAGCGGCGGTGGGTCGGACGGGAATTTTACCGGCGCGATGGGGGTGACGACGCTCGACGGGCTCGGCGTGCAGGGCGCGATGGCGCATACGCTCGAGGAGCACGTGCTGGTCGACAGCCTGGTGCCGCGGGCGAGGCTGATGGCGGGGCTGCTCGCCTCGCTCGACTGACGCGCGCTCAGAAGGCCATGCGCAGGCCGCCGCCGAAGCCCCATTCGGTGCCGGTGGTGTTCCACTGCCCGGCAAGGCCGCCATAGACGGCGATGCCGGCGGCGACGTCGGCCGCGATGCCCACGCGCCCGCTCAGCGAATCGCGGCCGCGGTTCTGGCCATAGACCGTCCAGGACCCGGCCTGCGGCACCTCGGCGAAGGCGGCGTCGATCCGGTGGTCGTCCTTGCTGCCGGCCAGCCAGTCGTGCTCGTAGCGCAGGCCCGCCATCGGGCGCAGCGTCGCGCCTCCGACGATCCAGTCCGTCGAGGCGGTGACGCCGATGCCGGTGGCGAGGGAGTTCGCATCCGTGCCCCGGACGCGAAGGTTCAGAGAGCCCGCGCCCGTCTCGGTGAAGCCGTCCTGCCGGTGCTGCGCATAGGCGACGAGCAGTTCCGGCACGATGCGCAGGCCCGCGAAGCCGGTCCGGTAGCGGAGCGCCGCGGCGGCGTTCGCGCCATCCGCCCCGAAGCTCGAACGCGCCTGGCGCGATATGCCGCCGACCGCGATGTTGCGCTCGGCGTCCACCTCGAAGCGGCTGTAGCCGACGAGGCCGACCGCCTGCCACGGGCCGAAGCCGTAGGTGCCGTAGAGGCCGGCGAACAGCGCCTCGCCCTCCAGCCGGCGGGAGGCGAATTCGAAGCCCGACAGGCGCTGCGCGCCGTAGCCGACGCTGAAGCCGACGACCGCGTCGGGCAGCACGCGCATCTCGATGCCGCTCTGCACGCCGCTGAGGCTGTAGTCGAAGCCGGCCAGGTCGGTCTGGCCGTTCAGGCTGCCGTTGACGCGGTAGGCATCCGCCCAGCTGCAGAAGCGCCCCTGCACCAGCCCGCCCCGGCCCTCGCAGGCGCCCGCGGCGTCGAGCGTGGCGATGCGGAACATGTCCAGCTGCTCGAGCGCCACGGTGGTGAAGGCGGCGTAGGATTCGCCCGACACCGCATGCAGCGCGGCGGTCGCTTCCGGGGTCGAGAGCCCCAGCATCTCCCGCGTGACGAGGTCGAAATCCGGGACGGCCGGCGCGGAGGATGCCGCGTAGGTGTCGAAGGTCGTGGCCTGGCTGACCAGGTTGCGCACGCCGTTCGTGACGCTGCTCGTCGCGAAGGGCAGTTGCACCGCGGTCAGGTTCGCCTGCGTCGGGGTGTAGGCCGCCGTGAAGTCGTAGAAGGCGAAGGAATCGCGCACCTCGGCGAAGCGGCCGGCGACGGTGCCGCCCTGCACGACGGTATAGGTCCGGCCGGCGACGGGGCGCGCGCCGGTGACGGCCGGCACGACCTGGACGATGCCGCCGAGCGTGGCGGCGCCGGTGACGGCAAGCCGGCTCGCCTGCGCGCCGTCGAGCTGGATGCGCAGCGTCGCGCCGTCGGACTGGGTGTAGCTGCCCGCGGTCAGCGTGCCGAGCGGGTTGCCGGGGGAAACCGTGCCGCCCGGCAGCACCGACAGCGCGCCGAGCCTGCCCGTGCCGGTGACGAGGCCCGTCGCGCCCAGCACCCCGACCTGCGCGTTGGGCGAGGCGCCATCGGCGACGAGCGTGCCGCCGACCAGCACGGAGCCCTGCAGCACGCCGCTGGGCTCCACCACCAGCGAAGCGCCCGAGGCGATGCTCGCCAGGGTGCCCACCAGCAGCGTCCCGCCGGACAGGCGCAGCACGCCGGCATTGACCTCGACGATGTCGAAGCGCGCGGTGGCGGAGGCGGATTGGGCGAGGCGCCAGTCCACGCCGTTCATCGACAGCCGGTCGAAGGGGCCGGAGAAGCCGCCGACGAACTGCCCGGACCCTGACAGGGTGACGACATCCTGGCCGGCCTCGTTGCCGAAGCCCGGCTGGCCCGCGCCGGCGACCGCCCGCAGCACGATGCCCACGACCTGCGAACCGTCGCCGAAATTCAGCGTGCTGTTGAGGCCGGCGAGCCGGATCGCGCCATCCGCGCCGATGATGTGGCCGGTGTTGTGCAGGGTGAAGTCCTGCGCCCGCGCGCTGACCAGCACGCCGATGCTGGAGGATTCGATGCGGCCCGAATTCTCGAGCACGGCGCCCACGGAGGTGGCGGCGTTGGTGAGCCCGATGCGCACGGCCGCGACCGTGCCGCTGCCCTGCTGTGAGATCACGCCGAGATTGCGGATGACGAGGCCGCGGTCGCTCAGCGTCGATATCGCGGTATCGCCGATCGAGGAGATGGTGGCCCCGGCGGCGTTCTCGAACACCACCTGGCTGCCGCCGGCGATCATGCCGGAGATGCCGAGCGGAACCTCGATCAGGCCGAGGTTGCGGAAGAGGACCGGGCCGCGGATGAAGGCGATGCCGTTCGCGTCGGTCGTGCCGGTGCAGGTGATGGTGCCGCTGCCGTCGTCGATGCAGTCCGCGCGCGCATCGGATGCGCCGTTCAGCAGCGAAACGACCGCCAGGGCGGCAGCGACAGGCACGTGACGACGCATCGCTGCTTGCTCCCACAGGCGATCCCGGGGGCGGCGGGCGCGCCGCGCCGGACTTCATAAGCATGTGATGAGAAAGCCGACCAAATCGTTGATGCCGCGCAAAGCGCGCGGGGCGGGAGGCGCGCGGTCGCCCGCCTGCCGCCTTCCATCCAGGCACCGGCCGTCGCCGCCGGTGGCCGCTGGGAATGCGCGCCATTGTCGCTGAAGCCGCCGAAATTTCCCCAAATGGTTGAGATCGCTTGGCGGGCGGTGATAGCCTCCGCGCGGAACAGGCGGAGGCGGGCATGTCGGCGACCTACTACTGCTATTCCTGTTACGTCCAGTTGCCGGCCACGGCGACCTCGGGCGGCGTATGCAATGTCTGCCAGATGAAGATCGCGTCGAAGAACGCGCCTCAGCAGGGGGCGGTTCAGGTCGTCGTCTGGAACAACCTGCCTCAGACGGCGGCTTTCGTGCAGCCCGGCCGGGAGCCCGGCCTGACGCCGGAAGCCAACTACATCGACGAGGTCATGGCCTGCATCAACGATCACATCGGCGATACCGCCGGGACCAATTTCGGCGACCAGTACACGATCTGGAAGGGCGGCGGGACGCCGACGGTCGACTACCAGGGCACGCGGGCCGGCAGCGGCGCGACCTTCTGGATCGACATCCAGGGCCAGGTCGGCGGCGGCGGCAGCAAGCGAAAGACCTACTGGCAGATCCTCGTGGAATGCGCGGGCACGCCGCCGCCGCGGGATAACGTGGTCAACGCCATCGCCGCGAGCCATGCCTCGAACGTCGCGAGCGGCAAGAGGACGCAGGTCGGCCAGCGCATCGTCATCGTGCGGGGCAACACGGTCGGCCGCCCCAACTGAAGCCGCCCGGGCCCAAGTCCCGGTCGCGATCTCACTCCCCCGCCATCGCGGTGTTCAGGCGCGCGAACCGGCGGCCCCCGAGGTGCGGGCATCTCTGCGCCACATCGACGCGTCGACGGGGCCGGCCTAGCCGCGCACCGGCGACGGCCCGGAACCCGCGACGCTACTTCCCCCCATCCACGCTCAGCACCTGCCCGTTGACGTAGTTCGCCATGGGGGATGCGAGGAACAGCACCGCGTTCGCGATGTCCTGCGCCTCCCCCAGCCGCCGCAGCGCGATCGACGCCAGCACGCGCGCCTGGCCTTCCGGGCCATAGGCGTCCCACTGCTTCGCGCTGGCGGGGTTCGAGAGGATCAGCCCGGGTGCGACGCTGTTCACGTTGATGCCGTACTGGCCCAGTTCGTGCCCGAGCTGCCGCGTCAGACCGACCAGCCCGTGCTTGGCGCTCGCATAGGCCTGGATGCCGGTGCGGGAGGGCTGCAGCCCGGCGCCGCTGCTGATGGTGACGATCCGTCCGCAGCCGGCGCGCTTCATCCCCGGCACGGCCGCCTGCGCCATGGCGAAGGTGGCGTGCAGGTTGATGGCGAAGATGTCGTGCCAGTCGCTCTCGGACACTTCCTCGATCGGGCGGCCGACCTGGCCGCGCACGCCGCCGGCGTTGCACACCAGCACGCCCACGGGGCCTTCGGACTTCGCCTCGACCTCCGCGATCCAGTGCTTCGCCGCGCCGGGGGCGGTCAGGTCGAAGGCGCTGGTGTGGATGGCGCCGGGATGGTCGGCGGTTTCCTCCAGCTCCGTCGCCGACAGGTCGCAGGCATAGACCTGCGCGCCGAGCGCGGCGAAGGACCGCGCGATGGCGCGGCCGAAGCCGTGCCCCGCACCGGTGACGGCGACGGTCACGCCGGTGAAGTCGTATTCGCGCATCACGGGATCATCTCCGTCAGGTTGGCGTCCGACATGGGCCGCGTGCCGGCCTCGCATTCGTGGATCATGGCGACGAGGCGCCGCACGGCGGGGCATGGCAGGCCGTGCTTCGCGCCGATCTCGGCGATGGGCGCGATCTGCACGTCGATCTCGGTGCGGCGGCGCCGCACCCACAGGTCGCGCCACACGCCGGAATGCGTCTTGGCGTTGGGGCGGTTGAACGCGACCATGGCGGCGACGGAGGAAGCCGCCTGCGCTTCCGTCGCCCCGGGCGAAAAGGCCGCGGGGTCGAAGCCGTTGAAGCCGAGCGGCTCCACACCCTCCGCCCGCGCGACGGCGATCGCCTCCCCGCCCAGCGCGCGCCACAGCGGCAGCAATTCGGGCCGCGCCAGGCAATCGGCGATGCCCTTTTCCCCCAGCGCCTGGGCGAACAGCATCGCGCCGTAGCCGAGCTTGCCCCACAGATAGCCCCAGATGTTGGGCGTGGTGATGGCGTTCGGCTCGAAGGTCTCGCGCAGCAGGGCGTGCAGCGCGGTCAGCCGCGGCGTCGCAGCACCATCCAGTTCCCCCAGCACCAGCGCGCCGCGGCCGCCATACATGATGCGCCCCGGCCCGTGCCAGTCGGCGGAGAAGTTCACGAAGCAGCCCATCGTCCGCTCGCGCCCGACGATGCGCTCGATGATCGTCTCGCACAGCCCGTTCTGCAGGGAGAGGACGTAGCCGTCCGCGGCGAGGTGCGGCAGCAGCGCGCGGCAGGCCGCTTCGGTGTGATGCGCCTTCACGCAGAGGAAGATTCGGCGATAGGTCCCCTGCACCGTCTCCGGCGTGAAGGCGGGCGCGACGACGCGGTGCGGGTCGACCGGGCCTTCGATGTGCAGGCCGCGCGCCGGGTCGGCGATGGCGGCGACGTGCTCGGCCTCGACATCGACGAAGACGACCGCGTGGCGCGCGCGCACCAGCGCGGCGCCGACCGTGCCGCCGATGGCCCCCGCGCCCCAGATGAGGATCGGCCCCCGATCCACCGCCTGCCGCGCCGCTTCCGCCCCTTCGCCCGCCATGCCCTGCCCTTCATCCCTGGACGCCGCGCCGCGCGCGCCGCACAAACCACGACGCTACGCCGGAGGCTGCCGCCGTCAATGCTCCAGGGACTTTCGGGAAACCTCCGCGGCGGGGCGCTGATGGCCGCCGCCGCCATCATCTTCGCCGCCGAGGCGCTGGCCATCCGGCTGATGACGGAACGCGGCATCCCGGTGGAGGTGCAGGTCTTCTTCCGCTCCCTCGGGCAATTGTTCTGGGTCGCGCCGCTGGTCGCGGCGACGGGCCTCGCCGTGTTCCGCACCGTCCGCCCGGGCCTGCACGTGCTGCGCGGCGCGTCGAGCCTGCTGACCTGGGGCTTCTACTACGCCTCCTTCGGGCCGCTCGACCTGGCCACCGCCACCGTCCTGTCCTTCACCAATGTGATGTTCACCACGCTGCTCGCCGGGCCGGTGCTGGGGGAGCGCGTGGATCGCTGGCGCTGGACCGGAACGATCGCGGGCTTCGTCGGCGTGGCGGTGATGCTGCGGCCGGGGACGACCGTCTCGACGCTCGGCGTGGCGCTGGCCATCGCTTCCGCCGTCACATGGTGCGGCATCACGCTGTCCTCGCGCGTGCTGGCGCAGGTGGACCGCAACACGACGATCATGGCCTGGGTCGGGCTGGTGACGACGGCGGGGTCCCTGCCCTTCGCGGTGATGGCCTGGGTGCCGCTCGGGCTGATGGACCTGCTGATCCTGCTGTCGGTCGCGGCCTTCGCGCCGGGCATCATCTGGCTGATCACCAGCGCCTACCGGCACGGCGAGGCATCGGCCATCGCGCCCTTCCAGTATCTGCGCCTGATCGTCGTCGCCGGCTTCGGCTGGGCGATCTTCAATGAGGTGCCGGATGGCTGGACCTGGCTGGGTGTCGCCGTGATCCTCGCCGGCGCGGTGGTGATCACGGTGGCGGAGGCGCGGCGCCGATGAAGCCCGATTCGGCGATGGCGGCGTCCAGCACCGCCGCGTCGAAGCCGAAGTCGCGATAGCCGTTCCGCAGCCGCTGCACGTATTCCGCCGCCGGCGGGCCGGGTCGCAGCCGGATCTCCTTGTAGGTCACGGCCACGGCGCCGCCGGGCAGGGTGATGCGCGTGCGCGTGTAGGTGAAGGGGCCTTCGTAGCGATCGAGCGCTGCAAGGTCCGCCGCGGTCACGCGCCACAGCCCGACCGGGCAGGTCGCCCGCGGCGCGCGCTCGATCGTCGCGAATTTGCGCAGCACGAGCCGCCAGCCCTCCAGCACCGCCTGCCCCGCCACCTCCGCATCCGGGCAGCGGCGGCGCATCTGGTCGTGCCACAGGTTGCTGCCATAGGCTGCGTAGGGTTCGGGAAGGAAATCGGGCATGCAGGCGCCTCCGCCGGTCGATCGGATCGAGATAACCACGCTGGTCGACAACGTCACGGACAGCCTGTCCTCCACGCCGCCCTTCGTCACGCGCGAATGGACCCGGCTGCAGCGGATGGGGATGAAGCGGACCTCCGGCGGGTCGCTCTGCTGCGCCAATCATGGGCTCTCGCTCGTCCTCACCGTCACCGCGGGCGGCGAGTCGCGCTCCGTGCTCTTCGACGGCGGGCCGGTGGACTACGCGGTGGAGCGCAACGGCGCGCGGCTCGGCGTGGATTTCGGCGCGATCGAGGCGATCGTCCTCTCCCACGGCCATTGGGACCATGCCGGCGGCATCCCCAAGGCGATCGAATTGATCCGCCGCGCGAATGGCGGCCGCGCGGTGCCGCTGCACCTGCATCCCGGCATGTTCCGCGAACGCGGGTCCCGCCAGCCCGATGGCGGCGTGCTGCCGATGGACCGCGTGCCCGCGCCGGATGAGTGGGAAGCGATGGGCGCGGCGCCACAGGTCTCCCGCGAGCCCGCCGTCATCGCCGGCCATGTGCTGGTCAGCGGCGAGATCCCGCGCGTGACCGACTACGAGACCGGCCTGCCCGGCCAGGTGGCGCGCGATGGCGACGCCGCGCCCTGGCAGCCCGACGAATGGCTGTCCGACGAACGCTTCGTCGCGGTGCACCTGCGCGGCCAGGGGCTGATCGTCTTCTCCGCCTGTTCCCATTGCGGCATCGTCAACGTGCTGCACGAGGCGCGGCGGATGATGCCCGACATCCCCATCCTCGCCGCCATGGGCGGCTTCCACCTCTCGGGCACCAACGAACGCATCATCCCGCGGACCGTGGCCGATCTCGGCGGCTTCGGGATGCGCTGGATGTTTCCCTCCCACTGCACGGGCTGGCGTGCGCTGAACGCGCTGGAACGCGCGCATGGGGAAGGCGTGGTGGTGCCGGGCGCGGTCGGCAAGACCTTCGTGCTCGAGGCGTGATCCTCCTTCTCCAGGCGGCGCCGCTGCTGCTGCTGCTCGGGCTGCTGCTGTCCGGGCGGGCGGGGCCGCTGCCATCGGTGCTCGCGGCGCTGGCCGTGTCGCTGCCGGCGGCCTTCGCCTCCCTGCCCGGCGATGCCGGCTTCGCGGCCTTCCTGGCGGCGGAGGTGCCGCGCGCGCTGTTCCTCGCGCTGCAGCCGGCCGGCGTGGTGCTGGGCGGGCTGCTCTTCCACGCGGCGGTGGAACGCAAGGGCGATGCGCTGCGGCAGGCGGCGACGCCGCGCGCCATCTTCACCGCGACGCTGCTGATCGGCGTCTTCATGGAAAGCGTCACGGGCTTCGCGGTCGGCGCCGTCTTCGCGCTGGCCGCGCTGCGCGGCATGGGGATCGGCGGCGCGCCGGCGGCGGCCCTCGCGCTGCTGTCGCTCTGCCTCATTCCCTGGGGCGGGCTCGGGCCTGGCACCTCGCTCGGCGCGGCGCTGCTCGGCGTGCCGGCGCAGGATGTCGCGGCGCTGACGGCGCTGCCCAACGCGGCCTGGGTGATGCTGCTCGGGCCCGTCTGCTGGCGGCTCTCGGCCGCCGCGGGCGTGCCGGTGCCGGTGGCGGAACGGCTCGCGCAGACGGCGATGCTGGCGGCGATGGCGACGATCCTCGTGCTCGGCCACCGGGTGCTGCCCTTCGAGGTGCTGGGCATCCTCGCCTCGGGCCTGCCGCTGCTGTTCGCGCTGTGGCGCGCGGATCCGCCGCGCGACGCGGCGGCGTGGCGGCGCGCATGGGGGCTGCTGTGGCCCTATGTGCTGCTGACGGTCGCGCTGCTGGCCGCGCGCGCGGTGCCGGACCCGCCGGCGCTGCGCCCCTATGCGACGCTGCCGGCCTTTCCCGTCACGCATGTGGCCATCGTGCTGCTGGTCGTCTCCGCCGCGCTGCTCGCGCTGCGGGCGGATGGCGGGGCGCGCGCGGCGGGCGCGCTGAAGCGCGCGGCGCGGCCGGCCGCGGTGCTGCTGCTGTACGTGCTGCTGGCGCGGATGATGGCGGGCAGCGGGGCGACGACCGCGCTCGCGGCCGCGGCGGCGGAGGCGCTCGGCGCCGCCGCGCCCTACGCCGTGCCGCCGCTCGGGCTCATCGCGGGGATGGTGACGGGCAGCAATGTCGGATCGAACGCGGCGCTGATGCCGGTGCAGAAGGCGCTGGGGCTGGCGGCGGGGATGCCGCCGCTGCTCGCCCCGGCGGTGCACAATTTCGCCGGCGCGGCGGGGGCGGGCATGTCCTTCGGCGTCACCGCGCTGGTCTGCGGGCTGCTCGCCGACGGCACGCGGCCGCGCCAGGTCTGGCGCCTGCTGCTGCCCTCCATGGCCGCGGTGCTCGTGGTTGGCTGGGCGGCGGTCGCGCTGCTGCGCTGAGGCCGGGCTTGCGCCCGCCTGCGGCAGGCGACAGGCTTCCGGGCAACAAGACCACCGGAGGAACGCCATGACCCGCTTGACCCGCCGCACGGCGCTGGCCGCGACCGCCGCGCTGCTCGCCGCACCCGCCGTGCGCGCGCAGGGCGCCTTCCCGAACAAGCCGCTGCGCATCATCGTCCCCTATCCGCCGGGTGGGGTGACGGACATCATGGGCCGCCTGGCGGCGGAAGCGATGTCCCGCCATCTCGGCCAGCCCGTGGTGGTCGAGAACCGCGCCGGCGCCGGCGGCAACATCGGCGCCAAGGCCGCCGCGCAGGCGGAACCGGACGGCACCACCATGCTGCTCGGCACCATGGCGACGCAGGGCGTCAACCCGGTGCTCTACCCCGACCCGTCCTTCGACCCGCGGCGGGACCTGGTGGGCGTGGGCATGATGGCCGACATGCCGAACATCATGGTGTGCAACCCGCGCCGCTGGAATCCGGCGAACGCGCAGGAAGCGATCGCGCGCATGAAGGCCGAGCCGGGCAAGATCCTGTTCGGATCTGTCGGCAACGGCTCCTCCTCCCATCTCAGCCAGGTGATGCTGACGCGCATGGCGGGGCTGGACGTGGTGCACGTGCCCTATCGCGGATCCTCCCCCGCCGTCGCGGCGATGATCGCGGGCGACCTCGACTTGCTGTTCGATGCCTCCGCCACCTCCGGCCCGCATATCCGGGGCGGGACGCTGAAGCCGCTCGCCATCACCATGAACCGCCGGCTGGGCTCCCTGCCCGACATCCCGACGCTCGAGGAAGCGGGCGTGCGCGGCTACCACCTCAGCGTCTGGAACGGCGTGCTGACCCAGGCGCGCGTGCCGGCGCCGATCCTCGCCCGGCTGCAGGACGCCTTCCAGAAGGCGATGGACGCGGCGATGCTCGACCGGTTGCGGGCGAACTTCACCGAGCCGCTGGTGATCCCGTCCGCCCAGCTGCAGCCCTGGCTGAACGAGGATGCGGAACGCTGGGTGCGGATCGCGCGGGAGAGCAACATCCGCCCGGACTGACCGGGCGATCGTGGACGGCGCATTGCGCGCTTGAAACTTGCCGCCGGGTCGCCGGGCACTAGCCTTGGCGGGACCGGGACCGCGTCTGCGCGGCCCGGCGGGAGACGCTTATGGACTGGTTCGTATCCTCGGCGCCGCGGTTCCTCGAGATCCTGTGGCTCAACATCGTTCTTTCCGGCGACAACGCCGTCGTCATCGGCATGGCCGCGGCGGGCCTCTCGCCCAAGCTGCGCAGCCGCGCGGTGCTGTTCGGCATCGTCACCGCGGCGGTGCTGCGGATCGTCTTCTCGATCTTCGCCACCTACTTGCTGAACCTCTGGTGGGTGGCGCTGGTGGGCGGGCTCGCGCTGCTCTACATCGCCTGGACCTTCTTCAAGGAGCTCCGCCACCACGGCGAGGAGGCCGAGGAAGGCGAAGGCACGGCGCGGGAGAAGACGCTCGCCCAGGCGCTGTGGCAGATCGTCCTGGCCGACGTGTCGATGAGCCTCGACAACGTCCTCGCCGTGGCGGCCGTCGCGCGCAACGACGTGGTGATGCTGGTGATCGGCCTTGCCGCCTCGATCATCCTGATGGGCCTGCTCGGCGGCCTGCTCGCCCGGCTGCTCGACCGCTACAAGGTCATCGCCTATGTCGGCGTCGCGCTGATCGCCTGGATCGGCCTCGAGCTGACCTGGGAAGGCACGGCGGCGGCGAATGAGGCGCTGAACCTGGGCCTGCCCATCGCCGCGCCGCAGCACCCCGCGCAGCATTGATGCCCGTTCGGGCGCCCGCCTGACAGGAGCCGCGGCCGGCGACGGACCCAGCCGCCGCGGCCCCGAAGATGTGTGCATAAGCGGCGGCGGCCCGCGGGCGGCATTGCCAGCGGCCGTCCCGCGCGGCTAACTCCCCAGGACTTCGATCCGATGGGAGGACGACACGAATGAAGATGACCCGACGGCTGGCCCTCGCGGCCATGCTTGCCGCCCCGCTGGCCGCCGCGCCGGCCATGGCGCAGACCCAGATCACCGTTCAGCACGCCCTGCCGGCCAACAGCCATACCGGCGTCGGCGCCAGCACCTTCGCCGAGGCATTCCAGCGCCTGACCAACGGCCGCTACCGCGTCGTCGCCCAGCGCAACGACAATGAGCGCGAGATGATCGAGAGCGTGCAGATCGGCACGATCGACTGCACCTTCACCTCCACCGGCCCGGTCGGGAACTTCGTGCCGGAGGTCCGCGTCTTCGACGTGCCCTTCCTGTTCCGCGACGCCGCCCACGCCCGCGGCGTGCTGGATTCCGAGATCGGGCAGCAGGTGCTGAGCCGCTTCCAGGCGCGCGGCCTTGTCGGCGTGATCTGGATCGAGAACGGCTTCCGCAACCTGACCAACTCCCGGCGCGAGGTGAACACGCCCGCCGATGTGCGCGGTCTCAAGATCCGCACCATGGAGAACCAGGTGCACATGCGCGCCTTCACGCAGCTTGGCGCGCTGCCCACGCCGATGGCGTTCAGCGAGCTGGTCCCCGCCCTCCAGCAGGGCACTGTGGATGGGCAGGAGAACCCGATCTCGGTGATCGTGGCGAACAACCTGAACCAGGTGCAGCGCTTCATGACGCTGACGCGGCACGTCTATTCGCCGCAGGTGATGATCTGCAACCCGCAGACCGTGGGGCGGCTGAACGCGGCCGACCGCGCGCTGTTCCAGCAGGCGGCGGTCGAGGCGCAGCGCGCCAACCGCGCCCGCGTCACGGCCGACGACGAGGCGGGCGTGGCCGAACTGCGCCGCCGCGGCATGACCGTCGTCACCGAGGTGGACACGGCGGCCTTCCAGGCGGCGCTGGCCCCGGCCTTCGCCGAGTGGGAGCGGACGCTGGACGCCGCGACGCTGCGCCGCATCCGCGAATGGCGCGCGAACTGAACAGCGACACGGGCGCGGGCCACGAGGCCCGTGCCCCCCTTCTCGAGCGGCCCCGGGAGGCCCGATGAATCCAATCAACCTGCTGCCCTTGCAGGTGACCGGGGCCGCGACGCTCCTCACCGTGGCCCTTGCGCTCTGGGCGGGGTCGGGCGAAGGCGCCCGCGCCGGGGTGCGGCGCGCGATCCTCGCGCTCGACCGCGTCTCGACCGGCATCGCCGCGCTGCTCGCGAGCCTCGCGCTGGCCGTCGCCGTGGCGGCGGGCCTGTGGCAGGTGGTGGCGCGCTTCGCGACGGAAACGCCCTCCGTCTGGTCGGAGGCGCTGGTGCGCACCGCGCTGATCTGGATGGCCTTCATCGGCGTGGCGGTCGCGCTGCGCGCCGGCGCGCTGGTGTCGATCGACGTGGCGCACCGCTATTCCTCGGGCGCGCTGCGCCGGGCGCTGGAAGCGGCGACGCTCGCCTGCTGCCTGTCGATGCTGGGCGTCATGTTCTGGTTCGGCTGGATGATGGCCGAGCGGGTGCAGTTCCAGGAGATGGCCGGGCTCGAGGTCTCGATGTCCTGGGGCTACGCCGCCATCCCGATCGGCGCGGTCTTCGCGATGGTGGGCGTGGTCGCGCATTTCCTCGACCGACGCGCCGAGGATCTGGAGAACGCGGTATGAGCGGCATGATGCTCACCGTGATGCTGGTGCTGTTCGCCGCCAGCATCCCGGTCGCGGTCGCCATCGGGCTTGCCGCCGTGGTCGGCATCGCGGGCTACACCTCCTTCCCGCTCATCGTCGCGGCGCAGCAGCTTTTCGTGGCGCTCGACAAGTTTCCGCTGGCCGCGATCCCCTTCTTCATCCTGGCGGGCAACCTGATGGATGTCGGCGGCATCTCCCGCCGCCTGGTGGAATTCGCGCGGTCGATCGTCGGCGGCGTGCAGGGCGGGCTGCCGGCCACCTGCGTCGTCACCTGCATGATCTTCGCGGCGATCAGCGGGTCCTCCGTCGCGACCACCTTCGCGATCGGCGCCATCATGATCCCGGCGCTGGTCCGCGCCGGCTATCCGGTCGGCTTCGCGGCGGCGCTGCAGGCGACGGCGGCGGAACTCGGCGTGATCATCCCGCCGTCGATCCCGATGATCCTCTATGGCGTGACGACCCAGACCTCGATCCCGGAGCTGTTCATCGCGGGCTTCGGGCCGGGCTTCCTGATCGGCGGCGCGCTGATCGTGACCGTGCTGGTCTGGTGCCGCATCATGGGCTGGGGCAAGCGGGACGGCGAGAACCGCCTGCCCGTCCTGACCGCGACGCGGCAGGCCGCCTTCGCGCTGGTCATGCCCGTGGTGGTGCTGGGCGGCATCTATGGCGGCATCACCACGCCGACCGAGGCGTCCGTCGTCGCCGTGGTCTACGCGCTGATCGTGGGGATGTTCCTGCACCGGGAAATCGGGCTGCGCGACCTGCTGCCGATCTTCCGCAAGTCGGTGATCAGCAGCGCGGTGATCATGTTCATCATCGCCTGCGCCGCACTTTTCTCCTGGCTGCTGAACCGCCAGGGCGTGCCGGACGCGGCGGCCGAGTGGCTGGCCACGGCCTTCGACAGCGCGGGGCTCTACCTGCTGGTGGTGAACGTGTTCCTCTTCGTCGTCGGCATGTTCGTCGAGACCTCGGCCTCGATCATCGTGCTCGCGCCGATCCTTTCTGAGGCGGCGGAGAAGCTGGGCATCGACGGGGTGCATTTCGGCACGATCATGGTGGTGAACCTCGCTCTCGGCATGATCACGCCCCCCTTCGGCGTGAACCTCTTCGCCGCGGCGCAGGTGGCCGGGTGCAGCATCGACAGGATGATGAAGTACCTCGTCGTCTTCATCGGCGTGGTCTTCGCCTGCCTGATGGTCATCACCTACGTTCCGGCCATCACCCTGACCCTGCCGCAGCTGGTGTTCCGGTGAGCATCGGCACGCCGGAGGCGCTGCGGCACCTCCGGCGGGACCCCGCGCTCAAGCGCGTCATCCGACAGGTCGGCCCCTGCACGCTGACGCCGGCGCGGCGCCAGCCCTATGAGGCGCTGGTGCGCGCCATCGCCCACCAGCAGGTGCATGGGCGGGCGGCGGAGGCGATCCTCGGCCGCTTCCTGGCCCTGTGCGACCAGAAGGGCTTCCCGACGCCCGAGACGGTGCTCGCGCTGACGCCCGAGCAGATGCGCGCCTGCGGGCTTTCGGCCAACAAGGTGCTCGCCATCCGCGACATCGCGGAGAAGGCGGCGCTCGGCATCGTGCCGACGCGCGCGGCCGCGCGGCGCCTGTCCGACGACGCGCTGGTCGAGCGGCTGGTCCCCCTGCGCGGCGTCGGGCGCTGGACGGTGGAGATGCTGCTGATCTTCACCCTCGGCCGGCCGGACATTCTGCCGGTGGACGATTTCGGCGTGCGGGAGGGCTATCGCCTCGCCGCCGGGCTCGACGAACAGCCCAAGCCGCGCGCGCTGGCCGAGATCGGGGAGGCCTGGGCGCCGTACCGCACCACCGCCGCCTGGTATTTCTGGCGGGCCGCGGACCTCGCCAAGGAAGGGCGCTTCAGGCCGCCGCAGGCGATCTGATGCCCGGCCGGCACGGATGCGCCCCGTGCCGGACGCGGATCAGCGCGCGGCCGCCCCGCGCATGACCAGCGCCTCGGTCAGCGCCGGAATGTGCTCCCGGAACGCGAAGAAGCCCTTGGTCGCGCGCGGCCAGCACAGGCTGTCCCAGTCCCGCCGCAGGCGCAGCGGCTTCAGGGGCGCCAGCGCATCCGCCGTCCAGCCGACCGGCGCCCAGGGTGTCACGATGCGCGCCGCGCCATGCGCCGCGGCGAAGGCCGCGATGTCTTCCAGCGCCACGCGCCGCGCCGGCACGCCGAAATGCGCGGCGGCGCGCGCCAGTGCATCCTCCATCGCGCCTTCCGCGAAGGCGCGCGCACCAGGCGCCACGCCAACCGGCGAGCGCCGGTCCGCCGTCGCCACGCCCGCCACCGCCACGATGCGCGCCGCGCCGAGGTCGAGGCTTTCCGGATGCAGGTCGTCCTCATGCAGCAGCAGCAGGGCCGACCCCTCCGGCACGCGGTCCGGCGGCGGCAGCGCGGCGGCGGGCGGCGCCGGGCCGTCATCGAGCGGCGCGGGGTCCTCCTCCAGCTGCCCGCGCGGATCGAAGCGCCCGCCGGTGAAGCGCGCGATGTTCTCCGCCCGCGCGACATAGTGCTTGCCCCGCGTCTGCATCCCCGCGACCCAGCGCCAGGACAGGGTGTTGGACGCCGCATCGGCATCGAGGAGGTGGCGCAGGAAGACATCCGCACCCAGCGCCCAGGGCAGGCGCAGCGTGAAGATCCAGATGCTGGCGAACCACATGCGGGCGTGGTTGTGCAGCCAGCCGGTCTCAATCAGTTCGCGCGCCCAGGCGTCGAAGCAGGCGATACCAGTCTCCCCGCGCAGCGCGGCCTCATGGCCCGGCGGCGGGGCGGCCAGCGCGGCGTCGCGCGCGGCGCGAAAGCGGTCCCAGACGACGGGCCGCATCTCCAGCCAGCCCTTCCAGTAGGACCGCCAGAAGACCTCCTGGATGAATTTTTCCGCCGCGCGGGGGCCGTGCTGCGAGATCGCGGCCGCGACTAGGTCGCGCTCCGTCACCAGCCGGTGGCGCACATGGGGCGAGAGCATCGAGACATCCCGCCGCGCGCCCGGCCCCGGGTCGTGGTTGCGCCCCGCTTCATAGGCGCGGCCCATGCGCGGGGCGAAGGCGTCGAGGCGCGCGAGGGCGGCGGCGCGGCTGGGCGGGGCGATCTCCGTCATGGGCGCGCATGTGGCCGGGCGGGCCGCGCCCGCAAGCCCGCCGCGCTGCCGCCATCATCGCGCGCATGATGCGTCGCCGATGGCGAAGATGATCGGACGGCGCGGCGTGCTCGCGGGCCTGGGCGGCCTCGCGGCGGCGGGGGTGCTCGGCGCGGGCTACGGGCTAGGCGTGGAGCCCTTCCTGCGGCTGGCGGTGCAGCGGCATCGCGTGGCGCCGGCGGGATGGCCGCCGGGGCTGTCGCTGCGCGTCGTGCTGCTGGCGGACCTGCATGCCGGCGCGCCGCTGATGGACGAGGCGCGGATCGAGCGCATCGTCGCCGCGGCCAATGCGCTCGACCCCGACCTGACGCTGCTGCTGGGCGACTACGGGCCGTCCATCCGCCTCGTCTCCCGCGTGCTGGCGCATGCGGATGTGGCGCGGCGCCTGGCCGCGCTGCGCGCCCGGCACGGCGTCTTCGCCATCAACGGCAACCACGATTGGTGGGAGGACAGGGAGGCGATGCGCATCGGGCGCGGCGCCGTGCCCTCCATCGCCCGCGCGCTGGACGGCGCGGGCATTCCCGTGCTGCGCAACGCGGTGCTGCGCGCGGGGCCGGTGCTGGTGGGCGGGCTCGATTCCTCCTGGGCCTTCGGCCTGCGCCGCGGCGCGGACGACTTGCCGCGGCTGATGGACCAGGTCGCGGGCGACGCGCCGCTGCTGCTGATGGCGCATGAGCCCGACATGTTCGAGTCCGTGCCCGCGCGCGTCGCCGCGACCTTTTCCGGCCACACCCATGGCGGCCAGGTGCGGCTGATGGGCTGGTCGCCAGTGGTCCCGTCCCGCCACGGCAACCGCTACGCCTGGGGCCATGTGCGGGAGGGCGGGCGGGACCTTGTGGTCTCGGGCGGGCTTGGCGTGTCCACCCTGCCCGTGCGCTTCGGCGTGCCGCCGGAGGTCACGCTGGTGGAGTTGTCGGCCTAGGGACCGAGGAAGGGCTCCAGCGCGGCGAGGAAGCCGCCCGGGTTCTCCGCATGCAGCCAATGCCCGGCATCGGCCACGGTGGCGAAGTCCGCGCGCGGGAACAGCGCGCGGAAGGCCTCGTGATGCTCGGCGCGGATGTAGGGCGACCGCGCGCCGGCCATGACCAGCGTCGGCCCGCCAAAGGTCGCGCCGGGGGCGGCGGTGAAATCCTCGATGGCGGGCATGGCGGCGGCGATTTCCGCCAGGCCCAGGCGCCACGACGGCGGGTCGGCCTCGAAGCGCAGGCTCTGCAGCAGGAAGGCGCGGATGCCCGCTTCCGGGATGGTCGCCGCCAGGGCTTCGTCCGCCGCCTTGCGCGTGAGCCCCGGCGCGAGCGGCAGCGCCTGCATCGCCGCGACATAGGCGCGCAGCGTCGGGCGGTAGCGCACCGGCGCGATGTCGGCGACCACCAGCCGCTCGACGCGGTCCGGCCGCGCCAGGGCCAGCGTCATCGCCACCTTGCCGCCCATCGAATGGCCCAGCACCGCGGCACGGGGGATGCCGGCGGCGTCCATCGTCTCCGCCACGTCGGCCGCCATGGCGGCGTAGGACATGTCGGCGTGGTGCGGCGATGCGCCGTGGTTGCGCAGGTCGGGCGCCAGCACGCGGAAGCGCGGCGCCAATGCCTTGCGGATCGCGCCCCAGTTCTGCCCCGCGCCGAACAGCCCGTGCAGGAGGATGAGCGGCGGGCCCTCCCCCGCTTCCGTGCAGGCGAGGATCATGTCCGGGACGCCAGCACGACCGAGGCGACGATCAGCCCGCCGCCGGCCACGATGTCCCAGCCCACCGGCTCGCCCAGCCAGACGGTGCTGACCAGCACGCCGAAGGCGGGCACCAGCAGGAAGGCGACGGAGGCGACCGCGCCGGGCAGGCGGCGCCCGACCTCGATCACGCACCAGGTGCCGATCGGCGCGACGATCAGCCCGATATACAGCATGTACGGCCAGGCCGGCCCGAAGATGCCGCCCTGCGGTTCCAGCACCATGGCGAAGGGCAGGATCACCACCGTCGCCAGCGCGAAGCACCAGGGCAGCAATTCGAACACCGGCGTCGGCGGCGGCCATTTGCGCGTGGAGATGATGGCGAGCGTCCACAGCAGCGCCGCGCCCACCAGCATCCCGTGGCCGAGCCGCGCATCGAGGTCCATCCAGTCGACCGCCCAGGGCCCGGACAGCACCGCCACGCCCGCCAGCCCCAGCCCCGCCGCCACCCAGCGATGCGGCGGCACCTTTTCCCCCAGCACCAGCACCGAGAGGGGAATGAGCCAATAGGTCACGACGGCGGAGATGATCGCGGTGCGCCCGGCCTCGACGATCGCGACCGCGGCATGGGCGAGGATGAAGAAGCCGCCGAGCTGGAAGACGCCGAGGCCGATGATGGAAGGGATGTCGCCGCGCTTCGGCAGCCGCAGCCGCCCGAGCATGGCGAGCACCAGCGCCGAGACGCCGGCGGCGAGCACGACGCGCCCGACGGCGAACCACATCGGCGTCGCGTTCGCGAGCGCCGCCTTGGTCACCGGCCAGGCGCCGCCGAACAGCACGATGGCCACGAGCAGGATGTGGAAGGCCGAACGCATGGCCGCCGTGCGAAGCTCCCGTCCCAAAAGCTGGAGCCGCGGAGCGTGCCGGACTCGGCTGGATTTTGATCCCGCTTCGGCGTTTTAGGAAGTGCTTAACCCGAGAAGATCCGACACATCTCGGATCGGATGCGCACGGGATCAGATGCCGGGTCGGGTGGCGCGTCCGCCGCGGTGACGATCGCGCCTTCGGCCACGTCGCGCACCAGCCGGATGCCGTGGGCGAGGCCGATCGGCAGCGCATCCAGCGCGCGCGACCGTGCGGCCGGGATGCACTTGCCCCAGACGCAGGCGCCGCCTTCCCCGTCCAGCACCTCGCCCACCTTGAGCGCGCGCTTGGCGACGGCCACGACATCGCCGCGCCATTCGGTGCCGCAACCCGTCGGCTCGCCGCGCAGCGCGGCGGAGGCGACGGAGACGCCGAGTTCCAGCCCGATGAAGTGGTAGGGCCGCCACAGCGCGGCGTAGCGGCCAGACGGATCGGTCGCGACGCCGTATTCGGTGAAGCAGCGGCGGGCATACTCCGTCTCGCCCTCGAACACCGCGTAGACGCCCCAGCGGAGGTTGTCGGGGATGGTCTCGCCGTCGCGGCGGACGGAGGAGACGACCTCCACCATCCCCTTGCGCGGCAGGATGCCGCCTTCGTTGTGGGGGCGGAGGATCGTCGGCAATTCGGAGGTGCCGGCGGGCGGGAAGGCCAGCCCGTCCTCGGGTGGCGCGAGGCCCGTGGCGTTGGCGATCGCCGCCATCTCGATCCCCGACTTGGTGCCGTCGAGGAAGGAGTTGAACATCTGCGGGTTCATCCCGCCCGCCCGCGCCTGTTCCTCGCTCAGCCCGTAGAAGCCCCAGACGGTGGCCGGCGTGCTGGCGTGGAATTCCGGCAGGTACTTCGTCCCCTTGCCCGCGGCGATCACGGTGAAGCCGCCGGCGCGCAGCGTGTCCACCATCTCGCACACCAAGGCGGGCTGGTCGCCATAGGCCATGGAATAGACGACGCCCGCGGCGGCCGCTTCGCGCGCCAGCAGCGGGCCGGCGAGGACATCGGCCTCCACATTCACCATCACGACATGCTTGCCGTGCGCGATGGCGGCGCGGGCGTGGCGCAGACCGGCGGCGGGGTCGCCGGTGCATTCCAACACCACCTCGATGCGCGGATCGGCGATCAGCGCCATCGCATCCTCGGTCAGGTGCGTCCCGCCGGTCGCGATGGCGGCGTCGAGGCCGGGCGCGTCATACGCCCCCTCCGGCCAGTGGATGCGCGCGAGCGCGGCGCGGGCGCGCGGGACGGACAGGTCGGCGATGCCCGCGACATGCAGTCCCGCCGTGCGCCGCGCCTGATGAAGGAACATCGAGCCGAACTTGCCCGCGCCGATCTGCGCGACGCGGACAGGGCGACCCTCGGCGGCGCGGGCGAGCAGCTTGCGATGCAGGTTCACGCGACGGGCCTCAGGAAGGGTTGTGCCAGCGGCGCGGGCCGTGGCCGGGCAGGTGCCCCGCGCGCAGCTTCACCAGCGCCGCGCCGGCCAGCGCCAGCACCGCGCCGCCAGCGGCGAAGGCCCGCCCGCCGCCGCGCGGCAGGCGCGCGACCAGGATGGCGAGCAGCAGGGCGGCAAGGATCAGCGCGACGAACATGGCCTCAGTCCATGTAGATCCCGCCATTGATGTGGATCGTCTCCCCCGTGACGAAGGCGGCGGCGTCCGAGGCGAGGAAGGCGATGACGCTCGCCACTTCCTCCGGCGTGCCGAAGCGCTTCATGGGCGTCGCCGCGATCAGCGCCGCGTCGTTCTTCGCCATGATCGATTCCGTCATCGGCGTGGCGATGATGCCGGGGGAGACGCAGTTGGCGCGCACCCCGCGCGGCGACAGCTCATGCACCAGCGAGCGGGTGAAGCCGAGCACGGCGGATTTGCACGCCGCGTAATGCGCGTGGCGGACGGAGCCGCGATGGCCGGCCATCGAGGCGATGTTCACGATCGACCCGCCATGGCGCAGCAGCGGCATGGCCGCGCGGCAGGCGAAGAAGACGCCGTCGAGGTTGATGCCGAGGGTCCGGCGCCAATCCTCGTCGGACATGGCGGTGACTTCCTGCTCGACATACAGCCCGGCCCCGGTGACGAGGATGTCGATGCCGCCGAATTCGCGGCCCGCCATGGCGAGCGCCTCCTCCATCTCCTCCGGCTTCGTCACGTCCACGCGCGCGGTCAGGATGCGCTGCTCGCCGGCCGGCAGGGACTTGGCGAAGTCGTCGAGCGCGGCCGGGTCGAGGTCCGTCAGCACGAGATGCGCGCCGAGGCGGCGGAACAGCGCGGCGGTCGCGCGCGGGATGCCGCCATTGGCCCCGGTCAGGAAGGCCACCTTGCCGGTCAGGTCGATCATCGCCGCATACCTCCCCTCGCCGATCAGTCGGCCACCTTCAGCATGATCTTGCCGACATGCGCGCTGCTTTCCATCAGCCGATGCGCCTCGGCGGCCTCGGCCAGCGGGAAGGTCGCGAAGATCTCCGGCCCGCAGCGCCCGGCGGCGAGCAGCGGCCAGACCTTCTCCTCGAGCGCCGCGGCGAGCGCGCCCTTCTGCGCGGTGGTGCGCGGGCGCATGGTCGAGCCCGTCACGGTCAGCCGCTTGAGCATGACGGGGCGCAGGTCGACCGCATCCGCCTGGTGCCCGCCGAGGAAGGCGATGATGACGAGCCGCCCGTCCCAGCCGAGGCAGCGCAGGTTGCGCTGGAAATAGGCCGCGCCGACCATGTCGAGCACCACGTCCACGCCCTTGCCGCCGGTCAGGCGCTTCACCTCCTCGGCGAAGTCCTGGGCGCGGTAGTCGATCGCGGCATCGGCGCCGAAGCCGAGGCAGGAGGCGACCTTCGCCGCACTTCCGGCGGTGGCGTAGACCGTCGCGCCGAAGGCCTTCGCCAGCTTGATCGCGGTGACGCCGATGCCCGAGGTGCCGCCATGCACCAGCACCGTCTCCCCCGCCGCGAGCCGTCCATGGCCGAACAGGTTCGCCCAGACGGTGAAGTAGGTCTCGGGCAGCGCGGCGGCGCGGACCGCGTCGTAGCCGGCGGGCCAGGGCAGGGTCTGCGCCTCGGGCGCCGCGCAGTATTCGGCATAGGCGCCGCCATTGGTCAGCGCGCAGACGCGGTCGCCGGGCTTGTAGCGCGTGACCGCGGCGCCGGTCGCCACGACCTCCCCCGCGCATTCCAGGCCGATGATCGGCGACGCGCCGGGCGGCGGCGGGTAGGACCCGCTGCGCTGCTGCACGTCCGGCCGGTTCACGCCGGTGACCATGACGCGGATCAGAACCTCGTCCGGGCCCGGCGCGGGCAGCGGGCCGCGGGCGGGGACCAGCACCTCCGCCCCGCCGCCGGCGCCATGCGCGATGAATGTCATCTCCTGCGGCAGCGCGGCCATGTCTCGTTCTCCCGGAATGCCGGGCAGCAATCGCGCCGGCTCCTCCGCCCGTCAAGGCGGGCTGGACAGGGCATGGAATGGCGATGAACATCCGCGGAACTTTCGAATACCCGGAGGAAGGTCATGCCCGCCATCCGTCGCCGCCCGCTGCTGGCGGGCCTGTGCGCGACGGCCGCCGCACCGCGCATCGCCCTGGCGCAGGGCGGCGAGATCCGGTTCGGCGCGCTCTACCCCTTCTCCGGCGCCCAGGCGCTGTTCGGCGACGAAAGCTTCCGCGGGCTCGAGATCGCGGCCGAGGAACGCAACGCGGCCGGCGGCGTGCTGGGCCGCCAGGTCCGCCTGCTGAAGGGCGACGCCGTCGACCAGGCCCAGGCGATTTCCGAGGTGCGCCGGCTGATGACCGCCGAGCGCGTGACGGCCGTGTTCGGCACCTATGCGAGCCCGCTCTCCTTCGCAGCGACGCAGGCAACCGAGTTGCAGGGCGTGCCGTATTTCGAACTCGGCGCGATCAGCGACCCGATCACCGAGCGCGGCTTCCGCTTCGTCTTCCGCACCTGTCCGCGCGCCTCCGACTTCGGCGCGACGACGGTGGGCGCGGCGCAGGACGTGCTGGCGCCGATCCACGGCGTGGATGCCGCCAGCCTGCGCATCGCCATCCTGCACGAGGACGGGCTCTACGGTCAGACCGTCAGCGGCTTCCAGGAACAGCAGGTGCGCGCGCGCGGCCTCAACATGGTCGAGCGGCTCGCCTATTCGGCGCGCAGCGTCGACCTGTCCTCGATCGTCCAGCGCCTGCGCGGCGTGAACGCCGATGTCGTGCTGCACACGGGCTACCAGAGCGACATCGTGCTGTTCTTCCGCGGCATGCAGGAAGCGGGCTGGCGGCCGCGCATGGTGATCGGGTCCGGCGCCGGCTATTCGCTGACCGACACGGCGCGCGCCGTGGGCCCCGGCTTCGAGGGCGTGATGAACGTGGACTTCACCCAGTTCGCGGTGAACGAGCAGTTCGCCCCCGGGGCCGCCGCCTTCGCCGAGATGTACAAGCGCCGCTACGGGTCGGACCCGCGCTCGGGCCATTCGCTGGCGAACTACTTCGGCGCGCGCGTCTGCCTCGATGCGGTGCAGCGGGCGAATGCGACGGACCGGGATCGCATCCGCGCCGCCATCCTCGCGACCGATGTCGCGGAAGGCACGACGCCGACCGGCTGGGGCGTGCGCTTCGACGAGAAGGGCCAGAACACGCGGGCGCGCCCCGTCGTGATGCAATGGCAGGGCGGGCGGCAGGTCACGATCTCCCCGACCCAGGCCGCGGTGGCGGAAGCGCGCCGCCAGATGGGCGGCGCCGGCGGGTGAGGCGCAGCGGGATGCCCGGACGCGCCATGGATCTCCGCCCCATCTCCTTCGCCCGCGACGCGGCGACGCCGCGGCGGGACGACCTCCGCCGCCCGAAGGGCGCGTGGCGATGACCGCGCCCGGCGCGCCGATGCCGCCCGCCGACCCGCCGCCGGGCACGCGCCTGCTGGTCACCGGCGGCGCGCAGGGCATCGGCCGCGCGGTGGCGGATGCCTTCCACGCGCGCGGCGGGCGCGTCTGCGTGCTCGACCGCGCGCCGGTGCCTCAGGCGCCAGACGGTTGGCTCTGCGTGCAGGGCGACGTGACCGAGGCCGAGCGCGCCTTCGCGGCGATGGACGAAGCCTGGGGCGGCGTCGATGTCGCGCTCGCCAATGCGGGCTTCGCGGTGAACACGCCGACGCTCGAACTGACCGAGGCCGCCTGGCGCGGCGCGATCGACGTCAACCTGACCGGCGCCTTCCTCACCGCCCAGGCGGCGGGGCGGCGCATGGTGCGAGACGGGGCGGGGCTGATCCTGTTCACCTCCTCGCTGTATGGCACCATCGGCGGGGCGGAACGCGCGGCCTATTGCGCGACCAAGGCGGCGGTCGCGAACCTCGCCCGCGCGCTGGCCTGCGAATGGGGGCCGCATGGCGTGCGGGTGAACGCGCTGGCGCCGGGCTATACGGAAACCGCGCTGGTGACGGACCTTGTCGCGGCGGGGCGGCTCGATCCCGTCCGGCTCGCCGCGCGCGCGCCGCTGCGCCGGCTGGTGCGGCCGGAGGAAGTCGCGGCCTTCGCCTGCTTCCTCGCCTCCCCCGCCGCGTCGGCGATCACCGGCGCGGTGCTGCCGGTCGATGCCGGCTGGACCGCCAACGGAGCGCCGTGACATGCCGCGGACGACGCCGCTCGCCCCCGCCGCGCCCTGCCTGCGGCTCGCCACCACCGAGGAGGACTGGGCGGCGCTGACGCCCGCGGAGCTCCGCGCCATGTGGTGGTCGATGCAGGCGATCCGGTCCTTCGAGGAAGCGGTGCTGCGGCTCGCCTCCGAGGCGCTGGTGCACGGCCCGGCGCATTCCTCGATCGGGCAGGAAGGCGGTGCCACGGGGGCGATCCTCGCACTGAAGCCCGGCGACCAGATCAACGGCAGCCATCGCGGGCACCACCAGTTCCTCGCCAAGGCGCTGCGGCATGTGGGTGCCGCGGATGCGGTGACGCCGGAGGCGCGCGGCGTGCTGCGCGGGGCGCTCGCCGAGATCATGGGCCTCGCGCCGGGCTATTCCGGCGGGCGCGGCGGGTCGATGCACCTGCGCTGGGCGGAAGCGGGCGCGCTCGGCACCAATGCCATCGTCGGCGGCGGCGTGCCGCTCGCGGCGGGCGCGGCGGCGGCGATGAAGTTCGCGGGGACGGACAATGTCGCCGTCACCTTCCTCGGCGACGGTGCGACGAACATCGGCGCGGCGCCGGAGACGATGAACCTCGCCGCCGCCTGGAACCTGCCCATCGTCTTCTTCATCGAGAACAACCTCTACGCGGTCTCCACCACGGTCGCCGAAAGCACGCGGGAGACGCGGCTCGCCGCGCGCGGCATGGGCTTCGCCATCCCCTCCTGGCAGGTGGACGGGATGGACCCGCTGGCCGTGAAGCTGGCGATGGAACAGGCGGTGGCGCTCTGCCGCGCGGGACAGGGACCGGCGATCGTCGAGGCCGAGTGCTACCGCTTCTTCCACCAGAACGGCCCCCTGCCCGGCTCCGCCTTCGGCTACCGCACGAAGGAGGAGGAGGCCGCCTGGCGCGCGCGGGACCCGATCGCGCTGCTGGAGAAGCGCATCCCGCGCGAGGAGGCGGCGGCGATGCGCGCGGAGATCGAGGCCGCCATGGCCGCGATCGTGGAGGAATTCACCGAGCCCGCCGGCAATGCGCGGCGCATCCGGCCCGCGCTCTGGCCTAATCCGGCGAGCAAGGACCAGCACATCCGCGGCGACCTCTCGGAGCTCGCCGGCGCGCGCACCGAATTCCGCGGCCGCATCGTGCAGCGCAAGTTCATCGAGGTGGTGGCGGACGTCATGCATCGCCGCATGGCGACGGACCCGCGGATCGTCGTGATGGGGGAGGATATCCACCGCCTGCGCGGCGGCACCAACGGCGCGACGCGCGGCCTGGCCGAGGCCTTCCCCGGCCGCATCCTGGGCACGCCGATCAGCGAGGCCGCCTTCATGGGGCTGGCCGGCGGCATGGCGATGGATGGCCGCTTCCGCCCGGTGGTGGAGTTCATGTACCCGGACTTCCTCTGGGTCGCCGCCGACCAGGTGTTCAACCAGGCGGCCAAGGCGCGGCACATGTTCGCGGGCACGGCGAAGGCGCCGCTCGTGCTGCGCACCAAGGTCGCGATCGGCACGGGCTACGGCAGCCAGCATTCGATGGACCCGGCGGGCATCTTCGCCACCGCGCCGGGCTGGCGGATCGTCGCGCCCGCCACGCCCTACGACTATGTGGGGCTGATGAACGCCGCGCTGGCCTGCGACGACCCGGTGCTCGTGCTGGAGCATGTCGCCCTGTACCAGAGCGAGGGCGAGGCGCCGGAGGATGACCTCGACTACGTCATCCCGATCGGCCGCGCGCGGATCGCGCGGCGCGGCGCGGCGGTGACGGTCGCGACCTACCTCAACATGGTGGCGCAATCCGTCGCGGCGGCGGAGGCCGCGGGGGTGGATGCGGAGGTGATCGATTTGCGCACGCTCGATCGCGCCTCGCTCGACTGGACGACGGTGGAAGCCAGCGTGCGGCGCACCGGCGCGCTGATCGTGGTGGAGGAAGGTGCTGCGGGCCCGTCCTGGGGCGGCTGGTTCGCCGATGCG
Source organism: Roseomonas nitratireducens (assembly GCF_017813355.1). Taxonomy (GTDB): domain Bacteria; phylum Pseudomonadota; class Alphaproteobacteria; order Acetobacterales; family Acetobacteraceae; genus Neoroseomonas; species Neoroseomonas nitratireducens. The sequence continues at coordinate 72,543 of NZ_JAGIYZ010000012.1, forward strand.
GCGCAGCGGCGCTTGTTTGACTGGCTGGATGCGCCCGTCGCGCGGGTGACGGGCGGCGAGGCGAGCCCGACCATCTCCAAGGTGCTGGAACACGCCGCGCGCGCGACGCAGGCGGATGTGGAAGCCGCGCTGCTCGCCATGGAGCGCGAGCGGGGGCGGCGCTGATGCAGCCGCGCGCGAGCATCTCCGGCCATACCGCGATCACGGTGATCCTGGCGCATCCGGTCGCGCATGTGCGCACGCCGCAGGCGATGAACGCGCATTTCGATTCACTCGGGGCCGATGCCGTGCTGGTGCCGCTGCATGTGCTGCCGGAGGACCTCGCGAGCGTCGTCGAGGGGCTGCGCCGGATGCGCAACCTGCGCGGCATCGTCGTGACCGTGCCGCACAAGGAAGCGATCGCGCGGCTCTGCGACGACCTGACCGAGGAAGCGCGGCAGGTCGGCGCGGTGAACGTCATCCGACACGAAACCGATGGGCGGCTGACCGGCGGGCAGTTTGACGGGGAAGGCTTCGTCGCGGGGCTGCGCGGCGCGGGGCACGACGTCGCCGGGCGCGCGGTGTTCATGGCGGGCGCGGGCGGGGCCGCGGCGGGGCTTGCCTTCGCCTTCGCGCGGCATGGCGCGGCGCGGCTGACCATCCACAACCGGACGGCGTCGAAGGCCGAGGACCTCGCCGCGCGGGTCCGCGCCGCCTATCCGGGCTGCGAGACGCGCGCGGGCGGGGCCGATCCCGCCGGGCACGACGTGGTGGTGAACGCGACCTCGCTCGGGATGCATGCGGGCGACGCGCTGCCGCTCGATGTCGCGCGCCTCGCGCCGCCGATGCTGGCGGCGGAGGTGATCATGGCGCCGGAAGTCACGCCCTTCCTGGCTGAAGCCGCGCGGCGCGGCTGCGCGACCCATGGCGGCAAGCCGATGCTCGCCGCCCAGATCGCGCTGCTCGCCCGCTTCATGGGCGCTGTGTAGCGACGCTTACGAAGGACGGATGCCGGCGGCGCGGATCACCGGCGTCCACTTGGCCATCTCGCTCGCCAGGAAGCGCGCGGCGCTGTCGGGCGTGCTGTTGGTGGTGACGTTCATCGTCATCTGGCCGAGGCGCTCCTGCACCGCGGGGATCGCCAGCGCGCGGTTGAAGGCGGCGTTGATGGCGTTGACCGTCGGCATCGGCGTGCCCGCCGGCGCCATCACCATGTGCCAAGTGTAGCATTCGAAGTCGGCGACGCCGCCCTCGATGAAGGTGGGGACGTCGGGCGCATAGGGCATGCGCGTGCGCGTGCTGATCGCGAGCGGGCGCAGCTCGCCGCGCTGGATGTAGGGCAGCGCCGCCGCGGCCACGTCGAAGATCATCGGGATGCGGCCGGCCAGCACCTCCGGCACCGCGGCGGAGGACCCGCGGAAGGAGATGTGGTTCACCTTCAGCCCGCCCGCCATGTGCAGGAACAGCTCGGTGCCGAGATGCACCGCGCCGCCATTGCCGGAGGACGCGTAGTCGTACTTGCCGGGGTTGTTGCGCAGCAGCGTGATGAGTTCCGGCAGGGTGCGCGCCGGGAAGTCGCGGTTCACCAGCAGGATCTGCGGGATCTGGCCGATGAAGGCGGCCGGCGTGAAGTCCGCCACCGGGTCGAAGGGCAGGCGCTCGAACAGGCCGGGCAGGTAGGCGTGGCCGACCGTGGTGTAGAGGATGGTCTGCCCGTCCTTCGGCGCCTTGGCGACCATGTCGGTGCCGACCACCACGCCGGAACCGGTGCGGTTTTCCACCACCATCCGGTGCGGCAGGAACTTCGACATCTCGTCCGCCAGCAGGCGCGCGGGGATGTCGGTCGGGCCGCCGGCGGCGAAGGGAACGACGATGCGGCCGGGGGAGGTCGGCCAGGCGGCCTGGGCGCGGGCGGCGGCGGGCGCGAGCGCGGCGGCGGCCCCAAGGCCAAGGATATGGCGGCGGTTCATTCTCTCTCTCCCGGACGGAGGCTGTTTCCTGCCGCCTATCTGGCCGCGCGCCGGGCGTGGGTCAATGCCGCCTCAGGCCGGGTCGATCCGGCGGCCGCTCTCGGCCTCGAAGACATGCAACGCGCCGGGATCGGGGGTGAGGGAGAGGCGTTCCGCCGCCGCCGCGCCGGGCACGCGGGCGGTCAGCGCCGTGCCGTCCGCCAGCCGCCCGTGCAGGACGGTTTCCGAACCCAGCGGCTCGGCCAGTTCGACCGCCATCGCGATGCCGTCCGCGCCGTCGACGGTCAGGTGTTCCGGCCGGATGCCGATGGTCACCTTCGTGCCGTCCGCGCCAGGACGCGCGCCGTCCGCAAGCCGCCAGAGCGCGCCGCCGGCAAGGCGCACCGCGGTGCCGCCCTGTTCGAGCGTGCCGGGCAGCAGGTTCATCGCCGGGCTGCCGATGAAGGTCGCGACATAGGTGTCGGCGGGGCGCGACCAGACCTCCATGGGCGTGCCCACCTGCGCGGCGCGGCCTTCATGCATGACGACCAGCCGGTCGCCGAGCGTCATCGCCTCCACCTGGTCATGCGTGACGAACAGGGAGGTGACGGACAGCCGCTTCTGCAGGCGCCGGATCTCCGCGCGCATCTGCACGCGCAGCTTGGCGTCGAGGTTGGACAGCGGCTCGTCGAAGAGGAACAGCTTGGGGTGGCGGACGATGGCGCGGCCCATGGCGACGCGCTGGCGCTGGCCGCCCGAGAGCTGGCGCGGCTTGCGGTCGAGCAGCTGGGCGATGGAGAGCATCTCCGCCGCCTCCTTCACCCGCGCGGCGATCTCGGCCTTCGGCACGCCGCGGATCTTCAGCCCATAGGCCATGTTGTCGAAGACCGTCATGTGCGGATAGAGCGCGTAGGTCTGGAAGACCATGGCGATGTCGCGGTCCGCTGGCTCGAGCGGTGTCACGTCCTGCCCCTCGATCAGGACCTTGCCGTCGGTGGCGGTCTCGAGCCCCGCGACGATGCGCAGCAGCGTCGATTTCCCGCAGCCGGACGCGCCGACGATCACCACCATCTCCCCGTCCCGCACGGCGAGGTCGATGCCGTGCAGCACCTTCGTCGCGCCGAAGGATTTGCGGACGCCCTGGATGTCGAGGCTCGCCACCGCGCTACTTCTCCGTCTCGGTCAGGCCCTTGATGAACCAGCGCTGCATCAGCACCACCACGAGCACGGGGGGCAGCAGCGCCATCATCGCGGTCGCCATGATGGTGTTCCACTCGTTCTGGGAATCGCCGGTGCCGATCATCTTCGTCAGGCCGACGACGATGGTCTCGAGCGTCCGGTCGTTCACCATCAGCAGCGGCCAGAGGTACTGGTTCCAGCCATAGATGAACAGGATGACGAACAGGGCCGCGATGTTGGTGACCGACAGCGGCAGCGCGACGTCGCGGAAGAAGCGGAGCGGGCCGGCGCCGTCCATCTTCGCGGCTTCCACGTATTCGTCCGGGATGGTCAGGAAGAACTGGCGGAACAGCAGCGTCGCGGTGGCGCTCGCCATCAGCGGGATGGTCAGCCCCGCCATGGAGTTGGTGAGGTTCATGTTCACCATGACCTCGAAGGTCGGGATGATGCGGACCTCGACCGGCAGCATCAGGGTGATGAAGATCAGCCAGAAGGCGATCATGCGCCCCGGGAAGGCGAAGAACACGACGGCGTAGGCCGACAGCAGCGAGATCGCGATCTTGCCCACCGCGATCAGCACAGCCATCAGCGCGCTGTTGAACAGCATGGCCGAGGCCGGCACGGTGAAGGTGTTGCGCGTGCCCGCCCCGCCCGTCGTCCAGGCTGAGGTGTAGTTGTCGGCGCCATGCGGGCCGAACCACAGCGGCACGTCGCCGCGGCCGAGGCTGCCGACATCGTGGGTGGAGCCCACCAGCGTCATCCAGATCGGGAAGGCGAAGACCAGCACGCCGAGCGCGAGCGCGGCGTAGGCGAGCACGCGCCCGCGCGTCTGGCGCCGGCGGGATGCGGCGGCGAGCGCTGCGGCATCGGCCATCAGTAGTGCACCTTGCGCTCGATGAAGCGGAACTGGATCGCCGTCATGGCCATGACCAGCACCATCAGGATCACCGACTGCGCCGCGCTGCTGCCGAAGTTCAGGTTCTGCACCCCGTCCACGTAGACCTTGTAGATCAGCGTGGTGGTGGACAGCCCGGGCCCGCCCTGCGTCAGTGCGTGGATCGTGCCGAAGGTGTCGAAGAAGGCGTAGACCAGGTTCACCACGAGCAGGAAGAAGGTGGTGGGCGAGATCAGCGGGAAGATGATGGTCCAGAAGCGGCGCAGCGGCCGCGCGCCGTCGATCGCCGCGGCCTCCAGCACGTTCTTGGGGATGGATTGCAGCCCGGCGAGGAAGAAGATGAAGTTGTAGGAGACCTGCTTCCAGGCCGCGGCGATGATGACCAGCGTCATCGCCTGCCCGCCATTGATCTTGTAGTCCCACATGATGCCGGCGTTGTTCAGCATCCGCCCGAAGATGCCGATCTGCGGATGGAACAGGAACAGCCACAGCACGGCGGCGACGGCCGGCGCCACGGCATAGGGCCAGATCAGCAGCGTCTTGAAGGCGGTCGCGGCACGGATCGCCTTGTCCGCCTGCACGGCGAGGAACAGCGCGACGGCCATGGCGAGCACGGCGACGGAAGCCGAGAACACCGCCGTATTCCAGACCACCGTCAGGTAGTTCGGGTCGGTCAGCACGTCGACGAAGTTCTCGAGGCCGACGAATTCGCGCGACAGGCCGAAGGCGTCCTCCCGCAGGAAGGAGGACCAGACCGCCTGCCCCGCCGGCCAGAAGAAGAAGATGCCGGTGATGAGTAATTGCGGCAGCAGCAGTGCGACGGGCAGCGCTACGCCGCGGAAGATCACCTTCTTCTGCATGATGCCCCGCTGCCCGCGTGAGGGACGGGGAAGGGGCGCGCCCTTCCCCGGCCTGCCTTACTGGCGGTTCTGCCGCTCGAAGTTGCGCAGCACGACGTTGCCGCGCGTGACCGCGTTGTTCAGCGCGGCCTCGGCGTTCTGCTGGCCCTGGAAGGCGCGCTCCATCTCCTCCTGGATGATGGTGCGGATCTCGACGAAGCCGCCCAGGCGGATGCCCATCGAGTTCTCCGTCATCTGCCCGCCGCCGCGCAGCAGCTGCGCGATCGGGATGTCGGCGCCGGGGTTCTGGCGGTAGAAGCCCTCGCCTTCCAGCGCGCGGAAGACCGACTGCCGCACCGGCAGGAAGCCGGTCTCGACGTGCCACTTGCGCACCACATCGGGGCGGGCGAGCCAGGCGAAGAACTGCGCGATGCCCTGGTTCTCGGCCGCGCTGCGCGTCGCGTTCGGGCCGCGGTTCATCGCCCAGAAGGATGCGCCGCCGATGATGCCGTTGATCGGCGCGCCCTGCACGCCTTCGTAGTAGGGCAGCATGGCCACGCCCCACTGGAACTGCGCTTCGCGCTGCACGCGGGCGCGCAGGCCGGAGGAGCCGAAGATGATCGCGCAGGTGCCGTTCGGGAACAGCGCGTCGCCCTGCCCGTCGCGGCCGCCGTAGCGGAACAGGCCCTCGCGCTGCCAGTCCACCAGGTTCTGCAGGTGGCGGACCATCAGCGGGTTGTTGATGCGCAGCTCGGCGTTCAGCCCGCCGAAGCCGTTGCCCTGCGTGGCCAGCGGGATGTTGTGGATGGCGCTGAACTGCTCGATCTGCGTCCAGGTCGGCCAGGCCATGGTCATCGGGCATTCAATGCCAGCGGCCTTCAGCCGGCGCGCCGCCTGCTCAAGCCCCTGCCAGGTCTGCGGGAACTCGTCCGGGTTCAGCCCGGCGCGGGTGAAGGCGTCGCGGTTGTAGAAGGCGACCGCCGTCGAGGAGTTGAACGGCATCGACATCATCCGCCCGTCGCGCAGGCTGTAGTAGCCGCGCACCGCGGGGAGGTAGTCGTCGAAGGGAATCTGCACGCCGGTCTCGGCCAGCAGCTCGTGCAGCGGCTTCACCGCGCGGCCGGCGGCCATCATGGTGCCGGTGCCGACCTCGAACATCTGGACGATGTGCGGCGCCTGGCCGGCGCGGAAGGCGGCGATCGCGGCGACCATCGTCTCGGGGTAGGAGCCGCGGAAGGACGCGACGACGCGGACCTGGTTCTGGCTCGCGTTGAAGTCGGCGGCGATCTGCTCGAGCATCCCGCCCAGCGGCTGGGTCAGCCCGTGCCAGAACTGGATCTCGACGGGCTGCTGGGCCGCCGCGGGGGCGGCGAGGCCGAGGGCAAGCGCCCCGGCAGCAAAGGTCCGGCGCAACATGATGACGTGGTTCTCCCTGGTTTGGGTCGCGGGGCAGTAGCCGCCGACCTTTACCGAGAGATTACAGAAATAAGTCAGACAGATGAAGCCGCCGGCGCGTGGCCCACCAGTTTTTCATAGACATCCGGGTCGGTTGCCCCCTCGGTCCCGAAGATCAGCACCCTGCTGCTCTCATCGAGGCCCAGGGCCGTCCGCGCGAAGGGCTCCCGCGCCGCCAGCAGCAGGGCGGCGAGGCCCGCGACGGCGCTTTCCCCGGCCACCACCGGCGGCGTGCGCGCGGCCAGCGCCTTCATGCAGGCCACGGCCGATTCGTCGGGGACGGAGAGGAAGGCGAAGGCGCCGCGCTCCAGCTCCTGCCAGGCGAGCAGCGAGGGCTCCCCGCAGGCGAGGCCGGCCATGAGCGTATCCAGCTCCCCCGGCACGGTGGTGGGCGCGCCGGCCTCGGCACTGGCCAGCAGGCAGGCCGCCTTGTCGGGCTCGGCGACGATGACCTTCGTCGCCGCCCCGAATCGGGCGCGCATCTGCACCGAGACGGCGGCGGCGACGCCGCCCACCCCGCCGGGGACGAAGACATGCGTCGGCGCCTGGCCGATCTGGTCGGCCGCTTCCTCGGCCATCAGCCGGTAGCCCTGCATCACGTCGCGCGGCACTTCCGTGTAGCCGGGATAGGAGGTGTCGGAGACGACGAACCAGCCATTCGCCTCGGCCTGCTTCTGCGCTTCGCGCACCGCGTCGTCATAGGTGCCGGGCACGACGCGGATCTCCGCACCCCATTTCGCGATGGCGTCGCGGCGGCCCTGGCTGACCGTCTCATGCACGAAGATGACGCAGGCCGCGCCGAAGCGCTGCGCGCCCCAGGCGACCGACCGGCCATGGTTGCCGTCCGTCGCGCAACAGATGGTGATGGCGCGCGTCGCCGCCTTGTGGCGGCCATCCATCAGTTCCTCGGCGGTCGCGGCATTGGCCACGCCGCGCCGGGCGAGTTCGGCCTGCAGCAGCCGCATCACCGCATAGGCGCCGCCCAGCGCCTTGAAGGACCCCAGGCCGAAGCGCCCGCCCTCGTCCTTGTAGCGCACGCTCGCCACCCGCGCGGCCTCGGCGGCGTCGGGCAGGTCGCGCAGCGGCGTCGGCGCGTAGCCGGGCCAGGAGGCGATTTCCTCCTTGGCGCGGCGGAAGCCGCCCTCGGGCAGCACGACGACGCCCGGCGTGCCCTGCCGGCGGTTGATCAGGAAGCGGAACGGGAAGGTCGGGATCATGGTGGCCCATATTGCGCCGGCGCCCGCCCCGCGCCAAACCGGACGCATCATCTGAGGGGGACGGCATGAAGGTCAGCATCCTGGGCGGCGGCGGGTTCCTCGGGCGGAAGCTGGCCGCGCGGCTGGCGAAGGACGGGGCGCTGGGCGGGCGCGCCATCACCGCCCTCACGCTGTTCGACCTGAAGGCGCCGGCGCCGGTCGAGGCCCCCTTCCCCGTCATCTGCATGGGCGGCGACGTCGCCTCGGTCGAAGCGGTCAAGGCCGCCATCCCGCCGGGGACGGAGGTGGTGTTCCACCTCGCCGCCGTGGTCAGCGCGGCGGCGGAGGCCGACTACGACCTCGGCGTGCGGGTGAACATCGCCGGCACCCAGGCGGTGGTCGCCGCCTGCCGGGCGCTGGGGACCAGGCCGCGGGTGATCTTCACCTCCTCCGTCGCCTCCTTCGGCGGCGGGCAGGATGCGGTGGTGCCGGACGATGGGCGGCAGATGCCGACCAATTCCTACGGCGCGCAGAAGGCGATCGGCGAGTTGCTGCTGCAGGACGCGACGCGCAAGGGCTTCCTCGACGCCGTCAGCATCCGCCTGCCCACGGTGATGGTCCGCCCCGGGCGGCCGAACAAGGCGGCGTCGTCCTTCGTCTCGGCCATCGTGCGCGAACCGCTGCTGGGGCTGTCCACCGACTGCCCCGTCCCGCCGGAATTCGCCGTCTGGATCTGTTCGCCGCGCAGCGCGATGGAATGGTTCCTCCATGCCGCGACGATCGACGCGGCCGCGCTCGGCGCCGATCGCGGCATCAACCCGCCGGGGCGGAGCGCGACGGTGGCGAAGATGCTGGAAGCGCTCGCCGCCGTGGCTGGCCCCGCGGCGCGGGAGAAGGTGGGCTTCGTCTTCGATCGGGAGGTCTACGACATCGTCGTCGGCTGGCCCGCCGCCTTCGGGGCGGAGCGTGCCCGGCGCCTCGGCTTCGCCGAGCAGGAATCGCTGGAGGACCTGGTGCGCGCCTTCGTCGAGGACGACCTTGAGGCGACGCGCGCCGAGCGGGGCCTCTGACCGTGCTCGAGATCGTCCGCCACCTGCTGCCGGAAGCGCCCGACCGCGTCGCCCCCTTCAGCCACGCCGTGCGCGCGGGCGACTTCCTGTTCGTCACCGGCCAGATGCCGACGCTGCCCGGCGGCGGCAAGGTTCTCGTGGAAGGCGGGGTCGAGCCGCAGACGCGGCAGGTGCTGGAGAACCTTCGCACCGTCGTCGAAGGCTGCGGCGGCGACATCGCGCGCAGCGTCTTCGCCCGCGTCTACCTGACCGAGTTCGATCGCGACTACGCCGCGATGAACGCGGTGTGGGAAGCCTTCTTCGCCGGCGGGCTGCCGGCGCGCACCTGCGTCGGCGTCACCGGGCTCGCCGTCGGCGCGCTGGTGGAAGTGGATTTGGTGGTCGCGCTCTAGACTTCCGCGACCGCGCCGTCGCGCTCGGCCATCAGGCGGCGCATCGGCTCGCCGATCTCCGCCTTGCGGCCCGTGGCGTTGTCGATCACCACGCACAGCGCGCGCGCCGAGCACAGCAGCCCGCCATCCGCGCGCCACATGCCGTACTGGTGGACGAAGGAGGTGCGGCGGAAGGACGCCGTGCGCACCGCGAGCAGCACCTGGTCCCGGAAATGCCCCGGCAGGTGGTACTTCACCTCGAGCGATCCCACGACCGGCCCGGGCGCCTCCGGCGAGAAGGTCCCTCCGGCGCCGAGCCACCATTCGATGCGCATGTCCTCGAAAAGCGTCAGGTAGGCCGCGTGGTTGATATGCGCGTAGATGTCGCATTCCGCCCAGCGGACCGTGTGTTCCCGCCACAGGCCCCATTGGCCCTCGACGCCGTAGCGGTCGCGCAGCGCGGCTTCCATCTGCCGGTTCCTTCCCCCATGTCGCGGCGCAGCATGGCGCGGCGCGGCGCGTTCCGGAAGGCCGCGCTTGATCGCCATGCGCCGGGGCGCGAGGCTGGCCGCAACGAAGGCCGAGGAACCGCCATGATCGCACGCCGCCACCTGCCGCTCGCCGGGCTGGGCCTTGCCCTGCCCTTCGTGAAGCCGGCCCGCGCCGCCTGGCCGGCCGACCGGCCGATCGAGGTGATCGTGCCATTCCCGCCCGGCGGAGGCGTGGACGCGGTCGGGCGCTTCGCCACCCACCAGATCACTTCCCGCGTGCCGGGCGTGCGCTTCGTCATCGTCAACCGCGCCGGCGCCTCGGGGCAGCTCGGCATGGAGGCGATCTTCAACGCGGCACCCGACGGCTACACGATCGGCGCCATCGGCAGCCTCAACGTCTCGACCCTGCCGCTGGAACGGCCGGTGCGCTGGAAGGCGGAGGAGTTCACCTATTTCGCCAACATCGTGGACGATGCCTGCGGGCTGTGGGTGCTGCCGAACTCGCCGATCCGCTCGCTCGCCGACCTCGTCGCGGCGCTGAAGCGCCAGCCGGAAAGCGTTTCCGTCGGCAGCGCGGCGGGCGTGGGCTCGGACGACCACCTCGTGCTGCTGGGGCTCGAGGAGAAGGCCGATGTGCGCGCCCTGCACGCGCCCTTCAACGGCACGGCGCAGGTGCAGCGGGACATGCTCTCGGGCGCGGTCGACGTCGCGTCCTTCAACATGAGCGAGGGCATCGTGCTGATGCGCGAAGGGCGCATCCGCTGCATCGGCCAGGCATCCCCCGCGCGCTGGTCCGCGGCCCCCGACGTGCCGACCTTCCGCGAGCAGGGCTTCGATGTCGTGATCGGCTCGGCGCGCGGCATCGTCGGCCCGCCGGGATTCCCGCCCGAGGCCGCGCGCGCGCTGGAAGCGGCCTTCGCCGCCGCCTTCGCCGACCCGAACTACGTGCGCGACGCGGAGCGCGTCTCCCTCCCGCTCCGCCCGCTGGTCGGGCGCGAGTACCGGGAGATGGTGCTGGCCGAAGGGGAGACGGTGCGCGCGATGTACGCGCGCCGGCCCTGGCGGCGGTAATCCCTTGCGGCGGCGTTCCGGCGCCGCCTAGCCTTCCCCCAACGAAGCATTCGGGAGGAAAGCACCATGACCACGCGTCGCGCCCTGCTGGCCGGGGCCGGCAGCCTCGCCCTGCCCGCCACGCTCAGCGCCCAGCCCGCCTGGCCGGCCGACAAGCCTGTGGAGGTCATCGTCCCCTTCCCCGCCGGCGGCGGCGTGGACGTGATGACGCGGCTGGTGATGCCGCTGGTCGCGGCGCAGATCCCGGGCATGCGCCCGGTCATCGTCAACCGCACGGGTGCCGCCGGGCAGATCGGGCTGGAGGCGACCTTCAACGCCGCGCCCGACGGCTACACCATCGGCGCCACCACCATCCCTGCGCACAGCGCCATCCCGCTGGAGCGCAACGTGCGCTACCGCGCGATGGACTTCACCTTCATCTGCAACATCGTCGAGGACGCGAACTGCTTCTACGTCCGCGCCGAGAGCCCCTTCCGCACGGTGGCGGACGTGGTCGCCGCGGCGCGCGCGCGGCCGGGGGAGATCACCTACGGCACCACCGGCATCGGCAGCGACGACCACCTGTTCATGCTGGCCTTCGAGGCCGCGGCCGGCCTCGCGCCCATGGTGCAGGTGCCCTTCGCCGGTGCCGCGCCGCTCATTCCGCAATTGCTCGGCGGCAACATGGACCTCGCCGTGCTGAACGTGAACGACGCGCTGCAACTGAAGCGCGAGGGGCGGGTGCGCATCCTCGCACAGGGGGCGGCGCGACGGCAGCCGGAAGCGGCCGACGTGCCGACCTTCCGCGACCAGGGCTTCGACATCGTGGGCGGCGCGTCGCGCGGCATCGTCGGGCCGCCCAACATGCCCGCGCCGGTCGTCGCAAGGCTGGAAGCCGCTTTCCGCAACGCGCTGAACGACGAAGGCTTCCGCCGCGACGCGGAACGCCAGTTCATGCCGCTGCGGCCGCTGTTCGGGGCGGAATACAAGGCCTTCGCGCAGGGGGTGGATGAGGGGCTGAAGCGGCTTTGGCAGGTCAGGCCCTGGCGGGGGTGAAGGTCGGGGTAGGAGAACCTCCCCCGAGCCCCCTCCCTTCTTTGGTCACAAAGAAGGTTGAGGGGGGTTCCGGGGGGAGAAGTTCCCTTCTCCCCCCGCTCCTACAAGCCCGCCTGCTCCAGCCGCAGGATCGCCCGCGCCATCGCCTGGGCGCGGGGGACCACCGTCTCGACCTCGAGGTATTCCTCCGGGCTGTGCGCCTTGCCGCCCACCGGGCCCACGCCGCACAGCGTCGGCGCGCCCAGCGCCGCGGTGAAGCCGGAATCGGCGCAGCCGCCGGTGAACTCGGCCTCCACCTTCAGCCCGCTGTCGGCGGCCGAGGCCTGGTAGATCGAGAACAGCCGCGTGCTTTCCGGCGTCGGGTTCAGCGGCAGGAATTCGCCCTTGATGGCGAGCCGCGCCTTGGTGCCCGGCACGTAGGACCGCGCGACGATCTCGTGGATCGCGCCCATCACCTCGTCGCGGTCGGCGGGCTCGATGTAGCGCAGGTCGATCTGGAACTGGCAGGCGGGGGCGGTGGTGTTCACGCTCTGCCCGCCCTGGATCAGCCCGACATTCAGCGTGATGCCGCGGGCGAGGTCGGTCAGCGCGTGGATGGCGACGATCTTGTTCGCGGCCTCGCCGATCGCGCTGATGCCCGCTTCGAAGTTGCCGCCCGAATGCGCGGCCTTGCCCTCGATGTCCACCACGCTGAACACGCCGCCCTTGCGCGCCTTGACCACGTTGCCGGAGACGCGGCCGGGCTCGCTGTTCAGCACGACGCGGGCGTTGCGCGCCTCGGCCTCGATCACCGGGCGGCCCTCGGGGCTGCCGATCTCCTCGTCGCCGGTGAACAGGCCGACGAGCGGGCCCGGCGCGCCGCCGAACTTCGCGAAGGCGGCGAGGACGAACATGTTCATCACGATGCCCGCCTTCATGTCGGCCACGCCGGGGCCGTAGGCGAGGCCGCCCTCGATGCGGAAGGGCCGGCGCTCGGGCTCGCCCTGCGGGAAGACGGTGTCGCGATGGCCCATCAGCACGATGTTGCTGCGCTGGTTGCCGGTGCCGATGGCGTGGCCGCCTTCCACGAAGCCGCGGATGCAGTCGCCATGCTTCGTGCCCGGCACGATCTCCGTGCGGATGCCGTGGGATTCGAGGAAGCGGCGCACCTGCGCGCCGGTGCGGTCCACGCCCGGCTTGTCGTAGGACCCGCCATCGGTGTTCACCATCTCCTCGAGCTCGGCGAGCATCGCGGCCTTCTGCGAGGCGAGCCAGGCGGTGATCTGCGCTTCGGTGGTCATGCGGGCGGTCTCCTTCGCGGCAAGGCTGGCACCGCCCGCGCCCGCCGCAAAGGGGGCGGCGCTACTCGATCCGCCCCAGCGCCCGCACCGTGCGCACCAGCCGCGCCGCGTCCTCGTTGTAGAAGCGCAGGAAGGCCTCGCCGTCGCGGTGGTCGAGCGTGTTGCCCGACGCCGCCATGACGCGGATGAACTCCGGGTCGCGCGCCACCTGGGCGGAGGCGGCGCGGATGCGCTCGATGACCGGCGCCGGCGTGGCCGCGGGCGCGAACAGCCCGACCCAGATGTAGAACTCGCAGTCCGGGAAGCCTTTCTCGATCAGCGTCGGCACCTCCTCGAACCCCGCCAGCCGCGTGCGGCCCCAGGTGGCGAGCGGGCGCAGCGCGCCGCTGCGGATATGCGGCGCGACCGGGCCGGGGCCGGAAGCCAGGCACTGCACCTGCCCGCCCAGGATCGCCGTCAGCGCCGGCCCGCCGCCCTGGAAGGGCACGTGCAGCATGTCGAGCCCCGCCGCCTGCGACAGCTGCGCCATCGGCACGTGCAGCGCGGAGTAGTTGCCGGCCGAGGAGTAGGAGACCTGCCCCGGCCGCGCCTTCGCATCGGCGATGAACTGCTCGATCGTGCGGATCGGCGATGCGGCGGGCACCACCAGCACCGTCGGGTCGGCGGCGAACAGCGCGATGGGGGTGAGCATCTCCGGCGTGTAGGACGGCTCCCGCCCATTCACGCGCGCGGCCTCGGGCAGCAGCGCCATCGAGGACAGCGCCATCAGCAGCGTGTAGCCATCCGGGGCGGCGCGCGCGACGAAGGCGTTGCCGATCGCGCCCGCCGCGCCGCCGCGGTTCACGATCGGCACGGCGACGCGCCAGATGCGTTCCAGCGTCGCGGCGACCGGCCGGCCCACCACATCGGCCTGCCCGCCGGGCGGGAAGGCGACCACCATGCTGACGGGGCGCGATGGGAAGCTTTCCTGCGCTATCGCCGTTGGCGTGCCGCCTGCGAATGCGATCGTTGCCAGTACCGTCCTGCGCCGCATTTCTTTCGTTCCTCCCAGTGTGACAACGTCAATGAGCCAGAATAGCGAAGGGCGGTCGTCAAAAAATGCGCATCCTCAAGCCCCAGGCGCGCGCCTTACGCGACCTGCTTCGCGCAGTTGGACGACCACAAAGGTCAACGCGAGAACGCCCAGGGACAGCATGAACAGTGTCCCAGCCCAGAGGAACACCTCCGAAAGCCCCATTCGCGGTGACGGGTCAGCGATGGCCTGCATCAGTAGGCCGATATGCAGCGCGCCAACGGCCGTTGTCAGGAGCAGCAGCAAAGCGATGAAGAGCACGCGTTGCGCGCGCTTGCGCAGAAGCAGGCCGGGCAGAAGCAGGAGCGCGAACTCGCCGCCTCCGCCGCTAGCCAACCCATCCTCGAACGCCCTGTCCAAGGCATCTGGCGCGCGCTGCCGAAGGCGTTGGCTTCGCGCCGCGAGCAGTGCCGTTGCCACCAACGTCGCGACGGACAGGGCGAGCAGCAGCCAAGCCATTCACGCCACCGGATTCTCCAGCACGCCGATCCCCGGCACCTCGATCCGCACGCGGTCGCCGGCCTTGAGGAACTTCGGCGGGCTGAACCCGATGCCCACGCCGGCCGGCGTGCCGGTGGCGATGATGTCGCCCGGTTCCAGCGTGATGGCGGCGGAGATCGTCGCGATCAGCGTCGGGATGCCGAAGATCAGGTCCTCGACCGGCGCGCGCTGGCGCAGTTCGCCGTTCACCCAGGTGGAGATGGAAAGCTTCGGCGGCACGCCGGCGGCATCCGCCGTGACGATGGCCGGGCCCATCGGGCAGTAGCCGTCGATGCCCTTGCCCAGGATCCACTGGCGATGCTTGTGCTGCAGCGTGCGCGCGGTGACGTCGTTGACGATGGTGTAGCCGAACACATGCGCGTAGGCGTCGGCCTCGCTGATGCCGCGGCCACCCTTGCCGATCACGACGGCGATCTCGCCCTCGTAGTCGGTGCTGTTGGAGGAATCGAGGAAGGAAGGGATGGGCTCGCCCGGCCCGATCACGCTGGTGGGCGGCTTGCTGAACACCACGGGGGCTTCCGGCACCACTTCCTTGGCCGTCGCGTCGAAGCCGCTGTTGGCGAATTCCTTCGCGTGCTCGTGGTAGTTCTTGCCGACGCAGAAGATGTTCTTGGCCGGGCGCGGGATGGGGGCGAGCAGCGTCGCGCCCTCGGCCACCGGGGCCCTGGCGGCGGCCGCGCGCGCGGCGTCCAGCGCCGCGGTGCCGCCGGCGATCAGCGCCAGCATCCCCTGCGGCAGCGTCCCATCCGCCGCGGCAAGGTCGAGCACCTTGCCCGCATCGTCGAGCGCGCCGATGCGCGTGCCCTTCCCGTCCCTGAACGTCACCAGCCGCATCGAATCCTCCCGGTCACCGCTTGCGCACGAATTCGGTGCGCAGCACGAGCCCCTTGATGGCGTCGTGGCGGCAATCGATCAACTCCGGGTCGTCGGTCAGGCGGATCGACCGGATGACCGTCCCCTGCTTCAGGGTCTGGCCCGCGCCCTTCACCTTCAGGTCCTTGATGACGGTGACCGAATCGCCATCCGCCAGCTCATGGCCCGCGGCGTCGCGCACGACGACGCGGGCGGCGGCGGCGGTCGCGGCCGCCACCTCCGACGCCGGGCGCCATTCGCCGGTCGCCTCGTCATAGACGTAGTCGTCATCGCCGTCGGGCATCGCGGCCTCCGTCACGCCGGCTTCGTCGCGGCCGGGTCGGCCAGCGGCAGGCTCGCGGCGCGTTCCAGCGCGCGGGCGGCGCGGAAGGCCAGGTCGTCGCGATAGAGGGGGGCGACCACCTGCACCGCGCGCGGCATCCCTTCGCCGTCGATCGCGACGGGCACGCTGATCGCCGGCTGGCGGGTCAGGTTGAAGGCGAAGGTCCAGGGCGCCCAGTCCCGCCACAGCGAGAGTTCCGGCTGCGCCGTCGGCTGGTCGGCGGCGAAGGCGGCGGTCGGCGTGCAGGCGGTCAGCACCAGGTCGTGGCGCTGGTGGAAGCGCGCCATGGCGTGCGCGGCTTCCAGGCGCATCGCCTCGGCCGCCAGGTAGTCCACCGCCGGCATGTCGCCATGCTTGCGCGCCACGTCGAGGATGCCGGCGTCGAGCAATTCGCGCTTGTCCTCAGGGATCGTCGCGACGACGCGGGCCAGCGCCACGCCCCAGACGCGGCCGAAGATGGCGCGCGTGTCGGGCAGGCCGGGGTCGGCTTCCTCGACGATCGCGCCCTGTTCGGCCAGCATCCGTGCCGCCCCGGCTAGCACCGCCTCGCCATCCTCATCGAGCGGCGGCTCGAAGCCCATGCGGCGGACGATGGCCACGCGCATCCCGGCCACGCCCTCCTCGATCCCGCCCCGCCAGTCGCGCGGGTCGTCCGGCAGGCAGTACGGGTCGCGCAGGTCGTGCCGCGCCATGGCCGAGAACATCAACGCCGCGTCGCGCACCGTGCGCGTCATCGGCCCCGCGACGGCCACATGGCCGAAGGCGCCGAGCGGCCATTGCGGGATGCGCCCGAAGGACGGCTTCACGCCCACCAGCCCGCAATAGGCCGCCGGGATGCGGATCGACCCGCCCGCATCCGTGCCGATGTGCAGCGGGCCGAAGCAGGCCGCCCCCGCCGCGCCGGCGCCGCTGGAAGAACCGCCCGGCGTGCGCTGCGGGTTCCACGGGTTGCGCGTGATGCCGTGCAGCGGGCAGTCGCCCGGGGATTTCCAGCCGAATTCCGTCGTCGTGGTCTTGCCCAGGATGACGGCGCCCGATTCCTTCAGCCCCATCACCGCGGGCGCGTCCTCGGTCGCCGGCGTGGTGTCGGAGGTGCGGCTGCCGCGCCGCGTCGGGAAGCCCGAAAGGTGCAGCAGGTCCTTCACCGTGGCGGGCACGCCATCGAGCGGCCCGATCGGCCGGCCGGCCATCCAGCGCGCCTCGCTTTCCCCCGCGGCCTGGAGCGCGCGGGGGTTCATGGCGGCGAAGGCGTTGACCCAGGGGTTGAAGCGCGCGACGCGCTCCAGCACCGCCTTGAGGGCTTCCACCGGCGACAGGGCGCGGCGGGCATAGAGGCCGAGCAGCGTCTCGGCGGACATCAGCGCGGGGTCGGTGTCGCTCATGCTGAGCGCGGGGTCAGGTTCGGCATGGGGCCACCCTGCCCCCCGACCCCGCGTCGTTCAAGCGGCGAAGGCGCCTATTCGGCGGCGATCGCGAGCCGGTCCTTGCGGCAGGCCATCAGCGGCTGGATGCGCGTGCCGAAATCATCCATCCCCTTCAGGAAGTCGTCGAAGGTCAGCATGATGCCCTTCACGCCGGGCATGGCGGCGACCTCGTCCAGCATCGCCGCGACCTTCGCGTAGGAGCCGACCAGCGTGCCCATGTTGAAGTTTACGGGATTGGCGGCGCGGGTCATGGCCGCGGCGGTGGAATCAGCGCTCGCGGTCTTGTCCTCGGCCGCCTTGCCGAAGAGGTGGGCCAGCGCCTCCTGGTCCGCGCCCGCCACGTAGGAATCCCACTTGGCGAAGGCGGCTTCGTCGGTTTCGTCGGCGATCACCATGTAGAGCATGTAGGCGCCGACATCGCGGCCGGTCTTCTCGGCGGCCTTGAGCACGCGGGCGGGCACGCCGGCCGCCTTGGTGGGCTCGTTCAGCCCTTCGCCGAGGCAGAAATTGTACTCGCACCACTCCGCGGCGAACTCCATGCCGCGGTCCGACTGGCCGGCGGAGACGACGGGGATGCGGCCTGGCGGGCGGGGGCTGAGGACGCACTTGTCCATCTGGAAGTAGTCGCCCTTGTGGTCGGAGACGCCGTCCTCCCAAAGCTCGCGCAGGATGCGCACATATTCCGTGCTGTAGTCGTAGCGCTTGGCGAAATGCTCGTCGCCGGGCCAGAGGCCCATCTGCGTGTACTCGATCTTGTGCCAGCCCGAGACGATGTTGACGCCGAAGCGCCCGCCCGAGACGTCGTCGATCGTCGCCGCCATCCGCGCGACCATCGCCGGCGGCAGGGTGAGGACGGCGGTCGAGGCGAAGAGCCTGATGCGCTTGGTGACCGAGGCGAGCGCCGCCATGAGCGTGAAGCTCTCCAGCCCATGGTCCCAGAACTCGGTCTTGCCGCCGAATCCGTGCAGCTTGATCATGGAGAGGGCGAAGTCGAGGCCGTAGCCCTCCGCCTTCTGCACCACCGCCTTGTTGAGCTCGAAGCTCGGCATGTATTGCGGCGAGGTGGCGGAGATGATCCAGCCATTGTTGTTGATCGGAATGAAGACGCCGATGTCCATCTGAGGCTCCCGGTGCCTGTTGACCGCGGCGTTCTCGCAACTACCGTGCCATCTCCACGCGACGGAGACCGGCCATGAGCGACGCCCCGAAGAAGCCCTGGGAGTGGAGCGAGCCGGAATGGCGCCACATCGTCGGGCGCGCCCGGGCGGGGCGATCCCTCGCGCCGAAGTCGTGGCCGGGGGGGGCGCGCTGCGCCGTCTCGCTGTCCTTCGACGCGGACCACGAGACGATCCCGCTGCGCGATTCGGATGAGAGCCCGATGCGCATCAGCCAGGGGCAGTATGGCGCGCGGCAGGGCGTCCCGCGCATCCGCGCGCTGCTCGCGCGGCACGGGGTGAAGGCTTCCTTCTTCTACCCCGCCGTCTCCGCGCTGCTGCACCCCGACGAAGTGCGCGCCGTCGTCGACGAGGGCCACGAGATCGGGATCCATTCCTGGATCCACGAGGCGAACACGCAATTGCCGCCGGGGGTGGAGCGCGAGCTGACCTTCCGCGCGGCCGATACGCTCGAGAAGATCGGCGGCCGGCGTCCGGTCGGCATCCGCACCGCCTCCTGGGATTTCTCGGTCGACACCATGTCGATCATCCAGGAGCTGGGGCTGCTGTACGATTCATCGCTGATGTCGGACGACGACGCCTATGAGCTGGAGGTGCAGGGCAAGCCCACCGGCATCGTGGAATTGCCGCCCGAATGGATCCGCGACGACGCGGTCTACTTCAACATGCTGCGCTTCTCGGGCCTGCGGCCATACACGCCGCCTTCGGCCGTGGAGGAGATCTTCCGCGCCGAGTTCGACGGTGCCTATGCCGAAGGCGGGCTGTTCCTGCTGACGATGCACCCGCATGTCATCGGCCATCGCAGCCGCATCGCGCTGCTCGACCGGCTGGTCGCCTACATGAAGGGCCAGCCCGGCGTGTGGTTCGGCACGCATGAGGAGGTGGCGCGCTGGTGCGCCGGCCAGGCGGGGATGACGCCGAAGGTCTGACGCGCCCGCGCGCCATGCGGATCGAGGCGCCGCCTCGATCCGGGAGCGCGAATGCGCGACCGCGCCCAGACCGACTGCCGCCGCCAACGCGCCGGTGCACGGCGCGAAAGCCAAGCCGCCGCATGGCGGCGCCGGCGACTGAGGTCAAAGAAACGGCCCGAGGCAAAGCCTCGGGCCGGGAGCGCGAAGCGCGACCGCGCCCAGACCAACCGCCGCCGCCGTCGCGCCAGTGCACGGCGCGAAAGCCAAGCCGCCGCATGGCGGCGCCGGCGCCTGAGGCCAAAAAAACGGCCCGAGGCAAAGCCTCGGGCCGGGAGCGCAAGGCGCGACCGCGCCCAACCTGTCAGCGGCCGCCAGCGCAGCAGCGCATGGCGCGAAGGCAAGGCGGCCGGATGGCCGCCGCCCGCCGTCCGAGGGTCACCGCATCACGTCACGACGATGTTGTACTGCCGGGCCACCGCGGTCCATTCGGTGATCTGCTCCTGCATCACGCGCACGAAATCCGCGCCGAGCAGCGAGGGCGTGCGCGGCAGGGTCTGCAGTTCCTCGAAGCGCGTCATCAGTTCCGGCCGCGCCAGCAGCGTCGGGATCAGCGCGGTCAGCCGCTCGGCGATCGGCGCCGGCAGGTTCTTCGGCGCGGACAGGCCGAGCCACTGCGCCGAGGTCAGCTTCGGATAGCCGAGCTCCGCGAAGGTCGGGATGTTCGGGAAGGCCGGCAGGCGCTGCGGGGTCGAGACCGCGAGCGCGCGCAGCACGCCGTCCTTCAGCAGCTGCACGTTGGTGGTGATCGGGTCGATCAGCGACTCGATCTGGTTCGCCATCAGGTCCTGCATGGCGGGCGCGCTGCCGCGATAGGGCACGTGGTCGAGGTTCGGCGCATTCGCCGCCCCGGTCAGCATGGCGCCCAGCAGGTGCGGCGCCGAGCCGATGCCCGAGGAGCCGTAGCGCACCGGCCGCGTCCGCGCCGCCGTCAGGTACTGGTCGAGCGTGCGATAGGGCGATTCCGCCTTCACCAGCAGCACGTTCGACGCCTCGACGAGCATGCCCATGTGGGTGAAGTCGTTGATGGGGTGGAAGGGCAGCGTCGGCATGGTCGCGGTCGAGAAGACATGCACCGAGGCATGGCTGACGAGCAGCGTGTAGCCGTCCGCCGGCTGCTTCGCGACGAAGTCGGTGCCGATGACGCCGCCCGCGCCGGCGCGGTTCTCGACCACCACCGTCTGGCTGAGCGCCTGGGACAGGGCCGGCGCCATCAGGCGGCTGACCGTGTCCACAAGCCCGCCCGGCGGGAACTGGGCGATCAGGCGGATCGAGCCGCGGGTCGGCCAGGCGCCCGACTGGGCCGAGGCGACGCGCGGCATGGCGAGAGGTGCCAGCGCACCGGCCGCCGTGAGGCGAAGAATGGAACGACGGTTCATCGATGTGCTCCCTGTTCAGGCATGGGCGCCACCGATTGACCGGAAAGAATGCAGGAATGCCGCGATCCGGCCCGGCTGCCCCAGGCATGGGCAGGGTCTAGGCAACTGCCGTGCCGCGGGCGTCGCGATCAGCCCGCCGCGCCATCCGCCAGGGGAACAACACCCTGGGCGCCACGGGCGCGCGAACCCTCATGCTGCGGGAGGAACAACCCGCGCGCCGCGGAAACCGCCACACGGGCACCACAGGGGTCTCATCCGCTCGCCGCGGGCCCGAACCAAGGGGCCCCGCGGCGCGCGGGGCGGCCGCCGTCAGGCGCGGCCGCGCGGCCTGTCGGGGCTGGCCAGGGGCGCGATCTCGTCGCGCCAGCCCTCGGCATCCTCGTCCGGATAGCGCAGGGACAGGTGCGCTCCGAGCAGGCTCACCGCCCGGACGGTCATGGCGAAGCGCCGCACGCCGAGCCGCGGCATGGTCAGGTCCACCGGATCCCCGGCCGTCAGCCCGGGCACGCCGCGCAGCATGGCCCCGCCTTCGGAGACGTCGCGCAACTCGGCATGGTGGATCTGCGTGCCGACGACGGCCGTGCAGGGTTCGTCCACCGGCACGCGCGCCGAACTGCGGCGGTCGCCGAGCCCGGCGGAAATCTTCGCCGCGACGCTGGGATCGATGTCGAGATCCTCTGGCCCGGGCGCGCGCCTGCCTTCGGCCGGCATCATGAATTGGGGCATGGAGCCCTCCGCGAGTTGCCTTTCGAATCAACTACCACAAGTTGCGTCTCACGTTCCAGTGACACGCAATGGATACGTAATCCCTGATCAAATCGCCCCGGCATGGGCAGTCCCGCCTCAGGCCGCCGCGCGCCGCCGCGACGCGCTCATCGTCGCCAGCGCGGCCCGCCAGGCCTCGCCGGACGCGTCCTCCGGCGCGAGCGAGAGATGCACGCCCGCGGGGCTCAAGCCGCGCACCACGGCCGCCACCCGCAGCCCCCCATGGCGCGGCAGGACCAGCGTCACGCTCTCCTCCTCCCGCAGCCCGGCGATGCCGGAGACGAGCGCGCCGTGGCTCGAGACGTTCACGAGCCGCCCGTCCCGCTCGCCCATCCCGCCGATCACCGCGCAGGGTTCGCTCACCGAGATCCGCTCGGACATGCGCCGGTCGGCCTCCTCGATCGAGGTGCGCACCACCGCGACCAACGTGCCGCGCAGCGCCGCGACGTCGCCATCGACCGCCGCGGTCGCGGCGCTGACGCCCGCCGCGTGCTGCCCGGCCTCCTCCGCGGCGGCGGACACGCTGTCCGCCGCGTCGCTCATGCGCCGGACCGCGAGGCCCGATTGCGCGACGTTGCGGGCGATCTCCTGCGTCACCGCCGCCTGCTGCTCCATCGCCGAGGCGATCGCCTGCGCGGCCTCGGAAATCTCGGCGATCATGCCGCCGATGCCGGCCACCGCCTCGACCGCGGCGCTCGTGCCTTCCTCGATCTCGGCGATCTGGCGCGCGATGTCCTCGGTGCTGCGGGCGGTCTGCCCGGCGAGGCCCTTCACCTCCCCCGCCACCACCGCGAATCCCTTGCCGGCGTCGCCCGCGCGGGCGGCCTCGATCGTGGCGTTCAGCGCGAGCAGGTTGGTCTGGCCGGCGATCGAGCGGATCAGGCCGAGCACCTCGCCGATCCGGCTGACGGTCGCGTTCAGCCGGCCGATCGCGGCCTCGGCCGAGGCGCCGCCATCGACCGCGCGGCGCGTGATCTCCCCTGTGCGCTGGGCCTGGCTCGCGATCTCGCGGATGGAGGCGGCGAGCTCCTCGGCCGCCGCGGCGACGGCCTCGACCGCGTCGCGGGCCTCCCCGGAGGTCGCCGACATGGCAGAGGCGCGGGCGGACAGGTCCGTCGCGATCCCGGCCATCGCCTGGGTCTGGCCGGCGATGCTGCCGGTGCGCGTGGCGACGTTCTCGACCGCGAGCCGCGCCTCGGTCTCCACGCGCTCGGCCAGGGCGCCGATGATGCGACGCCGTTCCTCGCCCGCCTGGCGCTCGCGCTCGCCGCGCTCGGCCTCGGCGAAGGCGAGCCGCGCGCGCAGCATGCGCAGCTGGGTCGTCACCTCGCGGAACTCGCGGGCCGCCGGCGTGCCGATGCGCCGGTCGAAGGCATTGGCGGCGATGGCGACGAAGTGGTTCTCCAGATCCCGGATCGGCCGGCGCAGGGCGCGGATCGCGAGCCAGGCGCAGAGCCCGCCGAGCAGCACCGCGAACAGCCCGATCACCAGCGCGCCCTGCGCGTGGTCGGAGAAATCCTCCTGCGCCTCGGCATAGGCGGCCTCGGCGGCCTGGGTCTGGTGCGCGATGACGCGGCGCAGCGCGCCCATCACCGGCGTGAAGAGCGGCGCGGCGCGGTCGCGCAGGTGGCGGTCGAGCGCCTCGGCCTGCCCGGCTTCCGCCAGCGCGAGGGCGGGGCGCAGCCCGTCGCGCAGATAGGCCTCCCGCGCCGCGAGGAAGGCGGCGGC
This sequence comes from Roseomonas nitratireducens, assembly GCF_017813355.1. GTDB lineage: Bacteria > Pseudomonadota > Alphaproteobacteria > Acetobacterales > Acetobacteraceae > Neoroseomonas > Neoroseomonas nitratireducens. The sequence goes on from NZ_JAGIYZ010000012.1 coordinate 95,560, forward strand.
GGCGGCGGTTTCGTCGCCGACCCGCGGAATGGCGGCATAGGCGTTCCAGGCCGCTTCCGCGCGGCCGACATAGTCGCGCACCTTGGCGATGCGCTCGGCCGTGTCGTGCCCGCCGCGGATGTCGATCGGCAGCAGCGCGAGCTGCGTCGCGTTGTCGCGCATCCGGTCCAGCGCCTCGGTCAGCCGCGCGAGGGGGACGGTCCGTTCCTGGTAGACCCGCCGCAGGGAATCGTTGCTGTCGGCCATCCCGCCGAGCGTCATGGCGCCGACGCCGACCACGGCGAGGGTGACGAGCACGAGTGCCGCGGCGATGCGCACCGCGACGCTGTCCCGCCAGGTGGCCAGCCGGGCGCGCCAGCCGCGGCGGACGATCTGCCCGTCATCGAGGCCGATGTCGCGCGCGCGGCCCTCGCGGATGGCGCGGTAGGCCTCCTCGGCCTGGGCCTTCTCGGCCTCCTCCGGCCGGCTGCGGATCGAGATGTAGCCCGTGACCGTATCCCCGTCCCGCACCGGCGTGACATTGGCGCGGACCCAGTAGAAGGCGCCGGCGCGGGTGCGGTTCTTCACCAGCCCTTCCCAGGGGCGCCCGGCCTTGATCGTCGCCCACAGGTCGGCGAAGGCTTCCTTCGGCATGTCCGGGTGGCGGACGACGTTGTGCGGCGCGCCCTGCAGTTCCTCGGCGGAGAAGCCGCTGACGCGCGCGAAGGCCGCGTTGCTGAAGACGATGCGGCCGCCCGTGTCGGTGCGGGAGACGAGGACTTCCTCCGCGTCGAAGGTGACTTCCTCGGTCGTGACCGGCCCATTGACCCGCATCGGCAACATCCTTTCGCACGACGCACATGGCGTCGCGCGAAGGATAGAGGCCGACTAATTAAGACGAGGCTTATGGCAAGGGTGGCTTCGCCCGGGGCGGCTACTGGGCCAGCGCGGCGCTCCAGGGGCTCATCGCATCGGTGATGCCCTGCCGCGTGCCGTCCGGGGCGATGCGGATCAGGTTCGGGCAGGCGAAGTTCACCGGCATCACCGCGTGCTCCACCTCGGTCACCGCCGCGTCCTTCGCCAGGGCGGCGATGGTCTCTGCGCCCAGGCGACGGTCCGCCGTGACGCCGTCCGGCGCCGAGACGTCGAGCCGCGGGTGATGCGCCGCGGCTTCCGGCGCCATCCCGAAATCCGCCACGTAGGACAGCATCTGGAACACCGCCGCCATGATGCGCCGCCCGCCCGAGGCGCCGGCGGCGATGTTGGGCACCCCCGCCTCGGCCGCGATCACCGGGCACATGTTGGTCAGCGGGCGCTTGCCGGGCGCGAGCGCGTTCTTCGCCTCCGGCCGCGGGTCGAACCACATGATGCCGTTGTTCATCAGCACGCCCGAGCGCGGCAGCACGACGCGGCTGCCCATGGAGGACAGCAGCGTCGTCGTCATCGCCACCATCATCCCGTCCTTGTCGCAGACGGTCAGGTGGGTGGTGCAGGATTCGGCGGCCTTGGGCTCGGCGTCGCCCAGGCCGGCGAGGCGTTCGGCATAGGCCGCGCGCATCACGCGGGCGAGCTGCGCGTACCAGGCGGCCGAAGGCGCGGGCCCCGAGAAATCCGCATCCCGCATGCCTTCGAGCACGCGCAGCAGCGTCGGCGCCGCCGTCAGCCCATTGGCGAGGAACAGCCGCTTGCCGCGCCATTCGGCCTCCAGCGCCGGCCGGGCCAGGGCCTTGCAGCCCATCAGGTCGGCGGCGTTGATCGGCGAGCCCATCTCCCGGAAGTCGGCGAGCAGTTCCCCCGCCACCTCCCCTTCATAGAAGTCGGCCAGGCCCGCATGGGCGAGCCGCTCGATCGTCTCGGCGAGCCTGCCCTGTCGGAAGAAGCCCGGCGCGCCCTGGTAGGGCGGCACGGGCGGCAGGCCGTTGGGGAGGTAGATGCGCGCGCTTTCGGCGTACATGCGCAGCACGGAGGCGCTGTTGGCGACCTTCAGCGTGGTGAACCAGTCCTGCGGCAGGCCGCGCTTGGCCAACGCCACCGCCGGGGCCAGCACGACCGACAGGGGCAGCTTCCCGTGCCGGCGGTGCAGCTCGGCATAGCCCGCGACGGCCGAGGGAATGGCGAAGGACAGCGGGCCGTGGACGTTGCGGTCCTCGAACACCTCGGGCCAGGTGAACAGGTCGTCCTTCATCTTCCCCGTCATCGGGAAGGCGGAAGGGTCGAGCGCGTGGGGGGAGACGGGGCCGAAATCGAGCGTGGTCGGCGCGACGCCGCCGCCCGCTATCTGGGCGAAGCCGATGCCGCCCAGGCCGGAATTCCAGGGTTCGACCACGGCGAGCGCGAAGGCGGTCGCGACCGCCGCGTCGGCCGCGCTGCCGCCTTCCTCGAGGATCGCGATCCCCGCTTCCGCCGCGTCCCGGGCCTGGGAGGCGACCATGCCGCGCCGACCCGTCGCGCCGGGCTTCGTCACCTGCCAGTGCTGCGTCACATGCGGGGGCGGCGTCCAGGCCATGAGGGCGTTCCTTCCTTAGCGTCTTGCGGGAGGGTCGCGCCGGGGGGCGCGGGGGGCAAGCCCCGCCGCCCCGCGTTTGCCCCGGGGCGGCTTTGCGCCTAGGAAGCGGCCCCGATTTGCGCCCCGGGGAGGGCGCCAGCGTTCAGGAGACGAGAATCATGGCCGGAACGAAGGGGCTCGCCGTCGCGCCCGTGCTCAAGGCCTTCATCGAGGCCGAGGCCCTGCCCGGCACCGGCGTGGAGCCGGCCCGCTTCTGGGACGCGATGGAGCGCATCCTGCGCGAACTCGCGCCCGCCAATGCGGCGCTGCTGGCCAAGCGCGACGACCTCCAGGCGAAGATCGACGCCTGGCACCGCGCCCACCCGGCCAAGCCCGTGGACCTCGCCGCCTATACCGCCTTCCTGGCGGAGATCGGCTACCTGCTGCCCGAGCCGGCCGAGGTGAAGGTCGGCACGACGGATGTGGATGCCGAGATCGCGTCCATGGCCGGCCCGCAGCTGGTCGTGCCCGTCTCCAACGCCCGCTACGCGCTGAATGCCGCGAATGCGCGCTGGGGCAGCCTGTACGACGCGCTGTACGGCACCGACGCCATCCCGCAGGACGGCCCGAAGGCGCGGGGCTACGACCCGGCCCGCGGCGCGCAGGTGATCGCGCGCGCGCGCGCCGTGCTCGACCGCGCCATCCCGCTCGCCCGCGGCAGCCACGCGGATGCGGCCGGCTACCGGCTGGAGGCCGGCGCGCTGGAAGTGACGCTGAAGGACGGGTCCAAGGTCGGCCTCGCCCGGCCCGGCCAGTGCGTGGGCTTCCTCGGCGAGCCGCACGCGCCGACCTCCCTGCTGTTCGTGAACAACGGCCTGCATCTTGAGGTGAAGTTCGACCGCGCCCATCCGATCGGCAAGACGGACGCGGCGGGCATCTGCGACGTGGTGCTGGAAGCGGCCCTGACCACCATCCAGGATTGCGAGGATTCCGTCGCGGCCGTGGATGCCGAGGACAAGGTCGAGGTCTATCGCAACTGGCTCGGCCTGATGAAGGGCGACCTGACGGCCGAGTTCGAGAAGGACGGCAAGGTGCTGGTCCGCCGCCTGGCCGCGGACCGCATCTTCCAGAAGCCCTCGGGCGGCGCGGTGACGCTGCACGGGCGCTCGGTGATGCTGGTGCGCAACGTCGGCCACCACATGATGACCGATGCGGTGACGCTGGACGGCGCCGAGGTGCCGGAGACGATCCTGGATGCGCTCTGCACCTCGGCCATCGCGCTGCACGACATCCGCGGCAAGCGCATGAATTCGCGCGCCGGCAGCGTCTACATCGTCAAGCCGAAGATGCACGGGCCGGAGGAAGTGGCCTGGGCGGACACGCTGTTCTCCCGCGTGGAGGACGCGCTCGGGCTCAAGCGCGCGACGCTCAAGATGGGCATCATGGACGAGGAGAAGCGGACCACCGTCAACCTCAAGGCCTGCATCGCGGCCGCGAAGGACCGGGTGGTCTTCATCAACACCGGCTTCCTCGACCGCACCGGCGACGAGATCCACACCTGCATGGAAGCCGGCGCCGTGGTGCGCAAGAACGCCATGCGCGCGGAAGCGTGGATCAAGGCCTATGAGGACTGGAACGTCGATGTCGGCCTGATGTGCGGCCTGCGCGGCCGCGCGCAGATCGGCAAGGGCATGTGGGCGATGCCGGACATGATGGCCGCGATGCTCGAGCAGAAGGTGGGGCACCCCAAGGCGGGTGCCAACACCGCCTGGGTGCCGTCCCCCACCGCGGCGACGCTGCACGCGCTGCACTACCACGAGGTCGATGTCGCGGCGCGGCAGGACGAGCTGCAGAAGGGCGGGCGCCGGGCGAGCCTCGGCGACATCCTGACCGTGCCGCTGGCGCGCGAGACCAACTGGTCGCCCGCCGACGTGCAGGCGGAACTCGACAACAACGCGCAGGGCATCCTCGGCTACGTGGTGCGCTGGGTGGACCAGGGCGTCGGCTGCTCCAAGGTGCCGGACATCAACGATGTCGGGCTGATGGAGGACCGCGCGACGCTGCGCATCTCCAGCCAGCACATCGCCAACTGGCTGCGCCACGGCATCGTGACGCGCGACCAGGTGATGGAGACGATGAAGCGCATGGCGGCGGTGGTGGACCGGCAGAACGCCGGCGACGGTGCCTATCGCGCCATGGCGCCGGGCTTCGACGGGCCGGCCTTCAAGGCGGCCTGCGACCTGGTGTTCGAAGGTGCTGCGCAGCCGAACGGGTATACGGAATTCGTGCTGACGCGGCGGCGGCGGGAAGCCAAGGCGGCGTGAGCCGCGCCCGGAGGGGCGCCGCCCCTCCGGACCTCCCCGCCGAGGGCCGAAAGGCCCTCGGAACCCATCACTTCAGGGAGCATTGAACGATGACGGATGCGCTGCCCGACCGGCTCTCGATCGATCCCGCCAGCCCGTATTTCAACGAGGAACTGCTCGCGCGCGGGATCGGCATCCGCTTCAAGGGGCAGGAGAAGACGAACGTCGAGGAATACTGCGTCTCGGAAGGCTGGATCCGCGTGACCGTCGGCAAGACGCTCGACCGCCGCGGCCGCCCCCTGACGATGAAGCTGACCGGCCCCGTCGAACCCTACCTCCGCGACGCGGCGGAGTAATGGTGTCCAGAGGCCCTTAGGCCTCTGGCGGGGTGGTTCGGAGGGGCAGCGCCCCTCCGGTCCCCTAAGCCGCGCTCCGCCCCCCGCGCGCGGCGAGCCACCGTTCCATCCGCGCCAGCGCCTCGTCCAGCAGGGCGTCGCCCTTGCAGAAGGCGAAGCGGGCGTAGTGGTTCGGCGCGCCTTCGCTGGCGTAGAAGGCCGTCACCGGAATCGCGGTGACCTTCGCCTCCTCGGTCAGCGTGCGGCAGAAGGACACGTCGTCCCCGTTCCAGCCGAGCGGCCGGACGTCGGTGGTGATGAAGTAGGTCCCCTTCGTCTCCAGCACCCCGAAGCCGAGCCGCGCGAGCCCCGCGCCGAGCCGGTCGCGCTTCTGCTGCAGATGCGCCGACAGTCCCGCGAAATACGAATCGTCCTTCACAAGCCCGACGGCGACGCCGCGCTGCAGGTTGGGCGGCGTGGTGAAGGTCAGGTTCTGGTGCGCCTTGGCGACGTTGGGCGCGAGCGACCGGTCGCAGCTGATGTAGCCCACCTTCCAGCCGGTCAGGCTGAAGGTCTTGCCCGCGCTGCCGATGCGCATGCAGCGCTCGCGCATGCCCGGCAGCGTCATCAGCGGGATGTGCTTCGCACCGTCGAAGGTCAGGTGCTCGTAGACCTCGTCGCAGATGGCGTAGCAGTCGTGGCGCTGGACCAGCTCGGCGATGAAGGCGAGTTCCTCGGCCGTGAAGACCTTGCCGGTCGGGTTCATCGGCGTGTTGAACAGCACCGCCTTGGTCTTGGGCCCGAAGGCGGCGGCGAGTTCCGCGCGTGGCAGTTCCCAGTGCGGCGGCGACAGGCGCACGAGCCGCGGCACTGCGCCGATCAGCTTCACCACCGGAAGGTAGGTGTCGTACAGCGGCTCGATCAGCACGCATTCGTCGCCCGGGTTCAGCACCGCCATCAGGCAGGCGGTGATCGCCTCCGTCGCCCCGGAAGTGACGACGACCTCGGCGTTCGGGTCGATGTCGAGCCCGTAGAATCGGGCGTTGTGCGCCGCGATCGCCTGGCGGAGTTCCGGCACGCCGGTCATCGGCGGGTACTGGTTGCGCCCGTCGAGCAGCGCGTCGGCGGCGGCGCGGACCACGTCCTCGGGCCCGTCATAGTCGGGGAAGCCCTGGCCGAGGTTGATCGCCTGGTGCTGGTTCGCCAGGGCCGACATGACGGTGAAGATCGTGGTGCCGGTGGCGGAGAGAAGGGCGTTCTGCGGGCGCATCAGGCGGGCGCTTCATCCTGTGGAGGGTCGCGGGCCCCGGGTTATGGGGCTGGTCGCGGGGGGCGGCAACCGGGCGGGCAGGCCAAGCCCTGTTTTTAGGCAACTCGCCCGTGAAATCGGCACCACCCTGCGCGCGGGGGTGATTTTCCGGGGGGGCCTCGGATTGCTGCGCCGGCATGGCGCGTGCAATACCCCGGGCGCGCCCGGCCTTGCCGGGTCGCGCGCCAGGATCAGGGTCAACAACGAACCGGGCAGCAATACCGGGAGGAAGGCCAAGGCGTCGCAAGGCGTGGCGGCCGCTGGACAGGAGCCGATGAAGAAGATCGAGGCCATCATCAAGCCCTTCAAGCTCGACGAGGTGAAGGACGCGCTGCACGAGATCGGGCTGCAGGGCCTGACCGTGGTCGAGGCCAAGGGATTCGGCCGGCAGAAGGGCCATACGGAACTCTACCGCGGCGCCGAATACGTCGTGGACTTCCTGCCGAAGGTGAAGATCGAGGTGGTCTGCGGCGACGACATGCTCGACCGCGCGGTCGAGGCCATCCAGGCCGCGGCGCGCACGGGCCGGATCGGGGACGGGAAGATCTTCGTCTCCGACATCCAGGAGGTGATCCGCATCCGAACCGGCGAGCGCGGCGAGGACGCCGTCTAGCGCCGGACGATTTCGCCGCCCCATCCCCGGCGGGGGGCGGCACCAGGCCCGGACGCGGCGCAGCGCGCCTGCCGGGCCGGACCAACCGGGCTGACCGGCCGCAAGGCCGGCCAGCCGGGTAAGCCGGGCAGCGTCGCGGGGCACCGAAGCCGCGGCGCGTGAACAGGGTTCGGGATTTCGCAGTCAGGGAACAGGACCGCACATCATGGCCAAGAAGCCCGCCGCCGCTGGTGGCAGCTCCGCCGTCTCCAAGGTCATGGAGATGATCAAGGAGCACAGCGTCGAATACGTGGACTTCCGCTTCACCGACCCGCGCGGCAAGTGGCAGCACACCGCCCAGCACGTCTCGACGATCGAGCCCGACATCTTCGAGGACGGCATCATGTTCGACGGCTCGTCGATCGCCGGCTGGAAGGCGATCAACGAGTCCGACATGATCCTGATGCCGGACCCGACGACCGCGGTGATGGATCCCTTCTCGGCCAAGCCGCAGATGATCCTGTTCTGCGACATCTTCGAGCCGTCGACCGGCCAGCGCTACAACCGCGACCCGCGCGGCACGGCGAAGAAGGCCGAGGAATACCTGAAGTCCACGGGCCTGGGCGACATCGCCTATTTCGGCCCGGAAGCCGAGTTCTTCATCTTCGACAGCGTGAAGTTCGGCACGGGCGGCACCTACGGCATCTACGAGCTCGACAGCATCGAGGGCCCGAAGGCCAGCCTGAAGGACTACCCCGAGGGCAACATGGGCCACCGCCCGGTGGTCAAGGGCGGCTACTTCCCCGTCCCGCCCGTGGACAGCGAGCAGGACCTGCGCGCCGAGATGCTCTCGACGATGGGCGAGATGGGCCTGCCGATCGAGAAGCACCACCATGAGGTGGCGCAGTCGCAGCACGAGCTCGGCACCAAGTTCGGCCCGCTCGTGCAGCAGGCCGACTTCATGCAGATCTACAAGTACTGCGTGCACAACGTCGCCCACAGCTACGGCAAGACCGCGACCTTCATGCCGAAGCCGGTCTACGGCGACAACGGCTCGGGCATGCATGTGCACCAGTCGATCTGGAAGGGCGGCAAGCCCATGTTCGCGGGCAACGGCTACGCGGACCTGAGCGAGATGGCGCTGTACTACATCGGCGGCATCATCAAGCACGCCAAGGCGCTGAACGCCTTCACCAACCCCTCGACCAACTCCTACAAGCGCCTGATCCCGGGCTTCGAGGCGCCGGTGCTGCTCGCCTACTCGGCGCGCAACCGCTCGGCGTCCTGCCGCATCCCCTACGCGACGAGCCCGAAGGCCAAGCGCGTCGAGGTGCGCTTCCCGGATCCGACCGCGAACCCCTACCTCGCCTTCGCGGCGATGCTCATGGCAGGCCTCGATGGCATCAAGAACAAGATCCATCCCGGCGACGCCATGGACAAGGACCTGTACGACCTGCCGCCGGAGGAGCTGAAGGGCATCCCGACGGTGTGCGGTTCGCTGCGCGAGGCGCTCGAGGCGCTGGCCGCCGACCACGAGTTCCTGCTCGCGGGCGACGTGTTCAGCAAGGACCAGATCGAGAGCTACATCGAGCTGAAGTGGACGGAAGTGTTCAAGTTCGAGCACACCCCGCACCCGATCGAGTTCGAGATGTACTACTCGGTCTGATCCACGCCGGATCTGACGGAACGGGGGGCTCCGCGCGTCGCGCGGGGCCCCTTTCCGTTTCAGGCCGCCCGGCGCGCGACGCGGCGGAAGGCGTCGACGAAGCGGTCCACATCCTCCTCGTCGTTGTAGACATGCGGGCTGATGCGCAGCCGCCCCAGCCGCGGCGCCGCGAAGGCATTGAGCGCCGCGAGCCGTTCCGGCAGGTCCGCCGGCATCCCGCCCGGGAAGGCGGCGCAGAGGATGTGCGGCGCGCGCAGCGCCCGCCTGGGCAGGATGGCGCCGGCGGCGGCGAGCCCCGCCTCCAGCCGATCGTTCAGCATGGCGCAGCGCGCCGCGATCGCCGCCTGGCCCCAGCCGGCCATCATCTCCATCCCCACCGCCGCCATCTCGAGCCCCACGAAATGGTCGCGCTCGCCCATGTCGAAGCGCCTGGCCGTCGGCGCATAGGCGAGGTCGGCGAGATAGGGGGAGCGTTCGGAGGACACGGCGCGGCGGCCGAAGGGCGTCTGTTCCAGCGGCACGCCGTCCTGCCGCCGCTTCGCGATGTAGATGAAGGCGCGCCCATAGGGGCCGAGCACCCATTTGTAGGTCGGGAAGATCAGGAAGTCGGGGTCGATGACGGCCACGTCGATCGGCATGACGCCGGCCGCATGGGTGGCATCCACCAGCAGCGCCGCCCCCGCCGCGCGCAGCATGGGCGCGACGCGGCCGAGGTCGATGACCCCGCCATCGGACCAATGGACCGAGGAGATGGAGGCGAGCGAGACCGGCGGCGCGCCGGGCCGGGCGATGGCGGCCTCGACCGCCGCCGTCCAGTCACCGTCCGATGGCCGCGCGACGGTCTCGACGACGAAGCCCTGCGCCGGGGCGCGCGCCATCCATTCCAGCACCGGGGAGGCGTGGTCGTCCTCGAGGACGAGCACGCGGCTGCCGGGCGGGGGCACGAAGATTTTACCCGCGGTCGCGACGCCGTAGGACACGGATGGGATGAGGGCGACATCCTCGCCTGACGCCCCGATCAGCGCGGCGGCGGCCCGGCGGGCGCGTTCGTGCTGGGCGGCGGACAGGCCCGGATCGACCTCCCAGGGGCGGCCCTTGCGGGCGACGCCGGCATGGCCCGCGGCCTGCACGGCCAGCGGCAAAGGGCTCCAGGCCGCGGCATTCAGCCAGGCGACGTCGCGCGGAATGTCGAACAGGGCGCGTTGGCAGGGGAGCATCGGACGGCGTCCTCCAGGGGTCGGGAGGGACAGGCTAAGCCGGTCAAGAGCCGCGTGGGAATCGCCCCTGAGGCGTAAGACAGGTCTGACAGCAAGCGACAAGAATGATTGACACGAAGTTGTGAATTTTAACCTCTCGTTATCCGACTCGGGCGCATCAATTCGGGGCCCGAATTTTCCGGACAAGAGCTGACTTGAGGAAGGCAAGGTCTTGAGATGTCGGGCTACGTGCACACAAGGAAGACATGATGTCCAACACCACCACCACCCCCGCCACCGAGCGGGCCCAGGCCGCCGCGGCGGCACTGGAATTCGATGGCCAGGTCGGCGCCGCCCTGCACAGGCAGCGGCGCAGCCTGGGACTGACGGCCTCGGAAGTGGCCCGCCGCATCGGCATCACCCAGCGCCAGATGTCCCGCGTGGAACTGGGGCTCGAGCCGGTCAGCCTGCGCACCGCCATCGCGCTCGGCGCCGCCCTGGGGATGGCGCCGGCCTGGTTCCTCGGCGTCGAAGCGGCACAGGTCCCCGAAACCCTCGGGATCGCGCTGAATGAAGCGCATGAGGCCTGGGCCCAGAACCTGATGCTTCACATCGCGCGTGCCGCCGGCACGGCGATGGAGCACTGATACCCTCCGCACAAAGGTTCCACCTCTGTGCGGAAGGCATCGCGCGCGGGGCCTCCCGGGCACCCTCGCGCCAGACGGAAGACTGAAGCCCGGACGAGCGCACGACCGGACCTCGCGCGCATGGCGTGACGCGCCACGCGACGCGAAGACCACGCCGCAACCAGGGGCGGGACAAAAAGGGCCTTCGCGACGGAGGCCCCCGCACCGCTCCAACCGGGCCGAATGTCGCCGTTCGGCCCGGCGCCTCCCCGGACCGCGATCCACCCCGGTGGATCAGGGGCCCGGCCCCGGCCACGCGAACGGTCCGCCGCTTCGGCCATCGCGCCCTTGCAGACCGGGCGCCCGCTTCGGCTCCGCGCGCGGGACCGGCCATCCGATGGCCGCCGCGCTCAGGCGTCCAGCGCCTCCGCCTCCAGGCTCGCCGCATTGTCCTGGATGAAGCGGAAGCGCAGTTCCGGCTTGCGGCCCATCAGCGCCTCCACCAGGTCGGATGTCCGCGCCCGGTCCTCGGCCGGCAGCACGACGCGCAGCAGCGTCCGCCGGCGCGGATCCATGGTGGTCTCCTTGAGCGAGGAGGGCGGCATCTCGCCCAGGCCCTTGAAGCGGCTGACCTCGACCTTCTGGTTCGCCTTGAAGCGCGTCTTGAGCACCTTCTCCCGGTCCGCGTCGTCCATCGCATAGACCGACACGCCGCCCGCCTGCAGGCGATAGAGCGGCGGCTGGGCGAGGAAGACGCGTTCCTGCCGCACGAGTTCCGGCAGTTCCTTGTAGAAGAAGGTCATCAGCAGCGCGGCGATATGCGCCCCGTCCACATCGGCGTCGGTCATGATGACGACGCGCCCGTAGCGCAGGCGCGCGAGGTCGAAGCGGTCGCCGACGCCGCAGCCCAGCGCCTCGATCAGGTCCTTCAGCTCCTGGTTCTGGCGCAGCTTCTCGGTGCTGGCGGACGCGACGTTCAGGATCTTGCCCCGCAGCGGCAGCACGGCCTGGGTTTCGCGGTCGCGCGCCTGCTTGGCGGACCCGCCGGCCGAATCGCCTTCCACCAGGAACAGCTCGGTGCCCTCGGCGCTCTCGCGCGCGCAATCGGCGAGCTTGCCGGGCAGGCGCAGCTTGCGCGTGGCCGATTTGCGCGGCGTGTCCTTCTCCGCCCGGCGGCGCAGCCTCTCCTCGGCCCGCTCGATCGCGAAGGCGAGCAGGTTGTCCGCCCGCGCCGGGTCGCCGGCGAGCCAATGGTCGAAATGGTCGCGCAGCGCGCCCTCGACCAGGCGCGCCGCCTCGGGGCTGGTCAGCCGGTCCTTGGTCTGGCCCTGGAACTGCGGCTCCCGCACGAAGACCGAGAGCATGCCGGCGAGCCCGCCGAACAGGTCGTCGGCGGTGACGTTCGCCGCGCGCTTTTCCTTCTTCAGCTCGCCATAGGCGCGCAGGCCCTTGACCAGCGCGGCGCGGAAGCCCGCTTCATGCGTGCCGCCCTGCGGCGTGGGGATGGTGTTGGCATAGGTGTTGAGGAAGCCGTCCCCGCGCTCCACCCAGGTCGCCGCCCATTCGACGCGGCCCGCGCCCTCGGGGAAATCGGCCTCCCCCGCCCACGGGGCCGGCACCACCGTCGCCTGCCCCTCGATCGCCGCGGCCAGGAAGTCCTGCAGCCCGCCGGGGAAATGCAGCACCGCCTGGGCCGGCGTCTCGTCCTGGATCAGCGACGGGTCGCAGGACCAGCGGATCTCGACACCGCGGAAGAGGTACGCCTTGGAACGGCACAGGCGATACAGCCGTGCGGGCCTGAAGGCCTGCGCCCCAAAAATCTCCGGGTCGGGCTTGAAGCGGATCAGCGTGCCGCGGCGGTTCTGCACCGGGCCGGCGTTCTTCAGCTTCGTCACCGGCTTGCCGCGCTCATAGGCCTGGGTGTGCAGCACGCGGTCGCGCGCCACCTCCACCTCCAGCCGCTCGGCCAGCGCGTTCACGACCGAGGATCCGACGCCGTGCAGGCCGCCCGAGGTCTCATAGGCCTTGCCGGAGAATTTTCCGCCCGAATGCAGCGTGGTGAGGATGACCTCCAGCGCCGACAGCTTCGGGAACTTCGGGTGCGGGTCCACGGGGATGCCGCGGCCATTGTCGCGGACGGAAATCCAGTTCCCGGGCTCGAGGATCACCTCGATGTGGTCGGCATGGCCGGCCACCGCCTCGTCCATGGCGTTGTCCAGGACCTCGGCGGCGAGGTGATGCAGCGCGTTCTCATCGGTGCCGCCGATATACATCCCCGGGCGCCGGCGGACGGGCTCCAGCCCCTCCAGCACCTCGATGTCCTTGGCGGAATACTCGCCCTGCCCGGCGGCGCCCTTCCGCGCGCCGCCCCGGCCGAACAGATCGTTCATGTCTTGTTCCCCTATAGGCGGCGAGAATAGAGGCGCGCGCCCGGGGAAACAATTCGAGGGGCGAGTCGCCCCCCGATCTCAGCTCGCCAGCTCGAACCCGCTTTCGGCCGCCTGGGTGGCCAGGGTGATGCTCTCGGCGAAATTGTCGCGCCGGGCGATGTTGGTCGCGGCGAGGCGCCGCACCTCCCCATCCCCCGCCCCCGCGCCGCCGGCGCCGCCCGCCGCGGCGCGCTCGGCCGCCTGGAAGGCGCCGAGCGGCGCATAGCCGCGCGTGCCGTCCCGGCCTTCCACCAGGGCGAAGCCCGACTGCGCGGGGCGGACGGTCACAGGGTCGCCGGCCGCGACGCGGCCGATCTCGGGCGCGCCGGATTCGGGGCGCAGGCGCAGCGGCACGGTCGCGGCGGCGACGACGCGCGTCACGCGCCCGCGCTCGGCCTGGGCGCGCTGGGCGACCTGGCGCGTGCCGGGGGCCACGGCCTCGATCTCCCCTTCCCGTTCGTTGGCGCGCGCTTCCATCGCGGCCAGCACTTCCCGCGCGCGGGCCAGGTCGCGGTTCACCCGCGCCTTGAGCCGCTGGAGGCGCGCGCGGCCTTCCTCGCGCGTCACGCGGCGGGCGGCGATGTCGGCGCGGATGGTCCGCGCCTCGATCCAGCGGCAGTACAGCAGGGAGTCGAAGGCGATCTGCAGCGCCTCGATCTGCGCGTTCTCCTCATCGAGGCTCGTCTGCAGCACCGGGCGCACCGGCTGGGCGGCGGGGCGCGGCTGCATCCAGCGCGGGCGGCGCTGCGCCGGGGCGACGAAGCCGTCGCCGGAACTCATGAAGGAGGAGAGCTGCGCGCGGCAGCCTTCCTGCGGGTCGAGCGCGCCGGGGCGCGGCGCGCAGGCGGCGGCAGCGGCCAGCAGCGCGAGCAAAGCGATCGTCCCGGTTCCTGGCCTCACCAGCGATGTCCCCCCATGGATTCGCGCGCAGAGTGCCAGCGCCCGCGCCGCCGCGCCATGAAGCGCTTCAAGCCCGGACGCTGAGGTAGCGCGCCGCCTCGGGCGGCCCATCCCCGCGATGGAAGGCGGCGGCGCGGGCGAGCGCGGCGCGGTCGGCGGCATCGAGCCGCCCGGCCTCGCGCATGTGCTCGGCCCAGGATTCGACGGCCCAGAGCTCGATCCAGCGTTCCGGATGGGCCACGTCCTCGAGCAGCCGCCAGGCGACGGCGCCGCTGCGCAGCCGGACGCGGCGGGCTTCCTCCATCGCCGCGAGGAAGGCGCTTCGATCGGCCGGGTCGACCGTGTAGCGCACGACTTCCAGCACGCGGCCCGACCGTTCGGTCAGCAGCGGGCCGAGCTCGGCCGCCGGCGCGTCGGGCTTGGGCATGGGCACGCTGGGCGCATCGGCCGCCGGCGCGCCGTCCAGCCGCCAGCCGCGCACGGCCAGCGCGGCGCCGGCGCAGGCGACGGCGGCGATCAGCAGCGCCGGGGCGATGCCGAAGCGCGCGCCCGCCCAGCCCCAGAGCACGGATCCCACCGTCAGCGCGCCGAAGAAGCACAGCTGGTAGATGCCGATCGCCCGCGCCCGCACCCAGGCCGGTGTCGCGAATTGCGCCGCGGCCTGCAGCGTGCTCGCCGCCCCGATCCAGCCGGCGCCGAACAGCAGCATGGCGAGCGCGGCCGGCGCCCAATGCCCGGAGACGCCAAGCAGCGCCAGCGCCGCGGCCGAGACCAGCGAGAAGACCGTCACCATCCCGCCCCGCGTCGGCAGCCGCACGCGCAGCGCCGGCAGGGCGAAGCCGGTCGCGACCGCGCCCACGCCCATCACGCCGAGCATGGTGCCGAAGGCTTCCGGCCCCAGCCCCAGCCCCTGCCGCACCACCAGCGGCAGCAGCCCCCAGATCGCGGCGGTGAAGAAGAAGAAGGTGCAGGCGCGCAGGATCGCCGCGCGCATCGCCGGGCTCGCCGCGACGAAGCGCAGGCCGGCGCGCATCGCGCCCAGGAAGTGCTCGGACGGCAGCGCGCTGCGCGGCGCTTCCCGCTTCCAGGCCAGCAGCGCGAGCAGCAGCACCAGGAAGCAGACCGCGTTCAGCGCGAAGGCGGCCTCGGTGCCCGCCAGCCCGATCGCGAAGCCGCCGATCGCCGGACCCACGGCGCGGGAGAGGTTGAAGCCGATCCCGTTCAGCGCGATGGCCTGGACCAGGTCCTCCCGCGGCACGAGTTCCGGCGTCGTCGCCGCCCAGGCGGGGAAGTTCAGCGCGTTGCCGATGCCGATCGCGAAGGTGAAGGCGAGCAGCCCCCAGGGCCCGAGCCAGCCCGCATAGGTCAGCACGGCCAGCAGCGCGGCCACGGTCAGCACCCAGGCCTGCGCGCCGATCAGGTAGGCGCGGCGGTCCACGATGTCGGCCAGCGCGCCGGACGGCAGGGCCAGCAGGAAGACCGGCAGCATCGAGGCCGCCTGCACCAGGCTGACCATCACCGGGGAGGGATCGAGCGAGGTCATCATCCACCCCGCCCCGGTGTTCTGCACCCACAGGCCGATATTGGCGGCGAGGTTGGCGAACCAGAGCAGGCGGAAGGCCGGGTGGCGGAACGGCGCGAAGGCGGCGGGCATCACCCGATCCTGGCAGGCTCCGCCGCGCCGGGGGAAGAAATCCGCGCGACACGCGACTCATGCAGCGCGAAGACCAGCGCGTAGGAGATGATCATCAGCAGGAACCAGGCGCCGAACTTGGTCAGCGGCACCGGCGCCCAGCCGCCGCGCTGGTGCGGATAGAGCCAGGCGCCGGCGAAGGTGCCGAGGTTCTCCGCGAACCAGATGAACAGCGCGACCAGCGCGAAGCCGAGCAGCAGCGGCATCCGCCGCCAGCGCCGCCAGCGCCGCCAGGGGCGGAAATGGACCCAGGTGCGGCCGAACAGCAGCGCCGTCGTCGCGAACAGCGCCCAGCGCAGGTCCCAGGTGAAATGATGCGCGAAGAAATTCGCGTAGATCGCCGCGGCCAGCAGCAGCAGCGCCCAGGCCGGCGGGTGGTGCGTGAAACGGAACTCGAACAGCCGCCACACGCGCGCGAGGTAGGAGCCGACGGCGGCATACATGAAGCCGGTGAACAGCGGCACGCCGCCGATCCGCGCCCAGGACGGTTCGGGATAGGTCCAGGAGCCCATCGCCGTCTTGAACACCTCCATCGCCGTGCCGACGGCATGGAACAGCAGGATGACGCGCGCTTCCTCCCAGGTCTCCATCCGCGTCGCGAGCAGCACGCCCTGCAGCGCGAGGCAGGCGACCAGCAGGAAGTCGTAGCGCGGCAGCCAGGCGTCGCGCGGGTAGAACAGGTGCGTCGCGACCAGCAGCGCGAGCAGCACGCCGCCGAACAGGCACGCCCAGCCCTGCTTCACCCCGAAGCGGAGGAATTCGTACACCCCCGCCGCGACCGGCCCGGCCTTGAGGGCACGCGCGCCGAGGCGTCGCTCGGCGGCGATGAAGCGGGCGATGGGCGGCCAGGCGCCCGCGGCGCTGGCGACGGGCGCGGTCATTCCGGGCGGAGCATGCCCGCCCGAATGCGGCGCCGCCGTGGCGGGTCAGTCCAGCGTCGTCGCGGGGCCGGACGGACGCGCGTTGCGGTTCCACACGTCGCGGATGCGCTCGCTGACCGTGACCGGGTCGGCCACGCCGCGCAGCACGTGCTGTTCCTCGGTGCGGCCTTCCATCGACTTCACCACCACGTCGCCGATGCCGATGATGCGCTGGTAGAGGCTCTGCTTCACCACCACGTCGCGCACGCGGAAGATCTCGATGTCGTCGCGCACCTTGGTCCAGAAGCCCTGGACGATGGTGATGCGCTCGTTCGTCAGCGTGATGCGCTGGCGGCCGAGGAACGGCAGGCCGAGCATGAGGACGGACAGGACCAGCCAGAGCGGCCCGTAGGAGCGCTTCGTCTCGCGCGCTTCGAGGATGATGGTCTCGGACATGCGGCCTTCCTTGCGTGCCCGGCTGGATTAGGGCCCCGGCCGCGCGCGGGCAACGGGGAAGCGGCGTGCCGCGCGCGACGGCGGCCGGAGCATCCGCGCATCCCAACAAGGCCATTGATGAAAGAAAAATCTTTCTTCCGCGCGCTCCTTGCAGCCCTAAAGAAAAAAACCTTCTCTCCGCCATCGAATGCGGCTCGGAGCACGCCATGACCCGGATCCATATCATCCACGAGAACGACGCCTGGATGCCCCCGCTGCGGGACGCCTTCGCGGCGATCGGGGCCGAGCACAGCGAATGGTTCCTCGACCGCGGCCTGCTCGACCTGACGCGCCCGCCGCCGGAGGGCGTGTTCTACAACCGCATGTCCGCCTCCTCCCACACCCGCGGGCACACCTTCGCGCCGGAATATGCGGGGGCGGTGATCGAATGGCTGGAACGGCACGGGCGGCTCGTGGTGAACGGGCGGCGCGCGATCCAGCTCGAACTGTCCAAGGTCGCGCAGTACGAGGCGCTGGCCGCCTTCGGCATCCCCACGCCGCCGACCGTCGCCGTGGTGGGGGAGGAGAACATCCCCGCCGCGGCCGAGCGCATCGGCTTCCCGCTCATCCTCAAGCACAACCGCGCGGGCAAGGGCCTGGGCGTGCAGCTGGTGCGCAGCGAGGCGGCGTTGAAGGAAGCGGTCGCGCGCATCCTGGCCGATGAGGACCCGCATGCCCGCCCGCGCGACGGCATCTGGCTGGTGCAGCGCTACATCGCCACGCCCGAGCCCTTCATCACCCGCGCGGAATTCGTCGGCGGGCGGTTCCTCTACGCCGTGCGCGTCGACACCTCCGAGGGCTTCGAGCTCTGCCCCGCCGATGCCTGCGCCATCCCCGAGGGCGCCGCCTGCCCCGCCGTGGCGCCGGGCGAGAAGTTCCGCATCATCGAGGGCTTCCAGCACGCGATGATCCCGCGCATGGAGCGCTTCCTGGTGGCCAACGGCGTCGGCGTGGGCGCCATCGAGTTCGCGACGGACGCGGAGGGCGGCATCCACGCCTACGACGTGAACACGAACACCAACTACAACGCGGAGGCCGAACGGCGGGCCGGCGTCTCGGCGCCGCTCGCGGTGGCGCGGCACCTCGCGGCGCTGCTGCCGCGGGCGGCGCGCGCCGCCTAGGCTAGGCGAGCAGCCATTCGGCCAGCGCCGCCGTCGCCGCCTCCGGCGTCTCCATCGTCGGCAGGTGCCCCGCGCCGGGGAAGTGCACCAGCCGCGCGCCGGGGATGCCGGCGGCGATCTCGGCGGCGAGGTCGGGCGGCGTCAGCGCGTCCTCCGCCCCCACGCCGACCAGCACCGGCACGCCGATGCCGGGCAGGTCGGGGCGCGAATCGGCGCGGTGCATGATCGCCTCCTGCTGGCGCAGGAAGGCCTCCTTCCCCACCCGGTCGGCCATCTCCATCACCTCCCCCGCGAGCGGGCCGTCGAGGCGGGAGGGGTGGATCAGCTGCGGCAGCAGGCGCGGCGTCACACCCCGGAACTGGCCCGAGCGCGAGAGGGAGATGAGGCCCCGGCGCCGGCGCGTCTGTTCCTCGGTATCCGGCCGGGCGGAGGTATCCAGGAAGGCGGCGCGCGTCACCCGTCCCGGCGCGCGGCGCAGGATCTCGAAGGCGACGTAGCCGCCCATGGACAGGCCGGCGACGGCGAAGGGCCCCTCCACCTCGGCGATGGCGCGGTCCGCCATCGCCCCGATCCGGTCGTCCCGCGTCAGGTCCGCGATCACGATGCGCGCCCGGTCGGCCAGCGCGGCAGCCTGGTCGCGCCACAGCCGCGCATCGCAGAGCAGGCCGGGAAGCAGGAGAAGGGTGGGCCGATCGGTCATGCGCGGGGCTGTAGCCGCCCACGGGCGGGTCGTCCATGCGCGGCACGCGGGCCGACAGGCGCGGAAATCCTTGATCTTCCCGGCGAAGCGGCGCATATGCGGGGCGCTCGTGGATTGGCGGGCCGGACCGCCGGCCCCGCATGCGCGCCCTGACGGGGCTCGGCCAGCCACCGCACCACCCGATGACGGCCCGCCTGGGCGGGCCCCTTGGAAAAGAGCGACTTTGAACGAAAACACCGTTGCGGCCGCCGAGGCGGCCGATGCCCCGGCGCAGCCGGCCCCTGCCCCCGAAGCGGCGATCGCCGCGCCCGGGCCAGACCTGTCGCCGCCGGCCGATGCGCCCGCGGCCGCCGCGCCGGCCGAGGAGGAACTCCGCGCCGAGGACGTGGCCCCCGACGACGACGCGGCACCCGGCGACGACGAGGACCTGCACGAATACACCGAGGAGGACGAGCCCGAGCCGGCGCGGACCACCTTCGCCGATATCGGCCTGTCCGAGGAACTGCTGCGCGCCGTCTCCGAATCCGGCTACGTCTACCCGACGCCGATCCAGGAAAAGGCGATCCCCTGGGTGATGATGGGCCGCGACGTGCTGGGCTGCGCCCAGACCGGCACGGGCAAGACCGCGTCCTTCGTGCTGCCGATGCTCGACATCCTCACCGGCTCGCGCGCCAAGGCGCGCATGCCGCGCAGCCTGATCCTCGAGCCGACGCGCGAGCTCGCGCTGCAGGTCGCCGAGAATTTCGAGAAGTACGGCAAGTACCTCAAGCTCAACCACGCCCTGCTGATCGGGGGCGAGAGCATGAACGACCAGCGCGACGTGCTCGAGAAGGGCGTGGACGTGCTGATCGCGACGCCGGGCCGGCTGCTCGACCTGTTCGACCGCGGCCGCATCCTGATGGCCGACTGCAAGCTGCTCGTGATCGACGAGGCGGACCGCATGCTGGACATGGGGTTCATCCCCGATGTCGAGCGCATCGTGTCCATGCTGCCGAAGATCCGCCAGACGCTGTTCTTCAGCGCCACCATGGCGCCGGAGATCCGCCGGCTGGCCGACGCCTTCCTGTCGAACCCGAAGGAGATCTCGGTCTCCGCCCCGGCCTCCGTCGCCACGACGATCGTCGCCGGCCTGGTCTATGTGCAGCCGCACGACAAGCGCGAGGCGCTGCGCCGGCTGATCCGGCAGGAGAATGTCGGCAACGCGCTGATCTTCTGCAACAAGAAGATCGAGGTCGACATCCTCTACAAGTCGCTGAAGAAGCATCGCTTCAGCGTCGGCGCGCTGCATGGCGACATGGACCAGTCGACCCGCTTCGCGACGCTGAACGCATTCAAGGCGGGCGAGCTGCAGCTGCTGGTGTGCAGCGACGTCGCCGCGCGCGGCATCGACATCGGCGGCCTGTCGCACGTCTTCAACTTCGACGTGCCCTTCCGCGACGAGGACTACGTCCACCGCATCGGCCGCACCGGCCGCGCGGGCCGCGAGGGCCATGCCTACACCATCGCGACCGCCGACGACGCGAAGAACGTCGCCGCGATCGAGAAGCTGACCGGCAAGCCCATCCCGCGCATGGCGGTGGAAGGCCTCGACATCGTGCCGGAGAGCGAGATCGAGGAAGCGCGCAACGCGCCCAAGGGCCGTGGCCGCGGCCGTTCCTCCTCCGCCCCCGCCCGGGGCCGTGGCGGCGAACGCCGCGACGGCGGCCGCCGCGACGGCGCGCCGCGGGAACGCGCGCCGCGCGAACGCGAGCCCGACGAGGCCCGCCCGCGCCGCGAGGCCGAGGATGCGCGCCCGCGCCGCGACCGCGACGACACTAGTTCGCGTCGCGACCGCGACGACGCCAGCCCGCGCCGCGAGCGCGAGGGCGCCGAGGAAGCCCGCCCACGCCGCGAGCGCAGCCGCGACCGCGACCGCGACGCGCGGATCGAGCGCGAGACCTCCGAACCCGCGCGCGAGACCGCCCGCGAGCCGCGCCGCGAGCGCGACGGCGGACGCGACCGCGACGCGCCGCGCGACCGCGACGCCGGGCGCGAACGCCGCTACCGGCAGGAAGACCTCGGCCCGGCCGTGAAGGGCTTCGGCGATGCCGTGCCGGCCTTCATGCTGATCCCGCTGCCGCGCCCGCGGCCCGAGAAGCCGGCCCCCGCGGAGGCCGCGCCCGCCGCGGCCCCCGAGACGGAAGCCGCCTGACCACCGGCCGGGCAGCGATGCCCGGCCTTCCCGATTGCCCGAGCGCCGGCGGCACCCCATCCTGCCGGCGAGACGCCGGAGGACACCGCCATGAACGTCGTCAGCAAGCCCGCCGCCAGCCGCGCGCAGTTCGTCTGGGAAGACCCGCTGCTGCTCGAGGATGCGCTCACGGAAGATGAGCGCATGATCCGCGATTCCGCGCGCGAGTTCTGCCAGGAAAAGCTGATGCCGCGGATCCTGATGGCGAACCGCAACGGCACCTTCGACCGCGAGATCATGAACGAGTTCGGGGCGATGGGCTTCCTCGGCGCCACGCTCGAAGGCTATGGCTGCGCGGGCGTCTCCTACGTCGCCTACGGGCTGATGGCGCGCGAGGTGGAGCGCGTCGATTCCGGCTACCGCTCCGCCTTCTCCGTGCAGTCCAGCCTCGTGATGTTCCCCATCCACGCCTACGGGTCCGAGGAACAGCGCCAGAAGTTCCTGCCCAAGCTGCGCACCGGCGAATGGGTCGGCTGCTTCGGCCTGACCGAGCCCGATGCCGGGTCCGACCCGTCCTCGATGCGGACGCGCGCGCGCAAGGTCGATGGCGGCTACATCCTCAGCGGCTCGAAGACCTGGATCACCAATTCGCCGATCGCCGACGTCGCCGTGGTCTGGGCCAAGGACGACGACGGCGTGCTGCGCGGCTTCATCCTCGAGCGCGGGATGAAGGGCCTCACCTTCCCCAAGATCGAGGGCAAGTTCTCGCTGCGCGCCTCCGTCACCGGCATGATCATGATGGAGGACGTCTTCGTGCCGGAGGAGAACCGGCTGCCGGGCGTGAAGTCGCTCGCGGGCCCCTTCTCCTGCCTCAACCGCGCGCGCTACGGCATCGCCTGGGGCGCGCTGGGCGCGGCCGAGTTCTGCTGGCACGCCGCGCGCGACTACACGCTGAACCGGATGATGTTCGGCAAGCCGCTCGCCGCGACGCAGCTGGTGCAGAAGAAGCTCGCCGACATGCAGACCGAGATCACGCTCGGCCTGCACGCGGTGCTGCGCGTGGGCCGGCTGATGGACGAGGGCCGCGCGGCGCCGGAGATGATCTCCCTGGTCAAGCGCAACAATTGCGGCAAGTCGCTCGACGTCGCCCGCGTCGCGCGCGACATGCACGGCGGCAACGGGATCGTGGACGAGTACCACGTGATCCGCCACGTCATGAACCTCGAGACGGTCAACACCTATGAAGGCACGCACGACGTGCACGCGCTGATCCTCGGCCGGGCGCAGACCGGGCTGAACGCCTTCGGCTGAACCGGGGGCGCGGACCGCGCCATGGACATCGTGATCGAACGCATGGGGGCCGGCGGCGACGGGATCGCCGCCGGCCCCATCTACGTGCCGCGCGCCCTGCCGGGCGAACGCGTGCGCGTGCACCCGGGGGCCAGGCGCGGCGACGGCCAGGCGGCCGCGCTGGAGGCGGTGCTCGAGCCAAGCCCCGACCGCGTCCCGCCCCCCTGCCCCCATTTCGACCAGGGCTGCGGCGGCTGCGCCGTGCAGCACTGGGCGCCCGCCGCCCAGGCCGGCTGGAAGCGCGCGCGGCTGGCCGAGGCGCTGTCCCGCGCCGGCTTCCCCGACGCGCCGGTCGCGCCGACCATCGCCACCGAGCCGGGCCATCGCCGCCGCGCCGACCTCGCGCTGCGGCGCACGCCGCGCGGCGCGATCGCCGGGCTGCATGTGGCGGGCAGCGCGGAGGTGCTCGACCTCGCGACCTGCGCCGTGCTCGACCCGCGCCTCGTTGCGCTGCTGCCGCCGCTGCGCACCATGCTCGCCAGCCTTTCGGCGCTGAAGCGCGAGGGATCGGCGGTGGTGAACCTGCTCGACACCGGGCCCGACCTGCTGCTGCGCACCGACGCGCCGCTGCAGGCCGGGGACCGCATGCTGCTCGCCCGCTTCGCCGAGCGCGAGGGCCTCGCGCGCATCGCCTGGGCGCGCGGGGCTGGCACGCCGGAGATCGCGGCCCAGCACGCCGCGCCCACCATCGCCCTGTCGGGCGTCGCCATAACCCCCCCGCCCGGCGCCTTCCTGCAGGCGAGCCCGCAGGGCGAGGCCGCTATCATCGCCGCCGTGCTCGCCGCGCTGCCGGCGAAGCTGAAGGGGCGCGGGCGGATCGCCGACCTGCATGCGGGGCTCGGCACGCTGTCCATCCCGCTCGCCGCGCGCGGGCGCGTCGCGGCCTTCGAATCCGATGCGGGCGCGGTCGCCGCGCTGGCCGCCGCGGCGGGACGCGCCGGCGTGCCGGTGACGGCGACGCGGCGGGACCTCGACCGCCAGCCGCTGGAGCCGTCGGAGCTGACCGGCTTTGCCGCGGTGGTGCTGGACCCGCCGCATGGCGGCGCGCCGGCGCAGGTGCCGCTGCTGGCGCGCAGCGCGGTGCCGCTCGTCGTGTATGTGTCGTGCAACCCGGCGGCGCTGTCGCGCGACGGGCGCGCCTTCGCGCAGGCCGGCTGGCGCGTCGCGGCGGCGACGCCGATCGACCAGTTCGTCCACTCCGCGCAGATGGAAGCGGTGGTCGCCTTCGCGCGGTGACGCGCCGCTACAGCGGCCGGCGCGCGAGGATCACTTCGCTGTGCGGCAGGCCGGGCAGGTCGGCCATCGCCACGGATGCGCGCCCGCCGGCCTCGATCCGCCAGGCGTGGTTCAGGCCAAGGCCTTCGAGCCAGGTCGCGAAGGCCGCGACATCGGCACGCGCGCGCATCATCGGCACCGACCATTCCATCACCAGCACTAGGTCGGGAGACCGGCGGATCAGCGCCTCCGCCCCGCGCAACGCCAGCGGTTCCGCGCCCTCGCAATCGAGGCGCATCAGCCGCGCCGGGCCGAAGCCCTCGCCCACCGCGTCGTCGATGCGCACGGTCTCGATCTCATGCCGCTGGGTGTAGCCGGGCCCGACGGCGGCGACCTCGAGATGCCCGCTGCCGGCATGGTCCGGATGGACCAGCAGCGCGACCTGCCCCGGCGCATCCGCCGCCGCCCTGGGATGGATGGTGACGCGGTCGTTGAAGCCGTTCAGCGCGACGGAGGCCGACAGCAGCGGCACCAGACGCGGGTTCGGCTCGAAGGCGTGCAGCCGGCCGGCGGCGCCGATCGCGGCCGACATCGCCAGGGTGTGGTAGCCGATATTCGCCCCCACCTCGACCACCGCGGCGCCGGGGGCGAGCAGCGCGAGCACCGCGTCCTCCACCACCCTTTCCCATTCCCCGCGCAGGGCGAGGTGCGGCGTCATGCCGATATCGGTCGCGTCGAGCATCAGCTGGTGGCCGCGATGGGTCAGCGTCACGGCGCGGCCATTGCCGAGATAGGCGTAGCTTTCGCGCCGGCCCGGCGCGGCGGGCGGCGGCGCGGACGACCCCGCGAGCCAGCCGCCGAGCCGCCGCAGGAAGGAAGGCACGCCGTCCATCAGCGCGGTTCCACCATGGACAGGTAGAGCGTCGCGACGCGCCGCGCCTCGATCAGCTCGGCCGCCGTGCAGGCCTTGGCGCGCGAATCCCCGTCGATGAAGCGCAGCGGCCAGCGCGCGCCGAGGGCGCCGAGCAGCGCCGCCGGTTCCTCCGTCCGCCCGGCGTCGAATTCCAGCAGGATCCGGATGCCCGGGTTGCGCACCGCCAGCGCCTCGCAGCCGGGGAGGAGGTCGATCGCGCGCGGCATGAAGCCGATGCGCAGCAGGTCCACCGGCCCGCCCGCCGCCTCGGGCAGCGACGCCGCCGGCGCGGTGAAGACCTGGCGGCCCTCCTCCTGCGCGAAATGGGATGCGAGGGGGCCATCGGCCGGGCCGGTCATCAGCGCCGGCAGCGTGACGCCGTCCCGCGCGCCGGCGCCCACGGCCAGGCGATGCGCGGCAAGGCGCCCGCCGAGCCCGTTCAGCGTGACGTTGCGCCCGAGCAGCCAGTGCAGCCAGGGATTGGGCTCGAGCGCGACGACGCGCCCTTCCGGCCCCACGAGTTCGGCCAGCAACAGGCTGTAGTAGCCGTAGATGGCGCCGACATCGCAGGCGGTCTCCCCGCGCGCGACGTTGCGGCAGAGGAATTCCGTCACCCAGTATTCCCAATAGCCGTCGAGCAGCAGGTGCGGCGCGATGCCGCCATCGGTCGCGTCCACGAACAGCTTGAAGCGGCCGAGCACGCGGCACAGCGCGCTGCCGTCCGGCAGCGGCACGGTCTGGGTGCGGTCGCGGATCAGCGCCTCGACCTGCCGGCGGTTGCCGGCGCGCAGCAATTCCTCGAGCGTCGCGATGTCGCGGCGGCCGACCTCGGCGTGCATCGCCTCGATCTCGGCGCGCAGGACGGCGAGTTCGCCGCGGATGCGGAAGAGTTCCTCCTGCACCGCGGCGGCCTGCTCGGCATCGTTGCGCCCGGTGCCGAGCAGCCAGCCGAGGAAGCGCGAGACGCCCCCGGGCCGGTCGGGCGCCCTCGTCGCGGGCAAGAGATGCGTCTCGTCCTTCGGCACGTATGGTCCCTGCCCGCACGGAAACGGTCGTATCGTTCCAGGAACATCATTCCCATCGGCGGGCGCAACTGGCAACCCGGGCCACACGGGGGGTTGATCCCGGCCGGTTTCCCCCCACCCTCTGCGTTAAGGAATTCCAAGGGACCCGCGCAATGACCGACCGCCGCACCGCCCTGGCCCTGGCCGGGGCCAGCCTCATTGCCGTGCCCGCGCTGCTGCGCGCCCGGCCCGCCCTGGCCCAGGCCGCCGAAGCGCCCGCCCAGGCGCCCGGCTTCTACCGCTTCCGCGTGGGCGGCTTCACCGTGACGACGGTGCATGACGGCTTCTTCGCCCGCCCGCTGGAAGGCTTCGTGCGCAACGCGCCGATCGCCGAGGTTCAGGAGGCGGCGCGGGCCGCCTTCCTGCCGACCGACCGCACCGTCATCCCCTTCACCATCACCTTCGTGCAGCGCGGCGACACGCTCGCGGTGTTCGACGCCGGCAACGGCGTGACGCCGGCCGGCGCCACGGCGGGCCGCATGATCGCGAACATGGCCGCCGCGGGCATCGATCCGGCGCGCGTGACGCATGTGATCCACAGCCACTTCCACGGCGACCACATCAACGGCCTGCTGAACGCGGAAGGCGGCGCCGCCTTCCCGAACGCCGCCGTGCACGTGCCCGCCACCGAATGGGCCTGGTGGACCGGGGACGGCAACCAGACGCGCACGCCGGAAGGCCAGCGCCCGACCTTCGCCAATGTCACACGCCGCTTCACGCCGTACCGCGAACGGGTGCAGCAGTTCCAGGCGGGGGCCGAGGTGCTGCCCGGCATCACCGCCGTCGCCGCCTACGGCCACACGCCGGGGCATACCGTCTTCCGCATCGCCGACGGGGCGGAGCAAATGATGTTCCTGGCCGACCTGACCAACCGGCCCGAGATCATGATGGCGCGGCCGGACTGGCAGATCGTGTTCGACATGGATGGCGACGCGGCCTCGGCCACGCGCCGCCGCGTGCTCGACATGGTCGCGACCGACCGCATACGCGTCACGGGCTACCACTACCCCTTCCCGGCGAACGGCTTCGTTGCCCGGAACGGCAACGGGTACCGCTTCGTGCCGGCGGACTGGTCCAGCGCCGTGTGACCTTGTCGCTTGAGTGACGCTTGGGCGGGGGATGTCCTGCCGCCCCACAGGACCCAGGGAGGCCATGAGATGAAGATGAACCGACGCGCCGTGCTCGGCGCCAGCACCCTTCTCGCCGCGACGCCGCTGCTGGCCGCGCGCGACGCCGCCGCCCAGGGCGCGCCGCCCGCGCCGTCCGGCCCGGCCTTCCACCGCTTCCAGGTGGGTGCGCTGCGCGTGACCGTCGTGACCGACGGGACGAATGTCCGCCAGGACGTGCGCCAGGGCCTGGTGGTCAACGCGAATGCCGAGCAGGTGTCAGGCGCGCTGCAGGCCGCCGGCATCCAGGGCGTCGCCATGCGCAACCCGTTCAACGTGACCTTCGTGGAAGGCCCGGGCGGCATCGTCGCGATCGATGTCGGCACCGGCGGCGCCGGCGGGCCGGAGACGGGCGCACTGCACGCGAACATGCGGGCGGCGGGTCTCGACCCCGCGCGCGTGACGCGCATCGTCCACACGCATTTCCACGGCGACCATATCGGCGGCCTGACCAATGCCGAGGGCGCGGCGGTCTATCCCAACGCGACGGTCGCGGTGCCGGAACGCGAATGGGCCTTCTGGATGGACGAAGGGGAAGCGTCGCGCGCGACCGAGGCGCGCCGCCCGGCCTTCGCGAATGCCCGCCGCCGCTTCGGGCCCTATGCCCAGAAGGTCGAGCGCTTCGCCGCCGACGCGCAGGTCGCCCCCGGCATCCGCGCGGTCGCGACCAACGGGCACAGCCCGGGGCACACCTCCTTCCTCATCCATGACGGCAACCAGCAGGCGCTGGTGATCGGGGATGCCATCACGACGCCGGCCTTCTTCATGGCGAACCCCGAATGGTACCCGGTGTTCGACATGGACCCGACCATGGCGGTGGACACGCGCAAGCGGCTGCTCGACCGCGCGGCGACGGAGCGGATGCAGGTGATCGGCTATCACTTCGACATGCCGGCGACCGGGCGCGTCGAGCGCGCCGGGACGGGCTACCGGCTGGTGCCGTCGAACGCGTGATGCGTGCGCGGCGGATCCTTCACACGTGGAAGGATTCGCCGCAGCCGCAACGGCCCTTCTCGTTGGGATTGGTGAAGGTGAAGCCGGCGGTCATCGCCTTCACCTCGTAGTCCATCACCGTGCCGATCAGGAACAGCGTGGCCTTGCGGTCGATCAGCACGGTCACGCCGCGGTCGGTGATGACCTCGTCCGACGGCGCGGCGGCATCGGTCCAGGACAGGTCGTAGGACAGGCCCGAACAGCCCTTCGTCTTGACCCCGATGCGCAGCAGCCGGCCGTGCTCGCCCTTGGCGTAGAGCGCGCGCAGGCGTTCGGCCGCGCCTTCGGTCAGCGACATCAGCGGCGGCAGCGCGCGGGCCTTGCGCGGGGCTTCGGTGGTGGTGCTCATCGGTGCCCCCTTCAGAACATGTTCAGGGCGAGGCGCGCATCCTCGCTCATGCGCGTCTGGTCCCAGGGCGGGTCCCAGACCACTTCGACGAGGACATCCGTCACGCCATCGACGCCGCGCACCGCGTCCTCCACCTGGCTCGGCAATTCCTGGGCCGAGGGGCAGGCGGGGGTGGTGAGCGTCATCTCGACCTTCACCTTGCCGTCATCCTCGATCTCGACCGCGTAGATCAGGCCGAGCTGGTAGATGTCGACCGGGATCTCCGGGTCGTAGACGGTGGAGATGGCGGCGATGACGGCATCCTCGCTCACCTTCGGCGCGGGGGGCTTCACCTCGCCCTCCGGCGTCCAGGCCGCGCGGGTCTCGGTCACGTCCTCACTCACTGCTCGCCTCCTTCGTCCCGTCGAGCGCGGCGTTGAGCGCGTGCCAGGCCAGCGTCGCGCACTTCACCCGGGATGGGAACTCATGCACGCCGGACAGCGGCGCGAGGCGTTCCATCTCGTCCGCCAGCGAAGCGTCGCAGTCCGGGCAGGCACCGGTCATGGCGAGCTCGCGGAAGGTCGCGCCGAGCGCCCTGGCATCGGCATCGCTCTTGCCCTTCACCACCTCGGTCATGATGGATGCCGAGGCGGTGGAGATGGCGCAGCCGCGCCCCTGGAAGGCGACATCGGCGATGGTGCCGTCCGGCGCGTGCTTCACGAACAATTCGATGCGGTCGCCGCACATCGGGTTGTCCCCGCGCGCGGTCGCGTCCGCATCCTCGAGCCGGCGGAAGTTCCGCGGCTTGCGGCCGTGGTCGAGGATCACTTCCTGGTAGAGGTCGCGGAGGTCGTCGAACAACCCGCTCATTTGAAGAACTCCCGCGCCTCGGTGAGCGCCTGCGCCAGCAGGTCCACCTCCTCCTTCGTCGTATAGAGGCCGAAGGAGGCGCGCGTGGTGCCGTTCTCCATCCCGAAGCGGGCGTGCAGCGGCTCGGCGCAGTGGCGGCCCGCGCGCACGCAGATCCCCGCGCGGTCGAGCAGCGTGGCGAGGTCGTGCGGATGCGCCGCATCCAGGGCGAAGGCGAAGACCCCGCCGCGATCCTGCGCACGGCCGAGCAGCGTCAGGCCCGGGACTTCGGCCAGCGCGCCCATGGCGTGGTCGACCAGGGCGCGCTCATGCGCCTCGATCGCGGCCATGCCGATGGCCGTCACGTAGTCGATCGCGGCGTGCAGGCCGACGGCTTCGATGATCGGCGGCGTGCCGGCCTCAAACTTCGCCGGCGGCGGCGCCCATTCGGACTTCTCGAAGGTGACGAGGCTGATCATGTCGCCGCCGCCGAGGAAGGGCGGCATGCGGTCCAGATGCTCGAGCCGCGCCCAGAGCACGCCGATGCCCGTGGGCCCGTACAGCTTGTGCCCGGTGAAGCAGTAGAAGTCGCAGCCGATCGCCTGCACGTCCACGCGCCGGTGCACCGCGGCCTGCGACCCGTCCAGCAGCACCTTCGCGCCATGCGCATGCGCCAGCGCCACGATGCGGTCCACCGGTGCCACGGTGCCGAGCACGTTCGACATATGCGCCATGGCGACCAGGCCGACCTTCCCGTCGGCGAGCTTCGCCTCCAGGTCGGCCATGTCGATCTCGCCCGCCTCGGTCACGCGGCAGACGCGCAGTTCGTTGCCGCGGTCGTCGCGCAGCATCTGCCAGGGGACGATGTTGGCGTGGTGCTCAAGCTCGCTGATCAGCACCGCCTGGCCGGGCTGCAGCACGCCGCGGCCCCAGCCATGGGCGACGAGGTTCATCGCCTCGGTGCTGTTCTTGGTGAACACGATCTCCCGCGCATCGGCCGCGTTCAGGAAGCGGGCAGTCGCCGCGCGCGCGGCCTCGTAGGAATCGGTCGCGAGTTCGCTCAGCCGATAGGCGCCGCGATGGACATTGGCGTAGGCCGTTTCCATGCAGCGGACCATGGCGTCGATCACCGCGCGCGGCTTCTGCGCGGATGCCCCGGAATCGAGGAAGACGAGGGGCCGACCCCGCGCCTGCGGCTGCGACAGGATCGGGAAATCCTGCCGGATGCGCTGGACGTCGAAGCCGGTTGCCGTCGTCCCGTCCATCACGCGGCTGCCCCCTGGCGTGCCCACCAGGCGTCGAGCGCGCGGGTCAGCGCGCCCTTCAGGGTCTCGTCCGTCACGGTCTCCACCGCCTCGTGCAGGAAGGCCTCGACCAGCATGGCCTTGGCCTGCGCCTCGGGGATGCCGCGGGAGCGGAGGTAGAACAGGCTGTCCGCGTCCAGCGCGCCGACCGTCGCGCCATGGCTGCACTTCACGTCGTCGGCGTAGATCTCGAGCTGCGGCTTGCTGTCGATCTCGGCCTCCTCGCTCAGCAGCAGCGCCTGGTTCATCTGGTAGCCGTCGGTGCGCTGGGCGACGCGATGGACATGGATGCGGCCCTGGAAGACGCCGCGCGACCGGCCGGCCAGCACCGTCTTGTAGGTCTGGCGGCTGGCGCAATCGGGTGCTGCGTGGTCGAGCGCCGTGGTCGTGTCCACATGCTGGCCCTCGCCGGCCATCTGCGCGCCGTTCATGTGGCAGGCGGCCTTGGGGCCGACCAGCGCCGCATGGATCTCGTTGCGCGTCAGCCGCGGGCCGGCGGCAACCGTGAAGTTGTCGTAGGTGCCCTCGGCCGCGATGCGGGCATAGATGGTCGAGAGGTGGAAGACCGTCGCCGCTTCCTGGAGCATGCGGCCATGGGTCAGGCTCGCGCCCTCAGCCACCTCGATCTCGAAGACCGGGTTGTGCAGGCAATGGCCGCCGCCGGCCGCGGTCTCGATCAGCGTCAGCCTTGCCCGCGCGCCGAGGCGGATCAGGTGCCGCGGATGGAAGGCGAAGGGCCGCCCCGGATCGACGGCGACGGAGACGAGTTCCAGCAGCCCGCCATCCACGCCTTCCGGCAGGTCGAGGAACAGCCCGTCCTCGAACAGCATGGTGTTGAGCGCGGCGAGCGGTTCGCTCTCCGGCTTGGCGAGCGCGCCGAGATGCGGCTCGGCCTCGGCGAGGTCGTTCGCCAGGCCGAGGGCGCGGAAGGGCAGCCCCTCGAGCGAGGAGAGGTCGGGCCGGAAGCGCCCATCGACGAAGACCGCGCGATGCGGCGCGAGCGGCGCGGGCAGGCGCACCGTGCCGTCCACGCTCGTCAGCGGCTCGGCGAAAGCGGCCTGCGCGACGGGGGCGAGGTCGGTGTACTTCCACTGCTCCACGCGGCGCGTGGGGAAGCCGCGCGCGGCGAAATGCACCGCCGCGTCGGCGCGCAGCTGGTTCAGCCAGGGCTTGCGCGCGCCGGGGAGGTGGTCCTTGAGCCCTTCGTAGCGCGCGAGGAAGCCGGCCGCGCCGGTCTGCGCCGCCGTCATGCCGCGGCCTGGACGGCGCCGTAGCCCTGCGCCTCCAGCTCCTTCGCGAGTTCCGGCCCGCCGGACTTCACGATGCGCCCGCCCATCAGCACATGCACGCGGTCCGGCACGATGTAGTCGAGCAGCCGCTGGTAGTGCGTGATCACCAGCGCCGAGAAGTCGGGCCCGCGCATCGCGTTCACGCCGTCGGCCACGATCTTCAGCGCATCGATGTCGAGGCCGGAATCGGTCTCGTCCAGGATGGCGAGGCCCGGCTTGAGCAGCGCCATCTGCAGGATCTCGTTGCGCTTCTTCTCGCCGCCCGAGAAGCCGACATTCACGCCGCGCTTGAGCATCTCGTCGGACATGGACAGCGCCTTCATCCGCTCACGCGCGAGCTTGAGGAACTGCATCGCGTCGAGCTCGGCTTCCCCCCGCGCCTTGCGCTGCGCGTTGAGCGCGGTGCGCAGGAAGGTGGCGTTGCCCACGCCGGGCAGCTCGACCGGGTACTGGAAGGCGAGGAAGAGCCCGGCCGCCGCGCGCTCCTCGGGTTCCATGGCCAGGATGTCGTGGCCGTTGAAGCTGGCAGTGCCACCCGTGACCTCGTAGCCGTCGCGCCCCGACAGGACGTAGGACAGAGTGCTCTTGCCCGAGCCGTTCGGGCCCATGATGGCGTGCACCTCGCCCTTCGGCACCTCGAGGTCGATCCCCTTGAGGATCGCCTTGCCATCGATTTCGGCGGTCAGCCCTTCGATCTTGAGCATGGTCAGCCAACACTTCCTTCGAGAGAAATCTGCAACAACTTCTGCGCTTCCACCGCGAATTCCATCGGCAGCTCCTTCAGCACCTCGCGGCAGAAGCCGTTGACGATGAGCCCGACCGCTTCCTCCTGCGTCAGCCCGCGCTGGCGGCAGTAGAACAGCTGGTCCTCGGCGATGCGGCTCGTCGTCGCCTCGTGCTCGACCTTGGCGGAGACGCAGCGGTTCTCGATGTAGGGCACGGTGTGCGCGCCGCAGAGGTCGCCGATCAGCAGGCTGTCGCACTGGGTGAAGTTGCGCGCGCCATGCGCCTTCGCGCCGATCCGCACCAGGCCGCGATAGGTGTTCTGGCCGTGCCCGGCGCTGATGCCCTTCGAGACGATGGTCGATCGCGTGCGCGGGCCGATGTGGAACATCTTCGTGCCGGTATCGGCCTGCTGGTAGTTGTTGGTGATGGCGACGGAGTAGAACTCGCCCACCGAATCCTCGCCCTGCAGGATGCAGGAGGGATACTTCCAGGTGATGGCCGACCCCGTCTCCACCTGCGTCCAGCTGATCTTGCTGCGGGCCCCGCGGCAGGCGCCGCGCTTGGTGACGAAGTTGTAGATGCCGCCCTTGCCCTCGGCGTCGCCGGGGTACCAGTTCTGCACCGTGGAATACTTGATGGTCGCGTCGTCGAGCGCGACGAGTTCGACCACCGCGGCGTGCAGCTGGTTCTCGTCGCGCATCGGCGCGGTGCAGCCTTCGAGGTAGGAGACGTGCGAGCCTTCGTCGGCGACGATCAGCGTCCGCTCGAACTGCCCGGTGCTCTTCGCGTTGATGCGGAAATAGGTGGACAGCTCCATCGGGCAGCGCACGCCCTTGGGGATGTAGACGAAGCTGCCATCGGTGAAGACCGCGCTGTTCAGCGCGGCAAAGAAATTGTCGCCCTGCGGCACCACCGTGCCGAGATACTTGCGCACCAGCTCGGGATGCGTCTGCACCGCCTCGCTGATCGAGCAGAAGATGATGCCCTCCTTGCCCAGCCTCTCCTTGTAGGAGGTGGCGACGGAGACGCTGTCGAACACCGCGTCGACCGCGATCGGCATGCGCCCTTCGGCGGGGACGGACCCCGCGCCCTCGACGCCGGCAAGGATCTCCTGCTCGCGCAGCGGGATGCCGAGCTTGGCGTAGGTCTTGAGCAGCTCGGGATCGACCTCGTCCAGCGACTTCGGCCCGACCTTCTGCTTCGGCGCGGCGTAGTAGTAGCTGTCCTGGTAGTCGATCGGCGCGTACTTCACCGCGGCCCAGCGCGGCTCCTCCATCGTCTTCCAGGCGGCGAAGGCGCGCAGGCGCCATTCGAGCAGCCATTCGGGCTCGTTCTTCTTCGCGCTGATGAAGCGGACGATGTCCTCGTTCAGCCCCTTGGGGGCGAACTCCATCTCGATGTCCGTCTCGAAGCCCCACTTGTAGCCGGACTCGGTGGCCTGCTGGACGGTCTCGATGGTTTCGGTGACGGCAGGCATCTTCTTTACTCCGCGGCGGCGGCCTCGGGGTGCGGCACGATGGCCGGCACGCGCGCGAGGTCGGCGATGGAAATGCCGGACAGGGCCCGGCGGATGGCGTCGTTCACGGGGTCCCAGCGGCCACGCACGGGACAGGTGGCTTCCGCGTCGCAGAAGCCGGCCGCGTTGTCCACGCAGGCCGTCAGCGCGATGGGGCCGTCTATCGCGGTGATGACATCGGTCAATGGCATCGCCGCGAGCGGCCGGGTCAGGCGATAGCCGCCCGAAGCACCACGACGGCCCTCGACCAGCCCCGCATGGGACAGGATTTTCAGCACCTTCGACACCGTGGGCTCGCCGAGGCCGGTGGCGGCGGCAAGGCCGGGCGCCGTCAGCACCCCGCCTTCCTCGGCCTCCTCCAGCCTGGTGAGCACCACCACGGCGTAGTCGGTCAGCTTGGACAGCCGCAGCAAATCCGCCTGCCTCCGGCAATCAGGACCCGATTGGTCCGGATTGCAGATGCGCCCGCCCCCGGCCGCTGTCAAGGCGCCTGGACCGGCCCTTCGTGCGCGGCCATCCTGCGCACGCTCCAGGAAAGGGAAAGCGCGTATGCCGACGATCAGGACCGATGACGGCGTGGACCTGCACTATGAGGAAGCCGGCAGCGGCATCCCCATGGTCTTCGTGCACGAATTCGCCGGCGACCATCGTTCCTGGGAACCGCAGATGCGGTTCTTCTCCCGCCGCTATCGCTGCATCGCCTATGCCGCGCGCGGCTATCCGCCTTCCGCCGTGCCGTCCGACCCCAAGGCCTATTCGCAGGACCGCGCGACGGACGACATCGCCGCGGTGATCAAGGGGCTGGAGCTGGGCAAGGCGCATGTCGTCGGGCTTTCCATGGGTGCCTTCGCGACGCTGCATCTGGGGCTGCGCCATCCCGCCCTCGCCCGCAGCCTGACCGCGGCCGGCGTCGGCTATGGCGCCGCGCCGGGCAAGCGCGAGCAGTTCCGCGCCGAGGTGGAGGCGACCGCGACGCGCATCCGCGCCGAGGGGATGGAGACGATGGGCGCCGTCTATGCCCGCGGCCCGACGCGCCTGGTGTTCGAGGAGAAGGACCCGCGCGGCTACGCCGAGTTCCGCGCGCAGCTGATGGAACATTCCGCCGAGGGTTCGGCGAACACCATGATGGGCGTGCAGCGCGAACGCCCCGCGCTGGGCGACCTGGAAGCGCAGTTCCGCCAGCTGACGCTGCCCACCTTCGTCATCGCCGGCGACGAGGACGACCCCACGCTCGAGCCCTCGATGTTCCTCAAGCGCACCATCCCGACCAGCGCGCTGCTGGTGATGCCGAAATGCGGGCACACCATGAACCTCGAGGATCCGGACGCCTTCAACCGCGCGGTGCTGGACTTCGTCACCCAGGTGGATGCCGGCGCGTGGCGCACCCGCATCCCCGAAAGCCTCACCGGCGCGATCATCGCGGCCAAGGGCAGCTAGAAGCCCAGCTTCATGCCCTCGTGGCTCGCCTTGAAGCCGAGCGATTCGTAGAAGCGCAGCGCGTCGGGGCGCGCCTTGTCCGTCGTCAGCTGGACAAGGCCGCAGCCCCGCGCGCGGCATTCCGCGATCGCCCATTCGAACATGCGGCGGCCGAGCCCCGCGCCGCGATGGCTCGCCGCGATTCGCACGCTCTCGATCTGCCCGCGCCACATGCCCAGCCGCGACAAGCCCGGGATGAAGGAGAGCTGCAGGCAGCCGACGATGCGCCCTTCCTCCTCCACCACCGCGAGCAGCTGGTTCGGATCGGCCTCGATCGCCGCGAAGGCGGCGTCATAGGCGGGATCGCCCGGCTTCTCCCGCCCCGCGCCGAGCACGTCGTCGGCCAGCAGCGCGACGATGGCGCCGAGGTCGGCGGCGGTCGCGCGGCGCATCATCGGGCGTAGAGATCCGCCCGCGTCAGCGGCAGGCCGGAGGCACCCCGCGCGCGCTTCGTCGCCAGCGTCTGGAAGATGCCGACCGTGCCGCGCTCGAAGGCCAGCGCGCAGCCGGCCATGTAGGTGATCCAGATGTCGGTCTTGGCCGCGCCGACTTCCTTCACGGCGGCGTCGCGGTTGGCGAACAGCCGTTCCGTCCAGGCGCGGCAGGTGCGGGCATAGTGCTCGCGCAGCGCCTCGACGTCGTGGATCTCGAAGCCGTTGCGCTCCAGCGCGTCATGCTCGGCGCCGAGGTGGTCCAGCTCGCCGCCGGGGAAGATGTAGCGCGTCAGCGCCTCGAATTCCGGGCGCTTCTTGCGGAAGGTCTTCTCGTCCCGCTTCATCGGCCGCGCGATGGCATGGTGCAGGTAGGCGCCGCGCGGGCGCAGCAATTCGCGGATGCGCGCGAAATAGCCCTCCCGGTTGTCGAGGCCGACCGCCTCGTACATGCCGACGCTCGCGACCTTGTCGAAGGGCTCGGCCTTGAGCGTGCGGAAATCGGTCAGCTCGATGGTGACGCGGTCCTCGAGGCCGAGGCGCTTCACCTTCTCGACGGCGAAGGCGTACTGCTCCTCGGCCAGCGTCACGCCATGCGCCTTCACGCCGTAGTTGCGCGCGGCGTGGCAGACCAGCCCGCCCCAGCCGCAGCCGATGTCGAGAAAGCGTTCCCCCGGCTGCAGCCGCAGCTTGCGGCAGACGAGGTCGAGCTTGGCGACCTGCGCTTCCTCGAGCGTCGTCTCCGGCGTCGGGTAGTAGGCGCAGGTGTAGACCATCTCCGGGCAGAGAAAGAGCGCGTAGAAGGCGTTCGACAAATCGTAGTGGAAGTGCATCAGCGCCTTGTCGTCGCGCCCTTCCCCATACTTCGCGGCGTCGCCGGGGCCGGAGAAGGCATGCGAACCCTGCGTCTTGCCCGCACCGAAGGCGAAGGGCAGCAACGCGCGCGCCAGTTCCATCTTGTCGAGCCGCTTGAGCAGCCCGCGCCGGCCATTCTCGGCCCGCGCGGCGAGGTCGAGCAGCGTGCCGCCCTCGATCGCGACGTCGCCGGCGGCCATGGCCTCGATCAGCGTGGTCAGGCGCGGGCGGCGCACCAGCCGCGTGAGCGCGGCCGGGTCGCGGATGGCGACCGCGACATCGCCGCGCGGCGCGGGGCCGAGCGGCACTTCCGACCCATCCCAGAGGCGGAGCGTGAGGTCCGCCTTCAGGTGCTGCGCGACATGCGCCGCGAGGCGGCGGACACGTTCGGCGCCCTTGTCCGCCGCCATCGCGGTCAGATCCGCACGCGGTCCGGCGCGACCCAGCGCAGCGGCTCGGCCCAGACGACGTCGGCGGTCGTCACCGGCCGGTCGAGCCGGTTCATCCCGCGCAGCTGGTCGATGGCGAGCTGGATGTTGCCGACGCTGTCGGGCGTCAGGTTCATCTTGTACTCGACCTTGGTCATCAGCTCGGCCATCAGGCCGCGATCCTGGCGGAGGAAGCGGGCCACCTGCTGCGCCGCCTGGTCGCGGTTCGCGGCGATGAACTCCTGCGCCTGGATCAGCGAGCGCATCAGTCGCTCCGTCGTCGGGCGGTTCTGCTCGGCCCAGGCCTTGTTCATGTAGACGAAGTTGCGGACGATCTGGATCTGCTCGTTGTTGACCAGGATATGGGTGTTGGGAATGGCGCGCTGGGCGCGGGTCGGCCAGGGCTCCCACACCGCGAAGGCGTCGATGTTGCCGCGCTCCAGCGCGGCGACCATCTCGGGCGCTTCCACGTTCACGATGGTATAGTCGGCCGGGTTCAGGTTCAGCTTGGCGACGACCGACAGCCAGAAAGTCTCGCTGCCCGTGCCGCGCGCGACGCCGACGCGCTTGCCCTTCAGCTCGTCCATGGTGCGGATGTTGCGGCCGAGCACGCTGATCCAGCGCAGCAGCGCCGTGCCCTCGGCCACCGCCACCACGTTCGGGTCGCGCACATGCGCCGACACGCCGGCCTGCTCGGCGCCATAGGCGGAATTGATCTGGTTGCCGATCAGGAAGGCGATCATGGCCGAGCCCGAGGGGCCGGTGTTGACCGTCACGTCCAGCCCGTTGCGCTCGAAGAAGCCGCCTTCCTTGGCGACGTAGTAGGGCGCGAAGGACGGATCGACGCCCGTCGCGATGGTCACGCGCGTGGGCGACTGGCCGGCGGCCGGCAGCACATAGGCGCCGGCCGCGGCGGCGGGCAGCGCGAGGATGGAACGACGATTCATCTTGGTGGTCTCCCTGGGTTCAGACCGTTGCATTGAAGCGGCCCGCGAAGGCGCGGATGAGGAAGCGGAAGGTCCGGTCGGTCGCGAAGCCGAGCAGCCCGAGGGCCACCAGCGCCACGAAGATGTCCTCGATCTGCATGAACAGCCGCGCATCCCACAGCATCTTGCCCAAGCCGTCGTTCGACGCGACGAGTTCCGCCGCGACGATGGTGACGAAGGCGTTGGACATCGCAAGCCGCATGCCGGTCAGGATGTAGGGCACCGTCGCCGGCAGGGCGACGAGCCGGAACACCTGCAGCCGCGTCGCACCCAGGCATTGCGCCGCGCGGATCTTGTCGCGGCCCACCGCGCCCACGCCCGCCGCCGTGCTGATGATGACGACGAAGACGGTGGTGTAGGCGATGAGGAAGACCTTGCTCTCCTCCCCGATCCCGAACCAGATCACCGCGACGGTGATCATCGCGACCGCGGGGATGAAGCGGAAGAATTCCGTCCAGGGTTCCAGCATCCAGCGCACCGGCTTGAAGGAGCCGATGGCGAGGCCGACGGGAATCCCGATCGCCGATCCCAGCAGGAAGCCCTGCCCGATGCGGCGGAGGGAGGCGACGATCTGCTCCTGCAGGATGCCGTCCTCGATCAGCACCCAGGCGCGTTCCAGCACCGGCCCGGGCGGCGGGAACAGGGTGGAGCGCACCAGCGTCGTCGCCGCCAGGTGCCAGACCAGGAACAGCAGCCCGAAGCCGGCGATGTAGCCCGCGACGGTGACGAGGCGTTCAGTGCGCACCGTGGATCTCGTCGTGAATGAGGGCGTGCACGTCGCGGAACACCGACATGAAGGCGTCGGAGGTGCGTTCGCGCGGGAAGGGCAGGTCCACCGGGATCACCGCCTTCAGCGTCCCGCCCGGTCCGCGCTTCATCACGCCGACGCGGGTCGCGAGCGCGCAGGCTTCCTCGATGTCGTGGGTGATGAACAGCACCGTCTTGCGCGTCTCGGCCCAGATGCGGCTGAGCTCGCCCTGCAGCACGGCGCGCGTCATGGCGTCCAGCGCGCCGAAGGGCTCGTCCATCAGCAGGATGCGCGGGTCGTTGGCCAGCGCGCGCGCGATCTGGATGCGCTGCTTCATCCCGCCCGAGAGTTCCGAAGGGTGCTTCGCCCCCTGCCCGGTCAGCCCGACCATCTTCAGGTAGTGCTCGGCCTTCGCGCGGCGCTCGGCCCGGCCCATGCCGCGCAGGCGCAGCCCGAAGCCGATGTTGTCGAGCGCGGTCAGCCAGTCATAGAGGCTGTCATGGCCCTGGAAGACGACGCCGCGGTCGGCGCCGGGCCGGTCCACCGGGCGGCCGTCGAGCAGGATGCGCCCGGCCGTCGGCTGCTCGAACCCCGCGACCATGTTGAGAACGGTCGTCTTGCCGCAGCCCGAGGTGCCGAGCAGGCAGAAGAACTCGCCTTCTGCGAGGTCCAGGCTGAAGTCGCGCACCGCCTCCCACGCCCCCGTGCGGCCGCGATAGGTCTTCCCCACGCCCTCCAGCGTCACCAGCGCCACGTTGAAGCCTCGTTCGTTCCCGTGAGGTTCATTAGGCGCGCCGCCGCGGGCGGGCAACCCGGCTTCACGGCCCGCGGAGCCGGGTCTAGAACCCTTCCAGGCTTAAAACCGAGGAGGGAACGCCGCATGCCGAACATGCTCGAGGGTAAGGTCGCCATCGTCACGGGGGCCGGCAACGGCATCGGGCGCGAGATCGCCATCATGATGGCCGGCCAGGGTGCCAAGGTCATCATCAACGATGTCGGCGCCTCCGTCTCCGGCGAGGGCCAGGACGCCACGCCGGCGCAGCAGACCAAGGCGATCATCGCGCAGAACGGCGGCGTGTCCGAGATCTCCTCCGACAGCGTCGCGACCTGGGCCAGCGCGCAGAAGATCGTGCAGGCGGCGATGGACCATTTCGGCCGCATCGACATCGTCGTGAACAATGCCGGCATCCTGCGCGACCAGATCTTCCACCGCATGACGCCGGAGGAATGGGACTCGGTCATCGCCGTCCACCTCTCGGGGTCCTTCTACGTCTCCCGCGCCGCGGCGACGCATTTCCGCGCCCAGCAGTCGGGCGCCTTCGTACATATGTCCTCGACTTCCGGCCTGATCGGCAATTTCGGCCAGGCGAACTACTCGGCGGCCAAGATCGGCATCGTCGGCCTGTCGAAGTCCATCGCGCTCGACATGGCGCGCTTCAACGTGCGCTCGAACTGCATCGCGCCCTTCGCCTGGAGCCGCATGACCGGCACCATCCCGGCGGAAACGCCCGAGCAGAAGCGCCGCGTCGAGCGCATCATGCAGATGACGCCGGACAAGAACGCGCCGCTCGCGGTCTTCCTCGCCTCCGACGCGGCGAAGGACGTGACGGGGCAGATCTTCTCCCCCCGCATGAATGAGCTGTTCGTCTATTCCCAGATCCGGCCGATCAAGTCGGTGCACCGCCAGGAAGGCTGGACGCCGGAAGCGATCGCCGAATACGCGCTGCCGTCGCTCGCGCAGGGCTTCTCGAAGCTCGAGCGGTCCGGCGACGTCTTCTGCTGGGATCCGATCTGAGTCCCGGCATGCGGCGGATGCTCGTCCTGGCGTTCTGCGCCATCTCGGCATCCGCCGCCGCCGCCGCGCCGCGCCAGGTGCTGGACGCCGTCCAGCGCCTGCCGCCCGCGGCGTCGCTCGACCCCGCGCTGCGGGCCGCACCCTGCGCCTTCGCCCCCGTCGCGCGGCACCTCGACCCGCTGCCCGCCAACATCGCCTGGGCGCAGCCGCGCGCGGCGGTGCTGTTCGCGGACCTGCCCGGCCTGGCCGCCGGCCAGCGCGCCGCGGTCATACGCCCGACGCGCGAACTGATGGCCCGCGCCGCGACGCGCGCCCGCATCGCGGAAGGCGGCATCACGCTGCACGCCATCGACCTTTCCCCCCTGCCGGCCGATGCGGCAGCACCGGCCTTCCTCGCCATCCACATCGCCCCGCCCGCCGCGCCGCCCGAAGGCTGCGTCGCGGCGGGCCCACGCTGATCCGGACCGCACAGCCATGACCGCGCTCGCTTCCGCCCTGCTCAACCCGCGCCGCATCGCCCTGGTCGGCGCCTCGGCGGATGCGACGCGCCTGACGGCGCGCGCGCAGGTCTATCTGCGCAAGCACGGCTTCGACGGGGACCTGTACCCGGTCAACCCGCGCGCCGAGACGGTGCTCGGCGAGAAATCCTACGCGACCATCGCCGACATCCCCGGCCCGGTCGACCTCGCCTACCTGCTGCTCGGCACCGAGCATGTGGAAGGCGTCATCGCCGATGTCGCGGCGAAGGGCATCCCGCTCGCCGCCATCCTCGCCGATGGCTTCGCGGAGGCCGGCGACGAAGGTCGCGCGCGGCAGGAACGCCTGCTGGCGACCGCGCGCGCGGCGGGCGTGCGCATCCTCGGGCCGAACTCGATGGGGCTGATCAACCTCAACGCCCGC
The DNA here is from genome assembly GCF_017813355.1 of Roseomonas nitratireducens. GTDB lineage: Bacteria > Pseudomonadota > Alphaproteobacteria > Acetobacterales > Acetobacteraceae > Neoroseomonas > Neoroseomonas nitratireducens. Next base: position 136,751 of record NZ_JAGIYZ010000012.1, read on the forward strand.
ACGGCGTGCTCGGTGAACGCTGCGCTGGAAGCCGAAAGCCTGCCCGCCGGGCGGCTCGCCCTCGTCTCCCAGTCGGGCTCGATGCTGGGCGCGATCATGGCGCGCGGGGCGGCGCGCGGGCTCGGCTTCTCCCACCTCATCAGCACGGGCAACGAGGCCGATCTGTCGGCGAGCGAGATCGCCGGCCTGCTGGTGGACGACCCGCAGACGGATGCGATCCTGCTGTTCCTGGAAGCGATCCGCCGCGCGGACCTGCTGGCGGAGGCCGCGCGCCGCGCGCATGACGCGGGCAAGCCGATCATCGCCTTCAAGCTCGGCCGGTCCTCCTTCGGCGCGGAGCTCGCCAACAGCCATACCGGCGCGCTGGCCGGGTCCGACGCGGCCGCGGACGCCTTCTTCCGCGCCAACGGCATCGCGCGCGTGACGATGATCGAGGCGCTGCTCGAAGCCCCCGCTTTGTTCATCGGGCGGCGCCCGATCGCGGCCCCCAAGCGCGCGGTCTCCGTCATGACCACCACCGGCGGCGGCGGGGCCATGGCCGTCGACGCGCTGGGCGTGGCCGGCATCGAGACGCGCGCACCCGACCCCGTCGCGGTCGAGGGGCTGAAGGCCGCCGGCCTGCCGCACCATGGGCGGATGATCGACGTGACGCTGGCGGGCACGCGGGCGGACAAGGTGCAGTCCGCGCTCGCCGCGCTGGCGGCCGACCCGCATACCGACCTGGCGCTGTCGGTCATCGGCTCCTCCGCCCAGTTCCGGCCGCATGACGCGGTGGCGGGCATCCTGGGCGCAGCGAGGGCCGGGCTGGCCAAGCCCATCGCCGCCTTCCTCGTGCCGCAGGCGGACCTGTCGCTGCGCATGCTGGGCGAAGCGGGCATCCCCGCCTTCCGCACGCCGGAATCCTGCGCCGACGTGATCCGCGCCTTCCTCGACTGGCGGGCGCCGCGCGCGCAGCCCAGCGCCGCGGCCGTCGCCCATGCGCTGCCCGCGCGGCCGGACGAGGCCGATGCGCGACATCTGTTCGGCGCGCTGGGCCTCGCGACCCCCTTCGCGGTGATGGCGACGCCGGATGCCGTGCCGGACGGGCTCGCCTATCCGGTGGCGCTGAAGATCCTGTCGCCGGATCTCGCGCACAAGACGGAGGTCGGCGGCGTCGCGCTGAACATCGCGGATGCCGCCGCGCTGCGGCGCGCGGCCACCGAGATGCTGGCCCGCGTGCGCGCCAAGGCGCCGGGGGCAACCATCACCGGCTTCCTCGCCCAGCCCATGGCGAAGGGGCTGGCCGAGGCGATCCTCGGCTTCCGGCGGGACCCCGAAAGCGGCCCCGTCGTGCTGGTCGGCGCCGGCGGCGTCATGGCGGAACTGCACCGCGACACGGCGCTGCGCTGCGCGCCGGTCGGGCTCGAGGAAGCGCACGCCATGATCGAGGAGGTGAAGGGGCTGAAGCCGCTCGCCGGCTGGCGCGGGCTGCCGAAGGGCGACCTCGACGCGCTGGCGCGGGCGATCGTCGCCGTCTCCCGCCTCGCCGCCGTGGCGGAGGTCGCGGAAGCCGAGATCAACCCGCTGATCGTCCATGCCGAGGGCCAGGGCGTGACGGTGGCCGATGCCTGGGTGGTGCGTGGCTGAGGCGCGTGCCACGCTGCCGCCCATGAGCCCCGCCGACCTGATCCGCGCCCGCTACGGGTCGCTTCCCTTCGAGCCGCCGGCCGAGCTGCCGCCCGCCCTCGCCGCGCTGCTCGACCGGCGCGTCACGCGCCGCTACCGCGCCGAGGACGTGCCGGACCCGCTGCTCGACACGGTGCTGGCCGCGGCGCAATCCGCGCCCTCGAAATCCGACCTCCAGCAATACTCGATCATCGTCACGCGCGACGCGGCGAAGATCGGCAAGGTCGCCGACTGGATCGGCACCATGCCCTGGATCAAGGACGCGCCGGTGCTGCTGCTGTTCTGCGGCGACATGCGGCGCGGGCAGATGGCCTGCGCGCGGCACGGGCGGGCGCATGCGAACAACAACATGGACACCTTCCTGAACACGGCGGTGGACGCCGCACTCGCCATGGGCATGGCCATCGCGGCGGCGGATGCGGCGGGGCTCGGCACCTGCCCGATCTCCTACGTGCGCAGCCATATCGAGAAGGTCGGGCCGCTCTTCGGCCTGCCGGAGGGCGTCTATCCGGTCGCGGGGCTAACGCTCGGCTGGCCGGCTTCGCGCAACGAGATCACGCCGCGCCTGCCGCCTTCCGTCGTGGTGCACCGGGAACGATACGACGACGCGGCGCTGCCCGCGGCACTCGACGCCTATGACGCGCTGCGCCCGCGCCAGAAGCCGCGCTATCCGGAGGTGCACGGCCCCGCGCCGGAAGGCTGCACCTGGTCGGAGAACGGCGCGCGGCAGCTTTCCGTGCCGGAACGCTTCGGCTTCCGCGCCTGGCTGCGCCTGCGGGGCTTCGCGCTTGACTGACGCGGCGGCCGACAATCCAGGTGGGGCGGATGCGGAAGGCCATGCGCGCCGCACCGTCCGCCCGCGCGACGCGGCGAGCCTGATCCTCTGGCGCCAGGGGCCCTCGGGGCCGGAGGTGCTGATGGGACGGCGCCACGCCAAGCACCGCTTCATGCCGGACGTGATGGTCTTCCCCGGCGGGCGCGTCGATCCCGACGACCACCGCCAGCCGGCCATCCGCGAACTGCCCCCGGCCACGCGGCGGATGCTGGAACGCCGCGCGCCGGCGGGCCGCGCGCGCGCCATCGGCATCGCCGCCGCGCGCGAATTGTTCGAGGAGACGGGCCTGGTGCTCGGCGAACGGCGCGGCGACGGCGTCGCGGCCGATCTCGGCGCCCTGCACTACATCTGCCGCGCCGTGACGCCCGGTGGGCGGCCGATCCGCTTCAACGCCCGCTTCCTCGCCGCGCCGGCGGAAGCCGTGCATGGCGAGATCGCCGGGTCGGGGGAACTCGAGGACCTCGACTGGTACACGCCCGAGGCGGCGCATCGGCGCCACGTCGCGGACATCACGGGCAAGGTGCTGGTGGAATTCCTCGGCTGGCTGGAGATGACGCCGCGGGCGCGGTCGTCGCGGCCGCTGATCGTCTTCCGCGGCATGGACAACCGGCACGAGGAACGATGACCCGCCGCCGTGACCGGGCCGCAGGGAGCGCGCGAGCGGCGCCCTGACCTTCGAGGGCGCCTGTGCGCTGATCGGCCCGGGCCGGCGCTTCCGGTCGGTCGGCCTCCGCCTCGCCTACTCGCCCCGACCGGAATGCAGGGCGTCGGGACCCTGGCGCCGCGGTTCCAGCATCATCAGCCCCACCAGCATCAGCGCCCCGCCGCCGAGCGCCAGGAGCGCGGCATAGGCGAGCGGCATGCGCCCCGGCGCGGTGGCGTCGCCGAGCAAAAGCAGGATGAGCAGCAGGGTGCCGGCGAGGCCGGTGGTGATCAGCGTGATGGGGATGACAGGCATGGTGGCGCCTCCGTTCATCCAGCAGTTGAACAGCACGCGGAGGCGCCAGCGGGACGCTCCAGCGGCGGTTTTGTGGCGGTGCCTGCATGGACAGCAGGGCAGCCATCTGGAAATGTTGCAGCCGCACACATGACCAGGAGGTTTCCACCATGCGCAGGCTGATCGCCGCCGCCCTCGTTTCCGCCGCCATGGCGGGGCCAGCCCTGGCCCAGGGCCAGCCGCCGCTGCGCTGCGCGGTGGACGGAACCTTCGCCCCGCACGCCTTCCCGAACCTCCAGGGCGGCGTCCAGGGCTTCCAGATCGACCTGTTCCGGGAAGTCGCGCGCCGCATGGGCCGCGAGATCGTGATCGACAGCGCCGCCTTCTCGGGACTCATTCCGGCGCTGAACGCCGGGCGCTACGACTTCCTCTGCGCGCCGACGACCGTGACGCGCGAGCGCGCCGAGGCGCTGCTGTTCACCGAGGGCTACATCTGGACCGAGCTGCAGTTCGGCATCCGCCGCGGCACGGCGCCGATCCGGTCCGAGGAGGACCTGCGCGGCAAGACGATCAGCGTGAACAAGGGCACGCCCTACGAGCAGTGGGTGAACAACAACCGGGAACGGCTGAACCTGACGCTGCTCGCCTTCGACAGCCAGGCGGACGCGGCGCAGGCCGTGATCCAGGGGCGCGCCTACGCGAACCTGTCGGGCAACACGGTCGTGCGCTTCTCGGCCTCCCGCAATCCGCAATACGTGGCTGACTTCGTGCTGCCCGGGTCGCGCCTGCACTGGGGCACGCCCTTCCGTCGCGACTCGGGCGCGATGCGCAACCAGGTCGAGGACATCCTGACCTGCATGAAGCGCGACGGCTTCATCGCCCGCATCTCCGAGCGCTGGTTCGGCGACCGCCCCGGCCCCGACCAGGCGGAGAACATCGAGTTCCCCGGCTATGGCCCGCCGGACATGCCGGGCTACGACCCGACGCCGCAGAACCCGCGCTGCGGCTGATGACAGGATCCGGGCGCGCGCCGATCGTCGAGGCGCGCGCGATCCACAAGCATTTCGGCCACCTTCACGTGCTGAAGGGGGTCGACCTGGCGGTGGCCGAGAAGGAACTGGTGTTCCTGATCGGCCCCTCGGGCTCCGGCAAATCCACGCTGCTGCGCTGCCTGAACCGGCTGGAGGACCCGTCCTCCGGCTCGGTCGTGGTGGACGGCATCGACATGCTCGACCCGCGCACGGACATCAACAAGGCGCGCCAGCGCATCGGCATGGTGTTCCAGTCCTTCAACCTCTATCCGCACATGACCGCGCTGGGGAACGTCGCGCTCGCGCTGCGCAAGGTGCAGGGGATGGGGCGGGCGGAGGCCGAGGCGAAGGCGCGCGCGGCGCTCGACCGCGTGCACCTCGCCGACCGCGCCGATCACTACCCGCTGCAGCTTTCGGGCGGGCAGCAGCAGCGCGTGGCCATCGCGCGCGCCATCGCGCTCGAACCCCGCGTCATGCTGTTCGACGAGCCGACCAGCGCGCTCGACCCGGAACTGGTGGGCGGCGTGCTCGCCGTGATGCGGGAGCTGCGGGAGGACGGCATGACCATGGTCGTGGTCAGCCACGAGATGGGCTTCGCCAAGGCCGCCGCCGACCGCGTCGTGTTCATGTCCGACGGCGCGATCATCGAGGAAGGCATCCCGTCGGAGATCTTCACCAACCCCAGCCATGAACGGACGCGCGCCTTCATCTCCCAGATCGAGCGGCATTGAGGCATGACCGGCTGGGAGCGGTTCACCGACAGTTTCTTCAATGCGCGCGTCATGGCGCAGTACCTGCCGAAGATCGTCGAGGGCTTCTTCCTGACGGTGGAGCTCGCGGCGCTGATCATCGTGGCGGGGCTGGCGCTCGGGCTGCTGCTGGCGCTGGTGCGCGCCTTCGGCATCAGGCCGCTCAACTGGCTGATCATCTTCCTGGTGGACCTGTTCCGCGCCCTGCCGCCGCTGGTCATCATCGTGCTGCTGTTCTTCGGGCTGCCGAATGCGGGCGTCGAACTCTCCGGCTTCGTCGCATCCTGGCTCGCGCTGACGCTCGTGCTGATGGCGTTCTCGGAGGAGATCTTCTGGGCCGGCATCACCTCCGTGCCCAAGGGGCAGTGGGAGGCGGCGCGCTCGACCGGGCTCGGCTTCGTGCAGACGCTGGGCTGGGTGGTACTGCCGCAGGCGCTGCGCATCACCATCCCGCCGCTGACCAACCGCACCATCGCGATCACCAAGGGGACGGCGCTCGCTTCCGTAGTGGCGGTGCCGGACATCCTGGGTGCCGCGAATGCCGGCGTGTCCTTCTCCTTCAACCCGTCGCCGCTGACGCTCGGCGCGATCGCCTACCTGGTGCTGTTCTTCCCTGTCGTCGTGCTCGGCCGGTGGATCGAGACGCGCTTCGCGTGGAAGAGGTAGCGAGCGATGGACCTGTTCCTCGAGACCTTCTTCAGCTGGCAGATCATCAGCGAGGCCTGGCCCATCCTGTGGCAGGGGCTGCAGGCGACGCTGATGCTCTCGGTGCTCGTCGTGCCGCTCGGCGTGGCGGGCGGCATCATCCTCGCCACCCTGTCCACCGTGCGGAACCCCTGGGTGAAGTGGCCGCTGCGCGCCTGGGTGGACACCTTCCGCGCGCTGCCGCCGCTGGTGCTGCTGGTGTTCATCTTCGCCGGGCTGCCCTTCATCGGGCTGGATGTCGGCGCCTGGGGCGCGGTCGCGATCGGCTTCTTCCTGAACACCGGTGCCTATTACGGGGAGATCCTGCGCGCGGGCATCGAGAGCGTGCCGCGCGGGCAGATCGAGGCGGCGCGCTCCACGGGCCTGACGCGCGGGCAGACCATGGCGCATGTCGTGCTGCCGCAGGCGGTGCGGAACGTGCTGCCGGACCTGATCTCGAACACGCTGGAAGTGGTGAAGCTGACCTCCATCGCCTCCGTCGTCGCGCTGCCCGAATTGCTGTTCCAGGCGCGCCAGGCGCAGAGCGTGACCTACAACGCGACGCCGATCATGGCCGCGGCGGTGGCGTATTTCATCCTGCTGTGGCCGCTGGTGCGGCTGCTGTCGCGGCTGGAGAACCGGCAACTGGCCGGGCGCCGGTGAGGGCGGGGGGAGAAGGGAACTTCTCCCCCCGAACCGGGCGCCCATCGGCGTTGCTCCGCAACGTCGATGGGACCCGGACCCCCCTCAACCTTCTTTGTGACCAAAGAACGGAGGGGGTTCGGGGGAGGTTCCCCTCCCCCGACCTTCGTCAGGCCACCGCATACACGTCGTAGGTCGGCCCGCTCGGCGGCCGCTGGCCCACGCCCACCGCGACGATCTTGTTCATCCAGGCCAGCTCCGCCGCCCCCGTCTCGAACCGCACGGCGGTACGGAAATAGTATTCGGACGGATCGACCGCCTGCCCGCCATTGAGCCGCGCCAGGACCTCCGGCGTGCCCGTGCGGATGCCCGTGTAGTGCATGTAGACGATGCCGCCGCCCTCGGCCTTCAGTGTCAGGCGCACATCCATGTGCGCCGTGCCGTCGGCATCGACGCGCAGCCAGTCGGCCGCGGTGCCGGGCAGCACCTCCCCCTTGAAGCGCGGCCCCTCGGCCGTGCCGCCGGTGACGGGCACGATGCGCAGCTCCCCGTTGCGCGTCGCGCCCACGGATTGCGGCGCGCCGACGGACAGCACCACGCGGAACAGGAACTCGGTCTTGAGCGGCAGCGGCGTCATGGCGTTCTCCCCTGGATGACGAGGCGGGGAGGATGCCGCGACGTCAGCGTTGCCGCCAGGGCAGCCCGTCCGCCTTCCAGCCGGCGACGGTGCCGCGATGGCCCTCGCCGTCCACCGGGCCTTCGAAGCCGTCCGCCACGTTGAAGGCGTGCGGGAAGCCCGCCGCCTGCGCCGCCTGGCCCGCGGCGAGGGAGCGCGCACCGGATCGGCAGATGAAGTAGATCCGGTGCAGCGGCGTCAGCCCCGCCTTGTGCAGGTGGTCCGCGAAATGGGAGTTCATCTGCATCGTCGGGTAGAGCTGCCAGGGGATAAGGACCGGCTGCTTGCCCAGGCTCGCCAGGTCCGGGATGCCGACGAAGTTCCACTCGGCGTCGGTGCGCACGTCGACAAGGGCGGCCTGCGGGTCGTCGCGCAGCGCGGCCCAGGTCTCCTCGGGGCTGATGTCCGGCACGCCTGCCACGGTCGACTCCTCGTATTGATCGGGAGGATACATGGTGCAGCGCGGGATCGAGGACAACAACGGTGCTGGCGGCGCCGGCACGGGGCGCCTACATGATGCGCTGACGCGTGACGGAATCCCTCACTCCATGGCTTCGCCCGCACCGGCATCGCAGGAAGATCGCGCCGCCGCCACCCGCCAGAGGATCCTGGAAGTGGCGGAAGGGCTGTTCCGCGCCATCGGCTACCAGAAGACGGCGGTCGCCGACATCGCGCGCGAGCTCGGCATGTCGCCGGCCAATGTCTATCGCTTCTTCCCGTCCAAAAGCGCGATCAACGAGGCGATCACGGCGCGGCTGCTGGAAGGCGTGACCGGCGACCTCGAGACCATCGCGGCCGGCCCCGGCGCGGCGGCGGACCGGCTGCGCGCCATGCTGCGCATGCTGCACGCGCGACACCTGGCGCTGTTCTTCGACCAGAAGCGCATGCACGACATGGTCTCGGCCGCGATGAGCGAGCATTGGGGCGTGATCGCGACCTTCATCGCGCGCATCGAGTCCGCCCTCGCCCGCGTGCTGGAAGATGGCGCGCGGCGCGGCGAGTTCGCACCCGTGGATCCGGCTGAGGGCGCGCGGATGCTCAAGCAGGCGACGCTGTGCTGGACGCATCCCGTGCTGATCGCGGACGCGATGGACAAGCGGCAGGTCGAGGAAGCGCAGATGGCCGGCGAGCTGGACGGGATGCTCGACCTGCTGGTCCGGGGGCTGAGACCTGATTCCTGATCACTGACGATTATTGACTTTCGTCATTCCATATGCGATCTCCCGGCGCAGACCAGGAGACCCGCCATGCGTGCCGCCCTGCCCGCCCTCGCCGCCCTCGCCTTCCTCCCCGCCTGCCGCGACAGCGGCCCCCAGGCCGCAGCACCCGAGCCGCCCCGGCCCGTCCAGGTGGCGGACATCCGCTTCGCCCCGGCCGAGCAGCCCCGCGCCTTCGCGGGCGTGATCCGCGCGCGGCGGGAAGCGGACATCGCCTTCCGCGCCGGCGGGCGCATCGCCGTCCGGCTGGTGGATGTCGGCGCCGCCGTGGTCGCGGGGCAGGAACTCGCGCGGCTCGACCCGGCCGACATCGCGCTTGCCATGCGCGCCGCCGAGGCCGACCTCGCCGCGGCCGAGGCCGAGATGCGCCGCGCGCAGGCCGATGCCGACCGCTCCCGCCGGCTGCTCGCCGCGGGGCATGTCGCGGCCGCCTTCGACGACCAGCGCCAGGCCACCGCGCGCAGCGCGGAGGAACGGACCGCCTCCGCCCGCGCCTCGCTGGCGCTGGCGCGCAACCGGCTGGAACACACCATCCTGCGCGCGCCGACCGATGGCGTGATCACCGCGCTGCTCGCCGAATCGGGGCAGGTGGTGGCGGAAGGCCAGGCGGTGCTGCGCATGGCCGACCCGGCCGAGCGCGAATTGCTGGTGCAGGTGCCCGAAGGCGCCCTGCCCGGCCTGCTCTCCGCGACCGCCGAGGCGGTACTCTGGGCGCGGCCAGGCCAGCCGGTCGCGGCACGGCTGCGGGAAGTCGCGCCCCAGGCCGACCCGATGCTGCGCACCTATGCCGCGCGCTTCGCCCTGCCCGCCGCGCCGGACTGGGCCGCGCTCGGCATGACGGGGACCATCCGGCTGCGCGCGGAAAGCGCGCCGGTCGCGCTGCTGCCGGCCTCCGCGCTGCACGATCGCGGCCAGGGTCCGATGGTGTGGAAGGTGGAAGGCGCGCGGCTTGTCGCCGTGCCGGTGGAGGTCGCGCAGCTCGGCGCGACGCAGGTCGCGCTGCGCGGTGCGCTGGCGGAAGGCGACAAGGTCGTCGCCCTCGGCCCGCAGCTGCTCGATCCCGGCACGCCGGTGCGCATCGTGCAGACGCGCGCCCTCGCGACCCTGCGCTGAGGCGCCGCCGCCATGGGCTTCAACCTCTCCGACTGGGGCGTGCGCAACGGCGCGCTGACGCTGTTCCTCATCCTGATGCTCGGCGCGGCCGGCGCCATGGCCTATCTGCGCCTCGGCCGCGCGGAGGATCCGGGCTTCACCATCAAGGTCATGGTCGTCACCGCGCAATGGCCCGGTGCCACGGCCGACGAGATGCAGCGCCACGTCGCCGACCCGATCGAGAGCCGGCTGCAGGACCTGGCCTTTCTCGACCGGGTGGAAACCTTCACCCGCCCCGGCCAGGCGGTGATGACCGTGGTGCTGCGGGACACGACGCCGCCAGCCCAGGTGCAGGCGCTGTGGTACCAGGTGCGCAAGAAGGTGGGCGACATGCGCCACACCCTGCCCGGCGGCGTGCAGGGCCCCTTCTTCGACGACGAGTATTCCGACGTCTGGTCCGCGATCTACGCCGTGACGGGCGCGGACAACGCGGAACTGGTGCGCCAGGCGGAACGCATCCGCGCGCGCCTGCTGCGCGTGCCCGGCGTGGACAAGGTGCGCATCTTCGGCGAGCAGCCCCAGCGCATCCATGTCGAGGTCGCGCATGCGCGCCTCGCATCGCTCGGCCTGCAGCCGCAGGCGATCCTGGATGCGCTCGCGCGCCACAACCCCGTCGCACCCGCGGGCGTGGTGGAAGGGGATGCGACGCGGCTGCACCTACGCGTCGGCGGCGGCTTCGACGGGCTGGCCGCGATCCGCGACGTGCCGGTCGCGGCGCAGGGCCGCTCCCTGCGGCTGGGCGACATCGCGGAGGTGACGCGCGGCTTCGCCGACCCGCCTTCCAGCGGGATCCGTCAGGGCGGCCAGGATTCGGTGCTGCTCGCGGTGGGCAAGCAGCCCGGCGTGAACGTGGTGACGCTCGGCGCCGACCTCGCCCGCGCCATGGAGGCCGAGCGCCGCGTCATCCCGACCGGCATCGCGGTGACGCAGATCGTCGACCAGGCCGGCGTGGTGCAGGAGAGCGTCTCGGAGTTCCTGCTGAAATTCGCCGCCGCGCTCGGCGTGGTGATGCTCGTCTCCTTCCTCTCGCTCGGGCTGCGGGCAGGGGTGATCGTCGCGCTGTCGGTGCCGCTGACGCTCGCCATCGTCTTCATCGTCATGCTGGCGACGGGGATGGAGCTGGAACGCGTCACGCTCGGCGCGCTGATCCTCTCCCTCGGCCTGCTGGTGGACGATGCGATCATCGCCATCGAGGCGATGGTGGTGAAGCTCGAGGAAGGCTGGACGCGCGCCAAGGCCGCGACCTTCGCCTGGACATCCACGGCCGGGCCGATGCTGTCCGGCACGCTGGTGACCGTCGCGGGCTTCCTGCCGGTCGGCTTCGCGCGCTCGACCGCCGGCGAATATGCCGGCGGCATCTTCTGGGTGGTGGGCTTCGCGCTCATCGCGTCCTGGTTCGTCGCGGTGCTGTTCACGCCCTGGCTCGGGGTGAAGCTGCTGCCCACGCCCAGGCGCGGCGGGCACGGGCATGGCTATGACGGGCCGGGCTACCGCGCCTTCCGCCGCGTCGTCGGCTGGTGCGTGGACCACCGCTTCATCGTCATCGGCGCGACGCTGGTCGTGCTGGTCGCGGGCTTCGCGGCGATGGGCATGGTGCGCAAGCAGTTCTTCCCCACCTCCGCGCGGCTCGAACTGCTGGTCGACGTCACGCTGCGCCAGGGCGCCGGGCATGGTGCCACGCTCGCCGCCGCGCGGCGGATCGAGCAGGCGCTGGAAGGCGACGCCGATGCGCGGCTCGTCACCACCTATGTCGGCCAGGGCAGCCCGCGCTTCTTCCTCGCGCTCAATCCCGACCTGCCGAACGAGGCCTTCGCCAAGCTCGTGGTCCAGGCGCGCGACGTCCCAGCGCGCGAAAGGCTGCGCGAGCGGCTGATGGCGCTGGTGGACCAGGGCCTGGTGCCGGAGGCGCGGGTGCGCGTCTCCCGCCTCGATTTCGGCCCGCCGGTCGGCCACCCCGTGCAGTTCCGCGTGCATGGGGACGACCCGGCCGCGCTGCGCGCGGCGGCGGAGGAGGTGATGGCGGTGATGCGCGCCACCCCCGGCACGCGCGACGTCTCCATGGCCTGGGGCGAACGCGCGCCGACGCTGCGGCTCGAACTCGACCGCGCGCGCGTCGCCGAACTCGGCCTCTCGCCGCAGCAGGTCGCCTCCTCCCTGCAATTGCTGCTCAGCGGCGTGACGGCGACGCAGCATCGCGAGGGCAACCGCCTGGTCGACGTCGTGCTGCGCGCCCCGGCCGCCGAGCGGCTGACCATGGACACGCTCGCCGATGTCTCGCTCGGCACGCCGGCGGGGCCGGTGCCGCTCTCCCAGGTCGCGCGGCTGGTGCCGGAGGCGGAGGAGCCGATCCTGTTCCGCCGCAACCGCGAAGCCTACCTGACCGTGCGCGCGGACATCGCGCCGGGCCTGCAGGCGCCGGATGTCAGCGGGGCGGTCGCCGCGCGGCTCGGCCCCGTCATCGAGCGCCTGCCCGTCGGCCTGCGCATCGAAGCGGGCGGCGCGGCCGAGGAATCCGGCAAGGCCAATGCGGCGCTGTTCGCGATGTTCCCGCTGATGGTCGCGGCGATGCTGCTGCTGCTGATGGCCCAGCTGCGGCATTTCGGGCGGACGGCGCTGGTCTTCGTCACCGCCCCGCTCGGCATACCGGGCGCGGCCTTCGCGCTGCTGGCGATGGATTCGGCCTTCGGCTTCGTCGCGCTGCTCGGCGTCATCGCCCTGGCGGGGATGGTGATGCGCAACACGCAGATCCTGGTCGACCAGGTGCGGCAGGACCTGGAGGCCGGGGTGGCGCTGCGCGCGGCCATCATCGAGAGCACGGTGCGCCGCGCGCGCCCGGTGCTGCTGACGGCGCTCGCCGCCGTGCTCGCCTTCGTGCCGCTGACGCTCTCGGTGTTCTGGGGGCCGATGGCGATCGCGATGATCGGCGGGCTCTCGCTCGCGACCTTCGCCACGCTGCTGGTGGTGCCGGCGCTCTACGCGCTCGCCCTGCCCTGGCGGCGGGCGCGGGCGCTGCCGGCGGGCGCGGCGCTGGCGCCGGCCGAATAGCGTCCCATCTGGCTAGGATGGCCGCCCCCCGCATCCCGGTCCTCGCGGCCGCCTCCTTCGCCACGGCGACGCAATCCTTCGTCTTCGCCGGGCTGCTGGCGGAGATGGCCGCCGACCTGTCCGTTCCGGTCGCGACGGCGGGGCAGCTCGCCACCGTCTATGCGCTCGCCTTCGCCATCGCCGCCCCGCCCGTCGCCGCCCTGCTAGCGGGGCGGGAGAGGCGCGGGGTGATGGTGCTCGCCCTTCTGGTGCTCGCGGCACTCAACCTCGCCATCGTCGCGGTCGCGGCCTTTCCCGCGCTGCTCGCGCTGCGCGTCGCGGCGGGCGTCGCGGCGGCGGCGGTGATTCCGGCGGCGAGCGCGGCGGCCGTGGCGCTCGCCCCACCGGAAAAGCGCGGTCGCGCGCTGGCGCTGGTGGTGGGCGGCACGACGGCGGCCTTCCTGCTTGGCATCCCGGCCGGATCGGTGGTGGGGGATGCCTTCGGCTGGCGCGGCTGCTTCGCCTTCGCCGCCATCATCGCGGTTGCCGCCGCCATCGCGATCCGCGTCTACGTCCCGCGCGTGGCGGGCGATGCGGGCGGTGCCGCGGGCGGCATCGCGGCGCTGCGCATCCCGGGCGTGGTGCCGGCGCTGCTGCTGAACGTCGCGGCCTTCACGGCGGTGTTTTCCATCGCCGCCTATATCGGGCCGGTGACGAACGCGGTCTCCGGCCTTTCGGGCAGCGGCGTCGCGGCGGTGCAGGCGCTGGTGGGCATCGCGTCGCTGGCCGGGTTGCCGATCGGCGCGCGGCTGGCCGATCGCGGTTCGCGTGCCGCGGCGCTGCTGCCCGCCGGCGTGCTGGCGGCGAACCTGCTGCAGGCGGCGCTGCTTGCGGGGTTGCTGGCGGGCAGCGGATTCGCCCTGCCCTTGCAGGCGCTGGCGGTGCTGGCCTCGGCGGGGTGTCTTTTCGCGCTCGGCCCGGCGGTCGGCGCGCGGCTCGCCACGCTGGCGCCGGAAGCGCGCGGCTTCGTCATGGCGTGCAACGCCTCGGCCATCTTCCTGGGCCAGGCGGGGGGTGCCGCGGCGGGCGGGCTCGGCATCGCGGTGTTCGGCATGCCCGGCGCGGGGCTGGCCGGCGCGGCCTTCGCGGTGCCCGCCTTCCTCCTCGCGCGCCGCTGCTTCGCCCCCCGCTGACGGGGCGGGGATTTCGTGTAGCCTCCCGCGACCGGAACGTCGGCGCCCGCATCCCAGGGGCGGAAGGATCGACGCAGGGAGGAACATGATGCTTGGCCTGATGCAGGACTGGCCGCTGCTGATGCACACGGTCATCGACCATGCCGCGATCCAGCACCCGCGGCGCGACGTGGTGACGCGGTCGGTGGAAGGCCCCTTCCACCGCACGGACTACGCCACGATCCGCGGTCGCGCGCTGAAGGTGGCGCAGCGGCTGGCGAAGGACGGCATCCGGCCGGGGGACCGCGTGGCCACGCTCGCCTGGAACACATGGCGGCACATGGAGGCCTGGTACGGCATCACCGGCGCCGGCGCCGTCTACCACACGGTCAATCCGCGGCTGTTCCAGGACCAGATCGCCTGGATCATGAACCACGCCGGCAGCCGCATCTTGATGCTGGACCTGACCTTCGTGCCGCTGGTTCAGTCGCTGGCCGACAGGCTTCCGGCGGTCGAGCGCTTCGTCATCCTGACCGACGCCGCGCACATGCCGCAGACCAGCCTGCGCAACGCCGTGGCCTATGAGGACTGGATCGCCGAGGTCGATGGCGACTTCGCGTGGATGCGCGTGGATGAACAGGCCGCGGCGGGCATCTGCTATACCTCCGGCACCACGGGCGACCCCAAGGGAGTCGTCTATTCGCACCGGTCCAACGTGATCCACGCCATGGTGTGCAACCAGGTGGACGCCTTCGGCCTGGCGGCGGGCGACCGCGTCATGCCGGTCGTGCCGATGTTCCACGCCAACGGATGGTCCCTGCCGCTCTGCGCGCCGATGGTGGGTGCGGCGATGGTCATGCCGGGGGCGAAGCTCGACGGCGCCTCGGTGCACGAGGTGATCGAGCGCGAGCGCGTCACCTTCTCCGCCGCCGTGCCGACCGTCTGGATGATGCTGCTGCAGCACCTGGAGGCGACGGGCGCGCGCGTCGATTCCATGCAGCGCGTCGCGATCGGCGGGTCCGCCTGCCCGCCCGCCATCACCCGCGCCTACCAGGAAAAGTACGGCGTGCGCGTGATCCATGCCTGGGGCATGACGGAACTCTCCCCCGTCGGAACGCTGTTCGCGGTGAAGCCGGAGGTCGCGGGGCTGACGGGCGAGGCGATGCTCTCCCTGCAGGCCAAGCAGGGCACGCCGCCCTATTCGGTCGAGATGAAGATCACCGACGATGCCGGGCGCGAACTGCCCTGGGACGGGATGACTTTCGGCCGGCTCAAGGTGCGCGGCCCCGCCGTCGCGCGGCGCTACTTCCGGCGGGAGGAGGAGGAGATCCTCGACGAGTCCGGCTTCTTCGACACCGGCGACGTCGCGACCATGGACGAGCACGGCTACATGGAGATCACCGACCGGTCCAAGGACGTGATCAAGTCGGGCGGGGAGTGGATTTCCTCCATCGCGCTCGAGAACGCGGCGGTCGGCTATCCGGGGGTCGCGGAGGCCGCCGTCGTCGCGATGGCCGACCCCAAATGGGACGAGCGGCCGCTGCTGATCCTGGTGATGAAGCCGGGCGTGCTCTCCCCCTCGCTGGCCGAGATGCGGGAGTTCCTCGCGGACAAGGTCGCGAAATGGTGGCTGCCCGACGACCTGGTGGTGCTGGACGAGATCCCGCACACGGCGACGGGCAAGATCCTCAAGACGAAACTGCGGGAGATGTTCAAGGACCATCGCCCGCCGGGGTGATGGTCCGCCTGACGCTCAGGTGACCAGCGACCAGAACATCCGGATGCTGGTGGCGAAGAGGAAGACGGCGAAGGCGCGCTTCAGCCACAGCGGCGGGATGGTGTGCGCCAGGTGCACCCCCCAGGGCGTGGCCAGGATCGAGGCCGGCGCGATCAGCGCGACCCCCAGCAGGTTCACGTAGCCCAGGGAAAAGGGCGGCGTCAGCGGATCGTTCCAGCCGCCCCAGACGAAGCCGATGGTCGCCGGGATCGAGATGATCAGCCCGAAGGCCGAGGCGGTCGCGACCGCCTGGCGGATCGGGTAGCCGAACATCGACAGCAAGGGCACGCCGAGCGTCCCGCCGCCGATGCCCATCATGGCGCTGACCGACCCGATGCCGATGCCGAGCGCCTGGCGCGGCGGCCCGTCCGGCACGCTGTCGGTGATTTTGAAGTCGACCCCGGTGAAGCCCATGTTGAGCGCCACCAGCAGCGCCACCATGGCGAAGACCGCGGTCAGCCCTTCCCCGCGCACATGCACGGCGAGGAAGGTGCCGAGCAGCACGCCCGCCAGCATCGCCGGCCAGATGGACCGCAGCAGCGCCATGTCCATCGCGCCCTTCGCATGATGCTTGCGCGCCGACTGGATCGAGGTGGGGATGATGGTGGCGAGCGAGGTCGCGACCGCGACCTTCATCTGGATGCTCTCGGGAATGCCGAAGAAGGGAAACACGTTGAACAGCAGCGGCACGATGACGATGCCGCCGCCGACGCCGAGCAGCCCCGCCAGCGTGCCCGAGACGAGCCCCGTCGCCGCCATGGCGGCGGCGAGCGCGATCAGCCAGGTCGTGTCGTTCAGATGTTCCATCGGCATTCCGGTCCGGGATGGGCGCCACGAAGGGGGCGTGGCATACACAAGCCTCACCGACGCGTCACCCCGCCTTGCCCTTCATCCTCGATCCCTGGTTCTACATACTGGCCATTCCGGCGGTGCTCATCACGGGCATCAGCAAGGGCGGCTTCGCCTCGGGCGCGGGCAACCTGCTCGTGCCGCTGATGGCCCTGACGGTGCCGGCGCCCGTCGCGGCGGGGATCGCGCTGCCGCTGCTGTGCGCGATGGATGTCTCCGGGCTGCGCGCCTGGTGGGGCAAGTGGGACAAGCGGGAGATGCGCGTGCTGGTGCCCGGCGCGCTGGCCGGCATCCTGGTGGGCGCGCTCGCCTTCAGCATGTTCTCCGACCGCGCCATCAAGGGGATGGTCGGCATCACGACGCTGCTGTTCCTCGCGCGCACGCTTTGGCTCGCGCGGCGCGGGCAGGCGCCGGCGGCCGCGCCGCACAACCCCGTCAAGGCGGTGATCTGCGCGGCGGGGTCGGGCTTCACCAGCACCATCGCGCATGCGGGGTCGCCGCCGCTCGCGATCTACCTCTATCCGCGCCGGCTCGACCGCCAGGTGATGGCGGCGACGACGGTCGTCTTCTTCGGCGTGGTGAACTACGTGAAGCTCGTGCCCTACTGGTTCCTGGGCAATCTCTCGCTGGGCAACCTCGCGACGAGCCTCGTGCTGCTGCCGCTCGCGCCGGCGGGCGTGTATCTGGGCATCTGGATGCAGAAGCACGTGTCGGATGCGCTGTTCTACCGGCTGCTCTACGGACTGCTGCTGGTCACGGGCGTGAAGCTGACCTGGGACGGGGTGATGGGATGAGCGAGGCGCGGATGCTCGGCGTGCTGGGCGGCATGGGGCCGCTCGCCGGTGCGACCTTCATGCAGCGGCTGACGCTGCTGACACCCGCGACGCGGGACCAGGACCACATCCCGGCCATCCTCTGGTCCGACCCGCGCGTGCCGGATCGCACCGCGGCGCGGCTTTCGGGCGGCGAGGACCCGCTGCCCTGGCTGCTGCGCGGCCTGCGCGGCCTGGAAGCGGCCGGCTGCGGCGCCGTCGCCATCCCCTGCAACACCGCCCATGGCTGGTTCGCGGCGATGCAGGACGCGACGCGCCTGCCCATCCTGCACATCGTCGAGGCCGCGGCGGACGAGCTGCGCCGGCTTGGCGCGCATGACGGCCGGATCGGGCTGCTCGCCACCAAGGGCACGCTCGCCATGCGGCTCTACCAGGAACGGCTCGAAGGGCGCGGCTACGAGGTCCTGGTGCCGGAGACGGAGGAGATGGACCGCGTCGTCATGCCGGCGATCGACGAGGTGAAGGCGAACCGCGTCGCGGAGGCCTACGCCCCGCTCGCCGAGGCCGCGACGCGCCTCGTCGCGCGCGGCGCGCGGGCCGTGGTGCTGGGCTGCACGGAGATCCCGCTCGGCATCTCCGCGGGCCCCGCCCTGCCCTTCCCCGTGGCGGACACTATCGACGCGCTGGCGCGCGCCGCGATCGGCTGGGCGAAGCCTGCGGGGTAGCGTTCAGGCATCGTCCGGCGCCTCGAGCGCGGCGAGCCCGTCGCGCAGCCGGTCGAGCAGCCGGAACAGCAGTACGCATTCCTCGGTGGTGAAGTCGGCCAGCGCCGCGTCGTAGTAGCGGCGGATGGCGCCCAGCATCTCGCCCCATTGGCGTTCGCCCCGCGGCGTCAGGCGCACATGGCGCAGGCGGCCGTCCTCTCCCGCCGTGCGGATGCGCTCCACCAGGCCCGCTTCCTCCAGCCGGTCGAGCACGGCGGTCAGGTTCTGGCGGCTGACCATCAGGAAGGCGATCAGGTCCTTCACCGTCATGCCCCGCCCGCGCGCCGCGGGGCGGGACAGCGCGCCCAGCACGGCCCATTGCTGCGTGGTCGCGCCGAAGCCGCCGACCGCGCGCGTGCCGGTTTTGTGCATCAGGTTGGACGCCTGGTAGAGCCGCAGGAACAGGCGGTTGGCCACGTCGAACCGCGCCTCGGCGCCGGGCGCGCCCGGGCGTTCCATCAATGCATTGCCAGTTTCCATGGAATGCATCATAGTATTGTCATATCAACAAGACCAGCGGGGAAACGCCATGCGCGGGCTGCGCGACAGGACCGTCATCGTCACCGGCGGCGCCGGCGGCATCGGCAGCGCCACCTGCCGGCGCTTCGCGGCCGAGGGCGCGCGCGTCGCGATCTTCGACATCGACGCGGCCGCCGCCGGGCGGCTGGCGGACGCCATCGCCGCGGAAGGCGGCACCGCCCGACCCTTCGCCTGCGACATCACCGACCATGCCGCCGTGCGCGCCGCCGTCGCGGCGGCCGAGGAGGCGCTCGGGCCCGTCGGCGTGCTCGTGAACAATGCCGGCTGGGACGTCTTCCGCCTGTTCGCCGACAGCACGCCGGAGGAATGGCGGCGGCTGATCGAGGTGAACCTGATCGGCGCGCTCAACATGCATCATGCCGTGCTGCCGGGCATGGTCGCGCGCCGCGCGGGGCGGATCGTCAACATCGCCTCCGACGCGGCGCGCGTCGGCTCCTCGGGGGAGGCGGTCTACGCCGCCTGCAAGGCGGGGCTGCTCGGCTTCTCCAAGACGCTCGCGCGCGAACATGCCCGCCAGGGCATCACGGTGAACGTGGTCTGCCCCGGGCCGACCGCGACCACGCTGTTCGAGGGCTACAAGCAGGGCGCGGGCAATCCCGAGAAGCTCGAGGAAGCCTTCCGCCGCGCCGTGCCCATGGGCCGCATCGGCGCGCCGGAGGACCTGCCCGGCGCGATCCTGTTCTTCGCCTCCGACGACGCCGCCTATGTCACCGGCCAGGTGCTCAGCGTCTCCGGCGGCCTGACCATGGCGGGATGAGGGAGCGGCCCATGACCATGCCTTGCGCCGAGGCTGGCGGCGTCGCGCCCGCCGCCATCGACCGCCCGCAGGCGAGGAAGCCCCGCCGGTGACGACGGCGCTCAGCCCCGAGCAGCGGGAGATCGCCGAGGCCGCGCGCCGCTTCGCCCGCGAGCGCATCGCGCCCGGCTACATGGCGCGGGAGAAGGCCGGCCGCGTCGAGCGCGAGCTGGTGGCCGAGATGGGCGCGCTCGGCCTGATCGGCGCCGACCTGCCCGAGGCGCTCGGCGGGCTCGGCGCGCCCTCCGTCACCGCGGGCCTCGCCATCGAGGCGATCGCCCATGCCGACATCAACGTCGCCTACATCCCGCTGCTCGCCTCGCTCAACGGGCAGATCCTCGCCCGCCATGCGTCGCCGGACCTCGCGCGCGCATGGATCCCGCGCATCGTGGCCGGTCAGGCGCTGGTCGCGATCGGCCTGACCGAGCCGCGCGGCGGGTCGGACGCGGCGAACCTGCAGCTGCAGGCCCGGCGCGACGGCGGGGACTACGTGCTGCACGGGGAGAAGACCTCGATCAGCATGGCCGACCAGGCCGATGCGGCCATCATCTTCGCGCGCACCGGCGCGGCGGATGCGGGGGCGCGCGGCGTCTCGGCCTTCCTCGTGCCGATGGACGCGAAGGGGGTGGCGACGACGCGCTTCGACGACCTCGGCAGCCGGGCGATCGGCCGCGGCTCCATCTTCCTCGACGAGGTGCGAATCTCCGCGGCGAACCGGCTGGCCGAGGAAGGGATGGGCTTCGTGCAGGTGATGCAGGGCTTCGACTATTCGCGCGCGCTGATCGGGCTGCAATGCTGCGCGACGGCGCAGGCCTCGCTCGACGAATCCTGGGCCTATGTGCGCGAACGGGAGGCCTTCGGCGCGCCCATCGCGCAGTACCAGGGCGTGAGCTTCCCGCTGGCCGAGGGCGAGGGGCTGGTCGCGGCCGTGCGGCAGCTTTGCTACCACACGCTGCGGCTGCGCGACGAAGGCGCGCCGCACACGGCCGAGGCCGCGATGTGCAAGTGGCTCGGGCCCAAGACGGCGCGCGACGTGATCCACCAATGCCTGCTGACGCACGGGCACTATGGCTGGTCGAAGGACCTGCCGCACCAGCAGCGGCTGCGGGACGTGATGGGGCTCGAGATCGGCGACGGCACGGCGCAGATCATGAAGCTAATCGTCGCGCGCGAAAGGGCGGGGCGCGACGCGGTGCAATACGCCAGGCGCGGCTAGGTCGCGCCGGCGCCGGTTTCAGTCGCAGCCGCAGCCGTCGGTCGGCCCCGCCTCGGCGCGGACGATGTGGTGGTCGATCCATTCGGCGACGAGGCGACGGGCCTCGTTCACCGAGGATTCCGGGTGGTGGATGCGGTACAGCGCGGTGCAGGCGCCGAAGGCGCTGAAATCCCCGGCACCCTGCTCGCGCAATTCGCGATAGGCCGTGACCACGGCTCGCTCGCAGCGGCGCGCGATGTGGCTGAAATCACGGCCCATGCCGACAACCTCCGGAAGGCTAGTTGCGAATCACTCGCAACGCCCGGCTAGGGTAGCGACGATTCAACCGCCGCTCAAGTGACAGGCCGTTCAGCCGCGGGCGACCGCCTCGGCGATCGCGCGGCCCACATCGACCGTCCCCGCCTGCCCGCCCATGTCCCGCGTGCGCGGGCCGCCCTCGGCGAGCAGCTTCTCGATGGTCGCGACGATGCAGTCCGCGGCGGCCTTTTCCCCCAGATGCTCCAGCATCATCGCCCCCGACCAGATCTGCCCGATCGGGTTGGCGATCCACTTGCCGGCGATGTCGGGCGCGCTGCCGTGCACCGGCTCGAACATCGAGGGGAAGGTCTTCTCGGGGTTGATGTTGGCGGACGCCGCGATGCCGATGGACCCCGCAACCGCCGGGCCCAGGTCCGACAGGATGTCCCCGAACAGGTTCGAGCCCACCACCACGTCGAACCAGTCCGGATGCTGCACGAAATGGGCGCAGAGGATGTCGATGTGGAACTGGTCCGTCGTCACCTGCGGGTAGTGCTTCGCCATCTCGGCGAAGCGCTCGTCCCAATAGGGCATGGTGAAGGTGATGCCGTTCGACTTGGTGGCGCTCGTCACCTTCTTGCGCTTGCGCGTCATGGCGAGCTCGAAGGCGTACTTGATCACGCGGTCGCAGCCGATGCGCGTCATCACCGTCTGCTGGGAGACGAATTCGCGGTCCGTCCCCGGGAACATCCGCCCGCCGATGGACGAATACTCGCCCTCGGTGTTCTCCCGCACCACGTAGAAGTCGATGTCCTCGGGGCCGCGGTTGGCGAGCGGGGACTTCGACCCGGGCAGCAGCTTGCACGGCCGCAGGTTCACATACTGGTCGAACTGCCGGCGGATCGGGATCAGCAGGCCCCAGAGCGAGACATGGTCCGGCACGCCCGGCCAGCCCACCGCGCCGAGGAAGATCGAGTCGCTGTCGCGCAGCCGGTCCATCCCATCATCGGGCATCATCTTGCCGGTCTGGGCGTAGGTCTCGCAGGACCAGTCGTAATGCGTCAGGTCGAGTTCGAAGCCGAAGCGGCGGGCGGCGGCGTCCAGCACGCGCAGCCCCTCGGGCGTCGTCTCCTTGCCGATCCCGTCGCCGGGAATGACGGCGATGCGGTGCTTGCGCGCGGCCATGGCGGTTTCCTTCGAGTCCCTCTTGGGCCGGAGGGTGGCCGCGCGGGCCGCCGCGCACAACCCCGGCCGGCATGTGAACTGGATCAGTGCGGGGCAGCGGCGCCCGGGGCAGGATCGAGATGCCTGCCACCCTCCGCATGACGGGGAGCCACGCCATGACCTTCCGCCTGCTGGCCGCCGCCTGCCTCGGCCTCGCCCTGATCGGCTGCAGCGAGGACTTCACCGAGACCCAGCCCGCCGCGCATGACGGCAGCCGCACGCTGAGCCGCGCGGAACTGCGCTGGTGCATGTTCAACGACGTGCGCATCGAGGCCGCGCGGCCCGACATGCGCGCGGCCAAGCAGGGCCAGGTGCAGGCCTTCAACGCCGCCGTGACGGACTGGAATTCCGGCTGCCGCCGCTACCGCTACAGCCGGTCCGACCGCGACGCGGTGCAGCGTCAGGTCGATGCCCGCCGCGCCACGCTGGAAGCCGAGGGCAGGGCCCGCTTCGCCATCCAGGAAGCGAGCGCCCCCGCCCCCGCCCCGGCTCAGGGCGGCAGGTAGGTCCAGACCATCACCGCGCCGGCCCAGCGCCCGTCCCGCCCGGCGCGGCAGGGCGCGACGGCATGGCCCCAGCTGCCGTAGCGCGTCTCGACCTCGCCCGAGACGTCGAAGCGGTGCAGCAGCGGCGACTGCACCAGCGGCCCGCCGGGGCGCTCGGCCGATTCCGCCATGCGGCTCAGCCAGAGCCAGGCGATGGAGATGCGCGACGGCGCATCGGCCGGCGTGCCCCAGGGGCGCGACACCTCCACCCGCACGAAGGGCGTGACGACGCGCCGGTGCTCCACGCCGCCCGCATCGTGGCCGGCGACATAGACGGTGCTGAGCTGCGCGGTGGAGTTCAGCTCCCCATTCGCGTCGAGCCGCATGACGTGGTCGTAGAAGGTGCGCATGCCGGCGACGAGGTCGATCGGCGGCGCGGTGGCGAGCGAGAGCGCGCGCGACTGCGCGGCGAGCCGCCCGGCGCGGTCGGTGCATTCGGCGACGGTCGCGCCTTCGACCGCGACCGCCGTGATGTCGATGACGTCGGGCGAGCCCTGCGCCGCCGCCGCCGCCGGAACGGCGAGGAGCAGCGCGGCGAGCCGGCGCCTCATGCCCCCGCCCTCATGCGACCGGGGTTGAGGATGCCGGCGGGGTCGAGCGCCGCCTTCACGCGCCGCCCGATGGCCGCGAGCGGAGCCGGTTCGTCGGGCAGCACGGCGACGGACAGGCGCAGCGCCTCCGGCGCGCGGAACAGGGTGCAGGTGCCGCCGGCGGCGGCAGCGGCGGCGGCGATGGCGCCATGCGCGGCCTCGCTCGCCGGCCCGGCGAGCCAGGCGAGCCCGCCACCCCAGTCGAGAAAGCCCCGCCCGCCCAGCGCATCCGCCGCGGCCAGCATCGCCGGCCCGGCGGAAGGACGCACCGAGACGCGCCAGATGGCCTCGCCCGGCTGCGCGGCGAGCGGCGCGGCGTCGCGGATCTCCCGCCACAGCGCCCGCGTGGCGTCCGCATCGAGCACCGCGACGTCGCCATGCGGCGCGAGGTCCTCGGCGAGCCGTGCGGACCGGTAGGTGACGGAGGGCGCGAAATCCTCGAGCCGCAGGCAGGCCGCGAAGCCGCCCGCCGCGTCCGGCACCAGCGCGGCGCCGGAGACGCCGAAGGGGCTGCCGAGCCCGGCAGAGAGCACGCGCACGCCCGCCGCGGCGTCGGGCACATGCACGCGCAGCGTGGCACTCGTCTCGCCCGCCGGCAGGACCTTCAGCGTGATCTCGGTGAGCACGCCGAGCGTGCCATGCGCGCCCGAGAGCAGCTTGCACAGGTCGAGACCCGTGACGTTCTTGAGCACGCGCCCGCCCGAGCGCAGCACCTCCCCCTGCCCGTTCACGAAGCGGATGCCGAGCACGTGGTCACGCATCGATCCCCAGGTGATGCGGCGCGGGCCCGAGAGGTTCGTCGCGACGATGCCGCCGAGCGTGGCCGGCGCGTCGGTGCCGAAGATCGCGCGCGTGTCGGGCGGCTCGGCGATCAGTTGCTGGCCCTTTTCCGCAAGCGCGGCCTCGATCTCAGGGATCGGCGTGCCGGCGCGGGCGGACAGCACCAGCTCCGCCGGGCTGTAGAGCGTGATGCCGGAGAGGTTGCGCAGCGAGAGCGTGCGCGCGGCCTGCACCGGGCGCAGCAGGCCGCGCTTGGTGCCATTGCCCTCGATGGCGAGCGGTTCGCGCGCGGCATGCGCCGCGGCGACGGCGGCGGCGACCGCGGCCTCGTCGGCCGGGGCGAGCGTCGCGCTCATGCCAGGGATCGCGGATCGTGACCGATCCGCGCGCCTGGCTCGCCGCACGCGCGGCGGGCGCCATTCGGCGCCTCGGCCGGCCGCAGGGTCCGATGCATGGGCTGTCGCATCATTCGGCAGCCAGCGGCACGGGCGCGCCCTCCAGCGGGAAGACCTTGGACGGGTTCAGCAGCCATTGCGGGTCGAAGGCGGTCTTGATGGCGCGCTGCTGGTCCAGCTCCCGCGCCGTGAACTGCACCGTCATCAGGTCGCGCTTCTCGACGCCGACGCCATGCTCGCCGGTCAGGCAGCCGCCGACCTCGACGCAGAGCCGCAGGATGTCGGCGCCGAAGGCCTCCGCCTTGCGGAAGGATTCCGGGTCGTTCGCGTCGAACATGATGAGCGGATGGAGGTTGCCGTCGCCGGCATGGAACACGTTGGCGACGCCAAGGCCGTACTGCGTGCTCATCTCCCCGATGCGCTTCAGCACGAAGGGCAGCTCACTGGTCGGGATGGTCCCGTCCATGCAGAGATAGTCGGGGCTGATGCGCCCGACCGCGCCGAAGGCGCCCTTGCGGCCCTTCCAGATCGCGAGCGACTGCTCGGCGCTCTCCGCGACCTTCAGGCTGATCGGGTCGAAGCGCTCGCAGATCGCCTTGATCCGGTTCAGCAGGTCGTCCTGCTCGGCGACGGAACCTTCCACCTCGATGATCAGCATCGCCTCGGCATCCAGCGGATAGCCGGCATGGGCGAAGGCCTCGCAGGCATGGATGCAGGGCTTGTCCATGAACTCGAGTGCGACGGGGATGATCCCCGATCCGATGATGGCATCGACCGCGGCCCCTGCGATCTCGGTGCCCTTGAAGGCGGCGAGCATGGCGCGCGCGCCTTCCGGCCCGCGCAGGATGCGCACCGTCACCTCGGTCACCAGGCCCAGCTGGCCCTCGCTGCCGGTGATCAGGCCCAGCCAGTCGAAACCCGCGGCGTCGAGATGCGCGCCGCCGATGTCGATGACCTCGCCCTCGATCGTGACGAACTTCACGCCCAGCAGGTTGTTCGCGGTGACGCCGTATTTCAGGCAATGCGCGCCGCCGGAATTCATCATGACGTTGCCGCCGATCATGCAGGCCAGCTGGCTCGACGGATCGGGCGCGTAGAAGAAGCCGTCGCCTTCGACGGCCTTGGTGATGCCGATGTTCGTGACACCGGCCTCCACCACGGCGAAGCGGTCCTCGAGGTCGATCTCAAGGATGCGGTTCATGCGCATCAGGCCGATCACGACGGCATCCGCCAGCGGCAGCGCGCCGCCGGACAGCGAGGTGCCGGCGCCGCGCGGGACCACGCGCACGCCATTCGCGTTGCACCAGCGCAGCACGGCGGCCACTTCCTCGGTCGTGCGCGGCAGCACCACGGCGAGCGGCACCTGGCGATAGGCGGCCAGGCCGTCGGTCTCATAGGGCTTGAGGCGCGTCGCATCGCCGATCACGCCATCTCCGGGCACGATGCGGCGAAGGGCTTCGAGGATCTCCTCCCGGCGGGCGAGGATCTCGGGCTTGGGGGCAGGCAGCGCGATCACGGGCGGCGTTCCTCTCGACCGGCGGAAGATGCGCATCGCGAGGCGGGCCGGCAAGCATTGCATCCCCGGCGGCGACGCGCTCAGACTCCGGAACGAGGCCGGCACGGCGCCAGCCCGCGGAGAGACCACACCATGCGACGCCTGATCCTTGCGGCGACCCTCGCGCTTGCCCTGCCGGCCGGCGCATCGGCCCAGCAGGCCGGAACCTACGCCGTGGCGGGCCAGACGCCCGACGGCCAGCGCTACGAAGGCACCGCCACGCTGCGGCAGACCGGCACCAACACCTGGACCATCACCTGGAACGTGTCGGGCGACACGTCGCGCGGCGTGGGCCTGCTGATCCCCGAAGGACCGCTGATGGTGATCGGCTACGTCGCCGGGCGGGACATCGGCGCCGCGGCCTATGCCGTCGAAGCCGATGGCAGCCTGGCCGGCACCTGGACCCAGGGCGACCGCGGCGGCGTGGGCACCGAGATCCTGCGCCCGCAGGGCGGAGGCGGCGGCGCACCCCGGAAATAGAAAGGGGGGCCGAAGCCCCCCAACCCGCTGCGGCTTGCGCCGGGCCTCAGCCCTGGCGCGCCTTCAGGCGGGGGTTCTTCTTGTTGATCACGTAGACGCGGCCGCGGCGACGCACCACCACGCAGTTCTTGTCCCGGGTCTTCGCGGTCTTCAGGGAATTGCGGATCTTCATGGCTTACCTCGTGGAGGCGCGCTTCTAGGGGGGCGGTTCGCGCAAGTCAACCACCGGGCGGGTTTCGGACAAATGCGCGGAGGGCGTCGAAGGGAAAGGCCAGGGGAAGGGAACTTCCCCCGGGGCCCGGCACGGTGGGCGTGCGGGTTTCGGACAAATCGTGCGGAGGGCACTCGCGCGACAGGCCGGGGGAAGGGAACTTCCCCCGGACCCCCAACCTTCTTTGTCAGATGGGGACCGGCGCGGAGAGGGGCGTGCGGGTTTCGGACAAATTCCCCGGCACCCCCCGGCAGGGGCGGAACACGGGCGGATGCACGGTTCAAAGAACGGACCATCACCCTAGTGACGCCCACCTCGCGATTCAAGGAATTTTTTCCTTTCCCGCCAGTGGAGTCGCAGGCGCCCCCTGCCCGCCCCGCGCCAACCGACAGAAAAGGAAGGGGAGCCGGGGCATGGATCCTCTTGGGCGGAACCAGCATCACGGCGTCTCATCCGCATTGGAGCGGTATCGCAGGTTCAAATGGGGAACGCGCATCGGCCTATACCGAACGCGGCTGGGAGGAAAACGGGACAGACGTGTACGCTCGGTTCGAACCCCTCTCGAACACTCCAGCGCTCCGCCATCTTGCGTCGCACTTGATCCCTGTGGCTGGGGTTGACCATGCTGTCAGGCCGGCGAATTGGAGGGTGCGGTGAGCGAGGCCTCGGATCCTCCATATGAAACGCTGGGCAAGCGGCGGGCTGCGATGCGCGAGGCCGGCAAGCGCGGGATCACCCACCATATCGTCGTGGGCGCCGCAGCTGTGGTGGCAGCGGTCACCCTCTTTCGGTGGCTGCGGCTGGACGGGGAGTCCTGGTTTACGCTGTCCGCCCTTTCCTGGGTGGCCGGGGCCTTTGTCGTGGAGAAGAACCAGGGCGACTATCGGGGGCGGGCGGCGCCCAAGCGGGAGGACCTGATGCGCGCCATCGCCGCCGCCCAGGCCTTCGACCTCTCGCCCGTCACCGCCGACTACCGTGCGCGCCACGGGTTGAGCGAGGCCGAGGCCGCCTTCCACGAGCGCGAGTTCCGCCGGTGGGCGGCCTTTGTCAGCGTGGCGTACTCCGGCAGCATCCTCTGGCCGGTTCCGGACAGCCCGCTCCTGGCCTATCGCGCGGTG
This sequence comes from Roseomonas nitratireducens, assembly GCF_017813355.1. Classification (GTDB taxonomy): domain Bacteria; phylum Pseudomonadota; class Alphaproteobacteria; order Acetobacterales; family Acetobacteraceae; genus Neoroseomonas; species Neoroseomonas nitratireducens. The sequence goes on from NZ_JAGIYZ010000012.1 coordinate 164,385, forward strand.
GCGGCCGGGCAGCCCGCGCTGTTTCAGGCGCTGGGCATGGCGCTGGTGGATGAGGTGACCCCGCTGGACGTCTACATCACGGAAGCCGCCCTCGCCCGGGAAAATTACCCGGCCCAGGAAAAATACGCGGAACTCTGGGTCGCCTATGGCTTCGCCTATCAGGAGGAGCCGGACCCGGCGCTTTGGCCCAGGCCAAGCTTCCCGGGGATCGATTCGATCCGGCTTGCGGCATCCGCGAAATACCCGGGTGACGGGGTGGGTGCAGCATTCTACGCGGCCTTGGTCGAAAAGCCGCACCAGAACACCTCCTGAGCGCCTGCCGGCACGCGGATTGCGCGAGCGCCTGGTGCTTCGAGGTGAGCCAGAACTCGGGCTTCACATCGCAGGGTTCGAAGCGGACGCCCTTGTTGCCAAAGCCAAACTCACCAAGGGGCGTTCATCGTTTACCGGCGGTGCTGAGCACGGCACGCGCCCCCGGACCATCGGCCTGAGGCGCGTGTCGTGCGTGAACTTGATCATCGCTGCCATGGGGTCCCGCCCTCCACGCCCCGCGCCAACAGACAGAAAAGGAAGGGGGCCCGGGGGAAGTTCCCTTCCCCCGGCCTTCCCTTTTTCAATCCGCTGCCCTGCGGGCCGCGCGCTCTTCCTCGCCGATCCGCGCGAACCCATCCCGCGTCTGCGGCAGCTTCCGCCCCAGGATCTGCTCGGCCACCTGCGTGCGCAGCACCTGCGCCGTCCCGCCCGCGATGGCGAACATCCGCGCGTCGCGCACGTAGCGTTCCATCGGGTTGTCGCGCGAATACCCTGCCGCGCCCCAGACCTGCAGCGCCTGGTTGGTCACGCGGATCGCCATGTCGGCCGCCATCACCTTGGCCTGCGCGGCGGCGAGCCGGTCCGGGAAGCCGTTCGGCCCGGCGGATCGCGCCGCGCGCCAGACCAGGGCGCGGGAGGCCTCGATCTCGATCGACATGTCGGCGAGCATCCAGGCGAGGCCCTGGAATTCCGCGATCGGCCGGCCGAACTGGCGGCGCGCCTGGGCGCGGTCCAGCGCGTGGCCATAGGCGCCGGCGGCGAGCCCAAGCGCGACGGTCGCCGCGCCCACGCGCTGCCCGTTATAGGCATCCATCAGCCGCCCGAAGCCGCGCGCCCAGCCGCCCGGCGGGCGCAGCACCATCGAATCGGGCACTTCCAGCCCGCGCATCGCGACGTCGGCTTCCGGCATGCCGCGCAGGCCCATGGACGGGATGCGCGTCGCGGTCATCCCCGGCGGCATCCCCTCCCCGTCCCGCGCCACGATGAAGCCGCCGATGCCCTTCTCCTCCCCGTCCTCGATGACGCGGGCGAAGATCAGGTGCAGGCGGGAGACGCCGCCGCCCGTGATCCAGGTCTTGTCCCCGTCGATCACCCAGGTGTCGCCGCGGCGGACGGCGCGGGTGCGCATGTCGGTCGCGGCGGACCCGGCCTCGGGCTCGGTGATCAGGATGGCGGGCTTGTCCCCGGCGAGGACCAGGTCGGCGGCGATCCGCTTCTGGGCCGGGGTGCCATAGGCCATGATGGCGCCGATCGCGCCCATGTTCGCCTCGACGGCGATGCGCCCGCAGACGGCGCAGGCGCGGGAGAATTCCTCGATGACCAGCACCGCGTCGAAATAGGACAGGCCTGGCCCGCCCCATTCCTTCGGCACCGTCAGCCCCATGAAGCCCGCTTCCTGCATCCGGCGGACCATGGGCCAGGGATACTGCTCGGACCGGTCGGTCGCGGCGGCCTGGGCGGCGGCCTCGCCCGCCACTTCGCGGGCGCGGTCGCGCAGCCGGGCCTCGGCCTCGGTCAGGTCGTCGGCCATGTCTATCCCCCCCTGATCCGGCGCTCGATCGCCTCGACCGCCGCGCGGTCAAGTTTCAGTGCCTTGGCGAAGCCGTCGAGCCAGGCGCGCTCGGCCTCCTGGATGGCGCCGGCGCCGGCAACGGCCGCGGCGTAGACCTGCGCGGCGAGCATCGGGTCCCGCGCTTCGCGCGCCAGCGCCTCGGGCGCCGCGCCGCGGTCGAATTCGGCGAGCACCGCGTCGCGCGCGGCGGGGCCGAGGCCGGCGGCGTCCAGCTGCTCGGCGATGCGGCCGCGTTCCTCGGCATCCACCTGCCCGTCGGCGCGCGCGGCGGCGACCATGGCGCGCAGCATGAGAAGGCCCTCGCGGTCCTCGGCAGGGATGGGCGGGGGCGGCGGCGCGCCCGGCACCGGCGCCCAGCCTTCCGGCGCGCGCGGGGCGGGGGCGGGCTTGGCGGGCGGCGCCGCGCCCCAGGGGCCGGATGGCGGCACGCTGCCGCGCGTGGGCGGTGCCTTCGCGGGCACGGGCGTGTCCCAGCCCGGCGCGGGCTTCGCGCCGCGGCGCGGCGGGGGCGCGGGCGGCGGGGCCGGTGGTGTCTGGGAGGAACGCTGCCAGGCCTCGATCGCCGCGCCGGCCAGCGCACCGAGCGCGCGCGCCAGGTCCTGCTGCGAGCCGCGCGTGCTGCGCCGCCGTGGCGCGCGCGCCGGGGCGCCGCCGCCGAGCACCGCGCCAAGCACATTGCCGAGGTCGAACCGCGCCATCTCGCCCCTCCCTGCCCCTGGCATGTTTGCTACAGGCCGCGCAGGGCCTCGGCAATGGGCGCGGCGAGGGCGCGGAATTCCTCCGCGCGCGGGCTGCGCGGCCGCCAGGCCAGCGCGATGCGCCGGGCGAAGCCGCCGGACAGCGGGCGCAGTTCCGCCGCCGCGCCGGCCGCCACGCCGCCCGCGACGGCGAGCCTGGGCAGCAGCGTCATGCCGAGCCCGCCGCCGACCATCTGCACCAGCGTGTGCAGCGAGGTGGCGGCGAATTCGCCCCCCGGCGCGGGCGCGGCCGTGCCGCAGGCGGACAGGGCGTGGTCGCGCAGGCAGTGCCCGTCCTCGAGCAGCAGCAGCGGGCCCGCGCCGTCCAGCGCCGCGGGGGGGATCTCGGCCAGGGCGGCCAGCGGATGGCCGGGCGGCAGGGCGACGACGAAGGGGTCCTCGGCGATCGTCTCGGTCTCGATCCCGCCGCCGTCGCAGGGCAGCGCGAGCAGCAGCAGGTCGAGCCGCCCGGCGGCGAGGGCTTCGAGCAGCCGGTCGGCCTGGTCCTCCCGCAGCCACAGGCGCAGGCGGGGGAAGTCCGCGCGCAGCCGGGGCATCAGCCGGGGCAGCAGGTAGGGGCCGATGGTCGGGATGGTGCCGAGCCGCAGCGGCCCGGTCATCGGCTCCCGCGCCGCCTCGGCCGATTCGACGCAGGCCGTCAGCGCGGCGAGCGCGATGCGCGCCCGGCCGACCAGTTCATGCCCCAGCGGCGTGAAGACCGGGCGCTTGCCGCCCGTGCGTTCCAGCAGCGCGGCGTCGAGCAGCCTTTCGAGCGCGAGGATGCCGGAGGAAAGGGTGGATTGCGTGACCGCGCAGGCCGCCGCCGCGCGGCCGAAATGCTCATGTTCCGCGAGGGCGACGAGGTAGCGCAGCTGCTGCGGGCTGGGCAGGTCGGTCATGCCCGCCGGCGTATCCCGGCGGGCTCGATTCGGTCACGAAATAGCGGCCGGGGACCGTTGGGCGCGGCCCCCGCGGGTCAGGCGGCGCAGGAGCCCTCGCCGCTGCCCAGGCCGATCAGCGACTCGCGGTCCGTCAGCTCGATGCCGGAATGCCCGTGCAGGCGGATCCAGTTGCGCTTGCGGAAGGCGGAGATGGCGCGGCTCACGGTTTCGAGCGTGAGGCCGAGGAACTCGCCGATATCGGCGCGCGTCGCGGGCAGGTCGAAGACCGGGCCGGGGCGCCCGCGGCGTTCCTGCGCCTCGGCGAGGGAGACGAGGAAGGCGGCGACCCGCTCCTCGGCGTTGAAGCGGCCGAGGGCGAGGATGTGGTCCTGGCTCGCCGCGAGTTCCTTGACGCAGAGGTCGAGGAAGCGGCGTTCCAGCACCGGGTAGCGGCGGAACAACTGCTCGAGCCGCCGGCGGTCGAGCCGGCAGACGGTGCCGCGCGTCAGCATCTCCGCGCCGAAGGCGTGTTCCGCGCCCGGCGTGAAGCCGAGAAGGTCACCGGCGAAGCGGAAGCCGATGACCGATTGGCGCCCGTCCGGCAGCACGCGCGTCATCCGCGCCATGCCCTCGGTGAGCGTATAGACGTACCGGGCGGCGTCGCCCTGGTGGAAGATCGCGTCACGAGGATCGAGCGACAGGCGTTCGCTTTCGCCGGACATGTCGTCGAGGGCCGCGACATCGAGCGGCGCGCAGAGCCCGATGGAGCGCGATCCGCATTTGACGCAGACATTCGCCTCGGTGCCGAGGCCGTCCATCATCCCGCGCGTTGCGTCGAGTGGGTTCATGTTCACCTGACCGGGCTGGCGTGTCGCCCGAAGCTCCCCGTGACCTTCTGGCCACTTCATGAGTTTCCTCGCAGCCTTGAGGCAGATCAAGAACAAAGACGCGCATGGCGGCTGCTTGTGCCGTGCATGATGCGCGGCGTGAATGAAGCCGGCTGCGGATCATGCTGCGGACCGAACGTGATGATGCAGGCGCTGCATGAAACGCGGCGCCGGAACGGAGGATGAGGATGGGCAAGGGCACGGCGTTTCGTCTCGACGGGCGAAGAATCCTCGTCACCGGCGCGTCGCTCGGCATCGGGCGCGCGGTCGCGCTCGCCGCGGCGGAAGCGGGCGCGAAGGTCGTGGTCGCGGCGCGGCGGCGCGAGGGTCTTCTCCGCCTCGTCGAGGAGATCGCCGCGGCCGGCGGCGCGGCGGAAGCGCTGCCCTTCGACGCCGCCGATCCGGTTGCGATCCGCGCCGCGATCGCCGCGGCGGGCGCGCTCGACGGCCTGGTGAACAACGCCGGCAGCGTGACGCGCGAACCCTTCCTCGAGGCGAGCGAGGCGGAGATGGACCGCATCCTCGGGCTGAACGTGAAGGGCGCCGCGATCGTGGCGCAGGAGGTCGCGCGCGGCATGGCGGCACGCGGCACAGGCGGGTCGATCGTGAACATCTCCTCCGTCGTCGGGCTCGTCGGCGCGCGCAACCGCAGCCTGTACGCCGCGAGCAAGCATGCGGTGATGGGGCTGACGCGCAGCATGGCGCTCGAACTCGGCGCGCGCGGCATCCGCGTGAACGCGGTCTGCCCGGGCTTGGTCAACACGCCGCTCGCGGCGGACCTGATGGCCGACGCCGCCTTCGTCGCCGCGACCAGCGCGCGCATCCCGCTCGGGCGGATCATGGAGCCCGAGGACATCGCCGGGCCGGTCGTGTTCCTGCTCTCGGACGCCGCCGCGGGCGTGACCGGAATCGCGCTGCCCGTCGATGGCGGCGTGACGGCGGAGTAGCGGCCATGACCGTCACCGTCCGCGCCTGCGGCGCCGCGCGCACCGTCACCGGCCTGTCGCTGCTGTTCGAGACCGGGCGCGCGCGCCTGCTGGTCGATTGCGGGATGTTCCAGGGACCCAAGACGCTGAAGGCGCTGAACTGGGAGCCCTTCCCCTACAGCCCGCGCGACATCGATGCGGTGCTGCTGACGCACGCGCATATCGACCATTCGGGGCTGCTGCCGCGGCTGGTGAAGGAAGGCTTCCGCGGGCAGATCCTCGCCACCGCGCCGACGGTCGACCTGTGCGGCGTGATGCTGCCGGATTCGGGGCATGTGCAGCAGATGGAGGTGGAGAACCTCAACCGCCGCAACCGCCGGCGCGGGCGGGCGGAGGTGGAGCCGATCTACACCTCGGCCGACGCGATCGCCGCGCTGCGCGCCCTGCGCGCCGTGCCGATGGATCGCTGGCTCGAGGTGCCGGGCGTGCCGGGCGTGCGCGCGCGCTGGTGGAATGCGGGGCACATGCTGGGATCGGCCTCGATCGAGCTGGAATTCGCCGGGGACGGCGCCGCGCCGATGCGCGTGCTCGTCTCGGGCGACCTCGGCCCGGATTGCAGCGCCTTCCACCGCGACCCGGAAGGGCCCGCGGCGATCGACCACGTGTTCCTCGAAAGCACCTATGGCGACGAGGACAGGCCCTGCGTCGACCAGGCGGCGCGGCGCGACAGGCTCGCGGGCATCGTGCAGGACGCCGCGCATCCCGGCGGCGCGCTGCTGATCCCCGCCTTCGCGGTGGAACGCACGCAGGAGATCTGCTGGGACCTCGTGACGCTGATGCAGTCCGGGCGCATCCCGATGGCGCCGATCATGGTCGACAGCCCGCTCGCCATCCGCGCGACGGAGATCTTCCTCGACCACGCCGCGGCGCTGGAGGACGGGCGGTCCGTCAAGCGCGCGCTGCGATCCCCGCTGCTGCAGTTCACCGAGACGGTGGAACAATCCCGCCGCATCGCCGAGGTCGAGGGCTTCCACATCGTCATCGCCGGGTCGGGCATGTGCGATGCGGGGCGCATCCGCCACCACCTCAAGCGCTGGCTGTGGTCGCCGGAGGCGACGGTGCTGCTCACGGGCTTCCAGGCGGAAGGCACGCTCGGGCGCCTGCTGCTGGAAGGCAAGGAGGAGGTGCGCATCCAGGGCGAGACGATCCGCGTGCGCGCCTCCATCCAGGAGATCAGGGACTATTCCGGCCATGCCGACGCGCCGGAACTCGCCGCCTGGCTCAAGGCGCGCGGGCCGGTCACCGGCGGCGTCTTCCTGGTGCATGGGGAACCGCCGGCGATGGAGGCGCTCGCCGCGCGGGTCGCGGCCGAGGGCCTCGCGCGGCCGGAGCAGGTGATCCTGCCGGTGCTCGACGACGCCTACGACCTTGCCCCCGCCACGGCGCCGCGCCGGCGGGAGGTGGCGCGGCGGCGGCCCGACCCGGCGCAGGCCGGGCGGCCGGACTGGCACAATGCCCGCGCCGCGCTGCTGCTCGCGATCGAGGAAGCGATCGAGCGCGCGCCCGATGAAGGCGCGCGCCGGGCGGTGATGGCGCGGTTGCGCGGCGCGCTGGACGCCGGCTAGGTCGTGTGGACTCTTGGGATTCCCGAAGGCGGCGTGACGTGATTCAAGGCTGCCTTTGGGGAGCTGGCCTTGGGCGTCTTGGATCGTTTGGTGCTGAGCGACACGGCGTGGGAGCGGATGGCGCCGCTG
>NZ_JAGIYZ010000013.1 GCF_017813355.1 Roseomonas nitratireducens
ATCCGCTCCCACGCCGTGTCGCTCAGCACCAAACGATCCAAGACGCCCAAGGCCAGCTCCCCAAAGGCAGCCTTGAATCACGTCACGCCGCCTTCGGGAATCCCAAGAGTCCACACGACCTAGTAGTAGGTGAGGTCGCGCGCCTTGCCGCCGAAGATGCGCCAGGCGAGGAAGGTGTAGGCGAGGATCACCGGCAGCACGAAGATCGCGCCGGCCAGGATGAGCGTCAGGCTCTCCGGCGCGCTGGCCGACTGCCAGATGGTCAGCCTTTCCGGCACCACATAGGGGAAGAAGGACCAGGCGAGCCCCGCGAAGAACAGCGAGAACAGCGCGACCGCACCCCAGAAGGGCACGCGCCGCAGCGCATCGCCCGGCAGCGGCATGTGGCGCAGCAGGCTGCCGATGCCCAGCAGAAGTGCGGCCGTCGCGATGGGCAGCGGTGCGAGTGCCAGCACCTCGGGGAAGGCGAACCAGCGGTCGAAGATGCGGCTGCTGACCAGCGGCGTGACGGCGGAGACGAGCAGGATGCCGATGCCCATCGGCCAGATCGCCAGCCGCGCCCAGCCGATCGCCGCGCGCTGCAGATCGCCCTCGGTGCGCCAGATCAGCCAGGCCGCGCCGATGAAGGCATAGGCGATAGCGAGTCCGATCGCGGCCATCGCCGCGAAGCCCGTCGCCGCCCAGCCATCGGCGAAGCCCAGCACGTAGCGCCCGAGCATCCAGCCCTGCGACAGCGCCGAGATCAGCGAACCCGCGACGAAGGCGTGGTCCCAGCGCCGCTTCTGCCGTAGGTCCGCGGCCTTGGCGCGGAACTCGAAGGCGACGCCGCGCAGCGTCAGCCCCGCGAGCATCACCGCGACGGGCAGGTACAGCTCCGTCAGGATCACGCCATGCGCCGAGGGGAAGGCCACCAGCAGCAGCCCGACGCCGAGCACGAGCCAGGTCTCGTTCGCGTCCCAGAAGGGGCCGATCGCGGCGATCATGCGGTCCCGGTCCGCTTCCACCGAGACGCGCGGCAGCAGGATGCCGACGCCGAGGTCGAAGCCGTCGAGCACAACGTAGAGCAGGATCGAAAGCGCCATCAGCCCGGCGAAGATCACCGGCAGCCAGTCGGGCGGGACGAAGGGCGTCATGCCGGCAGGCCCTTGGGCAGCGGTTCCGCCGTGGCGCCGGAGGCCTTGGCCGCGAGCCGGTAGATCGTGCCGACATAGGCCGCGAGCAGCAGCGCGTAGAGGATCAGGTACATCGCCAGCGTCGCGCCGATGCTCGCCGCCGGCACCGGCCCCGCCGCCTGCGCCGTGGTCAGCACGCCGTGCACGAGCCAGGGCTGGCGGCCGATCTCGGTCACGTACCAGCCGGCCAGCGTCGCGACCCAGCCGGAGAAGGTCATCCCCACCAGCCCCCACATCAGCAGCCGCGGCAGCGTCCCGCGCCGCCACAGCAGCCATGCGCAGGCCAGGGCGGTCGCGATCATCAGCATCCCGGTGCCGACCATGACGCGGAAGGCGTAGAACACGGGTGCTACGGGCGGATGCTCGCCGCGGAACTGGTTGAGGCCCGGCACCTCCCCGTCGAAGCGGTGCGTCAGCACAAGGCTTGCGCCGTAGGGGATCGCGATCTCGAAGCGGTTCTCCCGCGCCTGGTCGTCCGGGATGGCGAAGAGCACCAGCGGCACGCCGCCGCGCGTCTCCCAATTGCCTTCCATCGCCGCGACCTTGGCCGGCTGGTGTTCCAGCGTGTTCAGCCCGTGCATGTCGCCCAGCAGCAGCTGCGTCGGCGCGCCGATCGCGGCCATCACGATGCCGGTGCGCAGCACGGCCATGACGGACGGCGCGCGGTCCCCGCGCAGCCAGCGCCAGGCGGACATCCCCGCCAGCAGGAACGCGACCGTCAGCGCCGAGGCCATCAGCATGTGCGACAGCCGATAGGGCATGGACGGGTTGAACACGATCGCCCACCAGTCGGTCGCGTGCGCCACGCCGTCGCGCAGCTCGAAGCCCTGGGGCGTGTGCATCCAGGAATTCAGCACCAGGATCCAGAAGGCGCTCATCGTCGTGCCGAAGGCCACCAGGAAGGTCGCCCCCGTGTGCACCCAGCCGGGGACGCGGCGGAAGCCGAACAGCATGATCCCGAGGAAGGTCGCCTCCAGGAAGAAGGCCGTCAGCACCTCATAGGCCAGCAGCGGGCCGGCGATGTTGCCCACGCGCTCCATGAAGCCAGGCCAGTTCGTGCCGAACTGGAAGGACATGGTGATGCCGGAGACGACCCCGAGCGCGAAGGACAGGGCGAAGACCTTCACCCAGAAGCGGTAGGCGTCCATCCACTTGTCGTCGCCCGTCGCGTTGAAGCGCAGCTTGAAGAACAGCAGCACCCAGCCCAGCGCGATGGTGATGGTGGGGAACAGGATGTGGAAGGAGATGTTCGCCGCGAACTGGATGCGGGCGAGGATCAGCGCGTCCATCGGATCAGACCTCCTTCCGTCCGCGGACGAACTCGACGACGCGGTCCTTCGCGTCGAGCAGCCGCGTCACCTTCGACCCCAGTTCGAGAAGTGCCGCGAGACGCTCGGTCTCGAGCCGCCTCACATCCTCGTACCAGTTGGTCAGGCGCTCGATCAGCCCGTGCATCTCGGCCATGCGGGCCTGGGCGTGGCGTTCGGGTTCGCTGCCGGGCGTCTGCATCAGCAATTCGCGCAGCACCGACAGGGTCGGGTCGACCTCCCGCTTCTTCCGCTCCTCCGCCAACACGCGCAGGATCTGCCAGACATCCTCGGGCGTGGTGTAGTGGTCGCGCCGGTCGTCCGGGATGTGGCGCGGCAGCACGAGGTTCCAGGCCTGCAATTCGCGCAGGCCCATCGAGACGTTGGAGCGCGAGACGCCGAGCGCCTCGACGATGTCGTCGGCGCAGAGCGGCCGCGGCGAGACGTAGAGCAGCGCGTAGATCTGCCCCACCGTGCGGTTGATGCCCCAGCGGGACCCCATTTCCCCGAAATGGAGGACGAAGGCCTGGACGAGCGGAGGAAGATTCATCGAATTCCGGCTTTTCAGAATTTTTTGAAATCTACGAAGAGGTTTGATCCAGATCAAGTCCCCTTCCCGCTGGAACGGACCTTGCGTGCCCCCCGCCCGGTCGCGCCATGCTGGCGCCCGAACCCGCCTTGCCGGAGACCGCCATGATCCGCCGCCGCGCCCTGCCCGCCCTTGCCGGCCTCGCCCTGGCCGCCCCGGCCCTTGCCCAGGCGCCCTGGCCGAACCGGCCGATCCGCCTCGTGGTGCCCTATCCGCCCGGCGGCGCGTCCGACATCTCGGGGCGGCTGCAGGCGGAGGTGCTGCAGGCCGCCCTCGGCGTGCCCTGCGTGGTCGACAACCGGTCCGGCGCGGGCGGAACCGTGGGCACGCTGCACGTCGCGCAGGCGGCCCCGGATGGCTACACGGTGATGATGGCCAGCCCATCGAGCCATCTCGGCGCGCCGCTGCTGTTCCGCAACGCCGGCTATGACGGCGTGGACGACTTCACCGCCATCGCCACCTTCGCCACCGGCACGGCGGTCGTCTGCGTCCATCCCGGCGTGCCGGCACGCACCATCCCGGAACTCGTGGCGCATCTGAAGGCGAATCCGGGGAAGCTGAACTACGGCTCGGCCGGCGCGGGCGGTGCGAACCACATGCTCGGCGTGCTGTTCATGCTGCGCACGGGCACCGAGATGGCGCATGTGCCCTATCGCGGCGCCGCGCCGGCGCTGGCGGACCTGATCGCGGGCAACATCCAGGTGGTGTTCGACAGCTATTCCGGCGTGATCGGATCGATCCGCGCGGGCCAGGTGCGCGCGCTCGGCATCACCAACGCCACGCGCTGGCCGCTCGCGCCCGAGATGCCGACGGTGCAGGAACAGGGCGTGCCGGACTACGACCTGCCGTCCTTCTCGGCCGTGATGGGGCCGAAGGGCATGCCGGAGCCGATCGTGCGCAGGATGAACGAGGCGATCAACGCCGGCCTGCGCGACCCCGGGCTGCTGCGCCGGCTGGAAGCCAACGGCAACGTGCCCTATCCGAACACGCCCGAGGAATTCGCCCGCATCATGCGCACCCAGCGCGAGACCTGGCGGGAGCTGGTGCGCGTCTCAGGCGTCGAACCGCAGGGCTGAGGCCCGGCACGCGCCGGGCCTCGCCGAAGCCTGTCGTGCCGCGCGGCCGGACCCCCGGCCGCGCGCGCAGGATCAGAGGGCGGCGAGAACCGCCTGGCCGGACGACACCTCGAAGGCGCCGGGCGCCTCGACGGCGACATGCGTCACCTTGCCGTCCTTGGCCACCAGCGCGAAGCGCTGGCAGCGCACGCCGAGGCCGCGCGCCGTCAGGTCGAATTCCAGGCCCATCGCCTTGGTGAAGACGGCCGCGCCATCGGCCAGCATCGCCACCTGGTCGGTCACGCCCTGGTCCTTCGCCCAGGCGCCCATGACGAACACGTCGTTCACCGCCATGCAGGCGATCGCGTCCACGCCCTTGGCCTTCAGCGCATCCGCGTTCTCGACGAAGGACGGCATGTGCTTGGCCGAGCAGGTCGGCGTGAAGGCGCCCGGCACGCCGAACAGGACCACGGTGCGGCCCTTGAAGAACTCCCCGGTATCGACTTCCTTCGGCCCCTCGGCGGTGGCCTGCATGACCTTCACGGCCGGAATGGCGTCGCCCACACTGATCGGCATGTCGTCCTCCTCGTTGGCCAGCCGATGTAGCGCGGGCGCGCCGGGCTGTCATCGGGGCGGACGAGCCTTGCGGGACCGCGCGGGGTGATCCACCTAGGGGCCATGGCCACTTCGAAATCCTGGGCGAGCGCGGGCGCCGGCTACCTTGCCGGGCATCTCCTCATCGCGATGCCGGGCATGCAGGACCCGCGCTTCGACCATACCGTCGTCTGCCTCTGCGCCCATTCGTCCGAGGGCGCGATGGGGCTGATCGTGAACCGCCCGCTCGCCGGGCTCGCCTTCGACGACCTGCTCCGCCAGCTCGAGATCGAGCCGACACCGCCGCAGCGGCGCATCCGCATGGTCTCCGGCGGGCCGGTCGAGGGCGGCCGCGGCTTCGTGCTGCACAGCGACGACTGGACGGCCGAGGGCAGCATGCCCGTCGTCCCCGGCCTCGCGCTGACCGCGAGCCTCGACATCCTCAAGGCGATCGCGGCCGGCGGCGGGCCGAAGGCGGGCGTGCTCGCGCTGGGCTATGCCGGCTGGTCGCCGGGGCAGCTCGAGGAAGAGATCCAGCGCAATTCCTGGCTCAGCGTGCCGGCCGACGAAGGGCTGGTGTTCGGCGACGACACCACCCGCACCTGGGACGCGGCGCTGGCCAAGCTGCGCGTCGACCCGGCGCTGCTCTCCGCCGCGGCGGGGCACGCCTGAAGCAGCATCCGTCGCGCGGCACGGAGCCCGATCGCACACATCCGGCATGACCGGATGGCGCCGTATGGACGGCCGCGGCGCGCGCGGGCACGGTCCCGGGCGCGATACGCCCGAGGACCCGACCATGCGCATGTCCGCCATCCCCTTCGACACCACCGACTGGTCCGCGGTCGAACCCACCCGCCATGCGGGGGAGGAAGGCGAGGCGCTGTGGCGCACGCGCCATGTCGGCCCGGCGGACAACCCGATCCGCGTCCGCATGGTCGAATACTCCCCCGGCTACGTTTCGGACCATTGGTGCGAGAAGGGCCATGTGCTGCTGGTTCTCGACGGGGAACTCGAGACGACGCTGGCCGATGGCCGAGTCTTCACCCTGACGCCGGGCATGTCATACCAGGTGGCCGATGGGGCGGAGCCGCATCGCTCCCGCACCGCAAAGGGCGCGCGGCTGTTCATCGTCGACTAGTCCGGCAGCGTCGCGGCGAGCCGCTTCGGCGCCGTCATGCGCCAGGACCGGCGGACCAGCGCCGCCACCTCCTCCCAATCCGCGTCGCCGTCCAGCACCACGCCGATCCAGCCCTTGTGGCCGACATAGGGGGGCACGAAGAAGCGGTCCGGCGCGGCGGCGACAAGCACCTCCTGGCTGCCGGGCGGCGCCTTGCACCACATGGCCGCCTGCAGCCGGTCCGTCGTCGACCACATGCAGAAGATGCGGTCGCGGATGCGCCAGGTGGCGATGCCCCAGGTCTCGCGTTCCGCCGCATCCGGCAGGGCGAGGCAGATCGCCCGCAGCCTTGCGAGCGCGCGCAGGTTCACCAGCGCAGAGAGCGCAGCGCCGCGATCGGGCGCACGCCCTCCTCATGCGCCACGGCGGCGAGATGCTCCGCGGACGGATCTTCCCCATGCGCATCGGCCGCGAGGCCCGTCAGCGCCCAGAGCGCGTCGAGCCCGGCCGCCTGAGCGCCGGCGAGGTCGGTGTGCGGGCTGTCGCCGATGGCCAGCACGCGGTGCCGCGGCGGATCGCCGAGCAGTTCGAGCACCGGCTCGTACACCTCGGGGTCCGGCTTGCCGACCTCCCGCACCGCGCCGCCCAGGGCGAGGTAGATGTCGGCCAACGCGCCGGCGCAGATCACCTTCTTGCCCGCCACCATCACCGCGCGGTCGGGATTGACGCAGACCATCGGCAGCCGCGCCGCGGCGCAGGCTTCCAGCACCGGGCGATAGGGATCGGCGCTTTGCGGGCCGAGCCTGTCGTCGGGGCCGGTGTTGAGCAGGAAGGTGGCCTCGCGCGGCTCGGCGACGATCTCGGCCACGCCTTCCTCGACCACCGACAGGTCGCGCTCCGGGCCGATATGGACGCAGCGCTGGCCCAGCGACGCGAAGAAGGAATCGCGCCGCGCCTTGAGATGCCGCCAGGACACCTCGCCCGAGGACATGATGCCGTCATAGAGCGCGCGGTCGAGCCCCATGCGGTCCAGCATGGACGCGACCATCCAGGCCCGGCGCGGCGCGTTGGTCAGGAAGACGATGCGCTTGCCGCGCGCCTTCAGCGCCGCCAGCGCCTCGGGCACGCCCGGGTAGGGCTTGCGCCCGTCATGCACCACGCCCCAGAGGTCGAGCACATAGCCGTCATAGCGGTCGGCGATCGCTTCGATGCCGTCGAGGATGTCCATCACGCGTCCCTGCCGACGGCGTCGGCGACCGAAGTGAATCCATCGCGCTTCAGCAGCGCGGCGAGGCCATCGGCGATGCGCCGCGGCAGCACGGGCCCGGCATAGGCGAAGCCCGTATAGATCTGCACGAGCGAGGCGCCGGCGCGGACCTTCGCGTAGGCCTGCTCGGCCGTCGCGATGCCGCCCACGCCCACCAGCGCGATGCGCCCGCGCGCGATGCGGAACACCTTGCGCAGCACCTCGGTCGAGGGCGCGAACAGAGGCTGTCCCGAAAGGCCGCCCGCTTCCTTCACGAGCGGCGACCGCAGCGACGCCGGCCGCGCGATGGTGGTGTTGGAGACGATCAGCCCCGCCACGCCGCGCGCCAGGCACGCATTGACGATCGGCTCCAGCGCGTCGTCCGCCAGATCGGGCGCGATCTTGACCAGCAGCGGCGGCGTGCGCGGCAGGGTGGACCGCTTCGCCGCGATGGCGTCGAGGATCGACGCGAGCCGTTCCTCCCCCTGCAGGTCGCGCAGGCCGGGCGTGTTGGGGGAGGAGACGTTGACCGTGACGTAGTCGGCATGGGGCGCGACGGCGGCATAGAGCGCCGGATAGTCGCGCTCCGGATCGGCACCTTCCTTGTTGATGCCGATATTGGCGCCGAACACCGCGGGCAGCGGGCGCGGAAGTGCTGCGATCCGCGCGACGTAGCCGTCCAGCCCGCCATTGTTGAAGCCCATGCGGTTGATCACCGCCGCATCTTCCTGCAGGCGGAACAGGCGCGGGCGCGGATTGCCCGGCTGCGGGCGGGGCGTGACGGTGCCGGCCTCGACGAAGCCGAAGCCGAGCCGCATCAGGGGTGCGACCGCCACCGCATCCTTGTCGAAGCCGGCGGCGAGCCCGATCGGGTTGCGGAAGCGCAGGCCCAGGCAATGGGTCTCGAGCACCGGGTCGTCCGTGCCCGCATCCCGGCCCGCGAGCCCGGCCGCGAGGGCCTTCAGCGCGAGCCCGTGCGCGGTCTCGGCATCCAGGCCGCGGATCAGCGGCATCAGGGCGGAAGCGATGGCGGGGGTCATGGCGGGCGTCTTCTGCCCCGGTTGACGCGGCGGGGGAAGCCCGTCCAGAAGCGGGCACAACGGCACGGCGGGATCAGAGGGTGCGGGGCCCGGTCTTCCTGGTCGCGGCGATGGCGCTGTTCGGCGTGCTCGACGCGAATTCCAAACTCCTTGCCGGCACCTATCCGGCGAGCCAGGTGGTGGCGTTGCGCTACGCGACGCTGCTGCTGGTGCTGTTCGCGGCGCGCGCGGCCGTCCCCGGGGCGGGCGGGACGCTGTCCACGGCGCATCCCTTCCTGCACCTCGCGCGCGCGACCTGCATGCTGGGCTCGGGGCTGGGCTTCTTCCTCGCGCTGCGGGAGATTCCGCTGGCGGAAGGCTACCTAGTCTATTTCACGGCACCCTTCCTGACGCTCGGGCTCGCCGCGCTGGTGCTGAAGGAACGGACGGGGCCGGCGGTCTGGTGGTGGTCCTTCCTCGGCTTCGCGGGGGTGCTGCTGGCGATGTGGCCGGGGCTCGCCGCGGGCGGGCCGGTGGGCGCCTATTTGTGGGCACTGCTGGGAACGGCCTGCTACGCGGCGGTGCTGACGATCAACCGCCTGCTGCGGCACGAGACCGGGGCGGCGGTGCTGATCCTGTGGTCGTCCCTGCCCGGGCTGATCGTGCTGTTCCCCTTCGCGGCGATGGAATGGGTGGCGCCGGGGCCGCGCGACCTGCTGGCGCTGATGGCGAACGGGCTGTTCGCGGGCGCGGCGACGCTCTGCCTCGCCATCGCCTTCCGCCACGATTCGGCGGCACGGCTCGCGCCGCTCGAATTCTCCGCGCTGATCTTCGCGGTCGGCTTCGACCTGTTGATCTGGAACGTATGGCCGAGCGGCTGGACGCTGGGCGGGGCCGTGATCGTCGTCTTCGCCTGCCTGATGAGCCAGCGGGCGGCTAGTTCAGCCGCACGACCTTGAACAATTCGCGGTTGTTCTGGCTCGTGTCGTAGACCTGGGCATAGAAGGTCCAGGCGGTGCCGTTGCGCACGCCGATCACCGTCGCGCGGTTGTTGCCGGCATAGTCCCGCCCGCCGCCATTCGGATCCTTCTCGAAGGTCGCCGCCGTGCCGCCGCCGCCCATGCCGCCGGTCAGCGCGCCATGCACGCTGGCCCCGGCCACCGCCGGCTGGATGTGGGAGAGGATGCGGTCCCCGCCCCCGTTCGGGCTGCCGATGCCGAAGCCGCAGCCCGACAGCTGCGATGTCAGCATGATGTCCGGCCCGCCCGCGCCCGGCACGACGACATGGGTCGTCGCCGGCCCGTCGGCGGCCTGCGTCATGGCGATATAATGCGCCTCGAACTCGGTCGCCGGGTCGGGCGCCGGCTTGGGCGGCAGCGCCACCTTCATGAACTTGATCAGCCGCCGCTGCTTCTGCAGGCCGAGCAGCCCGCTCAGCCCGGTCGTGAAGCCCGGCATGGAGATCGTCTCGTTGTCCTGCTGGTTCGCGTTGGCGTAGCGGAAGGTGGCGACGCCGGACGCCTTGGCCGCGCCGCCCGCGATGTCCAGGCGATAGTGCCGCAGGAAGGCCTCGGGGGTCGCCCGCATCTCCCCGAGCAGGGCCGCGAGGGTCGGCATCGGCATCGCACGTCGCCCCGTTCCTGGTTCGCGCCACGCTATGTCGCGGCCGATGCCCTCGGCAAGGTTCAGGCGATATCGGCCGGGAACACGTGGAGCCCATCCGCGCCGAGCGGCACCGCCACGACGCGCGTGACCGCCGAGAGCGGCAGCGGGGCGTACAGATGCGGGAACAGCCCCGGCCGCTTGCCGCCCGATGCGTGTTCCCATTTCAGCGCATCGCCGAGCGCCGCGGCATCGGCCTCGACCAGCAGCAGGTCCGGCACGCCGGCGCGGTGCTTCGCCGCACTCGCCCGCACCTGGCCGGCCGCGGAGAAGTGCAGGAAGCCGTCGCGCGCATCGTCCGCGCTGCCGGCATAGGCGCCGGCGGCCTCGGCGGCGCGCCAATCGGCTTCGCGCACCAGGGTGTAGATCTTCGCGTCCATGGGCCCTCGCCTCCGACCGCCTCCCTGAACTTGCGCAATCGCAAGGACACGGGACGCATGCCCGCGCATTTGCTCCGTCGACGCTGCCCGCGCAAGCCGCCGGCACGCGCGAGGGGGAGAACCAAATGCGCCGTACCGCATTGCTGGCGACGGGAGCCGTCTTCGTCGCCGCGCTCGGCTATTCCTGGCTGACGCATGGCCGCGGCGTCGTGCGCGACGACCCCGCGCGACACATCAGCGTTCCCGCGACGCTGACCGTGCCGCTCAGCGTGCAGGTCGCGCACAACGGCACCGACGTGCTGTTCCGCTACCGCTGGCCCGCGCCCAATCCCGGCATCTTCCACGACATGCTGCGCTACGAAGGCGGTGCCTGGCAGGTGCGCGGCGCGGCCGTGCCCGGCTCGCAGCCCGACGGGCTGCACGAGGACCGCGTGTCGATGATGCTGGACGACGGCAGCGTGCCGGAATTCGGCCGCTACGGCGGTTATGTCGCGATCGGCGCGCGGCTGGCCGGCTTCACCGACGAGGCGAGCGGGCGGGAAGTGCGCGAGCATCCCGAACTCGGCCGGCGCCTGGGGCTCGACGAGCCGACCAAGTACCTGCCCGCGACGCGCAGCGACCCTGCCGACTTCGCCGCCGTGGTGCCGGAAGCCGAGCAGCGCCGGCTGCAGGCGGCGGGCTACTTCCTCGACCTGTGGCACTGGCGCGCGGCGCGATCCAACCCGGTCGGCGTGGCCGACGACCAATTCATCACCGCCGGCCGGCTGAGCGACGCCGGTCGGGGCATGTACACGACGAACTGGGACGGGCCGAACCGCCGCCCCGCGCGCATGTTCGACCCTGCCCAGGCCGGCGGCCGCGCCGCCTTCCGGTGGGAGGACCTCACCCAGGGCCGCATCGGCCAGGACGACGTCAACGCGCTGACGGACCGGAATTCGGTTCCCTTCGATCCGAACCATGCGTGGCGCGATGGCGACACCATCCCGCGCCGGCTGCTGCGCGCGCCGCAGGGATCGCGCGCCGACATCGCCGTCGCCGGCCGCGCGCGCTGGGCCGATGGCACCTGGGACGTGACGCTGCGCCGCCGCATGGATACCGGCGCGCCGCAGGAGGACAAGATCATCCGCGACGGCGGCGTCTACCAGGCCGCCTTCGCCATCCACCGCCAGGCGACCGGCGGGCGGTGGCACTACGTCTCCCTGCCGCTGTCGATCGGCTTCGGGCGGGCGGCGGACGTGCAGTCGGCCCGCTTCGAGGGCGACAGCCCCGACTGGTCGCAGCCAGCCCATGCGGTGACGCTGTTCTACCCCGGCCAGGTGAACTGGCCGCTGATCGTGGGCGACCGCCACCCCGGCGCCGACCGCGTGCGCGCCGGCGTGCCGGTCCGCTTCCGCCACAGCGAGGACCAGCTCGCCCATTACGGCGTGGAGATGGAGTTCAACGAGGCGATCCAGCGCCAATGGCGGCTGACGCTGCTGGCCGGCATCGGGCTGATCGCCGCCTTCGGCATCGCACTGACCGCCACCATCGGTCGCCGGACGGGAGCCTGAGCCATGGCCGCCAATCACATCCTGCTCGTTCACTTCCCGATCGCGCTGCTGACGGTGGCCATGTTCGCCATCATCCTGCGCGCCTTCTCCGGCGGCACGCTCGCGCGGGCGGTGGACCACGCGCTGGTGCCGCTGCTGGCCGTCGGCGTCGTGACGACCGCGATCGCCTACGCCATCGGCTTCCGGGTCTGGCCGGCGGAGGCGATCACCAGCTCCCCGCTCGGGCGCAACCACATCCTGTCGGCGAGCTGGACGCTCGCCTACTGGGCCGTGCTGCTGCTGGTCCGCTGGCGCGGGGGCGAGGCGGTGTGGGACGGGCTCTCGCGCTGGGTGATGGTCGGGCTTGCGCTGCTGGGCAGCCTGCTGCTGACCATCACGGGCACGCTGGGCGGGCACCTGACGGGCACGCCGACCGCCGCCTCCCAGGCGCTGCGCGCCATGGGGTGGGAGGTCTACACGACCTTCTACGTGCCCGACACGACGCTGTACGCCATCGGCGGGGCGTCGCTGGCGCTGCTGCTCATCGCGCTGGCGGCGCGGCGCGCCAGGCCGGGCTGACGGTATGCCTCAGCCGAGGTCCTCGGCGCGGTAGAAGCAGAAGCCCCCGATCTCGGCCGAGGCCGCGCGGCCGACCGCCCAGCCGGGCAGCGCCGCCGCGTCGTGCACATGGGTCGCCCCGCCGGTCGGGTCGGGCAGCGCGCCCGCGATCGCGCGCGCGGCGACGCGCCGGCAGATCGCCAGCGCCCCGTCGCCCGGCGGGACCTCCATCAGCGCGGCGTGGCGCGGATGGTTGCGGTTCCAGCAGGGGAACTGGAAGGGCGCGCGGCAAACGCCGCCGATGCCGCTGCCCCAATGCGCCGGCCCGCCCGGTTCGGCCGCGCGGCGCGCGCGGTTGACGACCAGCGCGGCCAGGCCCTCGATCGCGCGGACGGGCCGGCCCGCCGCCTCCCCCCACAGCGTCAGGGCGAGCACCTCGGCGGCGCTCATTCCCGTTCCTCCGCGCGGCGCGCGGCCTGCGCGACGGCGATGCTGGCGCGGGAGACCTCCTCGATCTTCGCCTCGATGCGCACCAGGTGGTCCGACAGGCGGCGGTCGAGGTCGCGGATCAGCGACAGCGGCACATAGGTGCGCGCGACCTCCAGCTTGAACTGGGCGAGGTCGTCGCGCGTGCGCGTCAGCGCATCCGAATCGCGCTGGTCGCCGCGCTCGATGCGCGCATGCACGTCGCGCCGGAGCCCGTGGATCATCCAGAAGAGCGCGGCAACGACGGGCGCCTCCACGGCGGTGATCCACCAGAGCGGTTCGATCTGGATGGGCATGGTCATGCCTCCTGCTTGCGGACTTGAAGGAAGGCGTCGGCTTCCCCACCCTTGGGCGAAGCCCCGGGGAATGCGCGCCGCCATGTGGAACGAGCCCTATCTCGAGACCTGCTGCCGTTCGGCCCTGCACCGGCTGACGCTGGTGGGGCCGCATGGCCGCCCGCCCGGGCTCAAGGACGGGCCGTGCCTCAACCGCCTCACCGCGATGGGCCTGGCCCGGCCGCGGGAGGATGGGCGCTTCGAGATCACCGATGCCGGCCGCGCGCGGCACGGCAGCGAGATCCTCAAGCGCCGCGCCGCCTAGGTCAGCGCCAATCCGGCCGCCGGGGCGGCGGCCGCGCGCGCACCAGCCTGACCGGGTCCGCCAGCAGGCAGCCCGCCACGGCGTCGAGCGCATCGTCGCGGACCCCCGTCGCACCGGGGCGCCATTCGGCCATCTCTGCAGCGAAGGGCGTGCGCAGGACGCTGTCATGGGCATGCAGCCGCCGCGCGGCCAGGGCGGGTTCCAGCGCGGCGAGGATGCGGTCCTCCTTCGCGCGGGTGCTCGCATGGTCGATGACGGTGCAGGCCACACCTTCCTCGGCGAGGACGCGGCGCAGCAGGGCGGGCAGGAATTTCCCGAGCCCGTTGGTCTCGACGCGCACGGCGGGCAGCAGCGTTTCCTCCAGCAGGCGGGCGACGGCGCGGCATTGCTGCGTCGCCGGGTCATCGGCCGCCGACGGGTCGTGCACCAGGTAGGCGAGGCGATGGAGGAAGGCGCGCCCTTCGCCATCCGCGTAGCAGCAGGCCAGCACCGAGGCGTCGCCGCCATCCGGGCGCCCATAGGCCGGGTCCCAGAAGGCGCCGCCCGAGACGAGGCGATGGCCGAGCAGCGTCAGCACGCCCCTGCCCTGCGCCTCCCGCCAGTCGGGCTCGGCCGCGTAGCGGATGATGGCGGCGGGATCGAGCCGCACGGCACCGGAAGGGACCGGCTGGAGCAGCATCTGCCGGCGGAACTCGGTCGGCCCGACGCGGTCGCGCAGCGCGGCGATCGCGTCGCGCGGAAAGCGCTCGGGCCAGGCGGAGGCGCCGGCGGCGTTCATCACCGGCAGCACCAGGCGGCGGTAGCCGGCCAGGAAGGCGCCTTCGTCGCGCGCGTCGCGATAGAGGCTGTCCTCGCAATGCGGCGTGCCGACGAACAGGATGGTCCCGCCGGGGACGAGGATGAACTCCGTCTCCGCCAGCCTCTCCCGCAGCTCGGCGCGCTTGGTCGGCGTGTCGCAATTGCCCGCGACCTCGACATCGTCGCAGACGATGACCTCGGCGCGGTTGCCGGTGACGTTGCCGCCGATGCCCTGGGCGAGCATGGAGGGGTCGCGCAGCGCGCCGTCGCGCGCCACGGTGAAGCGGTCCGCCGCCCAACCATCGGCCGCGCCGCGCAGCAGGTGGCGGCACAGCGGGTGGCGTTCGACGATGCGCCGCACATTGGCGACCATCTTCACCGCAAGCGACGCATCGGCGGCGAGGACGAGGATGCGCGTCTCCGGCCGACATGCGAGCAGCCACGCGCACCAAAGGCCGATGAGCGTGGACTTGCCGCAGCCGCGGAAGGCCATCAGCAACAGCCGCGCATCGCCCGCCGCCTGGCGCGCATCCAGCCAGCGCGCGATGCGGCGGTGGATGGCGGGCGTCTCGTGCCGCTGGCGGCGGTTCCAGATCCAGACGAATTCCAGGAAGGCGGCGTCAGCACTCCCCTTCGCCGGCATCGATGTGGTCCTCCGAAGATTGCGCGAGGGCCGCGCGGGCCTCGACCAGCATGGTCGTCGCCTCCTCAACCTCAATCACCGGCGCGCCCAGGGAGCGGCCGATCTTGATGAGCATGTCCAGGTGCGAGAGCGCGGCCTTGCAGCCGGCCTGGTAGGTGGTGAAGGCTTTTGCCGCGTCCTCGATCGACGGGTCCGGGCCGCCACGCAGGAAGCGAAGGTAGTCGTTGACGACGATGTCGAGCGCGCTGCGCAGGGCGGTGCCGTGCGGGACGACGTCCCGCGCCTCGGTCACGTCTTCACCACGCGGGCGCGCACGGTGCCCGCGCCGAGGTCGATCGCGACGCCGCTGCGGTTCCAGGCGGTGACAGTGACGACATCCGTCGCCCCCACCTGCGCGAGGAAGACGACGCCCGAGGTGGCGAGCGAGTAGGAGGCGGAGGCAAAGTCCCCCGGCCGCGCGCCGGCCAGCGGCAGGTTGATCTGCGACGTCGCGCCCGGCGCGAGCGAGGGCGGGTCCCAGGCCGCTTCCGCGACCAGCGCGCGCGCGCCATGCGGCAGGTCCGGCAGGCCGTACAGCAACGGTGGCGCGTGCAGGGGGTCGCAGGCGAGCCGCATGGCCCGCACCTCGTAATCCGCCCCGATGCGCGCCACGCCGATGATGGCGAAGGCGACCTGCGGCGCGAGGCGCACCACCTGCGGGCGCGCGAAGGTGGCGTCCAGCATATCCGCCGTGCCCTGCCACCAGCGCGCCGTCGCGTTCCAGGCCATGGACTGGCCGGAGGCGAGCACAAGCGGCACGCCGCCGTCCGACAGCAGGTTGCCCGCCGCGTCGAAGCCCATGACGAGGAGCCGCGGCGCATCGGCGTCGACGGCCAAAGCGAAGTCCCTGCAGCCGCGCGCATCCACCACGAAACCGAGGCCCCGCCCGCCCGTCAGCACCACGCCGCGGTCGGTGAAGCCGTAGCCGTCCAGCGCGGGAAGGGCGAAGTCCGCGATGGTGGCCGGCGTGCCCGCCACATTGGTGGACAGGCAGGCCAGCCGCTCGAACCCCCATTCGGTGTTCGACCAGCGGATGCGCGCGGCGCGGAGATTCGCGACCGAGGCGACCTCCCGCGTCGCCTCCCGGAAGGCCGCCGCCTGGTGGAAGCGGCGCAGCGCGGCGCCGGCGCGCGTGGCGGTCGGCGCGTAGTCGACATCGACCTCATAGGCCTGGGATGCCCAGGCGACCTCGTACACATGGTCCTGCGCCGCGCCGGTGTGGCGCGCGACGAAGGGGCTGCAGCCTTCCATGCGCAGCCCGCGCACCCAGACCGCGCGGCTGCTGACTTCGGACAGGAAGGGGATGCCGCTGATCGGCCGCCCTTCCGCGCGGAGCTCGAAGTTCGGCCCGTCGAACAGATGCCTGTTGTGCGCGACATAGGCGCCGGGCGCGGCCGAGAAGCGCACGCCGAAGCGGTCCGTGTTCACGTTGACGGTGCTGCCGATGGTGAAGTGCCCGCCGATGTAGCGGACCGAGGTGTTCCACCCCGCCGCCGTCTCGGTGCGGATGTCGAGCCCGATGCGGCTGTTGCCGATGCGCCCGAGGATCAGCGTCGTGTCCTCGAAGCCGCGCTCCACGCCCAGGGTGCGGACGCCGATGGTGAAGCCTTCCACCTGGCGGATCTCGACGAGCGAGGCATCGAGGTTGCGCAGCAGCAGCCCGATGTCGCCGTCATCCGTCCAGTCCGAGATCGTCGCGCGCAGAACGCGCAGCCCCTCGTAGCGCTTGGCCGCGTTGCGCACGGCCGCGCCGTCGCCGAGCGTCAACGCGACCGTCCCCGCCGGCCCGGCATACAGGATGGCGCCGCGCATCGTCAGCCCCGCCGCCCCTTCGCCGAGCGTCAGCGGCTGGGTGGTGCGGAAGGTGCCCTCCCCGATCTCGAGCAGGCGGCCCGAGGCGGCGGCGGCGGCCATGGCGGCGGCGAGCGCGGGCCCGTCATCGGTCACGCCATCGCCTGTCGCCCCGAAGTCGCGCGCGGTCAGGCGCTCGGACAGCTTGTCCTCGACCGTGCGCGGCACGCCGCCGGGAAAGGGCACGCCGAGGCTTCCCGTGCCGCGGTCGAAGACCGTCACGTCGCCCAGGCTGTCGAAGCCGAGCACGCGGTCGGCCCGCGCAGCGCGCGCCGGCAGCGTCAGCGCGCCGCCATCGGCGGGGCCGAGGCGCAGCGCGCCGGCGACATCCTCCGCCACCTGCTGCAGCGCGGCGACCTGGTAGTCGAGCTCGTCGTTCAGCGTGCGCGCGCGCAGGATGCCGTTGTCCTGGAAGTCGGTCAGCCGTGCGAGGGCGAGGCGCCGCCGCAGCGTGACGCGCGTGCCGGGTGCGGGGGCTTCCGCCAGCGAGACGGTGCCGCCATCCGAGCGCCCCGCGCCGGAGACCACCGCGCCGCCGGACAGCAGCGCGCCGTCGAGCCGGATCTCGAGATCCTCCGGCGCGAAGATGGGAAAGGGGTAGGGAAAGGCGGATTGCACGCCGTCCGCGACATACTGCACGCGCGGCGCCACATCGCCGATCGTGATGTGTTCGGCCATCTGGAAACCTCGGGGGTCTGGAGGGAACGGCGGGTCAGTCGAGCAGGCTGCGCACGGCGCCGCCGAGGCTCTGCCCGGCACGGAGGAAGGAGGTCAGGCTGCCATCGGGGGCGAGCAGCGAGCGTCGACCAGCGGCAAGCCGCGCCTGCGTCACGGCGGCCTCCTCGGCCGCGTCCTGCGCGGCATCCCGGCGCAGCCCGGCCGCCAGCGCGGCGGCGGAGCCTTCGTCAGGCGACACGCCACCCGCGGCGAGCCGCGCGCGGACGGAGGCGATGGTGCGGGCGAGCGCCTGGCTGCGCTCCCGCGCCCGCGCCGCGGCCTGGGTGGTCGCCTGCGCATCCTGCGCTTCCTGCTGCGCGCGCAGGTTGTCCGCCTGCGCGCGGGACGCGGCGCGCTGCTGCTGCGCCTGGCGCACCTGGCCATAGGCGCTGATGCCCGCGCCAGCGAGGGCGGCGAGCGATGCGAGCTGGGCCATCAATCGGTCATCCTCGTCTCGGTGGTGACGGAAAGCAGCGTCATCGGCAGCGGCGCCGCACCTTCGATGCGCCAGAGTGGGCGCAGCCGGTCGCGCCGCCAGCCGAGGCCGCGCAGCGTGACGTCGCCGGTGAAGGGCGCGGGCGGCGCGTCGAGCAGCGCCGTGTCGAGCCGGCGGAACGGCACGGGCTGCGCGCCGCGGCCGAGATCGACCTCGAGCGCCGCGGTCTCCAGCAGCCGGAAGGTGACGGAGACGAGGCGCAGCGGGCCGCTCGTCGCGCCGCCGCCGGCCATGATGTCCTGCGGCAGCGGCTCGACCTCGTGCCGGAAGGACAGGCCGGCCTGCACGCTGCGCGCGGGCGGGTCGAGCGTGACCGCCCCGCTTGCGACGGCGACGGGTGCGCGCGGCGCTCCGTCCGCCAGCACGGCGACGTCCCGCCCTTCCAGATGCGCGAGGCCGCTCCACACATCCTGCGGCGCTGTCGCCGTGCCGCTCAGCGCGGCATCGAGGCCGAGGCCGGGTTCGAAGCGCTCCAGCGCGCAGGCGCCCTCGCGCTCCGTCGCGACCCAGACGGTGCCCTCGCTTTCCGCCACGGCGCGGAAGGCGCCCGCCGTCTCCTGCCGCGTCCAGGCCGTGACCTGTTCCGCGCGATACAGCGTGAGCGTGCCGAGCCCGCCATCCTCCATGACCAGGTGCAGCAGCCGCAGCCGCTGGTCATACGCCATGGAGACGGGCGCCTTGACGATGTGCCGGGCGAGGATGGCGAGGTCGTTGGCCTGGTAGGCCTCCCCCACCTCCGCATAGGCGAATTCGTGCACGCCCTGCCCGCCGCGCGCGACGAAGACCGTCGCACCATCGACATCCACCGGCTGCACGAGCCGGTCCACAGGCGAGCCCACGCGCGTCTGCCGGTCGAGCTGGATGGAAGACGGCGTCAGCGGATCCCCGCGCACCATCCACTCCGCGCCCGAGGTAAAGACCTGCAGGTGCCGCCCGGAGAAGACGCCGCGGATCGCGTTCACCTGGTCCGAGACCAGGCCGAAGGCGATCGCCTCGTCATCCAGGCCCGCGCCGGGGTCGAAGTCGAAGAGATCGCCGGTGCGCGACAGCATCAGCCGGTTCGGCAGGTCCCGCGTGCCGCCGATGACCAGCCGTTCCTGGTGGAAGCAGCAGGTCACGGGCCAGCCGCGGGCGGGGCCGATCGCCGCTTCCTCCCAGTCCGTGGTCGGCACGGCGGCGGCAAGCGTGTCCTCGACCGTCGCGTTGACCAACGTCGGTGAGGCGACGGACAGGATCCGCACGCGCTTGCCGCCGATGCGCAGGCGCGTGCCGGCATGCGCGGCGACGAAGGTCGGCGCGCTCACGGTCAGCGTTACCGCGCCGGTGATGGCACTGGCCGTGATCGTCACCTCGGGCGGGGCAAAGCGGAAGAAGGGCTCCCGCACGAAGGCCCAGGGCACGATCGTCCAGCCGCCGGCCGTGCGCGTGATGCGCTGCGGCGGCATCTGCGGATGCACGAGCAGCAGCGTGTCCGCGCTCTGCGTGAAGCCGATCTGCGGCAGCATCGCCGCAGTCCAGGGGCCGGCGAGCGTGGCCACCACCGCATCGCCCTGGAAGACGCGCAGCGCGCCGTCCGTCAGCACCATCAGATAGGTCTGCTCGGTGTTGAACTCGAAGGGGATCAGCCGCGCCGCACCCGGCAGCGTCGCGACATGGCGCAGCCCGGGCCGGCGCGTGACGCCGCCGGTGGGCTGGAGGAAGACGTTGCGCAGGCGCCGCGCGCCGTTCTCGAAGGCGCGCAGGTCGCCGCGGCCGAGCAGTTCGGGCGCGAGTTCCCCCGCGGCGAAGCTCGTCTTGGCACGCTTGACGGCGGGCATGGGTCAGCCCCGCACGTCGATGAGCGGGAACCCCTCGATCGCGCGCGGGCTCGCCTGCTGGCTGTCGACCTGGCGCGCGGCGCGCAGCTCGCCCTCCGCCAGGCGGAACAGCATCTCGGCGCGTGACGCGCTCTCGGTCAGCGGGATGCAGAACTCGGCGGCAAGCCGCGCCACCAACGCGGCGGCGAAGAAGGGCGGGAAGGCGCTTTCGTCCGGGCGGAACACATGGGTCAGCACGACGGCGTCGGCATCGGTGAACAGCCGGTCCTCCTGGATGCGATAGACCAGGCCCCGCGCACGGCCACCCGCACCGGCCGACAGCGCGCGCAGGAACCCCGGCGGCAGCTGGAAGGCGTGGGCGAAGTCCGCGCGCGGCACGGCGGCCAGGCGCGGCAGCGCGGATTGCGCCGTGGCGAAGGACCAGGGATGGGCCGACAGCAACGCGTCGCGCAGGCCGGGATAGAGGTTGGCGGCGACCTCCGCCTCGGCAGTGCCTTCCTCAGGCGAGGCGATGGGCTGCGCGCCGATGCGCAGCAGCGCGCGCGAGCAGAGCGCGAGGGCGGAGAGCGCCATCGGGGGACTCCTCGTGATGTGGGAAAAAGTCGGGGGGAAGGGAACTTCCCCCCGTGCCCCCCAACCTTCTTTCTCGTCTGGGAACTGACCCCGGAGGTCAGTCTCCAACAGACAGAAAAGGTTGAGGGGGGTCCGGGGGGAGAAGTTCACTTCTCCCCCCGCCCTTCGCTATTCCTTCGCGCGCATCCGCACGACGCCGGTCGGGTCGATCATCACCGCCCCCTGCGACATCATGTTGTTCACGAAATGCGCGGCGCGGTCGCCATGCCAGGTGATGTCCGTCACCACCTCGCTCGCCACCGCGTGGCCGACCGCGGTGCGATGGTAGAAATAGCAGTAGCGCAGCGTGCCCGCCTTGGTCAGGCCGGAATGCGGCATCCACAGCGCGCCGAGCCAGCGCTTGGCCTGCGTGCCCTTCCAGGGCAGCGCATCCTCGCCGACATAGTCGGACTTCGCGAATTCCTCGATCTGCAGCAGCTCGCTCCACTGCTTCCAGCCGACGACCGCGAAGCGCTGGCCGTCGTCCGGCACATCGGCCGCACCCAGCATCTCGAAGGCCATCAGCACCTTCTGCTTGGTCAGCCCGTCGGCGTCGGTCAGGCCGACGCCGGTGCCCGTCGCCTCGGCGGTGGCGGTGTCGAGGGCCGCGATGATCAACTCATCCGTCTTGCGGCCGAGCGCATAGGCGCCGGCGTTCGCGATCACGGTGCGCTCGTCGATGCTGGTCTTGATCTCGTCCAGCCGGTCGATCCACTCGCCGGCGTAGTAGTCCTGCAGGAAGCATTCGGCATTGGCGTAGGTGAGGTTCATCACCGGCACCGCGCCGTTGCGCGCCTTGGACGCGGCCACACCCTTGCCCACGCGGGGGAAGAGCGTGCTCGCCCCCTTCACGTTGGACTTGCTGCGCACGGTGGGGCGCAGCTTGCTGCCCTGGCGCTGATAGGCCTCGGCGACCTCGGCCTCGAACTGTTTCACGAAGGCGCTCTCGATCGTGCCCGACATGCGGGTGTCCTTTCATGCTGTGTGCGGGGGATGCGCCTTCGCCCGGTTGGCCGCGCGGGGCCGGGCGTGGCGCGGCGCGCGCGCCCCTTGAGGGGTTGTGCGCGGGCCGGAAACTCAGGGGGCGGGCGGCGCTGCCTGGCTCAAGGCGCGCCACCCGCCCCCGGGCCGCGGCGCGCAGGCGCGCGGCGGCCGCCGGCGCGGCGAGCGGCGGGAGGGGCCGCTCGAGCCGCGCCGGAAGGGCGGGTCGTGTGGGGTGATGCGGGTTCGGTGTGGCGCGGGCGCGCTCAGCCGTCGATCATGAAGGGTGCGTAGGGCGCGAGAACGTCCGCGTAGTCGTCTTCCGTCAGCCTCGGATCTACGGCGGCAATGGCCGCAGCCCTTGCATGCCGTCCGATAGCGCCGGGCGGCAAGGCGTCGCGAACAAATTCGGCCGGCCCGGCATAGGCAGCCAATTCGTCAGCAATGCAGTGGATCGCGAAGCTCCGATCCGCGGGAAATAGTAAGCAGAAGAGAGGAAACTGTGACTCGAAGAAGCGACTCATATCGTCAGCGTTGGTCGGGATACGCCAGACCGCGCGGTCCCTGAATTCACCGGTCGAGACCGACGTGCCAAGAAGTTCGTCATGACCTCGTCGCTTTGCTGCATCTGCGAGATAGGCGACCCATTCCGGACGCCACAACTCACGCGCAGGTGCGATCTGAACACGCCACTTCTGCTGGCCAAGCCATGCGTTCGACAAGCGTGTGAAGCTACCGCCCTCCGCGCCGGTCCAGACTTCCAGCATCGTCCACCCGAGATCACGAAGAACGCTTTGCTGTTCGCGATTTCCCGCCTGTGAGAGATGGTCGATCGCATTGCCGAAGGTGGCCGCATAGGTCGCTTCCGGCGTGGTGTTCTTCGACACAAGACGTCTCCTAACGAGATGGCGGATAGCGGAAGATATCGGTAGGGCGGAAACGCCCCTCCCCGACAGGTTCAGCGATTTCCAGCGTCAGCTCACCACGGCTCAGCGGATGCGTTGCCCGCCGAAGGGTAGCCAATCTGCCGTCGGCAAGGAATCGCTGTTCGACATCCGGTCCTCGGCGGATCGCATCTCCGACAGGACTCAACGATTCGATGTCGCGTTGGCGGCCGGCGCTTCCACCTGGCCGGCTATACTGCGAGACACCCGCGCTGTGGGCATCCCGCATTGGCACCGTGTCTCGGTCGTTTCTGATGCTGTCAACGCGGTCGCGCCCGGCAGCGTCCTGCCACCGACGACGCTCAGGCGCGGGCCGTTGGCCAGTATCTCGGCCACTCGTTGATCCACCAGACCCGCGCCCATCGGAAGGCGCGCGCCGGAGCGGTCGAAGCATGCGGTCCAGCAGGCCAACCTGCACGACGTCAGGAATGTCCGTGGACCGACGCGGACCGGACGCCTGATGCGTTGCGGTTCCTGTGGCTTCCTCCCCCGGCGGCGCAGCGCGCCAATGCGCCGCCACGGTATGGCCGTTGCGCGTATACGCCTTCACCCAGACCGCCGCCCGTGGTGCGGCATCGCGCGGATTGAGGGCGCGAAAGCCATCCGTGACCCAGGCATTGAACGCAGCACGCTCCGGATGCCCGGGCTTCCAGTACCGTGCATCGCGCATGGCCTCGCGCAGCTCGGCCTGCGTGATCCTGACCGGCATGGACATCCTCCGAGGTTCCGAAAAGCGCCGCTCAGCCCGCCCCGCCCACCATCCGCCGGAACCCATCCGTCACGCGGCGGACGAACTCCGGCTCGCGCGTGCGCCAGTAGCGCGGGTCGCGCATCATCGCGCGCAGCTCCGTCTCCTCCGACGCCGCGCCGTCATCCGCGCGGCGCGCGACGGGCGGCTCGTTCTTCGCCATCATGCCGTGCAGCGCGATTACGCCCTCGGCGGTGGTGGACATCGCCTCGAGCACCGGCGGCGGCAGGTTCGCCCGCCCCCAGGCGGCGACCTGCGCGGCGACGCGGCGGAAGCGTTCCTCGCCGCCGAAATGCGCGCGCAGCGCGGCGATCTGGCGCTCGGCCTCGAATTGCTGCGCGGCCTCGGCGATCAGCGGCACCAGGCGCTCGGCGGCCAGGTCGTAGACGAGTTGCGCCTGCGCCTGGCTGAAGCCGGCTTCGTGCAGGCGATGGTTGATCGTCTCATCCGAGCAGCACAGATCGTGCTTCGGCGAAATCTCGTAGCCATCCGGGCCGTCGGGCACACCAAGGGCGCGGCGATGGCGGGCGCGTTCCTCCTCCGGCGCCTCGGGACCCGGCGGCGCGTGGCGCTGGGACAGGCGGCGCTCCAGCTCGCGATAGGATTTCAGCAGCGCGTCGACGCGGACCGAGCCCGTCTCCGGGTCGCGGAACTTCTCCGGCACGTCGTCGCGCGCGGTGGCCCCTTCGGCGAGCGCGGTCTCCAGCAGGTCCTCGGGCATCTTTCTCACTCCTTCGCGGTCGGGGTTTCGGGGATCAGCACCTCGGCGGGTGCGGACAGGGTTCGGCCGAGCCATCGCGCAGCCGCGGGCAGGTCGAGTTGCGCGACCGCCTCCGGCCCCATGGCGCGCACGGCCTGGAGGAACAGCAGCGTGTTCGCCGCATCGGCGCGGCCCTGCACCTGCGCGAGCGGGCTGCGGTAGCGCGGCACGGCCTCCCGCCCATCGACCACCAGCGAGGGGATCTCCCCGCGCCGGCGCAGGATGGACATGCAGCGCGCGACCAGCGGCGCAAGCAGTTCGGCCTGCAGCCGCCCATAGGTCGCGCCCAGCAGCCGTGCCGTCTCGGCGGCGCGTTCCAGCACTTCCGTCGCCGTCATGCGCGCCCGCTGCTCCGGCCCCAGCCGGTCGGCCAGCAGCGCGGTGCGGATCCGCGCGCGCAGGTCGGCAAGGACCAGTTGCGAGACGTCGAAATTCCCCGGCGCGGCGAGCGGCGTGAGGCCCGAGGACCCCGGCGCCTTGGGGATGATGGCGCCCGGTTCGAGCCGCACCGTCGCCGGGTTCAGCACGCCGTCATCCTCCGCCTGCCAGATGCCGGTCGCGGCGATGGAGGCGTTCTTCAGCACGAGTTCCACCACCTTGTTGGCGGTGCGGATGTCCGGCAGCGCCTTGGCGACGGGACCGCGGCCATAGCTTTCCCCAGGCGCCTTCAGCCAGCGGAAGGCGATGAAGGGGCTTTCCGCGAAGCGGCCTTCCGCCAGCGTCACGGGCGCCGTGTCCGTCACCAGCACGGCGCGGAAGCGGTGGCCGTCGCGATCCGGCCAGACGGCCTCGATGACGCGGTGGCGGGGCGTGTCCTCGCCCTGCCCGTCGCGTGGCGGCGCCGTGGCGGGAAAGCGCGCGGCGAGCGCGGCGGAGGTGAGTCGCGCGGCGCGGAACACGGTGTCGAGCCGCCCGGCCGGCCCTTCCTCGAGCACCGCCTCGCGCAGCGGC
The DNA here is from genome assembly GCF_017813355.1 of Roseomonas nitratireducens. GTDB lineage: Bacteria > Pseudomonadota > Alphaproteobacteria > Acetobacterales > Acetobacteraceae > Neoroseomonas > Neoroseomonas nitratireducens. Next base: position 24,672 of record NZ_JAGIYZ010000013.1, read on the forward strand.
ACGGCGGTGAAGCGCAGCGCGGAGGCCTCGCCCGGCGGCGCTTCCTCCACCAGCAGCAGGCCGGTGCCGGCGATCACCAGGTCGAGGAAGGCCTGGTGCATCTCGAGCGCGAAGTTCGATCGGTCGAGATGCGCCTGCAGCGTCTCGGCCGCGTCTTCCATCGCGGCGGCCGCGGCGGGGTCGGCGCTGCCGCGCGCGGGCGCGAGGCCGAACCAGCGCGACCAGGGCGGCGTCAGTTCCGCAAGCAGCGACGCGGCGAGCTGTTCCGCCGCATCCGCCGCGGTCGCGTCGAACAGGGCGACGCGCCCGCCGGTCGCGGGCGGCAGCACGTGGTCGTAGCAATCCTGCCACAGCGCATCCTGCGCGCGACGACGGTCGAGCGCGGCGGCGTGGCGGATGACGATGTCCTCCGGCGTCATGGCGTCATTCCCCCAGCAGCGACTTGCGCGTCGCGGCGAAGTCGGCGCGCGCGCCGAGCAGCCCGGCGGCGGAGGTGGCGATGGTGCCGGGCAGGCCGCGGCGGGCGCGGGCGCGGGTTTCGGCGCGGCCCGCCGCGGCGCTTTCCTCGACGGCCGCGGCCGGTGCGGGTGCCGGGTCCGCCGGCGCGGCGGCGGGGGCGATGACGACAGGCTTCGGGGCGCGGAACAGGCCACCCATGCGCGCGCGGCTCCTCTGCTGGGGTGTCGGGACCCGGTCGCGGGGCGCCGAAAAGCCACGGGCCCGCCCCTGGTGGGGGGCGGGCCCGCGGAAGTCGGTCCTGGGAACGGGAGGAAGGCCTCCGGGCGCAATTCGCCCCTTGGCAAGGGGAGAGATAGGTCAGGCGGAGGCGGAAGTCAAGACATTTTTCCTATTGCGCTGAAGTGCGCGAAACAGTCCGCGCGGCGTCAGCGCGAAGGGCGCGCCGGGGCCGAGCAGCGCGCGGCAGACCGCCACGCAGGTGAAGGGAAACAGCGGCGGCAGGCGGGTGGCGCGCGCGGGCGCCGGCGCGAAGGGACCCAGCACGGCGAGCCCCGCGCGACGATACAGCCGCGGCAGGTCGTACTCGGCCGGCGCGTTGACGCGCAGCGCGAGCAGCCGGCCCGACAGCGGTTCCACCACCGTCCAGCCGGCCTCGTCGCGCAGCGCGGCGAAGCAATGCCGGAACCCCTTCGCGAGCGGCCAGAGCCAGGCCTGGTCGGCCGCGCCGCCGAAGGCGATCCAGACCTGCTGCGGCGCGTCGCGCACCGAGCCGATCCTGGGACTCACAGCACGATTCCCTTGACGCGCAGCGGCCATTCGAGCCGCGCGAGCGCGACCCGCCACTGCGCCGCGTCGGCACGTTCCGACAGGTGGCGCGGGTCGGGGGCGACGCCGCGTTCGCCCCAGGCGCGCAGCACGCGCGCATGGATCAGGTCGATGCGGCGCTGGCGGTACAGCCGGTCGAGGCACTTGATGACGTCGTCCGGTTCGCAGGGCCGCACCTTCTCGCCCTTGCCGGCGACGATGCGCGCGCCGTCGCGGCGCGCGATGAGGGCAGCCATGGTCCAGAACCAGGCTTCCTCGGCGGATCGGAAGGGCTCCGCGGCGGCGATGCTGGCGAAGGCGGGGGCGTGGGCGGTGCGGGGGCTGGGGCGCATGGGGGGGCTCGCCTGGTTGGTGAACAATAGGGGAACATTAATCGTTACGGTCGTGTCCCGCAAGCCGAAAAAGGTAACTGTTCCTATTGCATTCCGACACCAGACCTAGGATATGTTCCCCAGGGCAAGCGCGACATCTGGATTCGCGTCCTTGGCCCGCGGAATGGAGGCCCCGACCCGCCCATGCGGCACGACGACATCTGGCGCGCCCTCGACGCCCTGGCCGCCGAGCACGGGCTTTCCGCCTCGGGCCTCGCCCGCAAGGCCGGGCTCGATCCCACCGCCTTCAACCCGTCCAAGCGCACCGGCGCCGATGGCCGCGCGCGCTGGCCCTCCACCGAGAGCGTCGCGAAGGTCCTAGACGCCGTCGGGCGCAGCATCGACGATTTCGCCAGCCTGGTCTCGGGCCTGCCGGCGCTGCCGCGCGGCGGCGCGCGCGGTGGGACAGGCCGGCGCGTGCCCCTGATCGGCCTCGCCCAGGCGGGTGGGGAGGGCTATTTCGACGATGGCGGCTATCCCGTCGGCGGCTCCTGGGACGAGATTTCCCTGCCCGAGATCGGCGACCCCAACGCCTATGCGCTCGAGATCTCCGGTGAATCCATGGAGCCGGTCTTCCGCGACGGCGACGTCGTCGTCGTCTCCCCCGCCGCCCCCGTGCGCCGCGGCGACCGCGTGGTGGTCCGCACCGCGAAGGGAGAGGTCATGGCCAAGGAACTGCGCCGCCAATCGGCCAAGCGCATCGAGCTCGCGAGCCTCAACCCCGCGCATCCCTCCTACAGTTTCGAACTGCCGGAGATCGCGTGGATGCATCGGATCGTCTGGGCGAGTCAGTGAAGACGGCGCTGCCTCTCATTCGCGATGGCGACACGATAGGCCAGACGCCGACGCAGCGCATCGTCGTGCGGTTCGGCGAACGCCATGGCATGCCGACCTACCGCGTCGATCTCTCCGCCGTCGCTTAGGTTCCCGAGTCGAGGTACGCGATGGCGGCAATCATTCGGTTCGCAAACGACAGCCGCTTTCGACCGTCGGTCAATGGAGCGCCATCGGAGCGGGCGATTGGGTGGAGTGGCGTGCTCACCGACGCCGCTTATCAGCGATCGAAGTTTCTCGGCTTCGATTTCGGCAACAAGGGCATCCGTTTTGACCCGGCGGATGTGAAGACCGAGTTCTGGCTCACCTCGAAGCACCAGGCGCTGGCCGACTTCCTGCCGGTCGTGGCCTGCTGGGGCGTCTCGGTGGAGTTCCGGGCGGTGGTGGAACACTTCGAATCCGGCCTGCACCAGTTCTTCCCGATCATGATACGCCGGCCCAACGGCAAGCCAATCGAGCGCCTGGATGGGCGGGACGTCGCGCCAGGCCAGTACTTCATCATGAACCCGCTGGTGCGCATCAACTCCCTTCTGCCCGAGGAATGCATCGGCAAGCAGGGCCAGCGCCGCAAGACGCTGAACGACGTGGTGAAATACGTCGACGACCTGTGCGTCTCGCGCACCGAAATCGCGGGCCGACATCTTTGGGTCGATGCCTACTTCTCGGGGGGAGGTGAGCTCTTCGTCTCGGACGCATTGCTTGCCGCCTTGCGCGCGAAGGAGCTGAAGGGCTTTCTCATGCAGAAGGTTCGCGAGGCGTAACCCCGCGCGATCCGCAGTCTCAGCCGTGGTACCACGCGCGGCACCGCGGCAGCGACCGCCTACTCCCTCACGCCATTCCACCCCTTGCCGCGATCGGCCACAGGCATTCCACCCGCCCCTTCCGCACGCCGACATACCAGTCGTAGCGATCCACCGTCGGGTCGCAATGCCCGGGCACGAGCCGCAGCTTCTCCCCCAGCGCCGGCGGCGCGCCATCCTCGATCAGGATCTTGCCGTGCTCGTCCGACGCGCCGGCATAACGCAGCCCCGGGCGCTCCCACACGCCGGGCATGCCGGAATCGACCGCGACACCCTTGTGCCCGCAATCCACCACGGCAACGCCGGGCGTGGCACGGCTCATCACCTGCGACAGCACGAACAGCGCGTGGCGGAAGGGCGGCGCGTCGTCGTTCTTCGCGTAGTCCACATCCATGAAGGCGTAGGAGCCGGCCTGGATTTCCGTATAGACGCCGCTCGCCGCTTCGTGCCGGAAGGTGCCCGTGCCCGCGCCGCCGACGATCGGGCAGTCCAATCCACGCTGCTTCAGCTGTTCCACCGTCCGCCGCGACCGCGCCGCGGCTTCGGCGATCGCACCCGCGCGCTGTTCCGGCGTGCGCATGTGCTGCGCGCTGCCGTGATACGCCTGCAAGCCGCCGAACATCAGGTGCTTGCTCGCGGCGATGCGCTCCGCGAGGGCCACCGCCGGCGGCCCGTGTTCCACCCCCGCGCGGCCCATGCCGACATCGATCTCGACCAGCACGGGCAGCCGCACGCCGGCCGCTTCCGCCGCCTGTTCCGCCATCGCCACCTGCGCGGCGTCGTCCACGCACAACCCGACCTTGCAGATGCGCGCGAGCGAAGCGAGCCGCGCGAGCTTGCGCGGGCTGACCACCTGGTTCGTCACCAGCACGTCCGGGATGCCGCCCCACGCCAAGGCTTCGGCCTCCGCCACCTTCTGCACGCATTGCCCGACCGCGCCGCGCTGCATCTGCAGCTTCGCGACCACCGCCGATTTGTGCGTCTTGGCGTGCGCGCGCAGCTTCGCGCCCGTCGGCGCCAGCAGCGCCGCCATGGTGTCGAGGTTGTGCTCGAAGGCGTCGAGGTCGATCAGCAGCGCCGGCGTATCGACCTCGTCCTCGCGCATGCCGGGTTCGGCGGGCGGCGCTTGCAGCATGGTTCATCCCCTGGCCGTGTCGCGGCATGATGCGGCGATGTTCCCTTCCGATCCAGACGTCCTCGTCATCGGCGCCGGCTGCGCCGGCATCGCCGCGGCGCGAAGCCTCGCAGCACGGGGGCGAAGCTGCCTGGTGCTGGAAGGCGGACCGCGGGTCGGCGGGCGGGCCTTCACGGAGACCGCCTCGCTCGGCCTGCCCTTCGACCATGGCGCCTCCTGGCTGCACCAGGCCGACGAGAACCCGCTGACGCCTCTCGCCCGGGCGATGGGCGTCGAGATGCTGGACCACGATTCGCTGCGCGACCGGCGCCTCTTCACCGATGGCCGCCTCGCCACGCACGATGAACGCCGCGACTACGCCACCGCCGAGGACGCCTTCTGGGCCGCGATCGACGCCGCCGCGTCCGATGGCCGCCCCGACCGCCCGGCCGCCGAGGCCGCGCCGCGCGGCGGGCGCTGGGACGCCACCGTCGCGCATTGGGAAGGCGCGCAGATCTGCGCTGCGGAACTGTCCCGCATGTCGCTGCGCGACTTTGCCTCCACCGCGCTGGATGGGCCGAACATGATCCTGCGGGAGGGCGTGGGCGGCCTCGTCACACGCCTCGCACAAGGGTTGCCGGTGCGGCTGGACGCGCGCGTGGACCGGCTGCGCTGGGGCGCGCGCGGCGTGGTCGCGGAAGGCGCCTTCGGTACCGTCGCGGCGCGCGCGGCGATCGTCACCGTCTCGACCGGCGTGCTCGCCGCCGGCGGCATCGCCTTCGACCCGCCGCTGCCTGCCACGACGCGCGACGCGATCCTCGCCTTGCCGCTCGGCCTGCTGACGAAGGTCGCCTTCCGCGCGGACGATCCGGCCCTGCCCGACCTGCCGCCCTTCGCGAGCCTGCGCCGCGCCGTCGCGCACGCGCACGACCGGCCCATGTCCTTCGTCTCCCGCCCCTTCGGCGACCCGGTGCTGGTCGCCTTCTGCGGCGGCGCCCGCGCCTGGGAGATGGCGGGCGACCCGGCCCGCGCGGACGCCGAGGCGCGCGCGGAAGCGGCAACCATCTTCGGCACGCAAGGCGCCGCTGCACTTGGCCGCGCCACGGTCACGCGCTGGGCGGAAGACCCGCTCTTCCGCGGCGCCTACAGCCACGCGGTGCCAGGGGCACAGACCGCACGCGCCGCGCTCGCGGCGCCGCTCGGCGACGGGCGGCTCGTCTTCGCGGGAGAAGCCTGCCATCCGCGCTTCGCGGCGACGGTGGCGGGGGCGTGGCTCAGCGGCGAGGCAGCGGCACAGCACATCGCATGACCCGACCGGAGGGGCGCCGCCCCTCCGGGCCACCCCGCCAGGGGGCTACGGCCCCCTGGACCGCGATCCGTTGGCGCTTACCCTGGCCAGGGACGCACGAGGTCGGCGCGCCAGGTGGGGGCGATCCAGGCGCGGGCGCGCATGGGGCCACGCGGCGTCGCGACCGTCAGCGGCACCAGCGCATAGGCGCTGCCCTCATAGTCCGACAGGCGCGCGAGCGCGGCGGGGCCGGCGCGCACCACCGCGCCTTCGACGGCCGCGCCCGCATCCTCCACCAACGTGGGATAGGGCGTGCCGCGCAGATGCACGCGCCGCCAGCCCTCGAGCCGCGCCGGCATCATCCGCCGCGGCAGGGACGGCTCGCCCGACATGCGGGCGAGCACATCGGGGTCGAGCAGCGTTCCATAGACGAACAGCGGCGTCATTCGATCTGGAGCTGGAGGGCGCGGACCAGCGGCCGCACCTGCTCGATCTGGGCGCGGACAGAGGCGCCGAATTCCTCCGCGCTGTTGCCGCCGGGCTCGGCACCGAGCTCCTGGATGCGGGCGGCGAGGGCGGGGGAGCGGGCGGCGGCCGCGATCTCGCGGTGCAGGCGGGCCAGCACCGGCTCGGGCGTCCGCGCGGGCGCGAAGAAGCCGTTCCAGCCGAGCAGGGTCAGGTTGGGCAGCCCCATCTCCCGCACCGTCGGCACGTCGGGCAGGGCGGAGGGGCGCGTATCGGAGAGCGTCGCGATGGCGCGGAGCGCGCCGCTGCGGACATGCTGGAGCGAGGAGGAAAGCTGGTCGCCGCCGAACTGCACGCGGCCGGCGAGCATGTCCTGCACCAGCGGGGCGGCGCCGCGGAAGGGGACGTGCTCCATCCGGATGTCGGCGTCGCGCTTCAGCAGCTCGCCGATCAGGTTCATCGTGCTGCCGGGGCCGGTCGATCCGTAGAAGGGCGGCTGCGGCTGGGTCTTCGCCCAGGCGACGAATTCCCGCAGGTTTCTTGCCGGGACCGCCGGGTTGACCAGCAGCAGCATGGGCACGTTGGCGCCGAGGGTGATGGGCGCGAAGTCGCGTTCGATGGAGTGCGGCGCGCGGTTCGCGAATTCCAGCGCGGCGGTGGTCGTGCTGAAGGTCAGGTTGTGGAACAGCAGCGTGTAGCCGTCGGGGGCGGCCTTCGCGACGACGTCGGCGCCGATGGACCCACCGCCGCCACCGCGGTTCTCGACCACGACGGACTGCCCCATCGTTTCGGTGAGCCGTTGCGCGTAGAGGCGTGCGAGGACGTCGGTGGTCCCACCCGCCGGGAAGGGCACGATGATGCGGATGGGGCGCGTGGGGAATTCCTGCGCGCGGGCAAGGCCCGGTGCGGCAAGGGTGGCGCCGGCGGCGAGCAGCAGCGTGCGGCGAGGGAATGTCATGCCCGGGTCTCCTCCAGGGCCCTGTCCCGGGCCCGCTGAGGCAAGGCTAGACCGTCACGCGGCCACTCTGGAAGCCGGGGCGTCGCGGGGCCCGCCGCGTCGTGGCCGAACGACCATCCGCGCGCGCCCCGGCCCTGGCGCCAAGGCGCGGACCGCGCATCGGGATGTCGGCTGGCGGGTGGCCGTCAGTGCCCCGCATTCTCCGCCGAGAAGTCCGGCGCCTCGAGCCCGCTCGCCACCAGCTGCTTCACCAGCTGCGCCTTCAGCCGCTCGAGCCCCGCCTCGGAGGACGCCTCGCAGCGCGCCACCAGCACCGCCTGGGTGTTCGACGCCCGCAGCAGCCACCAGCCATCCTCGGTCAGCACGCGCACGCCGTCGACGTCCTGCACCTTCGCACCCTCGGCGGCCAGGCGGTCCTTCACTTCCTTCACCACCACGAACTTGCGCGCTTCCTCGCAGTTGAAGCGCAGCTCGGGGGTGTTGATCACCTGCGGCAGCGCGGCACGGACCTCGGACAGCTTGCCCGCCATGCGCGCGACGATGCCGAGCAGCCGCACGGCGGAATACGGCGCGTCGTCGAAGCCGTACCACTTGTCGGCGAAGAAGATGTGGCCGGACATCTCGCCCGCGAGCGGGCTGCCGGTCTCGGCCATCTTCGCCTTGATCAGGCTGTGCCCGGTCTTCCACATCAGCGGGTTGCCGCCCGCCTTGGCGATTTCGTCGAACAGGACCTGGCTCGCCTTCACGTCGGCGATGATGGTCCCGCCCGGCTTCGCCTTCAGCACGTCGCGCGCGAGCACGATGAGAAGCTGGTCGCCGAACAGGATGTGGCCTTCGTTGTCCACCACGCCGATGCGGTCGCCGTCGCCGTCGAAGGCGATGCCGAGATCGGCCTTCTCCCGCGCCACCTCGGCGATGATCTGCTCGAGGTTCTTGGCGACCGTCGGGTCCGGATGGTGGTTCGGGAAATTGCCGTCCACATCGCCGTTGATGACGAAATGCGTCCCCGGCAGCCGCGCGGCCAGCGCCTTCACGATCGGCCCGGCCGAGCCGTTGCCCGGGTCCCACACCACCTTGAGCTTGCGGTCGCCGCCGTCCCAGTCCTGCAGCACGCGGTCGGCGTAGCGGCCCGCGATGTCGACGGACCGGTCGCTGCCGGCGCGTTCCGCCACCACGTCGCCCTCCGCGGCCATGCGGCCGATCTCCTGGATCGCCGCGCCGTAGAAGGGCTTCTTGCCGATCATCATCTTGAAGCCGTTGTAGTCCGGCGGGTTGTGGCTGCCCGTGACCATCGCCGCGCCGTCCGCTTCCTGGTCGTAGGCGGCGAAGTACAGCATCGGCGTGGCGCAGAGCCCGATGCGCACCACGTCCAGCCCGCAGGCGCGCAGGCCGGCGACCAGCTGCGCCTCCATCTCCGGCGAATGCAGCCGCCCGTCATAGCCGACGGCCACGCGCTTGCCGCCAGCGCGCACCACGACGCTGCCGAAGCAGCGGCCGATCGCGAAGGCATCCTCGGGCCTGAGCGTTTTGCCCACGATGCCGCGGATGTCGTATTCGCGGAGCACCGTCTGGTCGAAGCGGTGGCGGAAGGCGGTCATGCTCAATCCCCTCAGGGCCGGCCGATGGAGGAATAGGTGAAGCCGGCCGCGCGCATCGCCGCCGGGTCCCACACGTTGCGCAGATCGAGGATGATGTCGCCCTTCATGGCCGCCTTGAGGCGATCCGGCGGCAAGGCGCGGAATTCGTTCCACTCGGTCAGCACGACCAGCGCATCCGCCCCCTGCACGGCGGAGATCGCCGTCTCCGCGAAGCGCACCGCGGCGGGCAGCGATTGCCGCGCATGGGCGGGCTGCGGGTCGAAGGCCGTGACCTCGACGCCCGCCGCGACCAGCGCAGGCAGGATGACGAGCGAGGGCGCGTCGCGCATGTCGTCCGTCTCCGGCTTGAAGGTCACGCCGAGCACCGCGACGCGCTTGCCCGCATGGGCGGGGCCCAGGGCGGCGAGGATGCGCTGGGCCATCCGCGCCTTGCGCGCCTCGTTCACCTCGATCGTGGCTTCCACCAGCCGCACCGGGCTGCCGGCATCCTGCGCCGTGCGCGCCAGCGCCAGCGTGTCCTTGGGGAAGCAGGACCCGCCGTAGCCCGGGCCGGGATGGAGGAACTTCCGCCCGATCCGGCCATCGAGGCCCATGCCGCGCGCCACGTCGTGCACGTCGGCGCCCACCTTCTCGCAGAGATCGGCGATCTCGTTGATGAAGGTGATCTTGGTCGCGAGGAAGGCGTTGGCGGCGTACTTGATCAGTTCCGCGCTCTCGATGCTGACGGCGAGCACCGGCGTCTCGATCAGGTACAGCGGGCGATAAAGGCGCCGCAGCACGGTCGTCGCGTGGTCGTCGTCCACGCCGATGACGACGCGGTCGGGGCGCATGAAGTCGCCGATCGCGCTGCCCTCGCGCAGGAATTCGGGGTTGGAGGCGACGCTGATCGGCAGGTCCGGCCGCACGCGGCGGCATATCGCCTGCACTTCCCGCCCCGTCCCCACCGGCACGGTGGATTTGGTGACGAGCACGAGCGGCCCGTCCGCCGCCTTCGCCACCTGCTCCGCCGCCGCATAGACGTAGGACAGGTCGGCATGCCCGTCCCCGCGTCGCGTCGGCGTGCCGACGGCGAGGAACACGGCATCCGCGCCCTTCACCGCCGTAGCGAGGTCGGTGGTGAAGGTCAGCCTTCCGTCCTTCACGTTCTCGGCAACGAGCTTGTCGAGGCCGGGCTCGTAGATCGGCATGCGGCCGGCATGCAGCCCTTCGATCCGGTCCGGATCGACGTCCATGACGGTCACGTCGACGCCGAACTCGGCGAAGCAGGCGCCGGAAACGAGGCCGACATAGCCCGCGCCGATCATGGCGATGCGCATCGGGATCCCTCCGGTTGCGGGATGGGCGTGGAATGGCGCGGAAGCGGGGCGCTGGCAAGGCGGTCAGCGCGCATCCTCGGCTCCCGGCAGCAGCGGCAGCAATGCCTCGAGGTCCCGTTCCGCCCGGCAGACCAGCCAGCGCGGCGCGCCGTCCTGGCTGGCCACCGGGAAGGCGGTCAGGCCGATATCGCCATAGACGCGCAGCAGGTCCGGCCCGACGCGCCAGAAGGCCGGGTCGACGCGCGCCTGCTCGCAGATGTCACGAAAGCGCCAGATGGCCGAGACACGGTCGCGCGCCTCCCCTTCCGGGTCGCCGAGCCCGAGCCAGACGCCATCGCGCTTGACGAAGGCGAAGCCCGCCCGGCCGGCTTCCCCGAACACCACCCCGTCCGCCAGTGGCGGCGGCACGGCGCCCACCGCCGCGAGCCTTTCGCGCGCCGCCTGGTCGAAGGGCAGCGCCGGCGGCCGCGCCGGGCGCAACAGCCGCGCGGCCGCGACCAGCAGCAGCACGCCGGCGAGGCCGACGCCGAAGCGCAGCGTGCGCGGCGCTTCCTCGGCGAAGACCACGCCCCACCAGGAACTGTCGGCGACCCCGCCGCCATAGGCGACGAGGGCGAGGGTGAAGGCGCAGAGGCCGAGCGCGGTCAGCGCCGCGGCCGTCTCGACCGAGAGCGGCTCGCTCGTCAGCCGCGCGCGGCGATAGAAGGCCGGCCGCACCGTGGCGAGCAGCAGGGCGACGAGCAGGAAGCCCGTCGTCAGCCACCAGGGTTCCCCGCGCAGCCAGGCGATCATCGCGCCGTTCAGCAGCAGCAGCAGCGTCGCCCACCAGGAGATGGCAAGCCGCCGCACCAGCCCATAGGCCGCGACCAGCAGCAGCGACCCCACGACCGAGGCCGCGAAATGGCTCGCCGCCTCGTCCAGCAGTTCGAACACGCCTTCGAGCGGGCCGGGCTTGGGCGGCAGCGCGCCGATGAACAGCAGCACCAGCGCGGCGAGGCCGGTCAGCGCCGCCAGCGCCGGCACCTCGAAGGACATCGCGACGCCGCGCTCGGGCGCGAGGCGGTCGAGCAAATGGCGCCGCTGGCTCACCTCGAAGGCCGCGAACATCAGCCCCGCGAGGAACAGCGGCACGATGTAGTAGTACAGGCGGAACAGCAGCAGCGCACCGACGACGACCGGCGTCGGCAGGTAGCCCGACAGCGCGAAGAGCATCGCCCCGTCGAAGACGCCGATGCCCCCCGGCACGTTCGCCGCGATCCCCGCCGTGTAGGCCGCAACATAGATGCCGAGAAAATGCAGGAAGGTGAGCCCTTCGGCCGGCGGCAGCAGCGCCCAGAAGATCAGCGCCGTCACCGCGACGTCGGCGCTCGCCAGCGCGGTCTGGCCGACCGCCATGCGGAAGCCGGGCAGGTCGATCTGGTGGCCGAACAGGCGGAAATGCGGCACGAAGCGCGCGAGCAGGATATAGGCGCAGACGATCGCCCAGAGCAGCAGCCCCAGCGCCTGCATCGCCCAGCGCGCCGTGTCGTCCCCGAAGAAGGGCAGGACTTCCGGTTCCACCACCAGCACCAGCCCGCCCAGCGCGAAGCCGCCCAGGCCGAAGGTGAGCGAGGTGAAGGCGACGACCTTGGCGATCGCGACCGGCGGCAGCCCCCAGGCTGCGTAGAAGCGGTAGCGCACCGCGGCCCCGGAGACGGTCTGGAAGCCGAGATTGTTCGCCATGGAATAGGCGACGAAGGAGGCGAGCGAGGTCCGCGCGTAGGACACCGGATGCCCCGCATAGACCGAGCCCAGCCGGTCATAGGCGGTCAGGATCAGGTAGGCGAGCAGCGTGAAGCCCGCCGCGGCCCAGAGCGAGGCGGCCGGCGTCGCGTGCAGCGCGCCGCGGATGTCCGCCCAGGCGAGGCCGCGGAATTCCCTCTGCACCACGAACAGCGCGCCGAGCAGCAGCAGCAGCCCGAACACCGTCGGGCCGTGGCGCTTGAGGAGCGCCAGGGCGCGCCGCGGGCCTGAAGGCTCGTTCACGCCGCGGGCGTTTCCGTGCGCGCGAGCGCGGCCTCGATCAGCCCGATCGTGCCCGCGATGCCGTACAGCGCCACGAAGCCGCCGAAGCGCGGCCCTTCCTGCTGCCCCAGCAGCACCTGGTACAGCGCGTTGAACCAGGCGCGGGAGACGCCGGGCTTGCCGTCCTTGCCCGGTTCCAGGAAGGGATCCCGCCGGCCGGCGTCGTAGACGATGTCCTGCGCGGCCTTCGCACGCTCCTCCGGCGCCATCGCCTCGAGATCCGTCGCGCGGTCGCGCAGCGCGGCCATCAGCGCCGACAGCGCCTCGCGCTCGGCCGCGCTCGGCAGGCGGAAGCGCTTCGTGGGCAGGACGAAGTCCCGGTAGTAGTGGATGGCGTGCTCCACCAGCTTGCCCAGCAGCGGCTGCGACGCGGGCGTCGCCCCCGGCGCGTAGCGGCGCAGGAAGCCCCAGAGCATCTCCGGATCGTCGGCGTTCACCACCGAGGCGAGGTTCAGCAGCATGGTGAAGGAGACCGGCGGCTCCGGGTCGTTCGGCGCGGCCCCCCCATGGATGTGCCAGGCCGGCACGGCGGGGTCCGCCACGACGCGCAGCCGCGCCCGGTGCTGCAGGTATTCGTCCACCGCGCGCGGGATCTGGTCGAAGTAAAGCCGCTTGGCCCGCTGCGGCTGGTTGTACATGAACTGCGACAGGCTTTCGGGCGGCGCGTAGCGCAGCCATTCCTCGATGGTCAGCCCGTTGCCCTTGGACTTGCTGATCTTCTGGCCCTGCTCGTCGAGGAAATGCTCGTAGGTGAAGGCCTCGGGCGGCTCGCCGCCCAGCACGCGGCAGATGGCCGAGGACAGGCGCACGGAATCGATCAGGTCCTTGCCCGACATCTCATAGTCGACGCCGAGCGCGTACCAGCGCAGCGCCCAGTCCGCCTTCCACTGCGCCTTGCAATGGCCGCCGGTGATGCGCGTGCCGTGCCGCTCCCCGGTCTCGGGGTCGATCCAGACGAGCAGGTCGTCGGCCGGGCGGACCTCCTCCATCGGCACCTGCATCACGACGCCGGTCTTCGGATGGATGGGCAGGAAGGGGGAATAGGTCGCGCGCCGCTCCGGCCCGAGCGTCGGCAGGATCACGCCGCGCACCTCCTCGTGCCGCTCGGCCATGCGCAGCAGCGCGGCGTCGAAGCGGCCGGAGCGGTAGTACTCCGAGGAACTGGCGAACTCGTATTCGAAGCCGAAGGCATCCAGGAACGCCCGCAGCCGCGCGTTGTTGTGGTGCCCGAAGCTCTCATGCGTGCCGAAGGGGTCGGGGATGGCGGTCACCGGCCGGCCGAGATGCCCGGCCAGCATCTCCTTGTTCGGCACGTTGTCCGGCACCTTGCGCAGCCCATCCATGTCGTCGCTGAAGGCGATCAGGCGGGAGGGCAGGCCGGTGAGGCGCTCGAAGGCGTGCCGCACCCAGGATGTGCGCGCCACCTCCCCGAAGGTGCCGATATGCGGCAGGCCGGACGGGCCGTAGCCGGTCTCGAACAGGGCCTGACCCTTGCCGGACTTCGCCAGCCGCGCGGCGACCTTGCGCGCTTCCTCGAAGGGCCAGGCCTTCACGGCGTTGAGGTCGGCGGGGGCGGTCGTCACGGTGGTGCACTCATTCGGTCACGGCGGTGGCGCCTTATAGGTGGCCCGGGGCGGAAGGGCGACCCCGGCAGCGCGCCATGCCCGGCCCGGGGAGCCGCCCCGCGCCGGAAAGCATTGGTGCGCCGGGCCCTTTGCGCTATCCAGCCACCCCCTTCAGACCCTGAAAGGACACACAGGGACATGCGTGTCGGCATCGTCGGCGCCACCGGAGCGGTGGGCCGGGAACTCGTGGACGTTCTGGGGCGCCGGGCCTTCCCGGTCTCCTCCCTGAGGCTCTTCGCCTCCGCCCGCAGCGCCGGCATGAAAACCACGACCCCCTTCGGGGAGACGGAGATCGAGGAATTCTCCGACGCCAAGATGCGCGACCTCGACCTCGCGCTGCTGGCCGTCTCGGGCGACTTCGCCAAGGCCCATGCGCCGCGGATGGTCGAGGCTGGGGTGACGGTGGTCGACAATTCCTCCGCCTTCCGGCTGCAGGACAACGTGCCGCTGGTGGTGCCGGAGGTGAATGCCTCGGCGATCGGCGCGCACAGGCTGATCGCCAACCCGAACTGCACGACGGCGATCCTCGTCGTCGCGCTCGAGCCGCTGCGCCAGGCCTTCGGGCTGCGCCGCGTCATCGTCTCCACCTACCAGGCGGCGTCCGGCGCCGGCGCGGAAGGCATGGCGGAGCTGGAGCGCGAGACGCGGCGTGTGCTGGTGGACGGCGCCAAGCCACAGCACGACGTCTTCCGCTGGCCGCTCGCCTTCAACGTCATCCCCCAGATCGATTCCTTCCAGCCCAACGCCTACACGCGGGAGGAGATGAAGGTCGTCTGGGAAAGCCGCAAGATCATGGGCCTGCCGGACCTGCCCATCTCCTGCACCGCGGTCCGCATCCCGACCATGCGCGTGCACGCGGAAGCCGTGACGATCGAGACCGAGCGGCCCGTCACGCCCGAGGCCGCGCGGGAAGTGCTGCGCCGCGCCCCCGGCGTGAAGGTGGTCGACGACCCGGAGAACGGCATCTATCCGATGCCGCTCACCGCGACCGGGCAGGACGATGTCGAGGCCGGGCGCATCCGCGCCAACCCGGTCTTCGGGGATCGCGGGCTCGACATCTTCCTCTGCGGCGACCAGCTGCTGAAGGGCGCCGCGCTGAACGCGGTGCAGATCGCCGAGCGGCTCAAGGCCGCCTGATCCGGCCAGGGGGGCGGCGACGCCCCCCTTCGGCGCCGCGGCCATCGTGAACCTTCGCCCCGCCCGGCGCGTGCTTCCGGGTTTCCGGTATCTTCACCTCCGGCGGCGATCCTCCGGGCCATGGCCCAAGGGATCGCCCTGCCCCGCGTCGCGGGCGCGCTGCTCCTCCTCCTCGCCGGCTGCGCGGGCGCACCGCGCGGCCAGGACTTCGCGGGCTGCCTCGATGCCGCCACACCCGAGGTCGCCGCCTCCGTCCTGCGCATCAGCGTCCAGCCGCGCGGCGCCGGGCCGGTCACGCGCGGCACCGGCTTCGTGCTGGCCGGCAGCGCCGTGGAACCCGGCGCGCCGAACCGCGTCGTCACCGCCGCCCATGTCGTCGCCCGCGCGCTGGAAGGCCCCTCGGAGGTCGACATCCTGCTCGCCCGCGCCGATGGCACGATGCTCGCGACCGCGCGCGTCGCCGCGACGGCGCGGCCGTGGAACCCGCTCGATGCGCTCGACCCCGCCCGCGCCGACCAGGCGGTGCTGGAGGTGACGGGCTTCGCCGACCCTGCCGCGCAGCGCGCCTTCGCCGCCGCGCCGGGCCTCACCCCGGCGCCGGACCAGCCGGCGGGCGCGCTGCTCGATATCCGCGTGGACGGTTCGCGGGGCATCGAGCCCGGCGCCTCCGGCGCGCCGATCCTCGGCCCCGATGGCCGCGTCCACGGCATCCTGGTGCATCGCCGGATCGAGGAATGGACGCGCAGCGCCTCCGATTCCCTGTCCGACCACCGCCGCGCGCGGGATGGCATGGCCGCCGCGGCGCAGCCCGTCCGCGGGGGGATCGCCCAGCCGCTGGCCGCCCCGGCCATCATGACCGAGACGCGCGGCGCGCCGCCCGCCGACGCGCCGCTCGACATCCTCGCCCCCGCCTTCCCGCGCCGCGACTGCACGCTCTATCGCGGGCGGGCGACGTATCGGAGCGTGGCGGCCGGCTGACGCGGCGCGCGGCTTGCCGCGACGGGTCCATGCGCATAACATGCGCAGAGCGCGGAATGACGCGCGCTGGAGCTGCCGCATGGGCCATGACCGCCGCCCCCCCAAGCGCCCCGTCAATCTCAGCCTGAGCGAGGAGCTGGTACGGGAGGCGCGCGGCCTGACGCCCAACCTCTCCGACACGGTCGAGGCGCTGCTGGCGGAATTCGTCGCCGCCGAGAAGCGCCGGCGCGCCGAGGCGGATGCGGAAGTCGCAGCACTTGTCGCCGCGTCCAACCGCTTCATCGCGGCGCATGGCGCCTTCGGCGACGAATTCAGCACCCTGTGATGGCGCAGTTCGACGTGCATCGGAATCCCGGGCGGCTGAAGGACGCGATCCCCTTCGTCGTCATCGTCCAGTCGCGCCGCTTCGACGCGCATGCGCGCCGGCTGGTCGCACCGCTGCTCGCCGCCGATGCCGCGGGCGCGGACCGCTACCCGGACCTCGCGCCGCGCTTCACCATCGAAGGGCGCGGCGTCGTGCTCGATCCGCTGCAGCTCCAGACCGTGCCGCGCGAGGTGCTCGGCCCACGCGTCGCGTCGCTTGCGGCTGACGCGCATGCGGCGCGGATCATCGCCGCCATCGACGCCGTGCTGTCGACCAGCGCCGGCTGACCGCGACGCTGCTATCCTCCGGCATGGCTTCCGCCCCGCGACTCGTCCTGCCCGACGTGCCCGTTCTCGTCGCCGGCGTCGGTCGCGCCGTGCTGCTGACGCGCGATGGCGAGATCGAGACCCTGCCCGCCGCCGCAGCGGCGCGCGCCGTCCAGGGCGCCGCGCCCATGCTCGTCCACGCGCCGGCCACCGCGCGGCGGCTCGGGCTGAACGGGCTGGGGGAGGCGCATGACCTGCTCGAGCTCTTCGCCTTCTGCCGCCCGGCGGAATCCTGCGCGCCGACGCCGCGCGGCCTGGCGCTGGCGCTCGACCTGCCCCAGCCGAAGGACGAGGCGGCGGCGGCGGCGCTGCTGCCCGAGATCGCGACGCTGCTGCTGCGCCACCTCGCCGACGGCCGCGACCATCCGCGCAACCGCGACGCGGCGGGCCTCGCCGCGCGCATGGGCGAAGCGGGCTGGCCCTGGGCGACATCCGTGCTGGCCGCCCTTGGCGAGCCCAAGGCCAAGCCCGATGCGCGCGCCTACAAGGTCTGGCGCCGCCTGCCGGAATGGGAGGACGCGGCGCCGGCCCCGCCAGCCGCCTCCTTCACCGTCGAGCCCGCCGAGGCGCGGCGGCGGCTGGCCGAGATCCTGGGGCCCGATGCCGAGCAGCGGCCGCAGCAGGCGGACTACGCCTCGGCCGCCGCGGCCGCCTTCGCGCCCCGGGCCCATCCGGGTGCGCCGGCGCTGGTGCTGGCCGAAGCGGGCACCGGCACAGGCAAGACGCTCGGCTATGTCGCGCCGGCCAGCCTCTGGGCCGAACGCAACGGCGCGCCGGTCTGGATCAGCACCTACACCCGCAACCTGCAGCGCCAGATCGACCAGGAGACGGCGCGGCTGTTCCCGGACCCGGAGGAGCGGCGGCGCCGCGTCGTGCTGCGCAAGGGGCGGGAGAACTACCTCTGCCTGCTGAACCTCGACGACATGACGTCGGGCGTGCCGGTGCCGCATCTTGCCGTGGCCCTCGGGCTCGTCGCGCGCTGGGCGCTCGCGACGCGCGACGGCGATTTGCTGGGCGGCGACTTCCCCGGCTGGATGGTGGAGCTGTTCGGCCCGGGCGCGATCCTGCCGCTGGCCGACCGCCGCGGCGAATGCATCCGCTCCGCCTGCCCGCACTACAAGGCCTGCTACGTCGAGCATTCCATCCGCCGCGCCCAGGCCGCGCGCATCGTCGTCGCCAACCACGCGCTGGTGATGGTGCAGGCCGCGCTTGGCGGCGGCGGTGAGGACGGCGCGCCGCTGCGCATCGTCTTCGACGAGGGCCACCATCTGTTCGACGCGGCGGACAGCGCCTTTTCCGCCGACCTGACCGGCGCGGAGATGACGGAGCTTCGCCGCTGGCTGCTCGGCGCGGAAGGCGGGCGGTCGCGCGCGCGCGGCCTGCGCCGGCGGCTCGAGGAACTGATCGGCGAGAAGCCCGAACTGAACGCGCAGCTCGAGGCGGCGCTCCAGGCCGCCCGCGCCCTGCCCGTCCCCGGCTGGACCACGCGCCTCGCCCAGCCCTCGCGCGCGGCGGCGGGGGAGGAAGCGCCCAACCCGGCCGAGGCCTTCCTCCGCGCCGCGCGGGAACAGGTGCTCGCCCGCACGCAGGAAGCGCGCGAGGCGGGGCTGTACGATTCCGAATGCGACCTGTTCCCGCTGACCGAGGACCTGCCCGTCGCCGCCGATGCGCTCGCCCGCGCACTGCACCGGCTGGAACAGCCGCTCGTGCTGCTGCGGGACAGGCTCGCCGCGCGGCTGGAGGAGGAAGCGGCGGAACTCGAGGTGGGCGATCGCATCCGCATCGAATCCGCCGCGCGGTCGATCGAGAACCGCGCCCTGCGGCCGCTGCGCGCCTGGCGGCAGATGCTCGCCACCATCGCGGCCGATCCGCCCGCGCCGGGCGAGCGCCCGACCTTCGTCGACTGGCTGAGCCTGCTGCGCCGCGGGGGGCAGGAGGCGGATGCGGGCATGCACCGCCATCACCTCGACCCGACCGAGCCCTTCGCCGCCGCGGTCGCCGCACCCGCGCACGGGCTGCTCATCACCTCCGCCACGCTGCGCGACGAGGCGGAGGCGGCCGAGGACGACCCCGACATCGCCTGGCGGGAGGCGGAGGCGCGCACCGGGGCGGCGCACCTGCCCATCCCCGCGATCCGCGCCGCCGTCCCTTCCCCTTTCGACTACGCGGCGCGCACGCGCTGCCTGGTCGTCACCGATGTCGCGAAGGAGAACACCGGCCAGGTCGCAGCCGCCTTCCAGGCGCTGTTCCTGGCGGCCGGCGGCGGCGGGCTCGGCCTGTTCACCGCCATCCGCCGGCTGCGGGACGTGCATGCGCGCATCGCCGGGCCGCTCGAGGAAGCGGGCATCCCGCTTTACGCGCAGCATGTCGATGCGATGGACAATTCCACGCTGGTCGACGTGTTCCGCGCGGAGGAGCAGGCCTGCCTGCTCGGTACCGACGCGATGCGCGACGGCGTGGACGTGCCCGGGCGCGCGCTGCGGCTGCTGGTGTTCGACCGCGTGCCCTGGCCGCGGCCGACCATCCTGCATCGCGAGCGCCGGCTGCATCTTTCGGGCGGCAGGCCCAAGGAATACGACGACCGCGTCGCGCGCCACCGGCTGCGCCAGGCCTTCGGGCGGCTGATCCGCCGCGCGGACGACAAGGGCGTCTTCGTCATGCTCGATGCGCGCTGCCCGTCGCGGCTGCTGCACGGCCTGCCGCCGGGGGTGCTGATCCGGCGGCTCGGCCTGGCCCAGGCGGTGGCGGAAACGCGCGCCTTCCTGGCCGAAGGCTGACCCCTTCCTTCCGGCGGGCCAGGGGAGCATTCTTTGCCCCCAATTCCGGCGGGAGGAGAAAGCCCATGCCCATGACGCTCGATGATTTCGTCGGCCGCGCCCGAGCCGCGCTGCAGGGCCACCCCGGCGCGGAAGGCCGGCAGATGGTCTGCGACCTGGTGCGGGAGGCGCTCGCCGACCCCGCCTTCGTCGCCGCCAACATCAACGACGCGACGCCGGAACGGCAGGTGCTGTACGAGGACCCCGACCTCGGCTTCACGGTCCTCGCCCATGCCTACAAGGACGCGAAGACGAGCGGGCCGCACGACCACGGTCCGTCCTGGGCGATCTACGGCCAGGCCGCCGGCGAGACGATCATGACCGACTGGGAATGCCTCGCCCGCCCGTCCGAGGGCGCGCCGGGCAAGGCGCGGCGCATCCGCGACTACGCGATGAAGCCGGGCGATGCCTACCTGTACGAGCCGGGCATCCTGCATTCCCCGCGCCGCGACGGGCCGACCCGCCTGCTGCGGATCGAGGGGATGAACATGGACCGCGTGAAGCGCCTGCCCTACCAGCCGGTCGACGCCGCGGCATGACGGCGTGCCGGAGAGGGGCCGCGCCCCTCTCCGGCGGTGTCGGGATCGGGCGCACCGCGCCGGGTCAGAAGCGCAGCGTCAGCGCCGGCACGTAGGAGATCAGCAGCAGCACCGCGACGGCCACGCCGAAGAAGGGCCACATCGCGCGCACCGTCTCGCCCATCTGCGCGCGCGCGATGGTCGACGAGATGAACAGCGTGGTGCCCACCGGCGGGGTGTAGAGCCCGATGCCGAGGTTGATCACCATCATCAGCCCGAGCTGCAGCGGGTCCATGCCGATCTGCGCGGCAAGCGGCAGGAAGACCGGCGTCAGCAGCAGGATCGCCGGCGGCAGGTCGAGCGGCCCGCCGATCAGCAGCATGATGAGGTTCATCGCCAGGATGATCAGGATCGGATGCTGCAGCGTCAGCCCGATCCATTCCGCGAAGCGCTGCGGCACCTGGTCGTAGGTGAGGATCCAGGACGCCGCGGCGCTGCCCATGATGACCAGCATGACGATGCCGGTCGCGATGCCCGCGTCCACGAAGGCGCGCAGGAAGCGCTTCCAGGTCATGTCCCGGTAGATGAGGATCGAGGCGGCGATGGCGTAGAACACCGCCATCACCGCGATCTCGGTCGGGGTGGCGAAGCCGAAGCGCAGCGCCAGCAGGATCAGCACCGGCAGCAGCAGCGCGGGCGAGGCCAGGAAAGCCAGGCGCGCGAGGCGCCGCAGGTCGAGCCGCGCATCGGCTTCGGCCGGGCGGCCCTTCCACCAGCACACCGCGAGGAAGCCGCCGGCCATCATCAGCCCCGGCAGCACGCCCGC
This sequence comes from Roseomonas nitratireducens, assembly GCF_017813355.1. GTDB lineage: Bacteria > Pseudomonadota > Alphaproteobacteria > Acetobacterales > Acetobacteraceae > Neoroseomonas > Neoroseomonas nitratireducens. The sequence goes on from NZ_JAGIYZ010000013.1 coordinate 45,354, forward strand.
CATGAACAGCGCGCCGACCGAGACGCCCGATACGACGGAGAACAGGATCATCGGGATCGATGGCGGGATCAGGATGTCGATCACCGCCGAGGTCGCGTTGTTCGCCGCGCAGAGCCCAGGCGCGTAGCCCAGCCGCCGCTGCCAGGGGATCAGCACCGAGCCGAGCGCCGAGGCGTTCGCGACCGCCGAGCCCGAGACGCCGCCGAACACCACCGAGCCGACGACGGTCGCCTGCAGCGGGCCGCCGCGGAAGGGGGCCATCGCCTCGCCGGCGAAGCGCAGCAATTCCTGCCCCAGCCTGCCATCCATCATCAGCGCGCCGGCGAGGATGAAGAAGGGCAGCGCCAGCATCGGGAAGGACTGGGTCTGGGCGAACATCTGCTGCGCCACGAGCATCAGCGGCAGCTGGCCGTCCCACAGCACCGCGATGCCGGAGGCCATGACGAGCGCATGGGCCACCGGCACCACCGCCATCATCAGGACCAGGAAGGCGAGGACGAGGACGAGGCTCATGTCACCGCGGTCTCCCCGCCCTCGCGCGGCAGGCCCTCGGGGCCGAGCAGCGCGACGCGGACCATGTTCGTCACGGTGCCGACCACCAGCAGCGCGCAGCCCGCCGCCACCGCCCAGTAGCCATGGGCCCCGGACAGGCCCAGCACGGGGGAACGCTCGATGGCGGCGATCTCCGCCACCTCCAGCGACGATCGCGCCAGCACGACATAGGTGACGACGACCAGAGCGTGGCCCGCCAGCAGCAGCAGCCGGGCGGCGCGGCGCGGCAGCAGGAACAGCGCCGTCTCGACGGCCACATGGCCGCCGGTCTGCACCGCCAGCGCAACGCCGGCCATGATGAACCAGGGGAAGAGCCGCTCCGGCACCTCCTGCGCCCAGTCGAAGCCGCCCGTGTCGAAGATGTAGCGGGCGACGACATTGGCGCCGAGCGCCACCATCAGCGCGATGCCGGTGACGACCAGCACCAGCTGGCACAGCCCGCGCACCGCCGCGTCAACGCCTTCGACGGCGCGCGGGCCGGCCATGTCAGGACACCGCGGCGCGCAGCTGGCGCACGAAGGCGCCGATCGGCCGGTTCTGCCAGGCATCCAGCACGCCCGCGGTGGCGGCGCGGAAGGCAGCCTGGTCCGCCACGTTCACCTCGACCGAGGACATGCCGCGGTATTCCGCCAGCAGCTGCACGTCGGCCTGCTGCATCAGCATGCGGTTGTGCTCGGTCGCCTCGCGCGCGGCCTGCGTCACCAGCGCGCGGTCGGCCTCGGCAAGCCGGCCCCAGGCGGCGCGGGAGGCGAGGAAGGGCGAGCATTCCCACTTGTGCGCCGTCAGCGAGATGAAGCGGTTGACCTCGTGCAGCTTGGAGGCGTGGATGTTGGCGAGCGGGTTCTCCTGCCCATCCACCACGCCCTGCTGCAGCGCGACGTAGAGTTCCGAGAAGTTGATCTGCTGCGTCGCCGCGCCGAGCGCCTGGAAGGTGTCGATCGTGGCCGGGTCCGCGGGGGTGCGGATGCGCAGGCCGCGCAGGTCCTCCGGCCGGTTGATGGCGCGGCGGCGGTTGGTGATGTGGCGGATGCCGTTGTCCCAGAAGCCGAGCGAATGCAGCCCCACGGCGGCCAGCTTCGTCGCCAGCTCCTGCCCGACCGGCCCGTCCACCACGCGGTAGGCGGCGGGCGCGTCGGGGAACAGGAAGGGCAGGCCGAGCGCGGCGATCTCCGGCACCAGGGAGGATGTCGGGCCCTGGCTGTTCACGCTCATGTCGAGCGTGCCGGTGCGCAGCGCCGTCAGCATCGCGACGTCGTCGCCCAGCTGCGCGGCGTGGGCGACGCGCATCTCGATGCGGCCGTTGGACAGTTCGCGCAGCCGGGCGGCCATGCGTTCGGCGGTGACGCCGCGCGGATTGGCCGCGGCGGTGCCGTGCGCCAGCGTCAGGCGCACCTGGCCCTGGGCGCGCAGCGTGGCCGGCGCGGCAAGGATGGCGGCGCCGGCGAGCGCGGCGCGGCGGGTGATGGCGATGTTCATTGGTTCCTCCCTTTCGATGTCCGCCCCGTGGCCGGGGCTAGCCTGGTGGTTGAAGCGACGCGAAGCGCACCGGCAACTGGTCGGCCAGCGCGGGAAAGCCGTCCCGGAAGCGCGCGAGATGCGGCGTCTGCAGATGCGCCTCGAAGGCGGCGCGATCGTCGTAGATCTCGTAGAACAGCACCCTGCCCTCGCCGTCCTCGAGCAGCGTGACGTCGAAGCGGCGGCAGCCGGGCTCGCTGCGCAGCGAGCCCTCCGCATCCGCGCGCGCCAGTGCCAGGAAGGCATCCAGGCAGCCGGGCTTGGCCTGGAACTCGGCGAGCACGACGAAGCCGCTCATGCCGCCTTCGCCCCGGCCGGGGCGCCGCCGCGCTCCATCTCCCGCCGCAGCGCCAGCACGTCGAGGTCCTGCGTGATCTCGACATCGTCGAAGGAGACGAGGCTGCCCTGCGCCACCGGGCGCCGCAGCTTCACATTGTGCGCGAGCCCGATCGGCAGCGCGCGCGCGGCCAGGCTGCGCGTGGCGGGAATGGCGTCGGCCCAGACCGTGAAGCCACCCTCGCCGTCCAGCATCTCGCCCGGCTGCAGGTTGCGCTTGGCGATCGCGACCGCGTCGCCGCGGAACTCGCGCGGCGTGCCGGTGGGTTCCCCGCGCAGCACGGCCGAGAGGACGGAGACGCTGGTCTCGAGCCCGATCATGTGGAAGGGCCGCCACATCGAGCCGTACCAGCCGGACTTGTCCACCAGCAGCCCGTACTGGCCGAAGCAGGCGCGGGTGTACTCGTTGTTGGCGCGGAAGGTGACGAAGACGCCGTACTGGATGTTGTTGTGCACCACGCGCCCGTCGGGCTCGTGGCTCGCGGCGATGTCGACCAGCCCGGCGCGCGGCAGGCGCCCGCCCTCGGCGCGCGGCTTGAACACCTGCGCGAGGTCGTGCAGCCCGGTGGGCGGGAAGGCCAGCCCGTCGTCGGGGCAGTCGAGGCCGGTGCCGTTGGCCACCGCGGCCATCTCGATCGCCGCCTTCGTGCCGTCGGTGAAGGAGTTGTACATCTTCGGGTTAAAATCGCCCTTCGCCACCTCCTCCTCGGTCCAGCCGAAGAAGCCCCAGACCGTGTCGGGGGTGGAGAAGCGGTAGCGCGGCTCGAAGTTCATGCCCTTGCCGGCGGAGACGAGCTCGAAGCCGCAGGCGCGCACCCAGTCGACCAGCTCGCAGATGATGGCCGGCTGGTCGCCATAGGCCATGGAGTAGACCAGCCCCTTGGCGCGCGCCTTCGCCGCCAGCAGCGGGCCGCAGAGCACGTCGGCCTCGACGTTCACCATCACGACGTGCTTGCCGCCTTCGATGGCGGCGAGCGCGTGGCGCACGCCGGCGATCGGATGGCCGGTCGCCTCGATGATGCATTCGATGCCGTCGAAGGCCGCGAGCGCCGCCGCGTCCTCGAGCACGCAGGTGCCGCCCGTGCGGTGCGCTTCCTCGAGGCTGCGCGCGGCGTATTTCTCGCCCGGCCAGCCCACGCGCGCGAGCGAGGCGCGCGCCTTCGCGCCATCGAGGTCCGCGATGCCGACGACATGGAAGCCCGGGATGCGCTGCGCCTGGGCGAGCACCATCGAGCCGAACTTGCCGGCGCCGATCAGCCCCACCCGCACCGGGCGCCCGCGCGCCGCCAGCAACGTCGAAAGATTCACCGTCCCCTCCCTCGGGAATGTCGTGGCGGCGAGGCTAGGAGGCCGCTTTCATCAGGAACAAACGAGATTTTCGGCGGGTTGCTTCAGTTTTTCTAAAGATTGCTCCCGCCAGGCCAGCGCCTCGGCGCGCAGCCAGTCGGCGAAGGCGCGCACCCGGTGGCGGCGCATCCGGTCGGCCGGGCAGACCAGCCATTGCGTCGTGCGGCGGATCGCCGGCGGCGCGGCGACCGGGCAGGCAAGCCGGCCATCGGCCATCGCGTCGCCCATCATCAGCGTGCTTTCCAGCGCGATGCCCATGCCCGCGATGGCGGCGTCCACCGCCATGTGGCTGCGGTCGAACAGCACGCGGCGCGCGGCGGGCATCGGCGTGCCGGCGGCGGCGAACCAGGCGGCCCACTTCACCTGCGACTTCACCGAATGGATCAGGCGATGCGCGCCCAGCTCCTCGGCGCGCAGGCTGCCGGGGGCGGCGAGCGCGGGGGCGCAGACCGGCAGGAACACCTCCTCGGCCACGGGCTCGACGACGAGGCCGGGCCAGTCGCCTTCCCCGTGCCGCACCTCGAGGTCGACGCCCTCCCGCGCGAAGTCGGTCGGCTCGTTGGTCGCGTCCACCCGCAGCTCGATCTCCGGATGGGCGTCGAGGAAGGCGGGCAGGCGCGGCAGCAGCCACTTGGTCGCGAAGCTCGGCGTCGCGCGCAGGATCAGCGAGCCGGAGGAGAGCGAGCCGCGCACATAGCGCGTCGCCTCCGCGATGCGCTCGACATGCGGCGCGATCATCTCGAGGTAGCGCTGGCCCGCCTCGGTCAGCGCGATGCGCCGGCCCTGGCGCGTCAGCAGCGCGGTGCCGAGTTGCACCTCCAGCGCCGAGACCTGCTGCGAGACGGCGGACGGCGTCACGCCCAGCTCCTGCGCCGCGCGCGTCAGGCTGCCGGCGCGCGCCGCGGCGTGGAAGACAGCGATGGCGCGCAGCGGCAGCATCAGCCGACCCATTCCCGGATGCGCGCCGCCATGGCGGCGGTGGAGATGCCGTAGCGGTCGTGCAGCGTCGGCAGCGCCCCGGCGTCGAGGAATTCGTCCGGCAGCGCCACCTGGCGGAACAGCGCCGGGCGCACGCCCTCGCGCAGCAGCAGCCCGGCCACCGCCTCCCCCAGCCCGCCGTTGATCGTGTGGTTCTCGGCGACGATCACGGCACGCCCTTCGACGCGGCAGGCGGCGAGGATCGCCTCGGCGTCGAGCGGCTTGATGGTCGGGCTGTGCAGCACCGCAAGGCCGATGCCGTCGCGCCGCAGCGCCTCCGCCGCCTCCAGCGCGCGCATCGTCATGAAGCCGGCGCTGATCACCAGCGCCTCCTTGCCCTCCCGCAGCATCTGCGCGCGGCCGAGCTTGAACTCGTAGCCGTATTCGTCGAGCACCAGCGGCACCTGGCCGCGCAGCAGGCGCAGGTAGACCGGGCCCGGATGGTCGGCGATGGCCGGGACGATCTGCGAGATCTCGTGCGCGTCGCAGGGGTCGATGATCGTCATGTTCGGCAGGCCGCGGAAGATCGCGAGATCCTCCGTCGCCTGGTGGCTCGGCCCGTAGCCGGTGGTCAGCCCCGGCAGGGCGCAGCAGATCCTGACCGGCAGGCCTTCCTCGGCGATCGCCATGGCGATGAAGTCGTAGGCGCGGCGGGACGCGAAGACGGCATAGGTGGTGGCGAAGGGGATGAAGCCCTCGCGCGCGAAGCCGGCCGCCGCGCCCATCAGCACCTGCTCGGCCATGCCCATCTGGAAGAAGCGCTCGGGATACGCCTGCGCGAAGACGTGCAGGTCGGTGTATTTCGCGAGGTCGGCGGTCAGCCCGACGATTTCGGGCCGCTGCTGCGCCAGCCGCGCGAGCGCGTGGCCGAAGGGGGCGGGCGCGGTGCGCTGGCCCTCGCCGGCGATGGAAGCGATCATCGCCGAGGTGGTCAGCCGCGTGCCGGGCGCGGCCTTGGCGGGCGCGCGGTACTTGTCCCGCTTCATGCCGGCTTCTCCGTCTCCAGATGCGCGAGCGCCTGCCGCCATTCCTGCGGCTCGACGCGCAGGAAGTGGTTGCGCTCGCGCGCCTCGAGGAAAGGCACGCCCTTGGCCATGCGCGTGTCGCAGATGATGCAGCGCGGGCCGGGCCCCGGATGCGCGCGGGCGGCGTCGAATGCGGCGACCAGCGCCGGGATGTCGTTGCCGTCGACGCGCTGGGTGAACCAGCCGAAGGCTTCCCATTTCGGGCCCAGCGGCTCGAAGTCGGACACGCCGAGCGAAGGGCCGTCGGCCTGCATCCCGTTCACGTCCACCAGCGCGATCAGGTTGGACAGGCGGTGGGAGCCCGCGCTCATCGCCGCCTCCCAGGTCGAGCCCTCGTCGAGCTCGCCGTCGCTCAGCAGGTTCACCACCCAGGCGCCGTTGCCCTTGAGCCGCAGCGCCAGCGCCATGCCCACCGCGACCGTCAGCCCCTGGCCGAGCGAGCCGCCGGTGATCTCCATCCCCGGCGTGTAGGCCGCCATGCCGGACATCGGCAGGCGCGAATCATCGGACCCGTAGGTCTCGATCTCGTCCTCGGGGAGGATCCCCGCCTCGATCAGCGCGGCATAGAGCGCGATGGCGTAGTGGCCGATGGACAGCAGGAAGCGGTCGCGCCCCTCCCATTCCGGATCCTCCGGCCGGTAGCGCAGCGCGTGGAAGTAGGACACGGCGAGCACGTCGGCCACGCCCAGCGCCTGGGCGATGTAGCCCTGGCCCTGCACCTCACCCATGCGCAGCGCATGGCGGCGGATGTTCCAGGCGCGCCGCGCCAGGGAGGGGGCGTTGGCGATCATCCGTGGATCAGCATGCCGCCGTTGACGTCGATCACCGCCCCGGTGACGTAGGCCGAGAGGTCGGAGGCGAGGAACAGGTAGCAGCCCGCCACGTCGCTCGCCTCGCCCAGCCGGTCGAGCGGGATGCCCTTGCGGATCTCGACCCGCATCTCGTCCGTCAGCTTGCCACCCGTGATGTCGGTCTGGATCAGGCCGGGGGTGACGCAGTTCACGCGGATGCCGAAGGGGCCGAGTTCGCGCGCCATCGCCTTGGCGAGGCCGAGCACGCCGGCCTTGGCGGCGGAGTAGTGCGGCCCGCCGAAGATGCCGCCGCCGCGCTGGGCGGAGACGGAGGACATGCAGGCGATCGACCCGCGCCGCCGTTCCTTCATGTGCGGCACGAAGGCCTGGGACAGGTACAGGACGCCCGAGAGGTTGACGTCGAGCACCTTGCCCCAGTTCTCCGGGCCGATCTCCATCAGCTTCAGCGGCTGGGTGATGCCCGCGTTGTTGAGCAGGATGTCGCACTGGCCGAAGGCGGCCAGCACGGCGTCGGCGGCGGCCTTGCAGGATGCCGGGTCGGTGACGTCGCAGCCGATCCCGACATGCTGCGGGCCGAGTTCCGCGGCCGCGGCCTTCGCGCCCGCCTCGTCGAGGTCGAGGATCGCGACGCGCGCGCCATGCTCGGCGAAGAGTTTCGCGGTGGCGCGGCCGATCCCGCGCGCGCTGGCGGCGCCGCTGATGGCGGCGGTGCGTCCCTGGAGCAGCATTCGTTTCCCCCAATTCGGTTGGGGGAAGCTTCGGCCTTAGCCAATCTCACCGTCCAGCGCGGAAATCTCGCCATACGGTGATCTGGATTCATCTATGGCGCGACGCCGTCCAGCCGCAGGTCCATCGCCAGTTCCTTGGCCAGCCATTCTGCGAAGCGGCGCACGCCCCGCGCGTAGCGGCGATCCTCCGGGAAGACCAGGTAGTGGCCGGTATAGGTCACGTCCTCCGCCCGCCCGAGCAGCGGGCGCACCAGCCGCCCCTCGGCCAGCTCGCGCTCGGCCAGCAGGGTGGATTCCAGCGCCACGCCGAGCCCATCCTCCGCCGCGCGGAGCGAGAGGAAGGAACGGTCGAAGCGCGGCCCGCGCGGTTCCGGCGCGATCAGCCCGTTGGCGGCGAACCACTCGGTCCAGCGCACCTTCTTCGACGTGCTGTCGATCAGCGGATGTTCCATCAGCGCCTGCGCGTCCCGGATGCGCGAGGCCAGCGCCGGCGCGCAGAGCGGCGTCACCACCTCCGTCCCCAGCGGCAGCGTCACCAGCCGCAACCCGCCATAGAAGGCGGCAGAAGGCGCGCCGTAGATGATGTCGGCGTCGAACTCGTCATGCAGGAAGCGCGGATAGTCGGTGCCCGCGGCGACCCGCAGCTCGAGCCCCGGCGATTCCTCGAGCAGCCGCGACAGGCGCGGCACCAGCCATTGCGCGGCGAAGGACGGCGCGGCGTGCAGCCGCAGCAGTTGCGTGCCGCGCGCCGTCACCGCGCCCAGCCCCAGCCGCAATTCCCCGAAGCCGCGGGCGACATGGTGCGCAAGGCGCTCGCCCTCGACCGTGGGCTGGATCGAACGCCCTTCCCGCCGGAACAGCGCCACGCCGAGATTCTCCTCCAGCCCGCGGATCGCGTGCGACACGGCTGAGGGCGTCAGGGCGAGTTCCGCCGCCGCGGCGCGGAAGGACCCGGTGCGGGTGGCGGCCTCGAAGGCGCGCAGGGCGGACAGCGGCAGGTGGCGCAGCATGGCGCAGGATGGTGAACCGCTTTCACCATCCCGCGCAAATTCCTCGCTGGACGGTGAAGCGGCTTGCGGGCAGGCAGGCGGACAGAAGGGCGAAAGCGCCATGACCGACCTGCCGCGCGGAATGGCCGACGCCATCCGCTTCCTGTCCATGGACGCGATCGCCCGCGTGGGCGAAGGCCATCCCGGCACGCCGCTCGGCGCGGCGGAGATCTGCACCGCGCTGTGGACCCGCCACATGGACTACGTCGCCGAGGACCCGCTGTGGTTCGACCGCGACCGCTTCGTGCTGAGCGCGGGGCATGGCTCGATGCTGCTCTATTCGCTGCTGCACCTGACCGGCCATCCGGGCATGACGACCGAGGCGCTGCGGCGCTTCCGCGAGCTCGGCTCGCCCTGCGAGGGACATCCGGAGCGCGCGCCTGGCCATGGCGTGGAGGTGACGACCGGCCTGCTCGGCCAGGGCGTCGGCAACGCCGCCGGCATGGCGCTCGCCGAGTCCTTCCTGTCCGCCACGCTGGGGCCGGACCTGGTGGACCACCGCACCTGGGTGCTGTCCGGCGATGGCTGCCTGCAGGAAGGCATCGCGCATGAGGTCGCAGCGCTCGCCGGGCATCTGCGGCTGGGCAAGCTGTGCTGGCTCTGGGACGACAACCGGATGACCGACGACGGCGACATCGCGCTCGCCATGAGCGAGGATTTCGCCGCGCGCTTCCGCGCCGCCCATTGGCATGTGCAGGAGGTGGACGGGCACGACCTCGATGCGCTGGACGCGGCCATGGCGCTGGCGAAGCGCGACCCGCGGCCGTCCTTCATCGCCTGCCGCACGATCATCGGCCGCGGCCTGCCGGGGGTAGAGGGCACGCGCGCCGCGCACAGCGCCCGCATCCGCCCCGAGACCGTCGAGGCCGCGCGCGCCGCGCGGGACTGGCCGCACGCGCCCTTCCATGTCCCGAACGCGCTCGCCGAGGCCTGGGCGCAGGCGGGCCGTCGCGGCGCAGGCAAGCGGGACGCCTGGCGCGCCCGCGTCGCCGCCCTGCCGGCGGAGCGCCGCCGCGAGCTGGACCGCGTGATGGAAGGCCGCCTGCCGGCGGGCTGGGCGGACGGGCTGCGCGCCCATGCCCGCGACGTCGCGGCGCGCGCGCATGGCGACCATGGCTGGAAGCTTTCGGGCGACATGCTGGAACGCGCGGCGGCGGCCATACCTGAACTCCTGTGCGGCGCGCCGGACCTGGAAGGTGCCACGCAGCACAAGCGCGCCCTGCCCGCCTTCACCGCCGCGGACCGTTCAGGCCGCTACGTGCATTACGGCGTGCGCGAACACGCGATGGGCGCGATGCTGAACGGCATGGCGGCGCATGGCGGCGTGGTGCCGACCGGCGTCACCTACCTGGTGTTCAGCGACTATCTCCGCCCCGTGCTGCGGCTGGCGGCGATGATGAAGCTGCCGGTGGTGCACGCCTTCACCCATGACAGCATCGGCATCGGCCGCAACGGGCCGACCCACCAGCCCGTCGAGCACCTGGCCTCGCTCCGCGCCATCCCCGGGCTGCACGTGTTCCGCCCCGCCGATGCGGTGGAGGCGGCAGAATGCTGGGAACTGGCCCTCGCGCGGCGCAACGGGCCGAGCGCCCTGGTCTTCGCGCGCCAGCCCATGCCGGCGGTGCGGCGGGACGCCGGCGCGAACCGCAGCGCGGAGGGCGCCTATGTGCTGCGCGAGCCGCAGGACGGGCGCGACGTGACGCTGCTGGCGACCGGGTCCGAGGTCGCGCTCGCCCTGGCGGCGAGCGACCTGCTCGCGGCCGAGGGCGTGCGCGCCGCCGTCGTCTCCATGCCCTGCTGGGAATTGTTCGAGGCGCAGCCGGCGGCCGAGCGCACCGCCGTGCTGGGCGCCGCGCCGCGCCTGGGCATCGAGGCCGCGGCCCGGCTGGGCTGGGACCGCTGGACGGGCGAGGATGGCGGCTTCCTGGGCATGACCGGCTACGGTGCCTCGGGCGCCGAGGCCGATCTCTGGCGCCATTTCGGCCTGACGCCGGAGGATGCGGCGCGGGCGGCGAAGGCGCTGCTGGGCTGAACCATCCGTCCCGGGCGCGCCGTGCTTGCCCGCGCTACCGCCGCGCCGCGGCGACCTTCGCGCGATAGGCTTCCACCCGCGCCTTCAGCCCCGGCCGCGCCACCGACCGCGCGAGCGCCGCGAGGTCGCCGGCATCGTCCGCGCGGCGCGTGCGCGCGTGCAGCGCCGCGACGGTCGGCGCGTCGAGCCGCGTGGCGGCGGCATGCGCCGCGCCGATCGCGCCATCCGTGGCATCCGCGTCGATCACCGCCGTGGCGAGGCCGAGCGCCAGCGCGCGCGATGCCTCGACCGGCTGCCCGGCGAGCAGCAGCTGCCGCGCCGCGGTGTCGCCGACCAGCCCCGCGAGCCGCGCGGTGCCGAGCACGAGCCCGAAGGCGGGCCCGGGAAAGGCGAAGGACGCGCCGGCCAGCGCGATGCGGTGGTCGCAGACGGCGAAGAGGTCCGCGCCCGCGCCGAAGACGCGCCCTGATGCGATGGCGAGCGTCGTCACAGGCAGGCCGTGGATGCGCTGCAGCAGCAATTCGATGCGCAGGATGCGCAGCGCGAGATCGCCGTCGCCGATGGCGTCGAGGTCCGACAGGTCGAGCCCGGTGCAGAAATTCCGCCCCTGCCCGCGCAGCGCGATCAGCCGCGCGCCGGCGGCAAGCGCCGCGTCGATGCCACCGTCCAGCGCATCGACCATGTCGGGGCCGAGCGCGTTGCCGCGATCCGCCCGCGCGAGCCAGAGGGTGGTGGTGTCGCCGTGATGCTCGACGAGGACCGGCGCGCCTGTCACGCGACCAGCGCGCCGTCGCGCGCGACGATCCGCCCGCCGGAGACGACGAGGCGGCGCGCCGGGCGCGTCACCACCGCTTCGGCGAGGCTGCGCGCCTCGACCAGCACCAGGTCCGCGCGCGCCCCCGGCTCGAGCCCGTAGTCGGCAAAGCCGCAGCCCTTCGCCCCCGCTGCGGCGACGCAGTCGAAGGCGATGGCGACCTCGTCGTCCCGCCGGAAATTGTTGCGCAGGCCGATGAGCATGGCGCGTTCCAGCATGTCCGGCGAGCCGTAGGGCGTCCATGTGTCGCGGACGCCGTCATTGCCGCCGAAGATGGCCACACCCGCCGCGCGGCAGGGCGCGACGAGGGGGACGGGGCGGGAAGCCGGCGCGGTGGTGGCGATGGCCACGCGCAGGCTCGCCATGCGCGCGAGCAGCGCGTCGCGGTCGCGTTCGGGGATGTCGCCCAGGCAGAAGGCGTGGCTGACCACGACCTTGCCCTCCATGCCGAGCGCGCGCGTGCGCTCGAGGATAAGGTCGAGCGAGAAGGCCCCCATCGTCCCCGGCTCATGCAGGTGGATGTCGACCGGCTTGCCGTGCTTGTCGGCCAGGCCGAAGACGATGTCGAGGTGGCGGACGGGATCGCGCTCGATCGCGCAGGGGTCGAGCCCGCCGACGATGTCGGCCCCCATGGCGATCGCCGCGTCGAGCAGCGTCTCCGTCCCCTGCCGGCCGAGGATGCCCGATTGCGGGAAGGCGACGAGCTGGATCTCCTGCAGGCCGCGCATCGCCTCCCGCGTCGCGAGCACGCCCTCGACATGCTTCGTGCCGCCGGAGGTGTCGACATCGACATGGCTGCGGATGCGCGTCGTGCCCGCGGCGAGGAAGGCGCGCGCCATGGCGAGCGAGGCGACACCGGCATCGTGGCCGGTGCGCGCGCGCCATTCGCGCTCGCTGTCGATCTTGTCCTCGATGCGCGGGCCGACCTCGTTCACCAGCCAGTCCGGCAGATGGAAGGTGGTCTTGTCGAGATGGGTGTGACCCTCGACGAAGGCGGGCAGCAGCAGCATCCCCTGGCCGTCCTCGACCGCGGTGCCGGTGGCGTCCGCGCCGGGCGTGGCGATGCGCCCGCCGCGCACCAGCACGTCGGAAGCGGGCCCGCCCATCGGGCGGACGTTGCGCAGCAGCAGGTCGGTCATGCAGCCCCCAGCACCCAGTCGCGGAACAGATCGAGGTCGATGTTGCCGCCGCACAGGACCACGCCCGCGCGCGTCCCGCGCAGCGTCGCGCGTTCCTGCATCAGCGCGGCGAGCGGCGCGGCGCCCGCCCCTTCGGCCAGGTTGTGCGTGTCCTGCCAATAGGCGCGGATCGCGGCCGCGACCTCCTCATCCGTCACGGTCACGATGCGCGCGGCACCGCGGCGGATGATCTCGAGCGCCGCCGCGTCCGGCATGCGCGTCGCCATGCCGTCGGCGCGCGTCTCGGCCTTGGGGGTCGTCACCACATGGCCGGCGGCGAAGGACAGCGCGTAGGAGGGCGCGCCGACCGACTGCACGCCGATGATCTCGGTCGGAAGCCCCAGCAGGTCGCGCGCGAGGATGCAGCCGCCGATGCCCGACCCCAGCCCGATCGGGACATAGAGCGCATCGAGCGGCGGCGCGGCGCGCAGGAATTCCAGCGCGTAGGTCGCGACGCCCATCACCAGGTCGCGGGCGAAGGAGGGCGCGAATTCGAGTCCCTCCGCCTCGGCCAGCCGCGCGGCCTCGATCCGCGCGGCGTCGAAATCCTCGCCATGCTCGATCAGCCGCGCGCCGAAGGCGCGCATGGCGGCGTTCTTCTCGGCGCTGTTGCCGCGCGGGACGAGGATCGTCACCGGCACGCCATGGCGCTGCCCGGCATAGGCGAGGGACTGGCCGTGATTGCCGCGCGTGGCGCTGACCACGCCCTTCACATGCGGGCGTTCGCGCGCGAGGCGCTCCATGAACACGAGCCCGCCGCGCACCTTGAAGGCGCCGGTGGGCGTGTGGTTCTCGTGCTTGACCCAGGTTTCGCGCCCGACCCGCGCGGCGATCAGCGGCCAGGCGATCTGCGGGGTCGGCGGGAATGCGCGGTGGACGAGGCGCGCCGCCGCCTCGAGTTCCTCGAGCGTGAACATCGAAGGGCGGCGCGGGTCGCGTCAGATCGGCTTCAGGTTGACGGCGGCGGCCTTGCCGCGCTCGGTCGCGACCTCGTAGCTGACCTTCTGGTTCTCGTTCAGCCCGGTCAGGCCGGCCTTCTGCACGGCCGTGATGTGCACGAAGACATCCTTGCCGCCATCCTGGGGAACGATGAAGCCGAAGCCCTTGGTGGCGTTGAACCACTTCACGGTGCCGATCGCCATGCGATCCTCTCCTTCCGTCGCTGCCGGCGCGGGCGTCGCGCCGGGCGTGCCGCGGCCAGGCCCGGGATCGGCTTGGAGGCGACCGGGCATCCGGAGGCACGGCAAGGCGAGGGTCGGTCGAGCGGATCGATCAGGCACAGATCGATCCCGCCGCGTCAACAAATGCGTGCCGGGCCGTAATGCACGTTACTCAAGACGGATTCCGAGCTCGGGAATGGTGCGCTGCCAGAAGGCGTGCTCCTCGCGCACCTGCCGGGCGAAGGCCTCGGGCGTGACGGGGGCGGTCAGCGGCTCCAGCCCGTCGCGGCCGAGCTTCTCGTGGAAGGCGGGCAGCGCGGCGATCTCGCTCGCCGCCGCGCGCAGCGCCGCGACCGGCCCGTCCGGCGTGCCGGGCGGGTAGAACAGCCCATGCCAGCCCGTCACGGCATAGCCGGCAAGCCCCTGCTCGGCGACGGTCGGCACGTCCGGGAAGGCGGGGGAACGCTGCGCGCCGGTCACCGCGATGGGGCGCAGCTGGCCTTCGCGCACCAGCGGGATCGCCGGCGGCGGGGAGGAGATGTTGAACTGAACCGTGCCGCTGACCGCATCCATCAGCGCGGGCGCGGTGCCGCGATAGGCGACGTCGGACAGATCGATCCCCGCCATGCGCGCCAGCAGCTTGCCCGCGAGGTGGTTGTTCCCGCCGGTGCCGGAATGGCTGAAGGTGATCTCGCCCGGCCGCTGGCGCGCGAGGGCGATGAGCTCGGCGAGGTTGGTCGCCGGGAAGCGCGGATTGCCCACCAGGATGTACTGGTAGTTGGCCAGGATGCCGGCCGGTATCAGCACGCGGGCGGGGTCCTCGCGCTCCGCCGTGCGGTACACATGCGGGTTGATCACGATGTTGGAGGAGACGGCGTAGAGGAAGGTGTAGCCGTCCGGCCGCGCGTTGCGGATCACGTGCTGGGTGCCGATGTTGCCGCCGGCGCCGCCGCGGTTGTCCACCACCACGGTCTGGCCCAGGCGCTGGGAGAGCAGCTGCGCGAATTCGCGCCCGACGATGTCGGTGCCGCCGCCCGCGGCATAGGGCACCACCATGGTGACGGCGCGGTTCGGCCGCCAGGCGGCGGCCTGCGCGCGCGCGAGCCCGGGCGCGAGCAGGGCGGGGGCGAGGAGGAGGTGTCGGCGCAGCATGGCTGTTCCCCGGTCTTCGATGTTGCCGCCGCCATAGCACGCCGCAACGCAAAAGGGGCAGCCCCGAAGGACTGCCCCCTGCATCCGATCCCCTGGTGGGAGGATCAGAAGTCCATGCCACCCATGTCGCCGCCCGGGGCCGACGGGGCGGCCTTCTTCTCGGGACGCTCGGCGACCATCGCCTCGGTGGTGATCAGCAGGGAGGCGACCGAGGCCGCATCCTGCAGCGCCGTGCGCACGACCTTGGTCGGGTCGATGATGCCGGCGGCCACGAGGTCCTTGTACTCGTCCTTCTGCGCGTCGTAGCCGAAGACGTAGGTGTCGGAGCGCAGCACTTCGCCCGCGACCACCGCGCCGTCCTTGCCGGCGTTCTCGGCGATCTGCTTCAGCGGGGCCTGGATGGCGCGGCGGATGATCTCGATCCCCACCTGCTCATCGTTGTTCAGGCCCTTGAGGCCGGCGAGGTTGGAGGAGGCGCGCAGCAGGGCGACGCCGCCGCCCGGCACGATGCCTTCCTCGACCGCGGCGCGGGTCGCATGCAGCGCGTCGTCGACGCGGTCCTTGCGCTCCTTCACCTCGACCTCGGTCGAGCCGCCGACGCGGATCACCGCGACGCCGCCCGCGAGCTTCGCCAGGCGCTCCTGCAGCTTCTCGCGGTCGTAGTCCGAGGTGGTCTCCTCGATCTGCGCCTTGATCTGCTCGCAGCGGCCGGTGATGGCGGTCTTCTCGCCGGCACCGTCGACGATCGTGGTGTTCTCCTTCTCGATGCGCACCATCTTCGCGCGGCCGAGCATGGAGAGCGTCACGTTCTCGAGCTTGATGCCGAGGTCTTCGGAGATGACCTCGCCGCCCGTGAGGATCGCGATGTCCTCGAGCATCGCCTTGCGGCGATCACCGAAGCCCGGCGCCTTCACGGCCGCGACCTTCAGGCCGCCGCGCAACTTGTTCACCACGAGCGTGGCCAGCGCCTCGCCCTCGACGTCCTCGGCGATGATCACGAGCGGACGGCCCGACTGCACCACCGTCTCGAGAAGCGGCAGCATCGGCTGGAGGCCGGACAGCTTCTTCTCGAAGATCAGGATGTAGGGCTGATCCATCTCGGCGATCATCTTCTCCGCATTCGTGATGAAGTACGGGGAGACGTAGCCGCGGTCGAACTGCATGCCCTCGACGACGTCGAGCTCGGTCTGGATGCTCTTGGCTTCCTCGACCGTGATCACGCCCTCGTTGCCGACCTTCTCCATCGCCTTGGCGATCATCTCGCCGATCTCGGTCTCGCCATTGGCGGAGATCGAGCCGACCTGGGCCACTTCGGCGGAGGTGGAGATCTTGCGGGTCTTGGCCTCGAGCTCCTTCACGACCTCGGCCACGGCCTTGTCGATGCCGCGCTTGAGGTCCATCGGGTTCATGCCGGCGGCGACCGCCTTCGCACCCTCGCGCACGATGGCCTGGGCCAGCACGGTCGCGGTGGTGGTGCCGTCGCCGGCCAGGTCGTTTGTCTTCGAGGCCACTTCGCGCACCATCTGGGCGCCCATGTTCTCGAACTTGTCGGCGAGCTCGATTTCCTTCGCGACCGTCACGCCGTCCTTCGTGATGCGGGGCGCACCGAAGGACTTGTCGATCACGACGTTGCGGCCCTTCGGGCCGAGCGTCACCTTCACCGCGTCGGCCAGGATGTCCACGCCGCGGATCATGCGCTCGCGGGCGGAGGCGCCGAACTTGACGTCCTTAGCAGCCATGTGTGTCTACCTCTTGTGTGTGCTGTGTGTCGGGGGTCGGACGAAGTGGCGCCTCAGGCGGCCTTCTTCGCCTCGGCGGTGCCCGTCAGGATGCCCATGATGTCGCTCTCCTTCATGATGAGGAGATCCTCGCCATCGAGCTTCACCTCGGTGCCCGACCACTTGCCGAACAGGATGCGGTCGCCGGCCTTCACGTCGAGCGGACGGATCTCGCCCTTGTCGTTCAGGGTGCCGGCGCCGACGGCGATCACTTCGCCTTCCTGCGGCTTTTCCTTGGCGGTGTCGGGGATGATGATGCCGCCGCGGGTCTTTTCTTCCGCTTCGATGCGGCGAACGAGAACGCGGTCGTGCAGGGGACGGAAGTTCATGGATGTCCTCTCCTGAGCCTCGGGTTGGTGACGGCTCGCCCTGGGAAGCCTGGCCGGTCGCCGGAGCGCCCCGGCCGTTAGCACTCCCCCCAGAGGAGTGCCAGCGACTTAGGCCGCCGGGCGGCCACCGTCAAGCGTCCGGCAGCACTCGCGGAGCGCGAGTGCTAATGACTTGAACATAAACGATTTTTCTTGCGCTCCATCAAGACTCCCATGTCATCCTGATGACGGCGGACCGCCCCGAGAGGCCGGCCGCCGCAAGGAACCGCACGGCTGAACCCATCGGGGAAGGGACAGATGACGGTGCTACAGGGACTGGAACCGATCCTCCGCGTCCGCGACTGGCGCATGACGACGGCGGAGCTCCTCTATCACCTGCCGGACCATCCGCATGTGCTGCAGACCTATATCTGGCAGAAGGTGGACCACGCGCCCGACTTTCCGGAACTGAACCGGTTCCTGGAGTTCTGGAAGCGCGAGATCGAAGGCCCGCTGCATTCCGTGCGCGTCGCCTGCACCGCCCTGACCAGGCCGGCCGAACTGCGCTACGCCAACGGGGTGCTCACGTTGCACTAGTTTTTTGCCTCAGGCGCCGGCGCCGCCATGCGGCGGCTTGGCTTGCGCGCCCTGCACTGTCGCACCGGCGGCGGCTGGCGGTCTGGGCGCGGTCGCGCTTTGCGCTCCCGGATCGAGGCGCGTTCCGTTGCCTCAGGCGCCGGCGCCGCCATGCGGCGGCTTGGCTTGCGCGCCCTGCACTGGCGCACCGGCGGCGGCTGGCGGTCTGGGCGCGGTCGCGCTTTGCGCTCCCGGATCGAGGCAGGGCCTCGATCCGTTTTGGTGGTTTCAGGCGCCGGCGCGCGCCGCGGCGGGTGGGGCGTCCATCAGGCGCGCCACGATCGCACGGCGCACCGGGCCAAGCGCGGCCCCCGCGCCGATCAGCGCCGCCCGCGCCAGCCGCGCCGGGGCACGGTCGTCGGTGTAGAGCCGCGCCACGGCATTGGTCGCCAGGAACAGCGGCAGCGTCGCCCGGCGATGCGCCGAACCATAGCGCGCCAGCGCCGCGGCATCCCCCGGATCGGCCGCCGCGCGCAGCTGCGCGGCCAGCGCCTCCGCCCCCGACAGGCCGAAATTGAAGCCATGCGCCGTCACCGGATGCATCCCGACCGCGGCATCGCCCGCCAGTGCGAAGCGCGCCGCCGCGAAGCGGTGCGCATAGGTCGCGACCAGCGGATAGGCGTGCCGCGTGCCGACCAGCCGCATCTCGCCCAGCCGCCGGCCATAGCGCCGGGTGACCTCGGCGCCGAAGGCCTCGGGCGTCATCGCCATCAGGCGCCTGGCCGTTCCCGGGGCAACCGTCAGCACCACCGAGGCGACGTCGCCCGCCAGGGGCAGGATCGCGACCGTCTGGCCATGGGCGAACCACTCCGTCGCGACGCCGCCATGCGGCAGGTCATGCGCGACGCGCGCCACGATCATCGTCTTGCCGAAGTCCAGCATCGCGGCGCCGATCCCGGCCCAGCGCCGCGCCTCGGAAAAGCGGGAATCGGCGGCGACCACGAGCCGCGCCGCCACCTCCTCCCCGCCATCGAGCCGCAGCCGCGCCCCCTGGGGCGACAGCGCCAGCCCCTCCACCGCCCGCCCGGCGACCAGCCGGGAGGCACCGGCGGCGGCAGCCTCGAACAGCGCGCGGCGGATCAGGTGGTTGGGCACCAGCCGCCCGAGCGGTTCCGCCCCCTCCCCCGGCGCGAAGCGCAGCGCGAGGGGGGATGCGCCGTTGACGACCTTCGCTTCCCGCAGCGGCGCCGTCTCGGCGGCCGGGATGCGCCCCCAGGCGCCGAGCCTGCTCAGGATGGCCTGGGAGCGATGCGTCAGCGCGATCTCCCGCCCGTCGAAGGCGGGTTCGGCCAGCGCATGTGCGGGCGCGCGCTCGAACAGCGTGACGGCGTGGCCGGAACCTTCCAGCGCGCAGGCGAGCGCGAGACCCGCGGGCCCCGCCCCGATGATGGCGACATCCGTGTCCATGCCGTCTCATCCCCCCGGACGCCGGACAGCGTCCATGATCCAGCGCAACCGGCGCGGATCAGCCTTCCTCGTCCAGCGCCCGCCCCGCGCGGTGCCGGCGCAGCAGCGCGAAGCCGATCGCCGCCGAGACCACGAACAGCCCGACTGCAAGCCCCATCTGCCAGGCCCCGTCCACGCGGATGCCCTTGCCGAGCAGCGCGAAGACCAGCGTCTGCGGCAGGTAGCCGATCGCCGATGCCGCCAGGAACGGCACCAGGCTGACCGCCGCCATCCCGGCCAGCAGGTTCAGCGCCAGGTTGTTGCCCACCGGCAGAAGCCGCAGCGCGAGCGTCGCGCCGAAGGGGCTGCCCGCCAGCACGTCGCGCAGCGGCCGCAGCCGGTGACCGAAGCGCCCGGCCAGCCGCCGTTCCGCCCAGCCCCGCCCGACCGCCCGCGCCCAGCCGTAGGACGCCGCGCAGCCCACCACCTGGGCGGCGAGCGACAGCAGCGTTCCCTCCAGCGCGCCGAAGGCATAGCCGCCGAGGAAGGCCACGCCCTGCCGCGGCGCGCCGGCGGCCGTCGCCGCCGCGCCGATCGCGACGAACACAAGGTCCCCCAGCAGCCCCTGGCCGAGCACCCATTCGTCGACCCATTCGGTGCCGGGCGCGAAGCCGACCGAGCGCAGCAGCAGCCCCGCCGCCGCCAGCCCCGCCGCCAGCATGACGAGCTTGAGGACGGAGGCGCGCCGGCGCGTGGCTGCGGCGCTCATGGCGCCGCGTCGCGCTCGATCTCCGGCCGGCGGCCGCGCCGCTGCAGCCAGGCCATGCCGACCAGGTCGAAGATGCTCACCAGCAGCCGGTCGAGCGTGCCGTAGTTCGACACGCCGCGCACCCGCGGGCGGTGGTTCACGGGCTCGCTGACCACCTGCCCGCCCTGGCGCAACGTCAGCGCCGGCAGGAAGCGGTGCATGTGGTCGAAATGCGGAAGCTCGAGGAACAGGTCACGCGGGAAGACCTTCAGCCCGCAGCCCGTGTCCGGCGTCGCGTCCCGCAGCAGGCGGGACCGGATCGCGTTGGCGATGCGGCTGGTATACCGCTTCACGCCGCTGTCCTTGCGGTTCACCCTATGCCCGGCGACCAGCGTGCGGCGGCCGGCGGCGGCCTCGGCCTCGGCGCGGGCAAGCAGGCGCGGGATGTCGGCCGGGTCGTTCTGCCCATCCCCGTCCAGCGTGGCGATCCATCGCCCGCGCGCCGCCTTCACCCCGGTGATGACGGCGGCCGACTGGCCGCAGGAAGCCCGGTGGCGCAGCCAGCGCAGCGGCGCGCCGGCGGCGCGCGCGGCGGCCAGCGCATCGCCCGTCCCGTCGGTCGAGCCGTCGTCGACATAGACGATCTCGTGCGGCACGGCGCCGAGCGCGGCCTCGATCTCACCCACCAGGGGGGCGATGTTGGGGGCCTCGTTGCGGACGGGGACCACGACGGAGACGAGCGGCGCCGGCAGGTCCGGCGCGGCGGCGTCGGGGCCGGCCCCGGCGCGGGGGGCGGAAGACATGCGGGGCGCGGTAGCAGCCCCGCCCCGGCCGGGCAAGCAGAGCCCCCCCGTGCGCACCCGGCGGGTGCGGCCTATATCGGCGCCATGCCGTTCGACTCCCGCACCCTCGCCGTCCCGCCGGCGGCACGTTCCACCGACGATGCGCGCGCCGTCGCGCGCTGGCTGCTGGCCGTCGCCGGCCTCGTATGGATCATGGTCGCGATCGGCGGTGCGACGCGGCTGACCGGCTCGGGCCTGTCGATCATGGAATGGGCGCCGATCGCGGGCGTCCTGCCGCCGCTGAGCGATGCCGAATGGCAGCGGCTCTACGACCTGTACCGGACCATCCCGCAGTACCAGCTGCAGAACCAGGGCTTCGGGATGGAGGGGTTCAAGGAGATCTTCTGGCTCGAATGGATCCACCGCTTCTGGGGCCGGCTGATCGGCCTCGCCTATGTGGCGGGGCTGGCCTGGTTCTGGCTGCGCGGGCGCATCCCGGCCGGGCTCAAGCCGCGGCTGCTGCTGTTGCTCGCACTCGGCGGGCTGCAGGGGGCGATCGGCTGGTTCATGGTCGCCTCCGGCTTCGATGCCGGCCGGACGGAGGTCTCGCCCTACCGCCTCGTGATCCATCTCGGCATGGCCTTCCTGCTGTTCGGCCTGCTGCTCTGGACCGCGCTGACGCTGCTGCGCCCGCGCCCGGAAGGGCCGGCCGCGCCGGCCGCCCTGCGGCGCGCCGTCCACATCGCGGCGGGCTTCGCGGTGCTGGCCATGCTCGCGGGCGGATTCGTGGCAGGCATCCGGGCCGGCTTCGCCTACAATACCTTCCCGCTCATGGACGGACGGCTCGTGCCCGAGGGCTATCTCGACCTCTCTCCCGCCTGGAAGAACCTCACGGCGAATATCGCCGCCGTGCAATTCAACCACCGATTGCTCGCCACGCTCGCCCTGGCCGCGGCCTTCGGCGCCGCCGCGCTGGCCTGGCGCCGGCTGCCGCCTGGCGGTGCGCGGCGCGCGGTCGCGGGGCTCGCAGGCGCGGTCGCGCTGCAATACGCGCTCGGCATCGCGACGCTGCTCGCCGTGGTGCCGGTCTGGCTCGGCACGCTGCACCAGGCCGTGGCCGTCCTTGTGCTGACCGCCGCGCTGCTCGCGATGCATGCGCTGCGCCGGCCGCGCGAGGCATCCGCCGCGTGACGCGGGAGGAAGGCGCCCTCGCCGCGCTGAAGGCGCTGCCGCACGCCGTCGCGATCTTCGAGCCGGGCGACCGCCTCGTCATGGCCAACGCCGCCTTCTGGACGGCCGCGGGGGCCGAGGCGTCGCGCTTCCCCCCCGGCACCCCGCTGCGCGACGTGCTGCGCCTGATGGCCTTCCGCGGCCTGCTCGGCCCGGGCGACCCGCAGCAGCGGGTGACGGAGACGCTCGCCCTCGACCGCAGCCTGCACCAGACGCGCCATGTCCGCAGCGCCGACGGCACGCGGATGTGGGAGAGGAGCACCGGGCCGCTGAGCAATGGCGGCTTCGTCGTCTGCTCGGTCGACATCACCGCGCTCAATCGCGCCGAGGGCATGGCCCGCGCCCGCATCGCGCTGCTCGAACGGGTGCTGACCGCCCAGCGCGGCGGCATCGCGCTGTTCGACGCCGACCAGCGCCTGATGCTGCACAACGCCGCCTATCGCCGCCATTCGGGCACGACGCTCGAGACGCTGGCGGGGCGCCCGACGCTGCGCGAGATCATGGAATCGCTGGAACGCGCCGGCGAATTCCTCAGCGCCGACGACCGCGACCACCTGCGCGACGCGATCGGCGCCGACCGCAGCCAGCCGCGCGACGCGCAGCGCGAACGCGCCGACGGCACCGTGGTGCGCTTCCTCAGCACCCCGCAGCCCGATGGCGGCTTCCTCATCGAGAGCGACGACGTCACCAAGCTGCGCCGCGCGGAGGACGAGGCGCGCCGCCGCGCCGCCATCCTCGACGGCGTGCTGGAGGCGCTGCCGCACGGCATCTGCGTCTGGGGCCCGGACCGCAGCGTGGCGCTGTTCAACGACGCCTATACGCGGCTGATGGACGGCGCCCCGCTCGCCGTGGGCGACACGCTCGAGGACGTCATCCGCCGCCGCGCCGCGGCCGGGGAATACGGCCCGGGGGAGGCGGAGAAGGTCTATGCGCGGGAGATGGCGCGCGACCTGTCCCGCCCGCAGGCGCGGCGCCGCCTGCGCGCCAACGGCACCGCGCTCGACATCCGCACGGCGCCGCTGCCCGATGGCGGGCACATCTCGGTCGTCACCGACATCACCGAGGCCTGGCGGGCCGAGGCCGATGCGCGCCATCGCGCCGCGCTGCTGGAAACCGCACTCGCTTCCATGCGCCACGGCTTCGTCCTCTATGGCCCCGACCGGCGCGTAGTGGTGAACAATGCGCTCGCCGGTGAACTCGCCGGCCACGCGCCGGACGACATCCGCCCGGGCCGCAGCCTGGACGATCTGGTGCGCATGCTGCACGCGAGCGGCGCGCTCGGCGACGAGCCGGAGGCGAGCGCCCTGCTGCAGCACTCGCTTGCGATGGACCGCTCGAAGCCACATCGCTGGGTCCGACGCAGCCCGTCGGGGCGCGTGCTGGAGGTCTTTTCCGACCCCACGCCCGATGGTGGCTTCGTCATCACGCATGTGGACGCCACCGCGCTCGCCGAAGCCGAGGCGGCGGCCCAGCAGCGCGCGGCCATCCTGCGGGTGATGCTCGAGAACATGCGCCACGGCATCTGCCTGTTCGACAGCGAGGGCCGCGTCGTCGCCGCCAATGCGCTCGCCGCCGACATGACCGGCATCGCGGCCGAGGAACTGCGCCCGGGCCGCCACATCCTCGAATTGCGCGGGGCGCAGATCGCCAGCGGCGAATACGGGCCGCCGGACCAGGCGCGCGCGGCGCTGGGCGAGCGCTGGGACCAGCCGCTGCTGGCGCCCGACCGCTATGTCCGCCGCCGCCGCAGCGGCCGCATCATCGAGGTGACGACGGACCGCACGCCCGATGGCGGCTATGTGCGCACCTACAGCGACGTCACCGAGGACCGGCGCATCCGCGACGAGCTGGAACAGGCCCGCGCCGCCGCCGAGGCCGCGAGCGAGGCCAAGTCCCGCTTCCTCGCCACCATGAGCCACGAGCTGCGCACGCCGCTCTCGGCCGTGATCGGCTATGCCGAGGCGATGCTCGCCGAGGGTGCGGAAGGCGCCGTCGCGGACTACGCCGGCGCCGTCCGCCAGGCCGGCCGCCAGCTGCTGCGCGTGATCGAGGACGTGCTCGACGTCGCCCGCGCCGGCCCCGGGGAAGCCGAGGAACAGGCCGCGCCCGTGGACCTGATGGCCGCCGCCACCGCCGCGCTGCGCATGCTGGAACCCGCGGCGCGGGAAGCGGGGCTGCGCATCGGCATCGACGCCGCGCCGCATCTGCCGGGCGCGCGCTGCGCCGAGCGCCGGCTGCGCCGCGTGCTGCTCGCGCTGCTCGACAACGCGATCAAGTTCACGCCCGAGGGCGGGTCGGTGCGCGTCGCCATCGCGCCGGACGATCAGGGCGGCGTCGCGCTGTCCGTCGCCGACAGCGGCATCGGCATCGCGCCCGAGGACATCCCCCGCGCCTTCGAGCCCTTCACCCAGATCGACACGAGCCATGCCCGCCGCTTCGGCGGCGCCGGGCTCGGCCTGCACCTCGCCCGCCTGCTCGCCGAGGCGATGGGCGGACGGCTTTCGCTGGAAAGCCGCCCCGGCTTCGGCACCAACGCCACGCTCCACCTGCCGCGGGAGAGCCTGATCGCCCCCGCCGCCCTTGCGCAGGAGACACCATGACCGCGCTCGCCACCACCGACGCCCTGTTCTTCAACCTGATCGACCGCGCCGCGGCCGAACGCCGGCTGCGCGAGGCGACGGAAGGCTGCGAGGATGGCGAGCTGTTCCTCGAATACCGCGAGAGCGAGGCGATCGCGCTGGAGGACGGGCGCATCCGCTCGGCCTCCTACGACGCGACGCGCGGCTTCGGCCTGCGCGCGGTCTCGGGCGAGGCGGCGGGCTATGCCCATGCCGGCGAGCTGACCGACGCCGCCATCGCCCGCGCGGCGGAGACGGTGAAGGCGGTGCGGCAGGGGCGGTCGGGCACGCTCGACCTCGGCCCGCGCGCCACCAATGCGCGGCTCTATGCCGACGCCAATCCGCTCACCGCCATGGATTTCGCGGCCAAGACCGCGCTGCTGGCCGAGATCGACGCCTTCGCCCGCGCGCGCGACCCGCGCGTGGTGCAGGTGATGGCCTCCATCACCGGGGAGTGGCAGGCGGTGCAGATCATCCGCCCGGACGGCCAGCGCGTGGCCGACCTGCGCCCGCTGGTGCGCATGGGCGTGTCGGTGGTGGTCGAGGTCGATGGGCGGCGGGAGACCGGCACCTTCGGCACCGGCGGGCGCTTCGGCTACGACCGCATCCTGTCCGAGGCCGGCTGGAAGGCCGCGGTGGACGAGGCGCTGCGCCAGGCGCTGGTCAACCTCGACAGCGTCCCCGCGCCGGCGGGCGAGATGGAGGTCGTGCTGGGGTCCGGCTGGCCCGGCATCCTGCTGCACGAGGCGATCGGCCACGGGCTGGAGGGCGACTTCAACCGCAAGAAGACCTCGGCCTTCGCGGGGCTGCTCGGCCAGCGCATCGCCGCCCCCGGCGTGACGGTGGTCGATGACGGCACCATCCCCGACCGGCGCGGCAGCCTGACCGTGGACGACGAGGGCACGCCGTCCGGCCGCACCGTGATGATCGAGGACGGCATCCTGACCGGCTTCATCCAGGACCGGCAGAACGCCCGGCTGATGGGCGTCGCCCCCACCGGCAACGGCCGCCGCCAGTCCCACGCCCATATCCCGATGCCACGCATGACGAACACGGTGATGCTCGGCGGGGCGCATGCGCCCGAGGAAGTGATCGCGAGCGTGAAGCGCGGCCTGTATGCCGTGAACTTCGGCGGCGGGCAGGTGGACATCACCTCGGGCAAGTTCGTCTTCTCGGCCAGCGAGGCCTACCTGATCGAGGACGGCAGGATCGGCGCGCCGGTGAAGGGTGCCACGCTGATCGGCAACGGGCCGGATGCCCTGACCAAGGTGACGATGGTCGGCAGCGACATGGCGCTCGACCCCGGCATCGGCACCTGCGGCAAGAACGGCCAGGGCGTGCCGGTGGGCGTGGGCCAGCCCACGCTCAAGATGGCGGGGCTGACCGTGGGCGGGACGGCGGTGGGCTGACGCCCGCCGCCCCGCCCGTCGCGCGTCAGGCCGCGGCGGCCATGGACGCCGGCTGCAGCCGGTCGAGCAGCCGGTCGATGCGGGTGAGCGACGCCGCATCCTGCCGCAGCACCACGCCCATGCGTCCGCCGGCGCAATAGACGACGCGGCCGCCGACCTCCCCCATCCCGTCGGGCAGCATGATCGTGATGTCCGTGCCGGTCGCCACGCTGTGCGCGGTGACCAGCGCCGCGCCGCCGCGCGAGACGTCGAACAGTTCGACCTGCTCGACCGTGGCGGCCACGCCGCGCAGGCCGACGCGCATCCCGCGTGCGGGGATCCGTTCGTAGCGGCGCCGGTCGCTCTCATCCGCCCGCATCGCGGCGAGGAACTGGTCCACCTCCTCGCGCAGCGTGCCGGCGATCCTGGCCAGGCCCTCGGCGGCTTCCAGCACCGTCCCGCTCGTCCCGCGCGCGGTGGCGGCGACCGAGGAGACGTCGTGCATCGCCTGCGTCGCGTCGTTGTTCTGCCGCGCGACGGTCTGCACCGACGCCGCGATCTCCCGCGTCGCCGCGCCCTGTTCCTCGACCGCGGCGGCGATGGCGGAAGCGACCTCGTTCATGCTCCCGATCGCGGTGCCGACCTGCGCGACGGCGCCGACCGCGTCGAGCGTCGCCGCCTGGATCGCGGCGACCTGCTGGCCGATCTGCTCCGTCGCGCGCGCCGTCTCGGTGGCGAGCGTCTTCACCTCGGAGGCGACGACGGCGAAGCCCTTGCCCGCTTCGCCCGCGCGCGCCGCCTCGATCGTCGCGTTCAGCGCCAGCAGGTTGGTCTGCCCGGCGATGCCGCTGATCAGCCGCACCACGTCGCCGATCTGCCCCGCGGCCTCCGACAGGCCCTGGACGCGCGCGCCGGTCGCCTCGGCGCGGTCCACCGCCTCGCGCGCCGCGGACGCGGCGGCGGCGACCTGGCGGGAGATCTCGCTGACGCTGACCGTCAGTTCCTCCGTCGCCGCGGCGACCGAGGCGAGGTTGCGCGAGCTTTCCTCGGCGCCGGCGGCGGTGCTTTCCGCCTGCGCGCGGGTGCCTTCGCTGGCCTTCGCCATTTCCCCCGCCGAGTTGCGCATGCCCCCGGCCGCGTCGCGCAGCTGGTCCATGACGCCGGCGATGGAACGGCCGAATTCCTCGGTATGGCGCTCGATCGCCGCCTGGCGGCGGGCGCGCGCGGCCTGCTCCGCCGCGGCGGCCGCGTTCAGCCGCGCCTTCTCCTCCAGCCCCAGGCGGAAGGTCTCGAGCGCGCGGGCCATGCCGCCGATCTCGTCCTGCCGGCCGATGCCCGGCACCGCGACATCCGTCCGGCCGCCGGCGATCGTGCCCATCGTCTCGCCGAGCGCCGCGAGCGGGCCGGCGATGCGGCGCGCGGCGAAGACCGCGAGCGGCAGCGCGAGGAGGATCACCACGCCGCAGCAGGCGAGGATGATCCAGAGCACGTGGCTTTCCTGCGCGTCGTAGCGCTGGGTCGGCATGGCGATCATCACCGTGCCGACGGCCTGGCCGGCGAGGTCGCGGATCGGCCGCGCGCCGACGAGGTGGTTGCCGCGCCCGGGCAGGACGCCGGAGACGTCGTTCATCGCCGCGCCGGACCGGATCGCGGCCAGGGCGGCGGGCGGCAGCGCATCCGCGGTCAGGCCCTCGAGGCTGGCGGCGACAAGCCGGCCGGCGCCGAACAGCGCGGCGACGCCGCCGGCACCCTGGCCGATCTCGGTCGCGAGCGCCGCGTTGGGGTTGGATCCGACGCGGATCGTGCCGACCACGCGGCCATCCGCGCCGCGCAGCGGCAGCACGGCGCCGATCGCGATCGCGCCGCTGGTGGGGGAGACCTCGTTGCCGACGGCCGGGCGGCCGGCCAGCGCGGCCGCGACATCCGGCGCGCGGGACTTGTCGTCCCCGGCGCGCCCGGGGTTGTGGCCGCGGATCAGGACGCGGCCGGCGGCGTCCGTCGCCTCGATGACGGCGACGGCAGGGTCGGCGGCGCGCAGCGCCTCGAAGGCGGCGACCAGGATGTCGCGCGCGGCGGCGGAATCCGCCGCGCCGACGGCCCGCACAACGTCCGGCCGCGCGGCAAGGCCGGCGGCGTGGCCGCGCATGCGCAGCCCCACCGCGGCGAGTTCCGCCTCCGCGCGGTCGAGCGAACGGGTCAGCGCCTCGTCCATCATCTCCACGTTCGAGGTCCGCACCGCCCAACCGGCCCCGCCGACGGACAGCACCGCGACGAGCAGCATGGGAAGGACACCGAGGAGGATGAGTTGGGGGCGCAGGCCCCTAAGCCGTTGAAACATCGTCATGGACTGAACCCCAATTTATGTCCTGACCGTAATGTATCGGCGATGTGCTGAAGAATTCGTTCATGTGGCCGCATGAAGCGCTGCATGGCGCCATGCGCGCCGGCGATGGATCATCGGCCCCGCAAGCGCAGGAGAGGTCCATGATCACGCCACCCCCCGCCATCCCCTCCGAGGTCCTTGAGGAGCAGCAGCGCGAGGAAGCGCGCCGGCAGGCCGAGGCCCAGGCGGGCAGCGGGCTGGAGGGCGCGGCCGATGCGGCGGAGGTGGCGGTCGACCTCGCCGCCAGCGGCGTGCTCGACGTCGCCGCGCAGGTCGCGGGCGCCTGCCTCGACGGCGCAGCGACCGTCGCCCAGGCCTCGGTCGAGGTGATCGGCGGGATCCTCGGCGGCCTCGCGGACCTCTGAATGCGGGCCGGCCTCGTCGCGCTGTGCCTGGCGGCGTCGGTCGCCGCCGCGGGGGAGGGGCCGGTGCCGCCGGCCTATCACGGCCTATGGGCCCGTGACCCGGCCGATTGCCAGCGGGGCGAGGATCTCCTCACCCTGGTCTCGGCGCAGGGGCTGGGCGAGGCGGGGAATGGCGAGGTCGCGATCGCGGCGAGCGGCCCGGATGCGCGGGACGGCACGCTGCACCTGACGATGCGGACCCGCGACGGCGCGGCGACCGTCACCTATCCGCTGCGCCTGCGGCTTTCGGCCAATGGCGCGGTACTGGTCTTCGGGATGCCCCCGCCGGCGGCGCCGCTGACCCTGCATCGCTGCGCGAAGCGGACCGAGGCGGGGTAGCGCGGCGCGTCAGACCGCCGCTTCGGCGAAGACCTTCGAGACATCCCCGCCCCAGGCGCCGGCGCAGCGTTCCAGCCAGCGGTCGGCCTGGGTCTGGCCGGTGGCGACGATGGCGTCGAGCGGGTCGAGGTGCATCTCCTCCCCCAGGCCCCGCGCCTTGAGGCCATCGCGGGCGATCGCCATCACGTCCCGCGCCACGTCGCGCAGCGAGCGGCCGCCGATGGTCGCCTCCAGCGCCTGGCCCGGCACCGCGTTGCGCAGCGCGACGATGTCGGCGACCGACCAGCCCTTGGTCAGCGCGCGGGCGGCCTTCTGCGCCGCGTCGTCATAGATCAGCCCGACCCAGAAGGCAGGCAGCGCGGTCAGGTAGGCCGGCGCGCCGGCGTCCGCGCCACGCATTTCGAGGAAGCGCTTCAGCCGGACGTCGGTGAAGACCGTCGTCACATGGTCCGCCCAGTCGCCCATGGTCGCGCCGTGGCCCTTGAGCTTGTCGGCCCGGCCTTCGAGGAAGGCGCGGAAGGACATCCCCGCCGCGTCGATCCAGCGGCCTTCGCGCATGATGAAGTACATCGGCACGTCGAGCACGAATTCGGCGAAGCGCTCGAAGCCGAAGCCGTCCTCGAAGGCCACGGCCGGGATGCCGGTGCGGTCCGGGTCGGTGTCCGTCCAGACCTTGGCGCGCAGGCTGCGCAGCCCGTTCGGCTTGCCTTCCGCGAAGGGCGCATTGGCGAACAGCGCGGTGGCGAGCGGCTGGAGTGCGAGGGAGACGCGCAGCTTCTCGACCATGTCGGCCTCGTCGCCGAAGTCGAGGTTCACCTGCACCGTGCAGGTGCGCAGCATCATATCGAGGCCCATCGCGCCGACCTGCGGCATGTACTGCCGCATGATCGCGTAGCGGCCCTTGGGCATCCAGGGCATCTGCTCCCGCGTCGCGAGCGGGTGGAAGCCGAGCGGCGCGAAGCCGAGGCCGAGTGGCTCGGCCACCGCGCGCACTTCCTCGAGGTGGTTCGCGAGCTCGTCCCGCGTCTCGTGCAGCGTGGCGACCGGCGCGCCGGAGAGCTCGAACTGCCCGCCGGGCTCGAGCGAGACGGAGGCGTCCCCGCGCTTGAGCCCGATCGGCTTGCCGTTGTCGAGGATGGGCTGCCAGCCGAAGCGCATCAGCCCTTCGAGCATGGCGCGGATGCCGCCGGGCTCGTAGGGCGGGGGCGCGAGGTCGGCGCGCCGGAAGCCGAACTTCTCGTGCTCGGTCCCGATCCGCCAATCCGCGCGCGGCTTCGAGCCAGCCGCGAACCAGTCGGCAAGCTGACGCGCCGAGGTGATCGGCGTGGGATCCGACTCGCCGGGGTTCGACATGCAGTCCTTTCCGGTCACGCCGCAGGACGCGGCGCGTTCAGGTGGCGGTCCAATCCCCCGCGAGTGCCTGCAGCACCGCGAGGCCCGCCACGGCCGCCGTCTCCGCCCGCAGGATGCGGGGGCCGAGGGCGACCGCGGTAACAAAGGCACGACGGGTCGCGTCGTCAAGTTCAGCGGATTCGAAACCACCTTCCGGGCCGACCAGCCAGCCGCAGGGCAGGCGCAGCGCGGCGGCCGCGTGGCGGATCGGCGCCGCGCCGCGCCGTTCGGCCGCGACCAGCAGCGGCGCGCCGTCCCAGGCATCCAGCGCCGCGTGCAGCGGCAGCGGCGCGGCGATGGCCGGGACCGACAGCCGCTCGCATTGTTCCGCCGCGCCGCGCGCGATGGCGGCCAGGCGCTCGACATTCACGCGGTCGACCACCGTGCGCCGGGTGACGACGGGCTGGATGGTCGAGACGCCGAGTTCCGTCGCCTTTTCCACCACCCAGTCGAGCGCGTCCCGCTTCAGCGCGGCGACCACCAGGCGCAGGTCGGGCTCGGCCGCGGGCGGGCGCAGCCGGGCGTCCAGCGCGAAGGCGCAGCGGTCCTTGCGCAGATGCGCGATGCGCGCGGCGTATTCGCCATCCCGCGCGTTGAACACTGCGACCGCGTCGCCCGCCGCGCGGCGCAGCACGGTGCCGAGGTGATGCGCCTGGGCCGGCGTGCCGGCCACCTCCGCGCCTTCGGCCAGCGGATCGTCGAGGAAGAGTCGCGGGGTGGACATCACGGGGCTCCCTCCCCCTTATAGCCGCATGAGCGGCTACACCGACATCCGGGCTGGGGGATGGGTGGCGCGCCTGCCGGAAGGCTGGCGCCCCTATGCCCTGCTCATGCGCCTCGACCGCCCAATCGGCTCCTGGCTGCTGGTGCTGCCGGGCTTCTGGGCCTTCGCCATGGCCGCACCTTCCTGGGGGCGCGGGCTGTGGCTGACCTTCCTGTTCGGCCTGGGGGCGGTGCTGATGCGCGGCGCGGGCTGCGTGGTGAACGACCTGTGGGACCGCGACCTCGACCGGCAGGTGGAACGCACGGCGGGGCGGCCGCTCGCGGCGGGGACCGTCCGGCCGAAGCAGGCGCTGGCCTTCCTGCTCGGGCTGCTGGTCGTCTCCTTCCTCATCCTGGTGCAGTTGCCCTGGACGGCGATCCTGCTCGGCGTGCTCTCGCTGGTGCCCATCGCGCTCTATCCGCTGGCCAAGCGCGTGACGGACTATCCGCAGGCGATGCTGGGGCTGGTCTTCTCCTGGGCGGCGCCGACGGGCTACGCGGCGGCGACCGGCGGGCTGGACGCGGCGGCCTTCCTGCTGTGGGCGGCGGGGTTCTTCTGGATCCTCGGCTACGACACGATATACGCGCACCAGGACCGGGAGGATGACGCGCTGGTCGGCATCCGGTCCACCGCGCTGCGCTTCGGGGAGAAGACGCGGCCCTTCCTTGCCGCCTGCTACGGCGTGACGCTGGCGCTGCTGGCAGCGGCGGGCATCGCGGCGGGACTGTCATGGTGGTTCGCGCCCGCGCTGCTGCTGCCGGCGGCGCTGCTCGCGCGGCAGGTGGTGGCACTCGACATCCACGACCCCGCGCTCTGCCTGCGCCTGTTCAAGGCGAACCGCGACGTGGGCCTCGCCATCGCGGCGGCCTTCCTGATCGGCCGGCTGTGACGGCGGAGGATTTCGTCCGCGCGCACACCATCGTCGCGACCGCGCCGCTGGTGCCGGAGATCCGGCTGCACCTGGCCAGCGAGATCACGCCGATCTGGCAGGCGAGCGAGGAATGGCTGAAGGCGCGCAACATCGAACCACCCTTCTGGGCCTTCGCCTGGCCCGGCGGGCAGGCAACGGCGCGGCTGCTGCTCGATGAACCCGCGCGCGTGGCGGGGAAGCGCGTGCTGGATTTCGCCGCCGGCTGCGGCATCGCCGCCATCGCCGCGGCGCGATCCGGCGCGGCGATGGTGGAAGCGGCGGAGATCGACCCGCTCGCACTCGCCGCCGTGCGGCTGAACGCCGCGCTGGCCGG
The DNA here is from genome assembly GCF_017813355.1 of Roseomonas nitratireducens. Taxonomy (GTDB): domain Bacteria; phylum Pseudomonadota; class Alphaproteobacteria; order Acetobacterales; family Acetobacteraceae; genus Neoroseomonas; species Neoroseomonas nitratireducens. The sequence goes on from NZ_JAGIYZ010000013.1 coordinate 77,431, forward strand.
CGTGACGGTCGCGACGCCGGAGGGCGACGTCGTCGGCAGCCCCTGCCGCTGGGACGTCATCCTCGCCGGCGATGTCTGCTACGAGGCGCCGATGACCGCGCACATCCTGCCCTGGCTGCGCGCCATGGCGGCTTCGGGGGCGGAGGTGCTGCTGGCCGATCCGGGCCGCGCCTACCTCCCGCGCGAGGGCCTCGCGCCGATCTCTCGCCACGCGGTGCCGACGACGCTGGAACTGGAGGACCGCACGCTGCGGGAGGTGACGCTGTTCAGGTTGCTCCCCTAGCGCGTCGCCTGCTCCAGGAACCGCAGCAGCGCCGCCATGTCGTCGGCATTCTCCACCCGCTGCACCGGCATCTTCGTCCCCGGCGTCACCACATCCGGCCCGCGCGTGAACAGGTCCGCCACACTTTCCCGCGTCCAGGTGATGTCCCCGCGCGCGAGGCGTTCCGAATAGGCATAGCCCGCGACGCTGCCCATGCGCCGCCCGAACAGCCCGTGCAGATGCGGCCCGGCCATGTTGCCGCCCTCGGCGGTCAGCGAATGGCAGGCGGCGCAGGCGCGGAACACCCGCGCGCCATGCGGGTCGAGCCCCGCGCGCGGCGCGTCCTCCGCCGCCTCCCCCACCGGGCCGATGGCGCGGCCGGCCAGCGCATCCCAGCGGCGGACGCGCCGGTCCGCCCCGCCGGTCCAGAGCGTGCGCCCATCCGTGTCGAAGGCCGCCGACCAGACCGGCGTGCCCGGCCCTTCCAGCGTGTGCAGCAGCCGCCCGTCCGGCAGGCCGATCACGGCCACGCTGCCGCCGAGCGAAGCGGCGGCGAGCAGCGTGCCGCGCGCATTGGCGGCCAGCGCGACGATCGGTCGCGCGCCGGCATGTACCTCCCGCACCTCGCCATTCGCGGCGATCAGGCGCACCTGCCCGTCCACGCCGCCGACCGCGAGCGCGTTGTCCGGCAGCGCCACCAGCGTGTTCTGCGGCAGGCCGAATTCCGCCAGCACATCCGCCGTGCCATCGGCGTGCCAGCCGCGCAGCGTGCCGTCGAAGCCGGCGCTGACCACGACGCCATCGCTGCGGAACACCACCGCGTTGACGTTGCCGCGATGGCCTTCGAGCACCACCGGCGCGGCACCATCGCGCCACAGCCGCACCGTGCCGTCCCAGGCGACGGAGGCGATGGCGCCATCCCGCGCCGCCAGCCCCGCCACCTGCGCCTGGTGCCCTTCCAGCACGCGCAGCGGCTGCCCGTCGCGCGGGTCAGGGCCCCAGACGGCGATGCGCCCATCCTCCCCGCCCGAGGCGACCTGCCCGCCCGGAAGTGCCGCCAGCGCGTTCACCGCCCCCGCATGCCAGCGCACCACGGCGCGCGCGCGGCCCGCGGCGAGGTCCCAGAAGATGACCGACTGGTCGAAGCCGGCCGAGGCCAGCGCGCCGCCTTCCGGCGCCACGGCGAGCGCGCGCACCGGCCCGCCATGCACCGCCGCCTGGTCCTGCGCCGCCGCCGGCAGCGCGAGCATCGCCAGCAGGGCAACAGCCGCGCGAATCACGTCACCACGCCGCCGCTGACATGGATCACCTGGGCGGTCACGTAGCCCGCGCCGGGGGAGGCGAGGAAGGCCACCGCCGCCGCCACGTCGTCCGGCAGGCCGAGCCGGCGCATCGGGATGCGCGCCGCGATCGCCTCCCACTGCGCGGCATCGAGCGCGGCATGCGCGCCAGGGTCCTTCTGCGTGTAGCCGGGGGCGACGGCGTTCACGGTCACGGCCGGCGCCCATTCCAGCGCGATCGCCTTGACCAGCGCCTCCACCCCCGCCTTCGCGGCAGCGGACGCCGGGAAGATCGTCACGTCGTTGCGGAACAGGTGCGCGACGAAGGAGGAGATGGCGATCAGCCGCGGATGCTCCCCTTCCCGCAGCAGCGGCCCCGCGGCGCGCGCGAGGCGCAGGAAGCCAAGGGCAATGGCGTCGTGGCTCTTCTGGAAGCCGTCATCGGTCAGCGTCGCGACCGGCGTGCGGTCGGCGAAGCCGGCGTTGGAGACGACCACGTCGAGCCCGCCCAGCGCGCCGGCGGCCTCCGCCACCACGCGCTCCGGCACGCCGGCCTCGGCGAGGTCGCCCAGGATCTCGACCGCGTCCCCGCCACGCTCCCGCACCGCGGCGAGGGTGCGCGCGAGCCCTTCGCGATTCTTGCGCGTGTGCACGGCGATCGCCACGCCGGGGGCCGCGAGCGCCCGGCAGCAGGCGGCTCCTATGCCGCTTGCCGCACCGGTCACCAGCACGCGTCGTTTTGTCATCGTATCCCGCCCTCGGCCCATGCCATCCTGTTGCGGCGACGAGCGTCGCCACGAAACAATATAACGATGAGGGAAACGCCATGAAGACGCTCTCGCGCCGCGGCCTGTTTGGCGCGGCGTGCCTCGCTTGCGGCGGGGCGCATATGGGCCTGACGGCAACACCCGTCCAGGCGCAGCAGAACTGGTCCCCGCCCGCCGCCGCGCAGCGCTGCCCGTCGCGCTGGGGTGCCGCCGACCGCCGCGGCTCGATGAACCTGATGACGCCCGCCCGCGCGCAATCCGCCGCCCGGCTGATCCGCACGGGGGAAAGCGTGGAACTCGGCCACACCCTGGCCCCCACCATGCCCTTCTTCGGCACAAGGCGCTTCGACCTGCACACCAAGCGCACCTTCATGAACCCCGAGGCGAACCGGCGCGGGTCGAACGAGGAGATCGTCATCACCGAGATCGGCCAGGTGGGGACGCAGCTCGACGCCTTCCCGCACCAGACGATCGGGGACGAGGTCTACAACTGCGTCAACCTGCCCTCGATCAGTTCGCGCGGCGGCTTCACCGAGATGGGCGTGCACACCATCGGCACCATCTTCACCCGCGGCCTGCTCATCGACGTCGCCGGCGCGAAGGGCGTGCCGGTGCTGCCGGACGACTACGAGATCACGGTCGCCGACCTCGAGCAGGCGCTGCAGCGGCAGAACAGCCAGATCCAGGAAGGCGACGCGGTCATCATCCACACCGGCTGGGGCACGCTGTGGGGCCGCGACAACGCGCGCTACGTCCGCACCTGCCCGGGCATCGGCATCGCCGCCGCCGAATGGATCATCGCCCGCAACCCGATCCTGATGGGCGCGGACAACTGGCCGGTGGAATGCGCGCCGTCCAAGACCATGCCGAACGCGTCCCTGCCGGTGCACCAGATCGCGCTCGTGGTCCATGGCGTCCACCTGCTCGAGAACATGAAGCTGGACGAGCTGGCGCGGCGGCCGCAGAAGGAATTCGCCTTCATGATGCAGCCGCTCAAGGTGCAGGGCGGTTCGGGGTCCACCGTGGCCCCGACGGCGATGTTCTGATGGGGTGGCGCCGGCCTGTCATCCTGGCGGCACTCCTGCTGCCGGGATGCGCGGCGCCGGCGCCCCCGCCGGATGGGCGCCTGCATGTCGCGCTCGACATCGCGGGGCGCGTCGAACGGCGCGGCGTGGCGATGGTCGCGCCGGGCGACGCCATGCAGCGCTGTTCCCCGCCCGCCCGCCGGGCGGGCGTCGGCGCCGATGGCTATGGCGTCACGTTCGGGCCGCGCTTCCTGCCCGAGGCCGGGACGCTCGCGCCGGAATGGCGCGCCTATGGGCCGCAGCAGCGCTTCTCGCTGCTCGTCTTCCCCGCCGCCGACGCGGCGGCGGATGGCCCGGTCCGCCTCGGCCGCGGCTTCCGCATCCAGGTCGGCACGCCCGAGGGGCTGTGGGAACGGACGGTCGCGGAGGACGCCCCCGCCGCCGAAGGCGAGGTCGCCATCGCGCCGGACGGGCTCGCCGGCCGCTTCCGCGCCCGCGGCCTCGTGCTCCAGGTTCCCCACAACGCGCTGCCCGATACCGAGGCCATCTCCGTCAGCGGCACCTGGCGCTGTCCCGCGCCCTGACGCGCCGCCTTGCGCTGCGCGCGGGTGACTTCCATCCTCCCGCGCCACAAGAACCGGAGGACGCCGCGTGACGCTGACCGTGCTCGAGCCCGAGGGGCTCTATCCCGACACCTCGCTCGAGCAGCGGATCATGGGGCCTTCCGTCCGCATCTTGCAGGGCGCGTGCAAATCCTCGCTGGCGGAACTGCCGGACGAATTGTGCCAGCAGGCCGATGCGCTGATGACGCTGCGCATGGCGGTCCCGGCCGACCAGATCGCGCGCTTTCCGAAGCTGCAAGTCATCATCCGCATGGGCGTGGGCTATGACCGCGTCGACCGCGCCGCGGCGGCCGCGCGCGGCATCAAGGTCTGCAACGTGCCCGACTACGGCACGCAGGAAGTCGCCGAATTCGCGGTGCTGATGGCGCTCGCGCTGCGCCGTGGCCTGACGATGTACCACGACACCCAGCGCGGCCCGGACCCGGCGCGCTGGGGCGTCATGCCCCACCCCGCCGTGCGGCGGCAGGAGGTGCAGACCTTCGGCATCCTGGGCCTCGGGCGCATCGGCACGGCGGCGGCGCTGCGCGCCAAGGCGCTCGGCTGGCGCGTGGTGTTCTACGACCCGGCGCTGCCGAACGGCGCGGACCGCGCCATCGGCGTCACGCGCTGCCGCACCATGGACGAGATGCTGGCCCAGGCCGACGTGCTCTCGATCCATTGCCCGCTGACGCGCCGCACGCGCGGGCTGGTGGGCGAACGGGAATTGCGCCTGCTGCCGCAGAACGCCGTCGTCATCAACACCGCGCGCGGGCCGATCCTCGACATCGACGCGCTGGAACGGGTGATGCGCGAAGGCCATGTCGCCGCGGCGGGGCTCGACGTCATCCCCGTCGAGCCGCCGGTCGAGCCCATCCCCTCCCTGCTGCGCGCCTATCGCGACCGGGAGGAATGGCTGACCGGGCGGCTCATCATCTGCCCGCACATCGCCTTCCACACGCCCGAGGCCTGGGACGACATCCGGCTGAAAAGCGCGGAGACGATGCGCGACGTGCTGGTGGAAGGGCTGGAGACGAACGTCATCCCGCCCGAGAGCGACTGATGATCCGCGACGCCGCGGCGCAGGCCGCGCGCCTGGCCGCGGCGCGCAGGCTGGTGGACGACATCCTCATCCCCGCCGAGGCGCGGATGGACGAGGAGGACCGGATGCCGGAGCCGGCGCGCGCCGCGCTGCGCGCCCACGGGCTGTTCGGCATCTCGATCCCCGAAGCCCATGGCGGGCTAGGCCTGACGATGGAGGAGGAGGCCGGGCTGATGCTCGTCCTCGGCCGCGCCGCACCCGCCTATCGCGCCGTCTACGCGCTGAATTCCGGGGGTGCGGCGCAGATCCTGCTGCGCGCGGGGACCGGGGCGCAGAAGGCGCGCTGGCTGCCGGGCCTCGCGCGCGGGGACCTCATCGCCTGCTTCTGCCTCTCCGAACCCGAGGCCGGGTCGGACGCGGCCTCGCTCACGACACGCGCGGTGCGCGATGGCGACGGCTGGCGCATCACCGGACGCAAGCGCTGGGTGACCAACGCGCCCGAGGCCGGGATGCTGATGGTCATGGCCCGCACCGGGGGCAATGGCGCGCGCGGCGTGTCGGCCTTCGCCATCGACCCGGCCACGCCCGGCATCGCCATCCTGCCCGCCCAGGCCAAGATGGGCATGCGCGGGGCGGCCGTGGCCGACATCGCCTTCGAGGATGCGCGCGTGCCCGCCGATGCCCTCGTGGGCGCGGAAGGCGAAGGGCTGAAACTCGCGCTCGCGGGCCTCGACAAGGTGCGGCTGCACCTGGCCGCGCTCTGCGCCGGGCTGATGGAACGCATGGTCGAGGAAGGCCGGCGCCATGCGCTGGCGCGCCGGCAGTTCGGCGGGCCGATCGCCGACCAGCCGGCGGTCGCGGCGCTGCTGGCGGACAGCGTGGCGGAGGCACTGGCCGCGCGCTGCCTCGCGCTCGACCTCGCCCGCGCGCGCGACGACGGGACCCTGCGCCCGGCGGATGCCGCCGCGGCGAAGCTCTTCGCGACCGAGGCCGCCTGCCGCGTCGCCGACCGCGTGCTGCAGGTCCATGGCGGGGAAGGCTACATGCGCGGCGCCGCGATCGAGCGGCTGTACCGCGACGTGCGGCTGCTGCGCATCCTGGACGGCACCTCGGAGATCCAGCGAATGGTGGTGGCGCGCGCCCTGTTCTCAGGCTGACAGTCGCCGCCAGCGCAGCGTCATCATCACCGCCACCAGCGCGAGCCCCAGCGCGAGCCCGATCCAGAGCCCGGCCGGGCCGAGCCCCGCCCACCAGGCCAGCGCGAGCCCCGCCGGGAAGGCAAGGCCCCAATAGCCCAGCGCGGCGAAGAGCATCGGCACGCGCGTGTCGGCGAGGCCGCGCAGCGCGCCGCCGGCCACGACCTGCACGCCGTCCACCAGCTGGAACACGCCCGCGACGACGAGCAGCGTGGCACCCAGGGCGCGGACATCCGCCGCGGAAGGGTCGGCCGCGTCGATGAAGGCGGCGGCGATGCCATCCGCCCCGGCGACCAGCACCGCCGCCATCGCCGCCATGAAGCCACCGCCGAGCGCGATCGCGGTCCAGCCGGCCAGCGCCGCGCCCGCCCGGTCGCCCGCGCCCAGCGCGAGCCCGACGCGTGCCGTCGCCGCCTGGCCGATGCCCATCGGCACCATGAAGGTGATCGTCGCGGTCTGCACGGCGATGGCATGGGCGGCGACCGCGACCGCGCCGAACCAGCCCATCGCCAGCGCGGCGGCGGTGAAGACGCCGATCTCGAGCAGCATGGACCCGGCGATGGGCAGGCCGAGCGCGAAGACGCGGCCGAGCCTTGGCGGATCGGGACGCCAGATGCGCCCGAACAGATGGAAGCGGCGGAACACCCGGTCCCGCGCCACGACGGCCAGGAGCGCGACGAAGATGCCCGTATCCGCGATGGTCGCGGCGATGCCGGCGCCGGTCACGCCGAGCCCCGCCGGCACGATCAGCGCCCAGGCGACGGGGATGTTCAGCACCACGCCGGCCAGCGCGATCCACATGGCCGCCGCCGGGCGTTCCATCGCCGCGAGGAAGCCGCGCAGCACGACGAAGGCGCAGAAGCCCGGCAGGCTCCACAGCGCGGCGCGCGTGTAGTCCTGCGCCAGCGCGGCGAGCGCCGGGTCCTGCCCGGTGGCGACCAGCAGCGCCCCCGCATGCCACAGCACCAGCCCCGAGGGCAGCGACGCGATGGCGCAGGCCCAGAGCGCCGCGCGCAGCGAGCGCCGCATCTCCCGTACCCAGCCGCGCCCCGCCCCATGGGCCCGCCGGCCTTCCCCCCGCGCCAGGGCCAGCAGCGGCGCGGCGGCGAGCGCGAGCCCGAAGGCCGGCGCGATGACGGCGAAATACAGGCTTGAGCCGAGCATCCCGGCCGCCATCGCCTCGGTCCCCACGCGGCCGAGCAGCAGGGTCTCGGTCACCGCCATGGCCATCTGCGACAGGTTGGTCAGCACGAGCGGCCAGGCGAGGAGGACCATCGCCGCCGCTTCCGCGCGCCAGCCCGCGCGGCGCGGCGGGGGGGCCGTCGCGGCGATGTTCCCGGCTTTCATGCCGCCCCTGTAGTGCGGCACGGTGCGCGCCGCCACCTTGCGCGCTATCTATGGCGCCGAATCCGAGACGAGGCCGCCATGCACCGTCGTGCCCTGATCGCCACCCCGCTCGCCGCGCCCATCCTGGCGAGCACCGCCGCCGCCCAGGCGCCATCGCTGGCCACCGAGGAATACATGGTGCCGAGCGGCGACCCGGGGATCGAGCTGTTCGTCCGCAACAAGCGGCCCGAATCGATGACCGCCTTCGCGCCGGGGCGCAGCATCCTGTTCGTGCACGGCGCGACCTATCCGGCGCACACCGCCTTCGACCTGCCGCTCGGCGGGCTGTCCTGGATGGACTACATCGCCGGGCGCGGCTTCGACGTCTGGTGCATGGACATCCGCGGCTATGGCCGGTCGACCCGCCCGCCGGAGATGGCGCAGCCGGCCGAGGCGAACCCGCCCATCGTGCGCGGCGACACCGCGGTGGCCGACATCTCCGCCGTCGCGGCCTTCATCCGCGCCCATCGCGGCCTGCCGCGCATCGTGCACATGGGCTGGTCCTGGGGCAGCACGCTGATGGGCCGCTTCGCCGCCGACAACCCGTCCCAGGTCGAGCGCCTGATCCTGTTCGCGCCGCCCTGGCTGCGCGAAGGGGCGAGCCCCGCGGCCGCGAGCACCGGCGCGACGCTCGGCGCCTGGCGGACCGTGACGCAGGCCCAGGCGCGGGAGCGCTGGATGAACGGCGTGCCGGAGGCCAAGCGCGCCGGCCTGATCCCGCCGGGCTGGTTCGAGCACTGGGCCGGCGTCACCTGGGCGACCGACCCGGACGGGCTGCGGCGCAATCCTTCCGTCCTGCGGGCGCCGAACGGCGTGCTGCTCGACAGCCGGGAATACGCCCAGGCCGGCCGGCCCTACTGGGACCCGGCCAAGGTCACGGCGCCGACGCTGCTGGTGGTGGCGGAATGGGACCGCGACACGCCGCCTTCCATGGCGACCGCGATCTTCCCGCTGCTCACCAACAGCCCGGGCAAGCGCCTGGTCATGCTGGCGGAAGGCACCCACACCATCCTGATGGAGCGCAACCGCGGCGCGCTGTTCCAGACCGTGCAGGGCTTCCTCGAGGAAACGGCCGCGGCCTGAAGATCTTCATGGTCGGGCAAGGCGGAGTGTGCGAGGGCTGTTGCGTCGCCGATCCGGCGGCCCCGATGGAACACGACACATGATGCATCGCCGCCTCCTCCTCGCCTGCGCCGCCGGTATGCTCGGCTTCGCCGGCGCCGCCGCCGCGCAGAGCACGGACCCGTCCTTCCGGCTGAACAACCGGTCGAACCAGACGATCATGGAGGTCTACGTGTCCTCCTCCCAGGACCAGAACTGGGGCCGCGACCTGCTCGGCGCGAACGTCCTGCCGCCGGGCCAGACCTTCGTCGTCCGCCTGCCGGACGGCCAGTGCACCAACGACATCCGCATCGTGATCGAAGGCGGCCGCTCGATCGAGCGGATGCAGGTCAACACCTGCAACCTGACCGACATCAACTACCCCTGAGCCCTGCCGGCGCCCGGGCGTTGACAGCCCGGGCGCCGTCAAACCACGCTTCCCCGGAATAGCCGCACCGGGGGAAGCACGATGGCAGACCAGGACCAGACCAAGCGGCCCTTCCGGCTGCGCAGCCAGCGCTGGTTCGACGACCCGACCGACCCGGGCATGACGTCGCTCTACATCGAGCGGCAGCTGAACTTCGGCATGACGCGCGGCGAGTTGCAGTCCGGCCGCCCGATCATCGGCATCGCCCAGACCGGGTCGGACATCGCGCCCTGCAACCGCCACCACATCGCGCTGGCGGAACGCGTGAAGGCGGGCATCCGCGACGCGGGCGGCGTGCCGCTGGAATTCCCCGTCCATCCCATCCAGGAAACGCTCAAGCGCCCGACCGCCGCGCTCGACCGCAACCTGCAGTATCTCAGCCTGGTCGAGGTGCTGCACGGCTATCCGATCGACGGCGTGGTGCTGACCACGGGCTGCGACAAGACGACGCCGGCGCAGCTGATGGGCGCGGCGACGGTGAACATCCCGGCCATCGCGCTGTCCGGCGGGCCGATGCTGGATGGCTGGTGGCAGGGCCGCCTGGCCGGGTCCGGCACCATTGTGTGGGAGGCGCGCAAGAAGCTCGCCGCGGGGGAGATCGACAACGACACCTTCATCGAGATGGTCGCGGCGAGTGCGACCAGCGTCGGCCATTGCTCGACCATGGGCACGGCGCTGTCGATGAATTCGCTGGCCGAGGCCGTGGGCATGAGCATCACGGGCTGCGCCGCCATCCCCGGCCCCTACCGCCAGCGCGCGCAGATGGCCTACGAGACCGGGCGGCGCATCGTGGCGATGGTGGAGGAGAATCTCCGCCCCTCCGACGTCATGACGAAGAAGGCGTTCGAGAACGCGGTCGCCGTCGCCTCGGCGATCGGCGCGTCCTCCAACTGCCCCGTCCACATGGTCGCGATCGCGCGCCACATGGGCGTGGACCACACGGTCGAGGACTGGCAGCGAGTCGGCGCCGACATCCCGCTGATCGTCGATTGCCAGCCGGCCGGCCGCTTCCTGGGCGAGGCCTTCTACCGCGCCGGCGGCGTGCCCGCGGTGATGAAGCAGCTGCTCGATGCGGGGCTGCTGCATGGCGATGCGATGACCGTCACGGGCAAGACCCTGGCGGAGAACCTCGCCAACGTCCCCGCCCCGGATCCGGAGGTGATCCGCCCTCTGGCCAGGCCGATGAAGGAACGCGCCGGCTTCGTCGTGCTGTCGGGCAACCTGTTCGACAACGCGGTGATGAAGATCAGCGTGATCGACAAGGCCTTCCGCGACCGCTTCCTGTCCGACCCGCCCGACGTGTTCGAGGGCAAGGTTGCCGTCTTCGAGGGGCCGGAAGACTACCACGCGCGCATCGAGGACCCGGCGCTCGGCATCGACGACAAGACCGTGCTGGTGATCCGCAATTGCGGCCCGGTCGGCTATCCGGGTGCCGCGGAGGTGGTGAACATGCAGCCGCCCGCATCGCTTCTGAAGCAGGGCGTGATGGCGCTGCCGACGATGGGGGATGGGCGGCAATCGGGCACCTCGGGCTCGCCCTCCATCCTCAACGTCTCGCCGGAAGCGGCCGTGGGCGGCGGGCTCGCGCTGCTGAAGGACGGCGACCCGATCCGCATCGACCTGACGACGCGGCGCGTCGACGTGCTGATCCCGGCGGAGGAACTCGCCGCGCGGCGGGCGGCGTGGAAGAAGCCCGACCTGCTCGACAAGACGCCGTGGGAGCAGATCTACCGCAGCATGGTCGGCAGCCTCGGCACCGGCGGGTGCCTCGAACCGGCGACGCTGTTCCTCAACATCCTCGAGACGCGCGGCGAGAGCCGCCACAACCACTGAAGGACCGCCCATGACGGGACGCCTTGCCGGGAAGCGCTGCTTCGTCACCGCCGCGGGCCAGGGGATCGGCCGCGCCGCCGCCCTGATGATGGCCGCGGAAGGGGCGACGGTGATCGCGACGGACCGCGACGCGCACAAGGTCGGGGACCTCGGCGCGCGCGGCATCACGCACCTGCCGCTCGACGTGCTGGACGACTCGGCGGTCGATCGCGCGGCGAAGGAAGCCGGCCCGATCGACGTGCTGTTCAACTGCGCGGGCTTCGTGCACCAGAACTCGATCCTGACCTGCACGGACGAGGAATGGGATTTCGGCTTCGGCCTGAACGTGCGCGCCATGTGGAAGGTGGCCCGCGCCTTCATCCCCGGCATGCTCGAACGCCGCCGCGGCAGCATCGTCAACATGTCGAGCGCCTGTTCGTCCGTGAAGGGCGCGCCGAACCGCTTCCTGTACGGCACCACCAAGGCGGCCGTGATCGGGCTGACCAAGTCGATCGCGACCGACTATGTGGGCCAGGGCATCCGCTGCAACTGCCTCTGCCCCGGCACGGTGGACACGCCGTCCCTGCATGACCGCATCTCGGCCAATGCGGCCGCGGCGGGGTCGGTCGAGGCGGCGCGCGCGGCCTTCGTCGCCCGCCAGGCCATGGGGCGGCTTGCCACGGCCGAGGAGATGGCCGCCCTGGTCGTCTACCTGGCCGCGGACGAAAGCGCCTTCGTTACAGGCCAGGCCATCGTCATAGACGGCGGATGGACCTTGTGAGTATGAGACGGCGTTTTCATAGGAGGCTACGTCATGGGGTTTGAACTTGCCGTTCCGCTGCTCGCCATGATGGGTGCGGTCGTGCTGGCGGGCATGGTGGATGAAGCGGCGATGCCCGCCTTCATGACGCTCGGGTCCATCTGCATGCTGGTCGGCCTGCTGATCTGGAACGGCACGATCATGCTGCCGGCGAACCAGGCGGTGGCGCTCGGCTTCGTCGCCGCGGGATTCGCCCTGTTCGGCCATGTGCGCGGGGCGCCGCGCCGGGTCTGAACCGTCGCGACGGCCGCGGCCCTTCCGGCCGCGGCCTTCCCCTGGCATGTTGGCCCGCCAGGACCACAGCCAGGAACACCAAGATGAAGCTGCTGCGCTACGGACCGCCCGGGGCTGAAAAGCCGGGCCTTCTCGATTCCGAAGGCGCGATCCGCGACCTTTCCGGCGTGATCCCGGACATCGCGGGCGATGCGCTCTCGCCGGCCTCCCTCGCGCGCATCGCCGCGCTCGACCCGGCCTCGCTGCCGAAGGTCGGCGGCGCGCCCCGCCTGGGTCCGCCCGTGACGGGCATGAAGAACCTCGTCTGCATCGGCCTGAACTACGCCGACCACGCGGCCGAGACCGGCGCGCCGATCCCCAAGGAACCGATCGTCTTCCTGAAGTCGCTCAACGCGCTGTCGGGCCCGAACGACGACGTCGTCATTCCGCGCAACAGCGTTAAGACGGATTGGGAAGTCGAGCTCGCCGTCATCATCGGCACGCGCGCCAAGTACGTCAGCGAGGAGAACGCGCTGGACCACGTCGCGGGCTACGCCGTCGGCAACGACGTGTCCGAACGCGAATGGCAGGCCGAACGCGGCGGCGCCTGGGACAAGGGCAAGGGCTTCGACACCTTCGGCCCGCTCGGCCCCTGGCTCGTGACGAAGGACGAGGTGCCCGACCCGCAGAACCTGTCGATGTTCTGCGACGTGGACGGCGTGCGCCAGCAGGATGGCTCGACGCGCACCATGATCTTCGGCGTGAAGCAGGTCATCGCCTATGTCAGCCAGTGCATCACGCTCAACCCGGGCGACGTGATCTTCACCGGCACGCCGCCGGGCGTGGGCCTGGGCAAGAAGCCCTCGCCGGTCTTCCTCAAGGCGGGGCAGGTGATGCGGCTGGGCATCGCGGGGCTCGGGGAGCAGCAGCAGAAGCTGGTGGCCTCCCCGTGATGCGCGCGGCGCTCATCGGCCTGGTGCTTCTGGCGCCGGGCCTCGCCCTCGCCCAGCAGCAGCAGCGCCAGCAGGCGCCGCGGCAGGACGACCTCGGCACGCAGGTGGAACGCAACATGCGCACCTGCATGGGCAATTCGCAGGATACGGGCCTCGCCCGGTCCTGCATGGACGGCCAGCGCGCGGCCGTCGCCCCGCGCCTGTCCCGCGCCGTGGAACGGCTGCTCGAAACCCAGGCCGACCCGGCGCGGCGCGCGGCGCTCGCCGCCGTGCAGGACTCCTGGGTCGCCTATCGCGACCGGCGCTGCGACTTCGCCGGCACGAATCCCGAGCGCGGCGCCGATGCCGCGGCCGACCGCGCCGCCTGCCTGCTGCAATTCGACGTGGGCCGGACGATCGAGATCGAGCGCGCGCTCGAACCCCCGCCGGCGCCGCGCCCGCAGCAGCAACAGCAGCAACAGCAGCGGCGGTGAGCGATACGCCGACGCTGGTGATCTTCGACTTCCCGGCCCGCCCGCCCGGCGGGCCGGAGCAGGCGGCGGCGATCCGCGCGCTGGCCGAGGACATCGCCGCCGAGCGCGACCTTCTGTGGAAGATCTGGACCGAATCGGCCGAGGAGAAGCGGGCCGGCGGCATCTACCTGTTCCGCTCCCGCGCGGCGGCCGAGGCGTATCACGCCAAGCACGCCGCAAGGCTGGCCAAGGCCGGCATCACGGGGATCGAGGCCACCTACCGCACCTGCAACGGGCCGCTCACCGCCATCACGCGCGGGCCGGTCGGCTGACCCAGCTTTCGCTCGCGCGCGGGTCGCGGCGGGCGTAGCCTCCCGCCCCGGCGCCCATGTGCGTCCTCTGCCCATGGGCGCGGAGGATCCAGCCATGGCCATGTACCATCAGGGCAACCGGGACCTTCAGGATGCCTTCGGCACCCGCGCGCTGGCCGACCGCATGGAACAGCGCATCCGGCGCCCCGCCTTCACCGAGGATGACGCGGCCTTCGTCGCCTCCCTGCCCTTCTTCTTCCTCGCGACGGCGGATGCGGAAGGACGGCCCGACTGTTCCTTCAAGGGCGGCGATCCGGGCCTCGCACGCGTGATCGCGCCCGACCTGCTGGTCTTTCCCGACTACGACGGCAACGGGATGTTCAAGAGCCTGGGGAACATCCGCGCCAACCCGCATGTCGGGCTGCTGTTCATCGCCGTCGAGGACAAGCCGCGCCGGCTGCGGGTGAACGGCACGGCGGTGGTGGCGCTCGACGACCCGCTGATGGCCGGCTTCGAGGGCGCGCAGGCGCTGGTGCGCGTGACGCCGGTGGACATCTTCCCCAACTGCCCGCGCAACATCCCGCGCATGCGGGTGGTCGAGGCCTCGCCCACCGTGCCGCGCTGCGGCGTCGATCGGGTCGAGCCCGCCTGGAAGACCTACGAGATGTTCGCCGACGTGGTGCCGCCGCGGAAGGCGTGACGGCGTTTCAGCCGCGGCCATAGCCCGCGAACTGCGCCCGCGCCGCGGCGAGTTCGGCATCGTCCAGCAGCACCGGGTCGAGCCCCGCCGCCAGCAGATCCAGGTACTGCCCGGCGAGGTTCTCGACCTCGATCGCCAGGGTCACGGCCGCGGCGAGCGTCGCGCCGATCGCCACCACGCCATGGTTCGCGAGCAACGCCGCGCGCCTGTCCCGCAGCGCCGCCACCGCGTGTTCGGCCAGCGCCGCGGTGCCGAAGGTGGCATGCACCGCGCAGCGCACATCCCCGCCCGCCAGCAGCACCATGTAGTGGAAGGGCGGGATGCCGCGCCGCGCGCAGGAAAGCGCGGTCGCGCGCGGGCTGTGCGTGTGCACGACCGCCATCGCATCCGGCCGCGCCGCATAGACCGCGGCGTGCAACTGCCATTCCGAGGACGGCCGATGCCGGCCCGTGGCACCTCCGTCCGCGGCCACGCGCACGATGTCCGCCGCATCGGTCTGCGCATAGGGAAGGCCCGCCGGCGTCACCAGGAAGCCGTCGCCGTCGCGGACCGACAGGTTCCCCGACTTCGACGGCATGAAGCCCGCCGCATCCAGCCGCCGCGCCGCGGCCACCAGCGCGTCCCGCGTCACCGCGGCCGCCCCGCCGCCGCGCGCGGGATCACATCGTCGCCCCGAGCACCCAGGGCGCGAATTCCTGCGCGCCGAAGCCCATCGCCTCGCTCTTCGTCGGTTCGCCCGACGCGGTGCGGAGCATGAGGTCGAAAATGCGCTGGCCGCAGGCCTCCACGCTTTCCCCGCCGCTGACGATCTCGCCGCAATTGATGTCCATGTCTTCCGACAGGCGTTCATGCATCGCGGTGTTGGTCGCGAGCTTGATGGACGGCGCCGGCTTCATCCCGAAGACGCTGCCGCGGCCGGTGGTGAAGCACACGAGGTTCGCACCCCCCGCCACCTGGCCCGTCGCCCCCACCGGGTCGTAGCCCGGCGTGTCCATGAAGACGAAGCCCTTGGCCGTGACGGGCTCGGCGTAGCGATAGACCTCCACCAGGTTCGTCGTGCCCGCCTTGGCCATCGCACCCAGCGACTTTTCCAGGATGGTCGTCAGCCCGCCCGCCTTGTTGCCGGGCGACGGGTTGGCGTTCATCTCGGCACCCTGGCGGGCGGTGTATTCCTCCCACCAATGCATCACGTCCACCAGCTTCTGCCCGACCTCGCGGGAGACGGCGCGGCGCGTCAGCAGATGTTCGGCGCCATAGGTCTCCGGGCTTTCCGACAGGATCACCGTGCCGCCATGCCGCACCACCAGGTCGGACGCCGCGCCGAGCGCCGGGTTCGCCGTGATGCCCGAATAGCCGTCCGACCCGCCGCATTGCAGCGCCACGCACAGTTCCGAAGCGGGCACCGGCACGCGCCTGGCGGTGTTCGATTCCGCCAGCACCTCACGGACAAAGTCCATGCCCTTCAGCACGGTGGACCGCGACCCGCCGCTGTCCTGGATGTCCATGCTGCGCAGCCGGCCGGTCAGCTTCTGCTCCTCCAGCATCGGGCCCAGCTGGTTCACCTCGCACCCCAGGCCGATGGCGATGACGTGGGAGAAATTGGCGTGGCGCGCGAAGCCCGCCAGCGTCCGGCGCAGCACGCGCAGCGGTTCGTCCATCGTCATCCCGCAGCCGGTCTTGTGCGTCAGCGCCACCACGCCATCGACATTCGGCCATGCTTCCAGCGGGTCATGCCCGGTGATCGGGTTGCGCTCGAACTGCCGCGCGATCAGTTCCGCCACATGGGCCGAGCAGTTCACCGAGGTGACGATGCCGATGTAGTTGCGCGTCGCCGCCCGCCCGTCGGCGCGGCGGATGCCCATGAAGGTCGCGGGCGGGTCGATGTAGGCGGTCGGCTTCGCGTCCACGCCCCAGGCATAGTCGCGGGCGAAGTCGCCCATTTCGCAGTTGTGGGTGTGCACCCAGGCGCCGGGCACGATCGCATCGGTGGCGAAGCCGATGATCTGGCCATAGCGGCGGATCGGTTCCCCCTTCGCATGCGGGCGCACCGCGACCTTGTGGCCGGCGGGGATGCGCCGATCCCCCACGCTGACGCCGGGCGCGACCTCGGTGCCCGGGGCGAGCACGGTGCGGGCGATCACCACGCCATCCTCGGGGTGCAGCCGGATCACGGGCGGCAGCGTCGTCGTCACCATGGGTCGTTCCTCCTCGGGCCAGGGGCATCCTAGCCGAGCCGCCGCGCCGCGCATCCCCGGCCTTGCGCCCGCGCCCGAAGCGGCGCATCTAGCCGGCGGACACCTTGGGGAGCCCCGTCCGGGGGCTGAGAGGCGGGCTTCACCCGCGACCCATGGAACCTGATCCGGTTCGGACCGGTGTAGGGAACGGTGCCACCCGTTCGTCCGCGCGTTCATTCCCCGCCAGGGGGAAGCGCGCGGCCATGCACGGGCCCCCGCTTCCTCCGCCGGCCATGGGGGAAACGATGCTCGACCGCCGCACGCTGCTCGCCGCCACCGCCGCCGCGCCCTTCGCGCGCGCCGCATCCGCCCAGACCGCCCGCGCCCGCACGCTGCGCTTCATGCCGCAGGCGGCACTCGCATCGCTCGACCCGGTCTTCAGCCCGAGCACCATCATCACCACGCATGCCTATTGCGTGTTCGACACGCTCTACGGCGCCGACCGCGCGCTCCGCCCACGGCCGCAGATGGCGGAAGGGCACGCGGTCGCGGAGGACGGCCGCACGGTCCGCATCCGCCTGCGGGACGGCCTGCGCTGGCACGATGGCGAGCCGGTGCGCGCGGCGGACTGCGTCGCGTCCATCAGGCGCTGGGGCAGCCGGGATTCCTTCGGCCAGGTGCTGCTGCGCGCGACGGCGGACCTAAGCGCCGCCGACGACCGCACCATCGTCTTCCGCCTGCACCGCCCCTTCCCGGCGCTGTTCGACGCACTGGCCAAGCCCGGCTCCTCCCCCTGCTTCATGATGCCCGAGCGCATCGCGACCCTGCCAGCCGACCGGCCGCTCGGCGTCGAGCACATGGTGGGCTCCGGCCCCTGGCGCTTCGTCGGCGCGGAGTATGTGCAGGGCAGCCGCAGCGTCTACGCCCGCAACGAGGCCTATGTGCCGCGGGATGAGCCGGCGGAGGGTGCCACGGGCGGCAAGCGCGTGCATTTCGACCGGCTGGAACTCATCTGGATTCCCGATGGCGGCACCGCGGCCGCCGCACTCCGCACCGGGGAGATCGACTGGATCGAATACCCGCTCCCCGACCTGGTGCCGGTGCTGGAACGCGACCGCAACACGCGCACGCAGATCTACGATCCGAACGGCTTCCTGGGCTTCCTGCGCTTCAACCACCTGCACAAGCCCTTCGACGATGTGCGCGTCCGCCGCGCCATCCGCGACGTGATCGTGCAGCCAGACTTCATGGCCGCGGTGGCGCTGGAAGGGGACTGGCAGGAATGCCACGCCATGTTCCCCTGCGGCCTGCCGGGGGTCGTGGAATTCCAGCCCGCCGCGCGCGGCCCGGCGGCGATGGACCGCGCGCGCGCCGCGCTGCGGGAGGCCGGCTACAACGGCGAGCCCATCATCCACATCAACCCGTCCGACTTCCCCGCCGTCACGCAGCAGGGGCGGCTGACGGTCGAGCTGATGCGCCAGCTCGGCGTCAACATCCAGGTGGTGGAGAGCGACTGGGCCTCCACCCTCGCGCGGCGGAGCAACCGCAACCCGCCGGCACAGGGCGGGTGGAACCTGCACAACACCAACGGGCCGGCCGCGACCATCGCCAACCCGGCCGTCTCCTTCGCCATCCGCATGAACGGTCAGGCCGCCTGGCCCGGCTGGCCGACGGACGCCGCGGTGGAGGAGCAGGTGGAAGCCTGGATCATGGCCGCGGATGCCGAGGCGCAGTCGCGCGCCATGCGCCGCCTGCAGGAACTCGCCTGGGATGCCGTGCCCTTCGCGCCCACCGGCCTGTTCCGTCTACGCACGGCCTTCCGGCGGGAGATCACCGGCGTGCTCCAGGGGCCGAACCCCTTCGTGTGGAACCTCAGGCGCGGCTGATCAGCACCCGCCGGGCACCGCTTCCAGCTTCACCATCCGGCCATCCACGACGAAGTCGCGGAAATCCATGGTGAGGTTGTCGGCGATCCCGTTCTCCCAGTAGCGGAGCGAGACCTCGTAGGACGGCGTCGTCGCGCCGCCGCCCTGCTGCTGCGCGTCGCGGTCGAAGAAGGCGATGCGCATGCGCACGGAGCCGAGCGGCGACAGGGACGGAAACTCCGCGACCTCCCGCGGGGCGTCCCAGGCGGACATCACCGTCGTGCTGTCCTGCACCCCGTCGGCCGAGGTTCCGTCGAACAGCGGCCCGACCAGCAGGCGCTGCCCGCTGCGCGCGGCGTTCAGCGAGAGGATGGTGTGCCGGTTCGGCAGCATCGTCCCCGGCGGCAGCCTCTCCTCCTTCACTTCGGGCTCGGAGTAGCGGACCACGCCCGATCCGTCGGCCTGCAGCTCGGCCTCCCCCGACACGCGGCTGGTGACCGCGCCCTGGGTCATCTGCGTCAGGGTGAAGCGCAGGCGGCGGCCGTCGCGGCTTTCGAAGGTGGCGTAGTCGGAGGCGGTCTCGATCTCCGTCCCCTCCCGGTCCGTGATGGTCAGGGAGAAGCGCTGGCGCGTCGTCCAGCCGTCGCAGGCGTCCAGCACCTCATAGGCCATGGCGCCGTTGGCGCTGGCGATGTTCCCGGCCTCCCGCGCGTTCGACAGGCTCAGCCGGTAGGCCGCGCGATGCGCCGCGAGGTGCTCCGCGCCGATCTGCCGGTCCATCGGCACCGGGACGGCGGCCGGGGCCTGCGCATGGCCCGGCCCGGCCAGGACCAGGCCGGTGAGCAGGGCAGTGGCGAGGCGAAGCCGCATCTTGGTCTCCTGGCTGTCCGGCGAGAGTCCCAACTTAGGGTGCCTTGGGCTTCTCCGCACCCTTCGCGGGGGGCAGGTCGAGCTTGATGTGCAGTTCCTTCAGCCGCGCGGGCGGCACCGGCGCGGGGGCCTGCATCATCAGGTCCTCCCCCTGCTGGTTCAGCGGGAAGAGGATGACCTCGCGGATGTTCGGCTCCTCGGCCAGCAGCATGACGATGCGGTCGATGCCCGGGGCCGATCCGCCATGCGGCGGGGCGCCGTAGCGGAAGGCGTTCAGCATGCCCCCGAAGCGGTCCTCGACATCCTGGGCCGTATAGCCCGCGATCTCGAAGGCGCGGATCATGATCTCCGGACGGTGGTTGCGGATCGCGCCGCTGCTGAGTTCCACGCCGTTGCAGACGATGTCGTACTGGAACGCCTTGATGTCCAAGGGGTTCATCGTGTTCAGCGCCTCCAGCCCGCCCTGCGGCATGCTGAAGGGGTTGTGGCTGAAGTCGATCTGCCCCGTCTCCTCGTTCAGCTCGTACATCGGGAAGTCGACGATCCAGCAGAAGCGGAATTCTTTCTGGGCGATCAGGTCCAATTCCTCGCCGAGGCGCGTGCGCACCTTGCCGGCGAATTTCGGCGCCTCGTCCTTCTTGCCGGCGGCGAAGAACACCGCGTCGCCCGCGTTCAGCCCGCAGGCGGCGCGGATCGCCTCCACGCGATCGGCTTCGAGGTTCTTCGCGATCGGGCCCTTCGCGCCATCGGCGGCGAACTGGATGTAGCCGAGGCCCCCCGCGCCTTCCGCCCGCGCCCATTCGTTCAGCTTGTCGAAGAAGCCGCGCGGCTTGTCGGCCGCCCCCGGCGCCGGGATGGCGCGCACGATGCCGCCCGAGGCCGCGATCTTCGCGAACAGCCCGAAGCCCGAGCCCGCGAAGTGCTCCGTGACGTCCGTGATGCGCAGAGGGTTGCGCAGGTCCGGCTTGTCGGACCCGTATTCCAGCATCGCCGTGTCGTAGGCGATGCGCGGGAAGGGCGCGCCGTACACCTTCCGGTCGCCGGCGAATTCCTCGAACACGCCGGCGATCACGGGTTCGATCGCGGCGAAGACGTCTTCCTGCGTGACGAAGCTCATCTCGAAGTCGAGCTGGTAGAACTCGCCCGGCGAGCGGTCGGCGCGGGACGCCTCGTCGCGGAAGCAGGGGGCGATCTGGAAGTAGCGGTCGAAGCCCGCGACCATGGCCAGCTGCTTGAACTGTTGCGGCGCCTGCGGCAGCGCGTAGAACTTGCCCGGATGGTTGCGCGCCGGCACCAGGAAGTCCCGCGCGCCCTCGGGGCTGCTGGCCGTCAGGATCGGCGTCTGGAACTCGGTGAAGCCCTGCTCGATCATCCGCCGGCGGATGGAGGCGATGACGCCAGCGCGCAGCATGATGTTGCGGTGCTGGCGTTCTCGCCGCAGGTCGAGGAACCGGTAGCGCAGGCGCAGTTCCTCGGGGAATTCCTGCTCGCCGGCCACCTGGATGGGCAGCTGCTCGGCGGCGGACTGGATCGCCACCTCCCGCACGCGGAGCTCGATCTCGCCGGTCGGCAGGCGGGGGTTCACCGTGCCGGGCTCGCGCAGCACCACCTCCCCCGTGATGGTCACGACGCTTTCGGGGCGGGTTTCCTCGAGCGTGGCGAGCAGGGGCGAGCCGGCCGCGACCACGCATTGCGTCATGCCGTAATGGTCGCGGAGGTCGACGAACAGCAGCCCGCCATGGTCGCGCTTGCGGTGCACCCAGCCGGAGATGCGCACGGTCTTGCCGGCGTCGGAGGCGCGGAGCGCCGCGCAGGTATGGGTGCGGTAGGCGTGCATGGGCTGGCAACCGTGGTCTGGGATGGAAGGCCGCGCAGAGGGACCGAGAGGCCCTGGCCTGTCAAGCGCGGCGGCCCGGATGGCGGCCTGTCCCGCGACATGCCGGTTTCGGACAAATTCCCCGCCGGCGCGGGCGGGGGGCTGAAGGGGAGGCTCAGACCGGGGCGGGCGGCATGGTTCCATGGCGGCGAAGGTATCAGATTTTATTCCTATTTTGCAAGGATCCGGCGCCGCCGCGCGGCGCGTCGTTGCCGGGCCGCCGCGCCGGTGACAGGCTCGCGCGACGACCCCGCATCACCCCGGCCCGGCCGGCGGAGGACAGGATGAGCGACACGCCCGGCCGCCGCGGCCGCCGTTGGCTGCTGGGGGTGGCGCTCGGCACGCTGTTCGCCACGCCCGCCATGGCGGAGGTGACCCGCCCCCGCCCGCCGCGGCGCGTCCGCAGGGTGGGATCGGCGCAGACCCCGACCCCGGCGCAGCGCCCGACGACCCCGCCCGCGGCGACGCGGCCCGGGACGCGCGGGGGCGTCGGCTCCGGCGGCGACACCCCGGGCAGCTAGCGCGGCGGCGGCGCGCGGCCTCGGCATCGCCGGCGGCCCGGCCGGCGCCTGACCAGGCGTCAGGCGCTCGCCGAATCCAGCCCCGCCATCTCGCCTTCCGTCAGCGCCAGCGTCGCCGCCTTCGCCAGTTCCGCCAGCTGCGCCGGGCTGGTCGCGCTCGCGATCGGCGCCGTGATGCCCGGCCGGGCGATCTGCCACGCCAGGGCCACCGCCGTCGGGGTCACCCCCCGCGCCTTCGCCACCGCATCGAGCGCGGCGAGCACCGCATCCCCCTTCGGCCCCATGTGCTTCGCCACGCTGCGCGCGCCGCGGACGGATTTCCCGAGATCCCCCTCCCCCCGGTACTTGCCGGTGAGGAACCCCGAGGCGAGGGCCGAATAGGTGATGACCCCCACATCCTCGGCGCGGCAGAGCGGCAGCAGGTCCGCCTCGATGCCGCGATCCATCAGGTTGTAGACCGGCTGGTGGCTCTCGAAGCGCGGCAGGCCCTCGGCCGCGCTGACCTCCAGCGCCGCCTTCAGCCGCGCGGCGGTGTAGTTGGAGGAGCCGATGGCGCGCACCTTCCCCGCCTCGATCAGCCGGGCGAAGGCGCCGAGCGTCTCGGCCAGCGGCACCCCCTCGTCGTCCTTGTGCGCCTGGTACAGGTCGATCGTCTCGATCCCGAGCCGGGCGAGCGAGGCATCGCAGGCCCGCGCGATCCAGTCCGGCGACAGGCCCTTGCCCTGGCCGGGGATCTCCATGCCGCACTTGGTCAGCACCAGCACCCGGTCCCGCACCCCGGGGCGGGATTTCAGCCAGGCGCCGATCAGGCTTTCCGATTCGCCGCCCGCATGGCCCGCGACCCAGGTGGAATAGACATCGGCCGTGTCGATCGCGACCAACCCGTGGTCCAGGCAGGCATCGAGCAGGCGGAAGGACATGGTCCGGTCCGCCGTCCAGCCGAAGACATTGCCGCCGAAGACGATGGGCGGGATCGAAAGCCCCGACCGGCCGAGCGCGCGAAGCTGCATGGCTGCCCCCTCCCGCGGGCGGGCCGCAGCATGCGCCCGGCGGGCCGCCCGGCCAACCGGCGCGCCGCGCAACCTTTCCCTTCGCCGGGCCGGGGACTAGAAATGAAGGGAATGACTCGCCGCCCCGCCGCCGCCGCCGCGGCAGACCCCGCGCCCGCCCTGATCACCGAGACCGAGGCCCTGGCCGCGCTCTGCGCCCGGCTGGCGACCGAGCGCTTCGTCACGGTCGACACGGAATTCATGCGCGAGCGCACCTACTGGCCGGAGCTGTGCCTCGTGCAGCTCGCGGGGCAGGAGGAAGTGGCGCTGGTCGATGCGCTGGCGCCGGGCATCGACCTCGCGCCGCTCGGCGAATTGCTGGCGAACCCGGCTGTGATGAAGGTGTTCCACGCCGCGCGGCAGGATGTGGAGATCTTCCTGCTGAAGTTCGACGCGGTGCCGACGCCGCTGTTCGACACGCAGGTCGCGGCCATGGTCGCGGGCTATGGCGACCAGGTGTCCTATGACGGGCTGTGCCGGTCGCTGGCCGGGGCCGCGATCGACAAGGCGCACCGCTTCAGCGACTGGTCGGCGCGCCCGCTCTCGCCCGCGCAGCAGGCCTATGCGGCCGCGGACGTGACGCATCTGCGCAAGATCTATTCGGTGCTGGACGCGAAGCTGCGGCGCGAGGGTCGGCTCGCCTGGGTGGGGGAGGAGATGGCCGCGCTCGCCGACCCCGCCACCTACCGCACGGAACCGGAAGCGGCCTGGGAAAGGCTGCGCCCGCGCACCGGCAACCGCCGCTTCCTGGGCGTGCTGCAGGCGGTCGCGGCGTGGCGCGAGAGGGAAGCGCAGCGCATCAACATCCCGCGCCAGCGGCTGGTGAAGGACGAGACGCTGCTCGAGATCGCGGCGACGATGCCGGACAGCGTGGCCGACCTCGCCCGCGCGCGCGGCATATCCGAAGGCTTCGCCAAGGGCCGCTCGGGCAGCGGGCTGCTGGCGGCCGTGAAGGCCGGGCGCGAACTGCCCGACGAGGCGCTGCCGGAAGCGCCCAAGGACCGCGCCGGCCCGCCATCCTCCCCCGCCCTCGTCGCGCTGCTGAAGGTGCTGCTGGCGGCAAAGAGCGAGGAGCACCAGGTGGCCCCGCGCCTGCTCGCCTCCAGCGAGGATCTCGACCGGCTGGCCGGCGGCGACGGCGCCGAGGTGCCGGCCCTGCAGGGCTGGCGGCGGGAAGTGTTCGGCGAAGCCGCGCTGGCGCTGAAAAGCGGCCGGCTCGCGCTCGGCGTGGATGGGCGGAAGGTGAAGCTGATCCCGGCGGGTTGAGGCGCGGTCAGCCCGCCACTTCCACCGCTGCCTCCAGCCCCAGCGTCGCCGCCAACGCCTCGACGCGCCGCAGCACGCTTTCGCCGGCGAAGACGCCGCTGCCCTCGACCAGCCGCAGCACCAGCCTGCCGCCGTCGCGCGCCAGCGCCGTGCCCGAGAGCAGTTCCGGCGTGCCGCCCGACAGCGTGTAGGCGAGCCGCAGCGCCGCGCCGAGGATCTCCGCCCGCCGCACCGCGGGCACGTCCAGCAGCACCCGCGCCGCGGCCAGGAAGCCCGCGTCGGGCCCGGCCTCGTAGCGCAGCGCGACGGCCATCGCGAGGAAGGCGCGCGCATGGTGGTCGAGCCCGACGCCGGGCTGGCGCAGCACGCGGAAATAGGCGTGCTCGGCGCGGTAGTCGGGGTGGTCGTGGCTGCCGATGTCGCTGACCCAGCAGGCGGCGCTGCGCAGGCCCGCCTCGGCGATGCTCTCGCGCTCGAACAACCCCTCGGTCCAGGCGGCGAGCGCGGGCGGCAGGCGGGGTTCGCGGCCGAAGCGTTCGGACAGGTCCTGGGCCGCGGCGATCAGCGGTTCGCGCGCGCGCTCGGCGGGGGCGATCTGCGTCGCGTACCAGCCCTCCCGCAGGCCGTTGGCGCTGAAGACAACGCGGCGCGCGCCGGATGCGCGCAGCAGGCGACGCATCACCATCGCCGCCCAGGGCAGGTCGCCCAGCCGCTTGGTCGGCGCGCCGGGCATGCGTTCCAGCGTGCGGCGCGTCGCCGCCATCACCACGCCGGCGAGGTCGCGCGCTTCCTCCCGCGACAGCACGTAGTGGTGCACGATCGACAGCGGATAGGCGGTCTGCGCGATGTGGATGCGCGCCAGCGCGCGCCAGGCGCCGCCCACCAGGTACAGGTCGCGCCCGGCCGATTCCGCGAGCCAGTCGACGCGGGAGAGTTCCTCGGTCGCGTAGGCGCGGCCGCGCTGGATGTCGCCGCCGACGCGTTCCGAAAGGCGGATGGCGCCGAGCGGCAGGCTCACCGCGCGCCCGGCGCGGCCGGCGGAGAGTTCCACGAGTTCGAGCGACCCGCCGCCGATGTCGCCCAGCACGCCGTCGGCCTCGGGGAAGCCGAGCAGCACGCCATCGGCCGACAGCAGCCCTTCCTGCTGGCCGGTCAGCACGCGGATCGACAGGTCGGGCAGCCTTTCGCGCAGCGCGGCGACGAAGGCCGCGCCATTCGCCGCGTCCCGCACCGCGGCGGTGGCCAGCACCTCGACCGGGTCGGCGCCCATGGCGCGCGCGACGGTCGCGTAGCGGACCATGACGGTCAGCGCCTGCTCGACCGCTTCCTCGTTCAGCAGGCCGGTCGCCTGCAATCCGCGGCCGAGGCCGAGCACCGCCTTCTCGTTGAAGATGGGCAGCGGGTTGCGGCCGCGTCCCTCGAAGACGACGAGGCGGACGGAGTTGGAGCCGAGATCGACGACCGCCGACCGCGGCGCGCGCGGCCCGCCCGGCATCACGCTGTCCATGGGGTCAATCCTGCAGCACCCGGTCCGGCCGCTGGCGGCGCTGCGCGCCCTTGAGCGCGCTGCCCCGGCCGGACAGGGAGGGGTTGGTCATGAAGTATTCATGCGCCGAGACGGCCTTGTCGCCGGCCTTGAGGCGCGTCCAGCCGCCATCGGGGCCGAGCTGCCAGGACTGCATCGAATCCCTGAGGTTCACGACCATGATCTGGTCGAGCACCTGCGCGTGCACCGTCGCGTTCTCGACCGGCACCATGGTCTCGACGCGCCAGTCCATGTTGCGCGCCATCCAGTCCGCGCTGCTGATGAACACCTTGGCGCGGCGGGAGGGCAGGCGGTGCCCGTTGCCGAAGGCGCAGACGCGCGAATGTTCGAGAAACCGCCCGACGATCGACTTGACGCGGATGTTCTCCGACAGCCCCTTCACGCCCGGGCGCAGGCAGCAGATGCCGCGCACCACCGCGTCCACCTTCACTCCGGCGCGGGACGCGGCGTAGAGCGCGTCGATCAGCGTCTCGTCGACCAGGCTGTTCATCTTGATCCAGATCGCCGCCGGCTTGCCTTCGCGCGCGAAGGCGATCTCCTGCTCGATCATGGCGAGCAGCGTGGGGCGGATGGTCAGCGGCGCGAAGGCGAGCTTCTCCATGCTCTCGGGCCTTGCGTAGCCGGTCATGAAGTTGAACAGCTTCGCCGCGTCGCGCGTCAGCGCCGGGTCGGCGGTGAAGTAGGACAGGTCGGTGTAGATGCGCGCCGTGACGGGATGGTAGTTGCCCGTGCCGAAATGCGCGTAGGAGCGGAGGTTCTGCCCTTCCCGCCGCACGACGAGCGAGACCTTGGCGTGCGTCTTCAGCTCGACGAAGCCGAACACCACCTGCACGCCGGCCGCTTCCAGTTCGCGGGAGAGCGCGATGTTGCGCTCCTCGTCGAAGCGGGCCTTCAGCTCGACGATGCCGGTCACGCTCTTGCCGGCTTCCGCCGCCTCGATCAGCGCCTTGGCGATCGGGCTGTCGCGCGTGGTGCGGTAGAGCGTCTGCTTGATCGCGACGACGTTCGGGTCGCGCGCCGCCTGGCGGAGGAACTGCACCACCACGTCGAAGGATTCGTAGGGGTGGTGGACGACGATGTCCTTCGCGCGGATCGCCGCGAAGCAATCCCCGCCGAAATCGAGGATGCGTTCGGGAAAGCGCGGCGTGTACGGCGTGAACAGCAGGTCAGGCCGGTCGTCCACGATCAGCTGCGTCAGGTCCGACAGGCCGAGCAGCCCGTCCACGATGAAGACCTCCGCGCGCGGCGCCTGCAGTTCCTCGGTCACGAAGTCGACCATGTCGGCCGGCGTCGCGGCGGTGACGGAAAGCCGGATCGGTCGGCCGCGCCGGCGGCGCTTCAGCGCGGTCTCGTAGGAGCGGACGAGGTCCTCCGCCTCCTCCTCGAATTCCACGTCGGTGTCGCGGATCACGCGGAACAGGCCCGTCTCGGCCGGGATGAAGCCGGGGAACAGGCGATGGAGGAAGAGGATGATGAGTTCCTCGAGCAGCACGAAGCGGATCGCCTGCTCGCCCTCGCGCGCCGGCAGGCGGACGAAGCGCGGCACCTGCGGGGGCAGCGGCAGCAGCGCGCGCATCGTGCCGCCATCCTCCTCCCGCACCAGCTTCAGCACCATGCACAGCGACAGGTTGGCGATGAAGGGGAAGGGATGCGCCGGGTCGACCGCGAGCGGCGTCAGCACCGGGAAGACGCGCTCGACGAACCAGGCGTCGAGCCATTCGCGGTCCGCCGCGTCGAGTTCCGCCGGTTCCACCAGCGCGACGCCCGCCGCGCGCAGCAGGCCGCGCAATTCCTGCCAGGCCGCCTGCTGGCCGCCGATCAGCGCCTGCGCCCGCTCATGGATCGCGACCAGCTGCTGCGTCGGCGTCCGCCCGTCATGGCTCAGCTTGATGATGCCCGCGCGTTCCTGCCCGACGAGGCCGGCCACGCGCACGGAATAGAATTCATCCAGGTTCGACGCCGAGATCGCGACGAAGCGCAGCCGTTCCAGCAGCGGGTGGCGGGGGTTCTCCGCCTCATCCAGCACGCGCTGGTTGAAGGCGAGCCAGGACAGCTCCCGGTTGATGAAGCGGTCCGGGCTCGTCAGCAAGGCGGTCGCCTCGTCGGCGACGGTGGGGACGGCGTCGTTCATGCGCGGCGGTCCAAGGTCATGGCGCAGGCTACAGCAGGGGGGGCGCCGCGGGCGAGGGCGCGGGTCCATTTGTCTCGGAAGCATCACCATCCGGCGCTTCCCCGAAGCCCTCCCACCCCGCCAGGGCGGCGCGGGCGAGCGCGCGCGTGACCGGCCCGCGCGCGACGAGCGCGGCGCGATCGAGCCGCGCGGCGGCCTCGGCGATGCTCGCCGCGTCCCGCGCCAGGCGCGCGAGCAGCCAGGCCTGCACCTCGGCGGCCACGCGCAGCTGCCGGTCGGCGAAATGCTTGGCGAGCAGCGCGGCGAGCAGGTCCTCCCCCGGCGTGCCGATGCCCACGGCGAGCGTGGCGCGCAGCCGGCTCGCGAGGTCGGGCAGCGCCACGGGCCAGCGCGCCGGCGCCTCCCGGGCCAGCAGCAGCAGCCGCTCGCCGCGCTCGGCGCACAGGTTGACCAAGTGCAGCAGCGCCGTCTCCTCCGGCACCGCATCCGCGTCGTCGAGCACCGTCCCGCCGGGCGCGGGGTCCGGCAGGCCGCGCAGCGCGGGGCCGATGAGCAGCCGCCAGCCGCGCGCGGCGACCACCGCCCGGCCGAGATGGGACTTGCCGACGGAGGCCGGGCCGAAGATCGCCAGCCGCCCGAGCGGCCAGCTGTCCGGCCGGTCGGCCAGCGCCAGCGCCTCGGCATTCGAGGCATCCTCGAGCAGGTCCGCCCGGTTCGAGGACAGCGACAGCGGCAGCGGCAGCGGGAACTGGCGCGCCCCCGTCACGTGCCCGTCCGGGGCGGGTCGAGATACAACGGGCTTTCGAGGTAGCGGCGCAGCCAGTAGCGCGCGACGACGCCGAGGGCGGCGGCCATCGGCACGGCGAGCAGCACGCCGAGGAAGCCGAAGGCGACACCACCGGCGAACAGCGCGAAGATGACCCAGACCGCGTGCAGTTCCACCCGGTCGCCCAGCAGGTAGGGGTAGATCACGTAGCCTTCGATCGTCTGGCCGACGACGAAGATGCCGACGATCACCAGCACCTCGTTCCAGCTGCCGAACTGGCCGATCGCCAGCAGCACCGCCACCGCGAAGCCGGTCAGGGAGCCGACATAGGGGATGAAGGTCAGCACGCCGGCCATCAGCCCGACCGTCAGGCCCAGTTCAAGCCCCGCCAGCTGCAGCGCGATGGCGTAGAACACGCCAAGCGCCGCGCAGCACAGCAGCTGCCCGCGCAGCCAGGCCGAGAGCACCCGGTCGGTGTCGCGCGCCAGTTGCCGCAGCACCGACGCGTTGCGCCGCGGCAGCCAGGATTCGATGCGCGCGAGCATCGCCGCCCAGTCGCGCAGCAGGTAGAAGGCGACCACCGGCACGACGACCAGCAGCGTGAAGACCTGGAACAGCGCGAAGCCGCCGCCGATCAGCCGCGTCGCCGCCGTGCCCAGCCAGGCGAGCATCGAGCCCGCCTGGGTGATGGCGAGTTCCCGCAGCCGCTGGTCCACCATCTCCGGCCCCAGCGCTTCCTCGAGCCGGATCAGCCCGTCGCGCAGCACGGCGCCGACGCCGGCGATGTAGGTGGGCAGCCGCTGCACCAGGATGCCGAGCTGGGCGAGGATCAGCGGATAGAACAGCAGGACGGCGAGCAGCCCGACCGTCATCAGCACGAAGATCAGCAGGAAGGCGCCCAGCCCGCGACGGATGCCGATGCGCGCGAGCCGCGTCGCCAGCGGGTCGAGGAAATAGGCGATGACCGCGGCGAGCACGAAGGGGGTCAGGATCCCCTGGAACAGCCACAGCGAGAAGAGCAGCGCGCCGGCCAGCCCCAGCACCAGCGCCGAGCGCTGCGCGCGCGTGGCGGTGCGCGGTGCGGACGGCGGCGGGAAGCGCGCCGGCGGCACCGCGGGCGGGCCGCCGGGCTTCGCGGGGGGGCGCGGCGCGTCGCTCACGGCGGGTGGTCCCCGGTCAGCCGCGCCGCCTGCAGCACGTAGGCCGCGCCCGAGGCGAGCGTGGTGAAGGCGACGAGCCCGATCATGAAGGCGAGCAGCCCCGGCGCCGCGAGCCCGAAGCCCTTGAGCAGCAGCGCCAGCGCCGCGAGCGCGATCTGCGCCGCCGTATTGGCCTTGGAGACCAGGATCGGCCGGATGCGCGCCGGCACGCCGAGCACCCAGAGGAAGATGACGCCGCCCACGATCAGCAGGTCGCGGAACACGACCAGGATGGCGAGCCAGTCCGGCAGCACCCCGATTGCGGCCAGCGTGACGTAGACCGAGACGAGCAGCGCCTTGTCGGCCACCGGGTCGAGCAGCGCGCCGAGCGCCGAGCGCGCGTTCCACACCCGCGCCAGCCAGCCATCGACCGCGTCCGACACCCCGGCCGCGACGAAGACGAGGAAGGCGAGGTCGAGCCGGTGCTGCAGCATCAGCCACACCGCCGCCGGCACGGCGCAGAGCCGTGCGAGCGTGATGAGGTTCGGCACGGTGAAGAGCCCCGCCTCGACATCCGCCGAGGCTGGCGCCGCCGGCCTGCGGACGCGGTCAGGAGCGTCCGGCAAGACCCACCCGCCAGGCATCGCCCGGCGCCCCCGATCCCGGGGTCATGCTGACGCCCTGGCGGGCGAATTCCTCGGCCGCCACGCCCGGCGCGGCCCGCAGGGACAGCCGCAGCCGCGCCCGGTCGGTCGAGATCGCGACGACCTCGAACCGCGCCGCGCCGGCCTTCAGCCGCCGGCGCAGTTCGAGCCAGTCCTGCAGCGAGTCGTAGAGCGCCACCGCCTCCACCGTCGCCGCGACCGGCACGGGGCCGGGCGGGCGGCCCGCATCCCCGGGGGCGGTGCCGCCGCCGGTCCCGCCGCCCGTCCCGCCGCCTTCGCCGGCGATCGAGGTGCCGGCCAGGGCGCGCACGCGGCCCGGGTTGAAGTTCACGGTGATGCGGCCGGTGTAGCGCGTGGGCGCCGTCCGCTCCTCCTCGATGATGATCGAGGCGGTCATCTGCTCGATCTGCGCGTCGGACAGCTGCCGGGAGATGCCGGCGGAGGCCGCGAGTCGCTCCCACGCCGCGCGGCGGCCGTTGGCCAGCGCCCTTTCGCGGGCGATCACGCCGTTCTCGGCCGTCGCCTCGGCGGGCACGCCGCGCTGGGTGAAATTGATCGTCGCGGGCGCGGCGGGCGTGTCCTGCGCCCGGGGCGCGGCAAGCGGCGCGACGAGCATGAGCAGCAGGGCGGTTGCGAAGCGGCCCGCCCTATGGTTCCTGTCGCGCGCCCGCGCGGTGCGGGACCTGGCCGGCATCGCGTTCCCCAACCCCTTCATGCCGGCCGTGATGGCCGGCGCCTCGGCACAGCCGCAGATGGCGCGCCCGCGCCAGCCATTAGCCGATCGGAGGCCGCCCTGACCAGTTCCCCGTCTTCCCCCCTCACCTACCGCGCCGCGGGAGTTGATATCGAGGCCGGCGACGCGCTGGTCGATGCGATCAAGCCGCTCGCCCGCGCCACCGACCGGCCGGGCACCATGGGGGGCCTCGGCGGCTTCGGCGCCCTGTTCGACCTCAAGGCGGCGGGCTTCACCGACCCGGTGCTCGTCTCCTCCACCGACGGCGTCGGCACCAAGCTGCGGGTCGCGATCGATGCCGGGCGGCATGACGGGGTCGGCATCGACCTCGTTGCCATGTGCGTGAACGACCTGGTGGTGCAGGGGGCGGAGCCGCTCTTCTTCCTCGACTACTTCGCCACCGGCGCGCTCGACCCCGCCGCGGCGCGGGACGTGATCGCGGGCATCGCCGAGGGGTGCCGCCTCGCGGGCTGCGCCCTGGTGGGCGGCGAGACGGCCGAGATGCCGGGGATGTACGCGAAGGGCGACTACGACCTGGCCGGCTTCGCGGTGGGGGCGGCGGAACGCGGGCGCCTGCTGCCGGCCGGCGTCGCGCCGGGCGACGCGCTGCTGGGGCTGGCCAGTTCCGGCGTGCATTCCAACGGCTTCTCCCTGGTGCGCCGGGTGCTGGAGGCGCGGGGGATGTCGCTGGCCGACGACGCGCCCTTCGCGCCCGGCCTGTCCCTCGGCACCGCGCTGCTGGCGCCGACGCGCATCTACGTGAAGCCGCTGCTGGCGCTGCACCGGGCGGGGCAGCTGAAGGCGGCCGCGCACATCACCGGCGGCGGCTTGCCGGGCAACGTGCCGCGCGTGCTGCCGAAGGGCATGACGGCGGCGATCGACGCGCGCGGCTGGCCGGTGCCCCCGGTCTTCGCCTTCCTGGCCGAGGCCGGGAACATCGCGGCGGAGGAGATGCTGCGCGTCTTCAACTGCGGCCTGGGCATGGTGCTGGCCGTGCCGGGCGACCGCCGGGAGGAAGCGGCGGCGATGCTGTCGGCGGCAGGCGAGACGGTCTACCGCATCGGCGCGATCGAGGCCTCCGACGGGCCGGCCGAGGTGCGGATCGACAACCTGCCGGATGGCTGGCCGCGCGCATGACCGGGCGGCGCGCCCGCGTCGCGGTGCTGATCTCCGGGCGCGGCTCCAACATGGCCGCGCTGCTCGCCGCCGCGGCCGACCCGGCCTATCCGGCCAAGATTGCGCTCGTGCTGTCGAACCGCGCGGATGCGGCGGGGCTTGCCCACGCCGCGGCGCGGGGCGTGCCGACGGCGGTGGTCGAAAGCCGCGCCTTCCGCGGCGACCGGGCGGGGTTCGAGGCGGCGATGGAGGCCGAGATCGCCCGCCACGACGCGCGGATCATCGCGCTGGCCGGCTTCATGCGGGTGCTGACGGAAGGCTTCGTCGCGCGCTGGGAAGGGCGGATGATCAACGTCCACCCGTCCCTGCTGCCGGCCTTCCCGGGGCTCGACACCCATGAAAGGGCGCTGGCCGCCGGGGTCCGCCTGCATGGCTGCACGGTGCACCTGGTGACGGCCGGGGTGGATGAGGGGCCGATCCTCGCCCAGGCCGCCGTGCCGGTGCTGCCGGGCGACGACGCGGCGAGCCTCGCCGCGCGGGTGCTGGAGCAGGAACACCGGATCTATCCGGCCGCGCTGGGCTGGCTCGCGGCGGGCCGGGTGCGGGTCGAGGACGGGCGCGCGCTGGTCGATGGCGTCGCGCCGGCGGCCGGCGCGCTCGTGAACCCCTTGCCCTCTGGCGCCGCTGTTCCTAAACGCTGAGGGCAATATCGAGACCGGTTGGGGATTCATCGTGGCCGAACAGCAATCCTACGAATTCGTCGAAGTGAAGGCCGCGGACATCATGGCCGAGCGCCAGGCGCTGTGGGACGGCTTCACGCGCTTCGTCACGATCGGGACGGGCGCGACCATCGTCGTCCTGGTGCTGATCTACCTGCTCTGGGGCTGAAGCCCCGCCGGGTTCAGGCGGCGAGCGGGCCGGGGCGGCCGAGCAGCCAGCCCTGCAGCGCGTCGCAGCCGGCATCGCGCAGGACGCGCATCTGGCCGGCCGTCTCCACCGCTTCCGCCACCGTGGTGGCGCCGAGCGCATGGGCCATCTCCACGACCGAGGCGATCGCGGTGCGCGCGCGGTCCGTGCCCTCATCCTCGAGGCCCGAGGTCAGCGCGGCATCCAGCTTGACCACGGCAAAGGGAATGTCGCGCAGCGCCCGGGCCGAGCCCGCCGCGCCGCCGAAATCGTCGAGCGAGACCACCATGCCCAGGCCGCGCAGCTCGGCCGCCAGCGCCGCCGCGCCGGCAAGGTCGGCGACCACCGCCGCTTCCGGCAGTTCGAGCACGATGCCGCGCGGGTCGGCCCCCGTGGCGGCGAGCGCGGCGCGCACCATCGGCCCGGCATGGCCCTTGAGCAGCCCGCCGGCCGAGATGTTCACGGACAGGTAGGGCCCGCCCTCGGGCCAGGTGGCGCGCAGGCGGAAGGCGCCGACCATGACCCAGGCATCGAGCGCGATGCCGCGCCCGACGGATGCCGCGATGGCCAGGATCTCCCGCGGCGGGATGGCCCCGCGCACCGGGTGGTCCCAGCGCAGCAGCGCCTCGTAGCCGACGGGGGCGAGGCTGGCGGCGGCGCAGATCGGCTGGAGGTCGAGCCGCAGGCCGCGGCCGCCGGCGGCAAGTGCCGCGGCAAGGTCCGCCCCGAGGTCGGGCGGAACCGCCTCGTCGGGGTTCGCCTGTGCCGCCATGCCGTCCATTGCCCGCTCCAGGTGTGGGCGGGCACTAAGGCATGGCGGCGATTAACGGCGCGTTTGCGCCGTACGGCGGTTCAGCCGACCAGTTCGGTGCCGGCGAAGAAGTAGGCGATCTCGATCGCCGCGTTCTCCGGGCTGTCGGACCCGTGCACGGAATTCGCCTCGATGCTCTCGGCGAACAGCTTGCGGATGGTGCCCTCGGCCGCGTTGGCGGGGTTGGTCGCGCCCATCAGCTCGCGGTTCTTGGCCACCGCGTCCTCGCCTTCGAGCACCTGCACCACGACGGGGCCGGAGACCATGAAGTCCACCAGGTCGTTGTAGAAGGGGCGGGCGGCATGCACTTCATAGAACTTCTTGGCGTGCGCGCGGGACATCCAGATGCGCTTCTGCGCGACGATGCGCAGGCCGTTCTTCTCGAAGATGGCGTTGATGGCGCCCGTCAGGTTCCGCCGCGTCGCGTCCGGCTTGATGATGGAGAAGGTGCGTTCGATGGCCATGGGGCTTTGTCCTCGGGTCCGTGCTGGATCGGCCGGCCGGATAGGCGGGATGGGGCGCGCGCGCAACCCCCGCGCGGCGCCTGACACGGGCGGCCGGGACGGCTAGAAGCGGCGTTCCATGACCGTCCTTACCATCCGCGACCTGACCATCCGCATCGCCGGCCGGACGCTGCTCGACGGCGCCGACCTGCAGATCGACACCGGCCGCAAGGTCGGCCTGGTCGGGCGGAACGGCGCGGGCAAGTCCACCCTGCTGCGCGCCATCACCGGGGAATTGCAGCCGGACGGGGGCGACATCCGCCTCGCCCAACGCGCGCGCATGGGCCATGTGGCGCAGGAAGCCCCGGGGGGGGAGGAAAGCCTGCTGGAGATCGTGCTCGCCGCCGATACCGAGCGCGCCGCCCTTCTCGCCGAGGCCGAGGCCGCGACCGACCCCGCGCGCATCGGCGAGATCCACGACCGGCTGATCGCCATCCGCGCCGACAGCGCGCCGGCGCGCGCGGGCGCCATCCTCTCGGGCCTTGGCTTCGACGCCGCGGCGCAGGCGCGGCCCTCGCGCGAATTCTCCGGCGGCTGGCGGATGCGCGTGGCCCTCGCCCGCGCGCTGTTCCTCGAACCCGACCTGCTGCTGCTCGACGAACCGACCAACCACCTCGACCTCGAGGCGACGATGTGGCTCGAGGGCTGGCTGCAGCGCTTCGGCGGCGCGGCCATCATCGTCAGCCACGATCGCGGGCTGCTGGAACGCTGCGTCGACGCCATCGCGCATCTCGATCGCGGCGACATCACGCTTTATCCCGGCAGCTTCGCCGACTTCGTGCGCATCCGCGCCGAGCGCCAGGCGCAGCAGGTGGCCCAGAACACGAAGGTCGCGGCGGAACGCGCCCGCATCCAGGCCTTCGTCGACCGCTTCCGCGCCAAGGCGACCAAGGCGCGCCAGGCGCAGTCCCGGCTCAAGGCGCTGGAACGCCTGCCGCCGGTCGAAGCGCTGGTGGAGGACGCGCCGGTCCGCTTCGCCTTCCCCGCGCCGGAGGAACTCGCCCCGCCGATCCTGTCGCTGACCGGCTGCGCGGCCGGCTATGGCGGGCCGCCCATCCTGCGCGATCTGAACCTGCGCCTGGACCAGGACGACCGGATCGCGCTGCTCGGCGCCAACGGCAACGGCAAGTCGACGCTGGCGAAGCTGTTCGCCGGGCGGCTCAAGCCCGAAGGCGGCACCGCCTTCCGCACCCGCGGCCTGCGCGTCGGCTATTTCGCCCAGCACCAGGCGGAGGAACTCGACCTTACCGGCACGCCGCTGACCCATGTGCAGGCGGCACTCCCCAAGGCGACCGAGACGCAGTGCCGCGCGCAGCTCGCCCGCTTCGGCCTCGACGCCGACCGGGCGGAGACGCGCATCGGCGCGCTGTCGGGGGGCGAGAAGGCGCGGCTGCTGCTCGCGCTGACCACGCGCGACGCGCCGCATCTGCTGATCCTCGACGAACCCACCAACCATCTCGACATCGATGCGCGGGAAGCGCTGGTGAAGGCGCTCGCCGAATTCGGCGGCGCGGTGCTGCTCATCACCCACGACCCGCACCTGGTGGAACTCGTCGCCGACCGGCTCTGGCTGGTGGCGGACGGCACCGTGACGCCCTTCGACGGCGACCTCGACGACTATCGCGGGCTGCTCGCCGAACGCGCCCGCGGCGGCGCGCGGGCCGAATCCGGCGGGGCCCGCGCGGGCGCGCGCCGCGAACGCGCCGATGCGCGCAGCGCCAACGCCCCGCTGCGCGCCCGGCTGAAGGAGATCGAGGCGGCGCTCGAGAAGCTGGCGCGGGAGGACGCGCTGATCGAGAAGCGCCTGTCCGACCCCGACACCTATGCCCGCTTCAAGCCCGAGGACATCACCTGGGCGAACACGCGCCGCGCGGCGATCGCGCACCGCGTGGAGCAGCTCGAGGAGGAATGGCTCGACCTTTCGGCCCGGCTGGAAGCCGCCTGACCGCCGCTACTTGGCGGCGCAGACCTCGCGCGGGGCGGGGGCGGGCAGTTCTTCCTCGGCGAGCGTCCGCCGCATGAAGGTCGGCCACAGCGCGCGTCCGGTCGGCGGCTCCGACGGCGCGCTGGCCTTGCGCGCCGCGACGCCTTCGGTCCGAGCGGTCAGCCGAATCGGGTCATTGCTGCCCATCACGCCACTCCCCTCGTCGTTAGCTCGCGAGTTCGCCCTTACAGGACGGTAAGCCCCGCGCGCGGCCGAATGCAACGAAAGCTTGGTGACGATTCGCGACCGTCTGGACCCGGCGCGCGGGATCGGCCAACAGGATCGCGACACCGGCGCCCGGGACGCGCCGGAGGAGGAGACCGCAATGATCCGCCGCCGCAGCCTGATCGCCGCCCCTGCCCTCGCCCTGCCCTTCGCCGCGCGGGCCCAGGCCTGGCCGACGCGCCCGGTGCGCATCGTCGTCGCCTATCCGCCGGGCGGGTCCACCGACGTGCTCGCCCGCACCCTGGCCGCGGCGCTGCAGGAGGACATCGCGGGCAGCGCCTTCGTGGTGGACAACCGCGCGGGCGGCGCCGCCGTGGTCGGCACCCACGCGGTCGCGCAGGCGGCGGCGGATGGCTACACCCTCTCGCTCGGCAACAACCAGACCCATGCCGCCAACGCGGCGATGCTCCCTTCCCTGCCCTTCGACCCGGTGGCGGATTTCGCGCCGATCGCGCGGCTCGCCGCCGTGCACCACGCGCTGGTCGTGCCGGCGAACGGGCCGCGGACGCTGGCCGAGCTCGCCGCCAAGGGGAAGAACGGCGGGCGCGTCACCTACGCTTCCTCCGGCGCCGGGTCCGCGAGCCACGTGATCGCCGAGACCTTCGTGCGGCGCGAAGGGATGGACGCGACGCATGTCCCCTATCGCGGCGGCGCCCAGGCGACGACGGACACGGTCGCGGGCACGGTCGACTTCTTCGTCTCCACCTGGCCGCAGGTGGTGGCACTCGTGCGGGACGGGCGGCTGCGCGCGCTGGGCATCGGCGCGCCGGCCCGCCTGGCCGAGACGCCGGACGTGCCGACCTTCGCCGAGGCCGGCGCGCAGGACCTCGCGGTCGATGCCTGGTTCGGGATGTGGGCCCCGGCGCGCACGCCGGGGGCGATCGTCGCGCGGCTGTCGGACGCGC
Organism: Roseomonas nitratireducens; assembly: GCF_017813355.1. GTDB lineage: Bacteria > Pseudomonadota > Alphaproteobacteria > Acetobacterales > Acetobacteraceae > Neoroseomonas > Neoroseomonas nitratireducens. The sequence continues at coordinate 114,828 of NZ_JAGIYZ010000013.1, forward strand.
TGGTCGCGATCCTCGCCCGGCCGGCCATGCAGGAAAGGCTGACCGGCCAGGGCTTCGTCGCGGCGCCGATGCCCGCCGCCCCCTTCGCCGCCTTCCAGCGGGAGGAGGTGGAGCGCTGGCGCCGCATGGTCGAGATCACCGGGATCAGGCTGCAGGGCTGACCCTGGCCGGCGCGGCCATGGCGCGGCGCGCGGCAAGGCCCGCGCGCAGGCGGTCAAGCGCCGGGCCCTCGCCGATGCGCGGCGCGCAGCCTTCGCGGAAGCAGCCTTCCGCCGGCGCGAAATCGGCATGGAGGGCGACGATCAGCCCGCCATTCTCGAAATTCTGGCGGTTGCCCATCTCCAGGTAGGATTCGGCCGGCGCGCCTTCGGCGAGCAGGACGTCGTGGCGTTCCAGCTCGACATGGAAGTAGGTGACGCGGCCGCGCGGCGGGGTGCGCAGGATGGTCCGGCCATCCACCAGCAGCCCGGCGGGCACCAGCACGCCATCGACCAGCAGCGCATGCTCGGGGGACACGCGCAGCGGCCGGTGCGGCACGCCGGCGCCGAGCGCGCCGGGCAGCACCAGGATGGGCGCGACGGCGGCGCCGCGCGGATGGGTCCGCAGGTCTACGCCGCGACGGCCCAGCCAGCGCACGGGCGCGAGGCCGGCCCCGCCCATGAGCGTCACGACGAGGTCGCCGGCGCGCAGCGTCTCGACCGGCCGTTCGCCCGCCGCGGTCAGGATCATGGTGCCGGCGGCGAAGCAGGTGACCTGGAGGCTGCCGTTCCGGAACTGGACGGTGCCGTTGAAGTTGTGGAAGCGGATGTCGTAGCCGCCGCCCTGGATGACGTCGTCATAGGGGCGCTGCGCGCCGCCGGCGAACACCGTGCCGCTGCCGCTGGTGGTCCACCAGGGCTTGATCTCGTCGTCGATGAAGACGGTGTCGTCCCCGCCGCCGCTGCCGTCGATGTAGACGGTGCCGTGGTTCTCGAGGTCCTTCACCACGTCGTCGCCGGCGCCGGGGACGATGTAGTCGGACCCGCCATCGCTGAAGATGGTGTCGTCGCCGCGGCCGCCGAGCAGCGATTCGGCGTTGTTGCCGCCGACCAGCCGGTCGTCGTCGTCGCCGCCGTCGAGGAGGTTGATGCCCTCCCCGCCATCGAGCACGTCGTCGCCGGCACCGCCAAGGAGCGTGTCGTCGTTGCTGCCGCCTTCGAGGCTGTCATCGTCCGCGTCGCCGTCGAGCAGGTCGTCGCCGCTGTCGCCGATCAGCCGATCCTCGCCATCCTGGCCGAGCAGCGTGTCGTCGTTGCTGCCGCCTTCGAGGCTGTCATCGTCCGCGCCGCCATCGAGCAGGTCGTCGCCGCTGTCGCCGATCAGCCGATCCTCGCCATCCTGGCCGAGCAGCGTGTCGTCCTGGGAGCCGCCTTCGAGCCTGTCCTCGTCGTCGCCGCCGAGCAGGCTGTCGTCGCCCGACTGGCCGCGGAGCGTGTCGTCGCCGCCCCGGCCGAGGATGGTGTCGCCGGCCGAGCCGCCGTCCCGCCTGTTGTCGGTGTCATTGAGGATGATGGGGGGCACCGCGCGATCTCCTGCCTGGCCCGTCAGGCATGGCAGGCCGGGCGGGTCGCGCAGTCGTTACGATATCATTTCTGTTACTGCAACGGAATATTTTTGATACACTTTTGTCGGACCCGTGAGGCCACGCTTCAGCCCTTCTTCTCCCAGCCCCCCGCCCCCTGCTGCCAGTAAGTCAGCGCGTGCCCCGCCGCCTTCGCCGCCTTCCACCGCGCCCGCGCGGCGGCGACCGCGCTCTCCTCCGCCCCGTCGAACAGGTCGAGCACGCGGTCGTATTCGGCCAGCCGCGCGCTTTCCGCCCCATCGACCAGGAAGAGGAAGCGCGCGCCGTTGGCCGGCGCGATGTCCGCCGTGCCGATCAGGATGGGCTGCATCGCGTCGGCCTCCCCCCCCGCCATGCCGTGCGGCAGCCAGTCGGGGTCGGGCACGGTCCAGAGCGCGGCGTCGAGCGCCTTGGCGCGCTCCTCCTCCCCGCACAGCACGAAGGCGCGGCCGGCGCCGGCCACGACGCGGCCGAGCAGCTTCGCCAAGGCGAGGTCCAGCCGCGTGCGCGTCAGGTGGTAGAAGCCGATCTCGGCCATGGCGCTACTTGGTGGGCAGGCCGGCGGCCTGGCAGTTCAGGCGGTACCAGTTGTAGGCCGGCACGGCGTCGCGCGGCGCGCGGAACCAGGTCTCGAAGAACAGCGTGCCGCCCTGCTCGACCGTCGCGCGGTTGAAGACGAGCCGCGCCTGGCCTGGGTCGTTCGGCTCGGGGAAGCTGATCAGCCGCACCGAGACGCCGGGCGCGGTGGGCGCGAAATCCGTCGTCGAGCGGTTGCCGTTCTGCAGCGTCAGCACGACGCGCTGCACCGTCCCGCCCTGGGCCAGCACTTCATAGGCGGTGGCGGGCATGACGCCCGGCGCGTTCGATCCATCGACGCGCTGGCAGGGCAGCAGCGCCTGCGCGCCGGCCGCCGCGGGCAGCAGCAGGAGGCCAAGCAGGGAGGCGATCATCGGACGCATGGCGGTTCCCTCACGGTTCCTCCTCGAACCTTAGCGCAACAAGCCGGTCGAGCAGCCTGGCTCCGAAGCCGGTCGGGCCGGCGGGGCCCGCCGCATGCGGCTCATCCGCCGTCTCCACCCCGGCGATGTCCAGATGCGCCCAGGGCAGGTCGCCGGTGAAGCGGGAGAGGAACCAGGCCGCATGCGCCGCGTCGGGGATCATCCGCCCGCCCATCGCGCCCGAGCCCGCCGGGGCGCATTGCTTCAGGTCGGCGATGTCCGACCGCAGATCCTCGGCCAGCCTGTCGCCGATCGGCATGGGCCATAACCGTTCGCCCACCGCCTCCCCCGCCGCCGCGACGGAGGCCAGCAGCGCCGCGTCGCGGCCGAACATCCCGGCACGATGGTGGCCGAGCGCGGTGACGATCGCGCCGGTCAGCGTGGCGAGGTCCACCACCGCGCGCGGCGCGAAGGCGGCGATGGCGTGGTGCAGCGCGTCCGCCAGCACGAGCCGGCCCTCGGCATCGGTGTCGATCACCTCCACCGTGCGTCCCGACGCGGTGCGGATCACGTCGCCGGGGCGGTAGGAACCCGCGCCGGTCGCGTTCTCGGCAATCGCCAGCACCGCGACCGCGGGCGCGGGGGACCGCCGGCGCGCGAGCGCCAGCATGGCCCCCGCGCAGGCGGCCGCGCCCGCCATGTCGGCGCGCATCGCCTCCATCCCGTCGGCACCCTTGATGGAGATGCCGCCGGTGTCGAAGACGATGCCCTTGCCGACGAAGGCGACGGGCGGCAGCGGCAGCGTGCCGGGCCAGCGCAGCACGACGAGGCGCGGCGGATCGGCCGCGCCGCCGCCCACCGCGAGCAACGCGCCGAAGCCGTGCCGCTGCAGCCAGCCCCGGCCATGCACCTCGACGCCCAGCCCCTCCGCCTTCGCCATGGCGGCGAGGCGTTCGGCGAAGCGGCGCGTCGTCAGGTGGTTGGCGGGCTCGGCCACGAGGTCACGGGCAAGAAGGCAACCGGCGATGCCGGGGGCGATGCGCGCGAAGGCCGCTTCGGCCGCCGCCACATCCTGCACATGCACCGTGGCCCGGCGGGGCGCGGCCGGCAGGTCGCGCGTGCGCAGCGCGTCGAAGCGCCATGCGCCCAGAGCGAGGCCGGCGGCGAGCGAGGCCGCCCCGGCCGCGGGGAAGGCGCGCGCGTCGAGGGTGACCTCCGCCATCTCCCCCACCGCGCGGATCGCCGCGGCGCCCGCGGACTCGAGCGCGAGCGGCGTGGCGGTGGCGCCGAGGCCGGCGAGGATGCGGCGCGGCGGGCCGGCGAGATCGAGCGTGGCACCTTCCGCCGCGTCGAAGCGCGCCGCGCGCACCGCATCGGCCAGAGCGGCCGGCGGCGCCTGGTCCTGCGCCAGGGGCAGGATGACGGGCCGCCCCGCCCCCGGCGCGCCGCGACGGAAGCGGAGGGCGATCACGCCGCGCTAGCCCTCGTAGTGCTCGGCGACCAGGCGGTCGAGCATGCGCACGCCATAGGCGGTGGCCCCCTTCGGCACGGTCGGCGTGTCCTTGCCGCTCCAGGCCGTGCCGGCGATGTCCAGATGCGCCCAGGGCTTGCCCTGCACGAAGCGCTGGATGAACTGCGCCGCGGTGATGGACCCGCCCGGCCGGCCGCCGACATTCTTCATGTCCGCGATGTCGGACTTGATCTGCTTGTCGTAGGCATCGCCGAGCGGCATGCGCCAGCAGGCCTCGCCCACCGCGCGGCCGGCGGCCTCGATGCGCTGCGCCAGCGTGTCGTCATTGGCGAACAGGCCGGCATGCTCGTGGCCGAGCGCGATGATGATCGCGCCGGTCAGCGTCGCGAGGTCGATCATGAAGCGCGGATCGTACTTCTCGATGCAGTAGTGGATGACGTCGGCGAGGACGAGGCGGCCTTCCGCGTCGGTGTTGATGACCTCGACCGTCTGGCCGGAGGCGGTCTTGACCACGTCGCCGGGCCGCTGCGCGGTGCCGGAGGGCATGTTCTCGACCAGCCCGACGATCCCCACGACGTCGGCCTTGGCCTTGCGCCCGGCAAGGGCCGCCATCAGCCCGATGACGGTGCCGGCGCCGGCCATGTCCCACTTCATGTCCTCCATGCCGCCGGCGGGCTTGATGGAGATACCGCCGGTGTCGAAGGTGACGCCCTTGCCGATGAAGGCGAGCGGCCGGCCGGCGGGCTTCTTGCCCTTGGGCGCGCCCATCCACTTCATCACCACCATGCGCGGCTCGTTGGCACTGCCCTGCGCCACGCCGAGCAGCGCGCCGAAGCCCAGGCGCTTCATCTCCCGCGGGCCCAGCACCTCGACCTCCACGCCGAGCTTGGTCAGCGCCTTGCAGCGCTCGGCGCATTCGACCGGCGTCAGCACGTTGGGGGGTTCGGAGACGAGGTCGCGGGTGAGGAAGACGCCGTCGGCGATCGCCTGCATCGGCGCGAAGGCGGCCTTGGCCTTGGCCGTCTCGGCGACGCCCATCGCCACGCGCTCGAGCTTCGGCTTGTCCTCCTCCTTCTCCGTCGTGCGGTAGCGGTCGAAACGGTAGGATTTCAGCGCGATGCCGAAGGCGACCGAGGCGGCCTGCGCGGCGGTGAGGCCATCGGCGGCGATGCTCGCTTCCCTTTCCATCGCCATGGAACCCGCGATGGTGCCGCCGACCGCCTCGAGCCCGGCGTCGGAGATCTCGGCCTCCTTGCCCAGGCCGATGGCGAGCACCTTGGACACGCCGCCCCCCGGCGCCCAGAGCGTCGTCGCCTGGCCCTTGCGACCCTTGAACTTCGCGGCTTCGAGCCCGCGCGCGATGGCGCCGCCCGCGGCCTTGTCCGCCTGCGCGGCCAGGCCCGAGAGCGGCGCCTCCTCGGCCAGCAGCAGCACGAGGGCACCGGCGCGCGGCAGGGCGGGCTTCACGAAGGCGATGTCGGGCATGGGGACTCCGCGGGCGAGGATTCGGATGATCGATGGATGACATTAGGGGCGGGGGCGGCGCCCGGCCAGGGTGGCGGGGCTTGCCCGCGCCGCGCCGCGCGGCCACACCCCGGACCATGGACGATGATGCCCTGCTCGACCTTGCCCGCCGGCTGGCCGCCGAGGCCGCCGCCGCGATCAGCGCGGTGCGCGCCGCCGGCTTCGCGGTGGAGCGCAAATCCGACCACAGCCCCGTCACCGAGGCCGACCGCATCGCCGAGGCGCTGATCGTCGAGGGGCTGCGCGACGCCGCGCCCCATATCCCCGTGATCGCGGAGGAGGAGATCGAGGCCGGCACCGCGCCGACCGACCCCGGGCACCGCTTCTGGCTGGTCGATCCGCTGGACGGCACGCGGGAATTCGCCGCGGGGCGGGACAATTTCGCGGTCAATGTCGGGCTGGTGGCGGATGGGCGGCCGGTGCTCGGCGCCGTCGCCCTGCCCGCCACCGGCGAAATCTTCTGGGGCCGCATCGGCGCCGGCGCCTTCAAGCGCGATCGCGACGGGACGGTGCGCCCCATCGCCGCCCGCCGCCCGCCGGCGGAGGGGCTGACCGTGATGGGCAGCCACCACTACCAGGACGACCCGCGCATGGGCCGCTTCCTGGAAGGCCGCCATGTCGCGCGCATCGTGAACATCGGCTCGGCGGAGAAATTCTGCCGCGTGGCGGAAGGCAGCGCGGACCTCTATCCGCGCTTCGGCCGCACCATGGAATGGGACACGGCCGCGCCGCACGCGGTGGTGGAAGCGGCGGGCGGACGCATCCGGCTGCTGGAAGGCGGCGGCGCGCTGGCCTACGGCAAGCGCGGCTGGGCCAATCCCGGCTTCGTCTGCGAGGGCGCATGACGCTGCGCCTTCGCCCCGAGGAGGTCGCGCGCGCGGCCGAATTGCTGCGCGCGGGCGAGCTCGTCGCCTTCCCCACCGAGACGGTCTACGGCCTGGGCGCCGATGCGCGGAACGGGCGCGCGGTCGCCGCAGTGTTCGAGGCGAAGGGGCGCCCGCATTTCAACCCGCTGATCTGCCACTTCGCGGAGGCCGAGGCCGCCTTCGCCGAAGCCCTGCCGGACGAGCGCGCCCGGGCGCTCGCCGCGCGCTTCTGGCCAGGGCCGTTGACCATGGTGCTGCCGCGCCGCGCCGAGTGCCGGATCGACCTGCTGGCCGGCGCGGGGCTCGATACGCTCGCGGTGCGGGTGCCGGCGCATCCGCTGGCCCTGGCGCTGATCCGCGCGGCGGAGGTGCCGGTCGCGGGGCCTTCGGCGAACCGTTCGGGCCAGGTGAGCCCGACGACGGCCGACCACGTGCTGGATGGGCTGGGCGGGCGCATCGCCGCGGTGCTGGATGGCGGGCCCTGCGCCGTGGGGGTGGAGAGCACCGTGCTCGACCTCGCCGCCGGCGGGGCCGCGCTGCTGCGGCCGGGCGGCGTGCCGGTGGAGGAGATCGAGGCGCTGATCGGCACCGTCGCGCGGCCGATCCCGATCGCGGCGGCGGAGCGCACGCGGTCGCTGCGCAGCCCGGGGATGATGCTGTCGCACTACGCGCCGTCGCTCCCCGTGCGGCTCGATGCGCAAAGCGTCGCGGCGGATGAGGCGCTGCTCGCCTTCGGCCCGCCGCTGCAGGGCGCGGGGGCGGCGTGGCAGATGTCCGAGGCGCGTGACCTGCGCGAGGCGGCGGCGCGCTTGTTCGCGGGGCTGCGCTGGCTGGATGCGGAAGGTCAGCGGCTGGGGCTTTCGCGCATCGCGGTGATGCGGGTGCCGATGGAGGGGCTGGGGGCGGCGATCAACGACCGGCTGGCGCGGGCCGCGGCGCCGCGGTGATCCGGGAGGGGCGCCGCCCCTCTCGGACCCTGCCCGCCAAAGGCCGGGGACGCTTCAGGACCAGAGGCCGCGCGCGACCAGCCAGTCCTGGACGAGCGTTGCCACATCGTCCGAATTTCGGTCCATCTGGATCATGTGGCTGTTGCCGCGGATGCCCCGCGCCGGCAGGTCCACCGCATCGACATGACCGCCGGCGCCGCGCACGGCATCGGCGAAGGCGAGGCCGCGCGCGCGGATCGCCGGCCAGCGCGCATCGCCCTCGATGTAGTCGCCGTAGATCATCAGCACCGGGATGCCGGCGAGCGCGGCGACCTTCTCCGCAAGCCCCGTGCTCGCCGGTTCGACCAGCACCAGCGCGCGCACCCGGTCCGGCCATTCCTGCGCCGCGCGCCAGGCGAAGAAGCCGCCCTGGCTGTGCGCCACCACCACCGAGGGCCCGACGCGATCGAGCAGCGCGCCATAGGCTTCGAGGGTCAGGTCGTCCGTCGTCGTGAAGCGCGGCACGCAGCCGCGGATGAAGTTGCACCAGGACGCCATGTCGGCGGGGAATTGCTGGCCCTCGAAGACGCGCCCGTCCTGCGGCGTGCCGGGGCCGATGCGGAAGCGCTCCCAGGGATTTTCCAGGGTGAGGGTCACGGGCACGCCGCACGTCTCCTCGGGGATGCGCATCCAGCCGGACCGGCCGCGTTCGACGGCGTCGGAGACGACGACCTCCCAGCCCTGGCGGAGGAAGAAATGCTGCCAGCCCTCGCGCCCGTCGGGCGTGGTTTCCCAGCAGGCGCCGGTCAGCCCGCCGCCGTGCCAGAGCATGAGCGGCGCGGCGCCGCGCTTCGGCGCGGGCTCCATCGCCTGCGCATACATCCCGCCGACGAGGTAGGTGCCGTTCGGGTCGAGCAGCGCCGGCGCGCTGCCGGGGGTGAACAGCACCTCCCGCGGCGGCTGGCCCTCGACGCGCACCTCCCGCCCGCCGACGTGAAAGGAGCCCCAGCGGGCGAGGGTGAGCGGTGGCCTGTGCATGGCGCGAGGATGGCGGCGGCCGGCCGGCGCCTCAAGCGGGGCGCGTGACGCGGCGGCGCGGGCACGGCATGATCGGGGCCAACAACCGTGTCTGGGAGCACGTCGCATGATCCGTCGCCGCACGCTGGCAGCCCTGCCGCTCGCCGGCCTGGCCGCCCACCCCGCCGCCGCGCAGGCGCCCTGGCCGAACCGTCCGCTGCGGATGGTCATCCCCTGGCCGCCCGGCCAGCAGACGGATGTCGCCGGGCGGCTCGTCGCGCAGATGCTGTCGGAGCGGCTCGGCCAGCCCGTGGTGCCGGACAACCGGCCGGGCGCGGGCGGGCAGATCGGCACCAACATCGTCGCGAAGGGCACGCCGGACGGCTACACGCTGCTGTCGGGCTCGCTCGGACCGATCACCTTCGGGCCGCTGGTCAGCCGCCCGCCCTATGACGTGGAACGGGAACTCGCCCCCGTCGCGATGTTCGGCGCCGCGCCCTTCATGGCGCTGGTGAAGGCGGATTCGCCGGTGCGCGACCTCAAGGGCCTTATCGACCTACTGAAGTCCCGGCCGGGCCACTACACGCACAATTCCTCGGGCGTCGCGGGGGCGCAGCACCTGGTGACCGCGCTGTTCCTCGCGAAGGCGGGGCTCGACGCGCTGCACGTGCCCTTCCAGGGCAGCGGGCCGGCGCTTGCCGCGCTGCTCGGCGGGCAGGTGGATTTCGGCTTCGACACGCCGGCGGCGGCGGGGCGGCTGGTGGCGGCGGGGCAGCTGCGCGCGCTCGGCGTGACGACCGCGGAGCCCTCGCCGCTGGTGGCCGGCGTGCCGCCGATCGCCTCGGCGGGCGGCGGGCTTGCCGACTACCACGTCGATTCCTGGGCGTCGGTGATGATGCAGGCGGGCACGCCGCAGCCGATCATCGACCGGGTGTTCAACGAGGTCCGCGCCGGCTTCGGCGCCGGGCCCGAGCTGAAGGATCGGTTCGCCAATATCGGCATGGCGGTCGATACGGTGCTCGGGCCGGAACCCTTCATGGCGCGGCTGCGGCGCGACTGGGCGACCTTCCGCCCGGTGATCGAGCGGCTCGGCATCCGCGCCGAATAGCGCGCGCCGCGGCACGATCCGGTCGCACGCGATCCGTGCGATCGGATGACGCTTCAGGGCAGCGTCGCGAGGAAGCGCGCGAGGTCGTCCCGCCAGAAGCGCGCATTGCCGGTGGTGCCGTGGCCGAGCGTCTCGGCGCTGGCCGGGATCAGCAGCAGGCGCGCATTCGGGATGCGCGCGATGGCGCGTTCCGTCAGGCCGGTCTCGGGCGGGTTGCGCTCGTCATCGGCGGAGTTGATGGCGAGCACGCGGGCGCGGATGCGATCGAGCCGCGGTTCCGGGTCGTAGTCGCGGCTCGCATCCCATTGCCAGAGGAAGTCGTTGGCGTCGCGCGGCGGCGGCGCGGAAAGGCGCTGGTCCACCAGCCGGTCGGCGGCCTCGCGCGTCGGCGCCAGGCGCTGCAGGTTCAGCGTGCCGCCATTGGTGCCCGTGCCGTACATGACGTTGGCGATGCGCAGCGACGGCGGCTGAGTCGTGTAGTTGCCGCCCATATAGGCGGGGTCCTGTCGCACCGTCTCGATCATCAGCCGGCGCATCATCCAGTTGCGGGAGGACATGGCGGTGGGCTGCGACGCCATGGGCACGATCGCGTCCATCATGTCGGGGAAGTTGGTGGCCCAGGTCCAGGCCATCATCCCGCCCATCGAGTTGCCGAGCACGAGGCGCAGCCGGCGGATGCCCAGCCCTTCGGTCACCAGCCGGTGCTGCGCGGCGACCATGTCGTCGTAGGTGTAGCGCGGGAAGGCGGCGCGCAGCCCGTCGGAGGGCTTGGACGAATTGCCCGTGCCGATCGAATCCGGGATGACGACGAAGTGGCGCGTCGCGTCGAGCGGCTGGCCGGGGCCGAACAGCTGCCCGCCGAAATTCGCCGCCAGCATGCCGCGCGCGGTGCCGCCCGTGCCGTGCAGGATCAGCACGGCGGGGTTCGCGGGATCGCCCAGCGTCACGTAGCCCTGGCGGAGATCCACCGTCTCCCCGCTGTGGAAGCGGAAGCCGGGGGCGGTCCACGTGCCCTCCCGCTGGCCGGGGAAGGCGGTCTGCGCCCCGGCGGGCGCGGCGAGCAGCAGCGGGAGCAGCAACGCGGCGCGGCGGACCAGGCGCATGGACGTTTCCTCCGGTGTCGTTGCCGGCAAGGCTAGACCCGGATCGGGGCGGGCCGCCACGTCGCCGCGACGGCCCGCCCGATGGTCAGTCCTTGAACGGGTCGAATTCCCCCGGCCCGGCCATCGCCACCGCGAAGGGGCGGAGGCGATGGAGGATGCGCACCGTCCCTTCGTGCCGCGCCAGCACGTCGGGCAGGCGGCGATAGGCCATCGGGCTTTCGTCGAGGTCCCCGCCCGAGACCATCACGCCGCGGCCGCGCAGCCATTCGTCCATCTCGGCCCGCGTGAAGCGGCGCAGCGCTTCCCGCCGCCCGAAGACGCGGCCCGCGCCATGGACGGTGGAGTAGAGCGAGGCGCGCGAGGCCTCGCTCTCCACCCCTTCCAGGATCACCGCGTCGTCGCCCATGGACCCGCCGACGAAGCCGCGCTGGCCGGGGAAGGCCGGCGTCGCGCCCTTGCGCACGACCCAGAGCTCGCGCCCGCCATGCCTCTCCTTCCACGCGTAGTTGTGGTGGTTGTGCACGGACTCCGTCACCGCGCCGCCGATGATGGCGCGCACGCGTTCCACCACCCATTCGCGGCCGGCATAGGCGTAGCGACCGGCGAGTTCCATCGCGGCGAGGTAGCGCTGGCCGAGCTCGCTGCCTTCGGCAACCACCGCGGGCGGGACATGCATCCCGTCCTGCCCGCCGGCGGCCTTCAGGTAGCGCGTGGCGCTGGTGTGCCCCAGGCCGCGGCTGCCGAAATGCACGCCGATCCAGACGAGGCCGGCCTCGTCCTCGAACAGGTCCACGTAGTGGTTGCCCGAGCCGACCGTGCCGAGCTGCGCCGCGGCCTTCTGGCGATAGTTCTCCATGCCGGAGGCGCGCCACGCCTCGCCGTCGTCGAGCAGCGGGTGCTCCACGCGCTCCTCGTTCGCGCGGCCGACGCCGAAGGAGATCACGCGGCGGATGTCGCCCAGGATCTCCGCCGCGCGGTCGCGCACCGCGGCGTAGGGCACATCGAGCCGCGCGGCCATGTTGCCGCAGGCGATGTCGAAGCCGACGCCGCTGATGCTCACCTGGCCTTCATAGGCGATGACGCCGCCGACCGGCTGCGCGTAGCCGAGATGGCCGTCGGCGCAGAGCGTGCCGGCGACGACGTTGCCCACGCGCATGCAGTTGCGCATCTGCGCGAGCGTGCCGTCCTCATGCGCGCCGAAGACGGCGAGCGGTGCGTCGCGATACGCCGCGGGCTGGTCGCCCAGCACGGCGCCGAGGCGCGCCTGCTCGGCGACCTGGTGCGCGGCGCGCGCGGCGTCGCGGAAGCCGGTCCAGGCCGGCATGGTCTTGCCCGGCCTGGCCGGGTTCGGGATTCGGGAATCGGGATCGAGGCCGGCGGCGATGGCCAGGTCGCGCGCACGCGCCTCCAGCGGATCGGAGGGACGCATCGGATATGCTCCGGGTGATGTGGTCAGTCGGGGAAGGAATGGCGCCCGCGGGCGCCGCGCGTGTCAGGCGAAGGGTCTGGCTTGCCGAGGGCCGTTCAAGCGGACCGGGCGCGGGGCCGCGACGCGACCGGGATTCATCCCGGTCGGTTCGCAGGCGACGGCGCGGGGCGCGTTCGACGGCATGGGTGACACACGTTCAGCCGATGGAGGGAGTTCCATCGAGGATGCGGCGGATAGGCGAAACCGTTGCGGCGATGCAAGCGGAATCGACGCCACGTGCGGCACCAACTGATGAACAAGGCGGATCGAGGCTCAGCCTCGATCCGGGAGCGCGAATGCGCGAACGCCCCCACCCCGCCAACTGCGCCGGGTGCGCCAGCGCACGGCGCGCAAGCCAAGCGGCCGGACGGCCGCGCCAGCGATTGAGGTCGGAAAACCTCTCCTCAGATCATCGCCATCCCGCCATTGACGTGCAGCGTCTGCCCCGTGACCCAGGCCGCCTCGTTCGAGGCGAGGTAGACCACCGCCGCCGCGATGTCCTCCGGCGTGCCCATGCGCTGCGTCGGGATGCGCGTCAGCAGTGCGGTCTTCTGCGCCTCGTTCAGCGCATCCGTCATCGCCGTCTTCACGAAGCCCGGGGCGACGACGTTCACCGTCACGCCGCGCGTCGCGACTTCCTGCGCGAGCGACTTCGACATCCCGATCAGACCGGCCTTGGCCGCGGCGTAGTTCGCCTGGCCCGCATTGCCGGTCACACCCACGATGGACGCGATCGAGACGATGCGCCCGTGGCGCTTCTTCATCATCCCGCGCAGGGCCGCGCGCGCGAGGCGGAAGGGCGCGGTCAGGTCCACTTCCAGCACCGCGTTCCAGTCGGCGTCGCCCATGCGGAGTGCGAGCATGTCGCGCGTGAAGCCGGCGTTGTTGACCAGGATGTCGAGCCCGCCGGCCTCGGCCTCGATCTTCTCCACCAGCGCGGCGGGTGCCGCGGGGTCGGACAGGTCGGCGGGGGCGACGATGACGCGCGCGCCGCCGAGCGCTTCGGCCACGCGGGCGAGTTCCGCTTCCCGCCGCCCGGTGATGGCGACGGTCGCACCCTGCGCGTGCAGCGCGGCGGCGATGGCTTCGCCGATGCCGCCCGTCGCACCCGTGACGAGCGCGGTCTTGCCGGTGAGGTCGAACATGGGGGTTTCTCCTGTCAGGCGCGGTCCAGGCGCTTGGCCATGGACCACCGCGTTTCGCCGGGCGGGCAATCCTCGATCGCGCCGGTCACCGAATAGCCCAGGCGCTCGTAGAAGCCGCGCGCCTGGAAGGAATAGGTGTCGAGCCGCGCGCCGATGCAGCCGCGCGCGCGGGCCTCGGCCTCGGCCATCGCCATCAGCCGCGCGCCCAGCCCCTGGCCGCGCGCCGCTTCTGGCACCACGAGGTTGTCGACGTAGAGCCACGACCATGACGTGACGCCGACCAGCCCGCCCTGCACCGCGCCATCCGCGCCGCGCAGCAGGATGGCGAGCGGCCGCCGTTCCCGCGCGAAGCCCTGCCCCGCGTTGAAGGCGACAAGGCTGTCCAGCACCGCCGCGGTCTCGGCGGGGGTGGGGGCGTCGGTCAGGTCGGGCGAAAGGCTCACAGGCCCTTCAGGAACGTCTCGACATCGGCCGGCGTGCCGATGGCCAGCGCGGTGGCCTCCGGCGCGTTGCGCTTCATCAGCCCGGTCAGCACCTTGCCGGCGCCGAGTTCGACGAAGCGGTCGCAGCCCATGGCGGCCATGGCCGCGATGCATTCGCGCCAGCGCACCGTGCCGGTCACCTGCTTCACCAGCAGGTCGCGGATCTCGTCGGGCGCCGTCGCCTTCGCCGCCGTCACGTTCGCGACCACGGGCACGAGCGGCGCGCGCAGCTCGGCCCCGGCGAGCGCCTCTGCCATCGCATCCGCCGCCGGCGCCATCAGCGCGCAATGGAAGGGGGCGGAGACGGGCAGCAGCATGGCGCGCTTCACGCCCGCTTCCTTCGCGATCTCGATCGCGCGCTCGACGGCCGCCTTTGCGCCGGAGATCACGACCTGCCCGCCGCCATTGTCGTTCGCGGCTTCGACGACTTCCGCCTTGCCGGTCTCGGGGTCGATCGCGGCCTTGGCGCAGATGTCGCGCGCGAGGTCGAGCTCGGCGCCGAGCAGCGCGGCCATCGCGCCGGTGCCGGACGGCGTCGCCTTCTGCATCGCCTCCCCGCGCAGGCGCAGCAGGCGCGCGGCGGTGGGGATGCCGAAGGCGCCCGCGGCGGTCAGCGCGCTGTACTCGCCGAGCGAATGGCCGGCCACCAGCGCGACGCGCTCGGCCAGGCGGAAGCCGCCCTCGGCTTCCAGCGCGCGCACCACGGCGAGCGAATGGGCCATCAGCGCGGGCTGGGTGTTGGCGGTGAGCGTCAGTTCCTCGGCCGGGCCTTCCCACATCAGCCTGGACAGCTTCTGGGAGAGCGCGTCGTCCACCTCCTGGAAGACGTGGCGGGCGGCGGGGAAGGCCTCGGCTAGGTCGCGGCCCATGCCGACGGCCTGGCTGCCCTGGCCGGGGAAGACGAACGCTGTTGCCATGGGTGGCGCGGTTCCGTGTGGTTGCTGGCGGCGTATGGGCGCGCGGGATGCGGCCCGCGGCCGCGCTTGTCAACCGGGCGGCGGGGCCAGCAGCAGCAGCATCCGGTCGAGGATGCGCCGGGCCACCGCCCCGGGCGCCTCGGCCGCGAACAGCGCGTCGCGGATGGCGAAGGTGTAGACGGCGAGGAAGATCTCCCCGACCTCCCCGGCCGGCAGGGGCCGGAACTCGCCGCGCGCCGCGCCGTCGGCCGCCACGCGGGCAACCAGGTCGAGGAAGGGCGCGATCTCGGCGCGGTTCTGCCGCTCCGTCTCCACCGGCCAGGCCCAGGAGAGCGCCTGCAGCGCGGCATAGAGGCGCGGCTTCTCGAGATCCATGGCGACGATGGTCGCGATCATGCGGCCGAGCCGCTCGGCGGCGGTACCATTGCTTTCGGCCGCGGCGCGGAACGCGTCGAACTGGGGCGCATTGTGGCGCTGGACAACGGCGTAGCAGAGCCCCGCCTTGCCGAGGAAATAGGCGTTGATGAGGGAGGGCGAGACGCCGGCGCGCGAGGCGATCTCGCTGACCGAGGCATTCTCGTAGCCCTGCTCGGCCAGGATCGTCTCGGCGGCGTCGAGCAGTCGGCGCATCGACTGTTCGCGCCGGCCGGGCAGGTCGGGAATGGCGGCGCGGCGGCGGCGGGGCGGGATGGTCATCGATTCGGACGGTGGCAGTGTTCCATAACTCATTCATTGAATGAATTCAATTATATTTTATTGGTAATGTTTGTCGAAACGTTTCAATGAAAGGCCACGATCATGGCGCTCCTGCCGCGATCGCATGGAGCCCGCCACGATGTTCGATCGCCTGCCTCAGGGTGCGAAGGACGAGGACGACCTCTGCCTCGGCGTCGCCTTCTGCATTTCCCTCGCCGAGGAACTCCGCCTCGTCGCCACCGAGGTCGACGCGCAGGGCACCGGGCTCGTCTGGCTCGTCGCCAAGCTCACGGCCGACCGGGACAACCTCCGCATCACCGAGGTGACCCGGCAGATCTGCAACGCGTTCCTCCGGCCCGGCGCGCAATCCGTCTGGGACCATGCGCGCGGGGACGGCAACGGGCGCGTCAGGTGAGCTGGATGCCTGCTTCCTGCACCACGCGCTTCCAGCGGGCGAGCTCGGTCGAGATCGTCCGCCCCAGCTCCTCCGGCGTGCTGGCATCGATGGTGAAGCCGGCCGCCGTCAGGCGCTGCGTCACTTCCGGCTGGCGCAACGCCGCGGTGATCGTCTCGTGCAGCCGGGCGATGGCCGGCGCCGGCGTGCCGGCGGGGGCGAGGAAGGCGGACCAGGAGGCCGAGACGACCTGCGGGAAGCCGGCCTCCTCCATGGTCGGGATCTCGGGCAGGGCGGCGAAGCGGCGCGGCAGGCAGATGGCGATGCCGCGCAGCGCGCCGGACGCCACATGCGGGCGGACGGTCGCGGCGTTCAGGATGGACGCCTGGCACTGGCCCTGGATCATGGCGGTGACGGCCGGCGCCCCGCCGGGGAAGGGCACATGCGTCGCCGTCGTGCCGGTCGCGCGCAGGAACAGCTCCATGCCCAGCTGCTCGGTCGAGCCCACCCCGCCCGAGGAATAGTTCACCCGCCCGTTCTCCCGCTTCAGCCAGTCGATCGTCTCGGCGACATTGCGCGCGGGGACGTCCTTGTGGACCACCAGCATGTTCGGGACCGTCATCGCCAGGGTGACGGGGGAAAAATCCTTCTCCGGGTCGTAGCCCGGGCGCTGCATCACCGCCGGGTTGATGGTCATGGTGCCGGACGCGGCGACGATCATGGTGTGCCCGTCCGCCGGCTGGGCGGCCACGTGCCGGGCGGCGATCGCGCCGGTAGCACCCGGCCGGTTCTCCACCACCACGGTCTGGCCCAGCGCCTGCTGCAGGTGGGGCGCGACCAGGCGGGCGACGATGTCGTTCGGCCCGCCGGCGGCGAAGGGGACGACAAGGGTGATGGTGCGCGACGGCGTCCAGGCCGCCTGCGCGCGGGCCAGGCGCGGCGCGCCGAGCGCGGCGATGGGCAGGATCAGGGCGCTGCGGCGGTACATGGCGGGCTCCCGGGGGCGCGTTCGTGGGGATACCGGGCCGATGACAGCATGAAGCGGGCCGGCGCGCATCCCATCGAATGGGGCGGGCGCTGGCTGGCATTGCATCGGTGCGCGGCCGCGACCGGTTGTTCGGATACCGCGAGGCGGCGCGCGTGGCGTTGGATCCGGGTCGCACGGGCGGCGGCGATTGGTGCTTGACGATGGGAACAAAATAGAAACGTATTCATTGCGCAACGGCTCACAGGAGGTCAGATTGGAAAATTCCGCGTCATCCGATGACGACCTTCGCAGCCTGATGCGCCGGCCCGAGTATCGCCGGCACGGCGCCGAAGGCGACCGGCTGCGTGAGCGGGTGAGCGCCGGCTACGCCGCGCGCTATCCTGGCCCTGGGCCGCGCGAAATCGCGAAGCGCCAGGGCGAGGCAATGGTGCATGTCCGCGCCCATCAGCGCCGTGGCGATGATGGCCGGCCGCACCCGGTGCGCGCCCATGACCGCGCCGCGCCGCCGGCTGGGACCGCACGCGCCCCGGCCGCGCCGCCACGGCTGGCGCCACGCCCTGCGGCGCCACCGCCGCCCGCCCGCCCGTCCGGCGCGATGCCGCCGCGTGCCTGGATCGGGCAGCCGAACCAGGAATGGCGCGAGCGGATCGCGCATGAGGAATCCCGGGAAAGTGCCGGGCGCGACCATGGGTATGGGGCTCGGAATGCCAGCGGTGCCTTGGGGCGGTATCAGTTGACGCCGATCGCGCTGCAGGAGGCGGGCTGGCAGAATGATCGCGGCGGCTGGCAGCCGCCAGCAACCTTTCCCGATGTCCGAAGCGACGCAGCCTTCCTGACGAATCCAGCTGCGCAGGCGGCCGCCCTCACGGAATGCCAGCGGAAGATCGAGGGACGCATGGTAAACAACGGCGTCATGGCCCGTCTGGGTCAGCAGATCCGCGCCTTCGACGGAACGCCAATCACTCTTTGCGAAGCGAACCTCGCGGCTGCCGGGCATCGTTACGGTGCCAACGGCGTCAGGATGTACCTGGAGCATCGTGACCGCGGTGCGACACTCGCCGCGGCAAGGAACGATAGCCAACGATACATGTTCAGGGTCATCGAAAATCGCCTGCGTCGCTTCGAAGACATGACATCCCATCAGCGTCTCCAGCCGTGAGGTGCGCGGTTCTTCTGGTTGTCGCGCTGCTCGCTTCGCCGGCCGTGTTCGCGAGCGACATGCACCTCCCCTGGCGCTTCATGGACCCCGTCGCGGCCGCTGCATTTCGTGGCCTCCGTGAGGAAGGCGGGCGTGCCCCGCACAGCGTCGCCTGGGACATTGTGCTCAACCACGATCCCGACGATCGGCAAGGGCGCGGTGCAGACGGCCGGAGAGCGATGAACTTCGACGCCGCCCGTGACCTGCTGACGATCACCGAGGACTTCAATGGCGATGGCCGTCCGGAGGTCATGCTGTTGTTCAACACTGCCGCGATATCCGGCAATTGGGGCGGTCTTTGGGGAGTTCTGATGGTGGAAGACGCGCCGGGGAGGTGGCGCGAGGCCTGCTCCATCGCGCATCGCGCCGCACCGTCCGTCGGACCGATCCGGCTCTCCGCCGCGCCGTTCAGGGGCTGGCGGAACTTCCGCACCGATATCGGCCGCCATGGATGGCGCCCCATGGCGGACGGATCAGGCCGCATGGAATGCGGCCCCTCCGACACGACGGTGGATCGACCGCTTCGGGGGCCGCATCGCTCCGCCCGCTGGGTGCCGTGGCGCGCCATCGACCCGCTCGCCGCCTCCGCCCTGCGCGACTTCCGCAACTCCCCCCACCCCATCGCCGACGCCATGGCGATCAACCATGAGGGCGATCGCATCGGCGTCGACCGCTCACCCGGCCGGCTGCGCAACTTCGATGCGTCGTCCGACCTGCTCTACGCCGTGCGCCGGCAGGGCCGCGGCTGGCTGGTCTTCATACTGTTCGACTGGCCGATGCTGCGGCCCGAGGGCGGAGCGCTGCCGGGCGTGGTCATGCTGTGGGATGGGCAGGAGGAGCGCGCCCGCATCGCCTGCACCATCCACGACCGCGGCGACCGCGGCGCCGGCGGCGGCGTGACGCTGCTCGATGCGCGCGGGGCGGGGCTGCCCGACTTCCGCACCAGCGCGGGCCGCTACGCCTGGCGGGTGGCGCCGGGCGGAGCCGGGCCGCCGGAATGCCACCTGGTCGGGCCGCGCTGACGCCGCGGCGCGCGCACGTCCCGCCCCCCCGCGCCCTTGCGCACGCCTCTTCGCATGCATCCTTGTGCGTAGCGTGACCCCCAAGCCCTTGCACCCGACCCCCCACCCGTGCTTTACGCCGCCCTCCCCTGCCGGGCGCGAGGCAAGCGCCCGGCTATGCCCGTTTGCGCGCCCCGTCCCGGGGCCAGGGCTGAGCCAGCCATAGGGAGATCACATGCCGCTCTACGAATGCGTGTTCATCGCGCGCAACGACGTCACCCAGCAACAGGTCGAGGCGATCGCCGAGCAGGTCGCGACCCTCATCGCCGAAGGCGGTGGCGAGGTGAAGAAGCGCGAGTACTGGGGCCTGCGCGGCCTCGCCTACAAGATCAAGAAGAACCGCAAGGGGCACTACATGCTCCTTGGCATCGAGGCGCCCGGCACGGCGCTGCCCGAGGTCGAGCGCCAGCTCGGCCTGAACGAGGACGTGCTGCGGACGCTCACCGTGCGCGTCGAGGCGATCGACGAGGCGCCGTCCGCCGTGCTGGCCAAGCGCGCCGACGACCGCGACCGCGACCGCGGCTTCCGCGGCCCGCGCCCGGCCGGCCGCTTCGGATCCGGCCGTGGCCGTGAACGCGGCGACGACCGCGAGGAATTCCGTGCCCGTCCGCGCGACGATATGGATGGCCCCGGCGGGGTCGAGGAGTAAGCCAGCATGTCCGACAGCACCGACCTGACGCCTGCCGCCCGCCGCCCCGCCGTCGGCGCGCGCCGCCCCTTCTACCGGCGCAAGAAGTCCTGCCCCTTCTCCGGGCCGCAGGCTCCGAAGATCGACTACAAGGACGTCCGCCTTCTCTCGCGCTTCCTGTCGGAGCGCGGGAAGATCGTGCCGTCCCGCATCACGGCCGTGTCCGGCAAGAAGCAGCGCGAGCTGGCCCAGGCCATCAAGCGCGCCCGCTTCCTGGCGCTGCTGCCCTACGTCATCAACGACTGAGGACGACGGGTCGGCCGCGATGCAGGGCGTGTTGAGCAATCCGCGATGGCTCGCGGCGGCGGCGGGGGGCCTCATGGCCGCCGTGCTGTCGCTGTGGGCGATGCGCGGGCTGCCGCTCGGCTTCGCCGCCTTCTGGCTGACCCCGCTTCCCCTCTTCGCCGCGGGCCTGGGCTTCGGCCCGGGGGCGGTGGCGGGGGCGGCGGGCCTTGCCGCGGTGATCCATGCCGCGGTCGCGGGCAGCCTGCCCATGGTGGTCTTCCTCGCCGCCTTCGCGGTGCCGACGGTGCTGATCGTCGTCACCGGCTTCCGCGGCGGGCGGATCGAACCCGGGCTGCCGCTCGCGATCCTCGGCCTGTGGCCGGCGATCGTCATCCTCGGCGCCGCCATCGGCTTCTCCGGCACGCCGGGGGGGCTCGACGGCGCGCTGCGGCAGGCGGTCGCGCAGGGCGTCCAGCGTATGGGCGGCAACGCCTCGGCGCTGCCGGTCAGCGACCTGACCCGCGTCATGGCCGCGGCGATGGGCTTCTGGGCGGCGGTCTCGCTCTCGGTCAACGGCACGGCGGCGCAATCCGCGCTGACGCGCTGGGGGCTGGCGCTGGCGCCGACGCCGCGCTGGAGCGAGGTGCGCCTTCCCGCCTGGTACCCGCCGCTGACGGGCGCCGCCGCGCTCGCCTGGCTGCTGGTGGGCGGGGAAGGCGACGCGGTGTCGCTCTCGGTCCTGCTGGTGCTGCTCCTGCCGGTCTTCCTGCAGGGCATCGCGGCGGTGCATCGCCGCTCGGCCGGGCGGCCGGGCCGCGCCTTCATGCTCGGCGTGTTCTACACCGGGCTCATCATCCTCAGCGTGCCGGCCGCGATCGCGGTGACGGCCTTCGGTTTCTACGAGCAATGGGGGCGGCGCACGAGCCCGCCCGGAGGCACGACATGATCGAACTCATCCTGATGCAGCGCGTCGACAAGCTCGGCCAGATGGGCGACCTGGTGAAGGTGCGCCCGGGCTATGCGCGCAACCACCTGATCCCTTCGGGCAAGGCGATCCGCGCGAGCAAGGACAACCTCGCGCGCTTCGAGCGCGAGCGGGCGCAGCTTGAGGCCCAGAACCTCAAGCGCCGCGAGGAAGCGGAGCGGATCGGCGAGCGCGTCGCCGGCCTGACCGTGACCATCATCCGCCAGGCGGGCGAGAGCGGCAGCCTCTACGGCTCCGTCTCCTCCCGCGACGTCGCGGAGGCCTGCTCGGCCGCCGGCCTGACCGTCGCGCGCGACCAGGTGCTGCTGGGCACGGCCATCAAGACCGTCGGCATGACCACCGTGAAGGTCGCGCTGCACCCGGAAGTCGCCATCCCGGTCCTGGTGAACGTCGCCCGTTCGCCCGAGGAAGCCGAGAAGCAGGCCCGCGGCGAGCGCGTGGAAGCCGAGGCGGAAGCCGAGGAAGCGAGCCTCGAGGCCGAGCTGGCCGCCGAGCTCGCCGCCGGCCAGGCCGACGCCGACCGCTGATCCGGACGGGGAATGGCCCGCCCCGGCGGGACATTCCCCTTCCCTTCTATATGCGTGATTTGCGATGCTTTCCCGGCAGGACCGGGAGGCTCGCATGCTCCTCGACCGCGCCTTCGGGCGGCTGATCCGCCACGGCACGCTCGCCGTACGGTATCCGGACGGCCAGATGCGCAGCTACGGCAGCGGCGAGCCCCGCGCCGGGATGCACATAGCCACGCGGCGCGCGCTCCGCGGCCTCACCTTCAACCCGGCCCTGGCCCTCGGCGAGGGCTACATGGCGGACGAGATCCGGCCGGAAGGCTGCGGGATCTTCGCCCTGCTCGACCTGCTCGTGCACAACCTGATGGCCGGCGGGACCCATCCGGCCGAACGGCTGATGGAATGGGTACGGCTGCTGCGCCGGCGGATCGACCAGCTGAACCCGGCCGGCCGCGCGCGACGCAACGTCGCGCACCACTACGACCTGAACGGGCGGCTCTACGCCTTATTCCTCGATAGGGACCGGCAGTATTCCTGCGCCTATTTCGCGACCGGGCGGGAGAGCCTGGAGGAAGCGCAGGCCGCCAAGAAGCGGCACGTCGCGGCGAAGCTGCTGCTCGACCGGCCGGGGCTCGAGGTGCTGGACATCGGCTGCGGCTGGGGCGGGCTCGCGCTGAGCCTGGCGCGGGACCACGGGGCGCGCGTCACCGGCATCACGCTCTCCGAGGAACAGCTCGCCGTGGCGCGGCAGCGGGCGGACGAAGCGGGGCTGGCCGACCGCGTGACCTTCGAGCTGATGGACTACCGCGCCTGGACGCGGCCGATGGACCGCGTGGTCTCGATCGGCATGTTCGAGCATGTCGGCATCGACCACTACCGCCGCTTCTTCGCCGCGGTGCGCGGCGCGCTGCGGGAGGACGGGGTCGCGCTGGTGCATGCCATCGGGCGTTCGGACGGGCCGGGCAGCACCAATCCCTGGCTCGCGAAATACATCTTCCCCGGCGGCTATTCGCCGGCGCTGTCGGAAGTGCTGCCGGCGATCGAGAAATCCGGGCTGTGGCTGACGGACCTCGAGGTGCTGCGGATGCACTACGCCGAGACCATCGCACATTGGCGCGCGCGCTTCGCCGGCAACCGCGACGCCATCGCGGCGATGACGGACGAACGCTTCTGCCGGATGTTCGAGTTCTACCTGGCGGGCGCGGAGCTTTCATTCCGCCACATGGGCCACATGGTCTGGCAGGCGCAGCTGGCGCGGCGGCAGGACGCTGTGCCGCTGGCGCGCGACTACATCCACCGCGCGGAGCACGCTGCGGCCTGACGGCGCGGGGCGAACGAAGTTGCTCCATCCCCCTTATCCACCCGATCCACAGGGGGCGTGACTCGCGCGGGCGGGCTAGAGTGGGCCCATGAATGAAATCGATCCCGCGGGCGGGTCCATCCTCGGCCTCTCGCAGCGCCTGCCGCCGTCGAACCTCGCGGCGGAACAGGCGCTGCTCGGTGCGCTGTTGGCCAACAACAAGGCCTATGAGCGCGTCTCGGAATTCCTCGCCCCCGAGCATTTCGCCGACCCGATCCATGGCCGCATCTTCCAGGCGATCCAGCGGCGCGTGGAAGCCGGGCAGCTCGCCGACGTCGTCACGCTGCGCGCGGAATTCGAGCATTCCGGCCTGCTCGAGGAAGTGGGCGGGCCGGCCTATCTCGCGCAGTTGCTCTCGGCCATGGTCGGCATCATCAATGCCGGCGAATACGGCCGCGTCATCCACGATGCCTGGCTGCGGCGGCAGCTGATCGACCTGGGCGAGGTGGTGGTCAACCGAGCCTTCGGCGCCGATCCGGAACTCGATGCCGGGCAGCAGGTGGAAGCGGCCGAACAGGCGCTGTTCGACCTTTCGAAGGACGGCGTGGCGGGCGAAGGCGGGCCGGTCACCTTCGACCGCGCGCTGACCATCGCGGTCGAGCACGCCGCGCGCGCCTTCTCGACGCCTGGCGGCGTGTCGGGCCTGTCGACGGGCCTGCGCGACCTCGACGCCAAGATGGGCGGGCTGCATCCGTCCGACCTGCTGATCGTCGCGGGGCGGCCGGGCATGGGCAAGACCGCGCTGGCCACCAAGATCGGCTTCGGCGCAGCGAAATCCATCCTGCGGGAAGCGCGGGAGAAGGACCCGAACGCCGTCCCGCGCGGCGGCGTGGCGATCTTCTCGCTGGAAATGAGCGCGGACCAGCTCGCGACGCGACTGCTGTCGGAGGAAGCGCGCATCTCCGGCGACCGCATCCGCCGCGGCGAGATCGGCCAGCGCGACTTCGACCGCTTCGTCGAGGTCAGCCGCGAGATGGCCGCGGTGCCGATCTTCATCGACGACACGCCGGCGATCACGATTTCCGCGCTGCGGACGCGCTGCCGGCGGCTCAAGCGCACGCGGGGGCTCAACCTCGTCATCGTCGACTACCTGCAGCTGATGCGGCCCGCCGCCGGCACGCGGCCGGAGAACCGCGTGCTGGAAATCTCGATGATCACGCAGGGGCTGAAGGCGATCGCGAAGGAGTTGTCGGTGCCCGTCATCGCGCTCTCGCAGCTCTCGCGCGCGGTCGAGAGCCGGGAGGACAAGCGGCCGCAGCTGTCGGACCTGCGTGAATCGGGTTCGATCGAGCAGGACGCCGACGTCGTGATGTTCGTCTATCGCGACGACTACTACCTCGCGCAGCGCGCGCCCAAGGAACTGGCCTTCGACAACCCCGACAAGTTCCACGAGGCCGTGGACAAGTGGCAGAAGGACATGGAGATGGCGCACAACAAGGCGGAACTGATCGTCGCCAAGCAGCGCCACGGCCCGACCGGCACCATCAAGCTGTTCTTCGAGGCCGAGTTCACCCGCTTCGGCGACCTCGACACCGTGCATGACGAGGACCAGCGTGGCTGAGGCGCGAGGCGCCGCGCCGCTGTACGGTCAGCCGCTGCTGACCATCGATCTCGGCGCGATCGCGGCGAACTGGCGCGACCTTGCCGCGCGCGGCGCGCCGGGCGCGGTCGCGGGGGTGGTGAAGGCGGATGCCTACGGGCTCGGCGTCGCCGCGGTGGCGCCGGCGCTGCGCGCGGCGGGCTGCCGGCACTTCTTCGTCGCCTGCCTGACCGAAGGGCTCGCGCTGCGCGGCATCCTCGGCCCCGGGCCGATGATCGCGGTGCTGGAAGGCTTCCCGCCCGGCGCGGATGGCGACGCGGCGCTGGT
This sequence comes from Roseomonas nitratireducens, assembly GCF_017813355.1. Lineage (GTDB taxonomy): Bacteria > Pseudomonadota > Alphaproteobacteria > Acetobacterales > Acetobacteraceae > Neoroseomonas > Neoroseomonas nitratireducens. Next base: position 139,361 of record NZ_JAGIYZ010000013.1, read on the forward strand.
GCCGGTGCTGAATTCGCTCGATGAGGTCGCGGCGCAGGCGGCCGCGGCGCGCGCGGCGGGCGTGGCGCGGCGGGCGATCCTGCACATCGACACGGGGATGGCGCGGCTCGGGCTCGATGCGGGCGAACTCGCCCGGCTGTCGGCCGACCACGGCATGCTGGCGGGTCTCGACCTGCTGTATGTGATGACGCACCTGGCCTGCGCGGACGAGCCGGAGCACCCGCTGAACGCCGAGCAGGCGGCGCGCTTCGCGACGGCCTGCGCGGGGCTGCCGGCCTGCCGGCGCTCGCTGGCCAATTCCTCGGGCATGTTCCTCGGCGCCGGCTTCGCCTCGGACCTCGCGCGGCCGGGCTGCGCGCTGTACGGCGTGAACCCGACGCCGGGCACGGCGAACCTGATGCGGCAGGCTGTGCGGCTCGCCGCCCCCGTGCTGCAGGTGCGGGAGATCCCGGCGGGGGCGACGGTCGGCTACGGCGCCTCCTGGACCGCGTCGCGTCCTTCCAGGATCGCGACGGTTGCGGCGGGCTACGCGGATGGCTACCTGAGAAGCCTCTCGGGCCGTGCCTCGGCGGATTTCCGCGGCCGGCCCATCCCCCTCGTGGCACGGGTGTCCATGGACCTGACGACCTTCGACGTGACCGACCATCCGGACATCGTCCCGGGCGAGAGCCTGGTGCTGATCGGCGGCGAAGGCTGTACGCCGGACGAGGTGGCGGCGCGGGCGGGCACCATCGGCTACGAGATCCTCACCTCCCTCGGCGCGCGCTACGCCCGCAGCTACGTCGGGGGCTGAGCGGTTGGACCTGCTGCTGAATCCCGTCGCGGCGATCGGGCGTGCCGTGATGGGCGCCTGCCGGACGGTCGGCGCCGTCGCGCTCTTCGCGCTCGAGGGCATCTCCCACCTGCTGCGGCCGCCCTTCTACGGCCGGCTCTTCGTGAAGCACCTGGCCGAGATCGCCTATTTCTCGCTGCCCGTGGTGGCGCTGACCGCGGTCTTCACCGGCATGGTGCTCGCGCTGCAATCCTATACCGGCTTCGCGCGATTCAACGCGGAAGGCGCGGTCGCGAACGTCGTGGTGCTGTCCATCACGCGCGAACTGGGGCCCGTGCTGGCGGGGCTGATGGTGGCCGGGCGCATCGGCGCCGCCTTCGCGGCCGAGATCGGCACCATGCGCGTGACCGACCAGATCGACGCGCTGACGACGCTGTCCACCAACCCGATGAAGTACCTGGTGGCGCCGCGGCTGCTCGCCGGCGTCGTGGCCCTGCCCTTCCTGGTGGTGATCGCCGACATCCTCGGCGTGATGGGCGGCTGGCTGATCGGCACGACCAAGCTCGGCTTCGGCTCGGCCGGCTACCTCAAGGCGACGCTCGACTTCCTCGAGGTGATGGACGTCGTCTCGGGCCTGGTGAAGGCGGCCGTCTTCGGCTTCGTCATCACGCTGATGGGCTGCTGGTGCGGCTACCAGTCCAGGGGCGGCGCGCAGGGCGTGGGTGCCGCGACGACCACGGCGGTGGTCTCGGCCTCCATCCTCATCCTCGCGCTCGACTACGTGCTGACCGAGATGTTCTTCGCCCGATGACCGCACCGCGCCCGAAGATCCGCCTGCGCGGCCTGTCCAAGGCCTTCGGCGAGAAGAAGGTGCTGGACGGCGTGGACCTCGACATCCGCGCCGGGCACGGGATGGTCATCCTGGGCGGCTCCGGATCCGGCAAGTCGGTGACGATCAAGTGCATCCTGGGCCTGATCACGCCCGATGCCGGCAGCATCGAGGTCGATGGCCAGGACGTGCTCGCCATGCCGCGGCGGGAGAGGGAGGCGCTGGCCGACCGCATCGGCATGCTGTTCCAGAACGGCGCGCTGTTCGACAGCCTGCCGGTCTGGGAAAACGTGTGCTTCAAGCTGCTGGCGCAGAAGCGCATCACGCGCGCCAAGGCGCGCGACAAGGCGGCGGAGGTGCTGGCGCAGGTCGGCCTCGCCGCATCGGTCGGCGATCTCTCGCCCGCCGAGCTGTCGGGCGGGATGCAGAAGCGCGTGGGCCTCGCCCGCGCCATCGCCGCCGAGCCCGACATCATCTTCTTCGACGAGCCGACCACCGGCCTCGACCCCATCATGGGCGCGGTGATCGACGGGCTGATCGTGGACGTGGTGAAGCGCCTGGGTGCCACCGCCGTCAGCATCACGCACGACATGGCGAGCGCGCGGCGCATCGGCGACGACGCGGCCATGCTGCACAAGGGCCGCATCGTCTGGACGGGCCCCGCCGCGACGCTGGGCGAGACCGGCAACCCCATGGTCGACCAGTTCGCGCGCGGGAAGCGCGAGGGCCCGATCCAGATGGAGTTGCGGCGGTAGACGAGGGGGCGCTGCCCCCTCGCGCTCCCCCGCCAAAGGCCGAAGGGCCTTTGGAAACCAAGACCGCGCGACCCGCCACGGTCAGGGCCAGAGAATTGGTGTCCAGAGGCCTTTCGGCCTCTGGCGGGGAGGGTCCGGGAGGGGCGGCGCCCCTCCCTTGACCCGCGTGCGCGCACGCGCATCCTGCCCGCGGGAGAACGACGCCGCGCGGCCATCGCCAGCCGGAGCCGCCGCATGCCTGTTCCCGACCCCGAGACCGAATTCGACATCGCCCTCGCCCGCGCCGGGCTGACGCTGCCGCCCGACCGCCGCGCGCCGATGTTCGAGGCCTTCCTCGCCTGGCGCACGCTGCGCGCGGCACTCGACGAGCCGATCCCGGTCACGACGGAGCCCGCCTTCGGCCTGATCCAACCCGGAGCGCGGCGATGAGCGCGCATGTCCCCTCGCTCGCCGAGGCATCGCGCGGCATCGCGGACGGCACGCTGTCCCCCGTCGCGCTGACCGAGCAGGCGCTGGCGCGCATCGCCGCGCTCGACCCGGTTCTGAACGCCTTCATCGAGGTGACGGGCCCGCGCGCCCGCGCGGCGGCCGCGCAGGCCGAGGCCGAGATCAAGGCGGGCCGGCGCCGTGGCCCGCTGCACGGCATCCCCTATGCGCTCAAGGACATCTACGACGCGGCGGGGCTGCGCACGACCTGCCATTCGCGCCAGTTGCTCCAGAACATGGCGAGCGAGGACGCGGAGACGACGGCGCGGCTGGAAGCGGCGGGGATGGTGCTGCTCGGAAAGCTCTCGACCCATGAATTCGCCCGAGGCGGGCCGACGGACTCCCTGCCCTTCCCCAACGCCAAGAACCCCTGGGATGTGGCGCGCTTCGCCGGCGGTTCCTCCTCCGGTTCCGGGGCGGCGGTCGCCTCGGGGATGGTCGCGATGGCGATGGGCAGCGACACCGGCGGGTCGATCCGGCTGCCGGCGTCGTATTGCGGCATCGTGGGCCTCAAGGCGACCTATGGGCGGATCAGCCGGCGCGGGGTGTTTCCGCTCTCATTCACGCTCGACCACGCGGGCCCGCTGACGCGCACGGTCGAGGATTGCGCCATGGCGATGCAGGTGCTGGCCGGGCACGACCCGCTCGACCCGGGTTCGGCCGATGCGCCGGTGCCGGACTATCTCGCCGCGCTGGGCGGGGGCATCGCCGGCCTGACCATCGGCCGCGCGCGCGAATTCGACGTCGAATCCGGCGTGGATGCCGAGACGATGGCGGCCCTCGACGCCGCGACGGAGGTGCTGCGCCGCCTGGGTGCGACGGTGGTCGAGGTGACGCTGCCCGCGCGCCTGCGCACGGATGCGGTGACGCAGGCGATCCTGCTCGCCGAGGGCTTCGCCATCCACGCCCCCTGGCTGCGGGAAAAGCCGGAGCTGTACGGCCGCGTGACGCGGGAGAGGCTGATGATGGGCGCCTTCGTCTCCGGCGCCGAATATGTCCAGGCGCAGCGCCTGCGCCGCGTGCTGACGGCGGAACTGGACGAGGTGCTTTCGCGTTGCGACGCGATCCTGTGCGCCGGCACGACCTCCGCCGCGCCGCTGCTGGCGGAGGTGGACGAAGGGCCGTTCCGCAAGTCCCACCCCATCACCTCCCCCTTCAACGCGACGGGGCATCCGGCGATCGCCATGCCCTGCGGGCTGGCGGCGAACGGCATGCCGCTGTCGCTGTCCTTCGTCGGACGATCCTTCGACGAGGCGATGCTGCTGCGCGTCTCCCACGCCTATGAGATGGCGGCGGGCTGGCGCGACATCCGCCCGCCGCTGGAGGCTTGACCCCACCGGCCGGGCGGCGCGACGCTTTTGCCCGCGAAGCCCGGCCGCCCCGGCGGACCCGGCCGACAGGAGGAACGCCCCATGCCGCTCACGCTCAGGCCGCTGCACCCGCTGTTCGTCGCCGAGGCGACGGGCGTGGACCTCCGCACGCCGCTCACGCCCGAGGACGCGGCCGAGGTGCACCGCGCCATGGACCGCTACGCGGTGCTGGTCTTCCCCGGCCAGGCGCTCGACGACGACCAGCAGATGGGCTTCGGCCGCGCGCTCGGCACGCTGGAGCCGACGCGCGCGGTGGTCGACGTGCACAAGCATCGCCTGAAGCACCAGGAGATGAACGACATCTCCAACCTCGACACCGACGGCAAGCTGCTGGCGGCGGATGACCGGCGGCGGATGTTCAACCTCGGCAACCGGCTCTGGCACAGCGACTCATCCTTCAAGGCGACGCCGGCGCTCTATTCCATGCTGCATGCGCGCGTCGTGCCGCCGGAAGGGGGCGAGACGGAGTTCGCCGACATGCGCGCCGCCTGGGACGCGCTGCCGGATCGCACCAAGGCGAAGCTGAAGGACCTGGTGTGCTGGCATTCGCTGATCTACTCGCGCGCCCAGCTCGGCTTCGACGCCTATACCGAGGAGGAGAAGAAGGCCTTCGCCCCCGTGCCGCAGCGGCTGGTGCGCCGCCATCCGGGCTCGGGGCGGGTGTCGCTGTACCTGTCATCCCATATCGGGCGCGTGGAGGGGATGCCGGTGCCGGAAGGCATGTGCATGATCCGCGACCTGGTCGAGCACGCGACGCAGCGCGACTTCGTCTACCGCCATGCCTGGAAGCAGCATGACCTGGTGATGTGGGACAATCGCTGCACGCTGCACCGCGCGCGGCCCTTCGAGGACAACACCTATCCCCGCGACCTGCGCCGCGTGACGCTGCAGGACGCCGCGCCGACGCTGGAACAGGAAGCGGCGTAGGGGCGGCGCCTACTCCACCCTGATCCCGGCTTCGCGCGCGATCACCGCGTTCTCCGCCAGTTCGCGGCGGATGCGCGCCTCGAAGGGCTCCGGCCCCTCGGCCAGGATGACGCCGCCCGCATCGACGATGCGCCGGCCGATGGCGGGGTCCCGCAGCAGGCCGAGCACGTCGTTCGCGACGCGGTCCACGATCGGCCGCGGCAGCCCCTTCGGGCCGAGGAAGCCGTACCAGGGGCTGGTGTCCGGGATGCCCATGCCGAGTTCCTCGAGCGTCGGCACGCCGGCCAGCACCTCGGCCCGCTGCGGCCCGCCGATGGCGAGCGGGCGGAGATTTCCGTCGCGCACCAGGCCGATCGCGCCCGACAGGGTGGAGAAGGTCGCCGGCACGCGCCCCGCCACCACTTCCTGCAGCGCCGGCGCGGCGCCGCGGAAGGCGACATGCGTCACCTCGATGCCGACCTTGCGGCGGAACATCTCGAGCGCGAAGTGCCCGGAGGAGCCGTTGCCGGAGGAAGCGAAGGCCATGCCGCCGGTATCCCGGCGCGCAGCCGCAAGCAGCTCCTGCGCCGTCCGGTAGGGCGAGTTGCGGCCGACGAAAAGCACCGTCGGCGAGGCGTAGAGATTCACGATCGGCGTGAAGTCGGCGACGGTGTCGTAGGGCAGGCGCGCATAGACGGCAGCGTTGCTCGCATGGGTGCTGGCGGCGAGGAACAGCGTGTAGCCATCGGGCGCGGAGCGCGCGACGGCCTCGCTCGCGATCACCTGGCTCGCGCCGGGACGGTTCTCGATCACCAGCGCCTGGCCCCAGAGCCGCCCGAGCGGGTCCTGCAGCAGCCGGCCGCCGAAATCGGTCGGCCCACCGGCGGGGTATCCGATGATCAGGCGGACCGGCTTCTCGGGCCATGCGCCCTGGGCACGCGCGGCGGCGGCGAAGGCGAGCCCGCCCGAGGCGAGCATGAGCGTCCGACGCTTGGTCATGGTTGTTCCTCCCTGCACCGCGCGGTCCTGGCGCCGCGCTTCAAGGCAGGAAGGCTAGATCACCCGGCGCGCCGGACGCAAAGCGCGCCGCTATTCGAGCTCCCCGAGGTAGCTCCAGGTGCCCCCCGGCCGGGTGCGCGACAGGAGCCAGTTGCGCAGGTCCTTGGGCAGGGTGTGCTTGCCGTCGAGGTCGATGAAGTAGCCCGCATTCTCATCCCCCCGCGCCGCGAGCTGGTAGGCCAGCACCACGTATTCCGAGCAGTACAGCTCGGTCACGAAGGGGCCGCCGGCGCCGAGACGCTGGAGATACTTGGCGACGCGCCCCTTGGCGCTGGCGCCGTAGTCGCTGCTGCCGGTCCAGCTCTTCACCCAGGCGCGGCCCTTGCCGTAGGTGCAGCGCGTGGACAGCGCGACCGCGGCCTCGGCGATGCTGGTGCCGGAGGGCTTGCCGCCCTGGCTGAGGAAACGCAGCGTCTTGCAGCGGAAGACCGAGGACTTCCCGCGCTCCGACGCCCAGGTCGAGGCCGGGTCGGCGGAGACGCCCTTCTTCGTCGTCGCGTGGTAGATCATGTCGGCGCGGTTGACGATGCCGCCCGGGGTGTTGACCCGGCTGGTCCCCGCGACGATCCCGCAATGGGACACCAAGTTCGAGGCATCGGTGATGACGATGTCCGCGAGTTGCAGGGTGCGGGGGTCGAGGGTGGGCATGCGCGGGTCGCCTCCGGCGGTGACGGCGTCGGGAAGCCACCGCGGCCAGCGGTGGCCGCGCCCCGGTCCGCAGCGCCGGCGCCTCCGCCCGCGGGCGTGGACCGTGACGGGATCGGGGTCGCATGAAAAGTCGTGAGGCCGTTGCGATGGCGCGTCAAGGCACGGCGGTCGCGGTCCGCGCCGCCGTGCCCGGCAGCCTCAGTCGAGCCGCGCGCCCGAGAGTTCCACCAGTTCCCGCCACATCGCGTCCTGGCCGCGGATGAAGGCCAGCAGCGCCTCCGGGCTCTCGTCCCATACCGGGGTGAAGCCCAGCGGCGTCAGGCGCTCGCGGTAGCTGTCCTGGCGCACGGCGGCGACCGTCGCGCGATGCAGCGCCGCGACGACCGGCGCCGGCGTGCCGGCCGCGCCGGAGAGCGAGTACCAGAACTCCATGTCCATGCCCGAGCCGGGGAGAAGCTCCGCCATGCCCGGCGTCTGCTCCAGCCCCGGGACGTAGGTGACGCGCTGCTGGCTGCCGACGGCGAGCGCGCGCAGCCGCCCTTCGCGCACATGCGGGATGATGGCGGGGATGCCGTCGAAGATGATGTCGACATTGCCGGCGATCAGGTCGTTCAGGCTCGGCGCCAGGCCGCGATAGGGGACGTGCGTGATCTCGATGCCCGCCGCGCTCATCATCTTCGACAGGCTGAGATGGCTGATCGTGCCGAGCCCCGAGGACCCCGCGCTGATCTGACCCGGCCGCCGCTTCGCGTCGGCGACGAGGTCCTGGAAGGTCCGCCACGGCTTGTCGGCGCGCACCACCATCAGCGTCGTGCCGACCGACACGCGGGAGACGTGGGAGAAGTCGGAGATGCCGTCGAAGGGCATGCCGCCGCGATAGAGGTACTTGTTGGCGAGGAAGATCGTCGGGCTGCCGAGCAGCACGGTGTGGCCGTCCGGCGCGCTGCGCGCCACGGCCTCCCCCGCGATGTTGCCCCCGGCGCCCGGGCGGTTGTCGATCAGCACCGGCTGGCCGAGCAGCGGGGACATCCGCTCCGCGACGAGGCGCGCGGTGATGTCCGCGGCCCCGCCGGGGGGAAAGGGCACGACGATGCGCAGGGGGCGGCCCGCGCCGCCCTGCGCATGCGCGATGCCCGGCAGGGCGAGCGACGTCGCCAGCAGGGTGCGGCGGCTCAGCGTGGTCATGGTCGTCTTCCTCCCGGTTCGGCGGCGCGTTGACGCTGCGCCGCCATTCAAGAACGCGTCGTTCAGGCGGACGGGTCGCGGTGCAGCTCGACGGCGATGCCCTCCAGCCCCGGCACGGCGGGATAGCGCCGCATCACCTCCGGGTCGTGGCCGGGCACGATGTGCCGCGGGCTGGGCGCGAGCGCGCGCAGCCGGTCGAAGCCGTCCAGCATCAGCCCGACATGGAAGCAGGTCGTGAAGGGGCGGCCGGTCTCCATGTTCTCGTAGAAATGCGTGACGTCGGAGGCGAGCACCACGGGGCCGCGCGCGGTGTTCACGCGCACGCATTGCAGCCCGGCGGAATGCCCGCCCACCGCATGCAGCGTGATGCCGGGCGCGAGGTCGCCGTCGCCCATGTGGAACACGGTGCGGTCGGCGAAGGTCATGCGCACGATGCCGGTCACGTCCTCGACCTCGAAGGAATGGCGTAGCTTCTTGTGCTTCATGAAGTGGCCGCAGGCGTAGTGCATCTCGGCTTCCTGCAGGTGGAAGCGCGCCTTGGCGAATTTGTGGAAGCTGCCCACGTGGTCGTAGTGCAGGTGCGTCAGCACCACGTCCTCGACCTGGTCGGGATCGACGCCGATCATCGGCAGGCTCTCGATCGGGCAGCGCATGTAGGTGCGCTTGCGCCGTGCCGCGACCTCCGCCGTGAAGCCGGTGTCGATGACGATGGCGCGGTCCTCGTTCACCGCGGCCCAGACGAAGTAGTCCATCGGCATGGGCGCGTCGTGCGGGTCGCCGCCGACGAAGTGCTCGTGGCGGCGCGCGTCGCGCATCGCGTAGCGCAGGGCATAGACGCGGTAGGTCGGTTCGCTCATGCGGCGTTCTCCCGGGGTTCGGCGGCGGGGCCGAGGCCGAGCGCGAGGCCGACCATCCATGCATCGCGCAGGACGGACAGGTAGTCGCCCGGCTGGTTGGCATCGCCCACCAGGGTGTGCGGCAGGCCGGTCGCCTCGACCTCGGCCAGCGCGTCGCGGTTCGGCAGGGCGCCCACCGCGGCGATCACATGGGTGACGCCGTCGAGGCGCAGCGGCGCGCCGTCCACGGCGCCGTGCAGCGCGCCATCCTCCAGCCGGTCGACGCGCGCCCTGGTATGGAAGGCCACGCCCGCCGCCCGCAGCCGGATCATGATGTCGGTGCGGTTGTTGCGCGCCATGGCGGGCGCGATCGCCGCCGTCGCCTCCAGCACCGTGATCCGGCAGCGACGCAGCGCCAGGATCTCGGCGACCTCCAGCCCGACGATGCCGCCGCCGATCACCGCGACGACCGCGCCTTCGGGCACCAGCCCGGGGTCGAGCATCACGTCCCAGGCCTGCAGCGGCGCGGCGCCCGGCAGCGCCAGCGGCCGCGGCCGCGCGCCGGTGGCGAGCACGACATGGTCCGGCGCGAAGGCGCGGATCGCCGCTTCCGTCGCCTCCACCCCGCAGCGCACGCGCACGCCCAGCGCCATCGCCTGGTCCCAGCGCCAGGTCCAGAGCGGGCGCACTTCCTCCTTGTCCGGCGCGGCGACGGCCAGGTGGATCTGCCCGCCGGGCCGCGCGGCCTTCTCCCAGACCTCGACCTCATGCCCGCGCGCGGCGGCCAGGCGCGCGACCTCCATCCCGCCGACGCCGGCGCCGAGCACCAGGATGCGCTGGCGAGCCGGTGCCCGCGGCAGCGGCGGCTCGGAGAATTCCGGCGCCTCGAACTCCGTGCCGAGCATCGGGTTGGTCACGCAGGCGACGTCGCGTTCCAGCGTCAGCCGCTCGAAGCACACGTTGCAGGATATGCAGAGCCGGATCGGCACCGGCGATTCGCCGAAGGCCTTGCGCGGCCAGTGCGCGTCCGCGGTCAGCGCGCGGCCGAGCGAGACGTAGTCCGCCGCCCCGCTCGCCAGCACGGCCTCGGCATCCTCGGGTGTGAGGATGCGGCCGGCGATGATGGTCGGGATGCCGACCGCGTCGGTGATCGGCTTCGCATGGGGTTCCAGCGTGCGGCGCGGCATAGATGGCGGCTGGATGCAGAAGCGCGACAGGGTCGGGCTCTCGTTCGTCCCGCCGGAAAGGTCGAGCGCCGTGACGCCCGCCGCCTCCAGCATGCGCGCCAGTTCGACCATCTCCTCGATCGGGTAGCCGTCCTCGCAGTACTCGGTGCAGGAGATGCGGACCCAGAGCGGGAAGTCGGGCAGCGCGTCGCGCAGGCGGTGCACCGTCTCGAGCAGCAGGCGCGCGCGGTTCGCCAGGCTGCCGCCGTATTCGTCGGTCCGCCGGTTGATGCGCGAGGTCAGGAACTGCTGGAACAGGTAGCCATTGGCCGCGTGCAGCTCGACGGCGTCGTAGCCGGCCTGGCGCAGCCGCCGCGCCGCGGCGACGAAATCCTTCTGGATCGCCACTATCTCGGCCTTGTCGAGCGGGCGCACCGCGTCGCCGGTGTTCGGGTTGGTCCAGGGCGAAGGGCCGACCGGCTCCATGTTCAGCACCAGCCGCCGCAGCAGCGCGCCGCGGTGGTTCAGCTGGCCGATGGTCAGGCAGTCATGCCGCCTGATCGCCTCGACGAGCCGCGCGAGGCCGGGGACGAAGCGGTCGTGATAGATCCACAGCGAGTTGTTGTGCGCCCGCCCGCCCTCGCTGACCGCCATCGCCTCGGTGACGATGGCGGCCACGCCGCCCTTCGCGCGTTCCTCGTAGTAGGCGCGGTCGCGCTCGGTCGACAGCCCGTCGCTGGTGCTGAAGTTGGTCCCCATCGGCGCCATGACGAGGCGGTTCTTCATGCGCAGCGGGCCGATCATTCCCGCCTGCCGCAGCAGCGACGTCATCGCGGCTACTTCGCCTTGTCGGCGTCGAGCACCGCCTGCACGGCGGCGGGATCGCAGGCGATGGCGACCCCCGCGCGCTCGAGCTGCAGCTTCATCGGCACGCGGCTGTCGAGGTTCTCCCAGCCGCGGTTCATCGCCTCGTTCATCTCCTCCAGCGTCAGGTTGCAGAAGCGCATCGGCACGCCGAGGTCGCGGCCCATCTGCACGGCGAGCGAGACATCCTTGTGCGCGAGCTTCAGCGAGAAGGCCGGCGGGTCGTAGCGGTCCACCAGGAACTGGTCGGTGATCCGGTCGAAGGTGCGCCGGCGGCCGAGCGAGCCCTGGCGGATCGCCTTCCACAGATCGAGCGGATCCATCCCCGCCTTCACGCCCATGGAGAAGACCTCGGCCATCGCCGTCTGGATCGCGTATCCGGCCATGTTGTGCACGAGCTTGGCGACCGTCGCGCTGCCGACCGGGCCGATATAGGCCGCCTGGTCGCCGAAGGCGTCGAGCACGGGCTTGCAGCGGTCGAACACCGCACGGTCGCCGCCGACCCAGATGGCGAGCTTGCCGCTCTCGGCCCCCTTGGGCCCGCCGCTGACCGGCGCGTCGAAGCCGAAGGCGCCCTTCGCGGCGAGCGCCTCGGCGAAGCGCTTCACCAGCGCCTGGGAATTGGTGGACAGGTCGAAATACGCCGCGCCGGGCTTCACGCCGGCCAGGATGCCCTCGGGGCCGAAGACCACCGGCTCGACCTCCTTCGGCCCGGGCAGGGAGGTGAAGATCACCTCGCATTGCTCAGCCACCGCCCTGGGGCTGTCGGCCCAGGCCGCCCCGGCGGACAGCCGGTTCGCGCCCGCTTCCCGGCGGATGTCGTGGATGACGAGCTCGTACCCGGCCTTCTGGATGTTGGCGGCCATGAAGGCCCCCATCGTGCCCAGGCCGATGAAACCCACCTTCATGGCGTCAGCCCTTCGCCTTGTCCTGGGCCTCGAACACGTCCACCGCCACATGGGCGGCGGTCATGGCGGAGGGCCAGCCGGAATACATGGCGAGGTGGGTGATGATCTCGCTCACTTCCTCCCGCGTCAGGCCGTTCGTCAGGCCGCGCCCGATATGGCTGTTGAGCTGGTCCTGCCAGCCGAGCGCGACGAGCGCGGCGATGGTGACCATGCTGCGGTCGCGCTTCGAAAGCTGCGGCCGGGCCCAGACATCGCCGTAGACGTACTCGTTCGTCATCTCCACCAGCTTGGGGAAGGCCGGGTTGATGCGGTCGCGGCGGGCGGAAGGCGGGGCGGCCATGGGATTCTCCTGTGCGGCTTCGCGGTCTCGGCGCCGCGCGGGGCCGAACCGGGGCGGCTGCGCGCCAGCCCGCGCGGGGCCGCGTCGCGCCCCGCCCCGAACCCTTGCGTTTCCGTCCCGTGCCGGCGCCTCGCGGCGGCCGGGGGCGAGCATTCCAGCGGCCAGGACGCCGGACAACCGCGATGCCTGCCCAAGAGTATTGATCGCGTTTATAGGTGGGCCGGGGAGGCGGGCGGAATGAACCTGCGGCAGCTCGAGGTCTTCCACGCGGTGATGCGCGCCGGGACGGTGACCGGCGCGGCGCGGCTGCTCGGCGTGACGCAGCCCTCGGTCAGCACCGTGCTCAAGCACTGCGAGGCGCAGCTGCGCATCCCGCTGTTCCGCCGCATCGGCGGCCGGCTGCAGCCGACGCCGGAAGCCGAGGCCATCCTGCCGGACATCGAGGCGATCTTCGCCCGGCTCGATTCCGTCGGGCGCCAGCTGCGGGACATGAAGGGCGGGCGCAGCGGAACCCTGTCCCTGGCCGGGGCCTTCCCGATCGCGAATGGCTACCTCGCCGCGGCCGTCGCCTCCTTCATCGCCGAGCGGCCGGGCGTGCGCGTCGTGCTGCAGGCGCTCGCCTCCTCCGAACTGCTCGACCGCGTCGTCAGCCGGGAGATCGAGCTCGGCGTCGGGCTCGAGCCCATCGTGCACCCCGAGGTCGAGACCGAGGTGCTCGTCACCTCCGGCGTCGCCTGCGTGATGCGGGAGGACCACCCCTTCGCGGCGCAGAAGGACGTCGCGATCCGGCAGCTCGACGGCATGCCGATCATCACCTTCCTCCCCCGCGCGCCGCTGCGCGGCTATGTCGACCGGGCGCTGTCGGAAGCGGGCATCGTGCCGCGCATCACCGTGCAGGTGAGCATGTCGATGACCGGCATGGCGCTGGCGCTGCACGGCGCGGGCATCGCGCTGGTCGAGCCCTTCCTGCTGAACACCTTCCCCCTGCCGGGCCTGGTGGCGCGCCGGCTGCAGCCGGGCATCGAGATGAAGACGCTGCTGATCCGCGCGCGCTCCGCCCCCCGCTCGGCCATCATGGGGCATTTCGTCGCGCATCTGCGGCAGGAGGTGCCGCGCCTGCTCGGCCCCTAGGCCGGGTGCCGCGCGAGGTGTTCGACCAGCAGCGCGGAGACGCGGTCCGGCACCTGGTCCGGCGCGTAGTGGCCGACGCCGGGCAGCACCTCGAAGCGGTAGGGCGCGTCCACGAAGGCGCCCGTGCCCTCGGCGGCCATGCGCCCGACCGTGTCGTCGGCGTCGCCCCAGATGAACAGCGTGGGCACCTTCACGGGCCCGGTCTGGCGATAGACCTTCCCGCGCGCGCGGTACCAGGCGAGCGCGGCCTCCATCGCCGGCGGCGAGCCCAGCACGGACAGGTGCTTCGCCGTCGCCGCGGCGGGCACGCCATTGGCCGCGTGGCGGACGCGGATCCATTCGGCGTCGTTCGCGAGCAGCCGCCCGCCGGCCTCGGGGTCCTGGAACGCCTTGTGGTGGCGCGACCGGTGCGCCTGCCCGGGGTCTTCCTCCAGCGCGCGCGCGAAGGCGGCGGGGTGCGGCCGCGACAGCATGGTCAGGGAGGCAAGCCGGTCGGGGAAGCGGAAGGCGATGTCCCAGGCGAGGCTGCCGCCCCAGTCATGGCCGACGAGGTGGAAGCGACGGTCGCGATGCCCCAACCGGTCGGCCAGGGCGAGCGCGTCGCCGATCAGCAGTTCGATGTCGTATTCCGCGACGCGGGCGGGATCGGGGCGCGCGCCGGGCGAGTAGCCGCGCTGGTTCGGCGCGGCGGCGAGGAAGCCGGCGGCCGCCAGCGCCGGCAGCTGCGCGTCGTACAGATGCCGCGACACCGCGAAGCCGTGCAGCAGCAGCACCAGCGGCGCATCCGGCGGCCCGGCGAGCGAGACGTCGAAGGCCAGCCCCGGCTGCGTCTCGATCCGTCGGTCTTCGATCATGCATCCCTCCCGCGCCCGCTCGCAGCATTGCAGCAGATCGCGTTCGCGCAAGCGCCGGGCGCCGGCGCGGTGCGAAAGGCCATGTCATTCCTCGGCCGGACGGGTGTGCGGTTGACGCAGGACAAGGCGCGGCGGCGCCCCGTCCCGCAGGCTGGCGCATGACGTCGGCCGGGCGACAACGCCCCGCGACGCGCCAGGAGGTGGACCATGGACCTGCTGATCCCCACGCCGCTCAAGGCGGAACACGATGAACTCCACCGCGCGCTCCTGCGCGCGACCACCGCGGGCGGGCGTACCGGGGAGGCGGCGCGGGAAGTCGCGCGGCTGCTGCACCCGCATTTCGTGAAGGAGGAAGCCTTCGCCCTGCCGCCGCTGGGGCTTCTGGCCCAGCTCGCCCGCGGGGAGACCCCGGCGCCCGCCGTCGCCGAGGCGGCCATCGGCATGGCCGGGCGGCTGCGGGCGGAACTGCCGGAGATGCTGGCCGAGCACGGCCGGATCGTCGGCGCGCTCGAGGCCCTCGTCGCCGCGGCGGACACCGAGGGGCATGCCGAGGTCGCCGCCTTCGCCGAGGCGCTGAAGCAGCATGCGAGGACCGAGGAGGAAGTGCTCTACCCCGCCGCCATCCTGCTCGGCGACCGCCTGCGCGACGCGGCGGCGGGCGCCGGCCGGGCGTGACGCGGCCGGGGGCGGCGCGCGGCCGCCCCGCGCCTATCGCGCGCGGCTGACGCGCGCGCCGTCGCGCAGCGTGCTCGGCGGGAAGAGGATCACGGTCTCCCCGGGCGCGAGGCCGCCCGCGACCATGGCGCCGCGGGCCGCGCGCCGGGCGATCTCGACGCCCCGCTCGCGCGCCACGCCGTCCTGCACGACGAAGGCCGCCCAGCCGGCCCCGCGCCGGAACAGCGCGCCGACCGGCACCAGCACGGCATCCTCGATCGCCTCCACCGTGATCCGCGCATCGACGCGGAAGCCGTCGCCGAGCGCGGCCCTGCGTTCCGGCGGATCGACCAGGTCCACCAGCACCCAGACGCGCTGTTCCTCGACGCCGAGCGCCGAGACGCGCGTGAAGGCGCCGGGCTCGACGCGCCGGACGCGGCCTTCCAGCGGCGCGGGCCCGCCCCAGCGCTCGATCGCGACGGGCGCGCCGGGGCGGATGCCGACCGCCTCGGTCGTCAGGACATCGACCGCGACCTCCAGCTCCGCCGGGTCGCCCAGTTCGAGCAGCGGCGCGCCGGCGGCGACCACCGCCTCGCTTTCCTGCAGCACGCGCAGCACGCGCGCAGCGACGGGCGCGCGCACATCGTGCCGCTCCGGCGCGCTGCCCGGCGCCTCGGCCGAGGCGAGCAGCGCGCGCGCCTGATCCAGCTCATGCTCCGCGGCGTGCCGGCGCCGCTCGGCGGCCAGCATGTCGCGCGCGGCGGTGCGCCCGGCCAGTTCCGCGCGCTCCAGCTGCTGGAGCGGTGCGGCGCCGCGCGCCTGCAACTCGCGCATGCGCGCCGCATCGGCCTCGGCCTGGGCCCGCTGGGCGGCGGCGCGCTCCACCAGCACGCCGGCCTGCTGCAGCATCGCCTCGGCCGCGCCGACGCGTTCCTCCGCCTCCCGCCGCGCGCGGGGGCCGAGCAGGGCCGCGGGCGGGGCCAGGATCTCCGCGACGAGGTCGCCGCGCGCCACCGCGTCGCCGGCACGCGCGCCGAGCCGCAGCACCTGCCCGGCGACGGGGGCGGAGACGACGTAGCGGTCCCGCACCCGCGTGCGGCCGTCCTCCTCCACGAAGGCCTCGAAGCGGCCGCGCGTGACCTCGGCGGTCTCGACGGGCACCGGGCGCGGGCGGAAGGCGAACACCGCCCCGCCGGCCGCGAGGAGCACGGCGGCGGCGACCAGCGCGCGGCGGAGATTCGGCCCCATCGCTCAGTCCCTCGCCTTCAGCGCGGCGACCAGGTCGAGCCGGTCGATGCGCCGCCGCACGGCGACCGCGCTGGCGAAGGCCGCGCCCAGCACCACCAGCGCCGCGGTCGCGAAGGTGGCCGCGCTTATGGCGGGCGGGACGTCGAAGCTTTCGTTGTCCCGCGCGCCCAGGATCAGCCCGACGATCCAGCGCGCCAGGACCAGCCCGAGCGGCACCGCGACGAGCGCGGCCACCGCCAGTTCCGCGAGCAGGATGCGCGCCACCTCCTGCCGCGTGAAGCCGAGCACCCTGAGGCTCGCCATCTCCCAGCCCCGTTCCTGCAGCGCGACGCGCGCGCTGTTGTAGACAACGCCGACAGCGATGATGACGCCGAATCCCGTCAGCGTCACGGCGCTGGTCAGCACCAGGCCGGCGATCACCTCGTCGAAGACGCGCAGCCAGACCGCCTTCACGCTGGTGGCCGCGACCCGCGGGCGTTCCGCCAGCAGCGCCCACAGCGCCTGCGCCGCCGCCGGGTCGACGCGCAGCGCGACGTGGGAGACGAGGTCGTCCTCCCGCATCAGCCGGTTGAGCGCGCCGATCTCCATCAGCGCGCTGAAGCCGATGATGTCCTCGACCAGCGCGGCCACCGGCAGGTCGTGGACGCGGCGCGCGCCCTCCAGCACCTCGACCTGCACCATGTCGCCCTCCCGCACGCCGAGCCGCTCGGCCAGCCGCCGGCTGAGCGCGAGGCCCTGCGGCGGGATCGGCACGGGGCGGAGGGCGGCATCCCGCGGCACGCGCAGCTCCGCGTCCTCGGGCAGGCCGGTGACGGCGAGGAGCCGGCTGCGCTGGGCGGCGCGCAGCCGCACCGGCACGATGCGCTGCCCCTCGGCCGCCAGCACGCCGGGCAGGCGCGCCATCTCCCGCACGGCGCGGGAGGGGCGCGGGTCGGTGAGCGCCACGAAGGCGTCGCCGCGCTCGATCCGGTCGAACTGCAGCTCGACCATGCTGTCCATCGCGTCCCACCAGAACAGGCCGAGCACCACCATCGGCACCGCCAGCGCGATGCCGAGCACGGTCAGCGCGGTGCGCAGCGGGCGGCCGAGCAGGCCGCGCAGCGGGATCTTCGCCCGCGCCCCGACGCGCCGGCCCCAGGCGCCGAGCCCGGCCCCGCCGAAGCTGGCCGGGCGCGGCGGGCGCAGGCCCTCGGCCGCCGGCAGGCGCAGGATCCGCAGCAGCGCGGCGAGCACGCCGAGCAGCGCCACCGCGAAGCTGGCCGCGGCGCCGAGCAGCGGCAGCCAGGCCGGCAGCAGGTAGGGCATCTCCGGGAAGCGGAAGAAGGGCCGGTAGTTGCCGAGCATGCCCGCGCCCATCCAGGCGCCCGCCGCGATGCCGAGCGCCGAGCCGAGCAGGCAGATGACGGCGACGAACTTCGCGTAGTGGGCGGCGATCGGGAAGGACGGGTAGCCGAGCGCCTTCAGCGCCGCGACCTGCTCGCGCTGCGCCTCCACCATCCGGCCCAGCACCACGTTCAGCAGGAAGGCGGCGATGCCGAAGAAGACCAGCGGCACGGTGACGGCGAGGGTGCGCTGCTCGGCCAGCTCGTCCTCGAGGAAGCGGTGCGATGGCTGGTCGCGCCGGCCATGCGCGCCGCGGCCGCCCCAGGGCCGCAGCAGCAGGTCGAGCTCCGCGACGACCGCCGCTTCCGACCCGCCCGGGGCGAGCGTCAGCGCCAGCTCGTTGAAGGCGCCGCGCATGTCGAAGGCGCGCGCCGCCGCTTCCTCCCCCAGCCAGAGCACGACGAAGCCGCGGTCGTCCGGCAGCGGGTTGCCGGGGCGGGAAGTGAAGACGAATTCCGGCGAATGGGCGATGCCGGCGATGCGGAAGCGTTCGCGCCGGCCATTGAGCACGGCGGCGATCTCGTCGCCCGGGCGCACGCCCCAGGCTTCGGCGAAGGCCGCGTGGATCACCGCCTCGTCGTGGCGGGTGGGTTCCGGCAGGCGGCCGGCGAGCAGCCGCAGCCGGTTGAGTTCCGGCTGCCCGCCGCCGGCCGGCAACGACAGGACGCGGCCGGCGACCGGCACTTCCGCGCCCGGCCAGTCGATGCGGGCCTCGCCGCCGACGCGCGCCTCGGCCAGCGCCACGCCCGGGATCTCGGCGATGCGCGCGAGCAGCGCGCGCGGCGTGCGCTTCACCTCGGCGAAGACATCCGCGAAGCGGCTTTCCGCGTAGAAGGCCCGCTGCGCCGCCCGCAGCGAGAGGAAGCTGCTGACCGACATCACCAGCACCGCGACGCCGGCGCCGACCAGGAGCGCGATGGTCAGGACCTGGCCGCGCAGCGCCCAGGCGTCGCGCAGCACCTTGCGGTCCAGCACCTTCACCAGACCAGGTCCTCGGGCGGGCGGCGCCGCGGATTGGCCTCGATCGACACGATCCGCCCGCCGCCCATGCGCAGCACGCGGTCCGCCATGCCGGCAATCGCCGCGTTGTGGGTGATGACGACCGTGGTCGCGCCGACGTCCCGGTTCGCCCGCGCGATCGCCGAGAGCACGATCTTGCCCGTCTCGACGTCGAGCGCGCCGGTCGGCTCGTCGCACAGCAGCGCGTCGGGCCGCTTGACGATGGCGCGCGCCACCGCGACGCGCTGCTGCTCCCCGCCCGAGAGCTGGCCTGGGAAGTGGTCGAGCCGGTGCGACAGCCCGACCAGCGCGAGCGCTTCCTCCGGCCGCATCGGGTCGCGCGCGATCTCGGCGACGAGCTCGACATTCTCGCGCGCGGTGAGGCTCGGGATCAGGTTGTAGAACTGGAAGACGAAGCCGACATGGTCGCGGCGATAGGCCGTCAGCGCCGCCTCGTCCGCGCCACTCAGCTCATGGTCGCGCCAGGCGGCGCGGCCCGCGCTCGGCGCGTCGAGCCCGCCGAGGATGTTCAGCAGCGTCGACTTGCCGGACCCCGAGGGGCCGAGCAGCACGACGAACTCCCCGGGCATGATGTCGAGGTCGAGGTCGCGCAGCGCATGGACCGTGGCGTCGCCGCTGCCGTAGCTCTTGCACAGGCCGCGCGCGACGAAGACCGGGGTCGCGCCGGTCGGCTCGGGATCGCCCGCGGGGCGGGCTGCATCGGCTGCCATGGTCATGGGCCTCGCGCGCAGCATGGCATGCTTCGCCCTTCGGCCGCGAATGCCCCGGCGCCGGGGCGCGATCGTTTCCGGCGCGGGAAATCCGACCGGCCGCCTGCGGCCGATCGGATATCGCCCTAGCGGCCCGGCAGCATGCGGGTCAGCGCGCGGTCCCTCAGCACGAACTGATGCCACAGCGCCGCCAGCACATGGGCCGCGACGGCAACGAGGAGCAGGTTGGCGAGCACCTCATGCGCCTCCCCCCACAGCCGCCCACCCGGCAGCGCGAACGGCGCCGGCAGCGGGATGCCGCCGAAGACCGTGACCGCGCGCCCGCGCGCCCAGCGGTCGAACAACCCGGTCAGCGGCAGCCCGACCGTCAGCAGGATCAGCGCAAGGTGCATCCCCCGCGCGGCGAGGCGCTGCCACGCCGCCCCCTCGGGCGGCGGCGGCGGGGAGACGGCGCGCCACGCGACGCGCAGCGCCGCGAAGCCGAGCACCAGCACGCCGAGGCTATAGTGGATCTGCATCGCCAGTTCGCGGCCACCGCCGCGGGGGAACTCCTCCATGGTGCTGCCGACCACCCAGGCCGACAGCACCAGCAGCGCGGTGCCCCAGTGGATGGCGCGGGTGACCGCGCCATGGGGCCGCATCCCGTCATCCGTCGTCATCACCGGGGCTCCCTGCTTCAGCGACCGCGCGGGGTGACGGCGCCGCTGGCCGCGTCGACGTTGAAGGTGGCGCGGCGGCCCTGGGCGTCGATCGTCTTCACCTCCCAGCGGCCGCGCTCCCACTCGATCCCGCGCACCGGGCCGTGGCCGGCCGCGCGGACGGCGGCGATGGCGGCCGCGGCATCGACCGGCGCGGCGGCGAGGGCGCGGCTCTCCTCGACGCGGCGGGTCTCGCGGCCATCGCGCTCGCCGGAGGAAGCGAAGGCGGGCGCGAAGGGAACCGCGGCGGCCAGCGCGAAGGCGAGGGCGGCGGCGGGGCGGAAGGTGGTCATGAGGATCTCTCCATGGCTTCGGATTGCGGTGGATCCGCAATGGGGCGCATCCTCGGCCCGCCTGCCTGAACCGGCGCTGACCGACCCGTTCAGCCGCGGTTCAGCCTGGATCGACGAGCCTGCCAGGATGCGCCGCGCCCTCCTCCTCCTGCCCTTCCTCGCCGCCCTGCCCGCCACGGCCCGCGCCGATGGGCGGCGCGACCACGAACGCGCGCGCGCCGCGCTCGCCGCCGGGGAGATCCGCCCCCTCGCCGCGCTGCTGGCCGAGGTCGAGCGCCGCTACCTCGGCACGGTCATCGAGACGGAGCTCGAGCGCGACGACGGCCGCTGGGTCTACGAGGTGAAGGTCCTCCCACCCTCCGGCCGCGTCTTCGAGCTGAAGTTCGACGCCGCCACGGGGGCCCTGCTGCGCAGCCGCGGGCCCGTCCAGGAACGGCCCTGATGCGCGTGCTGGTGGTCGAGGACCACGCCGCCCTCGCCGGCCAGCTCGTCGCCGCGCTGGCCGAGGCGGGCTTCGTCGCGGACCACGCCGCGGACGGGGAGGAAGGCCATTTCCTGGGCGATACCGAGCCCTACGACGCGGTGGTGCTGGACCTCGGCCTGCCGCGGCTCGACGGCGCATCCGTGCTGCGCCGCTGGCGCGCGGCGGGGCGCGACATGCCGGTGCTGATCCTGACCGCGCGCGACGGCTGGAGCGAGAAGGTCGCCGGGCTGAACGCCGGCGCCGACGACTACCTGACCAAGCCCTTCGCGATGCCGGAGCTTGTGGCGCGCATCCAGGCCCTGGTGCGCCGCGCGCATGGGCGCAGCCGGCCGGAGATCGCGCTCGGGCGGCTGCTGGTGGACACCGCCGGGCAGCGCGTCACGCTGGATGGGCAGGCGGTGCGGCTGACCGGGCTGGAATACCGGCTGCTGTCCTACCTTGCGCTGCGTGCCGGGCAGGTGGTGTCGAAGACCGAGCTGACCGAGCATCTCTATGCCCAGGATTTCGACCGCGACAGCAACACGCTGGAGGTGATGGTGGGGCGGCTGCGCCGGAAGCTCGGCGACGGCGCGATCGAGACGCTGCGCGGCCAGGGCTACCGGCTGGTTGCGCCGTCATGAGGCCGCCGCGGTCCCTGGCGCTGCGGCTCGGCCTCGCCGCGGGGCTGTGGGTCGCAGCCGGGCTCGGCGCCGCGTCGTGGTTCGTCACCGGCATCGCCCTGCGCCAGGTCGAGGCCGCCTTCGACGCGCGGCACGAGGGGTTGCTGGACGCGGCGGTCGCGGCGACCGCGCTCGACGCGGCGGGGCGCATCGTCGTGGCGCGCGCGCCGGCCGGCGCCGATTTCGAGCGCCCCTTCTCCGGCGCCTACTGGCAGGTCACCGCGTCGGACGGCGCCGTCGCGACATCCCGGTCGCTGTGGGACCAGGCGCTGGCCCCGGCGAGCGCGGGCCATGCGGGCGTGCTGCTGCGCGACACCCCCGGCCCGCGCGGGGAAAGGCTGCGCCTGGCCGAGCGCGACGTGATGCTGCCGGGCGCCGCGGCCCCCGCGCATGTCGCGGTGGCGCTGTCGCGCGGCGCGACCGAGGCCGAGATCGCGCGCCTGCGCACGGTCCTGCTGGCGGCCTTCGCGGTGCTGGGCATCGGGCTGGTGGGCGGCGTCGTGGCGACGGTGGTCGCGGGGCTCGCGCCGCTTCGGCGCATCCGCCGCGCGCTGGCCGAGGTGCGCGCCGGCACGCGGGAGCGGCTCGCGCTCGACGCGCCGAGCGAATTGGCGCCACTGGTCTCGGAAGTGGATGCGCTGATCGCGGGCAACCGCGCCACGGTCGAGCGCGCGCGCACGCATGTCGGCAACCTCGCCCACGCGCTGAAGACGCCGCTCGCGGTGCTGCGCAACGCGCTGGAGGGCGGCGCGCCGGACGTCGCCGCCGCGCGCGCGCAGGCCGCGGCGCTCGAGCGGCTGGTCCACCATCACCTCGCCCGCGCGCGGACCGCGGCGCGGGTCGCGGCGAGCGCCGCGCCCACCGTCGCGCCGCTGGCGGTGGCGGAGGAGGTGGCGTCGGCGCTGCGGCGCCTCCTCGGCGAGCGCGGCATCGTCATCGCCGTGGCGGGCGACGCCGCGGCGCGGCTGCGCGTGGACCCGCAGGACCTGACGGAGATGCTCGGCAACCTCATGGAGAATGCGTGCAAATGGGCACGGCGCCGGGTGGAGGTGTCGGTGGCCATGGCCGATGGCGTCGTCGTCATCGGCGTCGGCGACGACGGCCCGGGGCTTGCGGCGGAGCAGCGCGAGGCTGCCCTGCGGCGCGGGACGCGGCTCGACGAGGCGATTCCAGGCACCGGGCTGGGGCTGGCGATCGTCGCGGATCTCGCGGAGATCCACGGCGGCGTCCTGGAGCTGGGGCCATCCGCCGCCGGCGGCCTTGCCGCCACGCTGCGGCTGCCGGTGCTCGCGCGCGGGGCGGACGGGTGATCCGCCGGGCGGGCTGCGCGATGGGCGGTCAGGGGTGGCGCGTGGGGGTTCGCGGGGGGAACCGGCGCGGGGTGCCGCTTGGCATGGTGTCGACGGCGGCGATGAATGCTGAATTGGCGTCAGCAGAGAAACCATGACGCGTCGGCACCGGGCCGCCGCGGTCCGCAGGTCAACCGCCACCCCGCATGAAGAACCGACCGATGAACGCTTCCAGAGTGAGTACGACCGAGGACGGCGGCCGCTTTGCCTGGCTGGAAGACCCGGGCCGCGACTTTCCCTATTTCCGCGGCCAGCCGGTGGCCCTGACGGCATGGCAGTGGCTGCTCGTCATGGCCGCCGTGGGCGTCGGCTTCATGTCGGTCGCGCTGCCGTTCGCCTGGCCGGGCGGCATGGTGGGCGGTTTCGTGCCGGCCATCCTGCTGTTCGTCATTCCACTCGGGGCGCTTGCCTTCGTTGCGGGCAGCGCCTGGCGGGCGCTGTTCGGACGGGTGTCCGGGCGCGAGATCAAGTGGATGGTCCTGTTCGCGTTGCTCAACATCGTCGTCACGCTGTGCGTCGGCGCCGTGGTGACGGCGTTCGTCGAGGTCGAGGCCAACGCCGCCATCGCATCGGTCGTCGGACTGGATACGGCCGGTCGAGTGCTGTTTCTCGTCAAGATCGCGCTGCAACTGCTCGGGGAGGAAGTCATCTCGATCCTCCCGTTCCTCGCGTTGCTGACCCTGTTCACCCGACGCTTCGGCGCCAGCCGCCGGGGTGCCATCGTCGGCGCCTGGCTGCTGTCGGCCCTGCTGTTCGGCCTGGCCCACCTGCCCACCTATGGCTGGAACCTGGTGCAGTGCATCGTGATCATCGGCACCGCCCGATTGGTGCTCACGCTGCCTTGGATCATCACCAAGAACCTATGGGTCTCCACCGGCGCCCACGTGCTGAATGACTGGGCGCTGATGTCGATGGGGTTGCTTGGCTCGACGCTGGCCGGCCAGACGTGAGCCCTCGCGCGCCAGGGCGAGACGCGGCGTAGGGGTGCGAGCAACGGGGAAACTGGCGGATGGGGTGGCGTTCTGCCTTTCCGCCCTATGCGCCTCAGATCGCGGGATTTTCGCCGCAGCGGTGCGCGGTCTGCCTACAGCCCCGCCTACAGCCGGGCCGCCGCCTACAGCCCCAGGCGTAGGGAGGCCCGCCCGGCGTAGGGAGCCGCCCTGGGCCGCCCTGGGTGGGCCTGGGGGGCGCCCTGGCGCCCGCCCGCCGCCCTGGGGGCGCCCCCCGGCGCCTGTGGGCGCCTGGGGGGCCTGTGGGCGCGCCTGGGGCTGCTTGCCCTGCCCTGGTTGCCTGGGGGGGCCTAGGGCGCCTTGCGCAGCCCTGGCGCCGCCCGCCGCCGGTAGAGGCAGACGCCCTCCCGCTTCACCGCATCGCGCACGATGTCGTTGTCCCGGAACAGCACAAGGACCTGCACCTCCTGGGCGATGCGCTCCTGAAGCGCCGCCTGCCACGCCTCGCGGCGATCCTGGCGCATCAGGGTCAGCACGGCCCCCCGCCCCTGCGCCCCCTGCGCCACCACCGCCGGGTCTGAGGACAGGCTCAACACGAGGTCCACATCGCTGCCGGGATAGGGGTCGCCCACCGCCCGCGAGCCGATCAGCCACACCATCCTGACCAACGGCTCGCCCTGCGCCCATTCGCCCACCACAGCGCGCAGGCGATCCAGGCTCCGGCCATGCCGCGCTTCGCGCTCCTGGCGCCGGTGCGGCTGCTCCGCGTCCATGGCCGTCTCATGCAGCCATGCCGGATAGACCCGCGCCAGCGTGGCCAGGATGACGTTGGGCTCCGTGGCGGCGATGGCCGGGTCGCCCCCGGCGGCAAGGTAGGCGTCGCGGATGCGGAACCACGCCTGCGGCTCCAGCGTGCCCTCGGCGCCGTTCTGCCGGTAGGCGCGCCCGACAGCGCGGACCAGCCGCTTGTCCCATCGGTTGAGACTGTGGAAGGTCGGCTGGTTCACGCCGCCGAGTGTGCCGGCAGCATTCGCCCGCCGCCAGATGACCGCAGGGGGTCAGCCCGCGCTGGCGCCGGCTGCCTTCAGGTGCGCGACCAGGGCCGGCGGCGCCTCGCGGACGGTCAGCCATCGGGCGTCGGCCAGGATCAGGGCGAGGCTGCCATCGGTGAGGCGCGCGATGGCGCGAACCTCGCGCGTGGCGATCGGCGCGGTGACGCGGAAGTTCGCATCGCCGACGGGCAC